>NZ_JBIRRX010000002.1:436288-724251 GCF_044333915.1 Embleya sp. NPDC020886 | reverse complement strand
CGCCCCGCCCCACCGGGGGGACTTGTGGGTTCTCTACGCCGGCCCCCTGGAATCCAGGGCCGCCCGGGCCCCCCCCCGGGGGGGGGGGGTGTGGGGGGGGCCCCCCCCCCCCCCCCCAACTCCTCGACCCCGAGCACAGGCGAACGGGGCACCCATGGCGCGTGGCGACTCCAAGCGGCAACAACTCTCCCGCCGGGCGTCGACGTCAGCGCCGTCCTCCGCCGTGCGTGCCGCAGGCGGGTCGCCGGCAGCGCCGGCAGCGGCTCGGACGGCGGTCCTGGACCGGGTGATCGGCGTGATCGGCGTGATCGGCGCGCGCATGGAGGAGTTCACCGGGATCGGTGCCCGCGAGTGCGGTTTCCCGCTGCGTCTGTCGCAGGCCACCGGCGCTCGCGGCCGGCAACAGCGTGGTGCTCAAGGTCGACGAGAAGACGCCCATCGCGGCGCTGGAGTTGGCCGCGATCCTGCGTGATGCCGGGCTCCCGGCCGATGCGTTCCATGTGATCACCGGTCCCGGCGAGACGGTCGGCGCGCACCTCGTCCGCCACCCGGACGTGCGCAAGGTGTCGTTCACCGGCTTACGACGAACCCGATCCGATACCCGCCGGATCCGTATACGGCGGAGGTATCGGACGGCGGTTCCACCGACGCACCGCGCCGGCTGGATGTCGCGGGTCGCGGCCCTTTCATTCGGGGGTATGCGATCCGGGTCGTGGCGGGAGGTGGATCGCTTCCATGGGGCAAAGTGATGCGGCGTCTTGCGCTTCGGTGTTCCACGGAGGCGCGTCGGGGTGGGGATGGGCTTTGCCATCCGGGGATCGCGTGAAGTGGTTCGGGGCCGTGGCGGTGCAGATGCCGGAGGCGATGCATCGCGAGAGGTCTACGCGGGGGCGGGCCGGTGGCGGTTGTTCGGCGTTGCTCTCGGGGTCGGGGTCGGCGTCGGATTCGGCGTTGGGCTCGGCGTTGGATTCGGCGTTGGGCTCGGGCATCGGGCTACCAGGTGATCGGCAGTGTGCGGGGGGCTCTGGTTTTGAGGCCGGATTTCCAGGTGGGTGGGCCGGCTTGACGCAGTGTCGGGAAACGGTGGAGCAGGGCGGTCACGGCTTCCTGGAGTTGTGCCCTGGCCAACTGGGCGCCGACGCAGTGGTGGACACCGTGGCCGAAGGCGAGGTGGGGGTTGGGAGTTCGGGTCAGGTCCAGGTCCTCGGGGTCGGGGAACACGGAATCGTCGTGGTTGGCCGCGGAGTTGACGGCCATCACGGCTTCGCCTCCGGCGATGCGGACGCCGGCGAGGGTCATGGGTTCGGTGGCCACGCGCAGGTTGGCCTGGACGTTGGTCTGGGCGTAGCGCAGGAGTTCCTCGACGGCCGTGGGCACCATTTCCGGCCGGTCGCGCAGCCGGTGGTAGTGGGTCGGGGTGTCGAGGAGGAGGTGGATCAGGCCGGCCAGGCGGTCGGCGGTGGTGCCGTAGCCGCCGGCCAGGAGGACGACGCAGAAGGAGATCAGTTCGTCCTCGGTGAGGCGCTCCTCGTGGTCGCGTGCGGCGATCAGGGCGCTGAGCATGTCGTCGGCCGGGTGGTTGCGTTTGGCCGCGATCAGGGTGGTCATGTAGCCGGTCATCTCGATGACCGCGTCGGTGACGGCGGTGTCGGGTATCGCGGTGAGGCTGCGCAGCGCGTCGCACCAGGTGTCGAGGCGGTCGCCGTGCTCGCGTGGGGTGCCGAGCAGGTCGCAGATGACGGCGAGAGGCAGGGGGCGGCACAGGAGTGGGACGAGGTCGGCCGGGGGGCCATGGTCGGTGAGGGCGTCGAGGAGGTCGGCGACCAGGCCGGCGATGTCGTGGCGCATCGCCTCGGCGCGGCGGGCGGTGAAGGCGGCGGCGACGAGTTTGCGCAGCCGGGTGTGCTCCGGCGGGTCGGCGGCCAGGATCGAGTCCGGCAGGGTGGGGACGGCGGCCATCCTGGGGCCCGGGCTGCGGGTGGCGCGGGTGCGGCTGAAGCGGGGGTCGCCCAGGACGGTGCGTACGTCCGCGTAGCGGGTGACCAGCCACGCGGGGTCGCCGCTGGGCAGTCGGATGCGGGCGCAGGGGTTGTCGCGGCGCAGCGCGGCGAACTCGGGGATGGGGCCGAGGCCGTCTTGGTGCGGGAACGGGAACGGGCAGGTGGGTGGCCCGGGTTCGATGGATGGTCGGTTCGGGTTCGGGTTCGGGTTCGGGGTGAAGGGTTGGGTTTGTTGACCTGTGCTCGTGTTTCGGGGGTCGGTGCCGGGCTCCGTCACGGCGTCTCCTCGGTGTCCCGTTCGTAGGCGGAGACGTGGTAGGTGCTGGCCTGTGTGAAGGGGTCGCCGGACCAGGTGCCCCGGCGGTGCTTGAGGCGCAGGCCGGATTGCCGGGCCGTCAGGTCGAGTTCGCCGGGCGACGCGTAGTGGAACGAGATGCGCAGGTGCCGGGTGCGGTCGGCTTCGTGGATGAGGTAGTGGGATCGGTAGGTCTGGGTGGCAGGGTCGATCCGGCGGTGGCACAGGATGAGGTGTTCGTCGGTTTCGGCGACGACTTCGGGGATGCCGGAGGCTGCGGCGACCGCCAGGGCTTCCGGGAGGTGCGCGTCGAAGACGAGGAGGCCGCCCGGTTCGAGGTGGGTCGCGGCGGCGGTGAGGCAGCGTTGTCGGGCGGCGCCGTCGGGGAGTTCGAAGAAGGTGCCGCCGGCGAGGTAGATCAGCGAGAAGGTGCCGGGGACCGGGACGGTGGCGAAGTCGCCGACGGTGATGGGGATGTCCTCGCCGCCGGGTTTGCCGCGCAGCCGGCGGATCATCGGCTCCGAGGCGTCGACGCCGTGGACGCGGATGCCGCGTGCGGCCAGGGGCAGTGCGATGCGGCCGGTGCCTACGCCCAGTTCCAGCACGGGGCCGGGGCCGGCGAGCGCGGCGAGGGTGTCCACGGTGGCGTCGGTGATTCCCGGTTTGCCGAACCAGCGGTCGTAGTCGGCCGCGTGAGCGTCGGCATAGTACGGGTGCGCGGGTGACTCGCGGGGGGTGGCGGGCGTGGCGGGGCGTATGGATGTGGTTCGGCGCGTGGTGTTGTGGGTCCTTGGCACATTGGCTCCTCAACGCGTGACGGCCCCGCTGCCGGGGCACTTCGGCGTTCGGGTGGGTCCGGCCGCCGATCCGATCCGGGGCCGGGGCGGTGTTCCGGGTCCGCTTTCGGTCGCTGCGCTCGGTCGGTCAACCGAAGGGGTGGGGTCCGCGTGGGGTCGTCGCTGTGCGCCGGTGCGCGTCGTCCGGCCCGGCGGGAAGCCCGGCGGCCCCGGGGGCGACGACCCGGATCACCGTCGCGCCGAGCGCGTGGGCCGGGCCCGCGGTGGTGTCCACAAGGACGATCTCGCGGCCCGTGTGCGCGGACAGGGCGTCGAGGCCGGAGGGCACGACGGACGGCGTCGAGCCCGGTGGATGTGCCGTGCCCTCCTCGAACGGTCCCGCCTCGGAGGGCGGCACGTTCTGCCGCGTCGACCGCGTGGTCCACGAACTCAGGCTGTCCTGTACGTGATAGGCCCACAGGGCGTGTTGCACGGCCGTTTCCGGAGGGCTGCCGCCCCGCCACCGTTCCCAGGTGGCCCGGGCCACCGCCGTGTCCATGCTCCAGCGCACCATCAGGGCCTCGTAGGCCGCCTTCTCGATCAGCGTCGGCAGATCCGCCTCGGGGCCGCAGCGGGCGCCGAAGGACTGGCGGGTGCCGTCGGGGGCGTGCAGGCAGACGACCACGCAGCGGGCGCCGTCGGGGGCTGCGAGGTCGAGGGTGGTGGCGAGCACGCCGAGTTCGGGCAGCAGCTTCGCCAGGGGCTCCGGCGGTCCGGCCGGAAGGAGCCGCACGGGTGGTGGGTCGAGGCCGTACCAGCTACGCCGCACCAGGTCGCGTTCGAGCACTTCCCAGGCGGCGTGTTCGGCGGCCGACGTCGGGTCGGGATGCGAGGCGACCCCGGTCGAGCCCGCACGCGGCCCCGGGTCGCAGCCGGTCGGCGGCCGGTGGTGGAGGAAGACGGCATCGGCGGGCAGGTAGGTTTCCTCGCCGCTGTCGAACCGGTGTCCCCGGACCCAGAGTCGCCGGGTCTCCCGGGCGGTCGGTGCGGAGTGCGGCGGCCGCGCTGGTGCCGGGTCGTCGCCGGCCGGGTCGAGCGCCGGGACACCCTTGCGACACAGTTCCGCGTACGTCCCGATCATGCTCGCGTCCGCTTCGGCGGCGCGGCCGGCCAGGATGTTGCCGACACGTTCCAGGAGTTCGCCGCGCGCGCTCGCGGCGACGCGCTCGCGGTCGTGCCCCGCCGCGCTGCCGACCAGGATCGGTCGGCCGCCGGAGGCGTCGACGGCGTCGAAGTGCGGCGAGCGCGCCGCGATCCGCGCGAACACCGTGTCCGGGTCGCTGTCGTAGGGGCTGAACACCTGGGGATCCCACGCCGACCCGGGCATCACCCACGCACCCGAGTCGCCTCGACGACCGGGGCGACCTGGTCCAGCACGGCGAGGCCGTGATCGGTCAGCGCGTGCCGATGCTCGACCAGGGTGCCCGCGGCCTGGGTCGCGGATCGCTCCAGTTGCTCCAGGCGGGCCCGGATCGCGGCCGTGGCGCGCGTGCCGCCCGCACCGGTGCCCGCGTTCCCGCCCACGCCGGTGCCGGTGTCCAGGACGCGTCGGTACAGCAGCACGCTCCTGGCCAGCACCACCGCCTGCTGGAACAGGCCGGTGAGCGGTCGCGGGTCGGCGCGCAGCGGGGTGGCCACCAGCGGGCCGTCGCCCTCGGCCGGACGCAGGAAGGGCTCGTCGGCGACCGACGCCGCGTTGCAGCGGGTGTGCGTTCCCTCGTGCACGAGCGCTTCGGCCAAGCGGACCGGGCCCGGCAGGCCGTCGGCGCCCGGCTCCAGGCGGTCGCGGCGCACGAACACCGCGCCGTGTACCGAGAAGTCGGTGAATCCGTCGATGGCCGCCCCGTGCAACAGGGCGATCTGGACCAGGATTTCTCGGAGTTCGGCGTTCGCCTCGGGCCAGGCGGCGGCGAGGAGCACGGTCGTCGCGTGCCATGTCTCGGTGTCCTGCGCCCGCCAGGCGACCGTGGTCGAGGTGCGTGCGGGTTCCGCGCCGTCCCCGTCTTCGTGTCCTTTCGGCTTCGGGATCGCCTTCAGGGCTCGGGCGACGCTGCGGTCCAGATGTGCGCGCGGGGCGACCAGGTCCACCGGCCAGGGGAGTTCGGCGGGTGGATCGGCGATGTCGGCTCTGGCGTGATCGAGCAGCCGGCCGAGGGCGGCGAGGCGCTGCGCGTCCGGTGGGTCCTTGTGCAGCACGCGCTGGGCGAGGTGGGCGGTCTCGACGACGGCGGGGTGGGTCGCCTCGTGAGGGGTCGCCACGAGGTCGGCTCGGGCCAGGACGGAGCGGGTCATCCGCGCCAACACCGCGCGTTCTCTCACGCTTTGCCCGGCATCTGGTTCCACGCGCATCGTGACTGCCTTCCCGTGATCCCGGTGCGGGAGCGGCGGACCGGCGATCGCCGATCCGCCGCGTGTCGGTCGGTCCGCCTCAGCTCGGCACGTCGATCATCAGGGCCAGTTCCGGCAGTTCCTCTTCCGAGATCAGTTCGATGTCGTCCTGCATATCGGACTCCCTTCGGTTGCCGGCTCCCCGCCGTCGGCGGCAAAGGCCGGGATCGTCATGCTGGGTCCCGACGGCGGCGAATACAAGAAGTCGTGAAGGTGTCGCGTTCCGTGGTGAGCGGAGTCGGTTCAGCCGGAATCCGCCTTGCGTGCATCGGGCCGAGCCGAGAAGGCCGAACCCGGGAAAGTACGCCCAGCAGCGAGTTCGCCGATCGGACCCGGGGCCGGTAATACCGGAGCCGAACCCCGTCAACGCGGTATCCGGCCCGCTCGCTCGATCGAACCGCCGGAAAATTGGCCGGAAACGTCGGACCGCCCTCCCGCGCGGCGCGGCACAACCGCGCGGGCGGCGGCGCGAACGAGTGGGCGGGCGTCACGACGTCGTTTCTCGAAATCACCGGGCCGACAGCAGCGTCACCACGTTGCGCGTCACGGTACGCACCCGTTCGTCCAGGGGCAGGACCCGCGCCCAGTCGGTCGTGGCGGCGGTGAAGACCGTGCCGCCGTGTGTGTACAGACCCATGGTCGCGGCTCGGATTCCGGTCTCCCGTTCGCGAATCGGGTGGTACCAACCGGAGTTCGGGTCGGTGGGGAGTTCGGCGACGCCCAGGATCGTGAACCCCGCCGGACTCCGGTCCTCCCCCGTCGGCGCAAGTGTGCCGTCCGGGCCCCGACTCAGCGCGGCTCCGTCGCATTCGTAGCCGACCAGGGCGTGTTCGGCGCCGAGAACGTCGCCGTCGCGCAGTCCGGTGCCGGCGAACAGCGGGTGGTCGGCGTGGCGAACGGTCAGGCCCAGGCCGGTCCGGCGCCCGCTCCAGTGGCCGCCCGCGTTGCGGTAGCTGACGCCCGTGAGGGTGTTCTCCGGTGCGATCTCCCACCAGTGGCCGGGGACTTGGCGCAGCCCGTCCACGTCGGCGTGCACGGGGACGCCCGGCGGGTACTTGGCGCAGCGCAGGACGCTGCCGCCGGCGCCGACCGTGACCCGCCACCAGCAGGTGTTGGCGCCGAAGAAGGCGATGTTGCCGCCTCGGTCGCGAAAGGCGGTGACGTGTCGGCGGGTGGCGGCGCTCCAGTACTCGTCGTGGCCGACGGACAACAACAGGCGGTATCCGTCCAGGGGTCGGTACGACTCGTGCAGGTCGAGGTCGGTGCAGTAGTCGACCGCGAAGCCGGCGCCTTCGAGCCACGCGATGAACGGGGCGTCCCAGTGTGCGAACGTCTGACGCGGGGTACGCGGGTCGTGCGCGTCGGGGTGCCCCTTGACCGGGCCGCCGATTCCCCCGCCGGGCCGACGCAGGCCGACGGACCTGGTTCCGCCGGGCGGTGCGACGCCGTCGTCGAATCGCGATCGATACAGGCTGCCACCGCCGCTCTCGTTGTAGGCGTGGTAGGTGAACAGCGGGACCTTGTACAGGATGCGTGCCCTGGTGGGGCCGCGCGGGGTGACCACGAACAGGATCCGCGCGTGGCGCGCGTCCAGTGTTTCGGCCCGATCGAACGCGGGGTACGGCGGCGTGTCGGCCGCGGCGTGGAGCACGGCGAGGTACACGCCCGAGGGCCAGTCGCCGGGAACGGGGAAGTCGTACGCGGGCCAACGCCAGTCCCCTTCGGGTCGACCGTCGGGCGCGAAGCGGCCCTCGCCCGCCAACCGACCCATGTATCGCAGCCCCACGCCGCAGCGGTAGAAGTCCGCTCGGAACCTGCGGACCCGGGTCGAGACATGCAGCCGGAGGGTGTCGCCGGCCCGCACACCCGCCCGGGCGGGATAGCCGTCGACGCGCGGTCGGGTATCGGCGGCATCATCGGAGGATCCGGTGCCGTCGAACGTGTCGGACATACGCCTCCCACAGGTCGTTCGATCCGGCCCACCACCACCGGCCGGCGCCGACGCATGCGGCGCCACTGCCTATCAGCCCCACCCTCGCGAAGACCACCGCGGCACCCGGATCCGGACGTTGTGCCGGGACCCGTGCCACGCCTACTCCATCGGACGGACACCGCCCACTCGCCCTTGGCACGCCTGTGATCACCCGGCCGCACCCGTCGTACGCCCGTGACCACACCGCCCCTTCCCGCTTCGCTCGACCCCGACCGGTTATCACCCTCCCCCACGCGTCACTCTTGGCACTCGGGTGATCACGAGTGATGATGAGCCGGCGTCGCCGTCTCCGCGCGCATCCGAGCCCCACCCCTCGACGAAGGGCCGATCGGACATGCGCATCGCCTACCTGCACGGCGGCAGCATCCCCTCGCTCTGGGCCAACAACGTCCATGTCATGCGCATGTGCGACGCGTTCGCCTCGGCCGGGCACCAAATTCGCCTGTACGCCGCGCCCGGCACCCATCCGGTCGACGACGTGTACGCCTACTACGGGGTCAGGCATCGATTCCCGATCCACACCGTGCCGGTCCCCGAATACACCCCCGCGGGATACCGGCACCGCGCCGAACGCGTCCGCGAACTGCTGGTCGAGGACGGCGTCCCCGACCTGATCTACGGCCGGGATCCCTACAGCCTCGCCGCCGCCGCCGATCTGGCACCGTTCGTGTACGAGGTCCACCAACTGCGCGAGGACCTGTCCCCGCCCGAAACCGAACGGCACCTGCTCGCCCGGCCCCGGCTCGCCCGGGTCGTGGTGATCACCCACGCGCTCGCCCGCGACCTGCGGGCCAAGTACGCGGACCCGGCTCCGCTTCCGATCCTGATCAGCCCCGATTGCGCCGACCCGCCCCAACCGCCCACGGAGGTCGTGCGGTTGCCCGGCCGCCGGGACGTGCCCCGGGTCGGCTACGTGGGCCACCTCTACGACGGCCGCGGCATCGGCCTGATCCTCGACCTCGCCCACCGACTCCCGGACCTGGACTTCCACCTGGTCGGCGGCACACCCGAGGACCGAGAGCGCTGGGAACGGCCCGGCACCCCGGGCAACGTGTACTTCCACGGCCATCGGCCGCCGGCCGCGCTGCCCGGCTACTACCCGCTCTTCGACGTCGTGTTGGCGCCGTACGAGGAGAAGGTGTACGTGACGGGCAGGCTCGCGGAGACCGGTCGATGGACGTCCCCGATGAAGCTGTTCGAGTACATGTCCTACGGCCGGGCGATCGTCGCGTCCGACCTCCCGGTCCTGCACGAGGTGTTGACCGATCGGGTCAACTCCTTGATCCGACCACCCGATGACCCGGCCGCATGGGCCCACGCCGTCCGGGAGTTGATCGCCGATCGGGGGTTGCGCCGAGCCCTGGGCGCGGAGGCCCGACGGCAGGTCCTGGACCGGTACACCTGGCGCCATCGCGCCGACGCCGTACTGGCCGGCCTGGACCTACCGCACACGGTCGACGGCCCGAAAGCGCCCTGACCACACGCGGGCGAGCGAAGGTCGGGCGACCCGGGCCTCTGCCACGGTCGGGAATCACTCTTCGGTTGTCGGGCTGTCGAGCAGCCAGGTCACCGGCCGAGCGGGGTCCGGGTCGTAGCGACAGGACGCTCCGGTGTGAATGGTGTCGCGCAGCAGCCGCGCGAGCGAGCAGCGCGGCGTCGAGGGCGTCGGCGACGATCTCGGGGTCACCCAGGTGGTCGGCGATCGTGACCGCTTCCCGGGCGAATGCCACCGCTCGCCGGGCCTCGCCTCCGTAGGCCCACGCCCGCGCGAGCGCGGCGGCGAGTCGGCAGCGGCTCGCCGGCCCGACCGCGACCGTGTACGCCTCGTGAATCAGGGCGGGCACCTGACCCGCATCTGTGCCGAAGTACTGACTCGACGGCAGTCTCAGTGACGGCCTGCCGCACCGCCATGACCGTGACATTCACCAACTGTCCGCCCATCCCGAACACGAAGCCGGCCGCAAGGAGCGCGGGAACCGTCACCGCAGAGGAGCCGTGCAGCGCAGGCACGCACAGGAACGCGCCGTCGCCGAGTGCCGCCGCGGCCACGAGCACCGGGCCATGGCGGAACCGGCTCGGCAGGCGGGCGGCCGACAGCGAGCCCAGGAGCACACCCGGTCCCGCCGCCGCGAGCGCCAACCCGACGACGGTGCCCGGCAGGTGCAGTTCCCGCGGCAGGAAGAGCAGATAGACGGGGTCATCATGGCGGCGAAGGAGAACTGGAACGCGGCCGAGGCCAGGCACACGCTCCGAAGCACGATATCGCCGGCGACGAAACGCAGGCCGGCTCCTCGTGGGTGACTCGCTGCGTCAAAACCCTGGCCTCGGCCGGCCCGACACGAAAGACGCTCCCGCTCGCATCTCGCGCAAACCTGGGACCTGCCAGTATGAGCATGTTCGGGTCGGTTCTCGTGGCTTGGAGGCTTGATGCGTGCAGGTGTCGTGGTTGCCGCTCGCCCCGGTGTGGAGGATCTCGCCGTGCGGGCCGAGGAATTGGGCCTGCACAGCTTCTGGGTGAACGACACCCCGATGGTCCACGGTGACCCCTTCGTCGCCTTGAGCCTGTGTGCGAAGGCCACTCGGCGCATCAAGCTGGGTATCGGCGTGACCTCACCGGCGCTGCGCTCGGCCCCGGCCGCCGCGAGCGGGATCGCCGGTCTCAACGCCTTGGCGCCGGGCCGGATCATCTGCGGGGTGGGCACCGGGAACACCGCCCGTCGCACCTTGGGCATGCCGCCGACCACGACGTCCGCGCTGGAGGGATTCACCGCGGGGTTGCAGGATCTGTGTGCCGGGCGTTCGACCGAGTACCGCGAAGGTGACCGGGTCCGCGACATCCGGTTCCTCCACGCCGGGGCGCACGTGAACACTACCGATCCCATCGAGTTCGTCGTGGCCGCGCTCGGATCCAAGGCCGCTGCCGTCGCCGGCCGCCGCGGTACCGGCCTGATCTCCTTCGGCCTGCTCGAACCGACCGCCTGGCGCGCACTCCAGGACGCCCGCCGCCTAGCCGTTCACGGCACGTCCCGCGACCCCGACTCCCCCGTGAACTCCTACGTGGTCACCTCGCTCCACCTGTTGCACGAGAACGAGGATCCGCACGGCGACGCGGCTCGGGATGCGACAGGTCACCTCGTCCTGTCGTTTCTGAACTACGCCGCGGACGCGCCCGCCTTCGCAGAGCAACTCGGCCCCGATGAACGCGAGGCGGTTCGTGAACTCCTGGTCCGGCGTGGCACCACCGCCGCCGCGCCGGACCGGTACACCAAGCTCTACCCCAACTACCTCGGGCGCATCGCGCCGCAGGACCGGGACCTGGTTCTACCCTCGCTGATGGACATCCTGGCCCTGGTCGGCACACGCGACGATGTCCTCACCCGCATCACTGCCCTGGAACAGGCAGGCGTCGACGAACTCCTCATCCAACCGGTGGTCGACCCGCCCACCGAAATGGCCCGACTCACCGAGCTCCTCACCTGAGCACGCCGCCCGCCCGCACCACCGCCCCGGCTACCGACCTCGATTCCGTCGGCCGACTCCGGGTCGGCAGTGGTCGCCATTCGTACCTGTATGTCCCAGGCCATCGCGGCCTACCACTACGCTCTGGGCGAGGGATGGGGCGAGGGACTGGCCGAGGAGTACGCGCAGCTGGTCTACGAGGGGTGCATGCGGTAGCGCCGCCGGCCGGCGGTCCGTGCGATCCGGCGTAGGCCACCGGTCTGCCGTGCCGCATGGGCGCGGCAGGTGCCCGCCGGCGAGACGAAAGCGCGACGCGACCCCGCCATCGCTTCCCGGCGGGGTCGCGCCGTGTCGGGTGTGTCCATCCCCGCCGCCCGGGCGGCGCAGCGCCGTGCGGCGAAGGTCGATCCCGCCGCGGTGTACGCGATCACCGTGCGCGAGGTCGAGCATGGACCGAGCGGGCCACGAGCCGAGGAAGTCGGCCCGATGGCCGCCGGTTCCCGGATGTGCCAATGCGCACGGACGCGCGGGTTGGTCAACCACTCGCGTTTCGTCGCCGGCGGTGGATGAGATCGGCGACAGCCGCGGTTCGGCTCAGGTGGGGCGAGTGACTGGTCTCCCATGTCTCCGAGGCCGAGCAACGGGCCGCGAAGCGCCCGACCAGTGGAGCCGCGATGGCACGGTCGTCGCGGGCGGCGACATAGAGCGAGGGTGTGTCGCGCCAGCTCACGTGGCTGGGTGTGGCTCCGAAGATCGAGGGCGGTTCCGGACGCAGCAGCTCGATCGCGCGGGTGGCCGCCGCTTCGTCGACGTCACCGTAGAGGTTCTTTCGAGCATCCTCGGGATCGAGTCGAAGCCGCCCGTTGTCGTCGAGGGTGGCGAGCAGCCCTTCGACGGGGGCACCGGTTTCCTTCGCGACTTCCTCCAGGAGTTGCGCGGGTGACTCACCGACATCGAGAAGCCAACCGGCCAGGAAGATCAGTCCCGCCGCGCCGCGTACCGTTCCGGCGGTCACACCTCCGAAGGAGTGCCCGACCACCAGCGGAGGCTGTTCGGAGGCGGTGACGATGTCCTCGACCAGGGCGGTGCCGTCGGCCAACGACAGCTCGTGGAGGTCGGGCACTTCCACACTCAGATCTCGGGAGCGCAGCAGCCCGACCAGGTCATCGTAGTGAGCCGGTTGATGCCAGGCACCGTGCAGGATGATCACGTCGGTCATGCCCGCAGGCTACTCCGGGCCGACCGCCACCGTTGGCCTCCGCGCCCCCGGGCGCCGTCATGCCCTTCGTCGTATTGGCCTGATCCGCAAGGTAGTTCACCCGAATCGACGCAGCGGCGACCAGCGTCGAGCGAAGCGGCAGGACGGCATCGCACCCGACGAAGTCGGCATCGGCGGCGAAGGCGCGCTCGGCGCCGGACGGCAACCCGGTGACGGTCGGGACCGCGCGACGGCCCACGGAAGCTCGAATCCCGGGAGGGCACGCCGGAGTTGCCGACCGAGGCCGCGGCGTGCCCCCGTTGCCCGCCTGCGTCGGCCCCGGACATGGCGGATGACTGTTCCTCTCGCAGCATGTGATGAAACGATGACGACCCCTCCGGGGAGGGATTCCAGCGGCTCTACTGAACGGCATGAACAGCGCAACCAACCCCTCCACCCGCCGTCGGCGCCCTGTCCGGCTGACCATGGGAATCGCCCTCGTCACCGCGACGGGGCTCCTCGGACTCACCGCCTGCGACGACTCGGACAAGCAACGCGAGGCCGCCGACGGCCGATCCGATTCGACCGTATCCTCGACCTCCGCCCCCGCCGGCACGGCCCGCGCCGGCCAGGAACCGTCCGGCGCCGGGAACAAGAACGCAAAGCTCGCCAAGCTGCTGTGGATGGGTGACTCCATCGGCGAAGTCGAAGCCCCCGCGCTCGGGGCGGCGATGAAGGCCAACGGCACGGAGTTCAAGTCGATGGCGGCGGCCGGCGGCGGCGGTGTCATCGGCGAGGTGGCCCAATCCACCTGGGAAGAACTGCCGAAGGAACTCGGCTCCTTCAAACCGAACGTCGTCGTCTACCAGATCACGACCTACGATTGGGGCAAGGCGGCGGAACAACAAGCGAGTTACGAACGACTGGTCAAGACGGTGACCGACGCGGGCGCCGAACTCGTCATCGTCTCCGCGCCGCCGTTCAGAATCGACGACTTCTACAAGCGCCACGAGGCCGAGATCAAGTCCGCCCCGAAGTCGGCCAAAGAGGTGGCGGACAAGCACCCGGGCAAGGTGCACTTCCTCGACGCTGCGGCCCTGTGGGGCACCGACAGCGCCGCTGCCAAGGCGCAGCGGAGCAACGACGGCATCCACTCCTGTCAGCAGGGCTCGGCCGCGTTCGCCAACTGGCTGGGCAAGGAACTCGGCAGGCAGTACTCCTTCGCACCGGCGGCGGTGGACCGCTGGGCCACCGGGTCGTGGACCGGCGACAAGGTGTACGGACGCCTCGGCTGCAAGTAGTCGACCCCGGGCGACGCGCTCGCCTCCCCGGCCAACACGATCGAGGGGCGGAACGGGCCCGGGCTCGTTCCGCCCCGCGTCTTTCGGAGAAATACCCCATGCCTGCGCAGACTTCCCCTCGGCGTATCCATCGGCGGGTTCCCACGCCGTCCGCGACGCCCAAGAGCCCGCTCACCTCCGTCAAAGCGCACATCGGACCGCTGGACGGTCTGCGCGGTGTGGCCGTCGCGGCGGTGTTGCTCTTTCACGCCGGAAACTTCGGCGGCGGCTTCCTGGGCGTCGACCTGTTCTTCGTGCTGTCCGGGTTCCTGATCACCGGACTGCTGCTCAAGGAGGCGGCGGCCGGGAACGGCCGCATCAACCTCATCGCGTTCTGGGGCCGGCGGGCGCGCCGCCTCCTGCCCGCGCTCGCCGCCATGGTGTCCGGTACCTCGTTGCTGGTGTGGGCCTTCGGCTCGCCCGCGCTGATCCGCAACGCGCTCGACGACGGTCCGTGGGTGGTGGCGAACCTCGCCAACTGGCACTTCATCGCGGACCGGATGGGCTACTGGAACTCCGGCGACACCCGCGTCTTCAGCCATCTGTGGAGCATCGCCGTCGAGGAGCAGTTCTATCTGTTCTGGCCGCTGCTCCTGGTTCTGGTGGCCCGGGGCCGGAACGCGGGCCGAAACGTCGCCGTCGTCGCGGCGACGGGAGCTCTCGCCTCGCTGGCCCTGATGCTCCATCTCGCCGATCCGATCGACAGTACCCGGGTGTACGAAGGCACCGACACTCGTGCCTTCTCCCTGCTGTTGGGCGCTGTGATGGCCACCGGACCGGCCACTCGCGCGGTGGCCCGACTGGGCGAGCGCCCGGCCGGGTGGCTCTCGTTGGCCCTGGTGTGCGGCATCGGCGGGTACTGGGTCCTGGCCGACGGCGAGGATTCCCCCTCACTGTTCCAGGGGGGAATGTTCCTGCACGCGCTGGCCGCCGCCCTCCTCATCTCCTGCCTCACCCGGGCGCCGGGCAGCCCCGTCGGCCGGGTCCTGGGCGGCGCTGCGCTGCGCTGGACCGGTCTGATCTCGTACAGCCTCTACCTGTGGCACTGGCCGGTCTATCTGCTGCTGGACGAGGAACGCCTCGGCTTCTCGGGGTGGGGGCGGACGGCTGTCGTCGTGGCCGTTTCCGTTGCCGCCGCCGTACTTTCCAAGTTCCTGGTCGAGGATCCGATCCGCTTTCGGGCCCGTTGGGCGCATGGGCGGACCGGCGCCGTCGCCCTGGTGGCCACGTTCGCCGCGCTGGCGGCCCTGTGGGCGGGCATACCGGAGCCGCAGAGCGGCGCGACCTCCGTGGATGTCACCCGACTCACGGCCGGATATTGAGAGTTCCACAAGGAGGCCGGCCGGTCGCTTGACCGGCCGGCCGCTTGGGTCCGGGGGGTCGGGCACACCGGGGCGTGGCGCGCATGTCGCGGGCCGGGGCGGGCCGTGTCGGTCGTCGAAGCAGGTTCACGCCTGCGGGAAGCTGTAGCGGTAACCCTGTTCGTCGAACCACGTCAGGAGCTTCTCGAGCGCCTGAAAGGACTGTTCGCGATTGCCGCCCCCGTCGTGCATCAAAACGGTGGGGCCCTTGGTCAGTTGTTGTTGGACGCGGGTGACGATGGCGTCGACTCCGGGGCGCTGGTAGTCGCTCGGGTCGACGTTCCAACCGAGGGGACGCATGCCGTGATCGGCGGCGACCCGGCGGCTTTCCGGGGTGAACGCGCCACCGGGTGCGCGGTAGTACCAGATCCGTCGGCCTCCGGACGCCTGGTCGATCATGTTCTTGGCGTCGAGGATCTCCTGCGTCTGGTAGTCGACGGGCTTCTTGTCCATGCCGGTGTCGTGATGCACCGAGTGGTTGCACAGGCGGTGGCCGGCGTCGACGATCCTGCCCAGCAGTTCGGGGTTGGCCTTGGCGTTGGGCCCCAGGACGCAGAACACGGCCTTGGCCTTGTGCTTTTCGAGCAGATCCAGGAAGCGGGGCGTCCACACGCCGTCCGGGCCGTCGTCGAGGGTGAGGTTGACCGACTTGCCGCCGTCCTCCGAGTGCCGCGAGATCGATGGATCGACCTTGCCGCTCTCCTTCGGACCCGGGCCGGTCGGCGATTCGACATCGGCGGCGCCCGGCACCGGGCGGGCCGCCTGGTGGGTGCCGCCGACGCGTCGGTTCGCCGATGTGTCGGAGCCGCCACCGCAACTCGTGAGGGCGGCCGCGGTCACGACGAGGGCCATTGCCGCACCCGCGCCCCTCGCGATGTCGCCGCGACGTATTCCACCGATCGTCATGGGTATTCCTGTCTCGATATCCCGGGTCTTCGTTCGACTGCTCGCCGAGCCAAACACGTTCGGATATCGAAACCGGAGGCTGTCATCGTCTCGTCACATATCGCGCACGGATCCGTCATCCCGGGACCATACGGTGGTCAACGAGGCCCTGAGCCGCGCAAACAGGCGCCGACCCGCCCGCCGACCGGTTCGGGACGGGACCGGCACCCCGCAATCCGTCGTAAAGTCGAAGGGCACCGCAGCCTGCCGTCCATTGCCGCACCACACGGTCTTCGGACGGCCCGGACACAACCCCCGTAATCCTTATGATCCGCCGTGACGACTCAGCAGGGAATTGTCACCACCATGCCACGCGTATTGCTTATCGAAGACGATCCCGCAGTCCAAAGGGGCGTCGGTATCGCGCTTCGGCGGCGCGGCCACGAGGTCGCCGTCGCGCCCACCGGGGAGGCCGGACTCGCCACCCTGGAGGACTTTCGCCCCGATCTCGTCCTGCTGGACCTGATGTTGCCGGGCATGAACGGCCTGGAGGTGTGCCGCCGGATCCGGGAGCGACACCAACTCCCGATCATCATCCTCACCGCTCGCGGCGACGACATCGACGTCGTGGTCGGCCTGGAGGCGGGCGCGGACGACTACGTCGTCAAGCCGGCCGGCGGCGAGGTCCTGGGCGCCCGCGTCAAGGCGGCCCTGCGCCGCGCCGTTCCCGCCGACGCCGAGGACGCCACCATCGCGGACCCGAAGGCGCCGCAGGTCGACCGGTACGGCGATCTGACGATCGACCGGGCCGCGCTCATCGTGTCCAAGAACGGAACCGAGCTCACGCTCGCGCCCTCCGAACTCAAACTGCTGCTGTACCTGTCCGCCTCCTCCGGGCGCGTGTACAGCCGCGACCTCCTCCTCGAACGTGTCTGGGAGCACAGCTACGCCGGGGACGCCCGGTTGGTCGACGCGTGTGTGCTGCGCCTGCGCGGAAAGGTCGAGGACGACCCGCGCCGACCCCGCTACGTGCAGACGGTCCGCGGATTCGGTTACCGCTTCGGTCCGCTGTGACCGCCTCCGCCGCGCGTTCCGCGTCCCGGTCGCCGCGAACCCTCGGACGCCGGTGGTCGCTGCGGGGTCTTCGTCCCCGGCTGGTCGTCGCCTTTCTCCTGGTCGCCGCGTTCAGCGCCCTGATCACCTCCGCGCTGACGTACGACAAGGCCCGCGACGCGATCCTGGACCGCACCCAGAGCGCCGCGACCGACGAACTGCGCGCCCAACTCGACTCGCGTGCACCCGACCTGCCGTATCCGCCCAGCACGGAGAGCCTGCTGGGGCTGACCGTCCTGCTCGACCGCGCGGGCACCCCGCGCGACTGGCACACGCACGTCTCGTACCAGGACGGCCCACTCGTCCCCGCCGAGGCGCCCGGCGATCCCGGCGCGATCACCGCGGCCCTGCGCTCCGCGGTGTTGCGGGAGAACGGCGCGGTGGCCCAGCGCGTCGCGCGCCCCGACGGCCCGTGGCTGGTCATCGGGATGCCGATCCTGCACGCGGGGCACGACGACACCCCCACCCGGATCGTGGTGTACGCCGAAATGTCCCTGCGCGGCGAGCAAGCCGACATCCACGCCCTGGTCACCGCGGCCCGCTACGGCGCGCTCCCCGCCGTCGGCCTCGCCCTCGTCCCGGCGCTCTTCGCCGCCGCGCACGTCCTTCGCCCGGTACGGCGGCTCCGTGCGGGAGCCCACCGCATCACCGAGGGCGACCTCGACACCCGCATCCCCGTCCGCGGCAACGACGAACTCGCGGACCTGACCGCGACGTTCAACACCATGGCCGACACCATCGAACGCGACGCCACCGAACTGCGCCGCCTCGAAGCCGGTGCCCGCCGGTTCGCCGCCGACGTCTCCCACGAACTGCGCACTCCCCTCGCGGCGATGGTCGCCGTCACCGAGGTCCTCGACGAGGACACCGCCCATCTGGACCCCGACACCTCCGAAGCGCTCCGACTGGTGGCCGAGGAGACCCGCAAACTCGCGCGCATGGTCGACGACCTCATGGAGATCTCCCGCTTCGACGCGGGCGCCGCCACCCTGCACACCGACGAGGTCGACGTCTCCACCTCGGTACGCCGGACCCTGCGAGCCCGCGGCTGGAGCGACCGGGTCGACACCGAACTCCCCGACGGGATCCGCGCCGTCCTGGACCCTCGACGCTTCGACGTCGCCCTCGCCAACCTGGTCGGCAACGCGCTGCGGCACGGCGGCGGCCCCGTCCGAGTCGTGCTGCGCCGCGCCGGCGACCGGATCGTGCTCGACGTCGTCGACCACGGTCCCGGCATCGATCCGGCCGTGCTCGCGCACATCTTCGACCGCTTCTACAAAGCCGACTCGGCCCGGACCCGATCCGACGGCAGCGGCCTGGGACTTGCCATCGCCCGCGAGAACATCCACCTGCACGGCGGTACCCTGCGGGCGGCCTCCACCGCGGGCGAGGGCACCGTGTTCACCATCGAACTCCCACTCGCACCGCCGGCCGCCGTGTCGGCTCCCCGACACCTCGACGGCATCGGCGCAGCCGGAGCCGATCACGACGGCGAGCCCGCGTCGTCGGGCGAGGTCGGACACGAACGTCCGGAGGATCAGTGAAGCTCCCCACCACCGTGGTCGCCGCTCTCGTGGCCGCCCTCGTCGCCGGATGCGGCATCTCCACCACGACGCCACACGGAGTCGGGCCCCCGGCCAGCGGTGTTCCGCAAATCGGCGCCGTCCCCGACCGGGTCCGCCTGTTCTTCGTGTCTTTCGCCGGTGTGCAAGCGGTGTCCCGGCCCACCGAAACGCCTGTCGACCCGGGCGAAGCGATCACCCTGCTGTTGAAGGGACCGACCGAGGCCGAACGTCGGCAGGGACTGATGAGCGCCCTTGCGGATCTGGTCGGCCGGGTCGGCGTCGACACCGGCAACGGCAGCGTCACGCTCACGCTGCCCGTGGACGCCGCCCAGGTGCCCGTGGAGGCGATCCACCAACTCGTCTGCACTGCGGCCAACGCCCGTGTCCCGGGTGGTCGGGCCCCCACCGAGGTCGACGTCAGCTTCCACCAACTCGACTCGCCGAACAGGTTCGGTCCCTTGCACTGCACCGTCGCCGGCTATCTGGCGCAGCCCGAGACGCCGACTTCCCCGGCGAGCTTTTTCGGCTGAGGTCCACGGGTCCGGCTTCCCGATCGTGTGGTGGTCGGGGCGGTGGTCGGTGGTGTCGTCGCAGCCGTTGCACGAGGCGAGTACGCCGCCGCCCCGGGCTTGGGCGAGGGCCCGGTGGGCGCCCGGCGGACCGCTACGGCTGTCGGGTCTCGTCGGTGGGGTGCATGCGTTCGTGGCGGGTGTTGGTGCGTGGGGTGATGACCAGCAGGTCGCCCGGTTCCTCGACGGTCAGGCGATGCCAGCGGCCGGCCGGGACGATGTAGGACGTGCCCGCGGTCAGGGTCGCGACCGGTTCGCTGCCGCTGTCGTGGTCGCGCAGGTGGACGTGCACGATTCCGGAGAGCAGGCACAGGACTTCCTGGCCGTCGGGGTGTTGTTCCCATACGTCGGCGTGCACCGCGCGGTCGTCCGCGGCGTGGAAGGCCGTCACCGTCCACAGGCCGGGATCCCCGAGGCCCCGTCGTGGCCTCGCGTCGATCGTGCCGCCCTCTCGAAGTTGGATCACGGAGTCGAACAGGTCGAGGGGGGTTGTCGCGTTCATCGCCATCGGGCGGTCCTTCCGTCGGTCGCGTGATACTTTCCGAACATGTTCGGAAAGTATCACCGGCGTCGCGCGACTGTCGATCTCGCGCGCGGGCCCGGGTCGGCCGCCGCGGTTCGCCCGGGATCGCGGAAGCCGCCATCATGGGGCGATGCCACCGCCTGCCTCGTCTTCCGGCCGTACCGGTCGCCCGCCCCGGACCTCCCGCGCGCAGATCATGACCGCGGCCCGTCGGCTCATCGACCGGGACGGCTGGGACAAGCTGACCATGCGCCGCCTGGCCGCGGAGGCCGGCGCCGCGCCGACCACGCTCTACCACCACTTCCGCGACCGGCACGACCTCCTGGCGCAGTTGCTGAGCGACTACGCCGACACGATCGTGCGCCCCGAACTCCCGGACGACCCCCGGGGGCGCATCCTCGCCGCCGCGACCCTCATGCACGACGTGTTGGCGGACCGGCCGTGGATCGTCGAGGTCCTCACCGCCGACGACGTGATCGGCGAATCGGCGCTGTGGATGGTCGAGGCGATCGTGGCGGGCGCGGTCGACTGCGGGTGCACCCCGGAGGAGGCGGTGGATCTCTACCGCGGCGTCTGGTACTTCACCGTCGGCGAGATCCTGGTCCGCGCCAATGCCGCGCGCCGCCGCGCCGAGGACGCCCATCGGCCCATCCGGCGCGACACGATCCTCGGTGAGGTCGACCCGGCTCGACTGCCGCACCTGGCCGCCCTCGCCGACCGCTGGCCCACGTTGGTCTCCCGGGACATCCACCCGCAGGGCCTGCGGGCGTTGGTCGACGGGCTGTTGCCGCGCGACCCGGACGACGACACGAACTCCGCGGCGGCGCGGGCACGTCGGTCCCGAGCAACCCGCCCACCCCACACCGTCGGCGGGGCGGGACCGACTCCCGCCCCATGATCGGAACACCGTCAGGCGACCACGCCGGATGGTGAACTCGCCCTGCCCGAAAGGGAATCGAGCCGAATCCGACCCCGCCGCGGCCGGCCGCACGACGCCGTATCACCCGATTGCCTTTCCAATGGTTCGTAAGGTAAGCCTTACCTGACTTGCTCGCTTCCGCGAAAGGCAACACCCCCATGCGCGCCCCCAAATCCGCCGTCGTCGCCCTCGTCTGCCTCTGCCTCACCGCACTGCTGCTCGGCGGTTGTTCCGCCGGTTCCGACAACTCGGGGAAGGCCGGCGAAAAACCCGCCGGGGCCGCCGGATCCGACGGCGGCGGCTTCCCCCGCACCATGCACAACGTCTGGGGAGACGTCACCATCCACAAGAAGCCGAAGCGGGTCGTCGCGCTGGGCTACGCCGACGTCGCCGTCGCCGCCGCGCTGGACGCGAACATCGTCGGAGCCGTGCAGAGCTACGGCAGCGTCGCCAAGGTCGGCTCGGAACGCAACCTCCCCTACGGCAAACGCCTTTCGGAATCGGTGACCTGGCTCAACCCCATGGACATCGGCGCCGAGCGGATCGCCCGACTGGAGCCGGATCTCATCCTGGCGAACGCGGCCTTCACCCTGAACGAGCCGACCTACAAGCTGCTCAACGCCGTCGCACCCGTGGTCACCTACGAGCAGGGCCTGTACCGGACTCCGTGGGTCGACGAAGCCCGCCGGATCGCCCGCGCACTCGGCGCCGACGCCGCCGCCGAGCAACTGATCGACGATTCCCGGCAGGCGATCACCGACCTGCGCGCACGACGCCCGAAGCTCGAAGGCCGCACCTACCTGTACGGACAGGCCCGCGCCGGCGTCGCCGTCATGGTCGTCGACGACGACAACCTCACCGCGCGGTTCATGAGCGAACTCGGCCTGGTCCCGCTGCCGTCCGTGGCCGGCCTCGGCGGCAAGGGCTCGGTGCCCGGCACCGTGGACGTCAGCCTCGAACACGCGGGCCTGTTCGAGGACGCCGGGGTGTTGTTCATGACATACCAGAGCCCGGAACTGCAACAGCGCTTCGAGAACGACCCCATCGTCGCGCGGCTGGCCATCATGAAGACCCGCTACGTCCCGCTCGACATCGAGGCCGCGACCGCCCTCCAGGCGCCGAACGCCGCGGCCGTGCCGTGGCTCCTCGACCGACTGCGCGACGGCCTGAACCGAATCCCGGTCTGACCATGCGCAACGTCGTGCCGGCCCCGACCGGCAACACCCCCGTCGACCCCACGGCCGCCCGGCCGCGCCCCTCCGCCGCACGGCGAACGGCCGGGCCGCTGTCGGGAATCGCCCTCCTGCTCGTGGTCGTCGCGTGCAGCGTGGCCCTGGGGTCGAAGACCCTCACCCCGGCGCAGACCTGGCACGCGCTCGTCCACGACACCGGCCCGGCCCGGACGCTCGTCTGGGAGGTGCGGATACCGCGCACGCTGGTCGGCCTCGCGGTGGGGGCCGCGCTCGGCGCCGCGGGCGCGCTCATCCAGGCGTTGACCCGCAATCCGCTCGCCGACCCCGGGATCCTGGGCGTGAGCACCGGGGCGAGCTTCGCCGTCACCCTCTCGATCACCTTCACCGGCGCCACCGGCCTGTCCTCGTACCTGTGGTTCGCGTTCCTCGGCGCCGCCGTCGTGACCGCGATGGTGTACCTGCTCGGCGCCACCGGCCGCGCCGGCGCGAACCCGGCGCGCCTGCTGCTGGTAGGCGTCGCGCTCACCGCCGTACTGACCGGGATCCAGACGGGAATCACCCTGCTGAATCCGCGCGCGCTGGACGGGATGCGCGCCTGGGCCGCCGGTTCGCTCGCCGGGGTGGGCACGACGGAGGTCGCCCGGGTCGCCCCGTTTCTGCTGTTCGCCCTCGTGATCGCCCTCCGGGTCGCCGGGCCGCTGAACATGCTGGCCATGGGCGAGGACCTGTCCCGGGCCCTGGGCACCCACATCGCCCTGGTACGGGTGTCGTCCGTCATCGCGATCACCCTGCTCGCGGGTGGGGCGACCGCCCTCGTCGGGCCGATCGCACTACTGGGTCTGATGGTTCCGCACATCTGTCGCCGCCTCGTCGGCGCGGACCAACGGCGACTGCTGCCCGGCTGTCTGCTGGCCGGGCCCATCCTGCTGCTCGGCGCGGACGTGCTGGCACGACTCGTGGTGTGGCCCGGCGAGTTGCCGGTCGGGGTGGTCATGGCGTTCCTCGGCTCCCCGATGCTCATCGCCCTGTCCCGGGCCCGACGCATGGGGGTGTCGTGACGCGAACCGCGCCACCCGTCGCCGCCGGGCCGGCCCGCCCGACCCGCCCGACCCGATCCGTCCACCCGCGGCGCATCGGCGTGTTGCTCGTCCTCGCGACGTCCGCCCTGGTGCTGTTCGTCCTCTCCCTCGGGTCGGGCGAACTCGCCCTGTCGCCGACGGAGGTGCTCGAAGTCCTGGCCGGGCGCGGCAGTTCCCTCCACGAGACCGTGGTGCTCTCGTGGCGCATGCCCCGCGCCGTGCTCGCGCTCACCCTGGGCGCGGCCCTCGCGGTGAGCGGCACCGTGTTCCAGAGCCTGACCCGCAACCCGCTCGGCAGCCCCGACATCATGGGTTTCGACACCGGTGCCTACACCGGCGCGCTGATCGCCGTCATGATGCTGCACGGCAGCTACCTGGAGACCACGATCGGCGCACTGGTCGGCGGTCTGGCGACCGCCGCGGTCGTGTATGTGTTCGCGATCGGCCGCGGGGTACAGGGCACCCGTCTGATCGTGGTCGGCATCGGCGTCACCGGGATGCTCTCGTCGGTGAACACCTGGCTGATCCACCGGGCCGACCTGGCCGTCGCGGCACGGGCGACGATGTGGGGGGCCGGGTCCCTGGGCTCCCTCGCCTGGGAACAGGCCGTCCCCGCGCTGGTCTGCACGGTGATCCTGTTCGCGCTGCTCGTCCCGCTGGTCCGGGGCATGCGCATGCTCGAACTCGGCGACGACACGGCCGCCGCCCTCGGCGTGTCCCTCGGCTCGGTCCGGATGGCGTTGATCGCCGTCGGCGTCGGGCTCGCCGCCACCGCCACCGCCGTGGCCGGCCCCATCGCGTTCGTCTCGCTCGCGGCGCCGCACATCGCCCGACGACTCGTACCCGGCACCGGCACCGACCCGGTCACCGCGGCCGCGGTCGGCGCGACGCTGCTCGTCGGCGCCGACTGGGTCGCGCAACACGGCTTCGCCCCCACCCAGGTGCCGGTCGGAGTGGTCACCGCGTGCCTGGGCGGCGGCTACCTCGTCTGGTTGTTGTTGCGCGAATCACGCCGACGCTGACCCACGCGCGCACCCACCCCGGCTCCCACGCACCCCTGCACCCCTGCACCCCTGCACCCCTGCACCCACGTACCGAGGAACACCATGAGCAGTGCCCCTGTCCCTGTCACGCGGCCCGGTTCACCGCCCGTCGCGGCGCGCCCGGCCGGCGACACCCGGCTCGAAGCGGTCGGCGCGACCCTCGGCTACGACCGGCGGGTGATCTGCGACGGCCTGTCGGTCCGGATCCCGGACCGCTCGTTCACGGTCGTCGTCGGACCCAACGGATGCGGGAAGTCGACGCTCCTGCGGGCGCTGTCCCGGCTGGTCAAGCCGTCCGCCGGCGCGGTCGTGCTCGACGGCCGGGCCATCGCGTCGTATCGGGCGAAGGAAGTGGCCCGCGTCCTGGGCCTCCTGCCACAGACCTCGATCGCTCCCGACGGCATCACCGTGGACGACCTCGTCGCCCGCGGCCGATACCCCCACCAGGGGCTGGTACAACGCTGGTCCGCGGCGGACCGGGAGGCCGTACACGCCGCGATGGCCGCCACCGGCGTACTCGACCTGGCCGGTCGCCAGGTGGACGAGTTGTCCGGGGGACAACGGCAGCGCGTATGGGTGGCCATGCTCCTCGCCCAGCAGACCCCGCTCATGTTGCTGGACGAGCCGACCACCTTCCTCGACATCGGCCACCAGATCGAACTGCTCGACCTCTTCGCCGACCTGAACACGCACCGCGGGCACACCCTCGTCACCGTACTGCACGACCTCAATCACGCCTGCCGCTACGCCACCCACATCATCGCCATGAAGGACGGAACGGTGGTGGCCGAGGGATCCCCACGACAGGTGATCACCGCCGACCTGGTACACGAGATCTTCGACCTGCCCTGTCGCATCATCGAGGACCCGGAGTCCCGCACGCCCCTGATCATCCCGCTGCGCCGGACGGAGGGCGAGCGCGCGACCCGATGAATGGGCAACACCGATGGCGACCGACGGATCGGCATCCACCCCGGCCCGACACACCCTTCGGCACGGCTACCGAGACCTCGCGCGGCCCGGAGGCAGCCCCTCCATCGGGCTGTCCCCGCGCGCCGCCCCAGCGCGTCGGGGGACCACGGCCATGCCCTGGCCTCCGCCTTCCCCGGCACCCGCACGGATCCTCGGGATCGCGGCGGCGGCCCCGGTTGCCCGTCCGATGTCGGGCGTCGGGTGTCGGAATGGAGTCGGGCGAGAGGGCCTGCGCATTGCCGATCACCGTCCCCGTTTCCGCCGCCCCGGGACCGGCCGGCGGGTGCGTACCGATGCCGCGCGACCGGCCGGGCGCACGTGCCCTGCCCGTCGAAGACCTGCTGATGCCCCTCGCCGGTGCGATCCTGGGATACGTCGCCGCCCGCGCCGACCGGTGGATCGCCGCCGGTGGAGCGCGAACGACCGGCTCGGGCGGCGAAGCCCGGGCGTGGGACTCACGACCCTGGTACGCCCGGGGCGTCCGGCCCTGTGGCCTCGTCGTCGGGCACCCGAGACTTGTCCCGGCAGGCCGTCGGCCCGATCGGGCCGCGCGATCCACGGCGGGAGCGTCGAGATGGACGACCGTACCCACGTACCCGACAGGGCCACCGTCTCCGCACCGGCACCACAGGTTCGACCCGACCGATCCTGCCGCGCCGCCGGTCCGGCTCACCCGTCCCCCACATTCGGCCGCGTCGAGGGGCCGTAGGGAGAGATCGACATGACCAACACTTCCCCGAGCCCCGTCGACGTGAGGTCCCTGGCCGCGGCGGGCGGTGCGGCCCCCTCGCTCCACAACAGCCAGCCGTGGTTCTTCCGGCCCACGGTAGACGCAGGTGGACTCGCGGTGTTCGTCGACGGCAGGCGCGCGGTCCCGCTCACCGACCCGGCGGGCAGGGCCATGCACATCTCCGTCGGCGCGGCCGTGTTCAACCTGCGCGTCGCCGCGCTGCACCTGGGCCGGAAACCCGTGGTGACCCTGTCGTCGCACGACACCCCCGAGTTGCCGGTGGCCGTGCTGGACCTGAGCCAAGGCGCCGACGCCGCATATCCGTACGGCCCGGACCTGTACCCGGCGATCGCCGAACGGCACTCCAGCCGCCTGCCGTTCTCCAACCGCGACGTACCGGAGCGCGTCGTCGGTGATCTCATCGCCGCCGCCGAAGCCGAGGGCGCGGTCCTGGACGTGCTGGAGGAGGGCGACGCACGCCGCGTCCTGGATCTGACCGCCGAGGCCGAGCGGCGGACGGCGGCGGACGTCGCACGGCAGGCGGAGACCCGCACGTGGTTGCGCCTGGAGGCGCCCGCCACCGACGGCATCCCCCGTGCGGCCCTGGGACCACAGGACCACGATGCCCGGGTACCGGTCCGTGCCTTCACCGGACACCCGCCCACCTCGCCCGTGACGACGCAGCGTTTCGAGGCGCTACCCCAAGTGGCAACCCTGACCACCCGCTTCGATCATCCGCAGGACTGGATGCGGGCGGGCCAGGCCATGGAGCGGGCCTGGCTGTTGGCGACCGTCCACGGCCTGCGCATGTCGGTCCTCCACCAAGCCGTGGAGTGGCCCGACACCCGCGCGAATCTGCGCGATCCGCGAACCGGCCCCGGGTACGTCCAGATGGTGCTGCGGATGGGATACGGGCCTCCCGGAGCCCCCACTCCTCGTCGCCCCGTGTCGGAGACGCTCGACCCGACCGACCCTTGGCGCGAATGACGACCCGAACGGAGGCGACACGACGCGGCCCCCGATCCGCCAAGGTCCGCCGGACAGGGCCCGGCCGCACCATCCCGAGTGGGGTGCGGATGTCCGCTCGCCCTCCGCTGCCCGGACCGGCGATACCGCCCGGGAGGGCCGGTCGACCCGGCCGACCGGGCCGAACGGCTCCGACGCTCCTCGGGTCTGCGACGCACCATGAAGGTGCAGGCCGGTTCGGCGTCCCGGGAAGGTGAGGGCAATGAGATTGGCTCCGGTCCTGGCGACGGCGCCCACGCGTCGCGTCGGGCACATGTACGAGGAGGACGGCTGGAGCTGGGTGTGGGGGTCGATGATGATGCTGCTCCTGCTCGCGGCGATCGTCGCAGTGGTGTGGTTCTTGGTGCGAGGCACCTCACGTGGTCGCGGGCCCTCGGATTCGGCCGGCTCGTCGGCGATCGAGGTGCTGGCTCGGCGCTATGCCCGCGGCGAGATCGACACCGAGGAGTATCGCGAGCGTTTGGCGGTTCTGACCCCGGGGCCCAACCCACCGCGCGGGGGAAGGACGCGCGGCCGAGGTGGGCCGGACGTGCCGGGCGATTGACGGCCGCGGCCCCGCGGTGCGCGAAGTGGCGTACGGTCCGACACCCGTCCGGGCCCGGGCAACCGGGCCGGTAACCTCGGCGGCGCGGAAACGGGCGGTCGGGGAGTGGTGTCTGTGCGCGTGTTGGCGGGTCGGTACGAGCTTGTCCGTTTCGTTGGCCGGGGCGGTATGGGCGAAGTGTGGGAGGGCCGCGACCGGCGGATTCGACGGCGCGTCGCCGTCGAACTCCTGCCGCACGCGCAAGGCGACGCGGCCGGGGCGGAGCTGTTCCTGCGCGAGGCGCGCACCGCCGGGGCCCTGAACCATCCGGGCGTGGTCACCGTGTCGA
Source organism: Embleya sp. NPDC020886 (assembly GCF_044333915.1). NCBI lineage: Bacteria > Bacillati > Actinomycetota > Actinomycetes > Kitasatosporales > Streptomycetaceae > Embleya > Embleya sp. NPDC020886. The sequence goes on along the minus strand of NZ_JBIRRX010000002.1, from coordinate 696,892 downwards.
CACGGGCGAGGACGACGCCGACGGCACACTGTTCCTGGTCATGGAGTACGTCGACGGCCGGGACCTCGCCCGAGTGCTGCGCGCCGACGGGCCTCCGGCGGTGGCGGTCGCGGCCGACTGGGCGGCACAGGCCGCCGGTGCGCTCGCCCGTGCGCACGCGGAGGGCGTCGTCCACCGCGACCTGAAGCCCGCGAACCTCATGCTCGCGGCCGACGGAACCGTCAAGATCCCGGACTTCGGCATCGCCCGGTTCACGGAGACCACCAACCCGGCGAGCATGGTCATGGGGACGCTCGCGTACATGCCGCCGGAGCGGTTCCACGAGCACGGCGGGGACGCCCGCTCCGACCTGTACTCCTTCGGCTGCGTCCTGTACGAACTCCTCACCGGGGACGTCCCGTTCGGGGCCACCGGGCCGGCAGCAACGATGAACTCGCACCTGCGGACCGTGCCGGAACCGCCGAGCAGGCGGCGGGACGGCGTGCCGGGCACGCTCGACGACCTGGTGCCGGCCCTGCTCGCCAAGGACCCGGCCGAGCGGCCCGCGTCGGCCGACGACGTACGGCGCCGCCTGCTCGCCGTCGTACCGCCTCCCGTTCCCTCGTGGTCGCCGACGGCGTGGTCTATGCCGGGAGCCTCGACGGCAACGTGTACGCGCTCGATGCCGCGAGCGGGGCCAAGCGGTTCGCGCCGCGAACGAGCGTTGCGGTCGGCAGAACCGTCGGGCACGCTGCTCCACGGGGGCGCACGCGTCGGGCTTGCGGCCGTCGGCTCATTCCGGGCCGTCACCGCTCTCCAGCATGTGCAGGGTCTTGTCGAGCCGGGCCTGCCTGGCCTCCGGCGTGAGAGCCTGGAGCAGCGGCAGGATCAGTAGGTAGCGTCCGGTCCTGTCGAGCGCCTCGAACGCCTTCCCGGCCGCCGGGTTCGCGTCGAGCACCGCCGCGAGATCGGGCGGTACGGTCGCCGTCTTCTGCGACGCGTAGGCCGCCGCCCATCGCCCGTCCTCCTGCGCCTTGCGCACCTCGGCCAACCCGGGTTCGCGCATCCGGCCTGCGGCCGTCAGCGTCGCCACCTTTTCCACATTCACTTGCGACCACAGGCTCTTGCGTCGACGTGGCACGTACTTCTGCAGGTAGTGCTGCTCGTCGAACGACCGCCGTTGCCCGGAGATCCAGCCGTAGCACAGCCCGACGTCGACCAATTCGTCATCGGTGACCGTCGGGATGCCGGACTTCTTCTTGGCTACCTTGATCCACACACCCTCGTGGCGCCCGTAGTTCTCGGCCAGCCAGCTCTCGAACGCCGCAGCGTCCGCAAAAGCGACGATCTCCGCGCCCGTGATCCCAGCCATGCGACCCAGGCTATCGCCCGCATGGCCGGAGCCGGTTTCAACAGGCGGAGTCCGCGCACCTCCTCGGGCGAATCGGCTCCCCGTCGGTCGCCACAGCGCAAACCCCGAAAACAGCCGAGGCCATCGCAGCCTTGGAGCTCGGACAGCGCGCGACGACCGACGCGGCGCCCGAACCGACGGCGGCGTAGCGGAGGGTGGTGTGGCGCGCGGCCCACCGGAAGCCCTGGGCGACGAGGTCGGCGAGGCTCACACGGCGATCGCCGCGGCGGGGCCGCGCGAGGTCAGGGGTCGTCGCCCCTGGTTGGTTGTGGCCGCATGCTTGCCAACGCGAGGAAGACCCACCACGGAATCACCACCAGGAACGCGGCGGTGCCGGCTGCCGGCAGGGCCACGGCCAGGCGCGCGGGCACGCCGTCGGGCGGCAGTGGAATGGCGAACCACGCCCAGCACACGGCCGCGAAGGCCGCCGCCGGAGGCCCCGCGCCGAGCAGCGACACCAGCCACGCGGGCGTTCGATGCGCGGCCGAGGTATCACGCCGGCGCATTTCGGTGACGGATCGGTGGATCAGCGCGAGCACCATTCTCGGCCCGAGAATCGGTATGCAGAGGAACCAGAGCTTCTTCCATAGGCGTTGCCGCACCCGCTGACCTCCGCAGCCCGGGATCTCCGCTCGGCCCCGCACGTCCGCCAACGCCCGGACCATCAGGGCCGTGCCGTACCGCCGAAACGCCTCGGCCCAGGACAACGGCGCCGAGGTGGAGAAGGTTCGTGCCAGGTACCCGTGGGACGGCCGAAAGCGCACCCGGGCAACCGTTTCCCGCAGGCCCGAACACACGTCGTCGGGTATCTCCACGTCGAATCTCGGGCTCTGCGCCGACCACAGGCGCTCCGGATCGTCCGCCGCCGACAGATATCCGTGCCGCCGCAACTCACCGACCAGGGACGCCCATGACGACCGCTCGTTCCCGAACCGGCAGCTCGTCACCACCTCACGCAGCCTCACCCCACCCGAAGGGCGCATCGGCGTGCTCATCCCCCACAGTCTGGCACCCGACCCGGCGCCGGCCAAGGCATCGAACGCAGGGAGCCGGACGGCGGATTCCGATGCGATCCCGCCCCGCCGCCCCGGTCGGCACCGCGACACCGGATCCGGCATCGGCGCAGCCGGCGCCGTCACGCACACACCGAGCCGAGCCGGTCGACCGCAGCCGGAAGTTGCCCGCGACACCGGCCGCGGCGACGCGAAGCGAAACGAGATCGACCCAATGCAGGCCCCGGGCCCACTTACTCGCTATGGTTGGCCCACGGCCGAGAGGCGCTGCAACGGGTCACGGCCCGCCACGCTCGGTCCGTTCGACGATCAAGGGCGCCTCCCGACGTATGGGAGGTGGACTGGTGGAAAGATCGTCCGAGACCAGGTTGCGGGAGCTGCTGCGACAGCGGGTCGTCGTGCTGGACGGCGCCTGGGGCACCATGCTGCAGGGGGCCTCGCTCACGGCCGACGACTACCGGGGCAGCCTGATCACGGCAGACCACCCGAGGGACGTCACGGGTGACCCCGACCTGCTCAACCTGACCCGGCCGGACGTCATCCTCGACGTGCACCGGCAATACCTGGCGGCAGGCGCCGACATCACCACCACGAACACCTTCACCGCCACCGGGATCGGGCAGGCCGACTACGGCCTGGAGGGCCTGGTCCGGGAGATGAACGTGCAGGGCGCCCGGCTCGCCCGGCAGGCCGCCGACGAGTTCGGCGGACGCTTCGTCGCCGGCTCGGTCGGGCCGCTCAACGTGACCCTGTCGCTGTCCCCCAAGGTGGAGGACCCCGCCTATCGGGCCGTCTCCTACCAGCAGGTCTTCGACTCCTACGCCGAGCAGTTCCTGGCCCTGCAGGAGGGCGGCGTCGACCTCCTCCTGATCGAGACGATCTTCGACACGCTCAACGCCAAGGCCGCCATCGCCGCCGCCCGCGAGGTCACCCCCGATCTGCCCCTGTGGATCTCGGTGACCATCGTCGACCTCAGCGGACGAACCCTGTCGGGCCAGACCGTGGAGGCGTTCTGGAACTCCGTCGAACACGCGAACCCGCTGATCGTCGGCGTCAACTGCTCCCTCGGTGCGGACGAGATCCGCCCCCACCTGGCCGATCTCGCCCGCCTCGCCGGCACCCACGTCGCCTGCCACCCCAACGCGGGGCTGCCCAACGCCTTCGGCGGTTACGACCAGACGCCCGAGGAAACCGGGCAACTGCTCGGGGAGTTCGCCGCCTCGGGCATGGCCAACATCGTCGGTGGCTGCTGCGGCACCACCCCGGCACACATCGAGAGGATCGCCGGCGCCGTCGCGGGCCTGCCGCCGCGCACCGTCCCGCAGACCAGGCCCGCCACCAGGCTCAGCGGCCTCGAACCCTTCGAGATCGGACCCGACACCGGCTTCGTGATGATCGGTGAGCGAACCAACGTCACCGGTTCGGCCAGGTTCCGCAAGCTGATCGAGGGCAACGACCACCAGGCGGCCGTCGCCGTCGCCCTGGAGCAGGTCCGCGGCGGCGCGAACCTGCTCGACGTCAACATGGACGCCGACCTGCTCGACAGTGAGCAGGCGATGACCACCTTCCTCAACCTCATCGCGACCGAGCCCGAGGCCGCCCGGATCCCGATCATGGTCGACAGCTCCCGCTGGAGCGTCCTGGAAGCCGGCCTCAAGTGCATCCAGGGCAAGGGAGTCGTCAACTCGATCAGCCTCAAGGAGGGCCCGGAACCCTTCCTCGCACAGGCCGCGACGATCAAGTCCTATGGCGCCGGCGTCGTCGTCATGGCCTTCGACGAGCAGGGCCAGGCCGACACCACCGAACGCAAGGTCGCCATCTGCGGCCGCGCCTACGACCTGCTGACCCAACAGGCCGGGATCGCCGCCGAGGACATCATCTTCGACCCCAACGTCCTGGCCGTCGCCACCGGCATCGCCGAACACAACGGCTACGCCAGAGCGTTCATCGACGCCCTTCCGCTGATCAAGGAACGCTGCCCGGGCGCACGCACCAGTGGCGGCATCTCCAACCTGTCCTTCTCCTTCCGCGGCAACGACATCATCCGCGAGGCCATGCATTCGGCGTTCCTGTTCCACGCCGTCACCGCGGGCCTGGACATGGGCATCGTCAACGCCGGCCAACTCGCCGTCTACCAGGACATCCCCGCCGAACTCCTGGAACTGGTCGAGGACGTGATCTTCGACCGGCGGCCGGACGCCACCGACCGGCTGGTCACCTTCGCCGGCACGGTCACCGGTTCCGGCACCCGCCGCGAGGTCGACCTGTCCTGGCGCGAGGCCCCGGTCGGGCAACGCCTCGCCCACGCGCTGGTGCACGGCATCATCGACTTCATCGAGGAGGACACCGAGGAGGCCCGCGGGCACGCGGCTCGACCGCTCGACGTGATCGAGGGCCCGCTGATGGACGGGATGAAGATCGTCGGTGACCTGTTCGGCTCCGGCAAGATGTTCCTGCCGCAGGTCGTCAAGAGCGCCCGGGTGATGAAGCGGTCCGTCGCCTACCTGGAGCCCTACATCGAGGCCGCCAAGGACGCCGCCGACACCGAACGCGGCAATGGCAAGGTCGTTCTCGCCACCGTCAAGGGCGACGTGCACGACATCGGCAAGAACATCGTCGGCGTGGTACTCGGCTGCAACAACTACGAGGTCGTCGACCTGGGCGTGATGGTCCCGGCCGCCACCATCCTGGACACCGCGATCTCCGAGGGCGCCGACGCCATCGGCCTGTCCGGCCTGATCACCCCGTCCCTGGACGAAATGGTCGCCGTGGCAAGCGAGATGCAGCGCAGGGGGCTGAAGATCCCGCTGCTGATCGGCGGCGCGACCACCTCGCGCCAGCACACGGCCGTCCGGATCGCGCCCGCCTACGACCACACCACCGTGCACGTCCTGGACGCCTCCCGCGTCGTCGGCGTCGTCTCCGACCTGCTGGACCCCACCCGCGCCGAAGTCCTGGACGCCGAGAACCGCACCGAGCAGGCCCGCCTGCGCGAACTGCACGAGACCAGGCAGAAGCAGCCCCTGCTCACCCTCGGCCAGGCCCGGGCCAACCCCGAGCGGGTCGACTTCACCGAGCTCCCGGTCCCGGCCTTCACCGGCGTTCGCACCGTTCGGCCGAGCCTGGCCGAGCTCCGCGCGATGATCGACTGGCAGTTCTTCTTCCTCGCCTGGGAGCTCAAGGGCAAGTACCCCGCCATCCTCGACCAACCCGTCGCGCGCGAGCTGTTCGACGAGGGCAACGCCCTGCTGGACGAGATCGTCGAGGGCGAACTGCTCCAGGCACACGGCGCGTACGGATTCTGGCCCGCCCACTCCCGCGGCGACGACATCGTGCTCGACGACGCCCCTGTCGGGGTCGGCTTCCCGATGCTCCGGCAGCAGACCGCCAAGCCGGAAAACCGGGCCAACCGCTGCCTCGCCGACTACGTGGCGCCCGAAGGCGACCACATCGGCGGTTTCGCGGTCTCCATCCAGGGCGCCGAGGCCCTGGCCGCCTCATTCGAGGCCGACCACGACGACTACAAGTCGATCATGGTGAAGGCACTCGCCGACCGCCTCGCCGAGGCCTTCGCCGAGTACCTCCACCTACGCGCACGTCGCGACTGGTTCGAGCCCGACGCCGACCCGGTCCTGGAGGACCTGCACGCCGAGCGGTTCCGCGGCATCCGGCCGGCACTCGGCTACCCGGCAAGCCCCGACCACAGTCTCAAGAAGCACCTGTTCGACCTGCTCGAAGCCGACAGGATCGGCATGGGCCTGACGACGTCGTTCGCGATGACCCCGGCGGCGAGCGTCAGCGGGCTGATCTTCGCCCACCCCGACGCGAAGTACTTCACCGTCGGACGGATCGGGCTCGACCAGACCGAGGACTACGCCCGCAGACGCGGCATGGACCTCCGGGAGGCGGAGGCCTGGCTCCGACCCAACCTCGCCTACGACCCCAGGTAGTCGACGACTGGGGACCGGGTGGAGAAGCAACGGAGGAGCAACGAAGGAGCCACGGTCGAGAGCCGGGATGGGAGGCGCACCGGCCCGGCCGTGGCAGGCGTGTGGCGCAGCGTCGGGCAACGTCACGACCGCACGACGCTGCCGGGGGTGGGTTCGGCGAGGTGGCGCCGATGGTACGACCAGATGACGGCCGCCAGGAGCGGGGGCCAGAGCACGAGCGGCAGGTACAGCACGCCGAGCAGGTCGGCCCCGGAATCGGTCATGTCCTCGTGCGGGAGAGCCCACCAGAACAGGAACTGGGCCCACAACAGCACCAGAACCGCCACCGCGCCGCACGCGATCCGGGTGACCGGTACCGGCTTCATCCTCCTTCCGCCCACGAACGGGACCCAGCGCGGCGGATATTCGCCCCAGGGCCGCACCAGAGCCAGGGTCAGCAGTGCCGCCGACTCGGTGGACAGGCTGAGGAAGACCACCCAGGCGGCGCCCCATCCGTCCATGCCCAGGTCCGCGTAGCCCTGCTCGGTGTAGCCGCCGTGACTCCCGAACACCAACGCGAAGCGCCAGACCGCCGACGGCAACGGAGTCAGCGCCGCCACGTGCGCGGCCACGATCGCCCACCGCGGGGCGGGCGGCGCAGCGGATCCCGACAGGCTCGACATGACAATCCCCCGTGATTCGATCATGCCGAGATACTGTCAACGACGCACGAGCCACACGTCGACGGAAAGTCCCACACCCGGATCAACCCCAAGGATGACCACCCGACGCCGATCACGCGGATCACCACGAGCCGGGTCGGTCTCCCGTGCGAACTCACGTCCATGGTTGTCGCGTTGCGACGCGTCGCACCGGATCCTGTTCGTCTCGCTGCTCAAGCGGGCGAAGGCTGGGACGGGCTTCCCCCGCGTCCGGCCGGCCCGGGACCGGGCCGGCCGGGGCTTGGGCGCGGAGGGCGCGTCGAGTGCGGACTCACCCGTGCGCGGCGCGTCGGTGTCAGGGGCAGGCGATGTGTACCTCGTCCCCCTTCGCGTCCGCCTCGGCGCTCGGCGCGCCGTTCAACGTGGTGCTCGCGACGTCGTAACTGCCGTTCTGCCATTCACTGGAGGCCTTGCTCATCGCCTCGGCGTTGGCTTGGTACAGGTCCCGCCATTCCTGCAACGGTCGCGCCTCGTCCGGGTCGGTCGGCAGGGCGACGCCCTTGATCCGCGTCGTCAGCGCCGCAAGTTCCGTACTCGCCTGGGACAGGCTCAGGCCGACCGCATCCAGGTCCTGATCGGCGACGGCCTGGTTGAGTTCGGTGACCCGTCGGGTGATGCCGTCGAGCTTGTCGCCACAGATCTTGTTGACCGTCTCGACGTACGTCGCACCCGTCTGCGCCGGCTTGTCGTCGCCCCTGGGGCCCGAATCCCCGCCGGCACGCGGGTTGTTGTCCCCTCCCCCACTCCCGCCGCCGCCCGTCACGTCGAACGGGCCGATGCCCAGCGCGATCAGCACGCTGACCACGGTCGCCAGCGTACCCACCAGCGTGAGGACCAGCATGAGCCTGCCGTGTCCCTCCTCACGTCCGGGTCCGCGCCCGGACGGCGACGGCATCTGCTGCGGATACGACTGATGGGGCTGTTCCTGTCGGTAACGCATTCTGTCTCCGGATCCCCCGCGTTTCCCAAAGCTTCGATACCCGGCGCACGCGCGCCGGGTGGACTTCGGGTCGTGCCGGATCCCGCCCCAGTCGTCCGCAGGGCCCCCCTCGCGGAAACCGCCGACTGGATCGGGTCCCCCCGCTCCGACCCCTGTGTGGGGTGTTCGCATCGTCGACCCGGGCCGAGGCCCGATCGACGTCGATGTCCCGATGGACGGCACCGCACCGGTAGCGGTTCCCGAAGCGGGCCCCGGGAGATCACGACGAGGGATTACCATCGGCGCGAGCCCGGCCGCGGACGCCCGAACCGGGACATGGCGCCGATATGCGGCTCCGCCGGAACACGAGCCGGATCTCCGGCGGGACCGGGACGGGACCGGAATCGGTGGATGGGGGAGAGAACGGCCGTGCCGGTGGCGGCCGATGGCTTCCCGGCCGCCGTGTCCGTCCGCTGAAGTATGCTTCCCGCCGCCGCACACCGACTGTGAGGACCGAGAGAATTGACCGGCCTGTCTGCTTTCCCGCTGCCCTTTCTGGCTTCTCGTCCCATATCGTTCGCAACACCCCGAACGCTGCGGGAACTTCAGATGATGCAGTGCAGCTCACACATTCGGGCCAAGCCCGGGTGGTTCGACAAGATGCACGATGCCGACATCGTCGCCAGGTGGACGCGAGAAGCGGTCGCCCAGGGCCTGACCGAGGCGCAGGTTCGCTACGTGCTCGCCGAACTCCTGCATTACGCCGCGCTGCGGGACGAACGCACCGGCGTCGAGGTGTCCACCGTCGACGGGGTGTGGCAGTCGGACACACTGGTCGACGACGAGCTCGCGTCCCGGCTGCGCGCGGCGGTTCGGGTTCTGGAACAGGTCCCCGAAGCGGAACAGGACTGGCACCCCGGATCCGACGGCCAGGTGCTGGATCTGGTTCACCCCTCACTGTTCTGCCTGGTGAAAAACGTGAGCGGTGCGCCCGAACGGGCCTGGCACAACCCGACGGACCGCTACTCGAAGTACGAATTCTCGGAGAAATACCAGTGGTTGCCCACGGACGTCGACGTCAGTGACGGCGGCGATGTCGCCTTCCGTTCGTACGTCAACAACGTCCATCCCGTAAAGCATCGCGAACTGGCCGCCGTCCTACCGGACTTGTTCGCGCGCATGCGCCCGCTGCTGGAGAACGTGCTCACCGATCTGCGCCATCCGCGGCCCGTGCGGATCGAGGCCGATCCTTACGGGTGGTACGACTCCGAGCCGGAGCACCCGAACAAATCCTCCTACGCTGACGACGAGGCCTACGCGGAAGCCCTCCGTGTCTGGGAAAGGGCCCAGGACGACTGGTGGGAGAACCGCCGTCCGGTCATCCCGGACGCTCCGGCCTTCACTCCGCCGGAATTGCCCGACGCATCCGCCCGCGTCGACCTGCGTGGCCGCCGTCTCCAGATCATCGTCAAGCTCGCCACCATTCGGCTCACCCCGGCCAGGCCCGAGTACCCCGGCGGTTCCTGGCATGTCGAGGGGATGATGAACGAGCGGATCGTTTCGACCGGCATCTACTACTGGGACAGCGAGAACATCACCGAAAGCCGGCTGAGTTTCCGGGCGGCACTCGACGACCCGAACTACGAACAGAACGACGACAACGGCCTGCGTGACATCTACGGCCTGGAGGACGAAGACGCGCTGAACCTGGTGTTGGGATCGACCTCGACCCCGGCGGGCCGCTGCCTGGCGTTCCCGAACATCCTGCAACACCGCGTCGACTCCTTCCGCCTCGCGGACCCCAGCCGCCCGGGGCATCGCAAAATTCTCGCGTTCTTCCTGGTCGACCCGTCGAAAAGGATCGTCTCGACGTCCGATGTGCCACCGCAACAACCATGGTCCGACACCTCGACCATGACGCTGGAACAGGCCAGGAAGCACCGCGAACAACTCATGCGGGAACGCAAGTTCTTCGTCGACGAACACAACGAGCAGCTCTACGAACGCGAGTTCTCCCTCTGCGAGCACTGAACCTCTCGAACCGGTGGAGTGGGGAACCACTCCACCCCCAGGCGGGGTTGTCCGCGGTGAGAGGAGTATGCGAACCTCTTACGTCATCTCCGAAAGGGCTGGTCATGACACTCGGCATGGTTCTCGGCGACTCCTCTCGCGCTTCGACGCGGGAGCGGTGCCCCGACCTGCCCTGACCTACGCGCCCGTGCTGCCGCACGGGCCGTTCGCCCTGCTCCTCGTCGAAGTGCTCTTCGTGCCCTTGCACGTTCGATCACGAGGAGTACGTGGTGTCCACCATCCATTGGACCGAGACGAACACGCCCCGTTCCGCCCGCTGGCACTCCGAGAGCGAGACATCGGCTCCCGGCCGGGTCGTCGGCGCGGACGGCCGCATGAAAGCCGACGACGCCTACCGACTCGCCTGCGAAGGCACCGCGTTGTTGTGGCGGGGCGACTTCCGGCACGCACGTCGACTGCTGCAGGCGATGGGCCGCCGCATCGACCGCAAACCCGCACGGCCAGGCGACAGCCCGGCCGAGACCTTCCACCTGCATCGCCGGGCCCGCGGCCACCGGGCCCGGGTGCTGGGCAAACTCCTCGTTCTGCTGGACGAGGGCCACCGCCTGCATCTGCGCGGCGCACCCGATGTGCGCCGGGCATGCACCGAGGCGTACGGTGCGCCGGCCGAACCGATGGTTGTCTCGCTCACGGAACTGCTGGGCGTGATCGGAGCGCATCAGTGGCGCACGAAGGGAGTCGAGGTACCGGCCCTCGACGCTCGCATTCACCCGCACTACGGAGTGTTCTCCCCGGTCCGGGGCGAATACGTCGACCTCGTCGCACGTGCGCCACTCCCCACACCCGGCCGTCGCCCGGGCCGCCGTACCGCATTCGACCTCGGCACGGGAACGGGAGTGCTCGCCGCCGTCCTGGTCCGCCGGGGAATCGACCACGTCGTGGCCACCGACATCGGTCCGCGGGCCCTGGCCTGCGCGCGCGAGAACGTCCGCCGACTGCACTTCACCGGGCACATCGACGTCGTGGGCCCCGGCCTCTTCCCGGACGGGAGAGCGGACCTCGTGGTCTGCAACCCGCCCTGGATTCCGGCCCGACCCACCTCCGCCGTGGAGCAGGGTGTCTACGACCCGGGCAGCGGCATGCGCCGCGACTTCCTGGACGGACTCACCGCGCATCTCGAACCGGGAGGTGAAGGGTGGCTCGTCCTGTCGGACCTGGCCGAGCACCTCGGGCTCAGGACGCGCAGCGAACTTCTCGCCGACATCGAGGCTGCGGGCCTGCACGTGCTGGACCGGATCGACACCCGGCCCCGGCATCCACGCGCGCGGAACACCGCCGACCCTCTGCACGCCGCCCGGGCCGCGGAAGTCACTTCGCTTTGGCGCCTCGCCGGCGAGTGACGTTCCGTGCCGACTCCCCGGGGGCGAGCGGACCGAGACTTCGGCCACCGCCTCCGGGGGTCCTCGGGGCCGCCGACCGGGTGCGCCACCTACCGGGCCGAAGAGGAGGCGAGCACGACGATGTCGTCCTCGTGCAGGCTGCCGGCGACCACCGTGCCCTCGTGCTCCGCGACGCCGGTGACGAAGCCGTACGAGACGTCGTCGGCCCGCAGATCGTGCACGACGCGCGCGTCGAGGTCGAAGGCCATCACCCAGGCGACGGGTGTGGCCTTGGGCCGTAGGGCCTCGGGCAGGTTCCACAGCAGGACACGCGGGAGCCCCGGCAGGGGCAACAGCCGGTCCAGCAACGCGTTGCGGGGCGCGGCGATCGACACCCAGACCAGCCCGTCGCTGCCCAGGCTCATGTTGTCGGGCAGGCCGGCGAGGTTCTCCACGAACGGCTCGTCGGTTCCGGCCTTCGGGCCGGTGAGCCAGTGGCGGCTGATCCGGTACCCGGCGGTCTCGGCCACCAGCAGGTGTGAGGCGTCCGGGGCGAGGACGAGTCCATTGGCGAACTTGAGACCGTCGCGCAGCACGGTGACGGTGCCGTCGCGGTCTCGGCGGCAGAGCAGGCCGGTACAGGAGTGCTCGACGATGTCGCCGAGGTAGTGCTCCAGGTCCCAGCGGCGGGTGGACACGGTGAACCAGACGGTTTCGTCCGGGCCTTCGACGACGTTGCTTGCGAACGTGAGCGGCCGCCCCGCGATGGTGTCGACCAACACCCGGACCGACCCGTCGGCGGACATCCGCAGCAGACCCCGGTCGTGGTCGCAGATCAGGATGCCGCCGTCGGCGGCCGGTGCCAATCCCAGCGGACGGCCACCGGTGTTGCCCACCACCGTGCGGGTTCCGGCGGCGGGCTCGATACGCACGATGCCGCCGTCGCCGAGGCCGGTCAGCAGACCGCCCTGCCTGTCGAAGATCACGTCCTCGGGACCGTGACCACCGGTGCCGATGCGGCGGGCGACGACGAGACGGCCGGTGACGGGTGTACGCCCGGCGTCGGCGGGGGCGCGGGGCGGAGTCCAGCGGCGAGGCGAGATGAGGCGGCGGTCGGTGCCGGCGGGAACACGCATCGGCTCGTAGGGCGACGCGGTCGGCGAGTCGGGCGAGATCACGCGACGATTGTGCTGCCCCGAAGCACCCGACCGTCGACGGCACGCCGTTTGCGATCGCGGAACGACAAGACCGAGGCGCATCGCATACGCGCCACCTTGGCCGGCGAGCAAATTCGCGCCGCCGGCCCGCTGTTGCGGCCTGAGGCACCTCCCGCGCGCCATACCGCTGCTTCTCGCCGCATGGAGAGTCGCCACCCCCCGACCGAACGTCGCACCGGCGGTGGTGTGTCCCGTTGCCGGGCGCGGATGCGTGCGTTCGAGTCGGTGAGGGTGGCGATTCGACCTTGCGCGTTCGGGTGGGACATGGCCCGTGGTCGTCGGCTGCGGTCTCGGCGGCTGTACGGGGCTACTCGGTGCGGGTCAGGAGGTTGTGGATGGTCGAGGTGGGCGACTCCGGGGACCAGGTGGGGTCTTGGCCGGTCAGGGCCGCGTAGATCCGGGGCCATCGGGTTTTGGGGGTCAGGAGGGATTCGATTTCGGCTAGGGCTTCCCGGCCCGCGCTGTGGATTCGGGCGGGGGCTTCGATGCGTCGGGTGGACTCGGCTGTCCAGCGCAGGATGGTGGCGGCGCCTCGGGCCCGGTGGACCAGGTCTCGTCCGGTCAGGTGGCCCCTGGTGACCAGGTCGTCCAGGTGGGTGTACCAGGTGGCATCGCCGAGGGCGTCCTGGCCGGAGGAGATCCAGGCGAGGGCGTGTGCGGGGCTGAGGAGGGCGGAGCGGCGGGCGGAGCGGACGTCGACCGGGCCGAGTTCGAGCAGCCTCGCGGGGGATTCCCGCTGGATGACCAGGCGGCTCAGCACTTCGCGGGGGAAGGGCTCTCGTTCGTGCTCGGCCAGGATCAGGTCCCAGTCCTGGATGTAGGGCAGGTCCAGTGCCTCGTCGGCGTCGGCCGCCCCGGAGCAACGGCGCAGCTTCGCGACCAACTTGTCGCCGCCGCGCTCGCGGTCGATGCGGGCGGTGAGCGCCGCGTCGGGGTCGGGCTCGGTGAGTGCCTTGGCCACCACCCGTCCGGCCGCGGCACCGAGTACGCCCTCCTCGACCAACGCGCCGATCCGGTCCGCGCCGCCGTACCGCAGCAGGCCGCGGACCCCGACGAGCCGGTCCGGCAGCGAGGCTTTCCGGCTCAGTTGGCGCAGCGCGTGCTCGACGATCCCCGGGTCGGCCGCCTCCACCTTCAGGCGCAGCGCGGGCAGAAGGGAGGCGGTGGGCCGGTGCTCCGCCAGCAACCGGGCGCGCAGCTCCGCGTCGAGCGGAAGCAGGTCGTCGGGGCCGGTCGCCGGCCGACCCTGTGGCACCCGGGAGAGCACCACACGTCGGATCGAGGCGCCCTCGTCGTCCAACGGCGGGCCGTACAGATCACTGTTGAGTTCGGGGTCGTCGAGACGCAACAGGCGCTTCAGGACCGCCGGGCTCTCACTGTGGGTGGCGACGATCCGGAGCGCGGCATGGTCGTTCGCGATGAACGGGTACTCGTCCAGTGCGGGCGACGGGTGCTCGACGTGCCGCGCGTACGCCCACAGCGAGGGGTAGGCGTGCGGGCCGAGCCGGGGCAGGATCGCGGCCAGCGCCTCGGCCGACGCGTGCAGCAGCAGGTCGCCGGCCGGCCAGTGCCAGGCGCGCCGCACCCGCCACTCGGCCTCGTGCGCCACTGCGGCCTCGATCGTGTGGGGGGATTCGAGACGCTGCCAGGCGGCCTCCCGGTCCTCGTCCTCGACCGCTCGCAACTCCGGTTTCATGGAAAGGACTTCGGTGAGCGGACGGTTCGCCTCGGTGCCCATCGCGATCAGCGCGCGCAACCACCGGTCCGGGTCCACGCCCAGCCGATCCGCCACCAGCGCGTCGACCGCCCGGTTGATCGGGCCCGCCACGACCCGGAACCGCCACTTCCAGGGCAGCGGGGTCAGCGCCCGCGTCGGGAGGATGCCGAGCAGGTCGGTGGGCCCGACGATGCCGTGTCGGTAGGCGCCCTCGGCGAGGAACTCGCCGCCACCGCCGCGTCCCTCGCCGAAGTACTCGTGGATCCAACGCAGCCACGTGCCCGGCTCGGCCGGATCCGGCCAGGTGTCCCGGGACGGATACTGCGCGGGCCGCCCGGCCGGCCTGCCGGCCACGATCGCGGCGAGCCGCTTCGCCGTCGGCTCCGCCAAGCCGTTGTTCTCGCCCAGCGCCGCCAGCACCTCCGGCTCGCCCAGGTCGATCAGGTCGTTGGCGACCGATTCGTCCAACACCCGACGTGCCAGGGCCACCCGCGGCTCGACCGACTCGCTCGCGAAACACGCCTCGTAGAGCCAGCTCGGATATTCGTAGCCGGGCGCGTCGAACGTCGAGAGCGAGGCCAGGGCGGCGAGCACGGCCGGATCGTCGGGCACCGGCGCGGCCTCGGGATCGCCCTCGACCACACCGGCCTGCGTGCGCAGCAGGTGTACCGCGACCAGGTGCGAGGTGCGGTCCGGCTCGGTCGGCCGATTCGGGCCTTGGTGCCCGGTCTCCGCCACCGGATCCGCAGCGGCCGGCACCGACGCGGTCGGCGCGGTCTCGGCCGCCTCGACCCGGGCTCGCGCGAGCGCGGCGGCGTCGGCCCGGGCCACCTCCTCGGCGTCCGGTCGGGGGCCCGCCGCCTGCCCGGCCAGCGTGACCAGTTCGGCGAGCGACCCGTCGAATCCGTCGACGAGGCCCACCGCGATCGCCAACGCCTCGGTGTGGCCCGCGAGATGATCCCGCGTCAGTTCGGCGAGCCGGGCTCGCATCGGGGCCACGACCAGGGTCGGGCTCAGCCGCTTGATACTCGCGATGACCGCGTGCCCGGGATGGGCGACGTCCACCAGGTGGACCGGGTCGAGCAGGCCGTGCTCGACGGCCGCGTTGGCCCAGTCCTCGTGCCGGTCGAACGCCTTGGTACGCAGCCACTCCTGCGGCGCGATGTCGATCGCGCGACGCCCGTATTCGCGCAGGAAGTTGACCGACTCCAGTTGCAACGAGGCCCGGTCCGCGTCGGTGGCGTCCTCGTGTCGGATCAGGTCGTCCAGCGCCTCGTACGCGAACGGTTCCGCCCGGTTGGCCGCCATCAGCAGCGGGAAGTCGTGTGCGTACGGCTCGTGCACCAGGTCGCGCACGGTGGTGCGACTGGTCCGGGTCTGGAAGCGGTGCGGCAACGTGGCCGGATCGTCGTAGGGCTCGCCGCTCGCACGCAGGTCGGCCAGGCCGTCCTCGGCCTTGAGGGCGGCCTCCACCCGCTTGCGAATCTGTGTGGCGGTGCCGTTGCCGGCGGCGGCCAGCAACTCTCTGACGCCGTCCGGGCCGTGCCGTTCCCAAACCTTGATGTACGCGTACTGCTGGGCGATCTTGCGGCAGCCGAACTCCAGAGCTCGCGCCGCCAGTTGGGGTTCGCCACAGGCCACGAGCGGGAGCAGGGTACGGCGATCGCCCCCGGCCTGCAGTTCCTTGCACAGACCCGGATCCAGCGGCACGCGACGGGCGATGGTGCGGCGCAGCGACGGGGTCGAGCGCATGCTCATGTACGCGACGGCGTCCACCGCCGGGACCTGCTTGGCGACCAGTCGGGCCAGTTCGCGGACGTCCAAGCCGATGTTGCGAGCCATCGCCTCCCAGGCCCGCGGGTCGGTGGAGGTGATCGCCGCCTCGTGTACGCGCTGCGGCAGCGAGCCGCTGGAGAGCAGGTCGCGGACCAACGCGTCGGGCAGCGCGGGCAACAGCTCACGCAGGTCGTCCGGGTCGGTCGAGGTGAGCAGGTATCGGTAGGGCTTGGTCAGGGTCGGCGGCGGGCCGCCGACCGGGTCCGCCGGCGCGGTGAGGGTGCCCGCCTCGATCTCGGCCAACAACGCGGGCAGCGCCGCGCGATGCCGGGGCAGCGTGGCCCGCAGCGTGTGCCAGCGGTCGGCATGCGCGCCGAGGTGCCGGTGCAGCAGATCGCGCAGCTCGGCGTGGTCCGGGAGTTCGAGCAGGGTGGCCACGGCGGTACGGGCGGGGGTCACCTCGTGGATGATCCGTGCCACGTCGGCGGGCTCGGCCGAGTCGCGGGTGAGCGCGGCGATTCGGGCCAGCGCGGGGTGCCTGGGCGTATCGATCGCCGCGCGCAGCACGGCCGGCGTCGGCCGGGCCACCGGGCCGACCGCCGTGGGATACGCGGCGTAGAGCGCGACGAGCAGGTCCTCCGGAGCGTCGACGTCGGCCGCCAGCACCGCGGCGATCGCCTCCGGCAGCGGCTCCTCCCGATGCGCTTCGGTCACCGCGGCCCAGTCGACCGTACGCCGCCAGGTCGTCGGCCGGATGCCGGACCGCAATTCGGCGATCAGCCCGACGGCCCCCTCGGCTTCGGCGACCGCGGCCACCAGGTCCGCGTCGGCCGTCCCCGCGAGCGCGCCGACCTCGGGCCGCACGTGCCGCACCGCCTCGGGCAACAACGCGTCCCCGCCGAACCGTTGCAGCGAGAGCAGCCCCCTCAGTTCCTCCGCGACCGTCAGCGTCCCGGCGCACACCCGCAACGCGTGCGCGACCAAATCCGGCCGATCGGCGACCACCGCCGCGCCCAGTCGGCGCTGCGACGCGGATTCGGCGGGCAGCGCGAGCAGTTCGGTGTGCAACGCGGCCAACGGATGCGGTTCCCCGCCGTATCGGCCCGGCGTGAGCACCACCCGGCGCATCCACGCGGTTGCCTCGGGGTGTGCGTACACGATGCGATCGACGACGGGGTCGGGCTGTGCCAACAGCGCGCCCAGATCGACCGCGGTCAGTGCCGGCCCGTTGGCGGCGACGGCTCGCCGGACCCACGGATCGGGGTCGAGGGTCGCCGACGAGCGCAGGCTCGGGGCGAGTTGCCCGTCGCCGAGCAGCGTGGCGATCACCTCGTCGCCGATGCGACGGCGAACCCGACCGAGGTCGCCGACCGCGGCTCCTTCGAACAACAGCCCGACCAGTCGAGCCTTGTTCGTGACCTGAACTCCCGACACCACGCGCCCCCACACTCACCCTGTTCGGCTTCCGGATTCCGGGTTCCACCCCATCACAACGGCCCGACATCGGGACTGTCGACCCGACCACATCCGGGCCGCGCACGATCGTGATCGAAGACCTCCGTCGGAGCGTGCCGTCGGTGCCGGCCGGCGGCTCGGCGAACGAGGCCGCGGCGGGGGCCGCGGCCTCGTCGAAGGACCGGATGCCTATCGTGGTGCGTTCGGCATCACGGGCAGGTCGGGTCACCGGGCTGGGCCGGGACGCTCACCGCGTTCCAGGCGGCCTTGGTCTTGTTGAACAGGCCGCAGGTGGAGTCGAGCGCCTTGGCGGACTTCAGGGTCGCGGTGCGGTACTTCTTGTAGGTCATGCCGCTCGTCTTGAGCAGCATGCCGCCGTAGAAGATCTTGCCCGCGGTCTGGATTCCGGTGCCCGTGAGCTGCGTGTTGTTGCAGGTCGGGCTGGTGGGCTTGCCGCCACCGGGGTTCGTGCCCTCGGCGAGCAGGTAGAACCAGTGGTTCAGCGGCCCGGCCGCCGCGTGGGTCTCGGTGCCCGGGATCGAAGAGCTGTAGCAGTTCGGGTTGTTGCCGACCAGCGAGGGGTTGTACATGTTGCGGATCGGACCGTTGCCGACCAGGTTGACCGTCTCGCCGACCAGGTAGTCCGGGCGGTCGTAGGGCGACGGCTCGTTGGTGTACGCCTCGGTGAGCGCGCCGAAGATGTCGCCGGTGCCTTCACCCAGGCCCGCCTCGGTACCGGCGCCGCCGGGGGTGAACTGGTCTATGCCGTGCCCGAATTCGTGGCCCACGACGTCCATGGACGCGATCCACTGGTTGCCCTGGTTGTGGCCGATCTGGATCTGCGAACCGGTCCAGTAGGCATTGATCGCGGGGAGCCCGACACGTACCGGCCAGCTTCCGCCGGTGCCGTTGTGACCGTTGCGACCGAGCCAGTCGCGGAGCATGTTCCATTGCTTCTGGCCGGCCCACAGGGCGTCGACGCAGCCGGTCTCCTTGCTGGTGGCGTTGCCGTTGCCCCAGGTGTCGGTGGCCTTGGTGAAGACGCCGGCGCTGTAGTCGGCGCAGGACAGGCCGGGCCGAGTGGTGTCGATCGTCTTGTAGCTGCCGGCGCTGCCGCTGGTGTTGATCGTCAGCGGATTGGGGCCGTTCCACTGGCTGGTGCCGGAGCCGCCCTTGACGTCGTCGTAGGAGTCGAGCAGTTGCCCCGAGCGGGCGTCGACGAAGACGTGCAGCCGGCTGGGCGCGGTTTCGGTGCTGCCGATCAGCACCGTCTCCCAGGCCAGGTTCGCGGAACTCTCCTTGACGCGTACGACCAGGCGTCGCGACTCGACCTTGTCGACGACCTTGAGTCGCGAACGCGAGACGTTCTCGGCCGCCCCCTTGCCCACGGTCGGCTTGACGGGGACGTTGATCCGCAGATCGGTGGCCGACTCGGCGGCCCGGACGGTGCCGTTGCCGTCGGCCAGCACCGCGGCGCTCCCGCCGACCACGGGCAGCCCGCGGTAGGTGCGCTCGTAGGCCACGGAGTACAGGTCGTCGACCCACGGGGTCACCTGCTGCCGCACGTAGTTCTCGTCGGGGCCCTTGGCCAGGACGTCCAGGCCGCCCGCGGTGGCCCGGTCGGCGGCGGCCACCGCCGCCGCCAGACCCGGTGCGGGGGGCGGAGTCGCCGCGTTCGACTGGGAGGTACCGACCACGAGGCCGGCGAGTAAGGCCAGGACTGACCCGACCGTCACCGTGCTGCGTTTCATCGAGGCTCCTTCGATAGAGGACAAACCTCGACCACGAGTCCGGTCTCGTCGGTCGGCTCCGCGGGGTGAGCGGGACCGACCGTCGCGTGCGCCGGGTTCGTGCCCGAGCGAACGAAACGCTCACACGGGCACAAGTCGATGGTCAACGAATGTGATCGGCCCGGCACATTCTGTCAACAACGCCATTCGCGCCCCCGCCGAGCGCCGCGGGCGACCCGCTCTCCGCCCCGGCAACCAGGCGCCCACGAAGGGGAGTTGGCGCAAGAGGAGATCCGGACGCGGCCATCCGTCCCGATCGGTCGAAGGCGGATCCGGCTCGGCCGGTGCCACGCCGCGTCCGCACTGTCCGGAAACAGGCGACGTCGTCGGTCCGCCACCTTCCTGCCTCCGGACGACGGGTCCGCCGCCGATCCCCGGGTGTCGGTCCGCTGCTCGCGCCCGCCCCACGGGGGAGCCGTAGGCGGTGTGAGCAGGTCGGACAACGGGCGCGCGGGAGAACGACGGCGCGAATTCGTGGCCGTCGGCGGTGGGGTCGGCGCCGTCGCGGACACCGATCTCCCCGATCCCGTCGAGGATTTCGTCGGCGGCGTGCCGCGCGCACACGTCCGAGAGGCCGGATTCGACGCCCGTGCCCGGGAGCGCCACGCGGGCGGACTCCGCCCACGCGGAGGCCGGCGCGAACTGCCCTACGGATACAGCCCGCGTCCCTCCGAGACGTCCGCGTGCAACGCGGGGTCGAGGAACTGCGCCCGGTCAAGGCATAGCCGGCCGCCCGACGAACAGCCGCGCCGACGGCGTCATGTGGTCGGCTCCGTGGCCTGGAGTGCGCGGCGGGCCGTGCCGATGGCGTGGGGGTTCCAGCCGGGGCGGGGGACGGAGGCCATGAGCAGGCGGGTGTAGGCGTGGTTCGGGAGGGCCAGGACGTCGGCGGTGCGGCCGGATTCGACGACCCGGCCGCGGCGCATGACGATGACGTCGTCGGTGACGCAGCGGACCACGCCGAGGTCGTGGGTGATGAAGAGGTAGCCGATCCGGGTCTGCTCGCGGATGTCCGCGAGCAGGTTGAGGATCTGTGCCTGTACCGACACGTCGAGCGCGGCGACCGCCTCGTCGAGGACGAGGATGGTCGGTTCGACGGCGAGTGCCCGGGCGATGGCGACGCGTTGCCGCTGTCCGCCGGAGAGTTCGCGAGGGAGCGCGTCGGCGGCTCGGGTGCCCAGACCGACCTGGTCGAGGAGTTCGCGGATCCGCAGGGCCGGGTCGGTGCCGGGCTTGTGCAGTTTGAGCGTCTCGCGGAGCACGGCCTCGACGCTGGTGCGCGGGTCGAGCGAGAGGTACGGGTCCTGGAAGACCATTTGGATCTGCCGGGCGCGGGCCAGGCGTTCGGTGCGGCCGCGGGGCTGCGCCGTCCGGTCCTGCCCGCGGACGCGGACGTGCCCGGCGTCGGCGCGGTCCAACCCGACGATGATCCGGGCGGTCGTGGTCTTCCCGGAGCCGGACTCGCCGACGATCCCCAGCGAGCCTCCGTCCGGGAGCGTGAAGGAGACGTCGTCGACGGCGCGCACGTCGCCGAACGTGCGGCACAGTCCGCGGACTTCGAGGAGGGGGTCAGGCATCGCCGCGGGTCCCTTCGAGACGGTCGCTGTGGTGGCAGCCGGCGGTGTGCGCGGGCTCGCCGGGTGCGGGCGTGCGCCGGGGCGCCTCGACGGTGCAGACCTCGTCCGCGTGTGCGCAGCGCGGCGCGAACGGGCAGCCGGTCAGTTCCCGGCGCAGGTCCGGGGGTTGCCCGTCGATGGCGGCGAGTCGGCCCTGCGGGGCGTCCAGGTCGGGCGTGGAGTCCAGCAGCGCCTTGGTGTAGGGGTGGCGGGGCCGTGCGAACACCGATGCGGCGGGCCCGGTTTCGGCGATCCGGCCCGCGTACATGACGTAGACGCGGTCGCTGATCGCCGCCGCCAGACCCAGGTCGTGGGTCACGAACAACAACCCCGTGCCGAATCGTGCGCGCAGGTCGCCGAGCAGCGCGACGACCTCGGCCTGGGTGGTCACATCCAGCGCGGTGGTCGGCTCGTCGGCCAGCAGCAGGGCCGGGTCGCCCATCAGGGCGGCGGCGATCATCACCCGTTGCAGCATGCCGCCGGACAGTTCGCCGGGATGGCGGCGCAGCGCATCGGCGGTCAGGCCGACGGCTTCCAGGAGTTCGACGGCGCGGGCGTTCGCGGCGGCGGGGGTCATGATCTTGTTGAGCCGCACGCTCTCGGTGAGGAAGTCGTCGATGCGGCGCAGCGGGTTGATGGCGGCGCGGGGGTCCTGGAAGATCATGGCTGCGGTCTGGGTGCGCAGGCGGCGCAGTTCTCGGGCGTTCATGGTCAGCACGTCGTCGCCCGCCACGTGCACGGTGCCCTCGGTGGTCGCGCCGCCGGGGAGCAGGCGCAGCACGGTACGCGAGGTGAGTGTCTTGCCGGAGCCGGATTCGCCGACCAGGGCCACGGTTTCGCCGGCGCCGACGGTCAGGTCGACGCCGTCCAGGACCGGGCGGGCGGTGCGCGGCAGGCGCATGCGCAGTCCGCGGATGTCCAGGGCCGCAGGCGGGGTGCCCGCGGCCCGTTCGGCCGCGGGCCGCGGCGTGCCTGCGGGGTTGTGCTTCGTGGTGTTCATCGGTCCCTCCCGGCGACCTTGTCGGCCCAGCGTTCGCCGACCACGTTGAACGCGACGACGGTCAGCACGATCACCAGGCACGGGACGATCGCGGACAGCGGATAGCCGCTCTGGATCGCGGACTTGCCGTCGAAGACCATGCGTCCCCAGTCCGGGGTGAGGGCGGGTACGCCCAGGCCGAGGAAGGACAGGCCGGCCAGGTCGATCAGCGCGTAGCCGAAGTTGACGGTGCATTGGGCCAGGACGACGGGGGCGATGTTGGGGACCACGTGCCGCAGGCAGATGTCGGTGCCCGAGTGGCCCTGGACCCGATAGGCGGCCACGTACGGGCGTTCGCGTTCGGCCAGCACCAGGGAGCGGGCCAGTCGGGCGACATAGGGCACGTAGGCGATCGACAGCGCGACCACCGGGGCGAGGAGCCCTTCGCCGTATACCGACGTGAACAGGATGGCGAGCAGCAGTCCGGGGAAGGCCAGCGTCAGTTCGGTGGTGCGCGACAACACCGAGTCCGTCCATCCGCCCCGCCAGCCGGCGATGACGCCGACGGCGCCGCCGGCGATCGTGGACAGGACCACGACGCCGAGCGGGCCGAGGAGCGAGGTGCGGGCGCCGACCACGAGCCGGGACAGGGTGTCCCGGCCGGCCGCGTCGACGCCGAGCAGGTGGTCGCCGGACGGCGCCCCGAGGGCGCCGCCCAGTTCCACGGTGTTCGGGCCGTACGGGGCGATCCACGGCGCGAGCAGGGCGACCGTGACGACGAGCCCGACGAAGCCGGCGCTCACCGCGTACAGGGGACTGTGTCCGGCCGCGCGCAGCCGCGCGAGTCCGGGGCGGCGGGTCAGGGTCGTGCTCATGCGGTGGCCCTCGTTCCCAGAGTGATCCGCGGGTCGACGACGGGCAGCAGCAGGTCGATGATCAGGTTCACGGTCATGAACAGCCCGACGATGATGAGGGAGATGGCCTGGACGACGGGGAAGTCCTTGGTGGTGGAGGAGAGTTCGAGGAGCTGGCCGACGCCGCCGACGCTGAACGCGGTCTCGACCAGGACGGTGCACACCAGCAGGCTGGAGACGATCAGCCCGCCGGTGGTCAACACCGCGCCGAGCGCGTTGCGGAAGACGTGGCGGCTGATCACGTACCGTTCGGGCACACCTCGGCTGCGGGCCACCGCGACGTGTTCGGAGCCCAGTTCCTCCAGCATGGCGCTGCGGGTCACCCGGGCGAGCATCCCGACCAGGTAGAGCGCGAGCGCGATGGCCGGCAGCGTCGAATGCCACAACATGGCGCCGATGCCGTCGCCGCTGCCGCTCCCGCTGGAGGGGAACCAGCCGAGTTCGACCGCGAAGAGGCCCTGGAGCAGGATGGCCGCGACGAACGCCGGGGTACCGATCGCGAAGGTGGTGCCCACCAGGATCGTCGAGTCGGTCGCGCCGCCGCGCACCGCACCGGCCCAGCCGAGCGCGAGCCCGAGCACCACCACGATGACCAGGGCCATGCCGACCAGCAGCAGTGTGGTGGGCAGTCGGGACGACAGGAGGTGGGACACGTCGGTGCGGTATTCGATCGACCGGCCGAAGTCTCCGTGCAGGATGTTGCCGAGCCAGCGCAGGTACTGCTCGATGAACGGGTCGTTCAGGTGGTACTGCTTGTCGATCGCCGCGAGGGCGGCCGGGGACGCCGACCGCCCTCCCAGCAGGAAACTCGCCGGATTGCCCGGCGCGAGGTACATCGCGCCGAAGACCACGAACGAAGCGCCGAGCAGGGTGGCGGCCATTTCCAACAGCCGCCGGACGGCGAATCTCACGAAGTTCACCCCGCGGCCCCCACATCCGCCGCCCACGGGTAGTACATGTAGGAGATCGTCGTCGGCGCGCCGGTGATCCGCTTGTTCAGGAAGACCGTGGACGGCCACTCGGCGATCGGCATCCACAACACCTCGGCCGCGGCCTGCTGTTGGAGTTTCGCCTCCAGTGCGAACCGTTGCGCCGGGTCGTAGGTCTCGGTGATCCGCGCGATCAGCGCGTCGTACTCGGCGTTGCTGTAGCCGGCGTGGTTCTGGTAGCCGCCGGTGCGGAAGTTCCGCAGCAGGTCGACCGGGTCGGTGACGGACAGGTAGTACGTCTCGGGGAACATGTCGATGCCCTCGCGGGCCTTGGGGTCGGTGAACAGCGCGGAGAAGGCGTCGGGGGCGATGGTCTTCAGCTCGACCTTCAGGCCGATCCTGGTACCGGCGTCCTGGATCGCGGTGGCGACCAGGGAGACGTCCTGGCCGATCGGGCTGGTGGCGACGGTGACCGTCTTGCCCTTGGCGCCGGCCTGCTCGACGAGCTTTTTGGCCTGCTCGATGTCCTGTGTGTCGGGCGGCAGTCGGTCGAACGCGGCGGCCTGCGCGTCGGCGGGGGCGCCCGCCCAGGCCGCGCGCGGGGTGATCGAGCCGGTGGTCTTCCCGTTGCCGGCGAGCGCGGTCCGCACGATCCCGGGGCGGTCCAGGGCCATCGACAGGGCCTTGCGTACCCGCACGTCGGCGAGGGTGCCCCGGATGTTGGTGACGTTGACGTTGAGGGTGCTCAGGCCCTCGCCGAAGTACAGGGTGCCCGCGCCGCTGGTGCGCAGCCGCTCGTAGCTTTCGCTGGGGACCAGGAAGCCGCCGTCGACCTCGCCGCCGAGCATCGCGTTGGTGCGCGCCGAGGCGTCGGTGAGGAACTTGAACTCGACGGTCCCGGCCTTGGCCTTGGCGCCCCGGTAGTCGTCGAAGCGCTCCAGTTTGAGGGATTGGCCCTTGGCCCAGTCGCCGAGCTTGTACGGGCCGGTGCAGTCGAGGCCACCGGTGGTGCCGTAGTCCTTGCCGGCGGCCTCGACGCCCTTCCTGCTCGCCACCACGCCGGCGGCGGTGGCCATGAGCTGGGGGAAGAGGGAGTCGGCCTGCTTGAGCTTGACGGTGACGCGGAGCGGTCCGGTGGCGGTGACGGTGTCGACGTTCTCGAACGAATCGGCCCACGCGGCCCCCAGGTCGGGGTTCATCTGCCGGCCGAGGCTGTAGACGACGTCGTCGGCGGTCATCACCGAGCCGTCGTGGAACTTCACGCCGGGCCGCAGGTCGTAGACCCACGTGGTGGGGTCCGGGTTGGACGCCTTCTCCGCCAGGCCCGGTTCCATGGTCAGTTGCGGGGTCCAACGCATCAGGCTCTCGCAGACGTTGGACAACACCGTGTTCTGCGGGTAGTCGAACGCCGCGATGTAGTCCAGGGTCAGCGGTTCGGCGTACAGCGCCCAGCGGAACGAGCCGATGTCGCCCTTGGCCGGCGGAGTGCCCGGGGACAGTTGGTAGTTCGCGGCCTGTCGGGCCGGGTCGTGCTTGGGCGGCCCGGAGCAGGCCGCGACCAGCGCGAGGGTCGCCGCGGCGGCTGCGGGCAGCGCGACTCGGCGCAGTCGCCGCGCTCTTCCGAGGGGATTGGATCCGGGTGTCTTCATCGGAGGATTCCTTCGGCGATCATCGGGTGTGCGTGGCGGGGACCTGCTGGGTGATGCAGTGCACGCCGCCGCCGCCGAACGCGACGGTGCGGGTCGGGACCCCGACGACCTTGCGGTCGGGGAAGGCGGCCTGGATCACGGCGAGCGCGTCCGCGTCCTGCGGGTGGTCGGCGACCGGCACGACCACGCCGCCGTTGGCGATGTAGAAGTTGAGGTAGCAGACCTCGATCCGCTGCCCGCCCCACTCGACGAACGCGGCCTGGGGGACGTCGACGATCTCGAACGGCCGCCCCTGGGCGTCGGTGGACGCCGCCAGCACCGCGTGGTTCGCACGCAGACGCACGTAGTCGGGGTGCGCGGGGTCGGCGGGCAGGTGCACGATGACCTTGCCGGGTGCGGTGAACGCGCAGACACCGTCGACGTGCCCGTCGGTCTCGGTGTCGAGGAGCCCGCCGTAGGGCAGCCAGATGATCTTGGTGACGCCCAGGCGGGCCTTGAGTTCGGCCTCGATCTCGGCGCGGGTCATCCCGGGGTTGCGGTTGGGGTGCAGCAGGCACTGCTCGGTGGTGATGAGCGTGCCTTCGCCGTCGACGGTGACGGCGCCGCCTTCGAGAATCATCCGGGAGTCGATTCGCGGGTCGCCGAGCACGTCGATCAGGGCCGCGGCGATCCTGTCGTCGGCGTCCCACGGGTGGTGCTTGCCGCCCCACGCGTTGAACCGGAAGTCGACGCCGGACCGCGAACCGGCCTCGTCGAGCACGAATATCGGACCGGAGTCGCGGAACCACGAGTCGTCGATCGGGAGTTCGATGATCCGGATGTCGGCTCCGCAGAGTTCGCGGGCCTCCTGTCCGGCGCCGGGCACGGTGACCATGGTGACGGGCTCGAACTCGGCGATGGCGCGCGCGACGGCGGCGTGCTCGCGCTTGGCGTGGTCGAACATGTCGCCCCACAGGTCGGGCCGGGTGGGCCAGGCCATGAGGCAGGCGTCGTGGGGGGTCCACTCGGCGGGCATGCGGTAGGTCACGGGCTTCTCGTTTCGTCGGGTGCGGTGTGGTGTCGGGTGGGCCGCGCGGTGCGCCACGGCGCGGGCCGACGGGGCTTCCGGGGATGCCGGAGGTTCAGAGGAAATACAGGCGGTTGAGCGGGACTTCGTCGGCGGCTTCGGAGTGCAGCGGGGCGCCGTCGAGGGTCACCAGGCCGGTCCGGGCGTCCACCTGCACGTGTCCGGTGCGGGCGTTGAGCATCATGTCGGCGGGGCCGATGCCGCGGGTGCCGCGGACGGCCACCCGGCGGCGGCGTGTGGTCATGCCGTCGTACGGCCGGTCGGGCGACCCGGCGTCCGCGGCGGCCCGACTGACGAAGGCCACGGACAGGTCGGCCGGGGTCGCGCCGTGTCCGCCGAACAGCGGCCCCATCACCAGCGGTTGACAGTTGTCGGTGGCGGCGTTCGGGTCGCCCGTGACGCCGTAGGCCGGAAACCCGGACTTGAGGACCATCTGCGGCTTCGCGCCGAAGGTCGCCGGGCGCCACAACACGATGTCGGCGAGCTTGCCGACCTCCAGCGACCCGACTTCGTGGGCGAGGCCGTGCGCGATGGCCGGGTTGATGGTGAGCTTGGCGATGTACCGGAGCACCCGCGCGTTGTCGTGGTCCGGCCCGTCCCCGTCCGCCGGGCCGAACTCGTTCTTCATCTTCCCGGCGAGCGCGAAGGTGCGGCGCACGGTCTCCCCCGCGCGGCCCATGCCCTGGGCGTCCGACGACGTGATGCCGATGACGCCCAGGTCGTGCAGGACGTCCTCGGCACCCATCGTCCCCGCCCGGATGCGGTCGCGTGCCATCGCGGCGTCGCCGGGCAGGTCCGTCTTGAGGCCGTGGACCGAGACGATCATGCCGTAGTGCTCGGCCACGGCGTCGCGCCCGAACGGCAGCGTGGGATTGGTGGACGAGCCGATGACGTTGGCGACACCGGCCATCTTCAGGACGTTCGGAACGTGTCCGCCGCCGCAGCCTTCGATGTGGAAGGCGTGGATGGTGCGCCCGTCGAGCACCGAGAGCGTGTCCTCGACCGACAGGCACTCGTTCAACCCGTCGGTGTGCAGGGCCACTTGCACGTCGTGGTCCTCGGCCACCCGCAGCGCGGTGTCGAGCGCTCGGGCATGCGCCCCCATGTCCTCGTGCACCTTGAACCCGCACGCCCCGCCTTCCGCGAGCGCTTCGACGAGCGGCGCCGGGTCCGAGGCCGAACCCCGGCCGAGGAAGCCGATGTTCACCGGCCACGCGTCGAACGAGTTGAACGCGTGCCGCAGCGCCCACGGCGAGTTGACGCCGACGCCCCACAGCGGCCCGAACTCCTGGCCGATGATCGTGGTCACGCCCGACGCGAGGGACGCCTCCATGATGCGGGGGCTGAGCAGGTGCACATGCGTGTCGATGGCACCCGCGGTGGCGATCAGGCCCTCGCCGGACACGATCGCGGTGCCGGTGCCCACGACGATGTCCACGCCGTCGAGGGTGTCCGGATTGCCGGCCCGCCCGATCGACGCGATGCGCCCTTCGCGGATGCCGATGGATACCTTGCGGATGCCCTGGACCGCGTCGATCACCACGACGTTGCTGATCACCACATCGCAGGTCTCGCGGACCGTCACGGCCTTGAGGTGCAGGCCGTCGCGGGCGGTCTTGCCGAATCCGGCCAGGAACTCGTCCCCGACGGCCTGTGCGTCGGACTCGACCCGGACCACGAGCCCGGAGTCGCCGAGCCGGATCCGGTCTCCTGCCGAAGGGCCGTGGACCGCCGCGTACTCGCCGGCGTCGAGGGTGTTGCCGCTCACGGGAGTTCCTTTCCGGGCATGGGATCCGGGTCGGCTTCGGCGCCGAGGTAGCCGCAGGCCGCCGCGCGGCGCAGCGCCTCGGCCCTGGCGCCCGGAGCGTCCAGCGCTCCGTCGACCAGGCCGGCGAAGCCGATCGCGACGCGCGCGCCGCCGATCGGCACGAGGCCGACCTCGACGTCGGCGCCGGGGTCGAACCGGGTCGACGCGCCCGCGGGGGCCGCGAGCCGCATGCCGTAGGCGGACCTCCGGTCGAAGTCCAGGCGCGGGTTGGCCTCGAAGAAGTGGAAGTGCGAGGTCACGCTGACCGGCACCGATGCGGTGTTGCGCACGGTGAGCCGCACCACGGGCCGGGGGCCGTCGACGGCCGCGGCCGCCGGAATCACGGCACCCGGCGCGGCGTCGCCGTGACCGGGATGGCCGAACGGATCGGTCACCACGGCGAGCCGGGTGCCGTCCGGGAAGACGGCTTCGACGTAGACCTCGGTGACCAGGTCGAGGACGCCGGGCAGCACGTCGTCCGGGCCGAGTACGCACCGGCCGGCCTCGATGGCGTCCGCGAGCCGGTGCCCGGCGCGGGCCGCCTCGCATACGGTGTCGGCGATCAGCGCGGTCGCCTCGGGCATGTTCAGCAGCAACCCGGCGGCCTGCCGACGGCGCGCGAGTTCGGCTGCGTTGAACAGCAGCAGCCGGTCGCGCTCGGTCGGGGTCAACTGCACGGTCTCTCCTGGTGGTTCGGGGCGTGCCGGGGCATGTCTCGGATCCCCCGGGCGCCGCGATGCGAGCGCGGCGAGGGGGCCGCAGGGCGGACGCCGGGCGTCGCGGTGCCCGGTGGTGGATCGAGGACACGCCCCGGGCGGGGCAGGCCGATGGTGCTCCCCGGCCGCCTACTTGGGCGCGGGCGCGGCCGGTTGGTCGTGGGTGGCGCAGTGGATGCCGCCGCCGCCGGCGGCGATGGCGTCGATCGGGACGGGCACGATCTCGCGGCCGGGGAAGTGCTCGCGCAGGATCTGCTGCGCCCGGTCGTCCGCGCGCTTGTCGCCGAAGCGCGGCACGAACAGCGCGCCGTTGGCCACATAGAAGTTGGCGTAGCTGGAGACGAAGGCGTCGCCGCGGCCGGTGATCAGGTCCGGATCGGGTTGCGGGAGGTCGACGACCCGAAATCGTTTGCCCTGTGCGTCGACCTCGTTCTCGAGCACGGAACGGGCCTGGGCACCGGCCCGCGACCAGGAGTCCGCGGGGTTGCCGGGGAACGCGGTGTCCAGCAGGACGGCGCCGGACGCGGTGTACCGGACCAGGCAGTCGACGTGCGCGTCGGTGATGTCCTCGCCCCGGACACCCGCGAACCAGACGACGCGTGTGACGCCGAGCGTCTCCTTGAGTTCGTCCTCCACCTGCTGTCGGCTCTTGCCGCGGTTGCGGTTGTCGTTGACCACCGAGCTCTCGGTGACCAACAGCGTGCCGCGGCCGTCGGTCTCGAACGAGCCGCCTTCGGCGACCAGGGGGGCTTGCCGGCGGGAGATGCCGTAGTGCGTGAGGACGCCGCGCGCGACCCGGGCGTCGTTGCCGTGCCGTTGCTTGTTCCCCCAGCCGTTGAAATTGAAGTCCACGCCGGTGACCGCGCCGCCGTCCTCGACGAACACCGGGACGATGTCCCGCGCCCACAGGTCGTCGACGGGGATGGCCAGGACCTCGGTGTCGCTCCCGCAGGCGTTCTGCGCGGCGGCCTGTTGGTCTGCGCCGGCCAGGACCACGACCGGCTCGTACCCGGCGACCGCCCGGGCCAGCCGGGCGATGTCCTGGCGTACCGCGGGCAGGTCGGCGCCCCAGATTCCGGCGGAGGCGGGCCAGGCCATGAACGTGCGCTCGTGCCGGTCCCATTCGACGCCGAATCGCCGTTTCGCGGGTGTGCCCGACCCCCCACCCGGAGTTTCGGCGCCGGTCCCCCGACCGGGTGGATCGGACGCGGCGTCCTCGGTACAGGCGGTGGCGCCGAGGGCGACGGCACCGGCGGCGAGCAGGCCGCGC
The DNA here is from genome assembly GCF_044333915.1 of Embleya sp. NPDC020886. NCBI lineage: Bacteria > Bacillati > Actinomycetota > Actinomycetes > Kitasatosporales > Streptomycetaceae > Embleya > Embleya sp. NPDC020886. Next base: position 666,608 of record NZ_JBIRRX010000002.1, on the reverse strand, counting down.
AGGAGGGCACGACGGGAGGGGAGGGCAGCGGACACGGGGAACTCCGGGTGGGGGTGGTGCGGTTGGTGCCGGGGACGGCCGGCACCCGGGGCGGTGCGAAGGGGGTCGGTCAGGGCGCGGGCTCCTGCATCGTGGTGCAGTGGATGCCGCCGCCGCCTCCGCCGATCCGGTCGGTGTCGAGTTGCACCACCTGGCGGCCGGGGTACGCGGCGGCGACGACCCGGCGGGCCGCCTCGTCCTTGGTGCGGTCGCCGAACTGGGACATGACCACGCCGCCGTTGCACACGTGGAAGTTGACGTAGGAGTCGACGAAGTCGGGGTTCGACGAACGGATGGTGTCCGGGCCGTCGATGCGGACGACCTGGAGACGGCGGCCGCGGGCGTCCGTCGCGGCGGACAGGATCGCCAGTTGTCGGCGGGCGTCCTTCGCCCAGATGTCGGTGCGGCTCGCGGGCGGGACCTGCACCATGACGACGCCGGGGCCGATGAAGCGCGAGGTGGCGTCGATGTGGTCGTCGGTGATGTCCTGGCCCTTGATGCCGGGCACCCAGATCATCTTGCTCGCGCCGTAGGCGGCGAGGACGGCCTGCTCGACCTGTGCCTTGGTCATGCCGGGGTTGCGGTTGTTGTTGACCAGGCTGCTCTCGGTGGCCATGACGGTGCCGTCCCCGTCGGTTTCGATGGCGCCGCCTTCGCCGGTGAACCCGGCTCGGGTGAAGGCGAGTCGGTCGTACGCGGCGATGTTCGCGGCGACGCGGGCGTCCTTGGCGTGCGTCTGCTTGTTGCCCCAGCCGTTGAACCCGAGGCCGACCGCGTCGCGGCCGCCCTGGCCGTCGGTGCGAAAGACCGGCGCGGTGTCGCGGGCCCACAGGTCGTCGACGGGTATCGAGCTGATGACGGTGACCGTGGAGCCGCACTTGGCGCGCGCGGCGCTCGCACCGGCGGCGTCCGGCGCACACATGATCACCGGTTCGAACCGGGCGATCGTCCGGGCGATCAAGGCGATGTCGTTCTGCACGCCGCCGAGCTGACGGCCCCAGATGGAGGAGTTGGTCGGCCAGGCCATCCAGGTGCGGACGTGCGCGACGTCGTCGGCCGGGATCCGCAGGGCCGCCGCGGCGCGCGCGGCCGCCGCCCGCGCGGCCGGGGCCAGGACCGCCTGACCGCCGACCGCCAGGCCGGTCGCTCCGAGCAGGACTCCGCCGAGCACTCGGCGGCGCGAGGGCCCTGCGTCGATCGCCCCGGGTTCGGGGTGAGGGGTGTTGCTGCGCGCTCCATGCATGGCTGGCTCTCCCTGTCGGGTGATAGCTCCGCCGTTCGGCGGCACGGATGGACGAAGACCGGGGTGCGCGGGGTTGCCGACGGCACCGGGCGCACCAGACACCCGGCGTCCGTCGACGCCCCCGTGACCACCGGACCGGCCTGTGACGCCGCGCGCCACGGGTTGTGCGGCGGGCGGGTAGGCCGGTCCGGTGTGTCCACACTGTTCCACTGACTGAAAAATCAGTCAAGACTGCGGACCGGATTGGGCCGCGGCGGATTCGAACGGGGTCACGGACGGGCAGCGCCACTACGGCGGCCGGGCGCACCCTGCGCCGCAGGGGTGTACAGACGGGGTCGGCGGCTCGGTGCGGTCTACCCGCCAATGAGCTTATGAAGCAAGGGAGTTGGCGCCATGCCTGCCGCGCGCGCAACCGCCCGGCGCGGCCCCCGGGGCGACCCTGGGCGCAGCCCCCGGGCCGACACCTGGGAGGGTCCCTCAGGCGCGGCCGAGGCGGGAGAGTTCGGCGTCGATCGCGCCGAGTATCAGGGTGCGGGCCCGGTCGAGGGTCAGCCCCTCGCTCAGCCAGCGCCCGCTGAGCCCTTCGAGGAGCGCCGTGAGCCGCTGGGCGGCCTCCAGCGCCAGGCTCGCGGGCGCCGCCGGCAGCACCGCCGCGATCAGGCCGGCGACCTCGCCGTCCCATACCCGGGTGGCCTCGGCGAGTTCGGCGCGCAACAGGGCGTCGAACATCGCGCTCGCCCGCAACTCGCCCCACGCGGTGCTGTTCTCGCGCACCTCCGCGGTGTCCTGGAACTCCAGGAGCAGCGTCTGCTCCAGCACCGCGCGCGGGTCCGTCAGGTGCTCCGCGGCGACGTGTTCGGCCGTGTACCGCTCGGCCCGATTGTTGATGAACTCCAGGGTCGCGCGCAGGACTCCGGCGCGGTCCTTGAAGTGGTAGTAGATCAACCCGTTCGACACACCGGCCTCGGCGGCCAGTTCCTCGATGCGCAGGCCCCGGACCCCACGGCGGGCGATGAGCCGCGCCGCGGCTTCCATGATTACGGTACGACGGTCGTGGGCCATGGCTCGCCACCTTACCCTTCGGCACCACCGGCACCACGCGCCCCGCCCGGCCGGGCTCGGTCCGACGGATCCCGGCGCGTCGGGCCGCGTCGACCGAGGCCGTGCCGGAGGGGTGGCCGCATGGGGTTTTTCATTCGACCGTTTCTCCGGTGCGGCGAGGTGCGGTGCCGGGCTGCGCGGCGCCACCAGGGCAGGGCCCGGGTCGCGGCGGGGCCGTCACCCGGTCCGACGCGGCCCCGTGGCGGTTCGGGGTCCGTTCCCGATTTGTGGGTATACGCCGCCGACCAGATCCCCCGGGGCGGCGGTGCCGCATCCGCCGAGCCCTGTCCGGAGCCGCCATGCCCGCCTCCCCGTCCCGCCGCGACGTGCTGAAGTCGCTCGCCGGGCTGGCCGTGCTCGGATCCGGCACCGCCGCGTGCGGGGAGTCGGGCGGATCCGGTGCGGCGGAGCCGTCGACCGCGGCGCCGACCGGGCAGGCGTCCGGCACACCGTTGCCGGGGTCCGTCGCGGCCGGCGGTCGCGTGTTCGGTGCGGAGTGGGACCGCCACGAGCGCACGTTCATGTCGTGGCCCTCCTCCGCGGCGATCTGGGGCAGCGACCTGGGGCCGGTGCGGGCGGACATCGCCGGGATCGCCCGCGCCGTCGCCGAGTACGAGCCGGTCGTCATGATGGCTTCCCCCGGCCAGGAGGACGCGGCCCGCAGCGCCTGTGGGGGACGCGTCGAGGTGATCACCCTCGCCGTCGACGACCTGTGGGCGCGCGACACGGTCCCGGTGTTCGTCGAGGACGCCGGGAGGCTCACCGGCGTGGACTTCGGCTTCAACGGCTGGGGGAACAAGCAGCCGCACGACAACGACGCGAAGGTCGGCCGGGAACTGCTCGCCCGCTACGGCATCCCGCGTGTGGTCGCCCCACTGGTCGCCGAGGGCGGTTCGTTCGAGACCGACGGCCGGGGAACCCTCCTGGTGACCGAGAGTTCGGTGGTCAACGACAACCGCAACCCCGGCAAGTCCCGGCAGCGGATCGAGGACGAGCTCGAACAGACCCTGGGCGTCACCCGGGTCGTCTGGTTCGCGGGTGTCCGGGGCGAGGACATCACCGACGCGCACGTCGACAGCCTGGTTCGCTTCACCACCCCCGGCACGGTCCTGCTCGACCGGGCGTTTCCCGGGACGTCGCCGGACTCGTGGTCCCGCGCGAGCGACCAGGCCCAGGCCGTCCTGGCAAATGCCGTCGACGCCCGCGGCAAGCCCCTCGACGTCGTGGAACTCCCGCAGCCCGACCCGGACTTGATCGCCGGACACGGCGACAGCTTCGTCTCCACGTACGCGAACTTCTACGTCGCCAACGGCGCGGTGTTCGTGCCGCGCTTCGGCGACGACAAGGCCGACGACCGCGCGCAGCAGATCCTGCGCGACCACTTCCCCGGCCGCACGGTGGTGCCGCTGTCCATCGACACGATCGCCTCGGGCGGCGGCGGCATCCACTGCGCCACGCACGACATGCCCGCCGTCCCGCCGGCCGGGCGATGACGAAACCCGATTCCCGCGAGCACCGCCGAGCAGGGACGGGCCCGACCGAGAACTCCGCGAAGCCGCGTCGCCGCCTGTGGGGCCCCGCTCTGGTGGCGGCCGGCGTGTGCGCCGCGGCCGGCCTGGGCCTGTGGCTGCAAATCGGTGAGCGGCTCGCCCTCGACGAGCGCCACGTGGTCGGGTCCGTCGCGCCCGACCGGGTCGACGTCGACGCGTCCGTACAGCGCGTGGACGCCGCAAGCCGGGAGCTGACCCTGCGGGTCACGGTCGTCCCGCGCGGACGCCTGGCCGACCCGGACGGACTGTCCCCGGCCGGCGACCTGGTCGTCCGGACCTCGGCGGCGGTGCGCGGGGGCCGGAACGGTGATCGCGGAACCACCCGCGCGCTATGATGACTGAATATTCAGTTAGTACAAGGGGCGGCCGGGCGCCACCCCGGTGGGGTGCCAACGTGTCGAGCCGTCAGTCATTGATCTTGGAAACGGCCGCGGGGCTCATCGCCAGGCGAGGGGTGCGCGGCCTGCGGGTGGAGGAGCTGGCCGCCGAGGCCGGTGTGTCCGTCGGGCTGGTCTACTACCACTTCGGCGACCGGGCCGGGCTCATGCAGCGCACCTGGGAGTTCATCAACGAGCGCGCCGAGCGCTACACGTGGTCCGACAGCGATCCGGATCTGGATCCGCGCGGTCGCCTGGAGGAGATGTTGTTGCTCGAACTCCAGGACGCCCCGGAGGTGATGGAGAACAGCACGGCCTGGGGAGAGTTCCGGGCGAGCGCCATCTTCGTGCCGGAACTCGGCCTACAGGTCCGCGAGGCGACCGCGCAGTGGGTACGGGACGCGGAGGCGCTGGTCCGCCGCGGGCAGGACAATGGTGACATCACCCCGACCGTGGTCGCGGCCGACGCGGCCGAGCGGCTCACCGCCCTGGTCGAGGGCCTGAGCGAACGCTGGCTGGCCGGCTCGCTCCCCCTGGATCGGGCCCGCTTCCTGCTCCGCGGCGCACTGGCCCTGGAACTGGGACCGCAGCCGCGCGACTGACCCACGCCGGACCCGCCGCCACGAGCCATCCGCGTGGAATGGCACCCCCGTCGGCCCACAACCCGCGCCGCGCGGACCGGGGCCCGGATCGGAGAACCGTATGCCCGAACAGCCCGCTCCCCACCGCGGCATCCTGCGGCGAGCCGCCGAATGGGGTGCCGCCGTCATGGGCGCCGGAACCACGTCCGCCGATCCGGCGCCGGCGTCCGCCGACGGTGCGCCGCGCCGGCACGTGCCTGCCGACCACGTCCCGCATGCGCGCACGTGGATGTCCTGGCCGGCCGACCGCTCCATCTGGGGCCGCCGACTGGCGGGCGTGCAGGCGGACATCGCGCTGATCGCCCGAACGGTCGCCGCGTTCGAGCCGGTGGTGATGTGCGCGATCGACGAGCGCGCCGCGGCCGAGGCGCGGGCGCGCTGCGGGCCCGGCGTCACCGTCACCGCCGAGATCCCCACCGACGACCTGTGGATGCGGGACACGTGCCCGGTGTTCCGCACCGACGGCGCGGGCGGACTCGACGCGCTCGGGCTCGGCTTCAACGGCTGGGGCCGCAAGCAGACCCACCGCAACGACGCCCGCGTCGCCGAATACGTCGCCGAGTACGAGCAGCTGCCCTTCGGCCGCGCGGACTTCGTCGGCGAAGGCGGCGCGATCGAGACCGACGGCGACGGCACGGTCATGGCCACCGAGAGCAGCCTGGTCAACGCAAACCGCAACCGGGGCCTGAGCAAGGCGCGGATCGAGGCCGCCGTACTGCGCGCGTACGGCGCCACCACCATGTTGTGGGTACCCGGCGTCAAGGGCCGGGACATCACCGATGATCACATCGACGTGACCGCGCGCTTCATCCGACCCGGCGTCGTCATGGTCCAGGTCCCCCCGGCCGACCGCACCGACATCTGGGCCCGGGACGCCCGCCGGCAGCTCGCCATCCTGTCCGCCGCGACCGATGCCCGGGGCCGCCGCCTCACCGTGACCACCGTCGAAGGCCCGGACGAACCCCGCAGCACCGAACGCGACTTCGTCGACTCCTACCTGAACTTCCACGTCGTCAACGGCGCCGTGATCACCGCGCAGTTCGGCGACCGCCCCAAGGACGAGGCGGCCCGCACCACCCTCGCCACCGCGTTCCCCGGACGCAACATCGTGCAACTCGACGTAGACCGCCTGATGGCCGGCGGCGGCGGCATCCACTGCTCCACCATGCAACAACCCACCGGGTGAACCGACCACGCCACTTCCCCGCACGGCCTCGGGCCCAACGCCACACCGTGCCGAGCAGCGTGTCGCAGGACGGCCCCATGGACGGCGGTTCGCGCATGCCGAGTTGCGCGAACTGCTCCTGGGCTCGCGCTCGCGCCTGCGTCTTCGCATTCGTCGACGGCCCGCACGACGGGGACGGCGCGCGACCGCACCCGGCCCTGGCCGAGGCAGTCGCCGGGGCGCCCGATCCCGACGACACCGAGGCCGTCGCGAAGGCCCTGCGGGAATTGGCGGCGCAGTTGTTCCGCGACGACATGACGTCGCCCCACGCAACACCCGGTCCCTCGCGGCCGAGCGGCCCTCCTCGGGTCCGACGGCTCGGGCCCGCCATGGTGCGCGGGGCCTCAGTCGTCGTAGCGGGCGCGGAGGAGGGTGCGGATTTGTTCGACCAGTTCGCGGTCCGAGGTGGTGGGGCCGTCGGGCATGAGTGCGCCGAGGCGTTCGGCGGTGCGGAAGTCGTATGCGCGCTCCTCGGCTTCGCCGGGGACGGCTTCGTACGGGTGGACGGTGCGGAAGCCGACCGTGACGTCGATGGCCTTGGCGATGATCCAGGAGAGGAGGAAGGAGAAGGCCGCCACGCTCGCGATGGCCACCAGTTGTTTGCCGAGCAGGGCGAGGCCGCCGCCGTAGAACAGGCCCTCGTGGCCGCTGATCCGGGCGGTCGCGAACAGGCCGACCATGATCAGGCCGATCAGGCCGCCGACCCCGTGCACGCCCACCACGTCCAGGGTGTCGTCCACGCCGACGCGATACTTCCAGGTGATCGCGAACGCGCAGACGAAACCGGTGACCAGGCCGGTGATCAAGGCGGCGAAGGGATCGATCTCACCGCACGCCGGAGTGATGGCGACCATGCCCGCGACCGCCGAGGACACCACGCCGACCGTGCTGACCCGCCCGGTGCGCCACTTCTCCACCAGCGGCCAGGTCACCATCGCACCGGCCGCACCCAGTTGCGTGTTCAGGAACGCCGTCGCGGCCGTGCCCTGTGCGCCGAGGGCCGAACCGGCGTTGAAGCCGAACCAGCCGAACCACAACAGGCCCACGCCGATCACCACGAGCGGAATGTTGTTGGGACGCTCCTCCCGACGGGCGAGGTCGGCCGGGGTGCGCAGGGCCAACGCGACCGCCAGGCCCGACACGCCGGAGTTGAGTTCGACCGGCAGGCCACCCGCGAAGTCCACCGCACCCAGATGCTCGACGATCCACCCGTCGGGGTCGAACACCCAGTGCGCGACGGGCACATACACGATCAGCAGCCAGGCGGCCACGAAGACGAGCCAACCCTTCATCGTGGCCCGGTCCGCGATCGACCCGCTGATCAGCGCGACGGTGACGATCGCGAAGCCCATCTGGAAGGTGCTGTACACATAGGTCGGGATTCGACCGGTGAGCGTGTTGAACTCGATCCCGCGCATGAACGAGTGGTCCAGATCGCCGATCAGCCCCGCACCGCCGACGTCCGGCCCGAACGCCAGGGAGTAGCCGACGGCGAACCACAGGATGCTGCCGAAGCACAGCGCGGCAAAGCTCATCTTCACCATCATCAGGACGTGCCTGGTGCGCACCATGCCGCCGTAGAAGAACGCCAGACCCGGCGTCATCAGCAGGACCATCGCGGTGGAGGCGAGCAACCACGCGGTGTCGCCGGAGTCGTAACCGGGCGGCATCGAAGCGAGGGCGGTGTCGATCGACATGGGAATCCTCTTGGTCAGGACTTGCGCAGGTCCGGCGCGGGTCCGCCGGTCAGGAGTCGTCGGGCCGCGTCCCAGGAGGCGAGTCGGGCCGCTTCGACGCGCATCGGGCAGTGGTCGAGCAGGCGCAGCCACGCGCCGCAGTCGTGCGGCAGAGTGCTGACGCCGAAACGCAGGTCTTGGCCGGCCAACGCGGTGTGCAGGGCGTCCGCGATGCGTTCGGGGGGCACCCGATCGGTGACCACGTGCAGCGTGTGGACGAGGTCGTGCCCGGCGAAGACCCCGGGGCCGAGCACGCCGGCCGTACCGGGTTCCAGGCGCAGCGTGTCGACCACCAGCAATCGGCCGTCGGGGCGGCGCATCCGCAGATCGCCGGCGAGGGTGCGGTAGGCGTGCCGTTCGCCCCGGGCCAGTCGGCCGGCGGTGATCGTCTCGCTCAGGAGCACCGTGGCGCCCGGTTCGACGACGACGTCGGTGTGTTGGTAGAAGCGGCTGTCCGCGAAGGGGATGATCGGGTCGGGCAGATATTCGACGTAGGATCCGGCCCGCGCGGTGAGGTGCACGCGCTGGGTCGCGTAGTCGTGTTCCATCCGGTAGACCTTGGTCGCCGACTGGGTCGTCACATGCACCCTGGTGTCGGGTCCGCAGTCGAAGTCCATCCGGTAGCGGTCGGCCTGGGCCACGCCGCCGCCGGTGGACATCACGAACACGTAGGCCATGTCGGTCAGATGCGGGTCGAACCACATCGGTCGCATCAGTTGCAGCGGCGACTTCTGGTAGCGCTCGACCAGTTCGGTCCGCCCGGAGCGGACCGCGAAGCCCAGGTCGAGGATGCCGACCTTGGCGGGCGAGCCGACCGGCAGGGTGTCCGGAACCGACGCCAGTGCCGCGATCGGACCCGGCACCCGGGGCGTCTCGTAGTACCGGGGCGCGAGTCGGTCGAGTGCCGTGCGCACGTCAGATCAGTACCTTGCGGCGCGCTTCCAGGAAGTCGGCGACGTCCTGCACGCCCCGACCGCCGAGACAGTCGGTGAGGATCACGGGGGCGCCGTCGCGGACCCGAATCGCATCGGACTCCATCACCGCGACGTCGGTGCGCACGTACTGTGCGATGTCCACCTTGTTGATCACCAGCAGGTCGGATTCGGTGATGCCGGGCCCGCGTTTGCGCGGCATCTTCTCCCCCTCGGCGGTGTCGAGGACGAAGACGAACAGGTCGGCGAGTGCCGGACTGAAGGTGAGGGTGAGGTTGTCGCCGCCGCTCTCGTACAGCAGCGTGTCGACGTCGGGGAATCGCTCCAGCATCTCGGCGCCGGCCGCGAGGTTCATCGTCGGGTCGTCGCGCACGGCGGTGTGCGGGCAGGCGCCGGTCTCGACCCCGACGATCCTGCCCGGTTCGAGGATGCCGTCCAGGGTGCGGCGCACGTGCTGGGCGTCCTCCTGGGTGTAGATGTCGTTGGTGATCACCGCGGGGTGGTTGCCGCGCGCGATCATCAGCGGGACCAGTGCCTCGATCAGCGCGGTCTTGCCCGAGCCGACCGGGCCGCCGATGCCGATCCGAAAGACGTTGTCGTCCATGTGGTGCCCTTCTCGCGATGGGATGGTGTGCTGCCGGGGGGCGCTGCTCAACTGGCGAACAGGCGTGCCTCGGCCCGTTCGTGCCGGCCGGACATGACGTCGCAGGCGAACACGCTCGCCCCGAGATCGGCCCGGTCGCGCCGCAGCGCCTGCTCGGTGGTCTCCTCGATCACCGGCGCGACGTGCCGCAACAGCGCCTGGGTGCTGCGGTGATCGGTCAGTCGCAGGCGCAGCGCCGCGCCCGCGAAGCTGACGCAGTACGCGAACAGGTCGGCGGCCACGGCTGCCCGCACCGCCACCCCGGTGGCGGCGTAGACGACACCGGTGACCACGGCCTGGGTTCCGATCGCCTCGCGGGCGGTGACCGCTCGGTGGTAGTCGGCGATCTGCGGTCGATCGAAGATCTCTTGTGCCAGGTCCAGGAGTTGGCGCCCGGTCCGGGTCGAGGCCAGGCGCATCTCGCGGCTGAGCTTGGTCGCGTACAGGTGCTCGTCGACGTCGATCACGTCCGCACGGTTCCCGGCCGCCGCGGCCCGGTGCGCGAGCGCGAGGGCGGTGGCGTCCGTGGGCCCGACGCCGTGTCGCAGCAGGTCCTCGAGCAGTGCCGGCAGCGAGTCCGGGTCCACGGCCTTGGCCTGCGCGAAGCCCTCCAGGCTGTGCGAGAGCGTGTAGAAGCCGCTCGGGAACGCGGAGTCGGTCAGTTGCAGGACCACCAACAGGGGATCGAGACCGCGGCCCGCGTGGCCGGGCGCCTCGGCGGGTGGGGCGCTTCCCTCCGCCGCGCCCTCCTGCTCCGTGTACATCGGCACTAGGCCAGGAAGAAGAGTTGATTCAACGGCAGTTCGGCCGCCGGCGCGATGGAGGCGACCTCGCCGTCGAGGGTGACCCGGTAGGTCTCGGGGTCCACCTCGATGTGTGGCAGGGCGTCGTTGCGGATCATGTTGTGCTTGCCGATGGTGCGGGTGCGGCACACCGGTTTGATCTGCCGCTTGAGGTCGAGCCGCTGCGGCACCTCGTTGTCGATGGCCGCGTTCGACATGAAGGTGACGTGGGTGGCCTGCAGGGCGCGACCGAGCCGGCCGAACATCGGCCGGTAGTACACCGGTTGCGGGGTCGGCAGGGACGCGTTGGGGTCGCCCATCCGGGCCCACGAGACGATGCCGCCCTTGATCACCATCTTGGGCTTGGCGCCGAAGGAGTGCATCGGCCACAGCACGATGTCGGCGAGTTTGCCCTTCTCGATCGACCCGACGTGATCGGAGATGCCGGTGGCGATGGCCGGGTTGATGGTGACCTTGGCCAGGTACCGCAACACGCGCCGGTTGTCGTTGCGCTCGCTGTCGCCCGCCAGTTTGCCGCGCTGGTCCTTGCAGTGGTGGGCGATCTGGAAGGCGCGGGTGACCGATTCGCCGACCCGGCCCATGGCCTGCGAGTCGGACGCGATGATGCTGATCACCCCGAAGTCGTGCAGCACGGTCTCGGCCGCGATCGTCTCGGCCCGCACCCGGCTGTCGGCGAAGGCGACGTCCTCGGGGATCTCGTGGCTCAGGTGGTGGCAGACCATCACCATGTCCAGGAGTTCGTCCACCGAGTTGCGGGTGTACGGCAGCGTCGGGTTGGTCGACGCGGGCAGTACGTTCGACTCGCCGGCGACCCGGATGATGTCGGGGGCGTGGCCGCCGCCCGCGCCCTCGCTGTGGAAGGTGTGGATGGTGCGGCCGTCGATCGCCGAACGGGTGTCCTCGAAGAACCCGCCCTCGTTGAGGGTGTCGGTGTGGATGGAGACCTGCACGTCGTAACGGTCGGCCACTTCAAGGGAGTTGCGCACGACGGCCGGGGTCGCGCCCCAGTCCTCGTGCACCTTCAGGCCGCACGCGCCCGCCTCGATCTGCTCGTTCAGTGCCTCGGGCAGGCTGCCGTTGCCCTTGCCGAGGATGCCGACGTTGACCGGCCAGTCCTCGACCGCCTGGAGGAAGCGGGAGATGTTGTACGGCCCCGGTGTGCACGTGGTGCCGTTGGTGCCGTCGGTGGGTCCGGTGCCGCCGCCGATCAGGGTGGTGATGCCGTTGCTCAGCGCGTTCTCCGCCTGCTGCGGCGCGATCAGGTGCACGTGGGTGTCGATCGCGCCGGGGGTGGCGATCAGGTGCTCGCCGGAGATGGCCTCGGTGCCCGGGCCGATCACCAGGTTCGGGTCGACCCGGTCCTGGGTCTGCGGATTGCCGGACTTGCCGATGCCGGCGATCATGCCGTTTCTGATGCCGATGTCGCACTTGACGATGCCCGCGATCGGGTCGATCAGCACGACGTTGGTGATCACCGTGTCCAGGGCGCCCTGGGCGGAGGTGGCCTGCGGGTCGGCGGACATGCCGTCGCGGAAGGACTTGCCACCGCCGTAGACGACTTCGTCGCCGTACTGGCCCTCGCTGAAGTCCTTTTCCACCTCGACCAGCAGATTGGTGTCCGCGAGGTGGAAGCGGTCGCCCACGGTCGGGCCGAACAGGTCCGCGTACTGTTTGCGTGTCAGGATGGGCATCGGTCAGGAACCCTTCTTCTTCTTGGCGGCGGGAGCCTTGCGGCCGGCCGCGGGAGCCTTGCGCCCGGCTCCGGGCTTCGCGGCACGGGTCTTCGCGGCAGCGGAGTCGACGGGGGCGGACTTCTTCGGGGACGCCACACCCTCGGCGCCTTCGAAGCCCAGCTCGATCGCCCTGCGCACCGCCTCCACCCGCACCGGGTGGGACGCGAGGCTGCCGTTGAGCAGTCCGCTGAAGCCGACGATGCGACCGGTGCCCGCGTACTCGCACAGTTCCACCTCGCGGGTGCCGCCGGGTTCGAGCCGAATCGACGTACCGGCGGCGATGTTCAGGTGCATGCCCAGGGTTCGGCCGCGGTCGAAGGACAGCGCCGAGTTGACCTCGAAGAAGTGGTAGTGCGAACCGATCTGCACGGCACGATCGCCGGTGTTGCGCACGGTGACCTTCAGTGTGCGACGACCGGCGTTGATCTCGATCGGGTCGTCGGCGTACAGGTATCTCGGACGGGGTTTCATGCGGTACTCCTGGTGTCGGCGGGCAACGGGAACTCCGCGCCCGGTGGCGGGGACGGGGCGGCTCCGGCGACCGGCGCGGTCGGGTCCGGGTGGGGGTGGAAGTGGCGGTGGACCCGGTGGTCGTGCCCGTGAGCGGACGGGTGGTCGTGGTCACCGCCGCGACCGTCGGGCCCGGGCCCGGGCCGGTGGCTGTGCGCGAGGCCGTGGTCGTGATCGGCGAGCAGGGCGCCGGTCAGGCCCGCGTCGCCGGCGTCGTACCGGGCCCACGCGGTGGCCACGCGCGCCGCGAGCACCTCCGCCAGCGCGGCCGGCGAAAGCAGCGGACCCGTCGACACCGCGCGCGGGATCGCCGCGACGTCCGGCGCGGCGAAGGCGGCCGGCAGCACCGCCACCCGCTCGGCGCCCAGCAGACGACAGCGACGCAGCCCCTCGACCGGATCGGGATCACCGCCGACGAAGGCGACCTCGACGACGCGATGCCCGCCGTGGCACCGGACCAGACTGGCCACGCGCGCCAACTCGGCGTCCTCGTACGGATCGCCGCCGGGCGCGGTGATCAACAGCGCCGCGTCCGCGGGGGCGCGCCGGGCCGCCGCCCGCAGCCACCCGACGAGGTGCACACAGGTCGCGAACGGCTCGGCCAACACGACGCGCGCACCGCGGCCGGGAGCGAGCGAGCGCAGCGTGCGCGCGGCGTGCGCGGCCAGGCCGGGTTGACGTCCGAGGGTCATCGGCACCACGCACACCCGCGCGCCCTCGCGCACGAGTTCGCCCACGCGGCGATACAGCGCGCGCCCACCGGCCACCGCGTCCACGCCGGGCGGCAGGATCGCGCGCAACGCACGTCCGGCGTCGGCCTCGTGCCCGCACACCGCGACGACCCGGTCCGAGCCGGCCACCGGCTCAACCGCCGATGGGGTCGTGGCACGAGACCAGCTTGGTGCCGTCCACGAACGTGGCCTCGACCTGTAGAAGTGGGAGCATCTCGCGTACGCCCGGCATCGCGACGTTCTTGCCGACGATGTGCCGACCCAGTTCCATGCAGTCGGCCACGGTCTTGCCGTCGCGGGCGCCCTCCAGGATCGCCTCGGTGATCAGCGCGACGGACTCGGCGTAATTGAGCCGCAGTCCGCGCTCGCGTCGTTTGCGGGCGAGATCGGCGACGACGTAGACGAGCAGTTTGTCGATCTCGCGAGGGGCCAGATTCATCGCGGGAGCCTTTCCGGAAGGGGGGATGGGCCGGGGACGGCGACGGGATCGCCCGAAGGCGCGGGCGCACGCGTGGGCCGAAGCCGGGGAAGCCCGGGCACGGCCGCCATCAGCACCCACGTGGTGAGGATGAAGGGCCACGTGAAGGTGTGGCCGCCGAAGGTCTTGAACAGCGTGGTGAGCGCGGCGGTCAGGCCGGTGGCCGCGGCGGCGCCGAAGAGCGCGTACAGGCCGTTCGGGACGGTCCCGGCCAGCAGGACCGCACCCACCGCGATCGCGACCAGGACCGCGTTGTATCCGTAGATGCCCTGGGCGATCAGCGTGTTCGGCGCTCCCAGCGCCCATGCGGTGAGGATGCCGACCATGCTGCCGAGGGCCGCGAATCCCACCACCCGCAGACCCGCGAAGGTCAGTCCCAGCAGCATGATCAGGCCGACCTGCCACTCCTGGACCAGGAAGATCTGCGAGACGTTCGAAAAGAACGCCCGCCGGATGTCGCCCCAGGTCAGCACGTCGACGCGCGCCGTGGTGTCGGCGAGCGCGGCCGGCGAACCGTGCCAGATGCGATCGAAGGACGGTGCGCCGAGCACCATCACGCCGGACACGAGACAAAAGGGCGCGGTGAGCGGCGTCAGTCCGTACGGGCCGAGCAGCGTCGTCAGGGCCGCCCCGAGCAGCGGGCAGAGGATCGCGCCGAGTACGGCGAGGAGGTAGGTCGAGGGATGGTTGCCCAGGTAGGTCACCAGCGCGATGCCGGTCAGACAGCCCGAATAGCCGTGCAGGCCCTGGGCGATGGCGCCGCGATCGACGCCAAGGACCGCGGCGGTCGCGGTCGAGACGGCGGTGCCGATGACCGCGAACAGCCCTACCGTCCAGTCCGCGACCCACAGGGCGGCCAGGAACAGGACTCCGGTGGCGACGGCGGGTTGCAGGTCCACCTGCCCGAAGCCGCGAATGAACGCGAGGAGAGCCGTCGACGCGGGCCGCACCGGCGTGAGCGGGCTCGGATGCGTGGCGGTCGACGGCATGTGTGCGGCTCCACGCATCGGATGGGACGACGATTCACGGCCACCCAATGCGGCCGGATGATCACATACTGTTACATATAGACCATGCCGCGAGTCCCTCATCGGATCGACGCGGCGAGTTGCTCCATCCACGTGTCGTGCCCCCGAACCCGAGTGGCGCGCGCCGATCGCGCCGGCGCGCCCTGCTGTCATGCGAGGCGTCGACGGCGCCACTTCACAGCCGACGTCAGCCTTCCGGACGGATCCCGTACTCGGCCAACCACCGGAGCAACTCGTCGCGGGAGGCTCGGACCAGGCGCCCGCCCGTGAAACGCACGTCGTCGGTGACCTCCGCCACGCATTCGCCGGGCGGCGCGAACGACCGCGCCTCCTCGTCAGTGCCGAACTCGGCTTCCGCGAGCACCAGGCCCCGAAGCCGGCCGTCGAAGACATCGACGCCCAAGGGGGGCACGGCGAAACGCGTCTTGCACAACACCGCGGCCGGCAGCGCGGCGAGCACGTCGTACTCGGCGGGCGACAGATACGTGTTCGTGATCAGGCCCTGGACGGCGCCGGGCCGACGGACGGGGACCTTCTGGGTGAGCTTGAACTCGCGGCGACCGTCCCCGAAGTGCACTCGCCGCAGCCGCAACCGAGTGCCGTGCACGTACCGGTCGGTGATGGCACGAATGGCGGTCACCGCCGACGGGTCCGGGGGGCCGGCCGCCAGGAACCGTCTCTCGCGCTCGACCCGCGAGTACTTGCCCGGGCGAACCGGCCTACCCTCGACCCCACTTGCCCCATCCGTCATGATGGACAGCTTCCCAGTCGTCGCTTGCTTCTCCGCCGCCGCGGCGGGAGAGCGAACCGGCCGGGCCGTCCGCCGGGTTCCGGCGCTACGCGCCCGACGCCTGCGGGGGTGGCGGCTCGCCGGGGAACAGGGTCAGGCTGAGCAGGTGGCGCGAGCGTTCCGGCGAGGGCTCGTTCTCGGCTTGGGCCATCAGCACGTCGCGCAAACCGTCGATCATCCGGAGCAGTTCCTCCCGGCTGAGCCACAGCGCGTGCTGGCGCAGGCTGATCAGGTCGCGAATGGGGTCCGCGCCCTCACGATCGAGGTAGACATTGAACTCCGCCTGCAGCGTCGCCATGGCCACCGCGAAGGTCCGGCGGTAGTCCTCGGTCGTCATCGACGCGGCCGTGTCGGCGTCGATCACCGTCTTGCCGCGGCACAACGTGTACCGGCGCTCGACCGCGCCGCGAATCCGCTCCTCGCCCTCCACCGCGAGGATGCCGCCGGCAACCAGTAGGCCGACGTGCCGGTAGACGGTGGCCTTCGACACGTCCGGCAGCAGGGCGCACAGGTCGGAGGTCGTTCGCGCCCGCCCGTCATACATGGCATGCACGATGCGCATCCGCGCGGGATGCAGAAACAGGTCGACCGTGTCCATGGACAAGACAATGCCACCGCCTATACCTTTCTCAAAACTGAGAACAGTGAGGATGCGAAGCATGTCCGACTCACCGCAAGCAATTCGCCCTCGCGCCGCGCTCTCCCAGCCCCCGCTGGGGCGTCGGTACACCGCCGGTGGCCGACGGCTGATGCTGCATCGCTCCGGCTCCGGGGGTCCGGCCGTGGTGTTCCTCCCGGGGGGCGGGATGGTCGGTCTGGACTACCTCAACATTCACGACCGGACGGCCGAGCGGACCACCTGCGTGCTCTACGACCGCGCCGGCACCGGTTGGAGCGACTCGGCCGAACTGCCGCGCTCCGCCGCCGAGGTCACGGACGAACTGCACGACCTGCTGCACGCCGCGGAGGTACCCGCCCCCTACGTGCTGGTGGGCCACTCGCTGGGCGGGGCCTACGCCCGCGTATTCGCGCAGCGCTTCCCCGCGCAGGTGGCGGGCCTGCTCCTGCTGGACCCCTCCCACGAGGACTTTCTCGCCCACGTGCCCGAGGAAGTGCGGGAATACGGGGAGCGGATGCGCCGGCAGATGGCTCAGCTGCGGCAGACGGAACCGCCGGACCCGACACCGGAACAACTCCGCCACGCCGTCGATCAGCTCGCCCCGATCTCGGGCAGGTGGCCGGAGTCCGTTCGCGAACCACTGATCGACCACCACATCGGTGCGTGGCGGACCAGCATCGACGAGGCGTGGAACCTCGACGGCGAGGTCGCCGACGAACTGCGGAGCGGTCCGGGCCTTCCGGATGTGCCCTTGATCGTGCTCACCGCGCTGGCGGAGGAGGCGGGCGAGGCCGAGCTCTGGCCCGCCGAAACGCTGCGCCGGTGCAGCGAGGTCAAGGCCGTGCTGCACGCGGAGTTGGCCGGTTCGGTCCGCAACGGCGAGCACCGGATCCTCGACGACGCGGGCCACGTCTGGCTGCACGAGCAACGCGCGGATGCCGTTCTCCAGGCCATCGACGATCTGCTCCGCGCGGCTCGGTAGCACTGCCATCGGCCAGGGGTCCCGGGCCACTTCCGGAACCGACACCCGCCGCACGGCACGCGGGATCCCGCCCGCCGAACCACTCGCGTCCCCCATCACCATTCCCCCGTCGACGGCGTTGCGCCGTCGGCCGCCCAGGAGGTCCCGCAGGATGACCACGTTCGATCCGATATCCGCGCAGTCGACCCGACCGCCCACCAGAACCACGTCCAGGATGGTGGCGATCACCGCCACGGTCTGTCTGACCGCCGCGGCGTGCGGCGGTGGCGGCAGCGGCAGCGGCCCCGGGGCCGACGGCGGCACCGTGACCATCGGCTTGGCGTCCGACCCGGGCACCCTCGATCCGTTGGGGACCGCGGGCTCGGCCGCCGGCGTGATGAACGTGTTCGCGTACGACGCGCTGGTGAACATCGCGGCCGACGGGCAGGTGGTCCCCGGGCTGGCGCGGTCCTGGCAGGTCGACGGCGCCAACCGGGTCGGCTTCGGCCTGCGCGAGGATGTGACGTGCGGCGACGGCACACCGCTGAAGGCGTCCGATGTCGCGAATGAGTTCAACCACATCGCCGACCCGAAGAACCAGTCGCCATTGCTGGGCTTGACCGTGCCCCGGAGCACGACCGCGAGCGGCGACGACACCACCCGCACGGTGACCCTGACCACGCAGGACCCCGCGCCGATGTTGCTGCGGATGGCCTCGATGGTCGCCATCGCGTGTCCCAAGGGCCTGAAGGCGCCGGGCACCCTCGCCCGCGCCTCGGACGGCACCGGCCCCTACGTGCTCTCCGAGGTCGTGCCGGGCGACCACTACACCTACGTCAAGCGCAAGGGCTACACGTGGGGCCCCGGCGGTGCGAGCAACGAGCAGTCCCCGAAGAAGGTGATCTTCAAGGTCGTCTCCAGCGAGACGACCGCGGCCAACCTGCTCCTGTCCGGCCGGCTCGACATCGCGCAGGTGATCGGCCCCGACCGGCAACGCCTGGAGGGTTCCGGCCTGAAGCCGCAGACCGTGAACGCGTTGCTCGGGCAGTTCATCTTCGCCGAGACCCCCGGGCACCCGACCGCCGACGAACGTGTGCGGCGGGCCCTGGTCCAGGCCCTCGATCTCCGCCAACTGGGCAGCGTCGCCACCGGCGGCGAGGGCACCCCGTCCAAGGGGCTCGGACTCGTCGAACCCAGGATGTGCCCCGGCGACAACATCGCCGGCAACCTGCCGGCACACGATCTCGCGCAGGCCGCAGCCGAGTTGACCGCTGCCGGCTGGACGAAGTCCGGCAACGGCTGGACCAAGGACGGCCGGGCCCTGGAAATCCGCTTCACCTACTCGGGCGGCGGTGAACAGACCACCGCCGCAGCGGAGTTGGCGGTCCAACAGTGGAAGGCGCTCGGCGTGAAGGTCGCCGTGACCACGTTCACCGCCACCACGCTCGCCTCGACCCTGGGCGGCGACGCCTGGGACGTCTCGTGGCCGCCGATCACCGCGGCCCTGCCCGACCAGCTCGTACCGTTCTTCAGTGGCCCCCGGCCGCCGGCGGGCATGAACTTCGGCGGGACGGACAATCCCGACCACCAGCGCCTGGTCGCCGCCGCGCGCGTCAAGCCGGACGCGGCCGGCTGCGCGGACTGGAGCGCCGCCGAGGTCGCGCTGTTCAAGCGCGTCGACGTCGTGCCCTTCGTGGACACCCGGGTGACCATGTTCGGCAAGGGCGTCACCTTCCGCCTCGACCGAGGGGCAATCGTCCCCACGGCGCTGCGCAAGAACTGACGATCCGTCGGCGCACGCTCGCGCGTGCCGTCACCTGCCCTCGCGTGGCTCGTGTGGAAGACCGCGCCCGCGCACCGATCGGGGCCCGCTCGTCGGGCGATCGAAGGGCCGTCGAGCCACGGCATCGTCATCCGCCGTGCCGGATGGGGCGGTTGCCCGACCACCGCCGGCGGGCCGGCACCGGCCGACGCCCGAATCCCGACCACCGCACCCGCCCATGTGGCGCCGGGACGACACCGCGCGCCCAGGCCCCGGGCCGCCGTGTCCCGCCGAGGCCGGTCCACCTCCAGCAAGGAATCCCCATGACACACACCACCCGGATCGCGGTGCCGGACATCGCCGACCGCAACGCTCCCGAGTCCGTGCTCGCACGGTACGTCGACGTCACGTGCGACCTCGCCGGAGTCGACGGCCCACCGACACCGTCGAGAAGGACCGCACGATGAGCACCGCGACCGCCCGCTTCGCCGATGCCCGGCGCAACCCGTGGGTGACGTTCACGATCCGCCGTGTCGGCCGACTGATGACGTCCCTCGCCCTTTTGGTCACCGCGTCGTTCGCGATGATCCACCTGGTGCCGGGCGACCCGGTACGCGCCGCGCTGGGCCTGTCGGCCTCGCCCGAGCTGGTCGAGGCACGCGAGCACGCGCTCGGCCTGGACCGGTCCCTGCCGGACCAGTTCCTGCACTTCCTCACCGGACTCTTCCAGGGCGACCTGGGCGAGTCGATCGGCACACAAATGCCGGTCGCCGACGTCATCGCCGACCGGCTGCCCTCGACCATGCAGATCGCCGCGATCGCGTTCGCCACCACCATCGTCGTGGCCATCCCGCTCGGCATGGCGGCCGGGATCCTCACCCGCCACGGCCGCCGCCGACGCCTCGAACTGACCTTCGTCGGCAGCACCGGAATGGTGGCCGTCTTCCCGGAGTTCCTGATCGCGGTGGGCCTCGTCGCGCTCTTCGGGGTCCAGCTCGACTGGTTCCCGGTGGCCCTGAAGGAGGGGCCCGCGTCGTACGTGTTGCCGGTACTGGCGCTCGCCATCGGCCCGGTGGCCGCGCTGTCGCGCATAGTGCGGGTCGAGACGCTGCGCGTGCTCGACGAGGACTACATGCGTACCGCCCGCGCCAAGCGGCTGCCCACCCGGATCCTGTATCTCCGGCACGCGCTGCCGAACCTGTTGACCTCATCGCTCACCCTCGGCGGGCTGATGCTCGCCGGGCTGCTGACCGGGACGGTCCTGGTGGAGAACGTCTTCGCGTGGCCGGGCCTGGGCATGACGATGGTCCAGGCGATCACCCAGAAGGACTATCCGCTGGTCCAGGGGGTCGTCCTCGTCTACGGCACGATCGCGCTGCTGATCAACTTCCTGGTCGACGTCCTCGTCGCCGTCGCCGACCCGAACTCCACGATCCGGGAGAGCTGATCATGTCGTTCACCCAACGCCTGCGCCGCACCCTGCGGACACCGCTGGGCATCGTCACGATGTTCGCCGTGCTCGTCCTGCTGACCGTCGCGATCATCGGGCCGATCTTCTGGCAGGACACCGCCGACCGCGTCGACACCACCGCGATCGGGCGGGGCGGCAGCGCCGAGCACTGGTTCGGCACCGATGCCCTGGGCCGGGACATCGCCGCGCGGATGGTCGTGGCGACCCGCCTCACCCTCGAACTGACCCTCGTCGCCACCGCGATCGGCACCGTAGGCGGGTTCGTGCTCGGCGCCCTGCCGACCGTCCTGGGCCCGCGCGCCGCCCGCCTGGTCACCGCCCTGGTCAACCTGCTCATCGCCTTCCCCACACTGCTGTTCGTGCTCTTCCTCGCCGTCGTCTTCGGCGTGGGCACGCACGGCGCGGTACTGGCGATCGGCATCGGCATCGTGCCGACCTTCGCCCGACTCGTCCAGAACCTGGCGGCCTCGGTGGCGGGTTCCGACTACGTGGCCGCGGCGCGCATCCTCGGGGTGGGTCGCTTCCGGCTGATCATGCGGCACATCCTGCCCAACATCGCCGAGCCGGTCGCGCTGTTCGTCTTCCAGGCCGGCGCGGGCATCCTCCTCGCCTTCTCCGGCCTGTCGTTCCTCGGCATGGGCGTGCAGCCGCCGGACTACGACTGGGGCCGACTGCTCAACGAGCAGCTCAACCGCGTCTACCTGCACCCGGAGTCGGCGGTGGGACCGGCGGTGGCGATCGTGCTGACCGGGCTCGCGTTCAACCTGGTGGGCGAGTCGGTGTCGCAGGCCAGTGGGCGGCGCGGGCTCCGGACCGCCGCCGACGAAGCTCCGGCGATGCCGTCGGACACCGCGCACGACCCGGCCGCCGGCCACCCCGCGGGCGAGGACCGGACCGGCCCCGCCGCACTGCTGGAGGTCGACCGGCTGCGGATCTCCTTCCCCGGCGGCCATCTCGCGGTGCGCGACGTGTCGTTGTCGATCGCACCCGGTGAGGCGGTCGGCATCGTCGGGGAGTCGGGCTCGGGCAAGAGCCTGACCGCGCTCGCCGTGGCGGGCCTGGTCCCCTACCCGGCGCGGGTCACCGCACGATCGATCACCTTCGACGGTGTCGACCCGACGGCCCGGGCCAGGCTCGGCACGTCGATCTCGATGGTCTTCCAGGACCCGATGGCCTCGCTCAACCCGGCGATGACGATCGGCAGGCAACTGTCCGAAGTCGCCGAGGTGCACCTCGGCCACAACCGGACCCAGGCCACGAAGCGGGCCGTGGACCGGTTGCGCGCGGTGCGCATCCCCGACCCCGAGCGGCGATCGGGCATGCGCCCGAGCGAGTTCTCCGGAGGCATGCGGCAGCGCACGATGATCGCCATGGGCCTGATGGGCGAGCCCCGACTCGTCATCGCCGACGAACCCACCACCGCGCTCGACGTGACGGTGCAGGCGCAGGTGCTCGCCGTGTTGCGGGACGTACGCGAGAAGTCGGGTGCGGCCGTGCTGATGATCTCGCACGACATCGCCGTCGTGTCCCAGGTCTGTGAGCGCGTATTGGTGATGTACGCCGGGCGGGTCGTCGAGGAGCTACCGACGGGTGACCTGGTGACCGGCACCGCGCATCCGTACACCCGTGCCCTGATCGGTGCCGTGCCCGACATGACGACCGACCGCGGGCTGCCGCTCGTCACCATCGCCGGACGCCCGCCGGGTCCCGGCGAGGACACCCCCGGTTGCCCCTTCGCGCCGCGCTGCGAACGGGCAACCGACCGCTGCCGCACGGACGAGCCGGTGCTGGAGCGGATCGACGCCGCGCGCCGGGTCGCCTGCTGGCACCCGGTCGGCACGGACGCCCGGGACCCGGCCGGCATCGAGGGCTGAACCGATCCCCCACGACCGCCCACCACTTCCCGATCGACCCCGGCGATGCGACACCACCCGCCACGACCCAGGAGATCCGCATGACCGACCGGACCACCCCCGCGAGCCCCCTCGACGCCGCCCACTGGCAGGCCCGCCTCGACGAGGCCGCCGCCCGACACGGCGTGCCGGGTGCCGGCCTGGGCATCTCGCACGGCGAGACCGTCATCGAGGCCGTCACCGGATTCGCCAACCTCGACGCAAGGATCGAGGCGACCACCGACACGCTCTTCCAGATCGGCTCGATCACCAAGGTGTGGACCGCGACCGTGGCGATGGGCCTGGTCGACGAAGGTCTCCTGAGCCTGGACCGGCCGGTCGTCGAGGTGCTGCCCGAACTGCGCCTGAGCGACCCCGATCTCACCCGGCGCGTCACGCTGCGGCACCTGCTGAGTCACACGAGCGGCATCGACGGCGACTTCTTCGTCGACACCGGCCGCGGCGACGACTGCCTGGAGAAGTACACCGAACGACTCGCCGAGGTCGGCGTGAACCACCCGCTGGGCGCCACCATGTCGTACTGCAACTCCGGGTTCAACCTGATCGGCCGCATCATCGAACGACTCACCGGCGACGGATGGGACCAGGCGATGCGCAAGCGCCTGTACGAGCCGCTCGGCCTCACCCACACCGTCACCCTGCCCGAGGACGCGCTGCGCTTTCGTACCGCGACCGGGCACTCCGGCCGGGGCGACGAGCAAAAGGGCGTCCCGCAGTGGGGCCTGGTCCGCAGCGCCGGTCCGGCCGGCCTGATCTGCTCGACCCCGCGTGAGGTCCTGGCCTTCACCCGACTGCACCTGAACGACGGCGTCACCGCCGACGGCACCCGCGTCCTGTCCGCCGACAGTGCCGAACTGATGCGCAGGAAGCAGATAGACCTGCCCAACGGCCACACCCTGGGCGACTCGTGGGGCCTCGGCTGGATCCTCATGGGCTGGGACGGGCATCGCCTGTACGGCCACGACGGCACCACCCTCGGCCAGTCCGCCTTCCTGCGCATCCTCCCCGACGCCGACCTGGCCGTGTGCCTGCTCACCAACGGCGGTGACAGCAAGGCCCTTTACGCCGACCTGTACGGCGAGATCGTCCACTCCCTCGCCGGTGTGACGATGCCCCCGCCGCTGGAGCCCGCCGCCGGCCCGCTGCCCGCCGACGTGGCCGAGCACCTCGGCGTGTACGAACGCGAGGCGGTCCGCATGGAGGTCGTCCGGCGGGACGACGCCCTCACCATGCGAACCACCGTCACCAACGGGCTCGCCATGGGCAGGCAGGAGGAGCCGGTGATCGAATCCGAACTGCGTCAGGTGGAAGGCGACGTGTACGTGACGCGCTTCCCCGGCCTGCGCGACTGGATGCCGGTGACGTTCTACCGGCTCGCCGACGGCTCCTCCTATCTGCACGCCGGCGTCCGGGCCACCCCGAAGGTGGGTTGACGCGGCGGACCCCGCCGACCCGGGTCAGCCGGTGCGGTGACCGTCCCGGACGATGGCTCCCCCCTGGACGACCAGGGGCATCTGCCGGGCGGGGTCGGCCAGTACGGCGAGATCCTGCCGCGGATCGGCGGCCAGGACGACGAGGTCGGCGCGGGCGCCGATCGCCAGGGTGCCGATCTCGCCCTCCCGGTCGAGCAACCGGGCGTGCTCAGTTCGTCGCGGGCGGCGGTGCGGACCGCGTCCACGCCGTCGGCGATGCGGGAGTCGGCGACGCAGCACGGGTGGTCGCGGAACGCGTCGAGCAGGGCGGCGAACTCCTCGGCGGGGGTGCGGTGGCCGGGCGTGGGGTGGTGGAGGCGTGCCGGTGTGCCGAGCGGGGCGGCCGGGGTTGTTCGGCGCGGGCGGCGTGGCGGGTGGGCGTGGGATCGGCCGATCGGATGATCTCGCCGTCCACCATTCGTCGCCGTCGGACCGGTCGGGGCGCCGACGCCGGGGCGGGGGTGGCGGCGCAGGATGGGGGTTGCCGTCCCGCCTCGTGAAGGAGATCGTGATGACCGACCGCCCCCTGTCCCCGGCCGACCGGGCCCTGTCGGATGCCGTCGACCGCGGTGACCTCGACGCCGTGCGCGCGGCGTCGGCCGCCGGTGCCGACCTCGGGGCGCGGGACGCCGCCGGTCGCACTCCGCTGTTGCGCGCCGCCCTCGCCGACCGGGTCGCCGTCGCCGCGCTGCTGGTGGAGGCCGGGGCCGACGTCAACGCCCAGGACGCCCGGCTGGACAGTCCGTGGCTGGTCACCGGGGTGACCGGCAGCGTGCCGATGATGCGTGCCCTGCTGCCCGGCCGGCCGGACGTCGCCCTGCGCAACCGGTTCGGCGGGGTGTCCGTGATCCCGGCCGCCGAGCGCGGCCACGTCGAGTACGTCCGCGCCGTCCTCGCCGAGACCGACATCGACGTCGACCACGTCAACGACCTCGGCTGGACCGCCCTGCTGGAGGCCGTGATCCTCGGCGACGGCGGGCTCGCCCACCGCGAGGTGGTGGACGTCCTGCTCGCCCACGGGGCCGACCCCCTGCTGCCCGACGGCGACGACGTCACCGCCCGTGTCCACGCCGAACGCCGCGGCTTCCGGGAGATCGCCGCCGCCTTGCGGGCCGCCGAGGCCGTGCGGGCCGACGACTCCCACCCGGACCGACCGTGAACGCCCGGGCCACGGCCGGCCGCGCCGGTGTGCTCGCCGCGCTCGCCGCCGTCCTGCTCGCCGGCTGCGCCGCGTCCCCGCCCGCACGCGCTCCGGCGCCGTCGCCCGCCCCGGCCGCGCCCTTCGCGGCCTCGGCCCCGGCCGTCGCGCCCGTGCCGGGTTCGCCGTCCACCACCCTGCTCGTCACCGACTTCGGCGCCGACACCGTCACCTTCGTCGACCCGTCCCGCCCCGGCCCCGCCGCCGCCCTCGGCTCGGTCCGCGTCGGCACCGCCCCCTACGGGCTCGCCGTCGCCCCCGACGGCACCGCGTGGGTGGCCACCGCCGAGGGCGTCGCCGTCGTCGACACCCGCACCCGTACCCGCACCGCGCTCATCCCGTACACCACCCGCACCGGCCGCGTCACCACCGGCGAGTACCGGGGCGGCGGCATGGGCATCGCCCTGTCCCCCGACGGCACCCGGGTCTACGTCGGCGTCAACGTGCCCGGCGGCAACGGCTTCCTGGAGGTCGTCGACACCGCCGGCCGTACGGTCGCCCGGGTCGTCCCGGTCGGCCGTCGCCCCTTCGACGTGGACGTCTCCGCCGACGGCCGCCACGTGTACGTCACCGACCACGACTCCTTCGACGTCACCACCGTCGCCACCGCCGACTGGGCCACCCGGCGGATCGAGGTCGCCCCGTACGGCACCCGCGGCGGCCTCGGCTCGTGGCTCAAGCCCCACTACACCGCCGTCCGCCCCGTCGACGGCGCCCTGCTGCTCCCCTTCGAGGGCGAGCGCCTCGCCGTCGTCGACCCGGCGACCGGCCGGGTCACCATCGAGCCGATGACCGCCAACGCCCACCAGCACGGCGTCACCGTCGCCCCCGACGGCACCCTCTACGTCGTCGCCACCGGCCCGATCGACTCCGACGTCGACGCCGGTCCCTCGCTCACCATCCGCGCCCCCGACGGGAGCGAACGGGTCGTCCCGCTCGACGGCCCGCACGAGAGCGTCACCCTGTCCCGCGACGGCCGCGTCGCGTACGTCTCCGGCGGCTTCACCCGCGACGGCGGCTGGGACGGCCTCACCCTGGTCGACACCGCCACCGGCGCCACCACCCGCCTGCCCGTCGGCCGACTCCCGCTGACGGTCGCCGTCCTGCCGTGAACCCGAGCGAACCGGGCGTGTCGGATTCCGGGTCGGCGCCGGGGTGGTGGTCACCCGCGCGGCCTCGGCCGGTCCGTCAGGCGTCCTCCCCCCGATCGCCACCGAGGCGATATCCCGCGCGGTACGACGACTCCTGGATGCCGTACAGCTCGGCGTACGGGCCGCCCCGGGCGAGCAGTTCCTCGTGTGTGCCGTGCTCGGCCACCCGGGTGCCGTCCAGGACCACGATGAGGTCGGCCATCCGCACCGTGGAGAACCGGTGCGAGACCAGGAGGGTGATCCGCCCGATCGAGGCATTCTCCGGGGCGTGGGCCGCCTGCGCGTATCGCTCGAACAACGTGTGCTCGGTCTCGGCGTCCAGCGCGGACGTCGGTTCGTCCAGGATCAGCAACACGGGAGCGTCGCGCATGAAGCCGCGGGCGAGGGCGATCTTCTGCCACTGACCGTGCGAGAGATCGGTGCCCTGCTCCCAGGTCGGCCCGAGCTGCGTGTCCAGGCCGTGGTCCAGCTTCGCCACCACGTCGTCGGCGCCCGCGCGATCGACGGCCGTTCGCACGGCCGACGAGTCCTCGATCCTGGGCAGATCGCCCACGCCCACCGATTGCCGCACCGGATACTCGAACCGGAAGAAGTCCTGGAAGGCCCCGGCCAATCGCTCCCGCCAGTCGGCCGTAGGGATCCGGCGCAGGTCCGTGCCGTCCACCGTGATGCTCCCCTCGGTGGGCACGTGGAAGCCGCACAGGAGTTTGACCAGGGTCGACTTGCCGGCCCCGTTCTCCCCGACGATGGCGATCGTCTTCCCCGCCGGGAGGTCGAGGGTGACTCGGTCCAGGACCAGCCGCTCGGTTCCGGGGTACCGGAAGGACACCCCCTCGAACCGGATGCCGTCGGTCAGTCGCCCGGGCGCGGGCAGATCGGCCTCGGCCCGGGCCGCCCGGGCGTAGTCCTCCAGCCAGGCCAGGCGCCGCGAGACGTCGAGCCAGATGGCGCGGAAGAACCGGGTCTGAGTGACCGTGTGGTCGACGTAGTGCGACAGACGACTGCCCGCTGCCAGCACCAGTGTCACGTCGCCGGCCGCCGAGACCCCGCCCTCGGCGAGGTACGCCACGGCCGCGATGAAACTCACGCCGAACAGGGCCTGGGCGGCGGCCTGCCAGGCCGCCGAGGTCCAGCGCGCCCGGGCCAGTGGCACATACCGCCGCCGCCAGGACTGTCGATGGCTCTCGCGCAACCAGTCCTGGACACCGGCGACGCGCAGTTCCTTCCCGGCGCCCGCCGAGGTCCCCAGCACGAACAGGTGCCGGGCCCGCCGCTCGTGCCGGGCCCCGGCCTCCTCGGCGGTCTTCTCCACACCGGAACGCCAGTGGGAGACCAGCACGCCCGGGACGGCGAAGACGCCGAGCAGGACGAGCCTCGGATCGACCGAGATCAACACCGCGAGGGTGAAGGCCAGCCGGATCAGCGCGCCGAGGCCGGCGAAGAGCTGTTGGTAGAGCATGCTCAGTGCGTCGGCGTGATCGCGCAGCACGGACAACCGGTCCAGGTGGTCGGTGCGTTCGTGGTGTTCGGTCGTGGCGATCGAGGACTGCAACCGAGCGACATGCGACTCGACCACCACCGCGGCCCGGTCCGCGAAGCGGCGGTTGGCCCGGTCGCCGACGACGTTGAGCAGCCAGTCGGCAGTGGCCAGCACGCCCACGAACACCACGGCGAACGCGACCCGACCGTCGTCGCCGGCGAGCACGCCGTCGACGAGCACCGCCAGCCCCACCGCGAACAGCGCGTCCGGGGCCGCGGCGGCGACGCTGCCGGCGAACGCCACCACGATCAGGCCGGGACCGGCCCGGTAGCCCATCCGCAGGGAACGGAACAGGGCCGTCGCGGAGGACGGCAACCGGTCAGCCGACGACATCGGGCTCCTCCGCGACGAATCGGGACGCCTGCAGGTCGAACATCCGGCGGTAGCGCCCGTCCACCAGGGCCATGAGTTCGTCGTGGGTGCCCAGTTCCGCGACCCGGCCCGCCTCCAGCACACAGATGCGGTCCGCGTGCCGCACGGTGGAGAAGCGATGCGAGATCAACAGCGTGGTGCACCCGCGGGTCGCCCCGAGGATGCGGTCGAAGATCTCGGCCTCGCCCCTGACGTCCAATTGCGCGGTGGGCTCGTCCAGGACGACGACACCCGCACCCTGGCGCACGGCGCACAACGCGCGCGCGACCGCCACCCGCTGCCACTGGCCGCCGGACAGCTCCGTGCCGTCGTCGTACCCGCGGGCCAGAATCGTGTCCAAGTCCGCGACCCCGGCGGCGCCCGCGTCGAACAACGCCGCCTCGATCGTCTCGTCCGGGGCGCCCAGCGGCGCCACGTTCACCCGCAGCGGCATCTCGTAGTGGACGAAGTCCTGGAACACCGCGGTCACCCGACGCCGCCACGACCGCACGTCCAGCTCCCGCAGATCGACGCCGTCGGCCTCGACGGCCCCGCGCGTCGGTTCGTACAACCCGCACACCAGCTTGGCCAGCGTGGTCTTGCCCGCCCCGTTCAGGCCGACCACCGCCAGCGACGTGCCCGCCTCGATGGTCAGGTCGAGCCCGTCGAGCACCGGCCGGTCGGCCCCCGGGTAGGTGAACCCGACCTGCCGGAAACGCAGGGCCGTGCGCGGCAGTGCGTCCGCGCTCCGCTCGCCCGTGGTCAGTCGCCCGGCCTCGGCCATCTCCGTCTCCAATGCGAGCACCGCCGCCACCGAGTGCGCGGCCGGCGGCAACGCCCAGCTCAGACCACCGAAAGCCAGCGCGCTCACACCCGCCGTAGCCTGGGCGAACAGGACCACTTCACCGATGCCGACACTGCCGGCGACCGCGTCGTGGGCCAACGACCACAGCAGCAGGCCATTGGCCGCCACCAGCACGAGGATCGTGCGGCCGAGCGGTTTGCGCCGCAACTGCGTTGCCTGCCACCGCAGGTCGACCAGCCGTCGCCGACTGCGGGTGAACCGGGCCACCGTCCAATCGCTCAGCCCGAACAGCCGCAGTTCCTTCGCCGCCGGCGAGTCCACGGCCTGCCGGTAGGCGTATTCGGCCTGCCGCCGGGCGTCCAGGACCTCACCGTCGTCGCGATCCCCCCAGACGCTGCTCTCGCGCAGCAGCCAGTGCGTCGACGCCCAGGCCCCGCCCACCAACAGCGGGGCCCACCAGGCGTAGGCGGCGAGCACGGCGGCCTGGCCGAGACCGGCCACCACCTCCACCAGCCCGCCGGCGATGATGCCCAGCGACAGGTGCATGGGAGGCCCGGCGATGCCCAGGTCGAAATCACGCGCGCCGGTGAGCCGGTCCGTCAGTTCCCGCGATTCGAGATGGGTCACGCCGGGCGGTCCGGTCGTGGCGACCAACAGTCGATCGTGCAACCAACAGGACAGCCGCTCACCGAGGTTGGCCCCCACCTGGGCGTGCAGGGGGCCCAGCAGTTGCACCGTCACGAACACCAGGCCCGCGGCGATCAAGGGCCCGTGCGGCGACCTGTCCTGGTCGACGGCCGTCACCGTCGCCGCGACGGTGACCGTGAACAGGGCGGGCAGTACACCCCGCGCCACGATCAGCACCCACCACGCGGCGGTGATGCCCGGGGACGCGCGGGGCAACACGGAGAAGAACTTCCACTCCTCACGGCTCCGGACCCGATCGGCGAAGGACCTGAACGGCGAAGCCGCGGACACGGCGTCGGCTTGTTTCGGGCGCACGAAAGAGACCTTCCGGTACAGGAGTTCGGGGGCCAGGGCATTGTCCACGACGACTCGCTCGACGGGGTCCACCGGGACTCACCGGGATCCACCCGGATCCGACCCCCGAACGCCCGCACGGGGAGCCGGTGTTACCTCCAGAGTTGTTCGCCCAGGGTTCCGCCCGGGTTGATGCCCGGAAGCACGTAGGCCACCGCCGAGGCCCGGTGTTCGATGAAGGGGATCAGCGCGTCGCGGGTGGCCAGGCGGTTTTGTACACGGGTGAACAGGGCGGGGTCGCGCATGAACGCGCAGAACAGCAGCCCTCGGTCGTCCGGTCCGTCGTCGTAGTTGTAGCTGCGGCGGAGCATCCGGGCGCCTCCGTCGAGGCGGGGGCTGCTGAGCCGGACGTGGGCCGTCACGGGGATGATGTAGGCGCCGTCCGCGTGCTTGGCGTAGATGTCCGGATCATCGTGTTCGGCGGTGCCGGTGAGCGGGACGCCGTCACCGATGCGGCGGCCGATCATCTTGTTCTGCCGGTCCTCGGGGATTGCCGCGAAACCGGCGACGTCCATGTGGATTCTGCGGTACACCAGGATGGTTCCGTGCTCGTGGGCTCCCGGTGGGCCCCAGACCCAGCGCCCTGCGGCCGTGTCGTCGGGGTTGGCGGTGCCGTCCTTGAAGCCGAAGAGGTTTCGCGGCGTGACGCCGGGGGCGGTGTGGGGCAGGAAGCCGGATTGGGTCCAGCGCGGGACGGCGCCGGCGGACTGCGCGGCGGTGGCGGCCAGTTCGGCGACCACGGTCAGTGTCCAGCGGTCGGCGGCGCACAGTTGGAGCAGTAGGTCGCCGTTGCCGCGGGCCGCATCCAGGCGATCGTCGGGGAAGGCCGGCAGGTCGGCCAGTTCGGCGGGCACGTTCAGGGCGAGCCGGGACGCGAGCGCGGGGCCGACGCCGACGACGCACGCGAGTCGGGTCGTCTCTCCGGTGTGCAGACGCGGATCGGGCAGCGTGCCGGCGGCCGCGCCGGAGAGGGTGCCGGTCAGCGCGGCGAGGACGTTGCGCAGGGTCTCGCGGTCCGCGGCGACGGACCTCGGCGGAAGATCGAAGGACAACATCTGCGTGGCGGGCAACTGCGGCCCCGTCACCCCGGCTTGGCGCAGGCCGTGAAAGCGGATCGCCGCCGGCGAGGCGCCGGACCCGGTACCGCGGCCTTGCGGCCGAGCGTGGTTCGCCACCGGCTCCGCCGCCGCGCCGACCGCTGCGGCCAGCGCCGCTCCGGTCGCGAACAGGGCTCTGCGTCCCAATCCGGACGTGGCGGGTCGCGCCGGCTCCTGCGGGCTCTTCGGTTCGGTGTGCATGCGCGATATTGCAGACGATAGAACACCTGTCATGCAACTCTTGTCTCTTCCACGCCTGTTGCCCCGCCCGACGACTCGGCCCGCCGCCCTCCGGACGAGAACGCCGCGACGCCTGTCGCTGCTGCTGGTCGGTGTCGCGGTGGCGCTCGCGGGTTGCTCGTCGACGGATTCCCCGTCGTCCGACGACCGGCACCCGGCCGGGAACGTGGTTCGGGTACCGCAGGACTTCCGCACGGTACAGAAGGCGGTGGACGTCGCTCGCGAGGGCGACACGGTGCTGGTCGACCCCGGCGTGTACCGCGAGAGCGTGCGGGTCGCCACGCCGCGCGTGGTGCTGCGCGGCACCGACCGCAACACGGTGGTCTTCGACGGCGGTGTGCGGCTCGCCAATGGCATCACCGTCACCGGTGCCGGCTCGGTGGTGGAGAACCTCACCGTCCGCGGCTACCTCGCCAACGGCGTGCTGTTCACCGGCGTCACCGACGAGCGCCTGCAACAGCGCGGCGCCGGCGGCTCGGCCTACAATCCGCTGGACACCACCCGCTTCCCGATGGTGCAGGGGTTTCGGGCCACCAAGGTGACGGCGTACAACAACGGGCTCTACGGCATCTACGCGTTCGACGCGCGCGGCGGGATCATCGAGGACTCCTACGCTTCCGGACAGGCCGATTCCGGTATCTACGTCGGCCAGTGCAAGCCGTGCGACACGCTGGTGCGCGGCAACACGGTGGAGCGCAACGCGGTGGGCATCGAGATCACCAATGCCTCGGAGGGCCTGTCGGTACTCGGCAATCGTGTCGTCGGCAACCGCGTCGGAGTGACGGTGAACTCCAACGACCTGGAGGCGCTCGCGCCGCAACACGGCGCGGTGATCGCCGGCAACGTGGTCGCCGACAACAACGCCTCGGACTCGCCCGAACAGGCCGACGGAGGCTTCGGGATCGGCATCGGCATCGGTGGCGGCCAGGAGAATCGCATCGCGCGCAACCTCGTCCGGGGCAATCGCTCGGCCGGGGTCGTGGTCACCGACCCGGCCGGGCATCCGGCCGTCGGCAACCGCGTCGAAGGCAACCGCGTCACGGACAACGGCGTCGACCTGGTGACGGCCTCGACCGACCCCGGCAACTGCTTCACCGGCAACTCGCCCACGACACAGAGCCCGAACGGTCTGGAGGACCTCGCCGGGTGCGCCGTCACCCCGCGCCGGGCCGTCCCGGCGGGCCGGATCGTCCATGTCCAGCCGCCGCCCGGCGTCGCGTTCCACGCCGTGCCCGCCCCGCCCGCCCAACCCTCGATGCCCGACCCCATGGCACCCGGCCGGCCGGCGACGGACCTGCCCGGGACGGTCGACCCCGACCGCTACGCCCTGCCGACCGGCACCACCGCGATGCCCCAGCCACGCTGAGCGCGGCCGGCGTGCGCCGGGGCGGGTCGACCGGGCCGCTCGGCAGGCGGGTCGGGATGTCACGAAGCCCGATCGGCCGTCGGGGGGCCGCACCGCCCTCGGCGCACGTCAGCCGGCGATCCACGGCGCCTCGGGCATCCGCGCCTTGTCGTCGCGCCCGGCGATCTCGACGGTCGTCGGGGTGCCCAGGCCCGGCATGCGCATCGTCGCGCGTCGCAGCGTGCCGTCGCCGTCGACCCAGTACGTCAGCGGCGAGAGTTTGCCGTCGGTCGCGTCCTGGGCGCGCGGACCGGAGAACCTGTCGTACCTCCGGTCCTGGATACGATCGTGACCCAGCCAGCGTGCCCCGGACTGCGCCAACAGCAGCGGGTTGTCGGGCCGGTCGGCTCCGAGTTGGATCAGCAACCTGAGTCCGGAGTCCAGGGGGTCGGCGGTGTAGGCCCGCGACGACCAGCCCTGGCGGGGGATGTGCTCGGCCTGCTGCCACGCCGGACCGTCCACGCCTGCCGGCACCGGCGCCAGGCCCAGACCGGCGCCGTCCCAGACGATCAGGCCGCGGTCGAGTTGGCCGGCGGCTCCGGTGACCTGGTAGCCGCCCACGGCCCGGCGCGTGCGGTAGTCCACGACCGCCTCGACGCGGATCGTGACCCCGCCGCCCTCGGCCGCGGTGAGGGCCACCGCGACCGGACTGGCCTGATACAACGTCAGCCGCGACGCCGCCAGGCGGGACGCCTCGTCGACGGTCACCGCCCGGTCCGGGTCATCGCTGTCGGAGAGCGCCCGGTAGCCGACCAGGCCACCGACCGCGGCTCCGCACAACGCGACCGCCGCCAGGATCGAGAACCAGAGCCTGCGTCGCGGCACGCGGTCGCCGATCTTCTTCCGGACCATGCGGATGCCTTCCCTCACGTCGGTCAAAAACTCGGGCGGGTTCGCGGACCATCGGTCCGCGAACCCGCCCGATCCGGCTCGGTCGGCGGTCGGGGGTCGGCAATCCGCGCCGGCCTCCTACCGCCTACCGCCTTCCGTCGTACCCGGAGCTACCGCTGCCGGGCTTCACGCCTGCGGAACAGCACCAGTCCCCCGCCACCGAGAGCGATCAACGCCGCGGAAACGGCGAAGGTCAACGGCAGGTTCCCCGCCAGGCCGGTGCGTGCCAGTGGCGACGACGAACCGCCGTGGTTGCCACCCGAGGTACCCGGTGTGGCGGACGCCGTCGGCGTGCTCGTCGTGGTCGGCGGCGGTGTGGTCGGCAGCCGTCGGTTGACCGCCGTGACGGAGACCCCGGCGTCGAGGTTCTCCGCGTTCAGCACCAACGGGCCGAGCACCGGTTTCTCCGGAGGGGCGTAGCCCTCGGGAGGGCTGACCTCCCGCCAGTAGTACGTCCCCGGCAGCACGTCGCGTTTGCAACCGCCGTCGGTCCCGGTCGTGCAGGGTTCGCCGACCTTGGTGTCGGGGGTCGCCCCCTCGACCTGCAAGCCTTCGGTCCCGTTCGAATCCCTCCACAATTCGAACTTCGCTCCGGCCAGCGGTTTTTCGTCCTGATCGTGCTTGACCAGGCGTACCGCACCTTCCTGTTGACGGAATCCGAAGTCGAACGTGTGATCGTTCTCGCCCGGTCCGCCGGTCGTCAACGCCCGTTCCGGATAACGTCCACCGGTCGGGACCTTGCCCTTGGAGTCCACGAAGCGGTTGTCGCCGACACCCTCGTCGGTCGGCACCCACTGGTACAGCGGCCCGTTCGGGGCGTAGTCGGCCGGGTTGTCGATCCGGATCGTGTACTTGGTCTTCGGCTTCAGACCACCGGTGACGTTCGAGTCGTCGAAGTAGTACTCACCGCGCGGTGACGTCTTCGTCGTCCCGACCACCTTGCCCGACTCGTCGTAGAGGTTGACGGTGGCGCCCGGAACCGGACGCTGACCCGGGCGCTGAATGCCCTTGCGCTCGGGGTCGTACCAGACCCGGTTGCCGATCTGGAGCGGCGCCTGGTCGCAGAGCACCTCCAGGTCGCCCATCGAGGCGCCCTTGCCGAAGGAGGCGTTCCCCTCGGTGTTCAAGCGCAGACCCGCGGCGGGCTGCCGCGTTCCGTCACGCTTGGTGAACATGGTGCCGGCGCCCCACGCCGTGTCGATGGGGTCGACACCGGCGGTCGCGACGAACTCCTCCACCTTCGACAGTGCGAGGCCGGCGTAGGCCGCGTTCGGGTGGCCGTTGTTCATGGTGTTGACGTTGAAGAACCTGGTTCCGCGCACCGTCTTCCCACAGCCGGTGTTCGTGTCCATGACGTACACGCCGTTGGCCGGGCACGCCTTGTTCAGGTCGCCGCCGGCCACCATCGCGATGGCGGTCGTCGGGTCCCCGGCCCTCGCGTAGGCCGTCGTCCGGTCGGTGAACCGGTCGCGGAACGCCAGCAACATCGAGCCGTCGGTCTCGAAGGCGAGGTCGGCCAACTCCGGTTCGGGGTTGGCCATGGCGCCTGCGCACGTCTGCCCGTTCTGCTGGGTCGGGAACGTGTCCGTCCACGGGAACCAACTCGCCCCGCCGCAGGGCCCGCCGAGCGTGGCCTGACGCGGGTAGTCCAAGGGCTGATTCAGCACGGCCTTGGTGAAGGCACCCGTCGCCGGGTCGAACGGCAGGACCACGGCACGCAGGTCCGAGACCTTCCCGGTCGATTCGCCCGAGCAGACACCGCCGACGTATCCGACGCCGTCCTGCAGACCCAGGCCGAACGGACGCCAGTCGCCCGGCGCGGGGCAGCCCGGGTCCGGGATCGCGTACGAGGCCACCGGCGCCGTCGCGGTCGCCGAAGTGGCGTCGTAGCGGTACAGCTTGCGGTTTTGGAGGTTGACGACGAACAGGTCGCGGCCGTCGTCGGAGACCTCCAGGTCGCCCAGACTCTCCTTGCCGGGAGCGGCAAGGAAGGCGTTGTCACTGGCGCCCGCGCCGTGCGCCGAGGTGCCGGCGTCCGGAACGGTGGTGAACAGTGACGTCTTCTTCGTGGTGACGTCGGTGACGTAGATCCCGCCGGCGCCGCCGGGGCCGTACGTCGTGTCGCGCTTGGCCAGTGCCGAGCTGAACAGTCGCTTTCCGGGCTTGTTCCAGCCGATGCCGTAGAGGTTGCCGGTCTCGGCGTTCGTGGACAGGTCCGTCACGTTCGTGTTGACGCCGCGTGCATTGTACGGGAATGTCACCAAAGTCCGCTTGGACGTCGGTTCGTTCGTCGCGGGCTGGCATGCGGTCGCCAGCGGCGCGTTCTTCTGGCAGTAGTCGCCTGGGCTCCACAGGCCCGTCGTGTACGCGACCTTCTTGCCACCGGTGAGGTCGACGAACTCCTCGTTGCTGCTGAGCTGGTTCGGCGCACCGTCCAGGCCCTGTCGCGACGCGAACGCCGGGAAGAGCACACCCGGCTTCGGGTTCACGACCTGGACCCGGTACTTGCCGGCAGTCGACCCGGCCGTGCCGGGCGCCAGCGTGACGGTGCCGTCGGCGGCCGTCACGCCGGTGACCTTGACGCCGTCGTCATTGGTGAGTGTCACCGTGACGCCGCCCATGCCCGGCTCCAGGGCAGGACTCCACACACCGGTGGTGTCGACGGCCCGTACCACCCGGACCGTTACGGAGCCGTCGTCGGTCTGCGAATACGCCGGCGACGCCGCCAGCGCGAAACCGCCGAACCCCACGGCGAGCGCCGCGAGACTGCCCATGGTACGACGCGCGCGTAAGGCCGACCGCAGTCGGCCCGGCAAGTACGCCGCGCCGTCCGTCTGTTCACTTGAAGGTGTCATACCCACTCTCATCATCTGAAAGGGCCCGATGCGCGACCCTGCGGGGAACGCCACGGATCCGCCGTGACCCGCCTCGTTGGCCGAAGCCTAGAGGGGATTTTGGCAAGTGCGGTACGACAAAGCCAAGTTGACGTTGGAGCGATTTCCCCTTCGACCTCCGTGGGCACGTCGCGCTCGTTGCCAAGCCGATAAGACGAGGATTACGAACGCGCATTCGCATGGCGGTCCGCGCGAGCGACGCCCCGACGCCGACCGCGCGCCGCCGCACCGAGGGAACGAGGTCACGGCACGAACCGCCCGGGGTGCCCTCGGCCCGTTCGGCGAAGGCACCCCGGCGGTCGTCCCTGGCGAAGCCGAGCGCACCACGGCCCGTTTCGGCGACCCGGGTTCAGGACCGCGCCCGGGTCCAGGGCGGTGCGGCTTCACCCGATCGATCGGGTCACGCCGCGTCGAGAAGGATTTTCAGCAGGTCGTCCGGGGCGTCCCGCATGACGTTGTGGCCGGACGAGACGGGGTGCACGTGCCAGGTGGGGTCTTCCGCCAGTCGCCGCCGAACCTCGTCGAACGGCGACGCTCCGTCCCAGCCCGTCGCGTACACGAAGTCCCGGCGCTCGAACCGATCGAGGCCGCCTTCGAGTCGTACCACCTGCATCAGCGAGGCCAGCGGGTGCGGCGTGGCCCGCGCGTCGAAGAAGGGCAGGGGCTCGCAGGAGTAGCCGTCGCGGCCGACACCACGCAGGTACCACTCGCGCTCCCGGTCGTTGACCAGGGACCAGCAGGATTCCCCATCGCCCGGCACCAGGGCGTCGACGTAGACGAGCCCGCGCACCCGGTCCGGGGCCCGGTCGGCGGCACCGGTGATCACCATGCCGCCGTAGCTGTGGCCGACGAGCACGGCATCGGTGATCTGCTCGTCCGCCAGGAGGTTCAGCACGTCGCGGATGTGCGTGTCGAGGTTGACCGAGGCGGCAAGCAGATGCTTTCGGTCGCCGACACCGGTCAGGGTCAACGGATAGGCGTCATGGCCGTGCTCGCGGAGCCGCCGGGCCAGGGGTTGGAACGTCCAGGCGCCGTGCCAGGCGCCGGGAACGAGGACGAAGGTGGTCATCGGTTGCCTCCTCGTACGGAATGGATGCGGTGATCGCACATGGTGCGGGTGGTGCTTTCGGCGGTCGGGCCGCCCGAAGATGGGTCAGCCGGGACGGTAATGCAGGTGGACCACGCCGAGGGGCGATCGCGTCGAGCCCACCAGGGTGAGCGGGATCCGGTTGTCCTCGGCGGCGAACAGCCGCTGTCCCGAACCCAGGACGACGGGGAGAACCAACAGATGGAGATCGTCGACGAGTCCGGCCCGCAACAGCGAACGGGTGAGCGTGACGCTGCCGGAGACGTCGATGTCCTTGCCCGGCCGACGCTTGAACTCGCCGAGCGCGACCGCAAGATCCTCGTCCAGGACGACGGAGCCGTCCCAGCCGGTCGTGCCCCGGGGGACCGCGTACGAACGACCGTCGACGGACGGAGGCGGCGCCGGATCCGGCGCCTGCACGACGACGCCGTCCAAGGACACGTGATGTGTCGCCAGGATTCGGCGAGCCGACGACCGGGCCTCCTCGGGATTTCCGGTGGACCCCGTGGACATGCGTTCACTCCGAGCGGTCACAGCGGTGCGAGCGCGCAGGGAACCGGTCCGGTCGGGACCATCCTCGCGCTTCGATGACGTGATCGACCCAACCGCGCCGCACCGTCCGCCATCAAGGCACAATGGGCGCACGGTTGTTTAGCGGAATTCAAAAACGGGGCCGACGTGCTGGAGCGGGTGGAGGTCGAGTCGTTTCTGGTGTTGGCCGAGGAGTTGCATTTCGGACGTGCGGCGCAGCGCCTGGGACTGACCACCGGACGCGTCAGCCAGACCATCAAGAAGCTCGAACGCCGCGTCGGTGCACCGCTGTTCGAGCGCACCACCCGTCAGGTGGCACTGACCCCGTTGGGGCGGACGCTCGCCGACGAGCTCACGCCCCTCGTGGCCGGCATGGACGCCGCGCTGCACCGCGCCGTCGACGCCGCCCGAGGCGTCACGGGTGTGCTCCGGGCCGGTTTTCTCGGGGCGGCGGCCGGGCAACTCCTGTTGAAGGCCATCACGGTGTTCGGCGCTCGCCATCCCGACTGCGAGGTACGCATCCACGAGACCCAGGTCCACGACGCCATGCCCAGGCTGCACGGCGGCGAGATCGACGTCCTCATCACGGCCCTGCCGGTATCCGG
This sequence comes from Embleya sp. NPDC020886, assembly GCF_044333915.1. Lineage (NCBI taxonomy): Bacteria > Bacillati > Actinomycetota > Actinomycetes > Kitasatosporales > Streptomycetaceae > Embleya > Embleya sp. NPDC020886. The sequence continues at coordinate 628,014 of NZ_JBIRRX010000002.1, read as the reverse complement.
GGTGGCCGCGGGGCCCGTCCTCCTGGAGGAGACCCGGGTATTGGCGACACCCGCCGATCCCACCTGGACGGCCCGCACGTCCGTGTCCGTGGAGATCCTTGCCGAGCAACCCGTGATCCAGATGTCCGCCACGATGCCCCGGGAACTGCGCAGCGACCGCTCCCCTCTGCACACCCCCGCGGGTCGGCCCATCCCGAAGGGCCCGACGGCCGACACCTTCCCCGAAGCCCTGGCCCTGGTGGCCTCGGGCCGCGGAGTCTTCCCGGTCGGTGCGCACGCCGCACGTTTCTACCCGCGCCCCGACATCGCCTACGTACCCTTCCACGACGCCCCGCCCGTCCGCTGGGGGCCGGTCCGGCTGCACACCAACGACACGGCCCGCGTCCGGGCCTTCATCCGGGCCGCCGAAGACGCATCCTGACGCCCGCCCGACCACACACCACGCACACCTCGTCGAACCGGCCGGCTCCACCGTCGGGAACACCGCCGGCTCACCCGACGTCCCCGTCGAAAGCGTCGGCGGCTCGCGCACGCCACCGCCGACCCCGACGTGCGTTCGTCGACCCGCCGACGGTTTCACCGTCGCCACCTCACCCGAGGTCGGATCCCCGAAACGGTCCACCCATCGTCAACGGATGGATCGAGGCATCGCGCTCACATCAGGACGCCGATCAGCACGGCCGTCAGCGTGGTGATCGCCAGGACGAACAGGCCGCCGCAGCCGCTCCCGGAGTTCTTCTTCGACCGCCTCGATCCTCCGGGTCGTCTGCCGCCGCCGTGTTTGGCGCAGTAGCGCTCCCCCGGCCGGGCGTTGTTGCCGCAGGTCTTCCCGCCCCTGCTGCCCTTCGTCGACCTCTGGCAGCCACCCATGAATCGTCCCCCTTCGACCGTCGGTCACCCCATGTTGTCGAACCGTCGCGCGGCGTGTGGGGTTTCCCGGGAATGGACGATCGCAATGGGCCGAGGGAGCGCAGGACCGCGTGGCGGGGCGGTGGGAGCACCTCGCCGATGGACCCGGGCCCCGTCCGCACCACCCGGGCCCTCGACACCTCCGACCACACCACGGTCCAGAGCCCGTTGCGGCCGCGCCGAATCCGCAGAGCGCGGCCGGACCATCCGTGGCACCCGACGGGATCACCGACGGCATCCGAAATGCGCGGCGCGGCCGATCTCGCTAGGACGCCGGGCGAAGGTGGGCGACGATGCCGTCGAGGTCCTCGGCGAGCAGGTGCCAGCGGAGGGTGTGGCCGCCCGGGACCTCGTGGGCCGTGTACGCAATGCCCGCCTGGTCGAGGAGGCCGCGGAACTCGCGCTGCCCGTCGAGTACGTGGGACTCCTGGAAGGCGCTGAACCACGGGATGTTCTCCGCGCCCGTGCCGGCCACCATGAAGATCCGCTTGTTCTGGTAGCTGGGGATGCGCTCGACGGCGTTGTCGGCGCTGACGCGCGCCTCGTTCCACAGCGGGACGCCGTAGATGGTGCCGCCGCCCAGCTCGATGGCGGCCGAGGAGGCGTTGGCCCAGTGGCCGACGGCACCGCCGTTGAGGCGGAGGCTGGGCGGACCCGAGTGGGCGCTGACCGAGGCGAAGTGGCCGTAGTACTTGGCCGCGTACTTGAGCGCGCCGAAGCCGCCCATCGAGTAGCCGGCCACCGCCCGCCCGGCGTACTCCGCGTGGGTCCGGAAGTTCGCCTCGATCCACGGCAGGAGCTGCGTCATGTGGAAGGTCTCCCAGTTGCGGGGACCGACGAACGAGGTGACCGGGTTGGAGTACCAGCCCGCGCCGCCGCCGTCCGGCATCACGACGATGATCGGTTTGCCGGCGGTGAGATCCCGGATGCCGCCGGGAACGTCGAAGTTGCGGAAGTCCGCGCCGGTGCCGCCGCCGTGGAACAGGTACACGACGGGGTAGCTCAGACCACTGGTGGCATAGCCGTCCGGCAGCAGCACGTTGACGCCGGGGCCGGTGGTCCAGCCGATCTGGCTGGTCTTGAAGCGGTAGTACTTCAGGCGGGGGTCGCTTTCGTTGCTGTCGATGATGTGCAGCCCGAAACCGTCGCCGGCCGCGTGGGCCGCCGAGGCGCCCGCGAGGATGCCCGCGCCGCCGAGTGCTGCTGCTGCGGACAGGCCGCCGGCGGCCTTCAGAATGCTGCGCCGGGTGGGCTGAGACTCGGTCATGGCGTCCCCCGTGTTCGATGTGGGTTGCGGATGCGGCCTGTGGGCGTGCGACTCTCGCCGTACCGCGCGGGTCGGCGTGGGTGAGCGAGAGGGCGGCGCGGGACGACCGACCACCCCTTGCGTGGCGGTTGGTTACATCCTGTGCGCGTCGATCACACACCAGTCATCTTCAATCGTCAATGCCGAATCGAGTTAAGTTTTAAAGGCGTTCGCCGCCCGAACTCCCGTACGCACAAGGGCTACACGTGTCACCGCCGACCGACCTCGACCACGACGCGCCGGGCCCGCCACACCGGCCATAACGCCCGGAATCAGCCGTTATCTCGCGAATCGGCCGGCGGGCCGGACCGGTGGCCGAAAGCCGCAACCACGCGGCCCAATCTCCCCCCTCGCCTCTATCCGTCGTCCCGCGACCCACCCCGGTGCGCCGGAACGCGCCCGATCCCACCGCCCCCGCAGGTCGGGTGAGCCGGTGGATACGGGTGGCGGGAACTCGGGACGGTCGGCCCGGCGTTGCGACTGTGAACCGGGTCGTGCCCCACATCGGCGTGGGAACGACGCAGACCGAGGAGGGCGCGATGATCCGGCGACACGCCGTCGCTCGTCGTCCCCTCGCCGGCTCCCCCGCCTCGCGCCGCAGCGCCAATCCCCCCGCTCGCCGGGGCTACCGGCGCGGCAGTTGGCTCGGGGCGTTGCTCGCGATCGCCCTCGCACTGCTCGGCGCGGTGGCTTCGCCCGCGTCCGCGCGCGCGATCACCGCACCCGATCCGGACCGCGTCTCGGTCGCCGCGCACACCACCGCCGATCCGGGGCATCTGCGCGACGTCGCCGACGAGGCGACCCGCGATGTGCGACGCGGCCCGCCGGCACCGTTCGCCGCCCGCGAGTTGCCGCACGAGCGGCACCACCTCCACCACCACTCGCACGACGCGGGGCTCGCGGGACACGCCTTCGTCCTCGTGCCACCCGCAGGGCACCGAACCTGCGCCCCCACCGCCCACGCCAACCCCGCGCTGCCCCGTTTCGTGCTCCCGCCGGGTCGCGCTCCACCGTCTCCCCGGGCTCCAGACCGTCCCTGAGTCCGATCGCCGCGCGCCGACCATCGGCCGCGGCGCATCCGTGGAGACCACCCTTGTCACGTGCCACCAAGGTGCGGGCGTTGTTCGCCCTCGCCATCCTCGTCATGTCCACCTACATCGCCGCCACGGTGCCGCCACGCCTGGGCCTCGACCTGCGCGGCGGCACCCAGATCGTCCTGGAGACCCGGGACTCGCCCACCGCGAAGGCCGACCGCGACGCCACCGACCGAGCCCTGGAGGTGCTGCGTCGCCGAGTCGACGCGCTCGGCGTCTCCGAACCCGGCCTGGTCCGCTCCGGCGACCGACGGATCATCGTCGAACTGCCCGGCGTGCAGGATCCGCGCCGCGCCGCCGAGGTGCTCGGCCGTACCGCACAACTCACCTTCCATCCCGTTCTCGGACTCGCCGACGCGAGCGATGCCACCACCACACCCGACGCCGAGGGACGACAGGTACTGCCGGACGAGTCCGGCCAAATGCTGAGGCTGGACGCGACGCGGATGACCGGAGCCGACGTCGACCGGGCCGAGGCCCTCCTGGATCCGGCCGGCGGCGGCTGGCACGTCACCCTCGACCTGCGCGGCCGGGGCGAACGGGCCTGGGCCGAACTCACCGGGGACGCCGCGTGCGCGCCCGCCGGAACGCCCGCGCGGCGCGTGGCGATCGCCCTGGACGGCAAGGTCGTCTCGTCGCCCCAGGTCGACGCCTCGGTGGGCTGCGGCACCGGAATCCTCGGCGGATCCACCCGCATCACCGGCGACTTCGACAAGCGCGAGGCCCGCGAATTGGCGCTGCTGATCAACGGCGGCGCGCTGCCGGTGCCGGTCGAGACGGTGGAACACCGCACCGTGGGGCCCACGCTGGGCAAGCAGGCCGTCGAGGCGGGCACTTGGGCCGCGATCATCGGCGCCGCGGCGACCGCGCTGTTCATCGCGGGCGTGTACCGCCTGCTCGGCGTACTGGCCGCCGTGGCCCTGGCCGGCTACGGGCTGATCGCGTACGCCGCCCTGGTCGGCGTGGGCGCCACCCTCACGCTGCCCGGAATCGCCGGATTCGTACTGGCCGTCGGCATGGCGGTCGACGCCAACGTGCTGGTGTTCGAACGAGCCCGCGAGGAATACCTCGCCCGTACCAAACCGGCCCTGCGCCCGTCGCTGACCCGAGGCTTCCGCAACGCGTTCGGGGCCGTCGCCGACTCCAACATCACCACGCTGATCGCCGCCGGCCTGCTGTTCTTCCTGGCCACCGGCCCGGTACGCGGATTCGGGGTGACGCTGGGCATCGGCGTGCTCGCGTCGATGGTCAGCGCGCTGGTGGTCACCCGGGTCCTGGCCGAGTTCGCCGTGGGCCGGGCGGCGGTCCGACGCCGGCCCCGGATCAGCGGCATCGCGCACGCGGGCCCGGTGCGCGAGTGGCTGGCCCGACGCGATCCGCACCTGATGCGGCATCGCGGGCGCCTGCTCGCCGTCTCCGGCGTGCTGGCGCTGGGCCTGGCGGTGTCCGGTGTGGCGGTGCGCGGCGTCGACTTCGGCGTGGAGTTCACCGGCGGCCGGCTCGTGGAGTACTCGACCACGCAGTCGGTCGAGCCGGACCGGGCCCGGTCGGCACTGGCCGACGCCGGGTTCCCCAAGGCCGTCGTACAGACCTCGGGCGATCACGAACTGACCGTACGCACGGCAAAGCCGACCGAGGCCGAGGAGGCGCGGATCACCGCCACGATCGGCGAACTCGGCCGCGGCGCGGAGAAGGTGCGCGACGAGTTCATCGGACCGAGCCTGGGGGCGGAACTGCGGCTCAAGGCCATGATCGCCCTCGGGATCGCGCTCGCCGCCCAGATGGCCTACCTCGCGGTGCGGTTCCGCTGGACCTTCGGGCTGGCCGCGGTCGTCTCGCTGGCACACGACGTACTGATCCTGGTGGGCGTCTTCACGTGGCTGGGGCGCACCGTCGACGCGGTGTTCCTGGCCGCGCTGCTCACCGTGATCGGCTACTCGGTCAACGACTCCGTCGTCGTCTTCGACCGCATCCGCGAACTGCGCCGCACACCCGCGCCCGGCAAGCGCTCGCTCGCCCGGATCACCGACACGGCGGTGGTGCAGACCCTGCCGCGTACGGTCAACACCGGTTCCGGCGCGTTGTTCGTCCTGATCGCACTGGCGGTGTTGGGCGGCGACTCGCTGGCCGACTTCGCGCTGGCGCTGCTGATCGGCGTCGTGGCAGGCACCGTCTCCACGGTGAGCGTCGCCGCCCCGCTGGCCGTCGCGTTGGAGTCCCGCTCGACATCCGTGCCGCTGCGCGCGTCCCGACCCCGAAGCTCCACCGCCCGCGCCGGTCGCCGTCCCGACCACACATCCCACGACAACGGCGCACGCGTCTGATCCCACCCACCCGGCCACCGTGCCCACCCACCGACTCGCCGACGCAGCCCGTCCGGAGGCGCCGATGTGCCCGCCGGGCCGTCTCGCCTCCTACGGGCACGTCGAGCGCTTCGTCATGGTTGCCCCTTTCGCCCGCGCCTGCCGGCACCAGGCCCCGCGCCACCGCCCACCCTGATCCGGCAAGCCACGCCCGGCCATCCGTGAACGATGTCGGGTCCGGCTGGAGCACGGGCCCGAGGGCCCGGTCGCAAGGCGAGCCCGCTGTCACCCGCACTCGGGCGCCGGCGGCAACGCCGATTGCGACCGGGCCCGCCGGCCCCTACCCGGCGCCCCACCCGGTCGCCCTCGGACCACACAACAGGTCTTCGACGAGAACGCGACGCCCGACCCTCCCGACTCCGCCGCGCCGGAGCCCGACCCCGGCCGCCCTATCAGGATCGGGCCCCGCCCCGGTGGAATCGGTGGGGTGAATCGCCTCGCCCCTCGCACGCCGCGCCCGACCCGACAACGCCGCGTTCCGGACCGCCTACACCATCGGCATGTTGCGCCGACTCCCACAGGCGACGGGCGTCGCACTCCGCGACCAGGGGCGGAACGTACACGATCACCGCCGCACGTTCCGCCGTCGCGTCACGCTGCCGGGCGGCCGGCTGGAACCGTGGTTCCTCGGCAGTGTCCGTCCCGACGTCGTCCCGCTCCTGGTCAGGGCGAACGCACGCGTCATCGGATAGCGTGCACGGCCATGGGTGAGCTGATAGTGGTCCGACACGGCCAGACCGAGTGGAGCTTGTCGGGCCGACACGCAGGCCGAACCGACGTCCCACTGACCGAAGCGGGTGAGGCTGCGGCCAAGGCGCTCGCTCCCAGGCTGGCCCGGCGGTCCCTGGTCGCCGTGTTCAGCAGTCCGCTGGGTCGGGCGATGCGGACCGCCGAGCTGGCGGAACTGGCCGGCGCCGAGCCCGAACCCGACCTGGTGGAGTGGGACTACGGCGGCTACGAGGGCCTGACCTCGGAGCAGATCCAGGCGACGAGGCCGGGTTGGGACCTGTGGCGGGACGGTGTCCCGCCCGGCGACGCCGACCATCCCGGTGAGCAGCTCCGGCAGGTGGCCCTGCGCGTGGACGCGGTGCTGAACCGGATCCGCCCGCTGTTGGCCGACGGTGACGTCGCCGTCGTCGCCCACGGTCATCTGGCCCGCGTGCTCACCGTACGCCGGCTCGGCCTCGACGCCTCCGCCGGCCGGATGCTCGGCCATCCACATCCGGGCACACTCGGCTTCTTGACCACCGAGCACGGCCGTCCCGTCATCGCCGCATGGAACGTCCCTTAGCGGCAAGCCGGTTGCCACACCCCACCACCGGCGGGCCGCGCCACGAACAGGCCGGCCCGTCCGCGCCCGGCCCTTCGGGATGCGCGCCGGCCGGGTTCAAGGACGTGTGTCGGGGCGCTTGTCGGTGGTGGGCAGCGTGTTCGCGGGATCGTCCAGCCATGGGGTCTGGGTGCCGGGGGTGGCGGTGACGCCGAAGCGGGTGCGTTCGGGGCGGCCGTGCTCGATCCACCAGGCGAGGGCGGCCTCGATCTCGTCGAGGATCGGGCGGGGCCCGTGGGTCGCCGTTTCGAACACGTCGGCGCCCGGAGTGTGGTCCACGCAGACCCAGGAATGGGTGTCCGCGTCGACCAGCCACAGGGTGAACTCGCCGTCGCCGCCTCGCGCCGCACCCGCGGGGCGGCCGATCGAGCGCCGAACGCCGGGGACGAGGAGGCCCGTACAGAACGCGGCGTCGCGGTCGTCGACCAGGAGCCGGGGATCGAGGGTGGTGGTGCCGGGTGTGCCGAGGTCGTGTTCGCGGACGGTGTCCATCACGCCGCCGCGCACGCCCTGGCCGCGTTCCCACATGAACGCGGCGTCGCCCACCACCGGCCCCGATGCCCGTGGGCTACCGTCGGGATCCGTCGCGACATCCAGGGCGATCAGGACTCCGTTGTACAGGGCGCTCCCCCACGGGGTGACGATCCGGCCGCCGGGGCGCGTCTGGGCGATCCACGCGGGCGGGATCGTCTGGACCGAGAACGTCGACAACACCCGGTCGTAGGGCGCGTGTTCGGCACTGCCCCGGGTGCCGTCCCCGACGATCAGCCGGGGGCGGAGTCCCGCGCGATGCAGCGCGGCGCGGGCGTCGGCGGCGACGGCGGGGTCGAGTTCGACGGACACGACCGCCGCGTCGCCGAGTCGGGTGGCCAGCAGCGCGGCGGTGATGCCGACGCCGGTGCCGATCTCCAGGACGCGGTGTTCCTCGCGCACGTCGAGGTGGGCGAGCATGGAGGCGACCATCCGCGGCATGCTCGCGCTGCTGGTGGGGTGCAGCGAGAACTGCGGCGCGGCGGTGCCGTTCTCGACCTGGGTGATCAACGCGGTGTCGGTGTGCACAAGGCCGCGCCAGCGCATCGGGTCGTCGTGGCGATCCAGGCGGTGGTAGCCATCGGGAGCCGGCACCCAGACCCGGTCGGGCACGAACGCGGCGCGGTCCACACGCTTCCACGCATCGGCCCAGTCCGGGGTAAGCCACCCACCGGCCGTGAGCCCGGTTGCCGGCGCAACGGCATCGGGCACCATCGCCGCGTCGCCCGGCGCCGGGATGTCGGGGGCGTCAACGCCGGGAGGTGTACTCATTTCCCCGGCGGAGCGGGCGGATTCGGCTCCGCAGGCGGGATCGGCCGCCCAGGCTGCTGACCGTCACCCTCGATCGGATCATCCCCACCACGATGACGCCCGGGCATCGCCGCCTCCTACTCCTACCGAGCCGACAAGACCACCCATAGTAGCCGAACGCACACGCCGAAGCGGGAGGACACCACCGGCCCGGCGCCGATGGCCCCCACCAGGGCCAACCCCCGGTGACGGATCTCGTCCGGGTCGATGCCCGGTACCGGACACGGTGCGACCTCCCTCAGGCCGGGGTCGCCGACGCGTTGTGGATCTGCGTAATGGGGACGTGTCGGCGTACCGACCCTCGAGTCGTCCGTGGGGGCCAGGCGAATGGTCCCGATGTCGGTGTGCCCGTCCCTCGCCGGGGTCTGCGGCAGGTGGTGCGTCACGTCGCTCGACTGCCCGAATACCCTGGCCCGTGCGGCAGTTGTGCAGCCCTGCCAGGATGTGCATACCCGACAACCCGCAGAAAGGACCCGAAACCCATGGTTCGCGCCGTCACCCTCATCCGCTCCGCCTCCCTGTCCGACGTTGCCGAGTACGCCTACGCAGCCACCGCCCCCGCCGACGCTCGCCTGATCTTCCTCGCCGGGGCGTGTCCCCTGAACGAGGACGGTTCGACGGCAGCGATCGGCGACTACGCAGGTCAGGCACTCAAAGCCGTCGAGAACATGCGGGTTGCTCTCGCAGCCGCCGGCGCGTCGCTCCAGGACGTCATCAATACAAGAGTTCTCGTCGCATCGGCCCGGCAAGAGGATCTGGTGGCTGCCTGGAAGGTGGTCCGAGAGGCGTTCGCCGACCACGACGTCCCCAGCACCTTGATGGGTGTCACCGTGCTCGGTTACGCCGATCAACTCGTCGAGATCGAGGCCGTCGCCGCCGTACTCGACTCCTGACCACGTGACGCGTGTCGGGTGTCAGAGGCAGATGTCGGGCTCCGACCAGGTCTGCGTCGCCCCTCCGCCATGGTCCTTGAAGTGAATCACCGTGCACTGGAAGTTCCGGCGGGTCTCATTGCCCACCGTGTACTGATAAGCCGGTGGGGTAGCGCGCCCATCCCGCCTCGCACCCAAGGGTGTTGCACAAGTAGTCGCCGATTGCTCCCCACACCGGCCAGGCGCCAGTAGATCGTTCCGTGCTCGAACCGCGTTCGTCGGCCGATCCCGTCGGGACCGACCAACTCGTCCGAGCGAGGGCACCCAAGTGCCCCGCCGATACCGCCCATCCGGATGTATCGCTGGTCGATCCCCACGACTTGCCGGTTGCGGGGGGAAATCGTGGTCGGTTGGGGGAGTTTCCGGCGCTTGGTCGCGGTGTGCGCCTAGCCTGGGAGAGCAGTCGGGGTGCGGGGAGTGTGCCTCGGCGACGGCGTTTCGGCGTGGGCTCGGGGGCGGGCCACGCGGGGGGCGGGGTCATGATCGTACTCGTCATGCGGACGATGGTCCGCTCGCAAATCCAGCATTGGCTCGTCTCCGCGACGCTGCTGGCCTGTGCGTGGGCTGCCCGGGAGGCGGCCGACGGTTCGGGACAGCCGCGCGGATACGAGCTTTTCGTACTTGCCGCCGTCGCCGTCTACGCGGCGCTCGCCATCGTGCTCGGTGCGTGGAGCAAGAAGGCGAAACCGAGCGGCACACCCGGCGATCACGTCAAGCGCGCGGCGGCCGAGGACGGGGCGAAGATCGCCAAGGGCGTCGCGCGGAAACTGGCGTGGACGGTCCTGGAGTCCAAGCTCCAGGCCGTCGCGCAAATCGCTTACGCGCTCGCGATGTTCCAGTTGCTCGTGCTCACGCTGCGCACCGAGGCACATGACAACGCGTCCGCCCTGGTCGGCGGGTTGTCGGCCGCGCTCGCGCTCCTGGCCGCCGCCGGCGCGTCGGTTCTGGCCCGGGGACTGCGCGAGGACGACGCGGACATGGTCGGCGCGGGGCTGATCGCCGTGGCCCTGGCCATGCTCGCGCTGATCGCGGCGGGTGCGGCCGTGCTGGTCCGGGTCGGCAACGTTTCCTTCGACGTCGCGCTGCCGGGCGGCCCGTCCGCGCAGGCGTACGGCATTGCCGCAGGCGTCCTGCTCGCGGGCGTCGTAGTCGCCGTCCTCATACGACTCGACGCGCCGGTTCGACGTGCGGCGGCCCTCGCCGGGCTGCTCGTCGCGGTGCCGGTGCTCGTCGTCGTGCTGGGCATCGAAGTCGTCGTACCGGCCTACACCGCAGCGACCGCCACGGTCTGGACCACATGGACCACCATCGGGGGACTGTTGCTGGTCGCGGCCGCCGGCTGCGCGTTCGCCGACGAGGAGGCGGCTCGATACCTCGGCGTGGCGGGCGGTGCCGTCATCGCGGCCGAGGTCGTCACCTGGGTTGCCGTCCGCCTCTACGCCGTCGCGATCACGAACGGCTGGACGATCGCCATCGCCGTCGCGGCCCTGCTCGCGGTCGGCGGCGTCGCCTGTGCGGCGCGTGAAGTCGGGCAGGCCGCCAGGGTGCTCTTCACCGTGGCCGGCGCGATCATGGCGGCCCTGCTCGTGGCGTGGGTCGCGACGGCCGTGTTCGCGTTCGTCGGCGGGCTGGTCGAGAGCATCACCGGCCATCTGGGCCTGGTCGGCACGATACTCACGTCCCTGCTGCTGATCGGCGGGCTCGGCGTGCTGATCGCGCAGTACGCCACGCACCGCTCCCTGGTCAGGTACGTCGAGGGCAACTACCTGATGCCCCCCACGATCACGTTCCACGAGCAGTGGCACTGGGGCCTCTACGCCGTGATCGCCGGCAGCGGCGCAGGGCTCGTCGTTGCGATCGTGGTCGCGTGGTGAGAGACGGGTGCCGACCGGCCGTTGCGCGGTAAGTCCGTTGCCTGGGAAAGGGGTTCGGCGTCGACCCAGGACCACACCGATGGTGGCGAACGTCGGGACGATGACGAGGAGCGCCCGGCCCGTCGATCCGGTGATCAGGTCGAGTACTCGCCGTTCCAGGGGTCGCAGAAGCCGAGGCCGTCGGGGTGGAGCTCGGCCCAGTCGTCTTCGTCCTCGTGCCCGCCGTGTTGCGAGATGACCAACCCGAACAGCACGTCGTCGACGATCAGTTGAAAGGGCCGGATGCCGATGCTCCGGAACTCTCGACGAGGCAGGGCGTCCAACAGCTCCGCCATCCGGGCTTCGGCGCGGGCCAGGACCGAGTCCGGGTCGCCGTGCTGTTGCTGCTGTTCGCGCCAGGTTCCCGCGCACCGGATATCGGAGTCGACGTGGTGACCCTCGACGTCGAACCGGTGCAGGACGACGTAAAGGCGTTTGGCGTCCTCCCAGCCTTCGCCGTGGCGATATCCCTCGGGGAAGGCGTAGGTGATCGAGGCGAGGAATTGGCCGTCCGCGAATCGGCCGATCGTGTCGGTCCGGTAGTCCGGCTCATATGCGATGGGGATGATCTCGGGAACGGCCATGGCGGGACCATAGCCGGAGTTCGGCGAACCCACCGCCCCGGGTCGACGACACCCGGCCGAGCCGACGCGGGCCGGCCGGACGACCCTCGCCCCCGGCGTGGCCGAATCGCTCCACCGCGAAGCGCACCGAACGGCCCGGCCGGCCGCTCACCCACGGACGGCCGGACCGTTCGGGAGTTCACCTCGAACGAACCGAACGAACCGAACGAACCGAATGCATCGAACGAACCGAACGCATCGAACGCACCGTCAATCCCGGTGCTCGTGCACCGTGTTGGTCTCCTGGATCTTCTTCCAGGACTTCGGCTCCGGCAGCACGTCCGCCGCAACGCTCCTCGCCGGGCTCGGCGCCACCACACCGGCCGACCCCGCTGCCGGCTTCGCCGCCGTGAACAGCCAGGTGTTCAGCAGCTCGCCCAGCGGCTTGCCGGAGATCCGTTCCGCGTACGCCTGGAAGTCCTGGATGGTGGCGTTGCCGTACTTGCGCTCGGTCGGCCACCCCTTCAGGATCCGGAAGAACGTCTCGTCCCCGACGGCGTTGCGCAGCGCCTGCACCGCCACCGCGCCCCGGTCGTAGACCGCGCCGGCGAACTGGTGGTCCGCGCCCGGGTCGCCCGGCTTGACGGTCCAGAACGCGTCGTCGGCCGGGTAGAGGTTGTAGACGTAGTCGGCCAACTCCTGGGCTGTGCCCTCGTTCTCGTGCTCGGACCACAACCACTGCGAGTACCGGGCGAAGCCCTCGTTCAGCCAGATGTCGCTCCAGCGCTGCACGGACACGCTGTCCCCGTACCACTGGTGCGCCAACTCGTGTACCACGACGGAGGTGTTGGCGCCCCGGGCGAACTGCGCGGGGCTGTAGAAGATCTGCCCCTGGGTCTCCAACGCGTACCCGGTGGGCACGTTGGGCACATAGCCCCCGACCGTGCCGAACGGGTACGCGCCGAAGTAGCCGCTCAGCCAGTCGACCAGTTCGCCGGTCCGCTCGACACTGGCCTGCGCCGCACCGGCGTTGGCACCGAGGTCCTTGCTGTACGCGGTGAGGACGGGCAGGCCGCCCGGGGTGGTGTCGGTGCGGATGTCGAACCGGCCGATCGCCAGCGTGGCCAGGTAGGTGGCCTGCGGCTTGGCCTGCCGGTAGTTGTAGCGCGTCCAGCCGGCGCGCGAACTCTGGGTCGAGGTGCCGTTGCTGATCACCTGCGTGCCGTCGGGCACCAGGACCGAGACGTCGAAGGTGGCCTTGTCGGTCGGGTGGTCGTTGCTCGGATACCACCAGGCCGCGCCCTCCGGCTCGTTGGCGGCGACGCCGCCGTCGGGGGTACGCAGCCAGGCCGACTGGCCGCCGCGCTCGACCTCCCCGGGCTTGTCGGCGTAGCGCACGACGACGGTGATCGGGCTGCCCTTGGCGATCACCCGGGCGGGGGTGATCTCCAGCTCGTGCTCACCGGTGCCGGCGAACTTGGCGGTACGGCCGTTGACCAGCACCTCCTTCACCTTGAGCACGAAGTCGAGGTTGAAGCGGGTGAGGTCCTGGGTCGCGGTGGCCAGGATGGTGGTGGTGCCCTCTAACTCGTCGGTGGCGGGCTGGTACTTGAGCCGGATGTCGTAGTGCGAGACGTCATAGCCGCCGTTGCCGGCGGTCGGGTAGTAGGGGTCGCCGATACCCGCCGCTCCCGGGCCGACCTGGGCGGCGGAAGCGGAGGCGGGGACGGACACGAGCAGGGCGAGCGCGCCGACGGCGGCAGAGACGATCAGCCTCTTGCGCACAGTGGTCCTCCACAGGGTCACTGGGAAAACGGGTCGGATCGATCCTTGTCCCGACGGGCCCCGTCCTACGCCCGGACGATCGGATGTTCACCGGAAGAAAGCAAGCCGAAATAACGGCGCAGCGACCCGGACCACCCTGCGGCCCCATCGCAGCAACATGGTGGGCCGAGAGAAGGCGCGGCGGGAAGCGCTCGGGAAACCGAGCGCACGACGCCGCCGCAGGCGTGATCGGGCTGATCGCCGCGACACTCGCGGTCGAGCACGGCGCCGTCCCGCCGACGCTGCACTTCACCGAGCTCAACCGGGAGGCACCGGCGGCGACCGAGGCTTTCGCCGTCAACTCATCCCGCTCGGCGCGCTCCTGGGCGGCACGCTCGGCAGCCTGATCGGCGTCCGCCCCACCTTGTGGATCGTCGGCGTCGCCGGCCTGTTCTCCTGCGTCCCGCTCCTCTTCGCACCCGTGCGCACCCTACGACTCATGCCCACCGCCCCAACCCCGGCCCCGGCCCCCGAAACGCCGACCGCCCCCTGCCCGCACAGTAGTCACGCACCACCCCGCCCCGGCAGCGGACCGCAGCCGTCCGCTGCCACCGGGCCGGACGTGCCAGGGTGGCGGGTCAGGAGATGGCGCGGAGGCGGTTGTCGGGGCGGTGGCGGAGCTGGTCGACGGCCTGGGCCGTGCTTTCGTCCGCCGGGAGGAAGACGACCAACTGTTGGGCGTCCGAGGGGAGTTCGAGTGTCTCGCGGATCAGCCGGAGTTCGCTTCCCGAGGGGTGGTTGAGCCTGAGGGCGCCGCGTCGTGGCACGACTTGGCGGTTCATCCGCCGGGTGAACTCGGGGCCGGCCGCTGGCGCGAGTTCCGCGCTGAGCCACTGGAAGTTCTCGGCGGACGGGCCGAGCCACAGGTCGAACGCCTGCTCGTCGGCGACGTCTTCCCAATCGGCGAAGAACGTCCGGGCGCGGGGATCGGTGAAAACGTAGCTCGTGAGGTTCGCGGCGTCGCCGTCGAGCAGTCCCGTTTCGGCCATGATCGATGCGTAGGCGCCGGTGTAGGCCAGGAGGTCGCCCACTCGGTTGGTCACCAGGGCGATGCCGGGTTCGAGGAGGCGGAGGGTCGCCAGGACCGCAGGACGCACATCGCGGGGCGGTGGCTCCGGACGGGTGTGGGTGGGGCACTCCCCCGAGACGATCTTCGCGAGGTAGCGCAGGTGGTTGCGTTCCGCCGGGTCGAGGCTCAGGGCGTCGGCCACCGCGTTCAGCACCGCGGCCGAGGGGTTGCGGTCGCGGCCCTGCTCGATGCGGGTCAGGTATTCGACGCTGATACCCGCGCGTGCCGCGACGTCCGAGCGGCGCAGCCCGGGCGCGCGGCGGCGGCCGTGATCCGTGATCCCCAGCGAGGCCGGCTGCACGCTGTCGCGCTTGGCGCGGATGAAGTCCCCCAACGGCGTACCCATGCCTCCGAGCATAGGGCGATTGCCGCGCGCGGTCGGCAGGGTGGCCCTGCCGGGGCCGGCCCGAGCACGGTCTGGTTGTGCTCCCGGCGCGGCCCGACGATGGTGGGCATGGAGAACAAGCACAAGCTCGCGATCATCATCGGAAGCGTCCGGGAAGGACGGTTCGGCCCGGTCGTCGCCTCGTGGGTCGCCGCCCAGGCCGACGCGCACGGCGGTTTCGACGTCGACATCGTCGACCTGGCCGACATCGACATCCCGCTGTCCCTGCCCGCCGCGTCGCCGAAGGTCACCGGCGACGACTACCCCCGCCCGGCCGGAATGGCGGCCCTGACCTCGGCGTTGGCGGACGCCGACGCGTTCGTCCTGGTCACCCCGGAGTACAACCACAGTTACCCGGCATCGTTGAAGGCGGCCATCGACTGGCACTTCACCCAGTGGACGGCCAAGCCCGTCGCGTTCGTCAGCTACGGCGGCGCGGCCGGCGGCCGGCACGCCGTACTGCACCTGGAGAACGTGCTCTCCGAGCTGCACGCGGTGACGATTCGCGACGGCCTCGCGTTCCCCGACTACTTCACCGCATGGCAGGACGGCAGCCCCACCGACCCCGAGGCGGCCGGGTACGCCAAAGCCCTCTTCGAGCAGTTGGCGTGGTGGGCCGGGGCCCTGCGCTCGGCTCGCCGGGCCGCTCCGTATCCGGCGTGAGGACGGCGACGCTCGTGAGTGGGTCGACGAGCGTTGGTGCGTCAGTGGGTCGGCGAGCGTGAGTGCGTCGACGACGGCGTGAACACAGCGCCGGGGAAGGCCGATTCCGCAGGTCGGTTCGGATCGCGTTCGGGTGCATGGCATGCGCCGATCCGACCCGCGGGCGGACGCCCCTGTCGGTTCCGGCATCGGTGCACCCGGAGGGGGCGGCCTTCGGTGCACCGGATCCGGTGGTGGACGTCGGACGGTACTGGGACCATGTCGCGCATGGACAAGCCGCTTCCGCCGCCCGCAGACCTGGCCCGGATCATCCGGGCCGCCACCTCCGACGCCACGTCCCTGGCCGACGACGCCGCGCTGCTCGTCGAGCCCGGCCGCACCGCCCGCGAGCAGGCCCTCGAACGGCTCCGAGCCGCCCGCAGGAACGGCGAGTTCGCGGCGACCCCCGACGAGGCCGGATCCGGGGCGGCCACCGAGCCGGATCGCCCGTGACGCCGCCTTCGGGGTGACCCGCGTGCCCGCGCCTCGCTCGGACCGCGGCCCGCCCACCCCCGCGGAGCCGGGCGGGCCGGTTCACCTCACCCGCGCGCCCGGGAGCCCGTGACGAGGGTGTGGAGGACGGCTTGGCTGGTGGGGAGTCGGTTCGCGGCTTGGCGCCAGGCGAGGCATCGGGGGCCGTCGAGAACGTCGGAGGTGATCTCCTCGCCGCGTACCGCCGGCAGGCAGTGCAGGACGGTGGCCTCGGCGTCGGCGTGGGCAAGGAGTTCGCGGTCGACCCGGTAGGACGCGAACACCCGGGCGCGTAGCGCGCTTTCGTTCTTCCTGTCCATCGGGACCCACACCTCGGCGTAGACCGCGCGGGCGCCGCGGACCGCCTCCGCAGGCTCGATGACCACGTTGACGGAGCCGCCGGTCGTCCGCATCGTCGCGCGGGCCCGGGCCAGGACGTCCGGGTCGGGGTCGTACCCGGGCGGGTGGGCGATGTTCAGGTGCATTCCGGTGGCGGCGCACGCCTCCGTGAACGAGTTGCAGGTGTTGCCTCGGGCGTCGCCGACGAATGCCGCGGTCAGTCCGCGGAGGCTGCCGAAGTGCTCGGTGAGGGCCAGGAGATCGGCGAGCGACTGGCACGGGTGGTGCGTGTTCGACAGGGCGTTGACGACCGGGATCGAGGCGTGGTCGGCGAGTTCCTCGACCACGTCGTGCCCGTGGGTGCGCACGGTGACGGCGTCGAGGTAGGAGGAGAGCACCCGGGCGGTGTCCGCGACGGACTCACCGTGTCCGAGTTGCATCTCTTCTCGGCTCAGCAGCACGGCGGTCATGCCCAGCCGGTGGGCGGCGACGGCGAGCGAGACACGGGTACGGGTCGAGGGCTTCTCGAAGACGCAGCCCACGGCGCCGCCGCGCAGGGTGTCCTGCCAGCCGAGGGGGTCCTGTTTCATTCTCCGTGCCAGTTCCAGGATGTCGACCAGCGCGGTCGGCTCCAGGTCCGCGACCCGCAGCAGGTCCTTCGGCGTGGCGTCGCGGCCGGCGGGCTCGGACGGGCTCGTCGACGTGTGCACGTTCGTCATCGCACGCCTTCGGGTCGGGAAAGGGGTCGTCGCTCCGACCAGCATGCGATGCGGCCGTCGTCGGGGCATGCCGGCGGACGCGGTCGGGTGAACATGGGCCGGATCGGTGGTCTTCGTGTCGACCACGACGCCAGGGGGCACCGTCTCGCCGAACACGGGTTCGCGGCGCATGGCGCAGCGCGGGCGTCCGGGCGAAGGGACGGCACACGAGATGGCGGCAACCACGGACGGTCCCACGATGGGTGTCGAGGAGGAGTACTTCCTCGTCGACCCCGCCGACGGCACCGTCGCGACCGGCGGCTCGCGCGTCCTGGCCCGGGCCCGGGGCACGCTCGGCGACCTGGTCTCGGGCGAATTGACCGAGTACCAGATCGAGGCCAAGACCCCACCGTGCGCCGGTCTGGGCGAACTGGCGTTCCATCTGGCCCGGATGCGCGCCGCCGTGGTGCACGCGGCGGGCGCCGAGGGCTTGGCGGTGGCCGCGTCGGGCACCCCGATCCTGGGGGCGCGCGAGCCGGTACCCATTCGCCCCGATCCGCGCTACCGCGACGGTCTGGAGGAGTTTCGCGCGCTGAACGACACCTACGCGCTGTGCGCCCTGCACGTCCACGTCCACGTGCCCGACCGCGAGCACGCGGTGCTGGTCTCCAACCACCTGCGACCCTGGCTGCCGACCCTGGTGGCGATGGCGGCGAACTCGCCGTTCTGGGCGGGCCGAGACAGCGGATACGCGAGTTGGCGCACGATCGCGGGAGCGCGGTGGCCGGTGTCCGGGCCGCCGCCGTACTTCTTCTCGCTCGAACACCACGATCAGCTCGCCGACACACTGCGCGAGAGCGGGGCGGCCCTGGGCGAGCGCACGCTGTTCTGGGACGTGCGTCCGTGTGCGCACCTGCCGACCGTCGAGATCCGCGCGATGGACGTCACCGCCGATGTCGACGAGACCGCCGCACTGGCCGTGCTGGTCCGGGCCCTGGTCCTTCGCGCCCTGGAACGTGTACGGCGCGGGGACCCGGGCCCGCCGTTGGCGGAGCCGGTGCTGCGGGCCGCTTACTGGCGTTCCGCCCGGGACGGATGGTCCGGCCACGGCCTGGACCCGTGCAGCGGGCGACTCCTGCCCGCCGCGACCCTGGTCCGGCGACTGCGCGACCACGCCCTGCCGGTGATCGAGGCGCTCGGCGAACTCCCGACGGTGACTGCGGTCCTCGACCGTCAGGCGAGCGCGGGCGGCGGCGCCGAACGCCAACGCGCGGCCTTCGCCCGCCGCCGCGACCTGCGCCACGTGGCGGACCACCTCGTCGCCCACACCGCACGCCCCGGCGAGGCCCCCACGGCCCTGCCGCATCCCGACCTCGTGCCACGATCGGGGTGAGCGTCACCACGGACGCCGGGGGCGCGGTGCCGGTCGGGGCCCCGGGCATCCGGGCCGGGCGCTCAGTCGAGACAGAACTCGTTGCCCTCGATGTCCTGCATCACGAGGCACGACTCGTTGTCCTCATCGGCAACCAGTAGCTGCACCCGGACCGCGCCGAGCGGGACCAGTCGTGCGCACTCGGCCTCGAGTGCGGCCAGGCGCTCCGCACCCACGAGTCCGGTGCCGACCCGCACGTCGAGATGCACCCGATTCTTGACGACCTTGCCTTCGGGAACGCGCTGGAAGTACAACCGCGCACCCACACCCGAGGGATCGGCACAGGAGAATGACGAATCCCGCTGCTCGGGGGGCAGCGAGCGATTGAAATCGTCCCAAGTGGCAAACCCCTGCGGCGGCGACGATACGACGTACCCCAACACCTCGCACCAGAAACGAGCGAGGCGCTCGGGTTCCGCGCAGTCGAAGGTGACCTGAAACTGCCTGATCGACGTCATCCGCCCACCGTATGGGCGCGGGCCGTGCACCGAACCCCCGGGGGGTGCCTTCGGGGTGTGGTCCCGTTCTGCTGCTGCGTATGGGGCGTAGGCTCGGGCGTCTCGTCGGGGCGTGGCGGATCTCGCCCGTGTCGCGGGCGCGTGGCTGGAACGAGCATTCGTCGGTGTGCAACGTGGATCACGAGGCGGCTGCGGGGGCGGCGATCGCGAAACTGATGGCGGCGTATCCGCGTCTGGCCCGGGAGTCCGGTGCGCACTCGGCGTTGGCGGGCTGCGCGGACGTGGTGTGGTCGGCGATCCCCGGCTGCCCGAGGACATCCCGGTCGTACTGCGTGGTCTCGCCGACCCCGACGCGGCCGGGGAGGCCCAACGAGCTCCGGGTCGGGTGGTGATGGCCGGTCCGCTGAGCATCGGCATGGCGATGCCGGCGGTGTTGCCGTTCCTGCTGCGTCTGGCGGCCGATCCCGAAGTGCCCTGTCGGGGCGAGGTGTTCGGCCCGGTGCTGGTGGCCGCCGGTTCGTCCGAGGCGTCCGACCGACCCCGACAACGCATACTCCCAGGCGATCGACGGCCGCGAGGAGGATCACCCCGAACGTGCGCTGTGCCGCGCCGCGTTCACCTCCTCCGATGCAACATGGGTCCGACGACTCCGCGACGACGAAGCCCTCTTGATCGAAATCGGGCCATACCCCGAAGTGTCGAGCCGCGTACCGCCCGGGGCCGCGTCGCGGCTTCCGGGCGGTACGCGTGCAGGGGGGTTGTGTCACTTTCGCCAGAACAGGTGGTGGGAGACGCCGCTCGGGCTGGGCACGACCTCCAGATGGAACCGGTCGAGCAACTCGTCGGGGGATCCCCACAGGCGTAGTCCGGAGCCGAGTTTCACCGGCGAGACCACCACGTGCATGGTGTCGACGAGGTCGGCGTCGAGGAACTCCCGGATGACGGTGACCCCGCCGCCGAGTCGCACGTCCTTGCCCTGCGCCGCCTCCCGCGCCTGTTCGAGGACGGTGGCCGGGTCGGCGTCGACGAAGTGGAACGTGGTGTCGGAGAGCGAGAAGGACGGACGCGTGTGGTGGGTCATGACGAACACCGGGGTACGGAAAGGGGGTTCGTCGCCCCACCAGCCACGCCACTCGTAGTCCTGCCAGGGCCCGCGCTGCGGCCCGAACTTGTTGCGGCCCATGATCTCGGCACCGATGTTGTGGTTGTAGTCCCGCGTGAGGTAGTCGTCCAGACCTCGACTGCCTCCCGGGTCGGTACGCATGGGCCAGCTCGCCGTGGCACCGGCCCAGGCGAACAGCCGTGCGGGATCGACGTGACCGAACGGATGCTCGAGGCTCTGATCCTCACCGGCACCGATGCCGTCCTGCGAGATGTTGAAATTCTGGACTTTCAGTAGCTGAGTCACGTGTTCCTCCTGTGCTGACGACAACGGTGGCGGGTCCCCGTCCGGAAGCGGTCGGCGCCCCGACGGATGCCCTTCCCGCTGCGGATCCGCGCGGCTCGGCTCGGCCGATGTCGTTCGAACAGGCTCGACCGGGCTCGCGCGCGTTGCTTTCACGGGTGGGTCGGAGTCGACTTCCCGTTCTCGACATCGGGTCACGCGTTTTCCCGAAGAATCTTTCGGGCCCGCTCTTCACCACGGCCCGCCCGGCGCGGATCGGCCCGGCGAGTCGGGTCCCGGGCAACGGGCGGCGCAGCGCAACGGCCCGACCCCGGCAACGCGTGGTCGGGCCGTTGCCCCGGTCAGCGGATGTTCGCCTGGGCCTCCTCGATCTGGAGCACGATGTTGTGTGCCCCGTGCGCCCGCGCCAGCGTGTGGGCCTCGGCCAGGATCGCCGCCGCGTCGTCGTGGCGCCCCTCGGCGGCGGCGATGTAGCCCAGGCCCACCATGTTCGACGCGACGCCGTCGAGCAGTCCGATCTCCCGGCGAATCTCGGACGACGCGGTCAGGTGTTCCCGAGCCGACACCAGGCGACCGGCGGCGTGGTCGGCGATGCCCAGGTGCCGAATTGCCTCGGCCCGGGTCTCCTGGTCCCCGACCCTCGCCGCGAGTTCGCGGGCGCGTTCGAGCAGGGGTACGGCCGTGTCGTGGTCGCGTCGTACGACCTGATGCACGATACCGATCCAGAACAACGACTCGCCTTCACCACGCACATCGCCCAATCCCCGGAACAACGCCAACGCGCGCTCGAAGGCCGCCAGTTCGGCCGGATCCTCGGTCTCGTCCCCGGCCCGCCGCGCCAGGAACCGGCCGTGTCGGATACGTCCGCGCGCAAGGGCCAACTCGGCCTCCACCGCGTCCAGTTCACCATCGGCCTGGTCGAGCGCCGGGTGCTCTCCCCCCATCACACTGCGCCGATAGAGGTCCTGGGACCGTTCGATCCGAGCATCCACAACCATGCTTCGCCCCCGCGTCATCCGACCGTCGACGCGGGAAGCGCCCACAGTTCGTATCGAATGGATACACGGCCACCACCGTACCCACGGACCGGACCGACGTCCCGACCTCGCGCACACCGAGTGTGGCCTTGTCGAGGGACGAACACCCGCGTGGTGTACAGCGGTTGGCGAGGTGGCCTCGCACCGTCCGGGTGCACGCCGCCGTCGTGGCGCGGCGTGTACCCGGGTGTTCCCCCGCGCTCGCCCGGCCGGGCGAGAGTTTCGCGGACCGTCACGGCCTCGGTGGGCCCGGTCGAGTCAGGTGCACTTGTCGAACGTGGACTTCTCGTACCAGACGGTCTTCCAGTCCCCGCTGATCGACATGTTCCACTTGCCGTTCGAGGACCGCGAGAAGCCGATGTACTTGCCGTCGACCCCGACGTAACGGAAGCCGCCCTGGACGCCGCGGAGGAAGGTGGCGGCCTTGGTGAAGGTCTCACGGCCGACCTTGCCGTCGTCGTCCACATTCCAGTGCCGCTGCCACTTCACCGTGGCGTCCCTGGTCTTGCTTCCGAAGTGGCAGTCGATGTCCCCCCAGTTGAGGAAATCGCGGTCGAGGTCACCGACGACGCACAGGGGGCCGCGCTCCCGACCGCGGACTGCAAGCGGCACTGGCGCACCGACTCCGTCGAAATCGCCGTCGACCCGCGCGGCGACGCCGACGACACCTCCACCACCTTCAAGGCCGCGATCCTCCCCTTCACCGCCGAAGGCCCGGCCTGCGCCGCCCGGGACGCCGACCAACACCAGGGCCCCGCCGCCGACACCGCCCCCGGCCTGCACTGGGCCGCCGGCACGCACCCGCGCGGCTATACCGTCGAGGTGAGGATTCCACTGTCCGCCCTGCCCGGCACCGTGAACCCCGCCGCGCTGCGCGCGAACGTCCTGGTCTACGACTCCGACACCCCGGACCGAACCGGCCGGGCCCGGATCGCCTGGTCCACCTTCGGCAGCGCCCAGGCCGACCCGCACACCTGGGGACACACCCCGCTCGACGGGCCGGTCCTCGGACCATCCGGCCCCAGCGAACCGGTGATCGCCCTCGAAGCCACCGACAGCGCCGACTCGCCGGCAGCCGTCGAACAAAGCCACCGCACCGGAATCCCACTCGCGGTCGGCCCGTCGGGTCGTCGGTGAAGCGGACGGACGCGACGCTGGGGACCGGTCTGCGATACCGCGAAATTGGTGACCCTGTGTCCGCCGGAAACAGTGCCGCACACGGTCTCGACGGCCCCTCGGCCGCCCTCCGAAGCCGATCGCGGCCGTGGGGGTCGACCGCCTCCCGGCAGGCGCCGACGAGCCTCTGCACGCCTCCGGCAAACCGGCTCCGACCTGGTCCTTTCCTGGGATTCGCCTACGCTGGGGACTTCCGCCGCACACCCTGGGAGGGAACATCGTGAGTGGGGAAGCCATCGGGTACGACGCCGCCGGTATTCAGGTGCTGGAGGGGTGGGAAGCCGTTCGGAAACGGCCCGGGATGTACATCGGCTCGACGGATGAACGCGGCCTGCACCACTTGGTGTTCGAGGTGGCCGATCGGGCGGTGAACGAGATCCTGGCCGCTCGTTCCGGCTCCATCGACATCACTCTCACGCCCGACGGGGGCGTGTGTGTCGCCGACGACGGGCCGGGCGTTCCCCTCGACCGAGCGGAGGGCTCCGGCAGTCCCGGGCTCGAAGCCCTGCTCACCGGCATGCATGTCGGGGCGAGACCCGGCAACCGCCGCGACGTGGCGCTCGGCTTCTGCGGCGTGGGGCCCGCCGTCGTCAATGCCCTGTCGCGCCGAATGACGGCCGAGGTACGGCGCGAGGGAGTGCGCTGGGTCCAGGAGTACGCGCGCGGCGTGGCCGTCACCCCGCTCACCGAGGCGGGGGCAACAACCGGTAGCGGGACTGCCATTGCCTTCCGGCCCGACACCGATATCTTCGGGACCGCAGCGTACTCGTTCGATCGGCTGGCCGAGCGCTTCAGGGAACTGGCCTTCCTGAACCGGAGTTTGGACATCTCGCTGACCGATCGGCGCGACCCGGCCGCGTCCCGGTCGGAGCGGTTCCGATTCCCGGGCGGGGCACGGGACTTCGTTGTCTTCCTCGACGGCCACCCGACCGAGCCCGCGCCCACGGACGTCATCGCCTTCGAGCACGAGGACCCGCGGATGGCGGGGGTGCTGGAGGTGGCCTTGCGTTGGTACGGCTCCCGCGAGGGGCAGGTCCGGAGCTTCGTCAACAGTCGGCCCACCATCGACGGCACGCACGCGGGGGGCTTCCGCCACGGGGTGGTGGCCGCAGTCGACGCGTACGCACGGAAGCGACGGCTGCTCAAGGCAACGGACCCCGGCCTCGACACCGACCGGATCTGCGCCGGCCTGACGGCCGTCGTATCGGTGAAACTGGACCGTGTCGAGTTCGAGGGCGCCACGCTCGGCATGCTCGGCAATCCGGAAGTACACGGCTGCGTCGAACAGGCCGTCCGGGAACACCTCGGCAGGTGGCTGGAGGAACACCCGGAACGGGCCGCAGCCGTGCTCGACCGGATCATCCGGACGGACCACGGCGCCGACGACGATTGACCGACCACGGACCGCCCCGCCGGTGTCCACCTTTGGGCGGGACCGACGGGGCGACCGACAACGCCGGTGCCCCGGCCGGGTCGTCGGGGAATGGCCGGGGTCAGTCGGTGTCGGGGTGGCCGGTGTGTCGACCGGCCAGGCCGAGGTACCAGGCCAGGAGTGTGGGCTCGTCCACGCCGGCGGGGTCCACGGCCTCGTCGACGGGTGTGCCCTGGAGGATGCGCTTGATCGGGATTTCGAGCTTCTTTCCGGTGCGGGTGTGCGGGATGCCGGGAACGGCGTGGATGTCGTCGGGCAGGTGACGGGAGGAGACCTCGTCGCGGATCACCGCGTGGATGCGGGCCCGCAGGGCGGAGTCGAGCCGGGCACCCGCGGCGAGGGTGACGAAGAGCGGCATCCAGTAGGCGCCGTCCGGACCGTCCACGCCCACCACGAGCGCCTCGACGATCTCGGGGAGTGCTTCGACGGCCTGGTAGATGTCGGCGCTGCCCATGCGCACGCCGTTGCGGTTCAAGGTGGCGTCGGAGCGGCCGTGGACGAGGATGCCGCCGTGGGCGGTGACGGTGATCCGGTCCCCGTGCGTCCACACGCCCGGGTGGGTCGCGAAGTAGGCGCGGTGGTACCGGGATCCGTCGGGGTCGGCCCAGAAGGACACCGGCATCGAGGGCATCGGTTTGGTGATCACGAGTTCGCCGGGTCGATCCAGCACGGCCTGCCCGGACCCGTCCCACGCCGCCAGGGCCACGCCCAGACACGGCGCCGAGATCTCGCCGGCGCGGACGGGTACGGTCGGCACGCCGCCCGCGAAGCCGGTCACCACGTCGGTGCCGCCCGTGGTGGAGACCACCCGCACACGCGGCGAGACGTGTTCGGCCACCCAGTGGTGCGCCGAGGCGGGCAGGATCGCCCCGGTGGACCCGAGCAGCCGCAGCCGGGACAGGTCGTGGTCGATACCGGGACGGGTGTCGGCCCGGGCGCAGGCGAGCAGGTACGCCGGGCTGGTGCCCAGGACCGTGACGCCCAGGTCGGCCGCCACCGCCCAGAGCCCGTCGGCACTCGGCCGGGTCGGACTGCCGTCGTGGCACACCGTCGTCGCACCCGTGAGCAACGCGGAGACCTTGAGGTTCCACATCATCCAACTGGGCGTGGTGTACCAGAGGAAGCGGTCGCCCGGACGCAGGTCGAAGTGCAGCGAAAGGGTTTTGAGGTGCTCCAGCAGGACTCCTCCGTGGCCGTGCACGATGCCTTTGGGCAGGCCCGTGGTGCCGGAGGAGAACAGGATCCACAGGGGGTGCTCGAACGGAACGGCCACGGGCCGCAGGACGTGCTCGCCGGCACTCGCCTCGGCCCAGGTCAGGGTCTGCTCGGAGACCGGGCGATCCGCAGGATCCGCGGCTTCCCCCGAGTCCGCGAGTCGCTCGACCACGATGGTGGCACGCAGGTTCGGCAGGCCCGCGCGCAGCCGGGCCACCGCCGAGCGGCGATCCTGCGTCCTGCCCCCGTGGCGGTATCCGTCCGCGGTGACCAGGACGACCGGGTCGAGCTGCGCGAAGCGGTCGCGGGCGGCGGTCGGAGCGTAGTCCTGGCCGCACACCGACCAGGTCGCGCCCAGGCTCGCGGTGGCCAGGAACGCGATCACCGTCTCGGCGATGTCGGGCAGGTAGCCGACCACGCGGTCGCCGCGGCCGACGCCGAGCCCGTGCAGGGTCGCCGCGACGGCCGCCACCTGGCGACGCAGCTCCGCCCAGGAGAGTTCGCGGCGCACGGCGGTGCCGCCGTGGTCGGGCCCCGGCTCGCCCGCCTCGACGACGGCGGGCGTGTCGGGCGTGGCGTACCGGAAGACGTGGTCCACGTAATTGAGCGTGGCGCCGGGGAACCAACGCGCGTACGGCATCGGGTCGTCGGTGAGCACCTCGGCACCGACGCCCGCCGCCCGGATGTCGAACCAGGCCCAGACCGCGGCCCAGAATTCCGGCAGATGCTCCGTCGACCAGGTCTGTAGCGACCTGTAGTCGGACATCGGTTCGGCGTATCCCTCGGCCGTGAGCCACCGGGCGAACGCGGTGATGTTCGCGGCCTCGACGCTTTCCCGGTCCGGCGACGGGCGGGCGGTGGTCGGCTCGGGGTATCGGTCGAGGGTCATCGGGCCGGCTGCCGGGCGATCAGTGGATTGCGTAGCTCGCCGATGCCCTCGATGCGGCTGACCAGGGTCTCCCCCGGGCGCAGGAACCTGGGTGGGGTCCGGGCCGCGCCCACCCCGGCGGGGGTGCCGGTGAAGATCAGGTCGCCGGGGAGCAGCGGGCAGAACATCGAGAGCCTGGAGACGAGTTCGGCGACCGGGAAGATCATCCGGGCCGTCCGGTCGGCCTGGAGCACCTCGTCGCCGATCGAGCAAGCGATGCCGAGGTCGTCGGGATCGTCGAATTCGTCGGGAGTCACCAGCACGGGGCCGATCGGGCCGAATCCCGGATACGACTTGGCCAGGGCGAGTTGCAGCACCGGCAGGCTGAACTGCACGGCCCGCTCGGACAGATCCTGCCCGACCGTCAGGCCCGCGACATGGGCCCAGCCGTCCGCGACCGCGACGTGGTCGGCGCGTCGGCCGATCACCACGACCAGTTCCACCTCCCAGTCCACCGCCTCGCTCGGCAGCGTCACCGGGTCGTGCGGGCCGGTCAGGCAGCCGACGAACTTGCCGAACACCAGCGGGTCGGCCGGTGCCTCGATGCCCGCCTCGTCGGCGTGTTCGTGGTAGTTGGCCCCGATCGCGAACACCTGCCGAGGACGCGCCACCGGCGGCCCGACCCGGCGGTCGCCCAGGGGCACCGCGCTCGCGGGGTCGACCGTGTCCGCCCAGGCGCGAAACGTGTCCCACTGCTCGAAGAGCGAATCCGGTTCGGCCGGAAACCGGCCCGCGCTTGCCGTGTGCACGTCGATCGTCGCGTCGCCGGCGCCTTCGTGGGCCGGGACGAGGAGGCTTGCTCGTCCGTCGAGTGTGATCATCCGCATGATGCCCTCCTCAACCCACGGGTTCGGCGCCGGCGAGCGGGAACTGGATCCGGTGGACCGAGGCCACCAGCGGAGCCGGCCGCGCGGACACCCGGACGTGGGCCGGGTGTTCGACGAAGCGGTCCAGCGCATCGACGTCGGCGAAGACCGCGGTCATCGCGAAGTCGGCGTTGTCCTCGCGCAGTCCCAGGTCGGCGCCCGCCCGAACATCGCGGATCCCGGGAATCTCCTCGGCGAACCGCTCGACGGCGGTCCGGATCCCGGCGATGTCCGACGCGCTCACGTCGGGCTTCCAGGTGGCGATCACCACGTGCATCAACATGGTCTTCCTCGTCTCGTTCTCGCGATGGTCGGTCTCGAACAGGGCGGTTCCGTGGCCATCGATGCCGCTCACGCGTCACCTGCGGACAGTTGCTCGCGCAGCGCGCGAGCGCGGTCCCGGAAGCGTTCGACGCCCGCGAGCTTGATCTGCTCGTAACCACGCACCACGTCGGGCAGATCGCAGAGTTCGGCGACCAGTTCGCGCGACCGCGGGGTGAGCACCCGCAGCCCTTCCTCGACGTGGTCGAGGTATTCGCCGATCAGCGCCCGCTCGGTGCGCCGGACCGGGCCGAGGCCCATCGGATCGAACCTGCTGCCGCGCAACCGCCGTGCGCCGTACAGGACTCGAAACAGGGGTGTGCTCCACGGGCCGAGCTTGATCTTGCGTTGCATGCCCATCGCGCGCAACACCGGCGGGTGCAGGTGGACGGCGAAGCGCGAGCCCGCGGGCAGCGTCTCGATCATCCGCAGATGCAGCCGGGCGACCTCGTACTCGTCCTTGTAGGCCATCACCTTGAACAGGCCCCGCGCCACGGCTTCGCCGACGGCGGTGGAACCGGGCACGCGCCGCGACTCGATCTCGTGGGCGTGCGCGACGAATTCGAGGTATCGACGGGCGTATCCGGCGTCCTGATAGGCGATCAGTTCCGGAACTCGAATCTCCAGAAGCCGGCGCAACTCGCCATCCTCGGCGGCGACTCGGTCGATCATGGCCGCGACGACCGGATCCGGGACCATGCCCGGATCGGCCGGATCCAGGGCCCGCCGCACGACCTCCGGCATGGCCACCACCGCGCGACCCCACGCGAACGCGGCCAGGTTCTGCTCGATGGCGGTGCCGTTGACCCGGAACGCCTCCCGCATCGAGTCCAGCGAGATCGGCAACATGCCGTGTTGCCAGGCGACGCCCAGCATGATCACGTTGGTCGGCATGTGGTCGCCGAACACCCGCTCGGCGAGCGCCCGGGCGTCGCAGTAGAGGTTGTCCGCGCGGCGCGTGCACGCGTCGACCACGGCCCTGGCAGCCGCCGGATCGGGGGCCGGCGCGCTCACGTCCACGGCCATCCGGCCGGTGGGCACGATGCTGTCGCAGACCACGGCGATCGTGTGTTCGGCGCTCGCGTTGGCCAGGTTCGCGGCGGACGCGGTGCCGAGCAGGTCGAGCCCGAGCAGCAGGTCGACCGCGCCGATCGACACGGTCGCCGACTCGGTCACCGGACCGGCGGCGATCCGCAGGTCCGACACCACCGGTCCGGCCTTTTGGCTGAGCCCGGTCTGGTCGAGGCCGCCGGTGTGCAGGCCGTCGAGGATCGCGGCGGCGCCGAGCACCTGGGCGACGGTGACCACGCCGGTGCCGCCGATGCCGACCATCCGGACCCGGACGTCGGCGGCGGGCAGTCGAAACCGCGGCAGCGGCAGGTCCGCGTCGTCGGGTCGCGTCGGCCGCGGCTCGGCCGGTGCCGTGCCCGCGTTTCGGCCCGGCGTCACCGTCAGGAAGGACGGGCAGTCGCCCCGCAGGCAGGAGAAGTCCTTGGTGCACGACGACTGGTGGATCCGGGTCTTGCGGCCGAACTCCGTGTCCACCGGCTCCACCGACAGGCAGCCCGAGACGTCGCCGCAGTCGCCGCAGCCCTCGCAGATGCGCTCGTTGACGAGCACCCGCTCGGCCGGGTCCGGGAGTTCGCCGCGCTTGCGCTTGCGGCGCTTCTCGATCGCGCACAGTTGGTCGTGGATGAGCACGGTCACACCGGGGATCTCGGCGAGTTCGCGCTGTACGTCGGCCAGTTGCTCACGCGGACGCACCCGCGCGATCCGGGCCAGGCGTACCCGGCGGTAGCGCCTGGTGTCCTCGGTGGTGATCACGATCCGCCGTACGCCCTCGGCTTCGAGCAGGCGGGTGATCGCGGGTACGGACAACTTGCCCGGCGCGCTCTGCCCGCCGGTCATCGCGACGGCGTCGTTGTACAGGAGCTTGTAGGTGATGTCGACGCCCGCCGCGACGGCGGCCCGGATGGCCAGCGAGCCGGAGTGGGCGAAGGTGCCGTCACCGAGGTTTTGGATCAGGTGTCGACGGCTGACGAAGGGGGCCATCCCGATCCATTGCGCGCCCTCACCGCCCATCTGGGTGACACCGGTGATCTCGCCGTGGCCGGCCTGGTTGACCATGACCATGCCGTGGCAGCCGATGCCCGCGCCCACCAGTGCGTCGTCGGGGGTCTTGGTCGAGGTGTTGTGCGGGCAGCCGGAGCAGAAGAACGGCGTGCGTTGATCGATCAGCGGCAGGGTGCGCCGCCGGACCGTCTCCGCCTGTGCCAGGCGCGGATGCGGCAACGGCACGTCGGTGTGCACCGCCAGCCGGGCCGCGACCACCCGGCCGACGGAGGTCGCGTCCAGCACGCCGGCCCCGGGCACCAGCGGCGCCCCGCGCTCGTCGCGCCGGCCGGTCACCCGGGGCGGCGTCGGCGTCGCGTACAGCGCCTCCTTGACCGACCGTTCCAGGAACGGCCCCTTCTCCTCCAGGACGAGCACCTCGGCCAGGCCGGCGGCGAAGTCGCGGACCGCGTCCTCGTCGAACGGGTGGATCAGCTCGACCTTGAGGATCCGCACCAGCCCCTCGTCGATGCCCAGATGCCCGATCGCCTGCATCAGGTCGTAATAGGCGGTGCCGGCCGTGACGATGCCCAGCTTGGCGTCCGGCGCCGGGTGGGTGAGGCGGCTCAGGCCGTGGCGTCGGCCGTAGGCGCGGGCACGTTCGAGGCGGGTCTCGACCAGGTCGCGTTCCAGTTCCACGAGCCTGGGCCCGATCATCAGCGCGTCGGGTCGATGCGGCTTGCCCGCCGGTGGCTCCGGGTGGAAACGATCGGCGCCCACGGCCACCGTCGCGGTGGCGTCGGCGACGCGGGTGACCACCTTCAACGCGGTCCACAGGCCCGAGTCGCGCGAGCACGCGATGGCGTGCCGGCCGAGGTCGATCAGCTCCTGCACGTTGCCCGGGTGCAGGACCGGCACGCCCAGCGCGGCCAACATCGCCTCGGAGGCCCCGGGGACGGTGGAGGACTTGGCGGCCGGGTCGTCGCCGACCAGCATGAGTACGCCGCCGGCCCCGGCGCCGACCAGATTGCCGTGCCGGATCGCGTCGGACGCTCGATCCAGCCCCGGCGACTTGCCGTACCAGACCCCCAACACACCCTCGACCGTGTGCGAGGGAAGCGTCGCCGCCAACTGGCTGCCGGCCACCGCGGTCGCGGCGAGCTCCTCGTTGACCGCGGGGCGGAAGACCACGCCCAGGTCCGCGACCAGCGCGCGTTGTCGGTCGAATTCCAGGTCGACGGTGCCCAGCGGGGAGCCCTGGTATCCGGACACGAACGCGCCCAGCCCGACTCCCGGCACGGCGTCGGCGCGGCCCAGGTCCGCTCGGCGTTGGTCCAGGATCAGCCGGACGAGCGCCTGTACGCCGGAGAGGAACACCTGCCCCTCGGGCTCGGTGTAACGGCCCGTCAGGCCGGCGCGGCGGACGACCGTCGCCGTCCGTTCCATCGCCGTCGGCTCTGCGGCCGTCACGTCCGCGGCCGTTGCTTCCGTGGCCGTCGCATCTGTGGCCGTCACTTCGATCCTTCCCGAATCTCGCGGACGAATCGCCGCCCGCACCCGTGGTTCCGGCGCATCAGCCGGCCGACACCGGGTGGGCGGGGCGGTCGGAGCCCAGCGCCGCCGGCGGGTGGCTCATCTCGGGGCCGGCCAACGCCCAGGTGCGGCCGGTGAGCACCGTGGTGGGGGTCCCGCCGGCGTAGTCCGTCAGGAGTCGCTCGGGGTCGAACGCCGGTCCGATCGGGTCGGCGGTGAACTCCGGCCCGGCCAGGTACTCGTTCACCTGCGCCGTGGTCGCGAAGACGTCGATCTGCAACTCGACCAGGTTGCCGTCCGGGTCGCGGTAGTACAGCGAGGTCGTGGGGCCGTGCGCGACGCACACGTGCGGACGGATGCCCGCCTCGCGCAACTCCACGTAGCGGTCCAGCAGATCGGTGAGCGAACCGAACGTGTAGGCGGCGTGTTGCATGCCCACGGTCAGCGGGGTGCGCTCGGTGAGCTCGATCGGCGCGCCGATCAGCGCGAGCCGGTGGTGCTCCTCGTCGAAGGTCAGGAACGTCACCTGGTCGGTGCGGTGCACGACATGGGCGCCGAGAACCCGGCAGTACCACGCGCACATCTCGTCCTTGCGATTGGTTTGCAGCACCACGTGCGCGAGGCGTTGGTTGGCGGCCACGATCGAACTCCCTGCTGTGCGAATGAAGAACGGACGAAAACGAACGAAAAGCTGGGCGGACCCGCCGTGTTCGCGACGGGGTCCAACGGCTGGCGGAGCATCAACCCCGGCTCGGCCGGGGGCTCTTCGCGAGTACTCGGGAGAGCACCGAGACGAGGTCGGCCCGCGTCCCGGGGTCGGCGTGCGCGCTCCGGAAGGCCACGTGGCCGTCGGGGCGCACCAGGACGCAGCCGGTGGGGCCGACCCCGTACAACTCCTGCCAACCACCGCCCTCGTCCGCCAGCTCGGCGCCGGGGCCCACCCGGTAGGCGGCGATCTCCACGCCCAGGCACGACTCCGCCTGCCGGGCGGCGGCCAACCAGTCCTGCCCCAACGGGCCCGCCAGCAACAGGAATCCGCCCCGCACCAGGTCGACCGAGGCCAACCGCGTGCCGTCGGGGGTGCGGAACCACGTGTGCGGCGCGAGCGCGCCGGGGCGGGCGTTCGCGACGTAGTCGGTGATCGTGGAGCGCCGCGCGAGCGTGCCGTCGGCGACCACGCCCGCCGACGAGTAGGTGTAGCCGAACACCTGCCCGCGGAAGAAGAAGTGCTCCCGTTGCGCGGGGATCCCGGCGGCCAGCCGAGCCCGCAACGCGTCGCCGTCCGGCTGCCCTTCGGGCTCCTCGATGGCGGACAGCGCCGCCGCGTCGGTGAACATCGCGCCGGTGGCCGCCATCCGCTCGGCGTTGCGCATGCTCTGCGCGGCATTGAACTCGGCGACCTCCATCCGCTCCGCCTCGTAGGTGTCCAACAGGCCGTCGCCGGCGTGTCCGCGCAGCACCGTGGCGAGTTTCCAGGCGAGGTTGTGCGCGTCCTGTACACCGGTGTTCATCCCGAAGCCGCCGGTGGGCGGGAACCGGTGCGCCGCGTCGCCCGCGAGGAACACCCGCCCCGCGCGGAACCGTTCGGCGATCGCGATCTCCAGCGTCCACGGCAGCGTGCTGCGCACGTCGACCTTCAGGTCGGGCACGCCGACCGCGCGACGCACGATCTCCGCGCAGCGCTCGGGGGTGTACGTGTCGCGGTGTTCCCGCTCGGGGTCGAAGGCGAAGTTGTAGGTCCAGCGGCCGATGCCGTCCAGGGTGATGAAGGCGCCCTGGGTGTCCCCGTTGAGGATCCACCAGACCAGGTAAGGCCGTTCGCGGGCGAACTCGGTCAGGTCGGCATGGAAGTAGACGTTGATCAGGTGGCCGGCCGGCGCGAGCGCGGCGGCGCGGATGCCCAGATGCTCGCGGACGGGGCTGCGGGCGCCGTCGGCGGCGACCACGTAGCGGGCCCGGAGCGTTTCCACCGACTCGCGGGCGGCTTCCCCGCGGGCCTGCCGGAGTGTGGGCTCGGGCGCCGGCTCGGCGGTGCCCGGTCGACGGCGCACCGTCACGTCCACGCCGGTCTCGTCCTGTTCGACGCCGATCGCCTCGACGCCGAAGTCCACCCGGATCCCCAGTTCGCGCACGGCAGCGAGCAGGATCGGTTCGAGGTCGTCCTGCGGACACGAGAGCGACGGCTCGCTGGAGTCGGCGGAGCCCCCCGCGGGTTCGCCGGGCTGCTCGTCCGCCATGATCCGGCCCAGTTCGAGGCCGGCCATTCGCGTCATCCAGCCGATGCCCACGGCCCGCTCCACCGGCAGCGCGGCGGCGCGCACACGCTCCGATACGCCCCAGTCGCGAAAGAGCTCCATCGTCCGCGCGTTGACCACGTGTGCCTTCGGGTGCGTCGAGGTCGACCCGCGGCGCTCGACGACCCGGGTCGTGACCCCGAGCCGCCCCAGTTGCAGGGCGGTGGCGAGACCGACCGGTCCGGCACCGATCACGAGTACTTCCACCTCTGGGCTGTCCATCGTTCCGCTCCCCGGAGTTCGCCGTGTGAGGACTTCACGGTCACATGACTTTGACTTCGAGTCAATGATTCTTTGACTTGGAATCAAAGTCGCGGAAACATACCTCGGGCAGTGCTGCGGCGGACCCGCCCCGGAGCGGGCACAGGCCGCTCACCTGCGACGGAGCAGGTGGGCCCGGTCGCGATGGGGCATGCCTTGACTTGGAGTCAAGGGGGCGCAGATTCGAATCCTGACCCCGACAGTGCTCAAGAGGCGCCGACAAGAGCAAAAGCCCAGGTCAGCGCCTCTTGTAGGTTTGAACACTTACCGGTTGGACGCATCACCCGAGACCTCTTGGGGACCATTTGGGGACCAGCCCGGGTCCAGATGCACCTGAAGCGCCTCCGAAGCGTCGGCAACCTGCCGGAGTTCGGGGTACCAATACCGCTGCGTCGTCGACAACGATCCATGCCCGGCGATCTTTTGCAGCACGTGCACGGGGACGCCCGCGTCGGCCATCCAGGTCAGCCCGGTGTGCCACAATCCGTGCCGTACCAGGAACTCGCAGCCTCGGGCGGCGACAACCTCGTCCCAGTGCGTGGCGTCCCGCAGGATTGCCGTGGTGATCCGCCCTCCCCTCGGCCCGGTGAACAACCGCATCATCGGGTCGGGCATCCACGAACACCCCGGCGGGCGGGGGCCGCTGGGGGAGATCACCGCGGACGACCACCGAGGCGACGACCGGGTCCAGACCTTCGAGGACACCACTCCGGTCGAGTTGGTCCACGCGTTCGTAGCCGCCCGTGCGGGAACCCCGGCTGCGCGGGCAGGACTCGAGCCGTACACGCGAACAGCGTGTGCGGCTCTCGCCGTTCCGGTCAACGCTACGACGAGCAAGGCCCGCCTCCCGACGCCCTACCAACGAACCATCGCGAGAAGTCCTCGAAGCGCTCGCATCCCGCGAACGAACGCGGTCTGCAATACGCTCCGCCGTTCGCCTCACGTCGCCCCGGTCCGGGGCCGCCGACGCCGGCCCCGACTGTTCGGGGTGGGCAGGGAGCAGTCGGCGGGGTCGGGTGTGTCCGGGGTCGAGCGGGCGAACCGGGAGGTATTCGTGGGCCCGGATCGCCGAATCGACCCGTTGCCGTGCCGGTTGGGCGCCGTTCGCCCGGTTCAGTCGATGACGTGGCCGAGGGGCCCTCCAGAAAGTAGCGACTCGGATCCTCGCAGCCTGGATCGGTGGTGACCAGGTGTTGGCGGGTGCCGGGGCTGAAGCACCGGTAGAGGGGAACCATGCCCGTGACCCGGTCGCGGTAGACGTGGCCGAGGAGGCCCTCGAAGGAGTAGTGGCTGGGGTCCTCGCAGCCGGATTCGGTGGTCACCAGGTGATCGTTGGTGCCGGGGCTGAAGCAGCGGTAGAGGGGAACCGTGCCTGCGGCCTGGTTGCGGTGGACGTAGCCGAGGGGGCCTTCCAGGGAGTAGCGGCTGGGGTCCTCGCAGCCGGATTCGGTGGTCACCAGGTGGTCTTGGGTGGCGGGGTTGAAGCAGCGATGGAGGGCGACGGGTCCGGAGCGGTCGGCGACGGTGAGTTCGATCGCGGTGTCGTTGGCGTCCCAGGTTCCCGGGATCGTCAGGGTCACCCGGTTGATGTCCCGGTCGAGCGTCACCGGTGTGCCGTCCTTGACGAGGGAGGCCGCGGAAAAGACCTTGCCGTCGCGGGGCAGCGGGAGGACGAGGGTGCGTCCGGCGGGCGGGTTGAGGACGTGGAGGTATTCGGTGCGGTCGTCGGGTGATCTGGTGGCCACACCCCAGGGCAGGTCGGTGATGCGGGTTCCGGGTTTGGTGGGGTAGGAGGTGCTGGGTCGGGTGCCGAGGACGGACTTCTTGATCGGGTCGATCCAGGCACCGACTTGCCGGAGTGCGGGCATGACGCCGGGTTCCCAGCCGCCGCCGGCGTAGGGGCCGGCCGCCCAGGCCGTGCCGCCGCCGGCGTAGGGGCCGGCCGCCCAGGCCGTGCCGCCGCCGTCGGTGTTGGTGGCAGCCTCCAGGACGGTGTAGCGGAACAGGCTCCGCGGCCCGTACTTCACGGAGCCGCCGGTCTCCGACGCCCACCACGAGGTCCCGGTTCCACGCAAGGTCGCCGCCACTGGCTCGGCGCGGCCGGGCCACAGGTCACCGTCGGACTGCGCGAACTCGTCCTGGCCGAAGTACTCCTTCATGCCCTTGTCCAGGCCGTACAGGTTGCCGTAGTCGTTCTGGATGAGGACGGCGCGCGGATTGACCGCCTTGATCGTGGCGCGCAGTCGGGGGTAGTCGATGACGGTCTGGCTGTCGCCCTGGGGGCTTCCCTCGTCCATGTACAGGCCGTCGATGCGCGCGCCGTAGCGTTGCATCAGCTCCTGGTAGACGTCGTTGACGAACGCGTTCCAGGTGGGGCGGTCGAAGTCCGCTCCCGGGTTCCAGGGCTGGTCGGGCGGGTGGGGTTGGGTGCCCCAGCCGGTCCTCTGCCTGTCCGCGGCGGTGAACTCCATGCCGTCGCGCGGATGGGTGTAGAGGTAGACGTGGATGCCCTTGGCCTTGACCGCGGTGATCATGTCCGCGATGAGGTCGCGGTCGACGCGGTGGTCGGGCAGGCCCCAGTCCAGCATCTTCCGGCTCGGATACAGGGCGACCATTCGGGAGTGCCAGGCGGTGAAGACGATGTACTGCACCTTCGCGGCGGCCGGATCGTCGGCGAACCCGGTCGCGTCGAAGCCGTTCGCCAGGGCGTCGGGGTCGGCGACGACCGCGCCGCCGGGATTCACCGTGAGGCCGGGCACGTAGTGGACGAAGAGACCGTACTTGTGATCGAGAATGTTGGTCGTTCCGTCGTCCGCATAAGCCCGTTGCGTCGGGAAGGGCCCCACGAGGAGGGCCGTCAGCAGGGCCAGGGCGATGAACAGGCCCGTCGTCCTCCGCCTGCCGGATAAGTACACGAGCAAATCCCTTCGTGTGGTTGCAGGGCGTGCGGGAGCAGCAGGAGGCGGTTACCCACGCGACGGCAAACGGTGCACGGCGAGGGTGACATGGATCCGCCGGCGTCCCGCCCCGGTCGCCGATCCGTGGGCGCCACGGGTCCGCGTCCGTGCAGTACGCAACGCTGGGAATCGACGGCCGGCCGGGGACGCACGCAACGACTCGGAGCGTGGCGACGGACTCGGGCAGCGTTCACGGTCCGTCGTCGGGTGCGGTGCGCGACGGCCGGTCGGGGCCCGGGCCGGGGCTGCTCGCGATCAGGTGAGGGTCAGGGGCGCGTCGAGCAGGTACGCCGCCAACGGGCCGGTCATCCGGGATCGGGTCGGCGCGCACAGGGCGAGCGCGTCGGCGACACCGGCGAGGTGGGCGACCTCGTCGGCGTCGGCGGTGTCGAGGCGGCCGAGAAGTTCGACCGCGCGCGGGACGATCCGGGCCAGGGCGTCCTGGACGCCGTAACGCACGTACAGCGCGTGGGCGAGTGTCGCGTCGTCCGGGTCGCCGCCGTCGATCCGCAGGGCGACACCCTCCACCGCGGACATCGCGCCTTCCGTTTCCACCAGCAGGGCGATGCGTTCGGACTCGGGCACCCCGCCGTCGCGCAGCACCCGTTCGACCAGCGCGTCGACGGCCCCGACGTGGGCGACCGTGGCCAGCAGCTGGTACAGGGCGAAGCCGGCCGTCAACACGGAGTCCAGGGGTTTGTCCAGGGCCGAGGCCCGCACCAGGAACTCCGGGGCCACCACGACGTCGTCGAGGGTGACCCGCTCCCCGTCCGTCCCGTCGACGTTCACGCCCTCGCTCTCCGCGGGCACCAGCACCACCGCCGACTCCCGGCCCCCACCGTCGGTGCGCTCGATCGTGACACCGGCAACGAGCATGTCCATCGACCGGGCCAGGGCGCCCACGCACGTGGCACCGGTCACTCGTACCCCGTCCGGTGTCACCTCGGCGGTCATCGACGGCGCCAGGACTGCGCCGTCGGGACCCTCGTAGGGGAAGTCGCACGCCACGAGGCTGTTGCCACCGGCCAGACCCTGGACGAGATACGACTCCACGCCCCCGTCGTCGACGGCGGCCAGGCCGAGCAGGACCGCCACCGAGAAGTGATGCACGGCGCAGGTCGCCGCCAGCGACGGCGACCTGCCGGCCAGCGCGCGCTGCACCCGCACCGCCTCCACCGCGCTCGCCCCGCGCCCCCCGTAGGAGGCCGGAACCACCAGCCCGGGGCCACCGCCGTCGCGAAAGAGTCCGATACCCGGTCCCGCCGGATCCTCCAACTCCCCCGCCGGCACCGCCTGCAGACTCTCGTCCAGCCCCGGCAACAACTTCGCCGCGACGGCCCGCTCCCGCTCCAGAAAACGCATGTCCCCCACTCTCCCCCGCGGCGGCCGGTCGACCGGCGGCTCGAACCGTCCACGACGCCCGTGCGGCGCGCGGCAGTTGCCACACCTACCGGGGCCGCACCGACCCCCGGAGGGCAATGTACCCAGGCGGCGTCCACGGACACCGCCCGTTCCGAGCCGGCCACCCCGGAAGCCGTGGTCCACGCCCCTGCCGCCTGGCACGGATGCGATCGGGTGGCACTCGACGGCCTGGCTCGCGGAGCCGGGGCGGCGGCAGGCGCCGATCCTCCCTGTGCCGTCGGCGGCGCCGAAACCGCGAAATCGCTTCCCGGAGCCGGCCGGCCGCTGATCGCGGCCAAGTGACGTTGGCGCCGACCCCGATGACACTGTCCCGAAGTCGCGGCTGTCCTCGATCCGTTCGATCGTGGCGGTTACCGCCGGCACGGACGCGCTCGAGAAGGATGACGCCGGATACATCCTCTCCTTCATGTTCGCCGCCCTCGCCGTCTGGTTGGCCGGCACGCGGGAAAACGGCTGGGCACCGAAGGAGCACGGGCCGCCCTCGAGTGGGTCCGCACCGAACTGGGCCCGGACACGGCCGAGTCCGCGATGGTGGTGGCCGGCATGATCGGCCATCCCGACGCACCCGACCTCACCGTGGACGCAGCGACCACAAGACTCGATGGGGAGATTCTGGAGGTCATGATCTGGCTGGCCACAGGCGTGGTCGCATCCGCGGGGGATCTGGGATCCCGGCACGCCGTCAGCAGACGGCCCCGGCTGTCGACACCCCGGGAAAGGTCTTCGAGCACCTGGTGCACCAGGCCCTGGTCGACCAACCCCAACCGTTTGCCTGCGGTGCTCCATGCCTGGCACGGAGGGCTGGCGATCAGCCCGCTCACAGCGGTCACGAAGGGGCGGACCGGGTGGACGGCGATGTCCGTGCGCAACGTCGCGTGTCCGGCGACGAGTCGTGTCGCGCAGGCCGACTCGTCCCATTCGAGCCCGAGATCGATCGCTCCGAGTTCGCGCAGTCCCTGGCTCCAGCCACCCGGTCCGGCGAACAGGTCCAGGATCATGCGGCCTTCCCGTAGTCGGCCTGAACGGGGGTGCCGGATCGGCAGGCCCAGGGTGAGCAGCCGTCCGGGTCACCGGACTCGAGTTCCGCGTCGGCAACAGCGCCGAACACGTCGCCCTGCCGAGAGCGCCACTCGTGTCCGGTGACCCGGTCGATCGGTGCGATCGACAGCGGTAGCAGGGACCGGTGCAGATACGCCTGCCCGAGGAGCGGACTGCCCTCGGCGGTGGGGCGCGCGTTGCCCGAGCGTATGGCGGCGTCGAATGCAACGACGTCGTCCCACTCCTGTCGGGGATTCGTCGCGCAACGCTCGCCATTGCTGGTTTCCGTGGAACGGGCATGTTATTGAGACGGTCAGCTGCCTGAGGCCGTTGGGGCCAGATGACCTTTGATCGAGCCAACTGCCGCCACGGGCCACGACCCCGAAGGCCACGCTTGATGCTTTGAGCCCACGCACACACGTCGGATGAATTCGGTTGCGGTGGTGCCGGTGGGCCCGATGAGGTAACTCCATGGGAGATACCACGGAGCAGGAGCAGCGGGCGAGGGCAGAAGAAGAGCGTGTGATCGCGGGGCAACCGGCTCCATGGCGGGGGCCGGCTGTGCTCGTGGCCCTGATGCTGGCCGCCTTCACCTTCAACACTGCGGAGAATCTGCCGGTCGGCCTCCTGGAACTCATCTCCGAAAGCCTGTCGGTATCGGTGTCGGCAGTCGGTCTGTTGGTGACCGGATACGGTGTGACGGTGGCCGTGGCGTCCGTGCCACTCGCCCACCTCGTGCGGGCCGTGCCTCGACGTCATGTGCTCACGGGAGTGCTTGCCGCGCTCGTTGTGTCCAGCCTCATTGCGGCCCTGGCGACCTCCTATTGGCTGCTCCTTGTGGCGCGACTGCTGACCGCGCTCGGCCAGGCGTTGTTCTGGGCCGTGATGGGGCCGGTCGCGGTGGGCCTGTTCGCGCCCGAGGTCCGTGGACGTGTGGTCGGGGCGCTGTCCGTCGCCGGTTCGCTCGCCCTCGTGCTCGGTGTTCCCGCCGGGACCTGGCTGGGCCGGCAGGGCGGCTGGGAGGTACCCGTCGCCGTGTTGGCGGCTCTGGGGCTCGTTTCTTTGGTGACGATCGCTGTTCTGCTGCCGACCTCGCGTCCGGAGGAAGAGCGCGCCGCCTACGGAACCAGTCCCGACGCCCGCCGGTTCAAGACCGTGTTGGTGGCCGGGGCCCTGTCCGCCACGGGGGCGTTCGCGGGATTCACCTACATCGGGAAGTTCCTGGGCGACGTGAGCGGGTTCTCCCCAGGGACGGTTGGCATCCTGTTCGTGGTCTTCGGTGTTGCGTGTCTGACCGGGGTGGGCATCACCGGGGCACTGCTGGACCGCTTTCCGCGGTCTGCGTTGGCCACAGCCGTGGCCACGCAGGCGGTGGGCATGCTCGGCCTGTACGCGGCTGGCACCGATCCGGTGGCCGCGGTGGTCTTCTTGGCGCTGATGGGCGGTGCGCTCGGGCCGGTGTTCATGACGACCCAGAACGAGATGTTGCATTGCGCGCCGGGCCGCACGGATATCGCACTCGCGGCGAACTCCGGTGCCTACAACGCCGGCATCGCGGCGGGCGCCGCGCTCGGGGCACTGATCCTGCCGCTCGCCGACGTGCGGGGCGCCTTCCTCGCCGGCGGGCTGCTGACCGTCGGGGCCTGCGCGGTGCTACTCGGGGGCGGGCTTCCGCCCGGCCGTGACGACGGACGGAACAACGGGGACGGCGACCCGACGTCTCCTGGCGGACTACGGATGGTTGCCTGATTGATGCCCGCGTGGCGTGATCGTCTCCACGAGTTGCGTCAGTGGGATGAAGCTGCCGGCGGTGTCGCCCCACCCGTCGACACCGGTGCCGCAGGCGTAGGTCATCAGGGGCCCGTGGTGCTCGTGCGGGTCGGTGGTGAAGTCCAGGGCAAGCAAGGCACGAGAGGGGGCCGTCCTCCCCGGGGCGTCGAGCACGTCGACCCGGTCGACGACGAATCCGTGCTCGACGAGCAACGCTTACCAAAGGGTCCGCGGCGGGTTGCCAGGGGCACCCGGTGGCGGCGTTCGGGTTCCCCGGCCAGGCGCCGCCGGGTGGGCACTTCGCGTACATGCAGGCCGGGAACCTGCTGCCCCGAATGGACCGGACGGACACGTTGTTGCAGTTGGCCGACGCGAACGGGCTGACCCAGGGATTCAGCGGCGGCCCGGTGGTGGACGAGGTGACCGGGCTGGTCCTGGGAATGGCCACCGCGATCACCGCCCCGGACGGGCATCAGCGCGGGCTGGGGACCGCCTACGCCACCCCGGCCGAGGTGCTGCGGGGGGTGTGGCCGGGGCTGAGCGCGCTGGAGGTGTGCCCGTACCGGGGTCTGGAGCCGTTCACCGACCAGGACGCCCGCTGGTTCCACGGCCGTGACGCGGTGGTGGAGCGGGTGCTGTCGGTGCCGGCGGACCGGCGCCGGGTACTGCTGCTCGGGCCGTCCGGTTCGGGCAAGTCCTCGCTGGTGCAGGCCGGAGTGCTGCCCGCACTCGCCGCCGGCCGGGTGCCCGGCGCGGAGAACTGGCTGCCGGTGTACGCCCGGCCCGGCCGGGACCTCCTCGCCGAACTGGAACACGCCGGGCTGCCCGGCGCCACGACCGAGGGCATCGTCGCCGCAGCACGAACACGCCTGACGGGCAGCCCCGGACAGCGGGTGCTGTTGGTGGTCGACCAGTTCGAGGAAGTCCTCACCGCCGACGCCCACGGCGGCCCCGAGCGCGCACGCGATGCGCTCGCCGAGCTGGCCGACGCCGTCCGCGACGCGTCTCACCTGATACGCGTGGTGCTGGTACTGCGCGACGACTTCCAGGCAAGGCTGGCCGCCCGCGCACCCGCGCTCACCGAAGCGATCGAGCCCGCAACCTACCGCCGTCCCTGGCCGATTCTCTGCGGAAATGGATGGACGGTAGAGCCTGTGGTCGGCGTTCACGTTGCGGTCGCAACGGCGTAAGGGTCCGGATGTGATACTGGTGGGCTCGCATATTCAACTGTCGCCAGTTCTCTGCGGGTTCCAGCCGGGTGGTGACCGCCAGTGGTCTCCTGCGGCGTATCGACTCCAGGTGCTTCCGGCTTCGGAGGCGAGCTTGGCCGTGGTGACGCGGTGGTAGCCGAGGGCCCCGGCAACGACGGGTGCGGGCATTTCCAGTACGTGTTGTCGGATCGCGGCTGTGCGGCCGGCGGTGGTGGGAACGCCAATGTCGTTGATGAGTCCCGCAAGGACGTCGGGGTGCATCGGCTGTCCGGCTCGGCGGCCGGGGAACTTTCTGACACCGTTTTATGGGCATGGTCCGGCGCAGATCCGGCCGCGAAGCTCCGCCAAGCGATCTTGCTTATTAATCGGTCGGTTGCTGGGCATCTCCGTCCCAGTCGCGGAGCCCGGCATGCTGATTACCGGGGTCGGCAGTGTTCGCCTGTTCGCCGGTTCGCGGTGGCGGCGGCCATGACGGTGCTCAGCCTGTCCCGGGCGCTCACCAGATCGCCGATCCGGCTGTCGATGCGATCCCGTTCCGCCGAAAGCCGGTCGAGCAGCTCCGGCGTGGCCTCGCCGTTCACGACACACGGCAGCAGGTCCGCGATCGACTTGCTCGGCAACCCGGCGGCGTACAACTGCTGGATCAGCCGGACACGGTCGACCGCGCTGTCCGGGTACTGCCGCTGACCACCGGGGCTGCGTTCCGAGGCGAGCAGGTTCCGTTCCTCGTAGTAGCGCAGCGCCCGAACGCTGACTCCTGCCCTGGTGGCGAGGTCACCGATACGCATCATGTCTCTCCGATGTGAGCCGGACTACACTTCTTGCCTCT
This sequence comes from Embleya sp. NPDC020886, assembly GCF_044333915.1. Classification (NCBI taxonomy): domain Bacteria; kingdom Bacillati; phylum Actinomycetota; class Actinomycetes; order Kitasatosporales; family Streptomycetaceae; genus Embleya; species Embleya sp. NPDC020886. Next base: position 585,138 of record NZ_JBIRRX010000002.1, on the reverse strand, counting down.
GACGTCAGCGTCAGGTCTTAGCGTATCCCGCGACGGCTCGCCCCCTCCGCCCAGGCGGAGGACGAGACCGTGACCAGCCTGTTCGACAGCTTCCCCATCGGAAATGCGAAGGAAGATCCGCCCATGACCGCATCACACGCGCCGGCCACCGACGTGGCCGTCACCGCCCCCGCCCCCATCGTCTCGGTGAAGCCGGTGGTACTGGAAGCTCCGGGCCGTGGCGAGGGCCTGCAGGTGAGAATCTCCGCGCCGACAACCGGGAGCGAACTGCCGATCATCGTCTTCTCGCACGGCTTCGGATCGTCCTTGAACGGCTACGGTCCCCTGGTCGACTTCTGGGCCGCTCACGGTTTCGTGGTGATTCAGCCCACCCATCTCGACTCCAGGACCGTGGGTCTTCCCCAGGACGATCCCCGCACACCGCGACTCTGGCGCTTCCGCGTCCAGGACATGAAGCGCATCCTCGACCGGCTCGACCTGCTGGAGGCCGCCGTTCCCGGTCTCGGCGGGCGCCTGGATCGAAGCCGCATCGCCGCGGCCGGACACTCCTTCGGTGGCCAGACGGCGGGCAATCTGCTGGGCCTGCGCGTCCTCGATCCGGTGAGCCAAAAGGCGGAAGACCTGTCCGACCCGCGGATCAAGGCGGGCGTGTTGCTTGCCACGGCCGGCAGGGGCGGAGCCGACCTGACCCCCTTCGCGGCCGAGAACCTCCCGTGGTTGAAGCGACCGGACTTCGCACACATGACCACGCCGACCCTCGTGGTCGCGGGAGACAAGGACGAGTCACCGCTGTCCGTCAGAGGGCCGGAGTGGCTCGCCGACCCCTACCACCTGAGCCCGGGGCGCAAGAGCCTGCTCACCCTGTTCGGGGCAGAGCACTCCCTCGGCGGAATCGCCGGCTACGAAGTCCGGGAGACAACGGACGAGAACCCCGCGCGCGTGTCCCTGATCCAACGGGTCACCCGGGCCTACCTTCGCCACGCACTGGGCATCGAGGACGCCGGCTGGACGACGGCGCAGAACGCTTTGTCGCAGAGCGTCGCCCCCATGGGGCGGATCGAATCCAAGTGAAACTCCGCAAAACGAACCGCCTCCGGGGCGCTGCGGGCGGCGAAGGTGGCGTTCGCGATGTTCACGGCGATGGCGCGGGCCGCCTCCGCCGACGGGTACCGCCGCCGTACGTGGCGCAGTCTCGCCTGACCCGGGCTTTCGCCGAGCGGATCACATCCGTCGCCCCGGGCGCCTTGGGGCTCGTCCCCCAGGCGTGGCCCACCGCTTCCGGCGCGTCTCGATTCGCCGGATTCCGAGATGTGGGTGTGGTGGGGGCAGGCCGTATGACGCCGCCTGGAATCTGATCCTGTGGAACCCGCTGTGTGCCGCCCTGTTCGGGGACGGATCAGCGCTTCGCGGACGCGAACGCAACATCGTCTGGCGGCACTTCGCCGGTCTGTCGAGCCGGGTCAGCCACACCCCCGAGCAGGAAGCGCGCTTCGAGGCAGCCGTGGTCGCCGACCTCAGGGCAGCGACCGCCCGCTACTCCGCGGATCCGGGACTGCGCTCCCTGATCAAGGACTTGCGAGATGTCAGCACCGAGTTCGCGCGCCTATGGGACACGGGCATCGTGGGCGTCCACGAGTCGGACACCAAGACCGTGCATCACCCCGATGTCGGCACATTCACCTTCGACTGCGACGTACTGAACGCTCCCGGGAGCGATCTGCGCATCGTCGTCTACACCGCCGCTCCCGGCAGCGACACCGCCGACCGGCTCAGGCTCCTCAACGTCATCGGTACCCAGGTCATGACCGAAGACAGCACCACCGGATGACAGTCGGCGAGCGCACGCCGTCCCGTCGGCCGCCAACGCGCCGGCGCCACGCCCGCGAACGATGCGTCACAAAGGACGCCGACGCGAAAGGCGACCGGAAGTTCGCCGGTCTTGAACCGTGCCGCCGTACCCCTCACGCCGCGCCCCTGCCGCTCCGGAATTCGCGACTTCGGAGAGTGACAGCGGTCGGGCGCAGCAAGCCCTCCTGGTATCAGGTGGCCACCGCGTCGACGCGTTCATCGCCCACGTCAACACCACCGCCCACCACACCGGCCTCGAACCCATCCCGGTGTCCCCGGTGAGGCCGCACATGTTCCGCCGCACCATGAGCATGCTCGCCGCGCGCGAACCCGACGCCGAAATCGCCCTGGGCCTGCAACTCGAACACGCCGCCCACCGCGCCCTGGCCAACCGCCTCCACGGCTACGCCCAGGCGGATCCGGCGTGGGCCCCCGAGTTCGACAACGACCTCACCGACGCCGCAGCCGGCCGCCTGACCGAGCTCCTCACCGCCCGTGTCACGGGCGGTGCCGTCGCGGCCGGTCCCGGAGCCGACCGCCTCCACGAGGGCCTGGATCGGGTGAACGCCCTCCTCGACACCCCACCCGCCCCATCCGGCGGGGCCCTGCGAGGCCACGTCGCCGACGCGCACACCGTCGTCCGCCTGTTGCGTGACGCGTTCCCGAACCGGCACTGGGGCACCCTCAACCACTGCCTGTTCGACCCCGAACAGGCCGAATGCCACCGGCCCCTACCCAAGAGCGACCGCGGCGCCGGTCCGGTCATCGGCGCCTGCCATCCCGCCCGCAGAGCGTGGACGGGGCTTCGCCGTCGTGCATCACGCGATCCACGGATCACCGGATTCCCGCGACGACACCAGACCCCTGCGGTCGGAGGAATCCTGACGTCTGATCGACCGAGGGGAGCAGGCCGCGTGACGACCACATGGTTTGCCTTCGGTGCCGCAGGCGGGGAGCCGCCGAGGATTGCCTGCAGAACCCCGGATTCCTGTCCCGACGGCCGGTCCGCAGGCGTGCGGACCGGCCGACAGGTCAGGGGGATCGGGGGCAGTGACTCAGCCGCGCATGCCCGTTGCCGCGTTCAGCAGGGTGGTCAAGGGGTCGTGGCACCGACCATGACCACCACGAAACCCGCCGCGGCGAGCGGAGTGAGCACCGGCGCGGTGTTCGTCAGCCACGGCACGACGACGCCGACCGCGCCGAGCAACTCGCAGGCCGCGACGAACCGGAGCAACGGCAGCGGGAACACGGCCGCCCCCGTCTGCCCCATCTCGAGGAGCTTCTCCCTCGACCGGGACACCTTCAGCGCCCCCGAATACGCGAAGACCACCGCCGCGCCGGCGACGGACGGCGAAATCACCCGAACGCACCAACGGTTCCCGCGAAATCCCCCCGACGCACCAATCCCCGACGGAGCATCAGTTCCGTGTATCGGGCTCCGACGCGGGCACCCGCGCCCACGCCAACGGCGTGCGCCCCCAGGCTCCATCGTCACCGACCGTTGGGACTCCCCGGAATGCGGCGCGGAGCCGATCAGGATGGCCGTCGACGACGAGTGACACCCACACCGTGCCTCGCCGGGGCCGGCGCCGGTTCTCCGTGTGCCCGGAATCGCAGCCCGGGCATCGGGAGGACTGCGATCGGAATCGGAGCGGCTCGTCCGATCGGGTGATCCGAGGTCGAAAGGGGCGAGCGTTCGTCGAGAATGGTGCCCGGGCATCGGCGGCGAAGCCTGGGGAAGGGGTCGGTGGTGGCTGAACGGCGTGTGGGTGTCCTGTTCTCCTCGGCGGCGTTCGCCGTCCGTCTTGCCTGGCTGGCCGATCGGCGGGCGCTGATCCATGTGGTCCTGGTGCAGGTTCTCCTGGCGGGCGCGATGGCCGGGGGGCTGGTTGTGGTGCAGGCGGTGCTCGGGTCGGTGCTGGCGCACGGTCCCGCGGCGGCCGGACGGTCGCCCGTGCTGGTGCCCGCCGTCGTCGTGCTGCTGGTGGCGGGTGCCGCGGTGGGTGCCCTGCGGTTGTCCGGGGCGGCGCGGATGGCGGTGCTGACGGTGAAAGTGGACCGCCTGGTGGCGGGGATGGTGCTGGAGGCCGCGGCGGCGGCCGAGCTGCCGCGATTCGAGGAGCCGGACTTCCACGACCGGCTACAGCGGGCGGTGTTCGCCTCGCGCCGCCGGCCCGCGATGGCCGTCGTCCTCCTCGTCACCGCCTTCCAGGCGGCCTTGACCGTGGTGGCGGTGGGCGGAGCCTTCGTGGTCATGGCGTGGTGGCTGCTCCCGCTCGTGCTGCTCGGCGCCCTTCCCGCGATCAGGGCGGCCGGCAACGAGCACAGCGCCCACCACGACCTGCACCACGGACTGTCGGAGAATCGGCGGCTGCGGGAGTACCTCGAACGTCTGCTCACCGGCCGGAACGAAGCCAGGGAGATCCGGGCCCTGGACCTCGCGGGAGTCCTGACCGGGCGCTGGCAGGACCAGTACGAGCGCGAGATCCGGGACACCGAGGCCCTGCTGAAGGCTCACGCCCGGCGCCGGATGGCCGCCCAGGCCACCGGAGCGACGTTGACCTGCCTGGCGGTCGGCGGTTTGTGGTGGATGGCCGTGCGTCACCTGCTGCCCGTGCCCGTGGCCGGTGCGGCCGTGGCGGGAGTGTGGCTGCTCTCGGTACGGCTCAACGCGTTCGCGGGCATGCTCACCGGTATCGGCGAGAACCTGCTCCGCCTCACCGATCTGAGCAGCTTCACCACCCCCACCTCCGACTTCTCGACCGCGGCGACGGCGCCGACATCACGGCGGAAACCTTCCACGAGGACGGAACTGGGGCTGTTGCGCGCCGAGCGCCTGAGCTACACCTACCCCGGCGCGGGTGTCCCAGCGGTGCGGGAGGTGAGTCTGGAGCTGCGGCCGGGGCAGGTCGTGGCCCTGGTGGGGGTGAACGGTTCGGGCAAGACGACGCTCGCCAATCTCCTGGCCGGGCTCCACCCGCCGGACGGCGGCCGGCTGCTGCACGACGGGGAACCGGTCACGGACCTCGCGGCTCATCGCGAGCAGACCGCGGTGGTCTTCCAGGACTTCACCCGCTACAGGCTCCCGGCCCTGGACAACATCGCCTTCGGCCGCCCCCACGCCGCCGCCGACCCCCGGCGAGCACGGGAAGCGGCCCGGCAGGCCGGGGCACTGGACTTCCTCGAAGGACTCCCGGACAGCCTGCACACCCCGCTGGGCAAGGAGTTCACCGGAGGCGCGGACCTGTCCGGCGGGCAGTGGCAACGCCTGGCCCTGGCCCGAGCCTTCTATCGCGACGCCCCCCTCGTCATCCTCGACGAACCCACCGCCGCCCTCGACGTCCAGGCCGAGGAGCAGCTCTTCACCCGCCTGCGCCGGCTGTTCGCCGGCCGCACGGTGGTCCTGATCTCGCATCGGCTGCGCAGCGTCCGCCATGCCGACCGCATCTACGTCCTGCAGGCCGGCCGCGTGATCGAGGAGGGCAGTCACGAGACGTTGCTGCGGGCGGGCGACCACTACGCGACCCTCTTCCGCACCCAGGCCGACGCCTACCGGGACACCGTCACCCCGTGACCCGCCGGCCACGGCCGCCATCACCCGATCGGGGATTCCCAGGTCGCGTCACCGGATTCGACACGAATGGGTGATGGACTCCTGCGCCGCCGACCCCGCATGGTGTTCGCATGATTACTTATCCGCAGGAGACGCGCCCGCTCACCCCCGACCCGGAGACGGTCGCGGAGATCGAGGAGATCTTCACCGACGCCTTCATCGCCCCCACCGCCTGCCGAATCCAAGGAGAAGGCTGCACCGGGTCCACCGGCTGTTGCCCCGGACTCGTGTGCGTGTCCACCAACGGCTTCAGCGGCTTCTGCCAGCAGCCGTAGCGATGCTGTCGCCCGGGGTGGTCGTGGCCGAGTTGGACGGCGGCGGGGTCCTGCTGGACACCGGCAGGCCCGCCGCGGCCTACCTCGGCCCGACCGCCCTCGGCTGGCTCCGCGGCCGCCCTCCCGCCGCCGAGCACCACGTCCAGCACGCACGCTGTCTCACCCAATGGCGCGCCGCCGGCCTCATCGCACCGGGCGGCGAGCCCGCCGCACCCGCGGTGCACGGCGACCTGGAGGCGGAGGCCGCCGACTGCGCCGCGTGGGTGCCGCATCCCGTGCTCGTGGTGGCGATGGCCGTCGACTGCGGCTTCTGCACCCAACTGACCGCCGATCTGGCGGCGAACGCCCACAGCCTCACGCGTTCGCACGCTTCCGTGCTTGTGGTCGAGGCCGACGGCACCCGGTCGCTCGGCCGGCGCCCGGTCGAACCCGTACCCCGGCGCCTGACCCGCCTCGGTCGACTCGCAGCGCACCGGGGCACGCCCACCGCCGTGCTCCTGGCCCCGGATCAACCGGCCCGGGTCTCGACCGGATTCGACGAGGTCAGCCACGCCCTGGTCGCGCTCAGCGGCGCGGATCCGCAGGTCACGGTCGTCGAGGCACCCACCAGCTGTTCGGTGGACGTCGCCGCCCGGCCCGTCGACGCGGTCCTCACCGCCCGGGTCGACGGCACACGTGTGGGCATCGCGGTACGCGGCCACGAGCCCCGCCGGATCACCGAAACCGCCACCGGCGGCATCGTCGACGACGGCTACACGCCCGTCACCCTCACCGTCGAACGCCCCGACACCTTCTACCTCCTCTTCCGCGGCGGCGAACTCCTCACCCGAGCCCGCACCCCCGTCGCCCTACGGCAGACCCTCGCCGCCGTCCTCGCCGGCTACGCCGACCACGCCCGTGCGCTGCCGGGCAGGATCCCGCTGCTGTGCGGGGCCGCCGTGCACGCCGACGGGCACGCGATCCTCTTCCCCCGTACCTGGATGTCCGACCTCGTCAAACGCACCCGACGACTGGAACAGGCCGGCTGGCAGGTGCGACCCGAGCCCTACACCACGCTGCGGACCGCCCCCGGCACCGGCATCCCCCACCTGACCACGCCGACCCGACCCGACCAAGGAGGCCCGGCGGTCACCGCGGTCCTGACCGGGGCACCCCAGGCCGGCGGCCCGCCGACACGGGCCTGGCTGCTGGCATCCATCGTCAACTGGATCGCCCGCCCCGCCACCACCGACGCCGTCCACGCCCTGGCGGCATCCCTGCGGCCCCTGCCCGTACTCACCGGCACCTGGCAAGAAGCCCTCACCCACCTGACACACCGAGACCACGCCCGCGAAGACCACCCACGCGCCGGGCACGTCCCCCCGGGCGGCTCGGGCAGGCGGGAACGGTAGCCGCAAACGGGCATGCCCGGCGTGCGAAATCGCGGCAGCGTCGCGTCCGAGCCGTGCCGCGCGAACACGTCGAACGGTCGGGGCCGACGGCGTGGCGCACGATTCGGGCTCGGTGTCGTGCCCGCCGACTCCCGGCAGAGGCCGGGTACTCGGCCGGCGGGGCGGGTCCGGGCGCGGGCCGTGTCGGGGATGCGGTGGGCGTGGTCGGTCTCGTTCGGTGAACCGCCCGCGGCCTCGGGCCGGGCGCCGGCAAGGTGCGCGGGTTGTGAGTGCCGGAAACCCCATCCGCGCCGGTCGGGCGGCATGTCGGTATTCATGGATGGTGCCGCCGAGCCGGTCCCGTCTGCGGATGCGCAACCGCTCGAGTTCGTCGGGGTCGGTGATCGGCTTCGCACCGCGCGGGCACACTCCCCCGTCTCGCGTCCCACCTCCATCAGCGCGCCGTCGGACGGATCGGCAGCCTCACCCGTCTGATCCGCCAAGCCGCGATCATCGCCATCCTCGACGGCACCGAACGCATCACCAAAACCAGCCTCGACCGGATCCGCCTCAGCCAACAGCCGCACCGAGGGCGTCCCGTCGGGGCGGACGGCGCGGGCCGGGCGGACCAGTTCCGCACACAGCCCTCGCGGGTCGGCCGCCTCGTCCAGGGCGTCCACGACGAGTTGTGGGAGCCGTTCGAGCGAGTGGTACCCCAGGCGCCTTCACAGCGCAACACGGCCACCGATCCACGAGGAAAGGCCCAACTCATGAGCTGGAGTGTCAAGCGGCGAGTGCGTGGGCTCGGTGGGACCAGGCTGTCGCCTCGTCGTACGGTGTGCCGGTTTTCAGGCAGCCGCGCAGGATGCCGACGAGCGGGTTGGCGAGTTGGCACAGGGCCGCATCGAATTCGATGCCACGAGCTCGTTGCGGGCCGTTCACGAGTGAGGTTGACGAGCGGGAACGAGTCGAACCGATGCTCGGTTTCCCGTGTGTTCGATGATCGCTTCCCACCGGCCGTGAGCCTGCTCAGAGTCCGCGAAGTGCGTTCCAGAGGTCGTCGTATGCGCTCCAGCACTCGACGGTGCCGTCGCTGTTGAGAGTGCCCATGTACCAGTCGTCATCGTCGACGGCCTTCACGACGCAGAGGCCGTGGAAGCCCAGGACGATCTCCGGCTGTAGGACCTCGTCCGGACCATGTGGCCGGCCCAAGTACGTCACGACCCGCTCCGTGTCCAATACGACGGCCTCTTGATCACCGGATACGTCGCGTATCCGCTGAAGGGTCCAGCCGTCGGGGAGCTCGGTTCGCGTCACATCACCGATTCTGTCGAACCGCACCGATCACGCATGCAACGGGGCGTTCAACGAGTGCGTCCGAGCAGGCCACCTGCCGTGCCTTTGCGGATGGTTTCCCGGCCGTCCGAAGATCGTTGTCCCAGCGGGTCGGCGGAGCCTCGGTCTGTGCATGGCGTCCTGCGTTCGCGCGGTCAGTCGGAGTTCGACCAGACGAGGATGCCGGTTCCGAGCTCGGTGGTCACGGGAATCCACGCCTCTGTCGCCTCGGACAGGCGGGATTCGTCGACGTGGATGGGAGTTCCCGGGTAGCCCATGACGGGGGCGGAGTCGTAGTCCGCAGGGAACCTGATCGTGGAGATCGCCGCGCGGAGCGAATCGAGGTGGGCCGGGGTCCATGCCCACATCCGTGGCCCTCCGGAGCCTGAGAACTCCCTCACGAACAGGTCGATCAGGGCTGCATACGCGTCGGGGGCTTCGATGGGGATCAAATGACCCTCGACCCGACTCTGCACGCATGAGGTGCCGCACGTCTGGATCTCGTAGACCATGCCGCTCGGGGCTTCGAGGACGACGAACAACCAGTCGTAGTCGAGGCGGTCGAGGTGATCGAGATCGACATGCATTCTGCGGCGGCGCTCCATCCCCGCATCTTGCACCGTGATCGCCGGTGGTTCCCTCTGGTTTCCCACCGGGTGGTCGGCATCGTCATCGATCCCGGGCGGGCTTCCGGATGATCTCTCGATCGTCGCCCCGGTCAGATCCTGGCGCAGCAGCGCCACCGTGCGGCGGGCGTCGGAACAGGCGCCACACCAGGTCGGCGGGGAGGTCCTTCCGGGCTGCCGGCGCGCTCGGTTCGGCGTCCGTGTCCATGGATCCCAGGCCAACAGGCGGGAGGAATCCGTCGGTCGTCGTCCGCGGTCCGCCGCACGGCCCCGATGGTCGTGGGGTGTCGCCCGCCGCCCGACGCGGGCGCGGACATCGAGCGCGGTGGGCTCCGGTGGGTTGATCCCGCCGGCCCCGTCCACGAGCGGCAGGCATCGCTTTCCGTCCGTCGTTCTTCGTCGGTGACCGCTTGCCCGGCGACCGCGCGTGCACCCGGGGCGGCGTTCCGATCCGGGACGCGGTCGGCCGGCCACGATTGGCCGCCGCGGCACACACGAGCGGGGGTTCCGCGGGCACGTCGAGCCGGGGATCGTCCGCCGCGTAAGGAGCGGGGGTGGGTGTCGGCAGGCGGTGGACCGCGATCGCGTCCTCCACCCGCCCCCGCCCGATCAGCATGCAGGCCAGGTCCACCCGGCCATATCCGGTGGCGGCCGCGTGGTCCCACAGGACGGCGATCGCCTCGGCGACGTTCAGCCTGGCGCCACACCCGTGGACCGAGCCGGTGTAGCGCCTGCGCGACGAGGCGAAGGCGACCGGCGTTCGCCTGGCCCTGCCGCGGCCGGGGGACCGCATGGACGTGGGCAAGACGCCCGAGGAGGCGGCTTGGTGGGTACTGTGAGGCAGGGCCCGGAACGTGGCGCAGACCCCGTCACCTCACCTCCGGCCCGCATCGACACCGCCGAAGGATGGCCGCCCCAGGGACTCGCCCCCGTCTACGCCGCGTTCCGGGCCCGGTCACCCGCGAACCCCTGCCACCGGGCCGACCACGCGGATCGGCAGTTCCCCCTCCCGCAGCCGCCGGCCACAGCGGCCGTTCTCCACCGCCACAAGCTCGGCGAGGATGGCCAGCGCGGTGTCGGCCAGGTCGCCCCCGCCCAGGTCGAGGCCCGCCGGGCCGGATATCCGATGCACTCCGGGGACTTCGGCCAGTCGCCGCAGGCGTTGCGTGTGGGTGGCCCGGCTGCCGAGGGCCGCGACGTATCCGGCGGGGCCGGACAGGGCCGCCCGCAGGGCCCGGTCGTCGATGCGCGGATCGTGGCTGAGGGCGACGACGGCGTCTCGGGGGCCGAGGGGATGACGGACGATCCATTCGTCCGCCCAGGTGCGGACGACCGTGGCGCCGCCGAAGGAATCTCCCGAGGCCACGTGGCCCGGCCGGGGGTCCAGGACGACGACGTCACGGCCCAGCGGTCCGGCCAGGGTGGCGATGATCGCGGCGAGGTCCGTGGCACCGATCAGGAGCAGCTTCGGACGGCCGGCCAGAATCTCCGTGAACGCCGGCCCGGACTGCGGGAGTTGATGTGGTTCCGCAGACACCGACCAGGGATACGGCGGTCTCAGGGCGACCCGGACGAACAGCCGCCGGTCCTCGGCCAGCGCCGTGGTGATCCGGGAATGGACCGGGTCGGCCGGGGCGGCGGCGATGAGGACTCGCAACTCCCCGGCACAGGAGGGTGTTTCCTCCCAGGGCAGCAGGTGCCCACCGGGTGACACCGGGATCACGGCGGGCGGCGCTCCGGCGAGCACGTCCCGGGCCGCGTCGAGGACGATGCCCTCGACGCAGCCACCGGAAAGCGAGCCGCGCCAGGTCCCGTCCCCCGCCACGGCCATCGTCGCGCCGAGCGGCCGGGCTCCGGGGCCGTCGCGGCCGATGAGCCGGGCCAGTGCGACGGGAAGACCCGTACGCCGGCAGTCGTCGACGAACGGCCAGACCTCGCGAAGCACGTCCGGTTCACTCCCCTGTCGGTGGTCGGTCTTCCAGGACGCGGTCCAGCCGGAGGGGCAGGCTCCGCTGTCTGGTCCCGGTGGCGTGCCAGACCGCGTTGGCGATGGCCGCCGCGGTGCCGACGGTGCCGATCTCCCCCACTCCCTTGATGTCGGAAGGGTCGTCGGGTTCGTGGTCGGGGACGAAGTCGGCTTCGACGTCGGGGATGTCGGCGTGCGCGGCGATGTGGTACGCGGCGAGGTCCGGGTTGACGTTGCGGCCGGTGACCCGGTCTCGGATGCCTTCCTCGTACAGGGCCATGGACAGTCCGGTGATCATGCCGCCGACGACCTGACTGCGGGCCAACAGCGGGTTGACCACTCGGCCCACGGCGAAGATGCCCAGGAGTCGCCGGATGCGGACCTCGCCGGTCGCCGGGTCGACGGAGACCTCGGCGAACACCGCGCTGTGGGCGTGGCGTTCGCGGTGGGGCAGGGCACCGAGTTCCTCGGTGGTGTCGGCGGTGACGGTCACCGGCGGCACCGCCCCGGTGAGCTTGGCGGCGGCCGTGGTGATCGCCCAGGACCAGGATGTCGTGCCCCGGGATCCGCCCGCGCTCCAGGCCGGGCCCAGGTCACTGTCGGCGAACTCCAGCCTGATCCGGCCGGTGTCGACCCCCAAGGCGTCGGCGGCGATCGCCGTCAGGGCGGTGCGCGCGCCGGTTCCGATGTCGCTCGCGCCGATGGACACGGTGAAGGTGCCGTCGGTTTCGGCGGTGATCGATGCGGAGGAGGGCAGTGCTCCCGTGCCGAAGGCGGTCGCGGCCAGTCCGGTGCCCACGAGCAGGTGCCCTTCCCGCCGCTGCCGGGGCCGGTGGTCACGTCCGGCCCAGCCGAACCGGCGGGCCCCCTCCTGGAGGCAGCCGACGAGATTTCGGTGGCTGAACGTCAACCCGGACACCGGGCCCACGGTGGGTTCGTTGCGCAGCCGGAGTTCGAGCGGGTCGATCCCCAGTCCCTCCGCCAGTTCGTCCATGGCCGATTCGAGCGCGAACGAGCCGGGTGTCAGTCCGGGGCCGCGTACGGAGAAGGGCGGCGCGATGTCGAGGGGGACCGTGGTGAGTCGGGTGCGGATCGCGGGCGCCGCGTAGAGCGTCCTGGTGGGTTCGACGCAGTTCTCCAGGTACTCGGCGAGCGGTGACTCCTCGAATACCGCCTCGTGGTGGATCGCCCGGAGACGTCCGTCCGGGTCGGCGCCGAGGCGGACCCGCTGCCGGATTCGCGGCCTGGGCGGGGTCGCCAGGAACACCTGGCGGCGGGTCAGAGTGACGCGTACCGGACGTCCGAGCACAGTGGTGGCCATCACCGCGAGAATCAGCTGTGGTCCGCACTGTCCTTTGGACCCGAAGCCGCCGCCGACGTGCTCGGCCCGGATGCGTACCGTCTTCGGGTCCAGGGAGAACAGCGTGGCCAGGGTGGTCGCGACGATGAACGGCCCCTGGTTGGAGTCGAAAGCCTGGAGGCGTCCGTCCTCCCACCACGCGGTCGCGGTGTGCGGTTCCATCGCGGCGCAGTGCTGTTCGACGGTGTGGTAGACCTCGTCGACGACCACGGCGGCCTCGGCCAGTTCCGCGTCGACGTCGCCGATGTCGACATCCTCGCCGAAGATGGTCAGCGCCGGGCGTTCCGCCGGGTGACCGGGGCGGAAGACGCAATCGTGCGCTTCCTCGTCGTAGGTCACCGTGAGCGCGGCCGCCGCCGCGCGGGCCTGCTCGGGCGTTTCGGCCACGACCAGCGCGACCGGTCGGCCGGCGTGCGGGACGGCGGCGTCCTGGAGGAGGAGCAGGCTGCCGTCCGGACCGAAGAATCCGCCGGCCGCCGGGTTGAGCCGGGGCGCGTTGCGGTGGTCGATGACGCCCAGCACTCCGGGCATGTCGTCGACCCGGGAGATGTCCCGGATGTGTCCCCGGGCCACCGTGGACGTGACGAGGCAACCGTGGGCCAGGTCTTCGAGGGGTTCGTCGGCGGCGTAGCGGGCGCGGCCCGTGACTTTGTCGGGTCCTTCGAGCCGGGTCCGCGGCACTCCGACGGCGGGTGGGGGTTTCACCGGGTCCTCCCCTGGGCCAGTCCGGCCAGCACGGCCTCGATGAGGTTGCGGGCCAGCGGCACCTTGTAGGCGTTGTCGCGCAGAGGGCGGGCGGCGGACAGTTCGGCCGCTGCGGCGGCCCGAAAGGCGTCGGCGGTGGCGGCTCCGCCCAACAGGGCGACCTCCGCTGTTCTCGCGCGCCACGGCCGGGATGCGACTCCGCCGAGGGCGATACGTACGCTGGTGACCGTGTCGTCCTCGACCTTCAGGACCGCTGCGATGGATACGGTGGCGAAGGCGTAGGAGGCTCGCTCGCGGACCTTGCGATAGCGCGATCCGGGAGCTGTCGCGGCACCGGGCAGAGCGATGGCCGTGATCAACGACCCCGGCGGCAGTGCGGTTGCCCGCTGTGGCGTGTCACCGACCGGCGGGTAGAACTCCGCCAGCGGAATCTCACCGGGTCCTTGGAGGGTCTCGTAGTGGACGACCGCGTCGAACGCGGTCAATGCGACGGCCATGTCGGAGGGATGTGTGGCCGCACAGTGTGCGGAGGCTCCGAGGATCGCGTGGTTGTGGTGCTCCCCGGCGATCGCGGGGCAGCCGCTGCCGGGTTCGCGTCTGTTGCACGGCTGCGAGACGTCACCGAAATAGGAACACCGGGTCTGCTGAAGCAGGTTGCCTCCGAGCGTGGCCATGTTGCGCAGTTGGCCCGACGCGCCGGCCAGCAAGGCTTGGCTGAGCGCCGGATAGCGGCGCCGCACCCGGAGGTCGGCCGCGGCGTCGCTGTTGCTGGTCGTCGCGCCGAGTATCAGGCCGCCGTCCGGTGTTTCCCGGACCCCATCGAGGGACAACTGACGTACGTCGACCAAGCGTGTCGGTGTCTCCACGCCGTCCTTCATCAGGTCGACGAGGTTCGTCCCCCCGCCCAGGTATCGGGTTCCGCCGCCGGCGGCCAGGGTGAGCGCCTCCCGGACCAGAGCCGGCCGGTGGTAGGTGAACTCCTTCATCGGGCCGCTCCGGATTCCAGGATCGCGCGCACGATCGACGGGTGTGCTCCGCAGCGGCACAGGTTGCCGCTCATGCGCTCCCGCACCTCGACCTCGTCCAGGGCCGGCACCGGCCCGGCGGGGGTGACCGCACTGGGCCAACCCGCCGCGTGCTCGGCCAGCATCCCGACCGCCGAGCACAGCTGGCCGGGGGTGCAGAAGCCGCACTGGAAACCGTCGCGCCGAATGAACTCGTCCTGGAGTGCGGTGAGTCGACCATCGCCGGCGAGTCCTTCGACGGTCGTGACCGCGGCGCCGTCGGCGGCCGTCGCCAGGGTGAGGCAGGAGACGACGCGCCGGCCGTCGAGCAGCACGGTGCAGGCGCCGCACTGCCCGTGGTCGCAACCCTTCTTCGGCCCGGTATGGCCGAGGCCCTCCCGCAGCACGTCGAGCAGTGTCCTGCGGTTGTCGACGGTCAGCCGTCGTGGCACATCGTTGACGCGTAGAAGAATTTCACTGTGGGTGTCGCCGGGCATCGGCAGTCCTCCCCGGAGGGTGCGCAGGGGCTCGTCGGATGACAACCATGCAAACAGCCCGGCCCACCGAACGGATTGACCAGAGCTTGCGGACCCTTGCCCATTCCTGCCGCTTCCCGCGACGGGGACCGGCGGGGCCCGACCCTTTGTGCGAAGCTCGCAAAGGCTTGCCCAAAGCCGCCTGTCCGAGAGGATCCCCCGATGGCCTTCTCCACCAACGAAAGCGCCTTGCTCCTCGACGAGTTGGCCGACCTGCTCGCCCGCCACGCCCGGGCCGATCTGAGCACCCCGATCGAGGGCGTGCGGATCTTCAAGGCCGATCGGCCCACGCCTGCCTTCTCCACGACCTACGGCAAGGTCATGGCGCTCGTCGCTCGGGGCACCAAACAGTTCGCCCTGGGAAACCGGGTGTACGAATACCGGGCCGGCCAATACCTGATCTCCTCGATCGACCTGCCGGTGACCAGCCGGTTCATCCAGGACGAGGACGGAACGCCGGGGCTCGGCGTAGGCATCGCCGTGCACCCGGCCGACGTCGCCGAAGTCCTGTTCCAGGCCCGCCCCGTCGATCTGCCGAAGATCCTCGACGGCACACCGCCGGGACTGGCCGTCAGCACCGCCCCGCTGCTGCTCCTCGACGCCGTCGTCCGGTTGTTGCGGTTGCTCGACCGGCCCCAGGACATCGGTGTACTCGCACCGATGACCAAACGAGAGATCCTGTGGCGGCTCATCACCGGCGAACAGGGCGCCATCGTCCGCCAGTTCGGCCTGCCCGACAGCAGCCTCAACCACATCGCACGGGCAGTGCAGTGGATTCGCGCCAACTACGCGGAGCCCTTCCGCGTCGAGGACGTGGCGCACCTGGCGGGTATGAGCGTGTCCGCGTTCCACCGCAGCTTTCAGACGGCCACGGCAATGAGTCCCATCCAGTTCCGGAAGCAGATCCGGCTCCAGCAGGCCCGGCTGCTCCTGGTCTCCGACGCGCACGACATCGCCGGAGTCAGCCGCCGGGTCGGCTACGACAGCGCCTCGCAGTTCAGCCGGGAATACCGGCGGCAGTTCGGCGCACCGCCCAGTCGGGACGCCACACGTCTGCGCGCCTTCGCGTCGACGTCCGCGCCTTGACTCCCGGCCGGGATCCGTTCCGGCCGCTCGGCGAGCACACGCCGGGGAAGGTGGCCCGCCTGAGCCTCCATGGCCCCAATGAGGCAGTGCGTCCTGGGGACCGATTGGGGACCACACGCCATGCACGAAACGGCACAATACAATGGAGTTCGAACGTCGTATCGTGCAGCAAGGTGCCCCTGACCTGCAGAAGCACCTCATCTCCTTGACTTGGAGTCGAGGCGCTCGGCTCGCTAGGGTCGGGGGATGGTCGAGGGCAAGCAGGCGCCGAAGCGCAAGAGCCGGGCGAAGCCCGAGGCGATCGAGGAGCAGCCGATCGGAACACCGCGCGAAGCGCCGCTCGCCGCATCGGCCGAAGCGACGGCCGAGGCCGGGCGCGGCCGGGTCGCGAAGGCGCGTCCCTCGAACCGGCGCGGCACCGGCACCGGACCGGGCACCGCGGCCCGGGGCGAACGCCGACGGCAGTTGCTCACGGCGGCGATCAAGCTCTTCTCCGAGCGCCCGTACGAGGACATCTTCATCGCCGACATCGCCGACGCGGCGGGCGTCGCACACGGCCTGCTCTTCTACTACTTCAAGGACAAGCGCGGCATCTACCTCGAAGCCCTCAAGCAGGTGATGAGCGACCTCCAGGAGTTCCAACGCCCGCGTCCGGACGAACTCACCACCCAAGAACGCCTGCGCGGCACCATCCGACGCCACTTCGACTACCTGGGCCGGCACCACCACACCTTCATCGGCCTACGCGGCCTGGACGATCCCGACGTCCGCCGAATCTCCGAGTCGGCGCACACCGCCGGCGTGGGCCTGATCCTGCAACTCTTCGACCTCGACCCCACCCCGCCCCCGATCGTGCGCGCCGCGCTGCGCGGCTGGGTCGGCTTCCTGGACGAGATCACCCTCGACTGGCTGGCCCACGACGACGTGTCCCTGGACGACATCGTCCGCATCACCATCGAGGTACTCACCGCCGCCCTGAGCAGCGTCGAGGACCACCACCCCGGCATCGCCGCGGTCCTCGCCGAGATGCGCTCCTCGCCGAACTGACACCGGCAACACCTCCCGGCAACGCGGCCGATGTGCACGGCAGCCGGCCACGCCTCAGGGCAACTCGATCTCCACGAGACCGACTTCGGCGCCTGCGTCGACGTCCTTCGCATCACGACCGTCACGAGCAGCCGGACAATCGACAAGGGGTGAGCCCTTCGCCCGGCCGTACAGCAATGGGCACGAGCGAACGATGACCACACACACCCCGGACCCCGCCGTTCACCGGACCCCTCCACCGAGGCCGGCGCCACCCGCGGTCCCAGTGGTACTCGCCGAAAGAGCAACGAAGTAGCCCCTGACCTGCCGGCATTCCCCGCTCCTGTTCAGATGCCGCTGCCGAGGGCGTTGCCGCGGTCCTTCGCCGGACCACGACCGAGGGCGTCCACTGTCGGATCGGGCGCGGTGGTGTGAAGGGGCGGCTCGTTCACAGGGGCAGCCGCGCGCCGACGCCGTACTCGAGCGCATGATGCATGATCGCGTGACCCACCGCGATATCGCAGACGGCCATGCCGATGTTGCTGTTGACGATGATCTCGTCGGCGTTCTCCCGACCGGGCTTCACACCGGCCAGCACCTCGCCGGTCTCGGCGACGACCTCGGGCAGGCCGTCGGGGAAGTACCCCATCGACGCGAACAGTTCGTGTTCCTCGATGCTGTCGACGATGTACTTGTCGGCGCGGTGGGCGGTGCGCGGATCCCAGAAGGTGTTCAGGTCGCACGGCAGGATCGTCTGACCGGCGGTCACCCACTCGTCCTTCACCACCGCGAGCGGCTGATGCAGGATGACCGTCGCCGAGCTCAGCACCTGCGCGCTCTTGACGATCGCTTCGGGCGATTCACCCTTGACGATCCGCAGGCCCAGTTCGGGCCGCAGCTTCGCGATCAGCGCGTCGGCGGCCGCCTCGTTGGTGTCGTAGACGTGGATGGTCTCCAGTTCGGGCATCGCCAGGGCCGCGTAACGGACATGCTCGATGCCCTGCACGCCGCAGCCGAACATCGCGAACGTGGTGGCGTCGGGGTGCAACGCAGCGGCGGCCAGAACCGTCACCGCCGGGGTGCGCATCGCGGTCAGCCACGCCGAGTCCATGACGGCCAGCGGCACACCGCTGTCCACGTCGTTGAGGACGAGCAACCCGGTGGTCTGCGGGAGGTCGAACGTGCGCGGGTTGTCCGGGTAGCACTCGATCCACTTCATGCCCACGATCCCCGGCCCCGGCAGGTAGGCGGGCATGGCGTGGTAGAAGACGTTGTCGTACGGGTGGACGCCGATCTTGGCCGGCATCTCGTAGCGACGACTGCCGTGCTCGACCAGGGCTTGGCGGGTCAGCTCCAGGATGGTGTCCCGCGTCAGGTGCACGCGTTCGACGTCCTGCCGGGACAGGTAGAGCAGCTCCGAGCCGATCTGCAACCGGCTTGCGACACGCTCTCGGTCGGTGGGGAGGGTCATCTGTGGGTTTCCTTCGGGCTCGATCCTCACCCGGCGGCCACCGGCCGGGGTCCGTACAGCCTCCAGCCACTGGGCCCCCACCGGCATCGGCACGGATCAGGAACCTCCCCGGCGTTGTTCCTCTCCCCGTAGCAAAGCCGGGATGCCGCTGTCGAGGAGGCGCTGCATCTTCAGTCCCAGGTGCAAGGTCAACCGATCACGGCCGTTCTTCAGGTTCCACCCGGTCTTGTTCTCGATCCGGGCCAGCCGGTAGTACAGCGTCGTCCGGTGGATCATCAGCCGCGCCGATGCCGTCGCGGTGTCCCCCGCGGCATCCAGGAACACCTCGGCGGTGTGGGCCAGCGAGTCGGCGCGTCCACCGGTACCGAGGTCGGCGATCCGGGGCGGCACGACCGGCTCGGGAGATGCCACGGCGGCGAGCATGAGCGGACCGTATACACCGGTGTCCCGCCAGGAGGAAACCGGTGCCAACTCCGGGAACTCGGCGGCGGCGAAAGCCGCCAGCACGGCTTGGCGCAGGAGATCCGGAGCTTGACCGAGCGAGCCGGTGTTGCTCACACCGACGAAGACGCCATCGCCTCCCGCGTCGCGCCGCCGCACACCTTTCCGGATCGCCTCGGCCAGCCGTGCCGCCGTGCGTTCCACCTGGGTCCGGCCGGTGACCAGGACCGCACCGCGATCGCCCGGCGCGGCCGTGAGCGGGCTGATGGCCGGCCCGTCGTGGCCGGCCCGACCGGTGGACTCCGTGATCACGGCCGCGACCGTCTCGGGGTCGGTGGTGGCGTCGGTGGCGATGACCACGATCTCGTCCCGGGCGTCGACGAGCCCTTGGTCGACCAGGTCCTTCGCGGCGCGAGCGGAGTCCTCGCCCCCGCGCAGGAGGTCGGCCACCAGGGTCCGGCGTCGCCTTTCCTCCTCGGCCACCTGGAGCATGCGCTCGCGTATCCGTGCGGAAAGCCGAACCACGCACGCGCCGACCACCTCGTCGAAGCGCTCCGCGCCTTCATCGATCAGCCACAGATAGCCGAGCAGCCGTCCGTGATCACGGATCGGATAGCACCGTCGGGACTCGAGGCCGAGGGTTGGACTGCCGGGTATCGACAGGGGCTTGTCGGAGGTGGAGATGCCGAAGCTGTCGAGGTATTCGGCGACGCGGGCCGGCAGGTGCCGGGACAGCACCACGTCGATACGGAGCCTGTCCTCGTCGCCGTAGTGACGGCTGGACACGATGAGGCTGCCGCGCTGGTCGTCGACGGCGACCGAATGCCGGATCCGCGCGGCGAGCGAGTCGACCAGTTGCTGGATCGCGTCTGTGTAGGGAGGGATCACCGCGGCACCGCCGGCACAACGCTGCGGAGCGATCGCGCCGACCGATCTCGGACCATCACGAAGTCAGCCTCCATTCGGATGAGTTCGACGGTTTCGGACGCCGCGGAATCCAGTGACGCCGAGGAATCGTGGGGCAGCCACCACCACCGGTGGTTGCTGCCGGCGGATGCAATGCGCGGTGCTTCGTGAAGCGGGCACCGGCGTGGGCCGGTTCGGACACGACGAGCCGCTGGTGTGTCGTGTCCGGCCGCGGGCGTCGATGACGGGAACTCGACGTCGCGCACTTCCCGTGGTGAGATCCGACCGGCCCTCGCCCCCGACGTGTTCGGCCTCGGCCCGCGCTCCGCTGTGCTCCGTCATCGACCGCGGGTGACGGCACGGTTCGGCGCGGCCCGGCGAATCGTGTCCGACACCCGTGAGAACGCGCCGCGGGCGAGCCGGCGTTCGGCGACGCCCGCGGCGACGGCGAGTCGTCGGCCGTCCTGCACCTTGACCGGACCGGCGCCCGGCCGGGGTTGCCCGGCCCGGCTCGCAGGGCTGCCGTGGACAGGGCTGCCGTGGACAGGGCTCGGTGGGCAATACAGCTAGGTCCCCGGATGTGTCGGGGGGGTCGTGTGCGTGAGGGCCCATGCCCGGACGGGGGCGAGGTCGATCGGTGTGACCTCCGGGAACTCGGCCATCTGCGGTTGCGGGAAGCGGTTGTCGATGCCGAGCAGTACCGCGTCGAAGTAGGCGCGGATGAAGGCGTTCACGAGGTCGATCGTGCGTTGCGGTTCGGCCTTTCCGCCGCCGGGCAGGACCGCCGCGCGGTCGTGGGCCGGGATCAGCACGAGATCCGTCAGTTCGAGGTGGGTCACATCGGTCATGAGCAATCGGTGCACGTCCTGTCTCGTGCCGGCGGTGCGAAGGGGCTCGAAGAAGAACTCGTTGGCGTCGATCGCGGTGACGGGCGGGAAGCCCATGGTCTCCAGTTGCACGCGCATGTCGGTCGCGAGGTGGAGCAACGGGACGCGGATGTCGGTGTCGAGCAGGTCGGACAGGAATTGCCCGCCGTCGAGGTTGACCACCGCCTTCACCCGGGGATCCTGTTGCGCCGTCGAGGTGGCCGCCGCAGCGCCGAAGGACATGCCGAACACACCCACTCGGGCGGTGTCGCCGGCGCCGGCGAGGTCGGCGGCGGCGCCGGCGACCGTACCCGTCTCGAGCGCGTCGATCACCGCGCGCATGTCGTCGACCCAACGCTGCGACCACGGGCCCACGGTGTGGTCGTCCAGGAACGCCGGCGTCACCTCGAAGCGCGTCGCGACGTCACCTGTGATCTTGTCCCGGTAGTGCGGGTCCGCGACCGTACCGAGGAACGTTTCGTTGAACACATCGTCGTATCTGACCGTGTCGCCGTTGGGATAGCGCACGCCGCACGCCTCTCCCGGGTGCGCGACACTCCACACGACGTATCCGTGGCTCGCGAGGTGTTCCATCAACGGCGTGTTCTGGGACACCCAGCCGACGGCGCCGTGCGAGTACACGAGTGTCGGGAAGCCGCGGCCGGCCGGCTTCGCGTCGGCGAAGCCGTGGGTCCTCACGTCGGTGAGCCGGTCCACCCATTCCTCGGGCGCGCCCGTCGCCTCGGTGAGCCACCGCAGTGACTGCGCCTCGTCGTCCACGAGGTAGGGGCGGCGGGTCCGGCCGTCGGTCTGTGCCGGGTACCAGACGCGAACCATGAGGCGGCGGCCGTTCGCGTCCTGGGGCCGCAGAGTGGGATGTGTCGTGTCCAGGACCTCGCCGTCCCGGACTCCGACGGGGTAGGGGCCCGTCGGCGCGGCGTAGGTGAGCGCGGCCATCAGCAGGCGTCCTTGACGACGCGGCCGCCCTGGATCACCAGTGCCGCCTTGTCGGGTTCGCCGAATACCTCGGGGTGGTCCAGGGGGTCGCTCGCCCATGCGGTGAGGTCGGCGAGCTTGCCGACCTCGATGGTCCCCACCTGGTCGGCGATGCCCAGGATCTCGGCGTTGACGCGGGTGGCTGCCTCCAGCGCGAGCATCGGGTTCTCGATGTCCGAGCGCAGGGTCAACTCGCGGCCGCGGCCGCGCTGGTCGGCGCCGATGAGGTCGGAGCCCAGGCCGATCCTGACGCCGGCGGCCCGGGCGGCCCGCAGTCCGTCGATCTGGCCCTGCAGGACGGGGCCGACCCGGTCCGCGATCCCCGCCGGTAGGCCGGCCCGTGTGGGGTCCTGGAGAAGTGCGTGCATCGTCGCCAGTGTGGGCACCAGAGCCACTCCCTTCGCCGCCATCAGGCCGGCGGTCTCCTCGTCGATCTCGGAACCGTGTTCCACGCAGGCGACACCGGCGTGGATCGCGTTGCGGATGCCGGCGTTGTTGTGCGCGTGCACGGTGACGTACGTGCCGCGAGCCTTCGCCTCGGTCACGGCGACCGCGATCTCCTCGGTGGTGAACTGGGTGTCGCCGAGCTTGTCGTGGGTCGACATGACACCGCCGGTCACGCACAGTTTGAGGAAGTCGGCGCCGCGGCGAAACGTCTCGCGGACGTTCCTGCGCATCTGCTCGGGCCCGTCGGACAGGAGCGATATCGATCGCAACCCGGGGATGTCGTGGTCGTACCAGTCCGCCGTCGGTTCCCACTCGGCGGCGAAGTGCCCGTGGCCGCCGGTCTGGCACTGGACCGGCCCGCACTGCAGAATCCGCGGCCCGCGTACCTTTCCGCCCGACACCACCCGGGCCAGCCCGGCGTCGATGCCTCCGGTGTCTCGTACGGTGGTGAAACCGGCGTCCAGGGTTCGGCCGCAGTTGTCGAACATGTCCGCCGCCAGTTCGGCGACCGACAACTCCCGGCGCAGGCTCGGGTCGATGTCACTGGACAGCCCGAGGTGGACGTGCGCGTCGATCAGCCCCGGCGTGATCGTCAGTCCCCGGGCGTCGAGCGTCCGCGCACCGGCGATCGGCCTGCCCAGCGCCGTGATGCGGTCGCCCTCGACGTGGATCGCCGGCCCGTGGACGGGATCCCTGCCGGTGCCGTCGACGATCCGCGCTCCCACGATCCAGTAGTCAGGCACTCGTTCGCTCCGTCTCCCGGTGCGTCGCGCGGGCGCCCTCGCCGGGCATGTAGCGCTCGAACCAGTCCAACATGCGGGTCATGAAGTCGATCTGCGCGGGGTAGGCCCGCACTCCGTGCCCCTCCTGCGGGTAGATCACCAGCACCGAGGGCACCCCGTGTGCCCGAAGCGCGTGGTGGAACTCCTGTGCCTGGGTCGGCGGGGTGCAGTTGTCCAGGGCGCCGGCGATGTTCAGACACGGCGTGCGCGCCTTCGCGGCGTGCAGCACCGGGCTGCGTGTGTGCGCGCGGGATCCGGGCTGCGTGGGGTCGGCGTCGAGGAACCGGTTGCCCCACGCGGCGATGTTGCTGGTGAAGCCCTGGCTGTACCAGTCGGTCACCGGGGAGATGGGCACGGCCGCCGCGAACCGCGGATCCTGGGTGACGAGCCACGACGACATGTAGCCTCCGTAACTCGCCCCGATCAGACCGACCCTGGACCCGTCGACGACGCCGCGTTCGACGAGCGCGTCGATCCCCGACAGGTAGTCCAGGGTGTCGGCGCCGCCCATGTCGCCCACGACCAGGCCCGCGAAGGCCTGTCCGCGACCGCTGCTGCCGCGGGGGTTGGGGTTGAGCACCGCGTATCCCCGCGACACCAGCAGCGGCACCCACGGGTATTTCATCGACCACATGTCGCGGAACTGCCAGATCGGGCCGCCGTGGATGTTCACGACCAAGGGGAAGGGCCCATCGCCTGCGGGCCTGCACAGGATGCCGTCGATCTCCAGGCCGTCGGGGGCGCTCCAGGTCACCGCTTCCGCGGTGCCGGCCACCGACCGCAGGTAGTCGGTGCCCTCGTGGGCGGTGGACGCGAGTACTCGGTCGCCGTCCCTTCCGGACAACACCAGTTGTTGTGGAAGCCGGTAGGACTCCTGGATCGTGCACACGCGGCCGTCGTCGGTGAACGCGCCGTCGGTGTGGAAGGTACTGCCACCGCAGGCGTTCGCGGTGACGAGGACCTCGGACACGCTGCCGTCGCCGACCCGGACGATGCCGGCGACGGAGTCCAACCGGCGCTGCCCGAGGTAGCCGAGTCGCTCGTCGTCGATCCACTCCAGCCGGGTCACGTCGGTGCCGAGAGTGTCGATCCGCCGAACCGCACCGGAGGCGCCGTCGATCAGGAGGAGGTCACCGGCAACCAGCCAGCGGTCGCTGCACACCGCCTCCGCCACCGCCACCCAGCGGCCGGTCGGCGAGCCGGTCGGCAGCCCGAGTTGAACCTTGCTGTCCAACACCTGGTGGACCGCGCCGTCCAGGTCGATCAGGCTCAGGACCGCGCCGTACCAGGAGTCCTCCCAGGGAGCCTCGGAGGTGACGGCCGCGACCCGACCGGGCCCGCACCACCCGGCTTCCCAGCAGTTCATGCCCTCGGGGGACAGACGTTCGAGTACGCCGGTGGCGGGCGTGTACAGCCACAGGCTGCGCCAGGCCTCGTCGGCGACGTCGGCGTCCACGCGCGGGAACCACGGCGGCGCGGCGTCGATCCCCCTGCGGTTGGTGCCCGATCCCTGTCCGCCGGAGAGTTCGGCGCCGAGACCGGCGACGCCCAGCAGGATGCGCCGACCGTCCGGCGACCAGTGGAGGTATTCCACCGTTCCCGGAACCGCAGGTGCCGCCTCCGCCTCGCCCAGTCGATCGTCCGCCCGCAGGTGCAACTGGTAGACGCCCTTGTCCGCGCGGTCCGACAGGAACGCCAGCGTGCGCCCGTCCGGGGAGAAGCGCCCCGACCGCGCCGAGCCGCCCGGCGCCGACACCTGCCGGAATCGGCCGTCCTCGGCGGTGAACAGGGCGGTTCGCGGTACTCCCGCGAGTTTGTGCAGGACGTCCGCGGTCACCACCGTGCGGGAGCCGTCGCGCGTCACGTGCGGCTCCCGAAGGCTCGACGGCCGGCCGAAACCGGGCCTGTGCAGCGCATGCAGGTGGTCCAGCACCCTCTCGTACCGCATGGAGGCGCTCCGCTCTTCCAACAATGACTTTTCCCTTCACGTGATGTCCACGCAGCCCGTCTCCCCGCCACCTCGTCGAGCAGGGGGCGGGTGGCCGCGACGACACGCGGCACGGGGCGTTGGTTGTCGCCCGCGGCCCGAACAGAGGTCGGACGATCGCCGTCTCGGCCTGTCGGCGTTTCGCGTTGACATTTGCTACCGTACATGTACGGTACTCGTACGGCTAGCGGCCTCAAGGGGTCGGCGGGGCAAACCTCAGGAGCGACACCATGGACGACAGCCCTTCGAAACCCACCGCTCCGCGCAAACGCGCCCCTCGCGGAAGCCTCGACCGGGCGCGGGTGGTCGCCGCCGCCACGGCGATCATGGACTCGGACGGCATCGAGGCGATCACGATGCGGCGCATCGCCGACGAACTCGACGTGCGCCCGATGTCGCTGTACACCCACTTCCGGAGCAAGGACGAAGTCCTCGCCGCGGTCTACGACAACGCGATCGCCGCAGTACAGGTGCCGGCGGTGGAGGAAGGCATCGAGGGCATCCGCACGCTGCTGCGGTCGTACTTCCGA
The DNA here is from genome assembly GCF_044333915.1 of Embleya sp. NPDC020886. NCBI lineage: Bacteria > Bacillati > Actinomycetota > Actinomycetes > Kitasatosporales > Streptomycetaceae > Embleya > Embleya sp. NPDC020886. Next base: position 559,962 of record NZ_JBIRRX010000002.1, on the reverse strand, counting down.
CTGATGGTCGAGCACGCCGAAGTCGCCCGCATCCATCTCGCCGTCAACGCCTCCGGCCCCAGCGACCTACGGATCAGCGAGACGCTCTACGCCGTCCTGCTGACCCACGGCATGGGCGTCCGCGACGCGGTGGGAATGGTCGCGACCCTGATCCGCTTCACGATCGGCGCCGCCACCTTGTATCCGACACGCAAGCCGGCGGACGAGGACCCGGAGGCGTGGTCGAAGACACAGCGCAGCATGCAAGCCCTCCCCGCCCGGGAGTATCCGACGCTGCACGCCTTGGGGCTGGGACTTCCCGCCTTCACCCAGGAGGAGCTCTTCGAGCACGGGCTCGATCTCATCCTTCGACAGATCCCGTCCCCGTAGGCGGATCCGGCGAAGTCTCCCTGGGCTTTCAGCACATCACTGCTTGAAAGGGATACATCGTGGACACGTTCACGACCGCCGACTACCGCCGCGCCGAGCAACTGCTGCCGCACAACGCGGCGCGCCTCGTTCCGGGCGCGAAGATCCGCCCGAACTGGGAGGACGGCACCGACAGGTTCTGGTACCGCGTCGACACCGCACAGGGCCGCCGATTCGTACTGGTCGACCCCGCCGTCGGCCGTCGCGAAGCGGCATTCGACCACGACCGCCTGGCCGCCGCCCTGTCGTCGGCCTCCGGCACGGCGGTGGATGGAACACACCTTCCGTTCACCTCGATCAGCCGCAGCGGCGACACCGTCGAATTCACCGCGTTCGACGCCCGATGGCGGTACGCACCCGACGACGACCGATGCACCCGGATCGACCCACCCGAGCAGACCGCCCCGCACGAGCGGCCCTCACCCGACGGCAAATGGGTCGCGTTCGTGCGCGACCACAACGTCTGGGTGCGCTCGACCGACCGCTCCCACGAGTTCGCCCTCACCGGCGACGGCGAGAAGGACTTCGACTACGGATCGAACATCGACGTGGCGGTGTCGCGGATCATGCTCCGCAACGCGGGCGTCACCCCGCCCCCGATGCTGGCCTGGTCACCCGACTCACGCCGACTCGTCACCCACCGGATCGACCAACGGCACCTGCGCGAACAGGTGTTGGTCGAGTCGACCCCCCGCGACGGCGGGCCGCCGGTGGCGCACTCCCTCCGCTACGCCATGCCGCAGGACGAACAGCACGCCCGCATGCAATTCGTCGTCCTGGACGTGACGCGCCGTACGGCGGTGTGGGAGGCGACCGGCCCGTCGCACATCGGCCACCTGTCCCCGTTCGCGCGCGGCTGGGTCCGGTGGTCCCACGACGGCGCGTCCCTGCATTTCCTGCGACAGCCCCGCTACGCCCGCTCGCTCGGGCTGTACCGCCTCGATCCCGACACGGGCGCCGTCGACCTCCTCGTGGACGAGCACGGCACCACCCGAGTGGAACCGGCACAACCGATCTTCGACCGACCGATGGTCCGAGTGCTGAGCACCGGTGAGGTCCTGTGGTACTCCCAACGTGACGGCTGGGGACACCTGTACCTCTACCCCGCACCCCCGCGGCCGCCGGGCCCCGCCTCGACCGACGAGCGAGAGTCGACCCGGGTCACGACGGGGGCTTGGGCGGTCCGCAGCATCCTCCACGTCGACGAGGAGGACCGCACCGTCCTGTTCCTCGCCTCCGGGCTGGTGCCCGGTGAGCCCTACGCCCGGCAACTGTGCGCCGTCGGACTCGACGGCACCGGATTCACCAATCACAGCGACGACGCGTTCGATCACGAGGTCGTCGTCGCCCCGTCCGGCACCCACCTCCTCGACACGGCCTCCGCCGTGGACACACCACCGCGGACCGTCGTGCGCGATGCCGCCGGCGCGACCGTGGTCGAACTCGAGCGACCCGACACCGCGTTGCTGGTCGCTGCGGGCTGGACGCCACCGGAGCGGTTCAGCGTCAAGGGCGCCGACGGGGTCACCGACATCCACGGCACGCTCTGGCACCCACACGGTTTCGATCCGTCGCGGCGGTATCCGCTGGTCGATTCGGCCTACCCGGGTCCTCAGATCATGCGTGCCACTGCGGGCTTCGCCAACCCCCACTTCGTGTCGCCGGAAACGCTCGCCGCCCTGGGATTCGCCGTCGTCACGGTGGACGGACGCGGCACCCCCGGTCGCAGCAAGGCCTTCCACGACGCCTCCTACGGCAACCTCGGCAACGCCGGCTTCCTCGAAGACCACGTCGCCGCGATCCACCAACTGGCCGACCGCCACCGCTGGATCGACCTCGACCGGGTGGGCATCGCCGGCGCGTCCGGCGGCGGCTTCGCCACCGTGCGGGCCATGCTCACCCACCCCGACCTGTACAAGGTCGGTGTCGCCCTGTGCGGCAATCACGACATCCGCCACTACCTGGCCCTGTGGGCGGACACCTACCTCGGCGAAGGCACCGAGGAGCAATGGGCCGACGTCGCCAATCCGCGCCTGGCCGCCAACCTGGCCGGGAAGCTGCTGCTCGTCCACGGCGAACTCGACGACAACGTCCTGCCGTACCAGACCCTCAACCTCGTCGACGCCCTGATCGACGCCGACAAGGACTTCGACCTGCTCGTCGTCCCCGGCGTCGAACACAACTTCATGGGCCGCGATCACTACGTCACGCGCCGGATGTGGGACCACCTCGTCCGACACCTGCTCGGGACGCAACCACCCTCGGGATACGCGCTGCAGCCCTTCCCCGCCGGCGCCGAACACCTCGCCGAACTACTCGGATAGGCCCACTCGCGAATCCCCCGACTGGGATCGGGAGTCGCCTCCTCCCGTACGGGCGCCGGGCCGCACCGCGGCCTCGACCACCTTCACCGGCTCGATCATCGAGCCGGTCTCCGGGCACCCCATCCGCGACCGGACGCGCTCGTGCGACGACAGCGGCCGAACGCTTCCAGCGCGATCTGCGGCTGCGCCGAGCCCGCGCCACGCACCCCACCACCACCGACCAACCGCCGTGATCCCCGATCAGGAGAATCGTCATGAACGCTGAAGTCGGATCCATACGCAAGGCAAGACCGGGCGCCACGCCCTTCATCCTCACCGTGGTGCTGTCCGTCTACACCGCGCTGGAGGCGATGCTGATCCCGGCCCTGCCGCAAATCCGGGCCGATCTCGACGCCTCGCCCCAGGCGGTCACCTGGGCCTTCACCGGCCTGCTGCTCGTCGGCGCCGTCGCGACCCCGGTGATCGGCCGCCTGTGCGACATCGCCGACAAACGCCGGGTCCTCATCGCCGTCGTCGCCGTCGTGCTCGTCGGCATCGTCGTGTCCGCGACGGCGAACTCGGTGGGACAACTGATCGCGGGGCAGATGATCCAGGGCGTCGGTGCCGGACTGCAACCCCTCGCCATCGGCCTGCTCAACGACACCCAACCCGCGCACCGACTCAAGCCCGCCATCGGCCTGATCGTCGGCGCGACGGCACTGGCCGCCGCGTTCGGCCTCCTGGCCTCCGGCTGGATCATCAGCGCGCTGTCGTTCACCTGGCTGTTCTGGATCCCGCTGACCGTCATGTTCGTCGCACTCGTCGCCGTCTGTCAGATCGTGCCCGAGTGCCCGGCTGCGGGCAGCGGATCGATCGACTGGCTCGGCGCCGTCCTCCTGGGCTCCGGACTGGTCGCCCTGCTGCTGGGCCTGACGGTCGCACCCGAACACGGCTGGACCTCCGCGCCGTTCCTCATCCGTGTCGCGATCGCGGCCGTGCTGCTCGGCCTGTTCGTACCCACCGAACTCCGCACGACACACCCGTTGATCGACCTGCGCGGACTCCGGAACCGACCGGTCGTCCTGACCTGCGTGGTGGCGTTCGTCGTCGGGTTCGGCACATTCGCCCTGTACGTCGTGGTGCCCAGCCTGGCCAGTCTCCCCACGAGCACCGGATACGGACTCGGAGCCGACACCGCCACCGTCGGGCTACTGCTCCTGCCCCTCGGGATATTCGCTCTGGCGAGTTCTCCGCTCACCCCCCACGCGGAGCGTATCCTCGGCACCCGCGGCGTGATGGCCCTGAGTACCGCACTCATCGTCGGCTCCAGCCTGCTGCTGCTCCTCGCCCACGGCAACGCCGCGGCCCTCTACCTCGCCAGTGCCGTGTGCGGTATCGGGATCGGCCTCAGCACGACCCAGTCGATGAACATCGTGGTCAGCGTCGTCCCCGCCGACCGCACTGCGAGCGTGGCCGGCACCGCGTTCGTCCTGCGCAGCATCGGCGCCACCCTCGGTGGCCAGATCGGCGCCAGTGTGCTCGCGTCCGATCCCGTTCCCGGCACACCGATACCGAGCTGGGACGCCTACACGACCACCTTCGTGATCAGCGCGGCGGTCGGCATGATCGCGCTCGCCCTCAGCATCGCGCTGCCCCGACGTCTGCCTGCCCCGGCCCTTGCGTGACCCCCGAACTCGTCACCCCACTCCCGACAGCACCGGCTCCCAGCCGCACGGCACCCGAAGGCCGGGGAACCCGCAGCCGTCGGCCGCGTAGGTAACCAGGCCGGCCCGAGGCTGCCACTCGTGGCCCGGAGCAACCGTGACGGATGTCTGCCGAGGCGGGGATTCCCTCCAGACCCCGGAGTCGGGGGGAATCCCCAAACGTGATGCCGTCGAGGCGGCTCCTCACGCCGCAGTCGGACCGGCTTCCGGATCGCGTGTCCATTCCTTGTGCGCTTCGCGTCGATACGTGCTAACGTACTTGTACGGTAGCAATACGGTACAAGTACGGACGGTGGCCTCGCATGGTCGCCGGGGCGAATCCCAGGAGCGACACCATGGACTTCGAACCCACCGCTCCGCGGAAACGATCACCACGCGGAACCCTCGACCGGGCGCAGGCGGTCGCCACCGCAGCGACGGTCCCGAATTCGGACACCGACACCGCCCGCGGTATCGGAACCTGCCTCGGCGCGGCCTGGTCAACGCACACCGTGCTCGACCCGGGACCCGGCAAGCGCACCGCGAACGTGCCCGGCACCGCGCTCCTCCCGCACCGCATGGCCGGTGAGCACGCTCGGCCCCGGCGCCGCGCCCCCCATGCGCCTCCCCGTCCCGACGCCGGCACGACCCGGGGATCCGTCACCGACGCGTTCGGACCGCACTTCAAGGAATCGTCATGAACACCCCGGTCGATGACATGCACCCCGTCTACCAGGTCGACGTTCCCATCCGTGATCCCAGGACGGACGCACGCGGCATCCACGTGCTCACCGGAAACGCCGCCACGGCCGAGGACGCCCTGACCACGGCCCACCACGTCTACGCCCAGGCCGTCCACGACCACACCACCGGCACCCTCCCCTCCCGGCGCCCCGACGGCTGGGGCGTCCGCGGCCTGCGCCCGGATTGGGAACCCGACTGGTCCGGGGCGATCTGCCACCCCTGGACCGGGACCCTGGAGACGATGGCATTGTTCAACCCCATCCACTGACTGCCCCGGCGCAGCGGAGGGAAGCTCGTCGGACTCCTCCCGGGGTCCCGGCAATACTCGTCGAAAAAACATCGAAGTAGCCCCTGAGCTGGGCGGCGAGGCCAGGGCCACACCCTTCACGCCACCGCCCCGTCGAGGCGCAATCGTCGACGCCGCCCGTGGCCCTCGCCCCGGGTCACGCCCCGGTCGGGGTCGGCCCGGCGATTGCCGGCCGCGCGCCCGGGTTTCGCGCCCGAGGGCGTCTGCGCCGCGCTCGGGGCCTGACCTGATCGGCGCCATGGGCGGTGGTCTGGGAGCGCGTGCTCCCACGCAGGACGGCGCCTGCGCGGGCCGCCGATGCGCGGCGTGATCGGGTGCTCGACGCGCTCGGCGACCGGACGGGTCAGCGTTTGCGTGCCACCAGGCCGTAGCAGCCGATGTCTGCCGGGTCGAGGAGTTCGGCGCCGGGTTCCGGGTGCCAGTGGGAGACGATTTCGACGCCGGGGTCGAGGAGTTCCCAACCTTCGGGGACGAGCGCTTCGACCTCGGCGCGGCTGCGCAGCTGCATCGAAATGCCCGACTTTCGGTATACGGTGGCGCCGCCGCCGGTGCCGACCGGGTCGAAGTCGCCGGTCAGATGCGAGAGCACCAGGTGGCTGCCGGAAGGCAGTCGGTGGGTCAGCCGGTGCAGCATCTCCGTGGGTTTCTCGTCGTCCGGGACGAAGTGCAGAATCGCGAGCAGCATGACGGCCAGGGGCCGTTCCAGGTCCAGGGACCCGGTGAGCGCGGGGTGGTCCAGGATCGCGTCCGGTTCGCGCACGTCGGCGTCGATGTACGCGGTCTTCCCGTCGGCATGGCTGCTCAGCAGCGCACGGGCGTGCGCCAGCACGATGGGGTCGTTGTCGACGTACACCACCCGGGATTCCGGCGCGATCTTCTGGGCCGCGTCGTGTGTGTTGCGACCCTCGACGGGGATGCCGGTGCCGAGATCGAGGAACTGCCGTATCCCGAGCCGGGCCAGGTGGTCGACCGCCCGCAGCAGGAACGCCCGGTTCGCCCGCGCCGCGGTGCGCGCGTAGGGGACGGCGAGCAGTGTCTGTTCGCCGGCTTCCCGGTCGGGCGCGAAGTTCGTCTTGCCGCCCAGGAAGTAGTCGTAGATACGCGCCGAGTGCGGCCTGGTGGTGTCGATCTCCGGCGGAGTCCAGCCCGCGATCAGGGCCTCCTGCTCGGGCGAACGCTCAAAGCCGGAGTCCATCGGGTCGTTGCCCCCATCTCGAACTGCACCAGTGGACGGGCCTGTTGCACCGGTCCCTTGATCGAATCATGCAACGCCATGCTACTCGGCCGTCGCCGCGCCTCGGAACGCCCCCCACCTGGCCTTCACCTCTCCGGCCGACCTCCGACGCAAGGCCGAAAGTCGGCCCGGGAGGTGCGCCACGGCAGACGCGGCACCACCGACTCGCGCCCCTCGCCCCGGCGTTGAGCACAATGGCATCGCCAACAATCCGCAACCCACAGGTTGCACATGAAATGCCGACGTGCAATCATCGGGTTGCGCCTGAAACGACAACGAGGAGTCCCGATGAGTGCAGACCGGATCGAACGCGAGACGTTGATCGCGGCTTCCCTGGAGCGGGTATGGTCGCTGGTGGCCGTCCCCGGATTCTGGGTGGCCGACGAGGGGAGCGTGGCAGGCACCGTGGCCGAGGAGGGCATGTCGCTGCTCGCGAAGAATTCCGAAGTGGGTGAGGTCTCGGTGCGTGTGGAGAAGGTCGAGCCGCCGACGTACGTGGCCTATCGCTGGGCCAGTGCGTTCCCCGGGGAGGAATTGCGTGCGGACAACAGCACCCTGGTGGAATTCACGCTGAGCCGGGAAGGCGACAAGACACTTCTGCGCGTGGTCGAGAGCGGGTTCGCCGCACTGGGCCTGTCCGAGGACCGGCGCGACCACACGCTGCGGTCCAACTCCCACGGCTGGCCCCGGGTGTTCGACGCGGTCAAGGGCCGCGCCGAACAGGTCGGGTGAGCGCCGAGGGGGGTCGCGGCCCCGCCGAGGGCGTCGACAGCGTCCTGACCGCGCTTGCCGACCCGACGCGACGTCGACTCCTCGACGTACTCGCCGCACAGGGCGACGCAACCGCGACCACGCTCGCCGACGGGCTGCCCATCTCGCGCCAGGCGGTGGTCAAACACCTCGCCGTCCTGGATGCCGCCGGACTGGTCTCCGGCGCCCGCGTCGGGCGGGAAGTGCGGTACGTGGTGCGGCCCGCCGCCCTGGACACGACGGCCCGCTGGATGTCCACGCTCGCCGCCGACTGGGATCGACGCCTGGCCACGATCAAGCGCCTCGCCGAGGCAGCCGAGCGCGAAGAGAGCTAGACCAGGAACTACGGGTACGACCCCTGCCCGGCCACCCGCCCTTCTTGGCGCGCGCGGCTTCGAGGGCGGGTCCGGAGAAGGCACTCATGGCACACCCCCTGCTGCGGGGTGTCCTGAGCGTGCCGTGAAGACGAGCGCAGCGGAGACCCGGCGTGACGCCGGGCGGGCTCCGCCGGCCGCCGCCACCACACACCACCACCACACACCGCAACCCCGCGCGTCGGCACGGGACCGGCGCAACGCCTCGTCGCCTCGATGCCTGAACGCCTGAACGCCTGGACGCCTGGACGCCTGGACGCCTGGACGCCTCCCGGGAATCCCCCGCCGGCCGCCGGGTCCACTTCGATTCGCCGGTACCCATCGACCGGGGACGACGCAGGCAACTCCCGTACGTCTTCCGGGACTTCACACCATCCCCAGGACTGCGCCGCCTTCGATCGATCGCCCGCCCGGCCGCCCGCCCGATGCCGTGCCGCCTGTCGCCCCTACCGGATTCTCGAGAAAGGCAACCGTCCCGTGACCACCACCGCGACTTCCCCACCCCGCTTCACCGGACGACAGCGACTGATCCTGCTGGTCCTGCTCGGTGCCGGGTTCATGTTGTCCGCCGACTTCTCCATCCTGAACGTCGCACTGCCGGAAGTGGGCGAGGGCGTCGGACTGGAGCCACCCGCCCTGCCCTGGATCGCCTCCGCCTATGCCCTGCCCGCAGCGGGCTTCACGCTCCTGTTCGGCCGGTTGGCCGACCTGTTCGGCCGCCGCCTGCTCTTTCTCACCGGCATCGTCCTGCTGGCCGTGGCCTCGCTGCTCGGCGGGTTCGCCACCACTCCCGAGATGCTCCTGTCCGCCCGCGCCCTTCAGGGCCTGTCCACCGCCCTGTCCGTCCCGGCCTCGCTGTCCCTGCTCACCACCACGTTCCACGAGGGCGCGATGCGCGATCGCATCCTGGGCCTGAACGGCGCGCTGCTCTCCGGCGGCTTCACCGTCGGCGCGCTCCTCGGCGGCTCGCTGGTGAGCCTGCTGAGCTGGCGTACGGCGTTCTTCATCAACGTGCCCGTGGCCGTACTCATCCTCGTCCTCACGCCGCTTCTGATCAGCGAGAGCAAGGTGCCCGAACGGGTCGAGCCCGACCTGCCCGGCGCGATCACCGTGACCGGCGGCCTGCTGGCCGTCGTCTACGCCGTCATCGAGCGGAACATCCCGGCCGCTGTCGTCGGCATCGTGCTGCTGGCCGCGTTCTGGCTGATCGAACTGCGCGCCGCCGCACCGCTCGTCCCGCTCCGCATCCTCAGGCGACCGACCGTCATGTGGGGAAACTACGCCGGTCTCGTGGTGTTCACGATGGAGACGGCGATGATCTTCCTGATGACGCTGTACCTCCAGCACATCCTCGAATTCAACCCGCTCGCCACCGGCCTGATCTTCGGCGTTCCGGGATTGGCGGCGGTACTGGCGGGCCCGACCGCCGGTCGTCTCATCGGCCGCCACGGCTACCGCAAGGTGCTGCCCATCGGCCTGACCGTCCAGGGCCTCGCCACGGTCCCGCTCATCTTCGTCGGCTCCGACCGCATCGGGCTGGCCCTGCTGATCCCCGCGCTGTTCGTCGGCTTCTTCGGACACGTGACGGCCATCGTGGCGTACACGGTCACGGCCACCTCCGGCCTGCCCAATGAGGAACAGGGCCTGGCGACCGGTCTCACCACGATGACCCAGAACATCGCCATCACGATCGGCATCCCGATCCTGAGCGCGATCGCCGCCACGCAGGACGCGGAACCGGCCGGGATCCGGCTGGCCCTGATCGTGAACGTGGTCGTCACGTTCGTCAGTGTCGTCCTCATCCGGATCGGTCTGCGACCGCGCGCGGAGGAGAACATCGGCGCGCCTGCCGTGCCGGCGACGCACGAGGTCTGAGGCCCGTTTCCCGACGAAGGCCCGACCGCGTGCACCACAACGGCCGTCCGGCTCCGGTGCCCGTTCGTCGCGGCCTCCCCCGCTCCGGAATGAGGCGAACGCCCCGACACTGTCGGGGCGTTCGCCTCACTTGGCCAACCCGGTGACTCGCGCTGCCCGTGGTGAGTGGTGCCCCACCAACATCGCCCGCCCCACCACCGGGAAGCCAGGAAACAGCGATCAAACCACTCGGTCGTGTAACGGCATCGCCGCCCGTGGGCGCGCGGTCTCGCGAGCGAGATCGCGTGCAACCGACCCCACACGCCGGCCAGACGAACGCGCAGGTGCCCGGTCGGCGCGGCGGCGTGATGGCGGCGACCCCGATAGGGCCTGCGGCGACGGACGATCTCGCCGATCCGGGGCGGACGCTCAGCCGCAGCAGCCGGTTTCGGCCGGTCGCGGGTCGAGCGGGGCCCGGGTCGGAGCGGGCGTGGGGACGCCGCTGTCGGTGGCGGGCAGGCAGCAGGCCGAGCCCTCGTCCTTGGCCAACTTGTCGGCCTCGCCCTTGACGACGTATACCTCCCACGGCTCCCCGCCGGGGCCGTGCACCCAGGTCTTGTCCTGGATCGCGTAGCAACACGCGGTGTCGTTCTCCTCCAGGGTGGCCAGGCCCGCCTCGGCGAGCCGGGCGGTCGCGGCGGTGACCTGCTCGGTGGTCTCCACCTCGACCCCGAGGTGGTCCAGCACCGTCGGCTCGCCCTCCGTGCCCTGGATCAGGACGAGCTTGAGCGGCGGCTCGGCGATGGCGAAGTTGGCGTAGCCGTCGCGGAGCTTGGCCGGTTCGGCACCGAAAAGCTTGCTGTAGAAGGCGATCGAGGCGTCGAGGTCGGCGACGCGCAGGGCGAGTTGGACGCGGGACATGACGGAGACCTCCGGGTCGAAGCGGCTGTATTGACATCTGTCGATATCAAAACCTTGCCACCGGTCATCGACGACTGTCAATATCGACACATGTCGAATCCGAAGGTGCTTCCGCTCCTGGCAACAGCGGCCGGCGCAGAGGTCGTGCCGTGCTGCGCGCCGCTGTCACGCGAGCCACTGGCGGTCGCGGACTCCGAGCGCATCGCGGCGATGTTCAAGGCGCTCGGCGATCCGGTGCGCCTGCGGCTGTTCTCGCTGATCGCCTCGCATGAGGGCGGCGAGGCGTGCGTGTGCGACATCCAGGACGTCGGGGTCTCCCAGCCGACCGTGTCGCACCACCTGAAGAGGCTCCGCGACGCCGGGTTGGTGACCTCCGAGCGGCGGGGCACGTGGGTGTACTACCGGGTCGCCCCGCCGGTGGTGGCCGCCCTCGCGGGAGTGCTGGACCTGTCCTCGTGAACGGCAGTCCCACCCGGGACGCCGAAGCGGCGGTGGACGCGCAGCCCGGGCCGGGCGCCACCCCGCCACCGGTACGGCCCGCCCTACGCGCGGCCGCGGAGCCGGTCGGTACGGCCGCACCGGTCGTGGTCGGCGCCGGCATCCAGGCGACCGAGCCGACCGACGACGTCGGCGTGCGGCTGCTCGCGAACACGATCGCGACCGTGTCCGGCTGCGGCGCCGACCGGCCCCCCGAGCTCCTCCCCGACGACGCCTGACGGGTATCGCGGTACGGGAGGTCCGGACCGGGTGTCCGACGGCGATGAGTTTCGCCGCGGCTTCAAGTCTTCATCCTCGACACCCGATCACAAGATCACCCGCATTCGAGGAGAGCATCATGACCGCCACCTACACCTTCGACGTCTTCTCCAGCCTCGACGGCTTCGGCGGCGCCGGCGGCGACTGGGCCGGCTACTGGGGCAAGCAGGGCCCGGAGTTCCTCGAACACCGCCTCGCCCAGTACCGCGCGGAGCAGCGGATGGTCTTCGGGGCCAACACGTTCCGGGCCTTCGTACGCATGCTCGCCGTCGGCACGGAGGGTTCCGAGGTGCGCGACCCGTGGGTCACCCGGATGACGCATGCGCCGGCAACGGTGGTGTCGACCACCTTGGAGGGTCCCCTCGACTGGCCGGATGCGACCGTCGTGAGCGGCGACGCCGTCGATGTCGTCGCCCGGCTCAAGGAGGAGTCCGACGTGCCGTTGCGCTCGCACGGCAGCCTGTCGATGAACCGGGCGCTGATGGCCGCCGGTCTGGTCGACCGCGTCCAGGTGACGATCTTCCCGGTGATCACCGGCCGGACCGGACTGGACCCGATCTTCCGCGGCGCCGCCGACTTCGACCTCGATCTGATCGAGCACCGGACCCTCGACGGCAACATCCAGGAACTCGTCTACCGACCCACCCTGCACGGCTGAGAGGCAATGGCGTCGGGCGTGCCGTCGGTGACCGTCCCCGGCGGCGCGGACATCCCTTGCATCGTCGGCCCGGCGGTCGCCTCGGTGCTCTCCTGCGGGTGGGCGCGCCGCAGCACGAATCCGCCCGTCCGGACCATTCGCCCCGCCGAGCCACAGGCCGGCGCCGCCGCCCGGAGGGTGGGGTGGCCCGAGGTCACCGCGGCGGCCCGGCTCGGTCGCCGAGGCCGGTCGCGGCCCGGGCGACCAGCTTCCCCACGCGTGTGCAGCCGGCTTCGTCGAGGCGGCCGGACGGGGCGCTGACGATCAGTGCGGCGATCGGTCGGCCGGTCGCGTCGAGGACCGCCGCCCCGACGCTGGCGACGCCCGCGTCCACCGCCCCCAGGCTGAGCGACCAGCCGCGGTCGCGGGTGCCGGTCAACTCCCGCCGGAAGACCTCGTCGTGCGGATCGATGCCGGACAGATCCCACTCGTCGGGAGGTGTGGCCGCGCACATCGCGAGCCCGGCCGCACTGGTGGCCGCCGGGAACACCAGCCCGATCCGCGGGACGGTGCGCACCAGTTGCCGACTCTCCGCGACATCGACCGCGACGATGCGCCCGGCGTCGGGCACCGCGAGGATCACCGTCTCGCCGGTCGCCTCGCGCAGGTCCGCCAACACGGGGCGCGCGCGGGTCAGCAGATCGTCCCGGCGCCGCGCCTGAGCCGCCAGGACCAGCGGGCGGGTGGTCAACTTCCATCGGGTCGACGGTTCGGTGGTGGGCCGCAGCCAGCCACCCGCGTGCAGCGTGACCAGGATCCGCTGCAGGGCGCTCTTGTCCACCCCGGTGATCCGAGCCAGCTCCGCGACCCCGACCGGCTCGTGCTCGGCGATGACGTCGAGCACCTCCAGGGCGCGCGCAAGGCTTTGCAGGGGCTTGACGGCCATCGGGCGCCCTCCGATACATTGCGGATCACTCTACAATACGGCATGTCACATAGCAACACACAAGCTGGGAGCCGTCGTGACGACCCTCGACCCGGAGCTGTTCCTCCCCGATCCCGAACCCGCCGACGTGCGCTACACCGTCATCTCGGTCGACGATCACGTCGTCGAGCCGCCGCACCTGTTCGACACCCACCTGCCCGCCTCGCTGCGCGGCCGCGGCCCGCGCATCGTCGAGGACCCGAACGGCGCGCAGGTCTGGGAGTTCGAGGGCGCGCGCTACTCGCAGGTCGGCATGAACGCCGTCGCCGGCCGTCGACCCGAGAGCGTCAAACTGGAACCGGCCCGCTTCGACGCCATGCGTCCGGGTTGCCACGACGTGCACGCCCGGGTCCGGGACATGGACCTCGGCGGCATCTGGGCCATGCTCAACTTCCCGTCCCAGATCACCGGGTTCTGCGGCCGGGTGTTCGCGCACGCCCGGGACACCGAGGTCGGCAAGGCGTGTGTGCGGGCGTGGAACGACTGGCTCTACGAGGAGTGGTATCGCGCCTACCCCGAGCGGATCATCCCGGGCGGGATCACCTACCTCGCCGATCCGGCCGAGGCCGTGGCCGAGATCGAGCGCAACGCGGCCCGCGGCTTCACCTCGGTGACCTTTCCCGAGCGCCCGCACGCGATCGGTCTTCCGTCGTTGTGGGATCGCGGCCACTGGGACCCCATCATCCGCGCGTGCGAGGAAACCGACACCGTCGTCTCGCTCCACGTCGGCAGCTCGGGCCTGCACCCCATCCCGCCCGGCGGCCCCGCGCTGCAACTGGGCGCGACGATGTTCGGCCAACTGTCGCTGGGCGCGTGCAGCGAATGGTTGTGGTCCGGCTACCCGGTCCGGCACCCGAACCTGAAGATCGCCATGAGCGAGGGCGGCATCGGCTGGGTGCCGATGCTCGTCGACCGGCTCGACAACATCGTCGACCGTTCCGGCTACGGCCTGGGCTGGGACGAGCGCCCCGCCGACGTGCTGCGCCGCAATTTCTGGTTCTGCACCCTCGACGACCCCTCCACGATCGCGCTGCGGCACGTCATCGGCGTCGACCACATCATGCTCGAGACCGACTACCCACACGGCGACGGCACCTGGCCGCACACCCAGGACGTCATCGCGCGGCACTGGGGCGACATCCCCGCGCACGAACTGCGGATGATGTGCAGCGAGAACGCCGCCAAGCTCTACCGACACCCGCTGCCGGACGTCGTCCTGCCGCTCGACGCGTGAGCCCCGCGGCCTCGGCCGCACGCCGGATCCCGCCTCGCCCCCGCTCCGCGAAAGGCTTTTCATGGCATTCACCCCGACGCCCGGCCGGCTCGTCCCCGACCTCACCCCCGCGCAGGAGATCGTGCTGCTGGCGCGCACGCTCTGGCGCGAGGGCTACGACGACCACCTCGCCGGACACATCACCTACAACCTCGGCGACGGAACACTGCTGTGCAACCCCTGGTTGCTGGCCTGGAACGAGATCCGCCCGCGCGACATCATCCGGATCGACCTGGCCGGCAACCTAGTCGACGGCGATTGGCCGGTGCCGCTCGGCATACCGCTGCACCTCGAACTCCACCAGGTCCGCCCGGACATCCAGGTCGCGATGCACAACCACCCGCGGTTCGGCACGGTGTGGGCCGACATGGGCGAGATACCGCCCGCGTACGACCAGAGTTCGTCCCTCGGCGGCGGGGACCTGACGCTCGTCGACGAGTACGACGGCGCGGTCAACGATGCCGAGGCCGCGCGCAAGGTGATCGCGGCAATGGGCGACGCCGATCTCGCGCTGCTCGCCGGGCACGGGGTGTTCGTCGTCGGCGTCTCCACCCGGGCCGTCCACCAGCGTGCGGTCGCCCTCGAAATCCGTTGCCGCAACGCCTGGCTGGTCCGGGCCGCCGACGGCCGCCGCACCAGTCCCCTGCCCGCGCACTGGCTGGAGCGCAGCCGCCGCAGCGACGGCAACGGCTTCGTCGGCTACTGGGAGTCCTCGGTGCGGGCGGAACTGCGCGCCGCTCCGGATCTGTTGACGGAACCGTCGACGGAACCCGGGGAGGCCGACCGACGGACCTCGCCATAGGGGGAAACGGAGACAGGGAAGGAGAAAGCCCCGGACGCCTTGGCGTCCGGGGCTTTTCCTAAGGTATATTGGATGATTCTGAATACCGGTGATCACACAGTATTCAGAAAGATTATGAAGGCATAGTAGCCGTCCGGGAGATGAATTGTCAAACGCCGAATTGCGACACGAACAGGAATTCATCGACGTCCTGTACGCGCGCCTCGCGGACCTGCGTGACCAGGCCGAGGCCGCCGTAACGGACGTGCTCGGGCGCGAGCACGACGGCACCCGGCAGGCACGCGTCGAACGGGACATCGCGGTCTTCGAACAGTCGAGCCTGCGCGCGGCATTCGACGCCGGCGCGAACGGCCTGTGTTTCGGGCGTTTGTTGTTCCGTGACGGTGCCGACCACCACATCGGCAGGATCGGTATTCGCCGCGACGACGCCGAGCACACCCCGCTGGTCATCGACTGGCGCGCCGACGTCGCGCGGCCGTTCTACCTCGCGACCGGACACACCCCGATGGGCCTGCGCCGCCGACGGCACATCACCACCTCCGGGCAGCGGGTCGCCGCGCTGCACGACGAGATCCTCGACCTCACCGATGCCACTCGCACCGGCTTCGAGGGTTCGGACGCCGACGCGGTGCTGCTCGCCTCGCTCGACGCCGCCCGCACCGGGCGCATGCACGACATCGTGCAGACCATCCAGGCCGAGCAGGACCGGATCATCCGGGCGCCGCACCAGGGCGTCCTGGTGGTCGAGGGCGGCCCGGGCACCGGCAAGACGGTCGTCGCCCTGCACCGCGCGGCGTACCTGCTGTACGCGAACCGCGAGCAGTTGACCCGTCGCGTGGTGCTCGTGGTCGGCCCCAACCCGGCCTTCCTCGGCTACATCGAGGACGTGCTGCCGTCGCTCGGCGAGACGGGGGTGCAGTTCGCCACGCCGGGCGAGCTGTTCCCGGGCGTCACCGCGACCGCCGTCGACACCCCGGAGGCCGCCGAGGTCAAGGGCCGCGCCGCGATGGCCGAGGTGCTCGCCCGCTTCGTGGCCGACCGACAGACGGTGCCCGAGACGCCGTTGCTCATCGGGCACGACGACGGCGATCTGTTCCTGGACGCGGAGATCGCCCGGGCCGCCCGGAGCAGGGCGCGCGCAACCCGGCTGCCGCACAACCTCGCCCGCCCGGCGTTCGCGGCGCGCGTGATCGACGGTCTCACCGAGCAGTTGGTCGCCGTACTGGGCGCGGACCCGTTCGGCGGGCCGAACTTCCTCGGCACCCACGAGGTCGCGCAGTTGGCGATGTCGGTCGCCGAGAGCCCGGCCGTGCAGGCGGCCGTCGACGAGTTGTGGCCCCGCCTGACCCCGCAGGGGCTGCTCGCGGACTACCTCGCCGAACCCGTGTACCTGTCCGACCAGGACGCCGCGGCGATCCGGCGGCCGGCCGCGTACGACCCGGTCTTCGGGACCTGGACGAGCGACGAATGGACGGTCGCGGACGTACCGTTGCTGGACGAGGCGGCCGAACTCCTGGGTGAGGACGACTCGTTGGCGCGGGCTGCGGCGGCTGCCGAGCGCCGGCGGCAGATCGCGTACGCGCAGGGCGTGTTGGACCTGTCGTACGGCTCGCGCACACAGGAGTTCGAGGACCGCGACGACGAGGAGTCCGAGGTGTTGAGCGCGCACGACCTCGTGGACGCCGAGCGGCTGGCCGAACGCCAGGAGGAGCTCGACCGCCGCACCTCGGCCGAGCGCGCGGCGGCGGACCGCACCTGGGCCTACGGCCACATCGTGGTCGACGAGGCCCAGGAACTCTCGGCGATGACCTGGCGGTTGCTCATGCGGCGCAGCCCCAGCCGGTCGATGACCCTGGTCGGCGACCCCGCGCAGACCTCGGAGCCGGCCGGGTGCGGATCCTGGGAGCGCATCCTGGTGCCGTATGTCGAGGGCCGCTGGGAGCGGGTCCGGCTGGGCGTGAACTACCGTACGCCGACCGAGATCATGCAGGTCGCGGCCGACGTCATGCGGGCCGCCGACCCGGGCTTCGAGCCGCCGAGGTCGGTGCGCTCGACCGGCGTGAAGCCGTGGGCGCGCCACACCGGGAACCTGGCGGCGGCCGTGGCGTGGGCGGTCGCGCTGGAGTCGGGTACATCGGACGGGTCGGGCACATCGGGCACGTCGCGTACGCGGCACGCGACCGACGGTGGCGCGGAGCGGGTTCCGGTCGAGGGACGCCTCGCGGTGATCGCGCCGCGCGAGCTGATCGACGCGGTGGCGGCGGCGATCCCGCACGCCGAACGAGGCGTCGAGCCGGACCTGACCCGGCCCTTGGTGCTGCTCGACCCCAAGCAGGCCAAGGGGCTGGAGTTCGACGCGGTGATCGTCGTGGAGCCGGCAGCGTTCGGCCTCGCCGACCTGTACGTGGCGCTGACCCGGGCGACCCAGCGGCTCGGCGTCGTGCACACCCGCGACCTCCCGCCGGGGCTCACGGGTCTCACCCAGGCGGGGTGACCTCGGCGCGGGCGGGCGGAACCGGCCCGCCCGCGCCGCTGCGTCGGTCGGGTCCGTTCAGCGTTCGGGGCGCGGACGGAGACGGGCCAGGAACCAGTCCTCGGCGAGCGCCGTGGCGGCTTCGAGCGTGCCGGGTTCCGCGAACAGGTGGGTGGCGCCGGGGACGATCGCCAGCTCGTTGGCACAGCGCAGGTGCTGTTGTGCCTGCCGGTTGAGGTCGAGCACGAGGTGGTCGTCGCCGCCCACGATCAGCAGGGTCGGGGCCGTGACCGAGGGCAGGCGGGCGCCGGCGAGGTCGGGTCGGCCGCCGCGGGAGACGACCGCGGCGATTCGGGAGTCGGGCTCCGCCGCGGCCCACAGCGCGGCGGCGGCGCCGGTACTGGCGCCGAAGTAGCCGACCGGGCGCCTGCGGCCTTCGTCCCGGGCGCGGAGCCAGTCGGTGGCACCGGCGAGCCGGCGGGCCAGGAGTTCGATGTCGAACACGTTGGCCCGGTCCTGCTCCTCCTCGTCGCTGAGCAGGTCGAACAACAGGGTGCCCACCCCGGCCTCGGTCAGCGCGTCGGCGACGAAGCGATTGCGCGGGCTGTGCCGGCTGCTGCCGCTGCCGTGGGCGAAGACCACGATCCCCGCCGCGCCGTCGGGCACCCGCAGCCGGCCGCCGAGCCGAACACCCCCGATGGCCATCTCCACGTCCCCGGTGTCGGACACGGGAGGGTGTGGCGCGTCGGCCGCCGCCTGTTCGAGGCACGCGACGACCTCGCCGTCCGAGGTCTGGGAGAAGTCCGTGTAGAACTGGCCGACCGCGAGAAAATCGACCACCGGATGCGGACAGACCACTTCGTCGGCGTCCTTGCCCATACGTTCGACCACGTCCGACGGGGCGACCGGAACCGCGAGGACGATCCGGGCGGCCCTGCGATCGCGGGCGACCCGGCACGCGGCCCGCGCGGTCGCCCCCGTGGCGACGCCGTCGTCCACCAATACGACCGTCCGCCCGGCGATGTCGACCGGCGGCCGGCTGCCCCGATAGCTGCGGGCGCGTTCGGCGAGGGTCCGGCGCTCGCGTTCCTCGACGGCGGCCAGCGCCGCGTCGGTGACGCCCACCCTGCGCACGAGGCCGGGGTCCACCACCCGCACGCCGTCCTCGCCGATCGCGCCCATGGCCAGCTCCGGCTGGTGCGGCACACCCAACTTCCGCACCAGGCACACATCCAACGGCGCGGCGAGTACCTCGGCCACCTCCGCGGCGACCGGAACGCCACCCCGGGGCAGGCCCAGGACCACCACGTCCTCGCCCTTCAAGTAGCCGAGCCGATCCGCCAGTATCCGACCGGCTTCGAGACGATCCCTGAAGATCACGACTCCTCCTCGGATTCGGCGGCCGGCCTCCCCACCGAGGCGACACGCGGCGCGGCAGCCACCCACAGCGGGCCCTCGGCCTCCCGGCCGCCGGACGATGCAACGGAGTCCGCACGCTGCCCGATCATCCGCGCCGCCCATGCCGTCGGCGAAGGGCGAAGGCACGTACTCCCAGTATCCCGCCCACGCCACCACACCGAAGCCGAGCCGTCGGGGGCGTGGGAGCAGCCGAGGTGGCCTCACGCGCGTCACGGCTCGCCGGATCCCGGTACACGCCCCGCCCCACGAGCCGGCTCCGCCGCCGATGGCGACCGGGTGCCGGGATTCCTTCCGACCCGGCTGCACCGCCACCGCCGACACCGTGTTCGAACGGCGACGGGGTGGCGGCGGACGGAGCGCCGTCGGCAAACGGCTCTTCGCTGCTCAACCTCCGTTGCCGCGCCGGAAAGGCTTCGATTTCTCCCCCAGCGCGTCCTTGCGCACCTGGGCGGTCAGCGCGAGATCCGCCTTGTCCGCCTCGGCGGCCGCGTCGAGCACCGTGTCCCACAACGCGTCCGTGCTCTTGAGCGGCGGCGTGTCCGGCAACGACCCGTACGTGTCGTGGTACGAACGCCAGGCCATCAGCGCGAACAGCCATTTCTGCAAGGCCGCGAAGGCCGCACTCTGGGCGTTGCGCAGCTCGGGACTGCCGTACAGGTTCGCCTGCGCGGCCAACCGGGCGCCATCCTCCGAATCCGGATTCGCCAACCGCGCCAGCCGCAACTCGCCCGTGCTCGTGGCCTCCTTGCGCTCCCCACGCAGCCGGGCCATCACGATCAGAATGTCCTCGTACGCCGCCGCCCGACGATCCCAGGTCCGATGCGCACGCTCCCGACGGCCACTGAGCCCCTGAGAGATCCACACCCCCAAAATCGTGGCCATCGACCCGATCCCGGCCCCGGACAACGCGGCTATTCCTGGAGTCAGTCTCATCATGGCCGGTGATTGTGTCAGTACCACGTCACCAGGCCGGCCGGCGGTCCGGCGCTGCAACGAGGTACGACGAGACCCCCACTGCTCGAAGAGGTGTCCTCGGGCTCGGCGGTGCGCGTCGCGGGAGCCGCCCGGACCGTCGCCCACAACGCGCTCACACCGCGAAATCCCGCTGCGGGCCCGACGCGAAGGCGAGGATCTCGGGCACTGCCTCGTACAGGCTCGCAAAGTGGCGGTGCACGCCCTCCACCGGGACCGGGCGTTGACTCCCCCACACCGTCATGCCGGCCCGCGGCCCGGACTCGACTCCGGCTCGATCCTTCGCCGCGGATGGCGCGCCCGGAACTCTTTGCGTAGACACATGAGTTCCGCAAACCGTGCGGCACGCATCGGAGTATCGGCCACGTCCGCGACGAGCGGGTCGTGCCGTATCCACCGCCGTGGCGGCCGGAGTGCGGACCGGCTGTGGCGGCGGTGCGCACGGCGCCGGCCGAGGCGGGCCTTGCCGAGGTCGTGGAGGCGAGCCGCCGCCGATCCGGTCACGGGTGAGTGCCGCGATTCGGCTGCCGGGTCAGACGTAGGCCGCCGTGTCACGCACCTCGCCGAATCGAGGGAACGTCCTTTCCACGGCGAGGTCGTGCTCGTCCGCGGCGAATCCCGACATGGCGTCGGCGACGAACTCCAACTCGTAGCCGTGGTCGCTCGCGGCCCGCGCGGTGGATTCGACCCCCATCGTGGTGACCAGTCCGGCGAGCACCAGCGTGTCCACGCCCAGTTCGCGCAGCCGGTCGTCCAGGTCGGTGCCGTGGAACGCCCCGACGGTGCGCTTGACGATCAGGGCATCGCCGGGCCGGACCAGATCGTCGGCGAAGCCGCTGCCCGGCGGCTGCTCGGCCACGTTCGGCCGCTCCACCCGCACCAGCACCACCGGGCGACCGCCGGCCCTGAACCCGTCGGCCAACCGACGGCAGCGTGCCAGTACTTCCTCGCCGGAGTGCGGAGCGAGAGGCAGCGCGATGATGCGTGGCATCAGGTCGATGAGGAGCAGCGCGGAAGTCACGGAGACGATGGTAGGCCAGGGGCCGTCGGTGCGATGGCGTAGCGTTCCGCGTAAACGGATTCGGTGCGCCGTCGGAAAGGATGGACCGGCATGCGGACACGGCCACTCGGGACCGCCGGCTACGGACCGGACGCCGAGGCGTTGGCTCGTCGATACACGAGCACGACCTTCGAGGCCGTGCACGCGAGCATCCTGCCCTGGTTGCCGTCGAGTCCGGGCCGGGTCCTCGACATCGGTGCGGGAAGTGGGCGGGACGCCGCGGCGCTGGCTCGTCGGGGACACCACGTGGTGGCCGTCGAACCCACCGACGAGTTGCGGCGGATCGGCCGCCGCTCACACCCCGGGGTCGACATCGAGTGGGTCGACGACGCCCTGCCCGCGCTGGCGCGTGTGCGGGGTCGGTACGACCTGGTGCTGATGTCGGCCGTGTGGATGCACCTGGACGAGGCCGAGCGCGTCGACGGCATGCGGCGAGTGGCCGAACTGACCGCGCCCGGTGGCCGCGTGGCGATGTCGATCCGGCGGGGCCCGGTCCCCGAAGGACGGCGCATGTTCGCCGTCCCGGTCGCCGAGACCCTCGCCCTGGCCGGTCGATCCGCGCTCTTCCCGGTCCATCGCGGCGAGGAGCCCGACCACCTGGGCCGCGCCGACGTCCACTGGGACACCCTCGTCCTGCGCGCCGAACCCCCCGCCCCCGAGGGGCAATGATGACGCCGGAGTTCTACCGGACCGAGCCCAACCCACGCACCTCCTGGCGACTCGCCATCCTCACCGGCTCGAATACGCGCACGTACAAGTTCGCCCTGGGCAGCGTCCTGCTCGAACTCGCCGCACAGGGCCGCACCGAGGTGCCGCTGGACGAACTCGCCGCCTTGTACGCGATGGCCATCGTGGCGCACCAGGCCGACGCCCCCCAGGCATCCACCAAGACGCCGTGGCGCGACACGGACTTTCTGGTGGTGGCCGAACGCGAGGCCGCCGAGTCCAAGGCCCTCGGACGCCCCACCGAACGCCTGCTGAACGCGACGATGGACTCCATCCCGGCGATGGTCATGGAGAGGTTCCACAACCTGAAGGGCAAGACCCGAACGGCCCATACCTTCTACGAGTCGACCGGAAAATCTCGCGCCCGGATCGTGCGCCTGACGCCCGACCTGCTCCGCATCGCCCAATCCGAGCAGGCCCAAGGGCTGCGCGCCGAACTCGCCGCGCGCTGGGACATCGTGGCGCTCTCGTTCGCCGCGGGCATCGGCCCCAGCCTCGTCAACGAGGGCTTCGCGGTCGACTGGGAAACGCAAACCCTGATGGACACCGGGCGCCGCCGCTCCGTCACCGGCGTCGCGGACGCCCTGATCGGATTCCAACACGGCCGCTGCCTCATCTGCACCGAGCCCATCACCCCCGCCGACCAAACCGCCGTCGACCACGTCTTCCCCTACTCGCTGATGCGGCGCCTGGGCGTGGTATCCGGCTGGCGCGGCCCCGACCTGGACGCGGTCTGGAACCTCGCCCCCACCCACCGGCAATGCAACGCCGACAAAAGCGACCGTCCCCCCACCTCGGGCCACCTGCACCGCCTCGCCCGGCGCAACGAAGCGATCATGCACTCGCCCCACCCGCTGAAAAGGACCCTCCTCCTCAGCCTGAATGCCGCACGCCTCCGCCGCGAAACCGCCGAGCAGTGGCCCTACTTCCTACGTCAGGTACAGGCGGCCTGCGACTGACTTCCCACCGGGTGGGCCGCGGCAGCATCCACGACCGGGTGGTGGCCCGGCGTCGCGCGGCTCCCACCCACGGTAGGGCTCGAAAAGGGCGTCCCGCCGCCGACGGGGCGGCAGTTCGCCAACCGGGCCATGGCAAATCCGGCGTGGCGGCATTCGCCCGACCGAGGCAACGGCCGGTGCCGCTCGGGCGGTTCGGGCGGTCGGTGGTGCTGCGCGCCGAGCGTCGGCCTCCCGCGGCCGCATGCCCGCGACGGGCGCCGTTCAGTACCGAGTCGAGCAGGCCGGGGAACAGCGTGTCCAGGTCGTGGCGGCGCAGCCGCACCAGTCGGGAGCGGCCCTGGATGGTGGTCCAGATGATGCCCGCCTCGCGCGGCACCCAGTAGTGGTGGGACAACGTCGTCTGGTGGACGTCCAGGTCGCCGCCGATCGTGTTGCAGCTTTCCTGCCCGGTCACGGCGAGCCGTAGCACGATCTCCAGCCACACCGGGTCGGCCGGCGCACGCGGCCCCGCGGCCGGTCCGCGATCCCGGGCGGCCGGGCGGGCCGACGAACACGGTCGTCGGCCCGCTCGGGGGTGGTTCGTCCATTGTTCGGGCCGGTTCGGCCGGTGGGGGCGTGCGGATCGGGGGCTTACTCGCTACGGTCCTGCGCGAACTCGGTGATGTGGTCGGCGATCGACTCCGGGGACTCCAGTGTGGGGAAGTGGGTCCGCCCGCGCAGCCAGGACGAGGTGAACCACTCGTGGTCGGCCCCGAACTCGCGTTGCGCCGTGCGGTAGTCCGCCGAGTCGGGCTGCGAGTACAGGTGGACGACGGGCCGGGTCTGCGCGAGGGCGACCATCCGCTCCAAGGGGGAACCCCACCGTGCGTACGCGTCCTCGATCACCCGGCACGAGCGGGCCCACATCACCTGGTCGAAGCCGCCCATCTCCTCGGTGAGATGCCTGGCCACGGGCGGGCAGTCGGCCGCCGCCAGCCACTGGTCGAACAGGGCCTGCCGGCCCTCGCGCCAGGTGTAGGGGTGGTAGCCGACCCGAAGGCCGGTCACGAATTCGGCGGGAGCCCGGGTCAGCAACAGGAACGGCGGCCGCCCATTCGCCTCCGAGCCGCCTTCGGTGATGTCGTAGTCGATCGCATGGCCGTCGAGCCGCACCGTGCGCATGTTCCCCACTCCCTCTTCGTACTTGCTTGCCTTGTCGGTGCCGATGCCGCCGGCGTGGTTCGGCGCCGACCCCCGTGTGCGTCCACCCCGAGCGGTCACAACCACTCCCCGCGCGGAACCCACCTCGGGTACCCGGCCGGGGCGACCGACACCACCGGGGCCGTGTACCCGCCCCGGTGGAAGTGCAGCGGCCGGCTTCCGTCGACCGCGTCGAGGTCGCGGACCCCGCCCACCACGATGTGGTGATCGCCGCCGTCGTGGACCGACTCCACCGTGCAGTCGAGCCACGCCGCCACGCCCTCGATCAACGGGACCCCGCCCGGCGAGGAACGCCACGCCAGGTCGGCGAACTTGTCCGGTCCGCTGCGTCCGAAGCGCGCGCTGATCCGGCACTGTTCGTGGGTGAGGACGTTGATCCCGAAGCGCCCCGCGCGCGATGATCGGCCAGGTGCGGGAGTGCTTCGTCGGGCAGAACAGCACCAGCGGCGGGTCCAGCGAGAGCGCCGAGAACGACTGGCACGCGAAACCCACCGGTGCGCCGTCGTCGGGGTCGGCCGCGGTGACGATCACCACGCCGGTCGCGAAGTGCCCCAGCACGTCCCGCAGTCGCCGCGGTCGAGCGCGGTGGCCGCCGTCACAACATGCCGTTCTCGACGACCGCGCCGAACGCCAGGTCGCCGTACATCTTCTGGGCCGCCTCGGGGTCGTTGGCCACATGCACCCGCGCGGCGTGCAGGTCGCGCCACAACCGCTGCATTGGCGAGCGGGCGTCCAGTGCCTTGACCCCCGACGCCTCGAACAGGCGGTCGGCGGCGACCGTCACCCGCTGCCCGGCCCGAACCTGGTCGCGACGATGGCTCGCCCGCAACTCCATCGGAATCGGCCGACCGGCCTCGGCCAACGCCACGATCGCGCTCGGGTTCGTGGTGAGTTGGAGCCAGGACGCCTCGATGTCGCCGGCGGCCTCGGCCACGCGTACCTTCGCGAACGGATCGTCCTTGGCGTTGTCGCCGCCGAACGCCCGTACCCGCTCCCGCTGGTGTGCGACATGCGCCTCGTACAGGCCGCTCGCCATCCCGATCAGCGGCGTCGCGATGGTCGTGGTCATCAGCGTATACAGCGGGATGCGATACATCGGGGCGGTGTCGGCCGCATGCCCCGGGCACACGCAGCGGAACTGGTCGGCAAAGGAGAGCACCCGGTGCGCGGGGACGAACGCCTGCTCGACCACGAGGTCGTTGCTGCCGGTGCCGCGCAGCCCGACCGTGTTCCACACGTCGTCCACGCGATAGTCGGCGGCGAGTACCAGGAACGCGACGTAGTCGACCGGCTTGCCGTCGGCGCCGACGATCAGGCCGCCCAGGATCGCGCCACCCGCGTGGTCCACCCCCGAGGAGAAGCTCCACCGGCCGTCGAGGAGATAGCCCCCTCGGTCTCGGTGGCCCGGCCCGGCGGCGCGTACGCGGAGGAGAGCACCGTGGTGCGGTCGGCGCCCCACACGTCGTCCTGGGCGCGTGGGTCGAACTGCGCCAGGTGCCACTGGTGCGCGCCGAGTACGGACGCCACCCAGCCGGTGGACCCGCACGCCGAGGCGATCGCGCGGACCGCGGTGAAGTGGTGGATCGGGTCGGCCTCCATGCCGCCGAACCGCTTCGGCTGCAACAGGTCGAAGAAGCCGGCCGCGCGCAACTCGGCGACGGACGCGGTGGGGACGCGGCGTGCGTCCTCGGTCACCTGGGCGCGTTCGCGCAGCGCGGGCAACAACGCTTCGACGCGATCGAGGACATCCTGTGGGCGCACGAGCACTCCCGGGGATCGTGGAGAACGAAGGGATCCCGCCGGAGACGGCGAACGATCCGCGGCCTCCCGGCAAGCACCTCGCAGCCTGTCCTTCCGCTCACATGCCGAGCAAATGCCATTCCGCCCCACCTCCATACCGAAACGGCTATCCGGCCGCGCTCGATCGATCGCCGCGCGCACCGCGCTCCCATAGCGGTTCCGTTATGCGATCACCGGGGAACGGCATTGGCCCGATCCTGCCGCACCCCGCACCATGTACCTCACCCGGGTAGGGAATGCCCGGCGCACCCGGAACCCGCAGCACCGGCGGATACACGACCCCGGCGGGTAGGCGGCCCAGCGGTACGGGGGTGCGCGACCCCATCCGGACCCGATACGGAGGAACCTCTTGAGCGCCACTCGCATCCTGGTCACCGGCGGCCGGATCCTGACCCTGGACCCGATACTCGGCGACCTGGCCGACGGCGCGGTCCTGATCGAGGACGGCGAGATCGTCGCGATCGCGCCGGACGCCGAGCGCTTCGCCCACGTGGACGCCGAGGTCGTGGACACGAGCGGTGCGATCGTGCTGCCCGGCCTGGTGGACAGCCATCGGCACACCTGGATGGCGCTGCTGCGGGCGATCTCCGCCGACCACTCGCTGCCGGAATTCCTGGGCGACACGTTCTACGGCATCGGCTCGATCCTCGGCGCCGCGACCACCTCGATCCTGCTCCGGGGCCTGCGCGAACTCCACGACCACGGTCTGCTGCGCCCGGGGCACCTGCACATCCACTGTCCCGCGCTCACCGACCACGAGTGGCGACTGCTCGCCGACACCGGTGCCCGGGTGAGCATCGCCCCCGAGACCGAACTCCAGATGGGCGCCTCTCGCCCGGGCGTTGCGACAGGAGTTGCAGCGCCTGCCGCATGAGCGTCTCCTGGACATGTATCCGAACCGCCCGGATCGAGCGGACCCCACGAGGTTCCGCCGGGCCGATGTGCCACGAGGCTCGACCCGAGGCGATTGCGGGCTTTGGGAGTGGACCCCATGGACCATCAGGACTTCGCCGCGACCGCCGAACCGGCCGCCCTCGCCCGATATATCGCGGATCTACCCGTGCCGGAGACCATGCACGGCTCGATGGACAGCGTTCGCGAAGAGGAGTTCGAGGGGCATCGGATCGTCATCAGGACCAGTTACGAGATCACCGTGGACGACCGGCCGGTCACCGCCCACCTGATGGTGTCGAACAACGGCGAGGTGCACTGTCACGCCTTGCCCGCGTACCAATTCCTTTCCGCCGTGGACACCGTGAAGGCCCTCATCCAATACTTCCCGGACGAATTCCCACCGGGCGGCGGAGGCCATGGCGGCCCGGCCGCACCCGGGGGGCACGGGGGACACGAGGGGCACGGGGGCCATGAGGGCCATGAGGGCCATGAGGGCCATGAGGGCCATGAGGGCCATGAGGGACACGACCACGGGCCGGATCACCCGGGAGGTGGCTGAGATGGCGATCGTACGCAGGAACATCGTCACCGACCCGGTCGCCCGGGACGCGTACATCCGCGGCGTCAACCTCCTCAAGCGGGAGAGCACCACGCTCCAGACGACCGCCTTCGGGATCGCCGGCCCCGCCAAGCCGGTCCGCACCTACGATCTGTTCGTGATCTGGCACCACCGCGCCATGACCACGCCCGTGCCGCCGGACGGGGACTGGATGATCCGCAACGGCGCCCACCGCGGGCCGGTGTTCCTGCCGTGGCACCGCGTCATGCTCGCCTACCTGGAAGCCAACATCCAGCGCGTCCTCGACGACCCCGGCTTCGCCCTCCCGTACTGGGACTGGTCCATCGACGGATCCCTCCCCGATCCGGAGAGCCGGCCGATCTGGACGAAGGACTGGATGGGCAACCAGGGCGATCCCATCTCCACCGGGCCGTTCGTCTTCGATCCCGCCGACCCGAACAGCTTCCGGGTCCGCGTCGAAACCGACAGTTCGCTCCGACTCGTCCAGGCGAATCGGGGCCTGCGCCGGGGTCTGGGGCGCCTTCCGCCCCAGGGCACGGCCTCGTCGACCACGCTTCCGAACGCCCTCGACGTGGGCGCCGCCTTCAACACGGCGCCGCTCCTCGGCGGCGATCCCGACCTCGCCACCTACGACTTCTCCCCCTGGGACGCGTCGTCGAGGGGCTTCCGCAACCGGCTGGAAGGGTTCGTCGGCACCGGACTGCACAACCAGGTCCACCGCTGGGTGGGCGGCGACATGGGCCCGGCATCCTCCCCGAACGATCCCGTCTTCTACCTGCACCACTGCAACGTGGACCGAATCTGGGAGGGCTGGATGCAACTCAACGGCCGCTCGTACCTCCCACCGATGACCGCCTCGATCAACCTCCTGGGCCACCGCATCGACGACCCGATCGTGACCCCCCTGGGCCCGGGCTCCCCGGGCGGAACACCCCGTCTGACCCTCGACTTCACCGCCAAGTACACCTACGACATCGTCCCCTGAACGACGATCCGCCCCGCGTCGACCGCGATGCGACGGCAGGGCGGGGGTGCGGGTGGGCGGGTCGTCGCGATCCGACGGCCGTCGGGGTGCCCGGTGGACGGAGATCGGCTCCGGGAGCCGCTCACGGGCCGCCGCCGGTTCGGGCCGCAGCCCTCGGGTCAGTAGCGTTTGCGCAGGTCGCTGGACAACGCGATCGCGGTCTCGCGCAGCCGGGTCAGAAACGCCTCGGTGGCGGCGGACGGGGTCACGCCGTCCCTGGTGGCCGCGTATACCTTGCGGACCGGTGCTCCGTCTCGGCGCAGCGACACCAGCGCGAGGTCGGAACGCAGCGCGGGTGCGGCCAGCGCCGGGACCAGGGTGACGCCGAGGCCGGCCGCGACCAGGCCCTGTTTGGCGATCCAGTCCGCGGCGACGAACACGATTCGCGGTGCGAACCCCTCGCGCAGGTACGGGCCCAGCAGGGTGTCCTCCGGTCGTGCGCTGCCGGCGATCCACTCCGCGTCGGCCAGTTCCGCCGGCCGTACGTGTCGGCGCCCCGCCAAGGGGTGCGAGCGGGGCAGGGCCACGAGCATCGGCTCGTCCAACAGGGGGTGCAGCGTCGCCCCCGCGCTCGCGTCCGCTCCGGCGCCGCCGACCACCGCGACGTCCAGTTCGTCGGCCGCGATCCGCGACAGCAGCCGCCGGGTCAGCCCTTCGTCCAGGGTGAGCGCCACGCCCGGATGCGCCGCGCGGAACGCGGCCACCGTGCGCGGCACCAGCACCGCCCCCGCCGTCGCGAACGCGCCCACCCGGACCCGGCCGCTCGCCAGCCCGCGCAACGCCGCGAGGTCGCGCCTGGCCTCGTCCACCTGGTCGAGTACCGTCCGCGCCCGGGGCAGCAGGGCCCGCCCCGCGTCGGTGAGCCGGACGCCGCGCGGCAGCCGGTCGAACAGCGCCGACCCGACCTCGTCCTCCAGCGCGGACACCTGGCGGGACACCGCCGACTGGGTATAGCCGAGTTCGGTCCCGGCGGCCGTGAACGATTCCGCCTCGGCGACGACCAGGAACACCCGGAGCCAGGCGAGCGGAAAGTCATGCGATGTGGGCATGGCAGCTATGCTAGACATTCGCTGGTCGCATCGCCGGGCAGCGCCTAGCGTCGACGTCATGGAACGCATCGCATTTCTCGGTACGGGCCGGATGGGCCTGCCCATGGCCCACCGGCTGCTGAACGCGGGTTTCCCGCTGACCGTGTGGAACCGTACTCCCGCCCGCGCCGAAGAGCTGGTGGCGGCCGGCGCCCGGCCGGCCGCCGACCCCGCCGACGCCGTGCGCGACGCGGACGTGGTGATCAGCATGCTGGCCGACCCCGCGGCCGTCGCGGACGTGGTCGCCGCCTGCATACCCGCGCTGCGCGCCGGGACCCGACTGGTCGACATGTCCAGCATCGGCCCGCACGCCGTCCGAGCCCTCGCCGATACGCTCCCCGCGGGCGTGGCCCTGGTCGACGCGCCCGTGATGGGCAGCGTCGACCGCGCGGCTGCCGGCGAGTTGCTGATCTTCGCGGGCGGCGACGTCGCGCCGGTCGCCGGTGTGCTCGATCACCTCGGCGAGGTGCGGCCCTGCGGCGCCCTCGGCAACGGCGCCGCGCTCAAGCTCGTGATGATCAACGCGGTCGTCGGCAGCGTCGCGCTCATCGGCGAGGCCCTGGCCCTGGCCGACGCCCTCGAACTGCCCGACGGCACGGCCGAACAGGCCCTCGCCGCCGGCCCCTTGGCCTTCGCCTACGGCAGGGCCACCGACACCACCAGCGACTTCGCGACACAGCTCGCCGCCAAGGACGTGCGCCTCGCCACCGAGGCGGCGGAACTCCCGATCGCCGCGGCCGTGTTGGCCACGCTCACCGCCTTCCCCGAGATCGCCGACGACGACCTGGCCCGCCTGACCTCGGCCGTCCGCAAGCACCGAGGCTGACGACCACGCGGCGGCGAGTTGGCCGAAAGTGCGAGGGAGAACGCCCACGCCGGTGGGTCGAGCATGCGTGTGTGGAGCCGATTCCTCGCCTCGGCAGGGCTTTTGCCTTCGCGCCGCCCGAGATCGGCAACCGTCCACCCGAGCGACCGGGTCGTGTTTCGGACGAAAAGAACCGGAGGCCCTCGAAAGCTTGAACGATCACGATTCGGAGCGGCAGTGTTTCTTTCCGTGACCTGAGTGCCGGATACCTGGTCGCCTTGCATATCTTGCATATACGGGGAGAAAGGACCATGACAAGACGATTGATCAGCGGCCTGCTCGCGGTCGCCGCGCTCACGGCGTGCACGGCGGAGGTCGTCGCCATCGCGTCCCCCGCCTCGGCGTCCGGACCGAAAGCGGCCCTGGGCAAGTGTCCGGAAACGAAGGACGTGCACGTCAACGGCGCCGAAGCGCACTGGACTGTATGGTGCTCCGGCAACCGGGTCTACGTGGACGGATACGTGAAGGACACCAAGGCCGACGGCAAGTGCGCCGAGGTGTACGGAAGCGTCGGCTCGGTGCAGGTCAACAGCGCCAACGCCTGCCCCAGCGGCAACAAGAAGACCTTCGCCTGGAACGCGCCGGGCAACAGCGTCGCCCTGTACCTGCGTCTGATCTGATCCACACCGCCCCGAGCGTGTCGCCGGTGATCCGCGCTCCCTTCGCGGATCACCGGCGATTCTTCGGCAACCTCGGCGGAGCGGACTCGACCGCCGGGATCGGTGGCCGATCGTGACCTCCCGTATTCGGAGCGGGTTCCCCGACAGCCCCACTCGGCCCGAATCACAACCCCGAGCGGTCGGCCGAAGTCGGCGCAAGGCATCACCCCGAACACGCGCTCGATAGCGTCGGTCCGATGTCGCCACGGATCGGCTTCGGTTCCCGGGCCGTGCCGTTCAGGCCGGCTGCCCCGGGGGGTGCAGGCCGGCGCTGGTCAGCCAGATGTGTTCGCAAGTCGCGGATGCGGCTTGCAGGTTCTCGCGGGACTCCTGCGAGGCGTGGTAGAAGGTCCGCTCGATCATCCAGCACAGGACGCGTGCCATCGCGGCGGCCTGGTCCGGTTCGCCGCCGGCCCGGATGCCGGCTCGTTCCAGCACGGCGGTGATCGCCGCGATGAACAGGTCGGCCGTACGGTCCCACAACTCGCCGATCTCCGGCACGGTCGACGACACGTCGATCGCCGTGCGCATGACCGGGCCGTGTGCGTTCCACAGTTCGACCGTGCGCTGCATGGCCGCCGCGATGGCCCGGCGCGGCTCGTCGGCCGCCGCGGTGGCCCGGGATCGCTCCCACAGGTGCTCGACGGTTCGGGCCACGAGTGCCGTGACCACTTCCTGCTTGGAGCCGAAGTAGAAGTACAGGGCACCGCGGGTGATGCCGGCGCCCTGGGCGATGTCGCCGACGGTCATCGCGTCGTAGCCCTTGTCCGCCAGCAGCACTTCACAGGTGTCCAGGATGGCCCGCTCCCGGACATCGCCCTTGCGTTCGGTGCCGCGGCGGCCGCGCGTGGGGGGTTGGTCGGGCATCAGAGTCGTGCGCCCTCGGCGAAGTCGGTCGTCCGGGAGAGCGGCTCCCACGCGCGGATGTCCTGATCCACGGCCGTGCGCGCGGCGGCGACCAGGCGCAGCGCGTCCGAGCCCAGGACGAGATGGGCCGGCGGCCGGTCGACCGACGTGATGTGCACGACGGCCTCTCCGGCCTTGGCGGGATCGCCCGGTTGGTTCCCGTTTGCCTTCTGCCGAGCGGCACGGATGGGGGTGAACAGTTCGTCGTAGTCGGCGATGGACCGCGCGGCGCGGGTCATCGACCGGCCGGCCCAGTCGGTGCGGAAGGAGCCGGGTTCGATCGCCGTCACGTGGATCCCGAACTGCGCGACCTCCTTGCCCAGCGCCTCGAGGATGCCTTCCAGGGCGAACTTGCTGCCGCAGTAGGCGGACATGCCGGGCACGGCCATCAGCCCGCCCATCGAGGTGACCGCCATCAGGTGGCCGCGGCGACGGCGGCGCATGTGCGGCAGCGCCGCCTGGAGGGTGGCCATCGTCCCGAATACGTTGACCTCGAACTGCCGGCGCACCTCGGCGAGCGGGGTTTCCTCGAAGGTGCCCTCCAGGCCGTAGCCGGCGTTGGCGACGACGACGTCCAGGGGGCCGACGCGCTGCTCCACCTCGGCGACCACGTTCGTGACGGCGTCGTCGTCGGTCACGTCCAGGATGCGGGCGTGTGCGTACCCGGGCGCGAGCCCTTCGAAGGCCCGCAGGTCCGGCTCGGAGCGGACGGTGCCCACGACGGTGTGCCCGGCGGCCAGGGCGGCTTGTGCGACGGCCCGCCCGAGGCCGGTGCTGACGCCGGTGACGAGCCAGTTCTGCTGCTTGTGCCGTTGTTGCATTGCTCCTCCAGCGAGGACTCGGAAAAGAGCCGGACTGCTCCCTCGCCACAAATTCTACACGGCGTCGATTTTTGTCATCGCAGTGTAGATTTCAACGATGCCGTGCGGCTCCGTCAGGAGGCCGGGGGTCGGCGGCGAGCGGCCCGTGCCCGGAGCAGGTGGTCCCTGAGGCGGTTGCGCAGTGTCGCCGGTGGTTCGGTGGCGCCGGCGAGGCGCAGGAACGTGTCGACGGGCCAGTCGATCAGGGCTCCCTGGCGGGCGAGGTAGAGGCCGACGCGGTCGATCGTGTACCGGTTGTCGTAGTCCAGGAGCAGGTACCCGGCGAGCTGGTGGATCTCCTCGCGGCCCAGGTTCCGCGGGCGGGTGGTGGCCTTGGAGTCGATCAGGGTCCCGCCGAGGATGAAGTCCGCGTCGGCGCCGCCGAGGTCGGCGCTGCCGGCGAAGGTGGGTCCGCAGATCCGGCGCTCGTCGGGGAGGGCGCGCAGGGGCGTGAACACGTCGCGTGCGAGGGCGAATTGCCGTTCGAGGTCGGCGTGGACGTAGGCGGGGACGGCGTCCAGGAGTTCGGCCAGGGTGGTGGACGCGGTGGCCGCGGCGAGTGGGCCGCGGCGGCGGATCGTCCCCGAGCGGCTGATGTCCTCGTAGGCCGCGGCGACGAAGCACCAGCGGTTCAGGGTTTCGGCGTCGGCGCGGAACCGGTGTGCGAGGTGGGCGTGCACGGCGGCGAGCAGATCGCGGCCGGCGGTGTGCAGCGCCTTGCGTGCCCTCGGGTCGGGCGCTCCGGGCAGGGGCGTGTCGGAACCGACCAGCGCGACGCCGAGGTCGACCGCCGGGCCAGGGGGGCGGGCCATGGACAGGCGCAGGCGGTAGTCGATGGCGTGACCCAGCGCCGCCCAGTCCGGGTAGCGCACGTCGATGGGTTGCACCGGGTGCGGCAGGTCGGTGATGCGGGTGAGGTAGTCGCGGACCAGCAGGTGGCTCTCGGGGAGGTGGGCGGCCATGAACGTGGACATGGGCGAGGCGGGGTAGCGCAGTTGCCGGGTCAGCGGCAGTTCGATCATCGGGCGTCCGGCGACGATGCCGTCGGCGAGTCGCGCGCCGGCGGCCTCGTACGCGTCGATCCAGTCCAGGCCGGTGTGGTCGAGGAGGTGCCGGGCGCGGGTGACCGCGACGTAGATCAGGCGCGCCTCGGCGGGGTTGAGCGGGCGCGGGACGCCTTCCTCGTCGCCGGTGGGCGCGTCGAACCCGGTGCCGATCCGGATGCTCTTCCACTCCCGGCCCTTGGCCTTGTGGGCGGTGGAGACGACGACCCTGGCGTCGGCCTCGGTGGTCAGTCGGCGGACGGCGTCGATGACGAGCTGCGGGCCGTGCAGGTCGACGAGTTGCACCATGGCCTTGAGATCCTGGCCGGCGGTGTCCTGTTCGGTGTACTCGCGGACCTCGTCCCAGGAGGCGAACAGGAACAACTCGGGGTGGCTCGTTCGCCGGCCCGCCATCAGTTCCTGGGCGGCGCCGGCGATGCGTTCGAGCGCGGCGCCGCCGCCGGTGAGCGCGACGGGGATGTCGTGTTCGAGGCAGGTGAGTACCTCGCTCATGGCATCGGCGTTGCCGCGACACAGGACCGCGTCGGCGTGCGGGGCGGGGCCGATGCGGGAGTCGACGGGTGGATGGCCGCTGAGTTGCAGGTCGGATTCGGCGTGGCGCAGCCAGCGGTTGGCGACCTCGGCGATCCGGGGCCCGAAGCGGAAGGACCGGGTGAGGTGCAGGTGTTCGGCGGGGAAACCGGTCATCACGTCGCGGGCGCTGCGCCAGGCGTAGATCTGCTGGGCGGGGTCGCCGACGCACACGCGTTGGGCGTCCTGGGCCAGGAAGATCTCCTCCAGGACGGGATTGGTGTCCTGGGCTTCGTCGAGGAGGACGAAGTCGGCGTGCAGGGTGGGGCGGGTCAACGCCCACATCTTCAGATAGTGGTCGTGTTCGAAGCGCAGCCGGCCGTGCAGGGAGCGCAGGTCCTGCCAGGCGCGGTGGGCGTAGGGCGTCAGCAGACCGGCGACGTGGTCCTGGGCCTGATGCCCGAGGCCGTTGATGCGTTCCATGTGCCGAACGGTGATCTCGCGGTCGGTGCTGTAGCAGAAGCGGCGGACCATGCCCATGACCAGGCGGGCCTGGTGGGTGCGGGTGATCTTGGCGTGGTCGACGAACATGTCCCGGGTGAGGCCGAGGACGCGGGCGGTCTCGCGGGCGGGCAACCGGGCGGCCGAGTTCAGGCGTTCGCGATAGGCGTGTCCGCCGGCGGCGTAGGCCAGGGAATGGGCCGTGCGGCATTCCATGTTCGAGCCGAAGCGGGCGCGGGCGTCGTCGGCGATGCCGCGGTTGAACGCCACGTACAGCCCGCGTTTTCGGGTGCTGTTGCCCATCATGACCAGTGTGGAGGTCTTGCCCGTACCGGCCCCCGCGATCAGGGCCAGGTCTCGACCCGCCACGAACACCTCACGCGCCGCCTGTTGTTCCGACGTCGGCTCCACCTGTCGGCCCCCCGGTTCCGTGTGCCATCGGAAGTTCGAGAGTGGCGCATGTGATCACATAGCGTCAATGCCTGCTCACGTGCCGACCCGCCGGGCCGGCGCCGGCGGCACCGAACTCGCCCACAGGCGCCGCTGCTTGGCCGACTGAGCACCCCATGATCGCCACCGGGCGTGCATCGAACGTGTCGGGGCCTCGCCCACCGGGACTTCCGAGGTGGGCGGGACCACGCCGACGGCCACGTCCGGATCGAGATGTGGGGGTACGCCCACCCATTTCTCGTTCCGAGTCGAAGCGCTACCGTCTTCAGGCCGCCGGTCGCCGGAGGCCGACGCCATCGCCGTAGCCGTAGCCGTAGCCGTCAAGGAGGTGTGCGGCACATGCGCACGAGTGGTCGGCAAGCACGCCCGAACCCTGCCGGCTTGTTCCTCCTCCCCACGACGGAGACACCTTGTCCATTCGCATCACCTCGCTGATCGACCCCGACGGCGGCCCGTCCGCCCGCCGCCTGGCGTGGCTGGCTTCCGACGGCGACGGCAACCCCGTCGGGTCGGCGTTCCTGCGTCTTTTCACCCGGCCCGGGCAGGACCACCTCGCCGAGTTGGACCTGCAAGTCCATCCGGCCGAGCGGCGAAACCGCACCGGCACCCGGCTCCTGGAGGAAGCCGTGGCCGCCGCGCGTGGAGACGGCCGGCGCTGTGTCATCGCCCAGGCCGAAGCCGGCTCTCCCGGGGCGGAGTTCCTCCCGGCCCGGGGCTTCCGCAAGGTGCTGACACTGACCTTCACCCGCCTCCTCCTGGCCGACGCGGACCTCCCGGCTCTCACCCGCGTCACCGAACAGCCGTGTCCCGGCTACCGGTTGGTGTCCTGGGACGGCACCGTGCCCGACCACCTCGCCGACACGTTCGTCGCGTCACGGCACGCCATGGACGACATGCCGATGGGCAGCACCGACTTCGGCACGGTGACCTGGGACCTGGAACGGGTTCGGGCCGCGGCCGCAACCGTCGAGAAGCGGGGTTCCGCGCTACACACGGTCGCCGCCATCGACACGTCGGACGGCTCGATCGCCGGCTTCACCGAGTTGGTGATCC
Organism: Embleya sp. NPDC020886; assembly: GCF_044333915.1. NCBI lineage: Bacteria > Bacillati > Actinomycetota > Actinomycetes > Kitasatosporales > Streptomycetaceae > Embleya > Embleya sp. NPDC020886. The sequence continues at coordinate 523,848 of NZ_JBIRRX010000002.1, read as the reverse complement.
CCGGTGACGGCAAGGGCGATGGGCAGCACTACGGCACCGGCGTCCTCCCCCGACACCGAGGGCACGGCCTCGGCCGCTTGATGAAGGCCGCCTCGATCCTCCGGGCCATCGAACGATATCCGGACCTCGGCGGCCTGCTCACCGACACCGCCGACAACAATCCGCACATGCGGCACATCAACGACGCACTCGGCTACGCGCCGACGCACACGACCTTCGAATACCAACTCGACCTCTAGAAGCGGCGGGAGCCGGGCCGGCGCATCATCCCGGCTCGGCCCCTCCGCTGCGCCGGCGGCATCCGGAGGGCTCCGCCATCGACCTCGTCAGAGGAATACCCGCGCATTGTCCAGCCACGTCTGCGCGTCCGCACCGACCGCCGTCAGGTCGGTCTCGGCTCGGGACCGGCGTTGGGTGACCCGAAGGCAGAAGTCGAGAGCACTGCCCTGTACCCGTTGCGCCGCGTCCTCCGGGCCCCACGCCCAGATCCGTCCGTCGGGACCGGCCAACTCGACGCGGAACGGCTCCGCCGGAACCGGCAGCCGAGCGGCGTAGAACGACAACTCCCGCCCCATCACTCCCAAAGCGGCCACCTGCCGCAACCGACCCGTCGAACGGCGGGCAACACCCAGGGCGTCGAAAACGTCCTGCCCGTGCGCCCACACCTCCATCAGCCGAAGCGGTGCGACCAGCGTCGCGGTCACCTCCGAGCCATACCAGGGAAATCCGAGATCCGGAGGCACCTCCCGCAGCGCCGCCACGACCTCTGCCCGCCCGGCCCGCCACTGTTCCAGCAACAGCGATCGCGGCTTCGCGGCTCCCGCCGCCGCATCGAGATCGGCATACTCCTCGCCCGCCGCTTCCGCCTCCTTCAGGACGGCGCCGAACGCCTCCGGAGTCCGCAAGGCGACGAGCACATTCGCATCGGCCGAGGCAAGGTGCGCGATCTGATGAGCAATCGTCCATCCCACCGCCGGAGTCGGCCTGCTCCAGTCGTCCTGCGCCGACACCAAAGCATGCAACTCATCGCCTTCCGCCACCAAGTCGGCCAGTGCGACATCCCGCTCCAGACCGGACGTATCAAGGCCATAATTCAGCATCCGCCGTCACCTTCCACTTCCACCTGCGCGATATGCCCTCGGCTTCCACTTCATCACAACGCGACGCCGCGCGGGCGGGCCGAATACCCGAGCGTCTTCACGGCCGTTGCCTGAAGTGGTTCAGGAGCAGTCGAAGCGATGCCGATAAGGGAGACCCGGGCAACCACCGCAGACGAACACATAGACGCCACCGCAGTCGCCGAGCGTCAGGCCGGACCCCTCCCGGACCCGATCCCGCTCCTCGGCCGACGCAGAGGGCAGGGCGACGTGCTGCTCCTCCACGGGCAACCACCGGTCGCCCGTGGCGCCGTCGTACTCGCCGCCGGCAATCGTCACCAGGTGATCCATGCGCTGCTCGCAGTGCCGACAGTCCGGCCAGTCCGGCTCCTGTGTCCAGAGCGGGTAGCCCCCCAGCTTGATCCCGGGGGCGACGGACAGGTGGTGGTCGTAGACCCACTCCGTCTCGGCCCTCAAACGCTGCTACTCGGCACAGTACGGCCACGGCTCGTCCGTCGGCCACAACACCGGACCGCCCACCGAGCTTTCCCGCACCCCGACCGCGGCCGGGCGCGGATGCAGACGCGTCGAGGTCTTCGCGTAGGGCAACACTTCCGGGAACCACGTCCCCATGTCGACCGGGCTCGGCGGGGTGGTACGGGTCACTGGTGCTCCTGGGGAAGTGGGCGATGGAGCGCAATGTACCGAGTGCCATCGCGGTGTGCGCGTCGACCTGGGCGGAAGGCGAACGACGGCGTCCGATTCGGCATGGACAACTTTCGGTGGTGGCCGGGGCGTTCGATGTCCGGGTCGGGGAGTGGGGGTGGCTCGGTCAGTTCGGGGTGGTGGGGTCGGGACTCGGTGCTCGTTCGATCTCCGCGTGCGGGAAGGGGGTCTGCTTGCTCTCGTTGATGAGGCGGCGGTGGAAGGTGGCCAGGACGGCGGCAGGGCGGGCGTGCCGGTCGATGACGGCCGCGATGTCCGGCCGGATGCCGTCGGGTCGCCGGCCCGCGATCCAGTCGTGCACGAAGGCGTCGCGTTCGGCGTCGCCTCCCACGCCGTCGAGCAGGTGGTAGTGGAGCAGGTGGCTCGCGGTGTAGCAGCGGTCGTACGCGAGGTGTTGCGAGAGGAAGGTGGCCTGGTCCGCCGAGAGGTCGAATCGGGAGCTCAGGGCGAGTCCGAAGTCGGCGAAGTAGAGCCGGTGACCATCGGTCAGGATGTTGTCGAAGTGAGCGTCGAAGTGCACGAGTCCGCGCGAGCTCATGAAGGCGGCCCCGCTCGCCAACGCCTCCTCCACCCGAAGACCGAGCGAACCCTCCTCGCCCTCCGCCACGGCGGTCTCGCGGTGCTCGGCCAGCCACGTGCCGAGGGTCTGCGGCACGTACTCCAGGAAGAGCACCAGGCTGGACGACGACCGGCCGATGGCCTCCAGCCGACGGCGTACGGCCGGTGATCCCTCCCAGTGCGCGACAGCGCCTTCCAGCCCCCCGAACTCGTCGGTGAATCCTTCGGGAGCGGAATCGCGCAGGACCCGCCAGTGGTACATCAGCGGGAATCCCGCGTACTCGTCGCCGAGCACCCAGTTCGTGGTCATGGTGTGCACCGCAAGCTCTCGCCAGGCACCGAACCCGGCCGATCCGATCCCGTATTGGTAGTACATCGGCAGCCCGAAGACGTTCGCCGTCGACCGCACGTTCTCCGGGCGCAATTCCGTGTCGGTCAAGGGGACGCGCTTGACGAAGACGCGAGTTCCGTCGACGCGCAACTCCGCCGATCGGCCGCCGATGCCGGACCCGAGCGGAGTGGCGGCTGCCACCACCTCCCCGAGCCGGTGGTCGCTCAGCAGGGAGAGCTGCGTGCTCACCGCCCCGTATCCGGCCAACCGCGCGGCCCGCAGCCGATCCCGGCCCGGCATCGACGGCTCCTCGGTGCCCGCACCCGGGCTGCTGCGCTCCCACATACGGCACGACCCTACGCCGGCGAGGCCGGGCCGCGTCGGCTGCGCCCACGAAGGCGTGACGGGCGAAGTGGCCTACGTGGTGCGGGCATTGCCCGGCCGTCCCCGGCCGCCCACCACCGCCCGGCCGGTCCCAAACGTTGGTACCCCGGGACGAACCGGCCGCAAATCCTTGAACGAACGGACAACCCACGGCTCCCTCGAATGAGATGACCTGTCCGCAGCGCACAGCAACCCCGCGCGGAACTCCAGGACGGGCACGACACGCCCGCATTCGACCACGTTCGACAATGTGGGCAACCGGTTACTTCGCAGCCAACCTCATCGGAGATGGAGAGCCCATGCGTCGTCGGACAAGCGCTGTCGCGGCCCTGGCGGTCGCGGTCCCCCTGCTGACCGCCTCCGCCCCTGTCGCATCGGCCGCAGCACCGCCGTGTGACACCAGGCCCTTCCAGGCGGCGCTGAAGGCACTGGGCGGTGTCGGCGCGTCGGGGGTCGGCGTGACGGTGCAGAGTCCCCGCTGCGGCGTCCTGACCGGCGGTGTGGGCCTCGCCGACCGCAAGACGGGCCGCAAGGTCGTCGGCAACGAGCACAGCCGCATCGCCAGCAATACCAAGACCTGGGTGGCCACGGTCGTGCTCCAGCTCGTCGGCGAAGGAAAGCTCGGGCTCGACGACACCGTCGACCGTCATCTGCCCGGGCTGATCCGCACCGGGACCTACGACGGACGCACGATCACCCTCCGGCAACTGCTCCAGCACACCAGCGGCTTGCCCGACTACCTGGAGGCACCGTTCTGGCGGGACGAGACCGCGCACCGCTGGGATCACATCGAACCCCTGCAGACGATCGAGCAGGCGCTGACCCTGCCCCCGCCCGAGGACAAGCCCTTCTCCTACTCCAACACCAACTACAACCTGGCCGGAATGATCGTCGCCAAGGTCACCGGGCGCAGCATCGCCACCGAGATCGAACAGCGCATCGTCAAGCCCCTCGGCCTGCGCAACACCTCCTGGCCGGGCGACCGGACCACCCTCCCCGAGCCGGAACTGCGCGGCTACGTCAAGCGGTCCGGGAAGGAACTCGACTGGACGGAATGGAACACCTCGGGAGCCGACGCATCGGGTGCGCTGGTCTCCACCGGCGCCGACGTCACCGCCTTCTGGTCCGCGCTGATGGGCGGGAAACTGCTGGCCCCGGCCCAGCTCGCCGAGATGAAGCGGACCGTTCCCGACCCCACCGTGCGGGGGGCGCGCTACGGCCTGGGCGTCGAGCGCTACGAGCAGGCCCCGGGCCTGGTCACCTGGGGACACAGCGGCTTCATGGAGACCGGACACAAGATCCGGAACACCGTCACCGACGACGGCCAACGGGCCGTGACCCTGCTGATCGGCTCGGAGGAGTTCAAGGAGGCAAAGGTCGACTCCATCCTCCGCACCCTCATCCGCGACCTCCGCTGACCGCCTTCGGCGACCGGGCGGTTCGACCGGGACGGGGCCATGGACCTCGACGGCCGTCTCCCACCGAAGCCTTCGGCCGGCGGCGGTGGCGGCCGCGGCGGTGTGCACGACTCGCGAGGGTCGGGGTCGAGGGGGTGCGAACAGGATGGATGCCGTGACGCCGTCCGCCGAGTTCGCACCCCGGCTGCACACCGGGCTCGGCGCCCCGCTGATCGAGACCGTGCCCGCGCGCCGACTACCGGGGCCGGGGCCGAAATCGTCGCGTGAGGTGCCGTACGTTCCGAGGCGGGAGCGGAACTCGGTGGTATTCGCCGTGCAGATCGGGAAGGCTCGCCCGCATGGTCTCGGTATTGCAGAACGTGGCGATCGACTGTGTGGATGCCTATGGGCTGGCCCGGTTCTGGAGCGGGGTGACCGGCCGGCCGCTGGATCCGGCGGACCGACCGGGCGACCGGGAGGTCCAAGTGCTGTTGGCGGAGGGCCCGGTGTTGTACTTCAACCAGGTGCCCGAGGCCAAGACGATCAAGAACCGGATCCATCTGTGCCTGCGCCCCGAGACGTCGCGCGATGAGGAGGTGGACCGACTGCTGGACCTCGGTGCCACCTTCGTTGCCGATCACCGCAATCCCGACGGTTCGGGCTGGGCGGTCCTCGCCGACCCCGAAGGCAACGAATTCTGCGTGCTGCGCAGCGAGTCCGACCGAGCCGCCATGACTTCCTGACGCCCACGCGGCAGCGCCGACGCGGCGCGATCCCGGCTCGGGCCCAGGCTCAGAGCGCGAATACGGGCCGGGTGGAGAATTCCTCGTACATGTCCTCGCCTTCCGAGGTGTACACGAATTCGGTGGCGAGGAAAGGATTGCGGTTGGCCGTGGCCAGGGCCAGCCATGCGATCAGGCGGCCGTAGCCGCCGCAGACCGACTCGCCGCCGTCGCCGCCGTGCACCGCGGTGACGTCGCTCGTCAGCTCGGTCCGGTACGTGTCGTAGGCGATGAGCAGGCCCAGGGCGTTCGGTCCGTGCTGTGGGCCGGTGTGATCCTCGTAGGGGCTCCGGTCGAGGGGGCAGTCGTCGCCCCATCGGAACAGGGTGGTCGCGCCGGCTCCGCAGGCGTGTTCCCACTCATCGGAGTTCGGCATCCGCAGACCTCGCGCCGCGAGCACCGCCGGCATGTCGGTGGGCGGCTCGGTCAGGTTCTCGTCCTCCACCGCCATCAGCACCGTTGCGAGGGTGACCTGCCGGCGCGGACTGAGCAGGTGAGCGAGATAGGCCCGCAGATCGGGTCCGTACCCGAACCCCGCCTGCTCGCTCTGCCGGTAGTCGGCGACCTGTTCGGGCGTCGGTTGCCAGGTGTCGAGGTCGAATCCGAGCGTGACGACGCCACCCGGTACCAGGGCGAATTCCTGGGCGTCCCGTTCGATCCGGACGCGGTGCATCCGGGCACCGAGGTGCTCCACGGCCTCGACGGCGACAACACGACCGCCTGCCGTATCGGCCGCCTGTCGTGCGACTCGGCGGGCGGTGGAGAGGTCGAATGAACGCCACCGGTCGAAGGTGAGCTCGGCAAGAGACATGCGCGGCACTCTTGCACCCGGCTCCGACAGAGTCGGCCTCGGCACGACCCACCGGAAACGACGTGCCGCCGGCGCCCTCGCCCACCGCGGCCGCAGCTTCGACGGCCCCCTCCTGACCGCGCCCCTGCACGCCCTTCGGAACCCGGCCACCGGTCTTCCCCACCTCGGCATCGCCCGATTCGACCACGCGACGTTCACCGCCGACGCCGGCTTCCTCGGCGCGACCTTCCTCGCGGACGCCGCCTCCGGCCAGGGCCTCACCCCCACCGGGGCCGAGATCGAGATGGCCTCACGCCTCGTCGGACCCGTCCTCCCGGGCCTCGCCGCACTCGCCATCCGGGGCCGCGTCGAACGGTGAGTCCATTGCCAGGGTTTCGCCCTGCCTCCCACGCACGCCCTTTGTACGGCTTATACGACTTGCTCTGACAGGGGAGCATTTACTCACTTCCTGGGTATCTTGCGGCTGCAAAGCCGTGGAGCACCCTGGAGGGAGCGCAGTGTCCGACTCACCGCAGCACCGCATCTTCGCCATGTTGGACGTCGACGGCGACGGAGCCGTCACCCACGAGGAGTATCTCGCCCGGGTCGACCGCGTGGCCTCCGCCGTGGGCCGCGACGCCCACCATCCGGTCGTCGTCGCGTCGCGGGCCGCCCACGAGGCGGTCTTCCGGGACATGGACGCCGACCACGACGGACGCGTGACGTTCGAGGAATATCGCTCGTGGGTGGGGCACGACGCGTTCGAACGCTCCTGCCGACCCGCCCTGGGTTCCCTGTTCGACATCGCCGACGCCGACGCCGACGGGCGCCTGGACCGCGCCGAGTTCATCCGCCTGCGCGCGGCGGGAGGCAACGCCGAGGCCGCTGCCGCCGTAGCATTCGACGCCCTCGACAACGACCGCGACGGACTGGTCGACCGCGACGCCTACCTGGCGGGCATTCGCAATTTCGTCACCATGGGCAGTTCCCCGATGGCCGCCGCCTACGGCACGGGGCAACCGGTGCCGGGCCGTTCCTGACCCCGCCGCCGAAGTCGTCGATTCGGAGCGGTACTTGCCTCGCCGGTCGCCCCAGAAACGGGGGAGGCCCCGGCGCGGGGCCTCCCCCGTGAGTCGGGTGCCTCGCCGCCGGGCGGGTCCCCTCGCGGTCGCCCTCGCGTCACAGGCAAGCCCACTTCGCGTCAGCCTGTCGGCCTGGTGGAGCCTTGCCCACTTCACGCCGGCGTCGGTTCGGATGCCATGGCCGGCTGCTCCGGTCGGCGGGCGGTACCTCGTCGGGCGCGAACGGGCCGTTCGGGTGAGCGAGCCCCGTGTCGGCCATCGAACCAACCGGGCGGATGCTGAAATGGGGCCGCAACCGTCCCCTCGCATACGGGAGACCCATGCTCATCCGCGTCCCGGTCGCGGGCGCCGCCGCCGCGATCGTCGCCGCCGCGACGCTGCTCGCGACGCCTGCCGTCACACGTGCCCACGCCCTCGAACTCCCCGCGCCCACCGCACATTCGGCGGCCGTGCCGGCGCTGCTTCCGCAACAGGACGTCCCCGAGTTGGACGCCCCCGGCGACGCGAAACCCGTCACCTACCCGCCCGACGGCGTAACCCGGCCCGGCGCGAGCACGTTCACGTTCACCGCCCCGCCGCACACCCGCATCGTCGTCCTGGAGATGGACTGCCGCCCCCGCGCCTGCGCCCAAAGCATCGCCGCGGACGGGGCGAGCGCCACCGCGCGTACCCCGCCCGGCCGGTGGCGCTGGGGTACCCCCATGTTGACCGGTGTGGTGACCGCGAAGGCGAGCGCGAAGGCGAGCGCGAAGGCTCCGACGAGGCTGCCCCAGAACAGGCCGTCGCCGAGGCCGGCGTCCATCGCGCCGGGGTAGAACATCATGAAGCCGTTGTCGATGATTTCCATGACGGTGATGGAAATGGTGTCGGCGGCGAGCGCGACCTTGACCATCGCGCCGAAGGACAGGCCGGCGTTGCGAACGCCGAACAGGGTCAGGCCGTACCCGAAGAGGAAGGCCGGCACGACGGCGAGGACGATCGTCTCGACGTTGCCCCAGTCCAGGACGGTGCCGATGGCGAGGCCGAGGATCTCGCCGATCGCGCAGCCGGTCAGGCAGTGGGCGGTCGCGACGGCCGACATGCGCCAGGTCGCGGGCCCATGACCGTGCCCGCCACGATCGTCAATAGCGAGTCGTGGTGCCCCCTGGAGGCGGTTCGTGAACGGAAGCACCAACGCGGCCGGTCACGCCGTCGACCCGGCGTCCCTGTGCCAAGCATCCCGCGGAGCAAACACATGACAGACACCCAGGCGCCGACACCGACCACCGTGCCCACGGCGACGGAGACGGAGACCGTTCCGCGCTCGGCCCGCCGAGGCGAGATCGTGGTGAACTGGCTGACCACCACCGATCACAAGACGATCGGCAACCTCTACTTCGTCACATCGTTCCTGTTCTTCCTCTTCGGTGGCGTGCTCGCACTCGGCATGCGCGCCGAACTGGCGCGCCCGGGAACGCAGTTCATCTCCAACGAGCAGTTCAACCAGTCGTTCACGATGCACGGCGCGATCATGTTGTTGATGTTCGCCACACCCCTGTTCGCGGGCTTCACCAACTGGATCATGCCGCTCCAGATCGGCGCACCGGACGTGGCCTTCCCCCGCCTGAACATGCTCGCCTACTGGCTCTACCTGTTCGGCTCGCTGATCGCGGTCGCCGGCTTCCTCACCCCGCAGGGGGCGGCCGACTTCGGGTGGTTCGCGTACACCCCGCTGAGCGGCCTGGTGCGCTCGCCGTCGATCGGCGGGGACATGTGGATCATGGGCCTGGCGATGTCCGGCTTCGGGACCATCGTGGGCGCGGTCAACTTCATCACCACGATCATCTGCATGCGTACACCCGGGATGACCATGTTCCGGCTGCCGATCTTCTGTTGGAACGTCCTGCTGACCTCGGTGCTGGTCATCATGGCGTTTCCGGTACTGGCAGCGGCCCTGTTCGCGCTGGAGGCCGACCGCAAGTTCGGTACCCACGTCTTCGACCCCGCCAATGGCGGAGCACTGCTGTGGCAACACCTGTTCTGGTTCTTCGGCCATCCCGAGGTCTACATCATCGCGCTGCCGTTCTTCGGCATCGTCACCGAGATCCTCCCGGTCTTCTCGCGCAACCCCATCTTCGGCTACAAGAGCCTGATCGCCGCCACCATCGCCATCGCGGGACTCTCGGTCACCGTCTGGGCACACCACATGTTCCCCACCGGCGCCGTGATGTTGCCGTTCTTCTCGTTCATGACGTTCCTGATCGCCGTACCCACCGGAGTGAAGTTCTTCAACTGGATCGGCACCATGTGGAACGGGTCGCTGTCCTTCGAGACCCCCATGTTGTGGTCGATCGGCTTCCTGGTCACCTTCCTCTTCGGCGGGCTCACCGGCGTCGTCCTGGCCTCTCCGCCACTGGACTTCCACGTCACCGACAGCTACTTCGTCGTGGCCCACTTCCACTACGTCGTCTTCGGCACCGTCGTCTTCGCCATGTTCGCCGGATTCCACTTCTGGTGGCCCAAGTTCACCGGCAAGATGCTCGACGAACGACTCGGCAAAATCCATTTCTGGGCCCTGTTCGTCGGCTTCCACACCACCTTCCTGGTGCAACACTGGCTCGGCGCCAAGGGCATGCCCCGCCGCTACGCCGACTACCTCGCCGGCGACGGGTTCACCACGCTGAACACGGTCTCCAGCATCGGCTCGTTCCTGCTCGGCCTGTCCACGCTGCCGTTCCTGTACAACGTCTGGAAGACGCACAGGTACGGACGCAGGGTCGTGGTGGACGACCCGTGGGGATACGGTCGCTCGCTGGAATGGGCGACCCCCTGCCCGCCGCCCCGGCACAACTTCACCCGGCAGCCCCGAGTGCGCTCCGAATCCCCGGCCTTCGACCTGCACTATCCGGAGGTCGCCGCCGCGGACTACCCCACCCGGCGGGTGGCCGAACTGCTGGCCGGCGCCGATCCCGACATCGACATCGACCCGGCCATCGACACGTCGAAGGGGCCGACGACGAAGCACTGACCGACCGCCGGCCCGCGCGGTCGCCGCCGCGCCGGGCCGCGTCTCTTGTTATGGTGGATGGGTGGCACTGTTCTACTTTCTCTGAGTCCGGGCCCGGCCGACGTCGCCGATTCCGCCGCCCGTAGACACTTCGCATGCCCAGGGAAAGTCACATGCGCGAACGCGCCCACACCACTTCCGACACCCCTTCGCCCGCCGCCGTGGCGCAACTGTCCGTCCGGGACGTCAGCAAGTCCTACGGCACCCGCACCCTCCTCGACCAAGTCTCCTTCACCATCCGCCCGGGCGAGAAGGCGGCGGTCGTCGGCGAGAACGGCTCCGGCAAATCCACCCTGCTCCGGCTGCTCGCCGCAGCCGAGGCCCCGGACGCCGGGCGGATCACCGTCGACTTCCCCGGCGGCATCGGCCACCTCGCCCAGACCCTCGACCTCGACCCGGACCGCACCGTGCAGGACGCCGTCGACCTCGCCCTGACCGAACTGCGGGACCTGGAACACCGGCTGCGCACCGCGGAGGCCCGCCTCGCCGACGCGTCGAAAGACGAACTCGACGCGTACGGCGACCTGTTGAACGTGTACGAGGAACGCGGCGGTTACGGGGCGGACGCCCGCGTCGATGCCGCCATGCACGCGCTCGGGCTCGTCGGGGTCACCCGCGACCGCGTGCTCGGCTCGCTCTCGGGCGGCGAACAATCGCGGCTCGCGCTCGCCTGCGTGCTGGCCGCCGCCCCCGAACTGTTGCTCCTCGACGAGCCGACGAACCATCTCGACGCCGCGGCCGTGCACCACCTGGAGGAATACCTGCGCGCGCACCGCGGCACGGTCGTCGCGGTCACCCACGACCGCGGCTTCCTGGAGCGCATCGCCGACACGATCCTCGAAGTCGACCGGGACACGCGCACGGTGCACCGGTACGGCGACGGCTGGGCGGGTTTCCGGGCCGCCAAGGCCGCCGCTCGACGCCGCGCGGAGCAGCAACACGCGGACTGGCTCGAAGAGGTGGCCGATGCCGAGGAGCTGCTCGACGCCGCGGGGAAGCGGTTGGCCGGCACCGGCAAGGATCCGCGGCAGGGCTTCGGCAAGCACCGCCGCTCCCACGAGGCGAAACTCGGCGGGCAGGTACGGGCGGTCCGTGAGCGGCTGGCCCACCTGCGCCGCAACCCGGTGGCGGCGCCGCCGGAACCACTGCGGTTCACCACGGTGCCGGCGGCGGCCGGTGGCGAACGTCCCGTCGACCTCCCGCTCGCCGAGCTGGACCAGGTGGCGGTCGGCGAACGGCTGCGTCTGGACGAGCTGTTGGCAATCGCCCCCGGGCAGCGCCTGCTGGTCACGGGCGAGAACGGCGCGGGCAAGACGACCCTGCTCCGCCTCCTGGCCGGCGAACTGGAACCGGACGCGGGAGCGGTGCGTCGGACGGCCCGGATCGCCTACCTGGCCCAGGAACTGCCCGCGCGGGCCACCCGCCTCCCGCTGCTCGCCGCGTTCTCGGCCGGCCGCCCGGGGCTGCCGGAGGAATACGCCGAACAACTGCTGGCGCTGGGCCTGTTCCGCAGCGAGGACCTTCCCGTCCCGGTCGCGGCGCTGTCCGCGGGGCAACGACGGCGGCTGCAGATCGCGCGGCTGGTGACCCGGCCGGCGGACCTCCTCGTACTCGACGAGCCGACGAACCACATCGCCCTCGACCTGATCGAGGACCTGGAGGCGGCGCTCGCCGCCTACCCCGGGGCGGTGGTCGCGGTCTCGCACGACCGGCGCTTCCGCGAACGGTTCCCGGGGGAACGCCTGCACCTGCGCGGCGGCCGAAGGCACTGAGCGCCCCGGCTCGACCGAGGGCGTCGGTGGCCGCCGTCCTCAAGACCTGGGAGGTCACCGGCGGATCCCCCGAGAACTGACGTCGTCCCCGCGAGCAGCACGGGGGCGCAACTCCCTCGATTCTCGGCAAAACGCCACGGCACGCGTGCCGGAACACGTAGCTTCGAGCGTGTTGTCGGGTCGGCCGAGCTGGGGGGTTTGGCGTGGGCGGGGAAAGAGCTGTGTCGCCGGCGGTGCGCGGCGCGTTCGAGGAATTGTTCGACGCCGGGTTCGCGGCGGTACGGATTCACCAAGGGGCCCTGGGCACAGGAACGTTCGGCGCCGGGCAGCTCGCCTGTACACACGGCACGGACCTCGCGTTCGCGCCGGGCGCGTACGACCCGCACAGCGTCGCGGGGCGCGAACTGATCGGGCACGAGCTGGCCCACGTGTTGCAGCAGCGGTACGGCCGGGTCCGCCCCGGCGCCCCGGACCCGGCGCTGGAGGCGGAGGCGATCGAGGCCGGCCGGCGCGTCGCGCGCGGCCTGCCGGTGCGGGTGCCGGGCGCCGGGCGCCACGGGCGCGCGGTGACACAGTTCTACAACGTGCACGCCGCCGGTCCGGGGGCGCCGTTCGTGGTCGTCGGCGGTGGTGCGCATCACGCGCCCGTACAGCCGCAGGACTCGTTCATCGGGCAGGTCAAGGCGGGCGGTGGACAGTCGTTCATGACCGGTGCGCCGCCGACCGTGCGGCTCGCGGCGACGAATCCGGGCGGGGTATCGCTGCGGGTGTCGGGCAACAACGAGATGGCGATCGAGGATTGCGACCTCGGGGTCCGGCAACCGAAGTGCTTCTACGCGACGCAGGCCGTCGTCGACGCGAGCAACCACCGCCTGACGCTCATCAATTCGCGCTTTCGGCTGGTGGCCGATCCGCCCGGGGCGAACCAGCGGCGGATCACCGTCGCGGGCAACACGCTGCTCCGGGTGCTGCCGCAGGAGGCCGCGTCGGGCACGACCGGCCTGAACATGCCCTGCAACCAGCCGTGCAACGAGATGATCTCGCACGTGATCGGCGTACCGTTCCCTTCGGTACGGTTCGAAGCGAACCCGCATGTGCCGCACCATCACATGCTCGAATATCACATCGCCCGGGCGCTGTTGCCGGGTCCGCCGCCGCCGGTGCTCGACGACACCGACCTGGTGACGGTCGCCGACACCGCGCGCACCATCGCCGCGGCCTACGGCGCCGCCGCGCACGCGCCGACGGCGACGTTCACCGGGTATCTCCAGACGTACGGACTCAACCAGTTCGCCGCGCCCGGGGTCGGCGAGGGGTTCCTGACCGTGAGCCTGGTCGTCACCGCCCCGACGTCCCAGTTGGCCCAGGGCGCCTATCCCAGCCAGACCGACTTCTACCGTCCCATGGCCGGCGCGAATCCGGTGCTGTTGAGCAGCAGGACCTGGGGCGATCACTGGGCGGGGGTGGTCGCCTCCGACGGGTCCGACGTGGTGACCCTGGAGAACTACGCGCGCAACGCCGAGGACGCGGTGCCCAGTCCGGACGAGCGCTACTACTTCCAGATGTACCAGACCGATCCGGCCGGCGCCGGAACGACCTGGCACACCGCGTGGACGAGTACGCCGATGGTGGCGATACCGCCGCCGGTCCCCGCCGTCCCCCTGCCGCATCCGGCCCCGACCCACTGGCCGGCCACCCCCGGCGTACGCAGCTTCGCGAACCCGTTGACGATGCGGATGGGCCGCGCGCGGGATCGCTGGAACATCATCGCCGACACGCTCTACGCCGCCGTGGCCACCGCCACCATCGAGAACGACCACGGGATGATCGGGACCGCCGCCGACGCGCACGCCGAGATCCGCAACATCCTCAAGGGCCTGCGCTACGCCAACGTGCAGATCGCCGCGAACAACAAGGGCACCAAGGCCCGCAACGACGCCTGGGTGTTGGCGCTCACGAACGCGATGGCGGCACGTCGGTTCGAGGGGAACGTACAGGCGCTGCAACACACGCACGACCGGATGATCGACCTGCTGATGATGTGAACCGCTCCGCCGTCGGCGCGCCCGGTCCCCGGGGAACGGGCGCGCCCGCCCGGCCGCGTCGGCTCGGCCCCCGCGTGTCTCACAAGTAGTGTTCAGGGCACGGCAGTTGCCGCATGACCGCCCCGGGGCTGCGGCTCGGCGCAGCGTGGGGTCAGGAGCCGGCGGCTCGTTCCGCAGCGCTGCGTTCCACGCAGAATTCGTTGCCTTCGAGGTCTGCGAGGGTGACCCAGCCGGATCCGTCGGGGCGGCGGTGGTCGGCGACCAGGGTGGCGCCGAGCGCCGACACCCGCTCGACCTCCTCGTCCCGGGTGCGGTCCGTGGGTTGGAGGTCGAAGTGCATCCGGTTCTTCACCACCTTGCCCTCGGGCACGGCGATGAACAGGATCGAGACGCCCTCCGTCTCGACCAGCGCCTCGGGGTCGCCCGGCTGATCGTCGTCACCGATCCTGGTGTCCAGGACCGCTGCCCAGAAGGTCCCGAGCCGGTAGGTGTCCGCACAGTCGATGGTCACGTGATGCACTAGGGAAGCCATGGCCGACACTATGGCCGCAACCGGGCGATCCGCCAACGGATTTGGCTGTGGCGGGCCTCCAAACAGGAGCCGCCGCACCCACACGGTCGGCGCGAGGCGGTTGCGCGGCGGACTCGAAAAGGCATCGCGGGCAGCCGGTCGACCTGTCACCGTGTGGCCCATGGACAACGAGAGTCCGACGACATCGGTCATCGTGTGCGGCAGCGGCGTGGTGGGGCTGGCCACGGCCCTGATGTTGTCGCGCGGTGGGCATACCGTCACCGTGTGCGAGCGTGACCCCTCGGCTCCGCCCGCCGATCCCGCGGACGCGTGGCTGAGCTGGGAGCGCCGCGGCGTGGCCCAGTTTCGCCAGCCGCACAACCTGCTGCCCCGGTTTCGCCAGGAGCTGGCCCAGGAACTGCCGGATGTGCTGGACCGACTCGTGGCGGCCGGGTGCTACCAGGACAGCGCGCTGTTGCCGTTGCCACCGAGCGTCGCCGGCTACGTCCCCGATCCCGACGACGACCGCTTCCGCTTCGTCACCGGCCGGCGGCCGGTGGTCGAGGCGGTGTTCGCCGCAGCCGCCGAGGACGCGGACATCCGGATACATCGGGGCACGGCGATTGCGGGCCTGCTCGCCGGCGCTCCGGTGCTGCCCGGCATCCCGCATGTGGCCGGCGTACGCACCGTCGACGGCGCCGAGTTCCGCGCGGACCTGGTGGTGGACGCCACGGGACGGCGCACCCCCTCCGCGCACTGGCTGACCGGAATCGGCGCGGCGGGCCCGGAGACCGAGTCCGAGGACGGCGGATTCGCCTACTACACCCGCTACTTCACCGGCCCACGGCAACCGCGGCGACGCAGCGCACCGTTCACGCCGTACGGCACCTTCGCGTTGCTGACCATTCCCGGCGACAACGACACGTGGTCGATCACGGTGGTCACCGGCACCGGCGACGCCCCGCTCAAGGCGCTGCGCGACCCCGAGGCTTTCACCCGGGTGGTCGGCGCCTGCCCGCTCCAGGCGCACTGGCTGGACGGCACGCCCATCACCGATGTCGTGGCGATGGCCGGAGTCCTGGACTGCCGGCGGCGGTTCGTGTCGGCCGGACGTCCGGTGGCCACCGGCTTCGCCGCGGTGGGCGACGCGTGGGCCTGTACCAACCCCACCGCCGCCCGGGGGTTGAGCATCGGACTGCTGCACGCCCGATTGCTCCGGGACGTGGTCCGCGAACACGCCGACGATCCGGCCGGGTTCCCGCTCGCCTGGGACGAGGCCACGGAGCGGGTGGTCGCGCCGTTCCATCGGGAGCAGATCGCCGCCGACCGCGAACGCGCCGCCGAGATGGCGCCCGACCGGATCGGCGAACCGGCGCCCGGGCCGACCCCGTTCGCCGCCGCCGCCTTCCGGGACGCCGAGGTCTTCCGCGGCCTGTTGGAGACCGCCACCTGCCTCGCGCTGACTCGCGACGTGCTCGCGCGACCGGTCATCCGGGCCAGGATCGCCGACGCACCACCCGCGCCGCCCGCGTCACCCTCTCCGATGGGGCCACCCGGGCCGGACCGCGAACAACTGCTGCGCCTGCTGGCCGGCTGAGGCCCACCCGACACCACCATTCTTCATATCAATAGTCCTTCCCATCGAATAACTGAATGCATTTCGGAATATCGACGATGCATTCCGAAAAACAACCGACGAACCGGTTGCACCGTTCGGGAATATCGACCTATATTGATTCCGCCAACTCGCCCGAACGGGAAGTCGACGGATTCAATGCGCACTGATCCCAATGCACGAACCGTGGTCGTCTCCGGCGTGGAATTCGGCTGGGGCAGTTCGGGAAAACTCGGCGCCGTCCTGTCGGCCGTGCGCGAGCGATCGACCGTGCCCCTGAGGTTCGTCGGTCTGGCCTCCGGCCTCGGCCGCCCGGTGTTGGCCGAACACGCCATCGACCGCTGGTACGACCTGCCGGAGACGGACGTACCCGGCGCGGTCGACGCCATCGCCCGGTCGGAAGGGGTGGTCGCCGCGGTCGTCGTCCTGGACGGTGCGCTCGCCACGACGCTGGAGGCGGCCGGCGTTCCCACCGTGTTCGTGGACAGCCTGCCGTTCATGTGGTCCGAGGGGGATCGGGCCGCGCTCCCCCTGGACGCGACGGTCTACTGCGCGCAGAAATGCGTCGAACTTCCCCCCGAGTGCCGGGACGTGCTGGCGTCCGTCCGGAACCTGCGCTGGGTGGAAGCGGTCGTCGGCGCCCCGTCGGCCGCCGAGCCGGCCGCGCGCACCACCCGCCCGCACCGCACGGCCCTGGTCAGCCTGGGCGGCCTGCGCGCCCCTCGGCTCGGCGACTGGACGGCCTACCCGCGCATCGTCGTGCCCGCCGTCCTGGAGGCGCTCGCCGCCCACGGCGTCCACGAGGTGCACGTGGCCGGGAACCTGCCCGCCGACCTGGCCGGAGCACTCGTGGACGCGTCGATCGCACCGCCACGCGTGACCACGGGGGCGCTCGCACACGGCGAGTTCCTGGACCGGGTGGCCGGCTGCGACATCCTGTTGGCCTCCCCCGGCCTGACCACCCTGCTGGAGGCCGGTCGGCTGGGCGTGCCCACCATCTGCCTGCCGCCGCAGAATCTCAGCCAGATCTTCAACGGGCGCTTCCACAGCGACGCGATCGGCACGGAAACCCGGATCGCCTGGCCCAAGGCGGTGTTCACCGAGGACGAGGCGCTGTCGCTGCGCAATCGCGGCGAGGACCACGCCCTGGAGCTGATCTACGCCGGCATCGCCGCGGCGGCCGCGGACGCGGGCGGTCGGGCGACCACGATCGCCCTGCGCGACGACATCCTGACCGCGTTGCGCGGCGCCGCCGAAGACACCGACTGGGGCGCGCTGACCGCGGCCGTCGGGGTCGACGGAGCCGCCCAGGTCGCCGACGCCCTGCTCGCGATCCTGCCCGGCGAACCCCGACCGGCCTGACAGCCGGCTCGACTCGTCTCGTCCCGTCTTCGAACCGGCCCGAAGGGTCCCACCGTGCGTGAGCGTCACCGATATCTCTTCATCAGAATCCTGGAAGCCTGCAACGCCGACTGCTTCATGTGCGACTTCGCACTTTCCCGCGACACCTTTCGGTTCTCGCCTCAGGATTTCGCGGACCTGTTGCCCAAGGCCCGGGAAGCCGGCGTGGCCTATGTGCGATTCACCGGTGGCGAGCCGCTCATGCATCCGGACGTGGTGGAGCTGGTGCGCTCGGGCACGGCCGCGGGAATGAAGATGTCCATCATCACCAACGGCTCGATGTTGCCGAGAATGGCCGAGAGCCTGGCCGAGGCGGGCCTGGCCCAGGTGATCGTCAGCCTGGACGGCGCCTCGGCCGCGACCCACGACGTCTACCGCCGCTCCCCCGGCATGTTCGACAACGGCCTGCGCGGACTGCGCGCCGCCGCGGCCCTCGGTGTCCTGCCCCGAGTCAATACCGTGGTCGGTCCGCACAACTACGCCGAAATGCCGCTGCTCCAGGAGGTGTTGACCCGCGCCGGGGTCCGTCAGTGGGAGTTGTCGGCGCTGAAACTGGATCGCAGCATCACCTATCCCGACCCCGACGAGGTGCGCCGGGTGTGCGACCGCGTCTACGACGCGGATCCGGACTCGCTGCTGGTGCCCATGGGGAAGCGGTTCTACGGCGACGATCCGGAGGAACAGGGGCGCTACTTCGCGGAATCCGTCACCCCCCGCGCGTCACTGCCGCAGTGCCACGTCACCGACGACGTCATCTACATCGACGGCAAGTACGGGCGGATGTACGCGTGTAGCTGCATCCCGCATCGCGAGGGCGACGAGGGCCCGGGCGGCGCCCCGCTGCGCGAGTCGGGCGTGATCGGTCTGGACACCCCGGCCTTCCGCGAGCACGCCGATTTCTATCGCGACCGCGGGCCGCTGGTGTGCAACGGCTGTTCCACCACGGCGGCCGGCTACAGCGACGACGTCGCCCGGCTGGGATCGGTGACCCCGTGGCAGTACTGACTCCGCGGGAGGGGCCCGAGACCCGACGGCCGGACCGCGACGGCGCCGAGCGCCAGTCCGGGCCCGGCGAGCCGGCGCGCCGGATCCTGCTGGTCTCCCGCGACGAGCAACTGGACTCGCTGCTCGCCCGGCGACGCGTCGCCGCCCACCTGCGCGACCTGCGACCCGTGCCGGGCACGTCCGACGAGGCGCCG
This sequence comes from Embleya sp. NPDC020886, assembly GCF_044333915.1. Classification (NCBI taxonomy): domain Bacteria; kingdom Bacillati; phylum Actinomycetota; class Actinomycetes; order Kitasatosporales; family Streptomycetaceae; genus Embleya; species Embleya sp. NPDC020886. The sequence goes on along the minus strand of NZ_JBIRRX010000002.1, from coordinate 505,112 downwards.
CCGGACGTGGCGCTGGTCTGCGACGACGAGGCCGCCACCGCGCGGCTGTCGGCCTCGGGCGTACCGGTCGTGCACCTGTACTCGGGCCACCCGGGCACGACGGACGCACTCGGGACGGCCGGCGCGACCGACCGGGCCCTGTACCGCGTGCACCGCCCGGGCTGGCTGCCCGACCCCGACCCCACCCGCGCCCCGACCGGCCTTCGGCCCACCGGCGTGCTCGCGCCGGTCCGGTCGGCCCGCAGCCGACAACGCGCCGGCACCCTGCTGCTGCTGTCCCTGTGGGACGTGCCGGCGGCCGAGGCGGACACGTTCGTCGACACGACGCTGCCCGGGCTGGTGCACGAGGCGCTGCGCCGCACGGGCCGCTGCGAGGTGGTCTGCGACCTGCGGCTCACCCCGATCCGCGCCGCGTTGGCGGGCCTGGCCGACCGCCCTGAGGTACGGGTGAGCCGGGCCGTCGACGTGGATGTGGACACGCTGCATGCCGGGGCCCGGGTGTTCCTGGCCGCGCCGACCCTGGGCGCGTCGGCCCTGGCCCAGGCGCGGCGCGCCCCACTGGTGTTCCTGCCGCCGCTGGGCGGCGCCCAGCGCGATCTGGCCGCGCGGATGCGCCGGCTGGTGCCGGTTCCGTGCGCCGACGACCCCCGGGACCCCGGCGTATGGGCGCCGCCCGACGAGGGCGTCACCACGTTGTGGGACGCGCTCGCCCCCGACCTGGACGACCTGCGCGGCGCCCAGCGCGTGGCGCGTACGCTCCGCCAACTCTCGCTCGCCCCACTGTGAGCTATCCACCGTAGACCCCCGCACGACGCCGGCATCCCCACCGCGTGCCCCGACCGAACGCCTCGCGTCGCCGAAGGCCCGTCACCCCTGGAGCCCGCCATGTCCGCCACGCCCCTCGAAACCACGACCGCCGGCACCCCCGCGGCCGAGCCCACGATCGTGCGACCCCGCGTCCCCGACACGGACTGGAACGACTGGCGCTGGCACATGCGTCGACGCATCACCAACGTCGACAAGGCCCGCCGGTGGATCAACCTCAGCCCGGACGAGGAGCAGGCGATCGCCGGGGTCGCGGGCCGCTACCGCTGGAGCGTCACGCCGTACTACGCCTCACTGATGGATCCCGACGACCCGACGTGTCCGGTCCGGCAACAAGCCGTGCCCGCCTCGGGGGAGTTGGTCGAGTTCTCCGGCGCGGAGGTGGACCCGGTCGGCGACACGTACTACCGCAAGACCAACCGGGTCGTGCACAAGTACCCCGACCGGGTCATCATGTTGATCACCGAGGCGTGTCCGGTCTACTGCCGGCACTGCACCCGCAAGTTCCACACCACCGACGTCAACGGCACCTACTTCCGCGACGACGAGGGTGAGTCGTTCGACGAGGATCTGCGCTACATCGCGGAACACCCGGAGATCCGGGACGTGTTGCTGACCGGCGGGGATCCGCTCTCCTACCAGGACGGCAAGCTGGAGGAGATCATCTCGGGGCTGCGGGCGATCCCGAGCGTGGAGATCATCCGGATCGGCAGCCGGTTCCCGGTGTTGTTGCCGCAGCGGATCACCGACGACCTGTGTGCGATGCTCGCGCGCCACCATCCGGTGTGGGTGAACACCCATTTCAACCACCCGAAGGAAATCACCCCGGAGGCGACCGCGGCGGTGGACCGCATGTTGCGGCACGGCATCCCGGTGGGCAACCAGACCGTACTGCTGCGCGGCATCAACGACGACGTCGCCACCATGCGCACGCTGATGACCGAGCTGCTGCGCATCCGGGTACGGCCGTACTACCTCTACCACTGCGACAACGTCACCGGTGTCTCGCACTTCATGACGTCGGTGGCCAAGGGCTGGGAAATCATGGAGGGACTCCAGGGCCACATCACCGGCTTCGGGGTGCCGCAGTACGTGCTGACCACCAGGATCGGCAAGATCCCGATCGCGCAGCCGTACTTCAAGGTCACCCCGGAGGGGCTGCACCTGCGCAACTACCGGGGCGAGGAGATGCTCGTCGACAACGCGGCGTGCCCGATCACGGAGGCGGACGCACGATGACCCTGGACAAGCGTCTCGGCCAACGTTTCCTGCCCTACGGCGCGAACTACCTCGACTGGTCCGACATGACGGAACTGCGCGAGGTGATCGACCATCGGGTGTTGTTCCGCTACCAGACCGAAACCGAGAGCATGGCCTCGCGGTTGGAACGTGAGACATCCGAACGCCTGGGCGCCGCCCATACGTTGGCCGTGCACAACTGCACCGAGGCGCTGCGGCTCGCGCTGATCGCCACCCGTCCCTCGATCGGCGACCCGGTGTACATCCCGGCGGTCACCTTCGTCGCGGTGGCCGGCGCCGTGTTGTCCTGCGGCCTGATCCCGGTGTTGGTCGACACCGACGACTCGTTGTCGCTGGATCCCACGCTGTTGCCGGCGGACGCCGAGCGGGTGATCGTGGCGCACATGGAGGGCACGGTGGCGCCGCTGCCCGAGGGCGTGCCGTACGTCGTCGAGGACTGCGCCCAGTCGCTCGGCGCCCGCTTCCCGGACGGCCGCGCGGTGGGCACGGTGGGCTACGCGGGGACGTTCAGCTTCCATCACAACAAGGTGCTCACCTCGGGCGAGGGCGGGCTGGTGGTGACCAACGACGAGCAGGCGTGGGCGACGATGCGCTGCTATCACGACCACGGCTCCGCGCGGGTGCCCGGGCGCTATCCCACCTGGAACCAGGACGCCTATTACGGCGAGAACTTCGTCACCAGCGAACAGGTCGCCGCCGTCCAGTGCCAGCAGTTCCGCCACCTCGACGAGCTCCTCGACGGGCTGGAGCGCATGTACGCCATCGCCATGCGCGACCTGCCCGACCGCGCGGATCTGGAGGTACGCCCGCGCGCGGCGGGCGACGCGAAGGTCAGTCTGCGATTCCGCTGCCGGGACCGGGCGTTGCGCGACGCCGCCGTGGCCGCGCTGAGCGCCGAGGGCATCGCCAACTGGACGCTGAACAAGTACCTGTTGCCCGAGCATCCGGTGCTCGCCGGCCGGCGCTCGCTCTACGCCGACGGCTTCCCGTGGAACCACGCGCCCGACGGGCCGCTCGCGCTCAGCCACGACGGATTCGTCCGCACCCGCGACCGGTTGGACCGCACCCTGTGCGTACCGCTGTCCCCGGAGTTGCCCGAGGCCGAACAGGTGGGCGCGGTCAAGGCCATCCGGCGCGTCCTGGAGGCGGTGTGAGCACGCGTCCGGTGTTGCTGATGGTGGACGACCGGGCCTCGTCGTTCACCCGCCACGCGGCCCGGGCGTTGCCGCAGGAGTTGGTGCTGCTGCGCTTCGCCGAGTTGCGGGGCGACCTGAGCGAGGACTACCTGCGCGAGACCGCGCACCTGCCGGCGTTCTGGGTGCGCGAAGGGGTGCCGTTGGCGCAGGAGGCCCGGCGCTACCGGGATTGGGCCGGCGAACTGCCGGTGGCGCCCACCCGATTCTGCAATCCGTCCGAACCGCGCCAGCACCTCGCGCAGCGCTTCGCCGCCCTGGTCGGGCTGCCGCACCTGAGCGAACGCCAGGTGACCTGGGTCCGCGACAAGGCCGCGATGAAGGAGCGGTTTCGCGAGCTGGGCCTGCGGACCGCCGCGTTCGCCCGGGTCCGGTCGGCCGCGGAGGTGGCGCGGTTCGCCGAGCGGTACGGCCGGCCGCTGGTCCTCAAGCCGGTGGACTCGTTCGCCTGCGTGGACACCTTCCTGCTCCCGGGGCCCGAGGCCGCCGCCGAAGTCGACTTCGCGGCCCGGGACTTCATGGTCGAGCAGTATCTCGGCGGCACCGAGTGGGAGGTGTGCGCGCTCATCCACGACGGCGAGGTGCTGGCCGCCTGGCCCAGCGCGATGCCCTGCCGCCCGCTGGACATCGTCGACGGCGCGATGAACGCCAACATCAGCGTCGGCACCGACGAGGGCCCGCCGGTGGACCTGCGCGCGATGCTTCAGCGCATCGTCACCGGGATGGGCATCGACCACGGCTACGCGCACATGGAGTTCTTCGTGGTCGACGGGGAGGTGTTCGCGGGCGAGATCGGGGTCCGGTTGGCGGGTTGCGAGATCCCCGCCAATCACGGGCACGCCTACGGATTCGACGTCTTCGGCGCCACGCTGGACGTCTACCTGGGCCGCCGACCTCGGCTGGAGTACCGCGAACGCCGCTGCGCGGGCGATCTGCTGCTGCCCCTGCCCGGCACGGGCATCGTGCGCCGGGTCACCGGGGCGGACGAACTCCTCTGCCTGCCGGGCGTGATCGAGGCCGTCCTGCGCGTCGGGGTGGGCGACCCGGTGGCGGCCCGGCGCGCCTCGCACAACGCCTCGGGTCACGTCCATGTCGTGGGCGACTCGATCGCGCAGGTCGAGCAGCGCATGCGGGCGGTCCTGGACGCCTTCACGATCGAGGTGGTCCCGGCCCGCGAGGCCGAGGCGATCGCGACGAACCCGGCGGACGAGGCCGATGCCGTCGCGGCGTCCCCGGACCGTGAACCCGATCCGGTGGCCCGATGACCGCGAGCCCGCGCCGAGACACCGAACCCGCCGCCGCGGAAACTCCGCCGGCGCCCCCCGCGACCGGCGGCGTCCTCGGCCGCTTCCGCACCCTGCTCACCCTCCCCCGGGTGGCCGCGGCGGCCTGGTGGAGCGTCGTCGCCCGGCTGCCCGTCTACCTGATGTCGCTGGCCATGGTGCTGACCATCCGCGAACAGGGCGGCAGTTACCCGCAGGCCGGCCTGATCGCCGCGCTGTACACGCTCGGCATGGCGCTGGGCAGCCCGTTGATCGCCCGACGGCTCGACCGCAGCGGACGCCGAGCCGTGTTGATCGTCACCGGTGTGGCCTACCCGGCGACGCTCGCGGCGCTGGTGTGGGCCACCCGCCCGGGTTCCTGGGCGCAGCCCGTGCTGGCCGTCGCCTCGGGGGTCGCGCTGCCGCCCACGAACGCGTGCATGCGCTCGTTGTGGGCGCGCATGCCGCTGTCGGACGACGAGCGTGAGAGCGCCTACCTCTGGGAGGCGCTGCTCACCGAGGTCCTGGTGATCGGCGCACCGCTGATGCTCGCGGTCCTGATGTCGTCCGGCTCCGCCGGGGTCGCGCTGACCACGGTCGCCGTGATCGGCGGCGCGGGCGCCGTGGGCCTGGCCTGGGTGCGGCTCCCGGCGAGCACCGAGGCGGCGTCGACCGGCCCGGAGCCGGCCGAGGCCGACGGCCGAGGCATACCGCGCCATCCGCTGCGCGATCCCTCGATGCTGGTGCTGCTGGGCGTGATGACCGCGTGCGCGGTCCCGATCGGGCTGATGACGCTCGCCATCCCGGCCTTCGTGGCCGCGCACGGATCGCCCGACGGCACCGGCGTGGTCTACGCGTGCTGGGGCATCGGCAGCGCGGTGGGCGCCCTGTGGCTGGGGCGTGCCCCGTCGCGCGTCGCGATGCATGTGCGTTTTCCCCGGCTGGTCCTGGCCTTCGCGGCGGGCACCGGCCTGACCGTGTTGAGCACTTCCCCGCCGACCCTGGCGATCGCGCTGGCCGTCGGCAGCCTGCCGATCGCCATGGTGTCCGCGGGCGAGATGACCCTGGTCGGCGCGCTCGCCGATCGGCGGCTGCTGGCCCGGGCGTTCACCTGGGCCTCGCTGGCGACCGTGTTGGGCGACGCGGTCGGCCAGCAGGTCGGCGGCCTGCTGATCGACCCGATCGGCGCCCGCGGCGTGTTCACCGTCGCGTTCGGCGTGGCGCTGGCGGGAGCCGGACTGGCCTTCTCCGGTCGCCGGTTGCTGGCGCCCGCTGCCGCCGGCCCCGCGCGGTGCGCCACCTGATCGCCGCCGGCGGTGCGCGCCGCCCGTCGCCCCCCATTCCCCTTCCGGTTGCTCCCGCTTGCGCCGGTCGGCCCACAGAACACGAGGTCTCCCGTCATGAACGCCCCCGTCGTCGCCGAAGAAGCACCCGACCGCCCGGATCGCCGGCCGGCCACCGCGCTGTTCGGCGCGGTCGGTGTCGACCGACTGCCGCGGGCCGTGGCCGAGTTCCTCGCCGCGCCCGAGCACACCCCGGTACCCGTGCCGTGCGTGGGACGTCCGGACCTGGCGCACGCCGTCGAGCTGGCCGCCGGTCTGTACGCCGGTGTCGAAGTCCCGCAGCCGCTGGACGTCGGCGTGCTGCTCGGGCCGTTGGACCTGCCCGACGGCGTGTCGGCGCTGGCCCGCCCGCTCGCCCGCACCTGGGTGGCCGAGCAGGAGTTGGCGGACGCCGCCGGGTTCCGCCGCCGCCACCCCGGGACGCTGCTGATCGTGGGCTGCTACGACCGGCTCAACCTGGACCCGGTACGGGCGTTGCTGCTGACCACCTACCGCGACCGCGAGCCCGGACTGACCCTGCTGAGCGGGCGCGACGCGACCTCGGTGGCCTGGAACGTGGCCAAGCAGTACGCCCGGCCGGCGGCCGGCGTCGACGCGATCGGGCTGTTCACCGACACCGACCGGCCGCCGCACCCGGACGGCGTCCGGGTCTTCGACGACCGCGACTTCGAACACGTCGACATCCAGGCCGAGATCCTCGCCACTCGATGGCGCCGGGTGGCGTTCCAGGGCCACGGCAAGGACGACAGCGTCAACCTCGGCGAGTTCACCATCTGCGGCCTGAACCCCACCGCCCCGGCCCGCACGGGAGCACTCGGCCCCCGCTGCGCGTACGGACTGCCGTGCTACAAGCCCGAGGACAAGCTGGTCCCGCTCAACCGCGTGGAAGCCGTCGAGGTGGTGCTCAGCGCCTGCAACAGCGGCCCGCTCGCCGATCTCGCGCTGTACGACCCCAGGTACCAACTGTTGCTCAACGCGCTCGACGGTCCGGCCCGCACCGTCGTCTCCGCCGTCTCGGTGCACGATTCCGATCGGCCGGAGAACGTCGCGTGGATGCATGGGGCGTTGTCCGGCGCGGACTCGGTGGACGTCCTCAACGCCAGTCTCGCCGGGTCGCATCCCTACCCGGCGTTCATGCGCTTCGGCCTCCCGCAGGGTGACGCGCCCGCCGCGCCGCCGCCCGCCGAGCACCGCCCCGACCCGCTCGTGCTCACCGTGGGCCGGCGGCTGACCACCCTGCTCACCTCGGAACTGCTGCCGCACAACCACGCGTTGCGCCCCAGGCTGGTCAAGCTCGCCCGCAAGGTGGATCTGTGGGTGTCCCGGCCGACCCATCTCGCCGACCAGTCGCCCGAGCAGATCCGTACCTCGCTCACGGCGGACCTGCAATCCCTGGACCACGTGATCGCCGAACAGGTCGCGGCGAACCCCGAGAACGAGCTGATGAGTTACCCCGCGCACTTCGGGGACCGCAGTTCGCTGGACCCGCAGGTGCGCGAGGTGACCTGCCATTGCGGGCGCCCCGCCCAGGAGTTCACCCGGCGGGGGTTGCTGCCGCACGTCTCGGACACGATCTGCGCGGTGTGCATGCGCTGCGGCGACGTCACCTTCCGCGTGCCGCAGGGCCCTTCGCTGCTGGCCCACGCCCAAGACGAGGTCGAGCAGGGCGCCGTGCTGGAGGTGCGCGCGACGCTCACCGCGGCCCGCCCGGGTCCGGTCCGGCTGGGGCTGTTCGTGCCCACCTACCTGCGTGAGGACACGACGGTGGAGCCGGGCATCGTCAAGATCCGGGCCGGGCACGAGCGGGCCCGGGAGGTCGCCTTCCGGGTGCGCTTCGCCGCCGAAACCGCGCCGCAGGCTTACTACTTCACCGTTTTCGCGGTCCAGGACCTGGCCGTCTCCACGGCTCGACGCCACTTCGGCGTCGTGCCGCGCCGCGGCTGAGTCGAACCCGGCACCGCCGCACCGCATTCCACCGACCGCACACCACCGAATTCCGCCGCGACAAAGGACGAATGCCATGGAAACCCGGTCCAAGCCCGAGATCGAACTCGTCGAGACCGACGGCGAGGTGACATTGAGCATCGGCGGCGAGCAGGCCATGCAGGCGTGGGAACGCGATCTGATGTGGGCGAGCGCCGACATGTTGTGCGAGTACGGCCGGGACTTCTACGAAGTCGGCCTGGGCCTGGGGCTGTCCGCGCTGCGGATCGCAGGCAACCCGGCCACCCGCAGCCACACCGTGCTCGAACTCTTCGACGAGGTCGAGGACCTCTTCCGGAGCAAGCACCCGACGCTGCCCGACAATCTCGCCATCGAACGCGGCGACTTCTTCCAGCGGGTCTTCGAACTGCCCTCGGAGAGCCTGGACGGCATGTTCTTCGACCCGGCCCTGGACATGGAGGTCTGGACGGACGAGGCGCTGTGGGCCAGGACGATGCCGGAGGTCGTCCGGGCGCTGCGCCCCGGCGGGGTGTTCATCCCCTTCTTCAGCACCAAGCCGGAACTGCGTTGGCAGTACCTGCCGCACTTCCGGAGCATCCGGGTCGAGTCCCACCCGTACCAGGCGTACGACACCACCGAGTACACGTACGGCACGAGCGGCCAAGCCTACATCCAGTGTTTCCGCAAGACCTGACCATGCCATCCCCACGGCCCATTCCGGAGGTAGCCGTATGACCATCGCCCCCTCTACCGATTACCTGTGCGGCCTCGACGTGGGTTCGCTGTTCCTGGCCGGGCCCTTCATCCAACTCCTGGACCCGGCCACCGGCGAGATGCCGGACCACGCGCGAGCCCCGTTCGACATCCTGATCAAGCACTTCGAGGCACACGGTCTGTCCGTGCACAACGCGCACCGCCGCGAGGCGTGGGGCGCGGAGTTGATGCGGCCGGACCAGTGCACCCGGCTGGATCAGGACGAGATTCGCAAGGCCGACGTCTTCGTCGCGCTCCCGGGTTTCCCCGCCTCGCCGGGTACCCACATCGAGGTGGGCTGGGCCAGCGCCTTCGACAAGCCCATCGTGCTGATGCTGGAGCGGGGGCGGGAGTACACGTTCCTGGTGCAGGGGCTGCACACCGTGGCCACGGTGGAGTACGTGGAATACACGGACGTCGCGGAGGCCCTGCCCGAGTTGGACCTGGCCCTGCACCGGGCGGTGTCCCGCCACCGCGAGACGGCTCGCACGGCCTGACCCGCGCCGCCGGCAGGTGGCCGGGCCGCGCTCGGCCACCTGCGCTCGAACATCGCCCCCGGGGAGCGCGAGTCGCCGACCCGAACAGGGCTTTTGCCGCCGCCGATCCGATGGGGGAACCGATGAGGATCGGCACGGCCGTGTTCGCCGCCGTCGCCACGCTGCTCGCGGCGTTCGGCGCGAGCTCCGCGTCGACGCGCGCGGCGTCGCCGGGCACGGTCCGCCTCGAACGGCCGCTCGTGGCGCACCCGGAGGCGGTACGGACCCCGGCCACGCCGTCGTACACGGTCGAGTTGACCGCCGACGCCCGCGGACGCGTGTGGACCGGCCACGAGCGGGTGGGCTTCTCCAACGCCTCGGCCGATCCACTCCCCGAGGTGTACCTGCGGTTGTGGGACAACGCGCACGGCACGTGTGCGGCACCGCCGATCACCGTCTCCGAGGTCACCGGCGGCGTCCCGGTCGCCCTCACGGTCGACTGCACCGCCCTGCGCATCGTCCTGCCCGTGCCGCTCGGTCCCGGCGAACGCGGCACGATCGGCTTCGGTCTGCGTATCGAAGTCCCGGACGGGATCGACCGGTTCGGCCACGACGACGAGCACGCCATGCTCGGCAACGCGCTGCCGGTGCTGGCGATCGCGGACGCGGCGGGCCCGCATCTGGACCCGTATACCGACCACGGCGAGTCGTTCTATGCACTGGCCGCGGACTTCGACGTCACGCTGGAGCACCCCGCCAACCTGCGGGTACCGGCCACCGGCACCTCGGTCGACTCCCCGGGTTCGCCCGGCCGCGTCGTCACCACCGCGACGGCGCGCAGGGTCCGGGACTTCGCGTGGGCCGCCGGGGCGTTCACGCAGATCTCCGGTGCCTCAGCCACCGGGGTCGACGTCAACGTCTACGCGGACGGCGGCGTCACCGCGTCGAACGCCCGGGCCATGCTGGACGTCGCCCGCTCGGCCGTCGACACCCACGCCCGGCGCTACGGCGCCTACCCGTACTCGGAGTTGGACGTCGTCCTGGACGACGACCTGTGGTTCAGCGGCATGGAGTACCCGGGATTCGTCCTGGACCGCGTGCAATCCACCGCACTCGTGCACGAACTCGCCCACCAGTGGTGGTACGGGATCGTGGGCAACGACGAGTACACCGACCCCTGGCTCGACGAATCCTTCGCCGAGTACGCCACCGATCTCGCGCTCGGCCGGACCGGCGAAGGCTGCGGGCGGGACGTCGCGTGGTCCGCGCCGACGGAGCGACTCACCAACTCGATGCGGTACTGGGACGCGCACCCGTCCCGGTACGAGGCGGTCGTCTACGACTACGGCAAGTGCGTGCTGCACGAGCTTCGGCGACTGATCGGCGACGCCCCGATGGACCGGCTGCTGCGCGGATACGCCGCCGACCACTGGTACGGGATCTCCACCACGGCCGAGTTCAAGCGAGCGGCCCAGGCGGCCACCGCGCACGACCTGACGCCGTTCTGGGCCCGGCACCGTGTCGACGGCTGACCCAGGACGTCGCTGCGATCCGGTCGCCCCGGGTCGCCGGCAATACCTGGACGCCAAAACCGAACTCGACTAGGTTTCTTGCGCGGCGTCCGGCGGCAGGCTCGTCCGGACGACCTCCGCGAGCGATGCGCCATGCGCCATGCACATAAAACCTGTTCCATTCCATCTGGCTCGGTTGGGGGCTGGACATGCGTTGTACAGGTACGTCAGGCGGGAAGCCGAAAGCCCGGGTGCCGCACAGGCTCGCCGCCTTGGTGATCGTCGCGGCACTCGCCGCGACCGGATGCAGCCGCGCCGACCCCGAGCCCGCGGCCGCACGCCCCGACGCCGGCACGCCTCGGGCGGGAACGGCCGCGCCGGTGCCGCCCGGCGACACCGCCGCACCGTCCCCGCCGCCGACTTCGGTCCCCCCTGCGGTGCCGACGGCGGCGCCCGGCACCAAGGCGCCCGAGCACGACGCGTTCTTCGACCCGCCCGTCCCGCTCCCGCCGGGAAAGCCCGGCGAGGTGATCCGCCGACGGCCGTTCGACGTCCCCGGCGCGGGCACCAAGGGCGCGGCCGAGGAAGTGCTGGTCATGTACACGACCACCGGCACCGACGGCAGACCCGTCGCCGCGACCGGCACCGTCGCCCTGCCCAAGGGCCCGGCTCCCGCCGGGGGTTGGCCCATCGTCGCCTGGGATCACGGCACCGTGGGCATCGGCACCATGTGCGCACCCTCGCGCGGCTTCCTCGCCGGCATCGGCGGCTTCGACATCCAGGCCGAACTGATCCGACGCGGCTTCGCCGTGGTGCAACCCGACTACATCGGCATGGGCGTCACCGGCGTCAAACATCCCTATCTGCAAGGAAAACCCGCCGCCTACGCGACGCTCGACCTGGTCCGCGCCGCCCGCACGATCAACCCCGACCTCGGGCAGACCTGGTTCGTCGGCGGCCACTCCCAAGGCGCCCACGCCGCCTTGTGGACCGCCGACCACCAGCCGCGATACGCCCCCGAACTCCCGCTGGGGGGCGTCCTCGCGTTCGCGCCGGGCACCGGCTTCCAATTCATGCCCGGACTCGTCGAGCAACGCGACGCGACCGCGGCCCCGTACATCGGCATCTTCCTGATGCTCCTCGACGGAGCCGCAGCCGCCGACCCCTCGGTCAAACCCGACCAACTGCTCACGCCCGCCGCCCTCGCCGTCGCCGACGCGGCCTGGATCGACTGCCTGAGCACCGTGATCGGCGGCGACTTGCCCGACCCCGCCAACGTCCTCAAACCGAACGCGGACCTCGGCCCGCTCACCGCCTCGCTCGAAGCCAACGCCACCGACCAGGTCACCCCCGCCGCCCCGGTGTTCCTCGCCCAGGGCAGCGCCGACCCCCTGGCCCCGCTCAACCTGCCGATGGCCCAGGCCCTGTGCGCCAAGGGCGCAAGCATCGACTACCGCACCTACCCCGACCAGGACCACGGCCTGAACGACTTCCAGCCCTCCGGCACCGACGCCCTCACCTGGCTCCAGTCCCGCCTGGACGGCAAACCACCCACGCACACCTGCGCCTTCTGACCCGACGCGGGCAACCCGGCCCCGGCCGGCTCCACTTCCCGCACCCGCGCTTCCGCCACTCGTTGCGCGCTAGCGTCGGGCGGGCGATCATGGCGATCATGGAGCGGCCGAGGCGGATGATCGAGTGTGGGGACTTCGTTCTGCGGAGTTGGCGGGCGCAGCGGGACTTCGCGGCGGCGTTCACGTTGATCGAGGAGTCCCTGGAGCACCTGCGGCCGTGGGAGCCGTGGGTCGCGGCGCACAGTGCGCGGCACACCCGGGAAATGCTCGCGAGGTTCGAGGCGAAGTGGGCGAGCGGGGAGATGTACAACTACGCCATCGTCGAGGACGGCGTCCCCGCCGGCATGTGCCAGAGCTACCGCGAGCCCGAATCCCGGGGCCGGCGCCTGGGCTACTGGTTGCACCCCGCGGCGACCGGCCGGGGCACCGCCACGAAGGCGACGGCCGCCCTGGTCGCCGAGATGTTCACCCTGCCGGACGTGGCGTACCTGGAGATCACCCACGACCTGGCCAACACCTCCAGCGCCGCCATCCCGCGCCGGTTGGGCTTCACCGAGATCCGACGTGATCCGGGGACACCGCCCACGGCTCCCGCCGGCAGCGGAATCGAGGTGGTCTGGCGGCTGGACCGCCCCACCCCGGACACCGACGACACTCGCCGCCCCTGAACCGAACGAGACGACCTCCGGACCGGGTCCGCCCGCGTGCGGTGCGCACACGAGCGTGCCCGCCCCCGGTGCGGCGGGGGGCGGGCACGGTATCGGGACGGACTCGCGGGGTCAGACTCCCGTCGGGTCCTTCACGTACGACGACTCGGCTGCCGGGGCCGCCGGCGTGGGGCCGCCCTCGCTGAGGCCGAACCGGGCGTGGAACCTGCGCAGCGGGGCCGGCGCGTACCAGGCCGAGCGGCCGAGCAGGCGCATCGCGGCGGGAACCAGGATGCCGCGTACGGCGATTGCGTCGATGAGGATGGCCAACCCGCTGCCCAGGCCGAACAACTGCATGAAGCTCAGCTCGGCCGTCCCGAAGGCGAAGAAGCTCACCGCGAGCAGGCAGGCCGCCGCGCTGACGATGCGGCCGGTGTGCCCGAGGCCGTCGGCCACGGCGGACTCGGTGTCCAGGCCCTGGTCGTGCAGTTCCTTGATCCGGCTGGTGACGAACACCTCGTAGTCCATCGAGAGTCCGAAGGCGATGCAGAACATCAGCATCGTCATCGAGGTGTCCATCGGCTGTGGCGTGAAGCCGAGCACCGAGGCGAGGTGCCCGTCCTGGAAGATCCAGGTCATCACGCCGAGCGTGGCGCCCAGGCTGATCATGTTCAGGACCAGTGCGCGCAGCGGTTGCACGATGCTGCCGGTGAACAGGAACAGGAGGAGGAAGGTGGTGAGGGCGATCAGCGCCGCGGCGAGCGGGATCCGGCCGATGATGGAGTGCTTGGCGTCGACCAGTTCGGCCCCGCTGCCGCCCACCAGGGGGTGCGTGCCGACCGGCGGGGTGACCGCGCGGATCTCCTTCGCCAGGCTCTGGCCCTCGTCCGACTTCGGCGCCAACGCGCTGATCACGTTGATGCGTTGCGCGTCGGGCCGGCCGAGTGCGGTGTTGCCCGGTCCCGGTGCGGCGGCGCGTCCCTGGACGTAGGTTCCGGTGGCCGCCTCGACGCGGATGATGTCCTTGTGCCGCGAGAGTTCGGCCGCGTACGCGTCCAGCGGGCCCCGGTCCACGGCCTTGTCGATGACGATGTGCAGGGCCGCGGCGTCGTCGCCGTCGAAGTTCTTGCGCAGTTCCCCGGTGACCTGGCGGCTCTGCGCGTCCTCGGGCAGTACCCGCTCGTCCGGCGTGCCCAGGTTGATGCCCAGCAGCGGGCTCGCCGCCAACAGCAGCACCCCGAGCACGGGCAGCGCGGTGAGCGCGGGCCGCCGCATGACGGTGCGCGCCAGCCGCCCCCACAGCGGCGCCCGGGAGGCGACGCCCTCCTTCTTCGCCCACGGCATCCGCCCGTTGTTGACCCGATGCCCCAGCACCACGAACAGGGCCGGCATCACGAACAGGGTGCTGATCGCCGCGATGGCGACGACCCCGACCCCGGCGTAGCCGAACGAGCGAAGGAAGTACTGCGGGAACACCAGGAGTGCGCCGAGTGCCGCCGCCACCGTCGCCGCGGAGAACGCGACGGTGCGGCCCGCGGTGTTCACCGTCTGCCGGACGGCGTCGTCCACGCTCGCCCCTGTCGCGAGTTGCTCGCGGAACCGGCTCACCATCAGCAGCGCGTAGTCGATGCCCAGTCCCAGGCCCAGCGCGGTGGTGAGGTTGGTCGCGAAGATCGAGACGTCGGTGACGCTGCCCAGGAAGTAGAGCTCGGCGAACGTGCCCGCGATGGCGATGATCCCGATGGCCAACGGCAACAGGGCCGCGACGACGCTGCCGAAGACGATCAGCAGCAGTATCAGGGTCAGCGGCACCGCGATCGCCTCGGCCAGGAGCAGGTCCTTGCCCGACTGGGTGCCCATGTCGCTGCTCACGGCGGCGCCGCCGCCGGCCTGGATGGTGAGTGCGTCCTTGTACGACCCGGTGTAGGCGTCGATGATGCTCTTGGCGTTCTTTTCCCGTGTGGTGTCGTCACCCTTGACGTGGGCGAGGACCATCGCCTGGCGGCCGTCCTTGGAGCGCAGCGTGGGGCTGTCCGTGTCCCAGTACGAGATCACGTTGTCCAGGTTCCGCTCCTTTCTGAGGTCGGCCGCCAGGGCCTGGCCGCCCTGTTTGGCGGCCGGGTCGTCGATGCCGCCCTTGGGGGCGCGAGCCAGCAGGATCAGGTTCGTCTCCCCGCCGAACCTCTTCTCGATGACCTCCCGGGCCTGGGTGGACTGCGAGGCCGGGTCGTCGTAGCCGCCACCCATCAACTTGCCGAACGCGCCGGCGCCGGCGGCACCCATGAGGGCCAGAGCAACGACGGCGACGATCAGTACGAGCCGGGATCGGCGAATCGCCAGTTCCGCTATGCGCTCAAACACGCGCTTTCTCCTTTTTGTCCTTGCGATGACGCGAAATGAAGCAGCCGGGAGCGGCATCGAGAGCCGGGATGCGAGGCGAGGCGACCGAGAATTTAGCCGCCTTGCCGTTCGTTATAAGTTGTAACGCTCGCGAACAGCTAACGTCAAGTACTTGCGTGATAACTTCTAACCAGAACTTGAGTATGTAGCTGTCGCCGCCCGAAAAAGCGGGTTTCGGTGAATTTGCGCCGGAGCTGCGGCGGAGTTGTGCCAGGGCTATGGCAAGAGGGGGGTACCGCGTGAAAGGGCCCCGCAGCCTCGCCGACACCCGCCGCACGGCCCGTGCCCGACTACCACGTTCCGGAGGACGTCACGGAAATCGTGGCCGGGATGACGGCGACCCTGCTCCACGCCTGCCCCGGGCCATCCGGGACGGCCCCACCTCGCAGGCGCCGTCGGCCGCCCGGTCCTCGCCGAACGCCGCCCCGCCGGGCCCGGAGGCGGTACGAACGGACCCGCCGGGGCGGGGATTCCCTATGCGGACGGGTCGTCCGGCCGGCGAATGCGCACGACGCCCCGGTCCAGGTCGACGTCCGGGCGCTTGGGCGCGCCGTCTTGATCCTCGTCGCGCAGCACCAGTTCGACCCGGCGCTGCTCCAGTTCGAGCCGCTTGCCCGGGGAGAACAGCGCCTGCAGATCCTCGGTGCCGGTGGCCCGCATCCCCCGGGTGGCCTGGGGGCCGTCCGTGCGGCCACGCTTGCGGCCGACCCACCAGTAGACCCGCATCCCGACCGCGAACACGAACGGCGCCAGGAGCAGGGCCGTCACGAGAGGGAAAACCAGTTTCCACATGGCCCGTCAACGTCGGCCGCGCCCGGCGGGTTCCCCTCCGACGACGCCATCACCCGATCCACACCGGCCGGTTCGCGAAAGTCGCGGCTGCCGCCGGCTGCTTCACTGGCCGGCGACGACGATGCAGCCCTGCAGTTCCTCGACCGCCTCGGGGGCACCCTCGATCGTCACACCGCTCGCTTCACCGGGACTCGTGCGATTCCACACCCAGCGCAACAACGCGCTCGGCGGTCCGCTGATGGTCACGTCGGTCGCGTCATCGCCGGACTCGGCGCCGACCGTGGCGTCCTCGACCGCGAACAGGCCCGGTCCGGTGCGCACCCGCCACGCGGCACCGTCGGTGCGCAGCAGGTAGCGGCGGCCCGGCGAGTCGATCAGGAGGTCGGTGAAGTGGTCGGCCCACTCGCCGACGCCGTAGGCCACGAAAATCTTGAGCAGCTCGTCCACACCGTCGACGGCGAGATCGTCCGGGATCGGCACGACCGTTTGCCCGGCGCCCAGTTCGGCGTCGATGCGGTGCACGACGGTCTCCTGCGCCATGCGCCGAATCCAGAAGCCGACGGTCTGGTCCGGGCCGTACCAGGTGCCGGCCGGATCCTGCGGGCTGCGCGCGGCGAACTCGGCGCACAGCGCGGCGTACGAGCGCTCCAGCAGGGCGAGCGGCTCCTCGTCGGCGAGGCCCTTCGGCGGCCAGGGGTCGGGCTCGGCGGCCTGGCGCATGGACAGGGTCTTGTGCAGGTAGACCCCGCCGACGTGTCGGGTCAGGTCGGCGACGGTCCAGCCGGGACAGGTGGGCACCGCCCCGGCGGGGGCGAGCGCCGCGAGGGCGCGCAGGCGGGCGTAGTCGGCCGCGAGGCAGTCGAGGTATCGGGAGTACTCCATGACGGGCAGCTCAGCACACGACCCGGCCCGAGGCAACGCGATTGCGCCCCTGGGGACATCCGCGCCGTCACCGCCGCCCGCCCGGTCGGCGGGTGGCCGCGGAGGGCGGCGCCGTGCCACAGAATTCGGCGAGGAGCAGGTACCCGGCCGCGTCGGTGTCGCCCGCCCAGTCGGTGTTGAAGTCGACCACCAGGGTGTGCCCGCCGTCCCGGGTGCTGTAGGCCATGCTCTGCGAGCCCGGCAGGAAACCGGTGTGCCCCCAGACCTGCGTACCGCAGGGCAGGGTGGCGCGGAAGATGCCCAGCCCGTCGTCCTGGCCGTCGCCGAAGTCGGGCGAGGGCACCGTGGTCGTCATCTCGGCGAGCTGCGCCTCGGGCAGCAGTCGGCCGCGCATCAGGGCGGCGAGGAAACGGTCCAAGTCGGCGGTGCCGGAGACGAGTTCGCCGGCCGCCCAGCCCCAGGACGGGTCGAACTCGGTGATGTCGTGGACCGTTCGGCTCGGGTCGTCGGGGAACTTCGTGTACATCCGCCCGCTCGGCGCGGGAAGTCGGGGGTAGTGGCCGGGCAGGAGCGTGGAACGCAACCCCAGCGGCGCGAAGATCCGCCGCTCGGCCTCCGCCGCGTAGGGGTGGCCGGTCACCCGTTCGACGATCATCGCGGCGAGCACGTACTCGGTGGTGGTGTAGTTCCACCCGGTACCCGGCGCGAACCTCGGTTCGTGCCTCATCGCGATCGCGACGAGTCGTTCGGGTGTCCAGGTGTCGTAGCGATGGGCCAGGAAGTCCTTGCCCAGCAGGTGCAGGTCGGGGTCCTCCGTGTAGTCCGCGAGGCCGCTGGTGTGGTTGAGCAGTTGCCGCAGGCTGATCCCCCGGCCGTCGTTGCCGTTTCCCCGAACCACCCCCGGCAGCCACTTCTCCACACTGTCCGCGAGGCGCACCCTCCCCTCCGCCTCCAACTGAAGCAACACCGTGGCGATGAACGGCTTGGCGATGCTCCCGGCCCGAAACCGATCGACCGGCCTCGGCGCCCGCCCCGTCCCGAGGTCGGCAACCCCGGCCGTCCCGCTCCACACCCCACGCGCGTCCCGAGCCCGCACCACCACCCCCGGCACCCCCGCCCGCACCGCGAAGTCCATGGCCGCCCGGGTCTGTTCATGCCCCCCACCCGACACATCGGCCGCCCCGACCCCCGTCGCCGAGGCCCCTGCCAGGGCCACCGCCACCACCACCCCCACAGCCGCCGACACCCTCCGCCCAGCCCGCATCCCGAATCCCTCCTTCACGCCCCCGCGCCCACCACATACCGCTTTCCGTCATCATGACGCACCTCCGGGTAATCGAGGAGGTGGACGCCCACGCTCACCCGGCCATCCCCAGGCTCGAAACATCCGCCGTCACACGCGCGGTCCCAGGAACAGGCCGCCGCTGGCGTCGATGACGTGGCCGGTGATCCAGCGGGCGGCGTCCGAGGCGAGGAACGCGACGATGTCGGCGACGTCTTCGGGGGCGCCCAGCCGGTCGAGGGCCGTTGTGGCGGTGATCAGGTCGGTCAGACCCGGCGCTTCGAAGAAGGAGCCGTTGGTCGCCGTTCGGGTGGCGCCCGGCGCCACGGCGTTCACCGTGATCCCGCGCGATCCGAGTTGATTGGCCAACGTCCTGCTCATCGTCTCGACCGCGGCCTTCGTCATCGCGAAGGACGTCTGGCTCGGGCTGGCCATCCGCGTGGCCACCGACGAGATCGAGACGATCCGGCCACCGTCACGGAATAACGGCAGGGCCCGCTCGATGGTGAAGTACACCGCTCGCACGTTCACCGCGAACAGATGGTCGAACTCCGCTCGTGTGGTGACCCCGAGCGGACCGGCGGGCGCGGCCGCCGCGTTGTTGACGAGGATGTCGAGCGCCCGCCCGGCCAGACCGGCCTCCACCCCGGCGAACAGCGTCTCGACGTCGTCGTCCACGCCCAGCCTCGCCCCGACGGTGAACGCGCTGCCGCCCGCGCGTTCGATCTCCTCGACCGTCGCCTTCGCACCGGCCTCGTCCGTACCGAAGTGCACGATGACCACCGCCCCGTTCGCCGCCAACCGGGCCGCGATCGCCTGCCCGATGCCGCGCGATGCCCCGGTCACCAGAGCCGTCTTGCCGGTCAAATCACACATACGGACCACCATTTCATGTTAGTTACTACCAATCTGGTAGCTGCTATCACTCCGGTAGGGTCTACCACATGCCTGATCAGCCCTCAAAGTTGCGAACGCGACGGCGCACCGAGACCCGGCGCACCATCCAGGAGCACGCGGTGCGGCTCTTCACCGAACGCGGCTACGACGCCACCACCGTGGCCGAAGTCGCCGAGACCGCGGGCATGTCACCGATGACCGTGTATCGGCACTTCCCCACGAAGGAAGACCTCGTGCTCGTCGACGAGTACGGTGCGCTGGTCGCCGAGCGCATCCTCGCCCAGCCCGCCACCCAGCCCCTGGTGCGCCGCATCGGCAACGCGCTCGTCGACTCGGCCACCGCGTTGACCGGCCGCGAACACGGCGAAGGCCCGTCGGTGGGCGAGGAGTTCCTGCTGGCCCGGCTGCGGCTGATGATCTCGACGCAGGCGTTGCGGGCCAGGCATCTGGACAACCACTACGTCCTGCAACAGGCCATCGTGGACGCCCTCGGCGACGACACCACCGACCCGGACACGGTGTTCCGCGCCCAAGTGGCGGCCAGTGCCTGCCTGGCCGCGATGCACACGGCACTGGTGCGCTGGGTCGAGGACGACGGACGCACCGAACTGCCCACCGTGATAGCCAAGGCCCTCGCCGCCTTCGGCGCGGACACCGTCGGCGTCGAAGGCGGCGACCCGCTCACCTGAGGAAAGGATCTTTCGGGCACGCGTCCGAAGGAACGACCCGGACGCCGAAGTACCTTTTGCCGTCCGGGAGTTACTCCCCGACGAGAGGCACCGTGTGCCACCCCCGCAGGATGTTGTGCAGGCGCCGGGTCGGCACTCGATCGGGGTTGGGGGCGAGGCTCCGAAAGCGCGTGGCCAACGCGGTGAGGACGGCGTCGAATTCCAGGGCCGCAAGGTGATTCCCGGCGCATTGGTGGATACCCGCCCCGAGCGCGAGATGATCGCGGCTGTTCCGGGTGACGTCGAACGTGTCGGCGCTCGGCCCCCACTTGCCGCGGTCACGCCCCGCGGAGCCGTACAACAACAGGACTTGATCGCCCGCCGGTATCCGGGTGTCGCCGACGCGCACCTCGCGGGTGGTACGTCGGCCGAAGAACTGTATCGGTGCCTCCATCCGCAGGGCCTCGGCCAGGGCCGCTTCGCTGGGGACGGCGCGATCGCGGATCGCCGCCCACTGACCGGTGTGTGCCGACAGGTACAGGGCCGAGGTGATCGCGTGGATGGTGGTGTCCATGCCGGCGACGGTGTAGGAGAGCATCAACGGCACGGCCTGGGCCTCGTCGATGTCGCCGCGATCGGCCGCGGTATGGATGGCACCGAGCCAACTGTCGGCCGAGATCCGATCCCGGGTGGCGACCCGGTCGAGATAGCGGAACATCTCCTCGGCATGCGGAAACGCGGCCCGGGTGCGCGCGTTGTCCGGGCCGAACGTGTCGAAGGTCGCGTCGGCGAGTTCCAGGAGCAGCGCGCGATCCTGCTCCGGCAGGCCCATCAGACGCATCACGACGCCGGCGACGAACGGAGCCGCCAGGTCGGCCACGGCATCGAAGACACCGTCGCCCGGCAGCCCCTCGACCAGGGCCCGGGCACGTTCGTGCATGCCCAGGGCGAGGGATTTCACCGCCCGGGGCGCGAGTTGCCGCGACAACACCCGACGCAGCCGCGCGTGCGCGGCGCCGTCCGTACCCACCACGGTGCCCGCCAGGAAGCGGTCGTTGACCGGATCGGTCAGCGCGAGTGCCCGTTCGCTGGAGTAGGTCGCCGGATCCCGCAGCGCCGCGGCGACCCCCGCGTGCCGGGGCAGCGCCCACACGCCGTGCGCCTCCAGGCGTACGACCGGGCCGAGTTCGCGTAATCGGGCATAGGTCGGATAGGGGTCGCTCAGGGTGGCGTCGTCGAAGAGGTCGATGTCGGCAAAAGCGTGCACGCAGAGCCTTTCGTCGGGGCCGCCCGGCGGCGCCCGCGGTTTCGCGCGCATGCCGACGACGGAGATCGCCTGGCGGATGCGGCCATGGTCGGTCGCGCCCCGACGAGGGGTCAAGGGCGCGTCGAAGCACACGGCGCACACGGGCGCGACCGGTAGGCTCCCGGGCCCGCCGGGCACCCCACGAAGGCCCCCGTCAGCAACCCTCGTCGCCGTACATCAGGTGTTCCCAGTCGGTGACCGCGCGGCAAAAGCGATCCCACTCCCGCGACTTGAGCCGCAGGAACAGGGTGGACAGCTCGGGCCCGAGCCCGCACGCGACGATCGGGTTGTCGGCGAACCGGTCGAGCGCCTCCCGAAGCGTGGTGGGCAGCAGACCGAACGGCGACGGGCCGGTGTCCGCGCAGTCCCGGGGCGGCCCGGGATCGGTGCTGTTCTTCAAGCCGTCCTCGATCGCGGCGATCAGCACCGCGTGCGAGAGATACGGATTGACCATGGCGTCCGGCAGTTTGACCTCCAGCCGCCCGTTGTCGGGGAACCGCACCGCGCACGTCTTGTTGTCGATGCCCCAGTCGACCTCCGAGGGGGCGAACCTGCCCGTGTCGCACAGGCGTTTGTAGGAGTTCACGGTCGGCGCCAGGACGGCGGTGATCGCCGCCGCGTGGGCGAGGATGCCGCCCAGGGCGTGTTTCCCGGTCCGGGTGAGGTGCAGCCCGGGCACGGCCGGGTCGACGAAGACGTTGCGGTCGCCGTCCCACAGGCTGATGTTGTGGTGGCAACCGTTGCCCAACTCGCCCTCCGCCGGTTTGGGCATGAAGCTCACCTCGGCGCCCAGGTCCCGGGCGACCCGGCGGCAGATCTGCCGGTGCAGGACCAGCCGGTCGGCCGTGCGCTCGGCGAGATCGAACGTCCAGTTGAGTTCGAGTTGCCCGGGGCCCTCGCAGTTGCCCTCGCTCATGTCCAGACCGAGCGCGCGGCCGTAGTCGACGACCGTCTGGTAGACCGGCCGCAGCCGATCCATCTGCTCGATGTGCAACAACGGGTGGGGCGTTCCCGGTCGATGTGCGCTCTCGACTCCCGGGACCGACCAGGTGACCTCGGGTTCGCAGCCGCTGCGCAGTTCCAGCCCGGTGCGGTCGCGGAATCCGGCGTGCACCCGGCGCAGGTTGCCGCGCACGTCCAGCGGCACCGGCCGACCGCCCATCTCGCCGGGGGCGTGCGGCGGTTCGTACATCCGGCAGAAGAAGAACCCGGTGCGCGGGTCCCACGGCAGGATGCCGAAGCTGTCCAGGTCCGGCAGCAGGACGATCTCGCCCCGCTCGGCGTCGCCGCCCAACATGCTGCCGTCCCGGTCGAGTTGGAGATCGGCGAGGCACCCGGGGTGGGCCCGGACGCCGTTCTCCGCGATCCGCCCGAGGTGCTCGGCGTGCACCACCTTGCCGACGACGCGGCCGGTCAGCGTGACGACCTGGCAGTAGAGGTACTCCACACCGGCCTCGGTCATCCGCGCCCGCACGTCCCGCAGGGCCGCCGGGTCGGTGTTCAGCTCGCGATGCTTGTGCAATTCGGTATCGGTCGAGGGGCTCGCCATGCGCTTCTCGCTTCGGTCGACCTGCGCGCGTGCACTGAGGTACACACCGGATGCCCGGGCGCTCCCACCCGCGGGCATCGCCCGACCGGTTCCCGGCTCGGGACCCGCCGCAACGCCATGCCACCCGATCAGGCGAGTGCCCGGGCTGGTCGGTCGGCGGCCCGCCCGGCGCAGCGGGGAGCGCGTCCCGGACGGCCCAGTCCGGCGGGCGCGGACCGCCGCGCCCCATGACGCTGGTGTGGGGAGAGCCGGCCACCCAACCGTTCGCCGTCTCACCGGACGCCCCGAGTTCATCCCGTCCCACGGCCCGACGCCCGGGGCTCCGCCACGAGCCTCGTCCCCGAACCCGCCTCCGGACGGCCGCACCGAACCGCAACCACGCCCGCCCCCGAGGGGGGCATGGGAGGTCCACCGTGAACGTTTTCGAGACTCTGGAGTCCGAGGTGCGCAGCTATTGCCGCCACTGGCCCACGGTGTTCGACCACGCCCGGGGCAGCCACCTCAGTGACGAGGCGGGGCACACGTACCTCGACTTCTTCGCCGGGGCCGGTGCACTCAACTACGGACACAACAACCCCATGCTCAAACGGGCCCTCCTGGACTACATCGAACGCGACGGCATCACGCACGGCCTGGACATGGCCACCACCGCCAAACGCGCCTTCCTGGAGTCGTTCGAGAGCCTGATCCTGTCCCCGCGTCGGCTGCCCTACAAGGTGATGTTCCCGGGCCCCACGGGCGCCAACGCGGTCGAGGCCGCGCTGAAGCTGGCCCGCAAGGTCACCGGACGCAGCCCGATCGTCTCGTTCACCAACGCCTTCCACGGCATGTCCCTGGGCGCGCTCACCGTGACGGGCAACGCCTTCAAGCGGGCCGGGGCCGGCATCCCGCTGGTGCACGGCACCCCGATGCCCTACGACGGCTACTCCGACCACGATCACCACGAGGCTCCCGACTTCCTGTGGTTCGAGCAGTTGCTCGACGACCCGGGGTCGGGCCTGGACCATCCCGCGGCGGTGATCGTCGAGACCCTGCAGGGCGAGGGCGGGATCAACGTGGCCCGGCCGCAGTGGCTGCGCGCACTCGCGGGCCTGTGTCGGCGCCACGACATGTTGCTGATCGTGGACGACATCCAGATGGGCTGCGGCCGCACCGGCGGGTTCTTCTCCTTCGAGGAGGCCGGCATCGTCCCGGACATCGTCACGCTCTCGAAGTCGATCAGCGGCTACGGCCTGCCCATGGCTCTGTGCCTGTTCAAACCCGAGTTGGACATCTGGGAGCCGGGCGAGCACAACGGCACCTTCCGCGGCAACAACCCGGCCTTCGTCACCGCGACGGCCGCGCTGCACACCTACTGGGCCGACGAGCAGACCCCGAAACAAACCGCCGGCCTGGGCGTTCAGACGGAACAGGCACTGCGCACGCTCGCCGACGACATCGCCCCCGAAACGGTCGAGGTACGCGGGCGCGGCCTCGTCTGGGGGCTGGCCTTCGACGACCCGGACCGCGCCTCCGCGGTCTGTACCCGTGCCTTCGAGCTCGGCCTGCTGGTGGAGACCTCCGGCCCCCGGAGCGAGGTGGTGAAACTGATGCCGCCGCTGACCGTGTCCCCGGAGGAACTGCACGACGGACTGCGCATCGTGACCCGGGCCGTCCACGAGACCGCCTGAACCCGAACGCCCCCGGCGCACGACGCGACGCAGACGCACCGTTGCGCCGGGGGGCGCGCTATCCCCTGCGGGCTTCGAGGGCGTCCAGGATCAGGTCCAGGCCGTAGCCGAACTCGCTCGTGTGGTCGTAGTCCGGCCGGAGGGCGTGGTCGACGATCATCTCCGTGAGGTACGGCAGCTCGTCCGCCGACACGTGCGCCAGGATGCCGCCGACCACCTCTTCGACATCGTCCGGGGTGGTCACCGGCAGGTTCGCCTCCTGGAGGACGTAGCCGCCGATGTAGCTGTCGACGAGCGAGACGGCGTGCGCGGCCATCGCCAGGGTGAACCCCGCCTCGCGCAGTACGCCGAGGACGGCGTCGTGGTGGCGCAGTGTGGCCGGGCCCGGGTTGCGGCGGGAGTCCATCAGGCCGAGGGCCCAACTGTGCCGCGACAGGACCGCGCGCGCGGAGCCGGCGCGTACCCGGATCGCGTCCCGCCAGTCGGCGGACCCGGCGTCGGGCAGCTCGATCGCGGTGAACACCTCGTCGACCACGCCGTCCAGGATCGCGTCCTTGTTCGGCACGTGGTGGTAGAGCGACATCGCCTCCACGCCGAGTTCCTGCGCCACCTTGCGCATCGTGATCGCCTCCACCCCGCCGCGATCCGCGACCCGGATCGCGGCTTCCAGCACGCGGCTCCTGCTGAGCGGGCGGCGTGGCGCGGAGGGTTGCCGGGCCCGGCGTGCTTGCGGCGGTGGTGGCGGGGCGGGTGGTGACACGGCAGCTCCAGGTGGACGGGCGGGTTGACAAGCTTACATGCGTAAGTCAGCCTTACGAGCGTAAGTCCCCGGTCGCGAAACGCACCGGGAGGTCGACCGATACGGAAGGGGATCTCGATGCCGATGCCCAGGTGGTGGGGCCAGGTGAACAAGCGGGTGTTCAACCCGCGGGCGATCGCCGGCGGGAAGTGGCCGGTGCTGACCCACGTCGGGCGCACGTCCGGCGCCACGTACCGCACGCCGATCGACGCGCACCCCGTGGACGGCGGCTACCTGTTCGTACTGGTGTACGGATCGGGCTCGGACTGGGTGCGCAACGTGCTGGCGGCCGACGGGGCGCGGCTTCGGGTCGGGGGCCAGGAAGTGCAGCTCGCCGCCCCGCGCCTGGTCGGGGAGACCGAGGCGTTCCAGGCGCTCGCGTCGGACGTGGCCCGGCCGCCGAAGTTGTTCCGCATCACCGAGTTCCTCCGCATGGACCGGGTCGCCGGCTGACGTGCGGGCGCCGGTTCGACGACCCGGCCACCCGGCGGCCCGGCCCGCGCCGTGCACCGGGATCCTCGCGCCGACCCTCGCGAGGATCCCGCCCGGCGCGGCGGCGGGCGAGCACCCTCCCGGGATCGCCCCGAACCTCGTCGCGACCGTGCGACCTGCGCGGACGGGTATATTCGCTCCGCCGATCGATCGAGGCCGGCCCCCGGGACGGCCCCTCGGCTCGAACACGGTTCCGCCCGTCTCGTGGTGATCATCCACGAGCCGTGAAGGAGAGCGACGATGGAGCCCGACCACGCGGGGGCGACCCGCGAGACGAACGGGGCCGGTCGCGCTCGCCGAGCGTGCACCCGGTGGCTGCGCACGGCCGTCACCGTTCGCACGGTGCGCAACGACGTGCTGATCGCACTCGTGGCGGGCGCCCTCGACGTGCTCTCCTATGTCTCTCCCGAACAACGCGACGTCATCGGCGTCACGCCGGCGGGAGTCGTGTTGTCGGTGCTGGGCGCCCCCTTCCTCGTCGCGCGTCGACGCCGTCCGATGGCGGTCCTCACGGCGGTGCTGGTGACCCAGGCGATCTTCCTGGCCGTGGTCGGGCCGACCACGCACAGCTATGGCGGCGTGATGGCGGTCGCCGTGTACACCGTCGCCCGCTATCGGCCGACCCGCGACATCGCGATCGCCGCCGGCGCGAGCATGGCGGTGCAGGTGCTGCGCTCGGTGCGCGGTGGCGGGGATCTGGTGTTGCCGATCCTGGGCGACCTGGCGTCCACGGTGCTGGTGGTCGGGGTCGGCATCGCCACGGCCAGGTGGAAGCAACAGCGCGCCCAGGTGCGCGGGTTGCTGGCGGAGCGCGCGGTCGCCGAGGAACGGCGGCGGATCGCCCGGGAGTTGCACGACATCGTGTCGCACCACATCACCACGATGAACCTGATGTCCGGCGGTGCCCGGGCCACCCTCCGACGCGATCCGACGACCGCCGAGGACGCGCTGCGCACCCTGGAGGGGTCCGGCCGGGCCGCGCTCGGCGAGATGCGGCAACTGCTGGGCGTACTGCGCGCCGGCGACGGCCCCGAGGAGGCACCGACCGGACCGCAGCCCGGACTGCGCGACCTGGAGCGCCTGTTCGCCGAGTCGCACGCGGCGGGCCTGCCGGTGCACTACGAGGAGGTGGGCGAGCGTCGGGAATTGCCGCCCACCGCGGAGCTGACCGTGTATCGGATCGTCCAGGAGGCGCTGACCAACACGCGCAAGTACGCGGGCGACGCCCGGGCGTTCGTGCGGGTCGGCCATCTTCCCGATCGGGTCGTGGTCGAGGTGCTCGACGACGGCACGGGCGGCAAGCCGGCCGCGGGCCTGGGCGGGAGCGGGTACGGCCTGTTGGGCATGCGCGAGCGGGTGGCCCTGCACGACGGCACCCTGGACTGCGGCCCTCGCCCGGAGGGCGGCTTCCGCGTCGTCGCGGAGCTGCCCCTGCCGCCGGACGACGACCCGGGCCGCCGCCGCGAATCGGCGCCCACCGCCGACGGCGACTCCCCCCGACCCTCTCCCTCCTGAGCTCCCGAGCGTCCCGTCCGGTCAGAGGTCGAGGACCAGTCGGGGCGACCGGGCCCGGGACACGCAGGCGTACATGCGACCGGCGGGCGGGCCGATGTCGTCGCGGTGTTCGGGTTCCCCGGCGACGACGGTGAGTTCGCAGCTCCCGCACACCCCCTCGCGGCAGCCGGACGACACCGGGTGTCCGGCGTGGCGCAGCGCGTCCAGCAGCGACTCGTCCGGTGGGACAGGAACGACGCCGCCCGATCGGGCGCACACCGCCTCGAACGCGGTGTCCGGCCCGAAGCTCCTGGCGACCGGACGAAAGCGCTCGAAGTGCAGGCGCTCGGCGGGGAAGACCTTCTCGGCCTCGGCGAGCATCGACGCGGGGCCGCAACAGTAGACCAGCGTATGGGGATTCAGGCCCGCGGCCGACAGGCCGAGATCGAGCCCGCCGTGTTGCCGGCCGGCGACGACGCGCACCCGATCGCCGTGGGCGGCGCGCAGTTCGGCGACGAACGGCATGGTCTCGACCGATCGCCCCGCGTACACCAGCGTGGCCGCGGCGCCGGCCGCGGCGGCGGCCCGCAACATCGGCAGGATGGGGGTGATGCCGATGCCGCCCGCGAGGAACAGGTACTCCGGCGCGGCCACGAGCGGGAAGTTGTTCCGCGGCAGCGAGACTTCCAGGGTTCGACCCGGGCGCAGGAACAGGTGGACGTATTCCGAACCGCCTCGGCTGAGCGGTTCGTGGCGTACCGCGATGCGGTAGTTCTCCCGGTCGGCCGGGTCACCGCACAGCGAGTACTGCCGGGTCAGCCAATTGGGCAGGAGCAGGTCGATGTGCGCGCCCGGTTCCCACGGCGCGGGCGGGCCGTCCGCACCGCGCAGGAGGAGGGAGACGACGCCTTCGGCGATCGGGTCCAGCCGGTCGAGAATCATCCGCTGCATCGGACATCACCTGGTGCCATGGTCAGTACAGCTTCCGGTAGGAGGATTCCAGGCTCTGGTCGATCAGGGTCGGATCGATGTCGAGCCCGAGTTGGCCCACGACGGCCTCGCCGGCCGAGGGCAACTCCGCCGCGAGGGACTGGCTCGCCGGATCCCACAGCCGGGACCGGATGAGCGCGCGACCACAGTGGAAATAGGCCTGCTCCACCTCGACGATCAGGGCCAACTCCGCCGACCGGCCCTCGGTTTGCATGCGGGCGAGCACATCGGGCTCGTCGGTGGGATAGGCGCGGCCGTTGACCCGCAGCGTCTCCCGGAGTCCGGGGATCAGGAACAGCAGTCCGACTCCGTCGTTCTCCGCGAGATTGCGGAAGGAGTCGGCGATCCGGTTGCCGGGCCGGTCGGGAATCGCGAGCGTGTGCTCGTCGAGGACCTTGACGAAGCCCGGATGGTCACCGCGCGGCGAGCTGTCCGCACGACCGGCCGCATCCGCCGTGGCCAGTGCCAGGAACGGGGAATGGGCGATGAAGCGGTGGAAGTGCTCGTCGATGCGGTCGAGAATCTTGGCCCGGGCCAGCGCCTCGGGCTCGCCGAGCCGGGCGCGGACCTCGTGCGGTGCCACCCGCCGAGGGCGGGTACGGACGTCCGTCATCATGGGCTCCTTCCGGGTGGGTGCGGCAGCGAGCCCCCTCGCTTGCCGCTCCGAAGCAGGTCGGGGCACTATTGTGAGCAATTGTTCGCGTCCTGCGCTACTCGCGTTCGGACCGCTCGCCGGGAGGTGTCGTGACGTCGGACGGACGCCGGCTTCAGCCACGTAAACAGCCACGTCAGGTGCGGGCCGAGCTCACCAGGCAGCGCATCCTCGCGGCGGCTACTCACGTTTTCGCCGAGTACGGCTACGCCGCCGGCACCACCAACCGGATCGCGGAGCAGGCCCGGATCTCGATCGGTTCGCTGTATCAGTACTACCCGAACAAGGACGCGATCCTGCTCGAACTGGTGAACCGCCACCTCGATCTGGGCGCGGCCGCGATGCGGCAGCGGCAGGACGAGGAACTGCCCGACTCCATCGAGGAGATCATCCGCGTCTTCGTCCGGGTCGCGATCGGGAACCACCTGGGCGACACACAGTTGCTCCGGATCATGGCCGAACAGGTGCCACAGTCGCCCCGGTTGTCGGAGCGCATGGACCGCCTGGAACGGGAACGGAGCACCTACCTGCGGGAGTTGCTCGACCAACACCCCGAGGTTCGGGTCGACGACACCGAGACCGCGGCCCGGCTCGTGGTCTCCACGGTCGAACGTGTCGTCCACCATCTCATCGCCGCACCCGACCCCATCGACATCCCCAGGTTCGAGAACGAACTCGTCGCCATGCTCACCCGCTACCTCACCGCCGCACCGGCCGACCGGGAGCCGGGGTGACCGCTCACCCCGGTCCCGGTCGACGGTTTCGGTGCCCCTCGGGCTACTTCACGCAGGTCTGGTCGGTGCCGGGCAGCCGGCCCGTGGCGAGGTAGGCGTTGACCCTGTCGTCCACGCAGGAGTTGCCGTAGAGGCCGTAGACGGCGTGCCGGTTGGCGCCCTGGAGGGTGAGCAGCCTGGAACTGGGCAGCAGGCCGTGCAGGGCGACGCTGCCGACGTAGGGGGTACGCGGGTCGCCGGTGGCGGCCACGATGAGCATCGGGACGTCGCGCCGCACCCGGGTGGGCTGTTCACGCGGGTTGTCCCAGAAGGCGCACGGCACGATGTTGTTCGTCATCGGGCCGAACAGCGGGTGGGCCGCACGGCTGCCTTCGATGTCCCGCCAGTACTGTTCGAGATCGTGCGAAACGGGCACGTCACCGCACATGATCGCGGATTGCACGCTGCCGGTGGGCGAGCCCTCGGCAGTCAACATGACCCGCAACAACCCGGCGAACTCGGGTGACAGCGGGGCCGGTTGTCCGGCCGCGGCCTTGACCAGCGTGGCCAGCATGTCGGCGAGGTTCGCCCGCGCGGCGTCGGTGTCGTCGGCGTCCCCGACCAGGAGCAGGAACGGTACCCGGGTGTCGTCGAGCCGGTAGACCTCGGGCGCGGTGCCGACGGTCAGCGGAGTGCGCGCGGACGTCTCGACGAGCCGGTCGATCGTGGCGAACACGTCGGCGCGCGTGGCGCCGAGTCCGTAGGTGCCGTTCCGCAGCGCGGCCCAGTCGGCCCACGCGGCCAGCGCGTGCTCGTTCTCGCCCTCGGTCCCCTGCAACGCCCGGGAACTGTAGCGGTTGGGGTCGAGCGCCCCGTCGAGGACGATCCGGTCGTAGCGGCCGGGGAACATCTGGGTGTAGACGGTGCCCAGGTAAGTGCCGTACGAGTAGCCGAAGTAGGAGATCTTCCGCTCGCCGAGGGCGGCTCGGATGACGTCCATGTCGCGAGCCGTGTTGCGGGTGCTGACGAACGGCAACACCGCCGCGTTGCCGGCCCGACAGCGGTCGGCCAGGTCCTTCTGCAACGCCACCTGGCGCTCGAAGCTCGCCCGGGTCAGGCCGGCCGCGAAGAGGTTGGTGCCGAGCGGCCATCCGCAGTCCAGTGGTGTGCTGCGGCCGACGAAACGCGGGTCCATGCCGATCACGTCGTAGCGCGCGCCGACCTCCTTCATCGCGGTCCGCAGCTCCGGCGTCATACCGATCCCGGCCCCGCCCGGACCACCGGGGTTGCTCAGCAGCGCACCGATGCGGTGGCGCCGGTCGGTGGCCTTGATCCGCGATATCGCGACGGTGATCGTACGGCCCCGCGGGTTGGCGTAGTCGAGCGGGACCGTCACGTCCGCACAGCGCGCGCCCGCCTGCTCCAGGGCGCGGCCCGACGCGTCGTCCGGACCCAGCACACAACTGCCCCAGTCGAGCCGCTGATGGAGGTAACGATCCAGCCCGGCACCGGACTTCGCGATGCCGTCCGAGTCCGCGGCGTCGGTGGCCCCGGCGGCCGACGCGCTGCCGAAGGTCGCGGTGAGGCACGCGACCAGGGCCAGGCCCGCGGCCATGGCGCGGCGACGGTACGGGGCACCGTCGCGGCGGGAGGTGGGCTCGTCGGGATGGTGGGGACTCGTTCGGATCGCTGACGTTCTGGTCACGTTCGTCTCCGGAGATCGATCCGCAGCCGTGTCCGACACCCGCCCGATCGTGGGTGGTTGCAGCACCGTCGTTCCGACGCACCGCGGCCGGTCGACCCGTGGTCCGGCCCGGACTTCCCGAGGCTCACAGCCGAAGTCCGGTGTGTGATGCGGGAGTTGGGCCATGGACGGTGGGTAGGCGCGGGCGATTGCAGGGAACTCGGCCCGGTCGGGCGGGTGTGCGGGGGGCGCGCGGATGCCTGGTGTGAACGTGCCCGACCCTACGAACGCGGCACACGGCGGGCATTGGCCGACCGGACGAGGAGCCGGGTACGGATTCGTCGCCCCGACCGATCCTCGCCACGTGTGACGCCCCATAGAATCGCCGGCCGCACCGCGACGGGAGGCCGCCGGGACCTCCCACGACCCGGCGGCGGCCGCCTTGATCGCATGCCCCCCGTGTGCTTCGGTGAGGCCCGTGGATCCACACGCGCTGTTGCTCGACCAGGCGCCCGCACACCTGCTGGGCGACATCCTCGACCGCCTGCCCGCCGGGACCCGCGCGGCGGTGTTCGGGGAGTGGCGGTTGCCGGGTGACGCGGTGCTCAGGCATGTCGTCGACCGGGGCGACGGCGCGGATCGGGCCATGCTCGCGGCGAACCGGGCGATCGGACCGGACCTGCTCCTGCGGCTGGCCACCGACGCCGATCCCCGGGTCGCGACCGCGGTGTTCGGCAACGCGGACGCGTCCCGCGAGGCCAAGCTCGCGGCCCTGCCCAGGGTTCCGGTCGGCGAGCACCTGCGGGCGAAACCGGTCCGGCGTCCCCTGCGCGCGGGATGGGATCTACAGCTCCGCGTCTACCCGTTGGTGGAGTCCGACGATCCCGCGCTGGTCGCCGCCGCGCTCGCCCGTCTGGAGTTCGCCTACAACCGGCACGGCGCGCCGGCGGTGTTGTTGCGCGGTTGCCTGAGTCTGCTGCGTACGGCCGGGCCGGCGGCCGCCGCTGCGGCCCGGGCCGCCGTACCGCCGTTCCCGGACGACCCGCAACTGCCCGAGGTGGTCCGGCGGGCCCTCGCGGAACCCACCGACGCGGCCCTGCTCACGCACGCGCTCGACCACGAGACGAGCGCCTCGGCCGTGGTGGCACGCCTGTGCGTCAAGTCGGGTTCCGGCGACCCGACCCTGGCACTTTCGGCGCCGCGCGGAGCGCTGGACTGGGCGCGGATCACCGTCGCGGTCCGCGCCATGGACCGCGACGCGCAGGTCCGGACGACGCTGGCCCACCAACCGGGTTGCCCCGACGAACTGCTGCCGCGCGTACCCCGATTCCGGCGTCCGTTGGGCTCCCTGGTGCGGCCCGCGCACGCCCGGCGCGCGCTGTTCGCCCAAATGGCCACCGGTGCCCACTTCGAACGCGAGGTCGGGATCGCCTTCGCGACCGGCCTGCTGCGGGCCGCCCCGATCCTGGACCGGGTGACGCCCGCGTACCGGGCGCTGGAGGTGTTCCGGGACACCCCCGACACCCGCATGGCCGATCTGCGGACGGCCCTGGGCGCGCGATCCAGGCTCGGGGACCGCGTCGAGGCGTGGGCGGTGGCCCTCGCGCTGCTCGCGGAATTCACCGGCACGGTGCCCGAACTCCTGGACGTGGCCGGGGCGGTGACGGCCTGACCCCGCTCGGCGTCCGGCGTCCGGCCCGGTGACGGCCGGACACGGCCCGGCGGACACACGTCGCGGCCCGCAGGGGGCACGACGTGCAGGCGATCGACGTCACCGATCGTCGGCGGGTGGTCCGAACGATTCGGGACGCCCCGAATCAAGGCGGGAGTTCGACCGCCCGGGAGGAAACCTCCCTCAGCCGGTCGTCAGTTCGGCGACCAGCCTGATCGCGACGGGCACCGGCGTACCGTGCCGGCCGGCGGCCCGCAGCAGTGCGCCGCCGATCGCGTCGAGTTCGGTGGCACGGCCCGCCTCCGCGTCGCGTTGCATGGACGACTTGGTGTGCGCGGGGAACGCGTCGTACAACGCCAGGGATCGCGCGGGATCGACCGGGACACCGCAGGCGCCGCTCACCGCGGCGGCTTCCTCGACGAGCGCGACCAGTTCCGCGCGTCGCCCGGTCCGCACTTCGCCGATGGTGAGCCCGTAGCGGGTGGTGAGCAGGGCGAAGGGCGCCAGGAAGGCCAGTTTCGCCCATAGGACGGCGGCCTCGTCCGCCACCGTCCGGGTGCGTACGCCGGCGTTGGTGAGCATGGCCGCCACCGGGTCGAGTCGCTCCGGGGGGCCGGCCAGGTCGATCTCGGTGAACGGGCTGCCGTGTTCGATGACGCCCGGCGCGGTGCGCGTGGACTCGACCCGGATCACGCCCGGTGCCACGTTTCGTGCGCCGTAGTGGTCGCGCAGCAGGGACGGGTGCTCGATGCCGTTGAGCAGCGGCACGATCAGGCCGTTACCGAGCGCCCGTGGCGGTATGCGTTCCAGTGCGGCGGGCAACACGGTGTGCTTGACCGCGATCAGGCACAGATCGACGGATTCGCGCAGTTCGGTGTCCGCCTCGACCCGGGCGGTGAAGTCGCCGAACTGCCCGCTGTGCACCCGAATGCCATCGGTCCGCAGGGCGTGCGCGGTCGCCTCCCCCGCGATACAGATCACCCGGTGGCCGGCCCGTGCCGACACGGCGGCGAGCAGCCCGCCCACCCCTCCCGGGCCCAGCACCGCCACCGTCCACGGGCGTGGGTCGGGGGCGGCGTCGGCAACGGCGGGGTCGTTGAACGGAGTCGGAGCAGGCACGGACGGTTCCTCTCGGTTGCGGTCGAGGGTCGACACCTGCCGCACCGGGCCACACCCGTCCGGACGGGGGCACCTGGATGCGGGCAGGTTGCCGCCCGGTTCGATCATCGAACCGGGCATCCCCCAAGTCAATCCTCGGCTTTTCTGCCAACTACCCAAGCTCTACCTTTGGTCCATGACTCTCGATGATCTCCGTGTCTTCGTGGCGGTGTGCCGGGCCGGCAGCCTGAGCGCCGTCGCCCGGGACCTGTCCTGTACGCAGTCGGCGGTAAGCCAGCATGTGAAGCGGCTGGAGCGGGAGACGAAGGTACAACTGCTGGAACGCCACCCCCGCGGCGTGGCCCCCACCGCGGCGGGTCGCCTGCTCCGAGCGGCGGCGGCCGACGGCATCGCCGGCCTGGACCTGGCTCTTCGTCGCCTCGACGAACTGGCGCGTGGCGAGGCCGGATCCGTACGCATCACCACCGGTGCCACCACCGTGCGGCACTTCATGTCCGAGGCCGTCGTCGCCTTCCGCAACCGCTATCCCCGGGCCGGCCTGGAGTTTCGCACCGAGACCTCCAGCCGCAGTTGCTTCGACGCGCTCGCCTCCAACACCCTCGACCTCGCCTGGATCACCATCGGCGGCCCGATGCCCGGCATCCAACAGCGCCGCGTCGCCGAACTGCCCTGGGTGCTGGCCGTCCGCGCCGACGATCCGCTCGCCGACCGCACCCACATCGAGGCCGCCGACCTCGGCGACGTCCGGCACATCAGGCTGCCGGAGGACTCCTCCTCGCGGGCCCACCTCGACACGGCCTTCGCGAAGCTGGGCATCCACGTCACGTCCGACGCCGGAATCGCCGACTGGGACACCGCCATCCTGCTGGCCGAACTCGGCCTCGGGCACGCCGTGGTACCCGCGCTGCCCGATCGGCGCACCGCCGGCGGGACCGGCCCGGTGCGTTTCCTGCCCATCCCCGACCTGCCGCGCCTGCCGGTGGGCTGGGCCGTCCGGCGCTGGGACGACCTCACCCCGTTGGCCAGGGCCTTCGCCGACAGCGTCGCCCCCGACGACACACCGGACGGGTGACCGGCGGGGCGGGAAGCGGTCCGGCGCGTCGGGGCGGACGCGGGACCGGTCGGGGACCGCCGGCTCAGGCGCCCGGGACAGCGCGGGATCGATGGTGAATGGCAGGCGCTGCGATCCGGGCCGGCAGCAAGGCTCGGATCCGCATCCGGAAGTGAATCCGGGTTCGAGACCCGGACCGACGGATGCCGTGCCGCGGCGCCACCGCCGTTCCCGCTCCACGCACAGCAAGGCGACCACCATGATCCGCACCCGGTACGGGCCGTTCCTCCCCCGCCCCGTCGCGCGTTCCACCGGCAGCGCCGATACGGCCACGACCCGCCCGATCCGGCCCCGCGCGCCGCACCACCCGCCCGCGCCGACCTCGCCGCTGCCCGAGGTCGAACTGCCGGCGACCCCGATGTCCCGCCTCGAACACCTGATCGGGGCGACCCGGCTCGCCGAGGTGCGCGGCGCACTGCGCGAGGCCCGCGAGCACCTGGACGGGCGCGAGGTCTGGCACGTCAGCGACAATCCGACCCGCGGCGGGGTCGCCGAGCTGCTCCGGACCACCCTGCCCCACCTGCGCGGTGAGGGCATCGACACCCGGTGGGCCACGATCGAGGGCAGCCGGGCGTTCCGCGCCCTGACCAAGGCGCTCTACTACCGGATGTGCGGGGTGGCCGCCCACACCCACCGGGACCCGCCCGACCCGGAAGCCGGCCGGTCCCTGTACGAGCGCATGACGGGCGCCGCCGCGCAACGCCTGCTCGGCGTCGTCGGCCGACGCAGCGTGGTCGTACTGCACGACCACCAGACGGCGGGCCTGATCCCGTACCTGCGCGAAGCCGGCTGCACGGTGTTGTGGCAATGCCACGTCGGCACCCCGCTCGACCCCGAACCGGCCGGTCCCGCCTGGCATTTCCTGCGTCGATATCTGTCCGCCGCGCACGGCTTCCTGGCGTCCTACGACGGAGCACTGCCCGCCGGGCTGCCCGACGTGCCGGTGCACATCCTGTCGCCCTCGATCAATCCGCTGTCACCGAAGAACGTGCCGCTGCATCCCACCGAGGAGGCGTCGCGGTTGCTGGCGCGGCTGGAGGTCTTCCCGGAGTCGGGGCACCGCCCCGCGGACCCGGCGGCCGGCTCCGGCTTCGCCGATCCGCCGCAGCACCTTCCGCGGCAACTCGGGCACACCGCAGAGCCGTTGCCTCCGGGCGCACCGCTGGTCACGCAGGTGAGCCGCTGGGACCGGGTCAAGGACATCCCGGGCGTGATCGAGGCGTTCACCGACCACGTCGATCCGGACTTCGGCGCCCACCTGCTGCTCGCGGGACCGCGGGCGGCCGGCGACGCGCAGGCCGAACAGGTACTCGCCGAGTGCCGTGCGGCCCGCGAGCGTCGGCGGGACCGGTCGGCGCGGGTGCACCTGGTGGAGATCCCCACGGATCATCCGACCGAGCACGCGCTGACCATCAACGCCATCCAGCGCTGCTCGACCGTGGTGCTCCAGAAGAGCCTCGCGGAGGGCTTCGGGCTGACCGTGTCCGAGGCCGCCTGGAAGGGGCGGCCGGTGATCGCCTCGCCGGTGGGCGGCATCCGACAGCAGATCCGACACGGCCGCTCCGGACTGCTGTTGGCGCACCCGCGCGATCTGCCGGGGCTCGGCGCCGGCATCGACCGACTGCTCGCCGACCCGGCGTACGCCCGGGAGTTGGGCGACAACGGACGCCGGCACGTGCGCGGACACTTCCTCACCGACAGCGGCGTGTTGGGCTTCGCCCGGATCCTCTCCGGTCTCGCGTAGGACCCGAGGAGGAAGCCGAGGACGGACCCGGGCGGAGACCCGAGCCGGGACCCGAGGCGCGAGCCGGGGTGACATCCGAGGCGAGAGCCGAGACACCCCTCCCGGGCCACACCGACCCCGAGCCGACGCCCACACATCCACTCCGACCCCAAGGATCGATCACCATGCGCATCCTCGCCCTCGGCGCCCACCCCGACGACATCGAGTTGTTGTGCGCCGGCACCCTCGCCCACTACCGGGCCCGGGGCGCCCACGTGACCATCGCCATTCTCACCAACGGCGCCCCCGGGGCCCCGACCACGCCCGCCGCCCCGACCCCGATCGCCCGCACCCGGGCCCGCGAGGCCCGCGAGGCGGCGTCCGTGCTGGGCGCCGACCGGATCATGCTCGGCCTGCCGGACGGCTTCCTGTACGACACCCCCGAGACCCGCCTGCTCGTCGTGGACGTGCTGCGCCGAACCCGCCCCGACGTGCTGTTCGCGCACCACCCGGACGACTACCACCCCGACCACCGGGCGGCGGGCGCCCTCGCGAGCGCCGCGCGGCTGTCGGCGCGCGAGCCCGGCATCGAGACCGGGCACGCCGCCCTCGACACGGTCCCGGCGTTGTTCCGGATGGATACGTTGACCGGCGCGAACGCGGGTACCCCGGACCTGTGGGTGGACATCACCGCGACCATGCCGACCAAGGAAGCCATGGTGTCGCGACACGTGAGTCAAAACGACCGGCGCCGCCGGCGCGGCGGCCACGACTTCGTGGACCTCGCCCGGCGCCAGGCCGCCCTGCGCGGCCGAGAGGTGGGCGTCGCGTACGCGGAGGC
This sequence comes from Embleya sp. NPDC020886, assembly GCF_044333915.1. NCBI lineage: Bacteria > Bacillati > Actinomycetota > Actinomycetes > Kitasatosporales > Streptomycetaceae > Embleya > Embleya sp. NPDC020886. Next base: position 467,588 of record NZ_JBIRRX010000002.1, on the reverse strand, counting down.
GTTCACCGTCGCCCGGGCCCATCCGCCGACGACACCGACCGACCTCGCGCTGCCCTGGATCACGCCCGCCGGCGCCCCGCCCGCCCCGCAGTAGCGCGGCCGAGGTCGTCGAGAAGGCGGACGATCTCCCACCCGAACAACGCTGTCCGCGCGTGAGAAGGGAGAACGACAGTCGTGCGCATCCGACCAGCCGCATCCGGCACCCGCCGCGAGTCGCCCCGACGACACCGAGAGCGGGTCGGCCGGCGCGGACTGTACGCCGTGTTCTTCCTCAACGGCATGGTCCTGGCCGGTTGGGCACCACGCATCCCGCAGGTCAAGGCCGATCTGCACCTGTCGGACGGGCAACTGGGCATCGCCCTGCTCGGCGTCGCGCTCGGATCGGTGCCGGCGATGCCGGCGGCGGGCAGGCTGGTCGGCCGATTCGGGAGCCGCGTCGTGATCCGGATCGCGCTGCCGGTCTACGCGTCGGCGATCGCCCTGCTCGCTCTCGCCGACACCCTGGTCGAACTCACCCTCGCCCTCGCGGTCCTCGGCGCCGCCGTCGGCACCCTCGACGTGGCCATGAACACCCATGCCGTCGACGGCGAACGCGGCGCGGAACGCCCGCGGATGGCCTCGTTCCACGGCCTGTACAGCGCGGGCGCGCTCACCGGCGCGCTGCTCGGCACGGTCGCGGCGGCGGGCGGCGTGCGCCCGGGCACCCAGTTCACGGTCACCGCCGCCGCGGCGCTGATCGCCGCGGTGCCGGCCGTCGCGGCGCTGCGCCCGGTCGGCCGGCACGGGTCCGAGCCGCGGCCCGGATCCACCGCCCGGACTCGGCCGGGACTGCGGGGGCGCCTGTGCCGGCTCAGCCTGCTCGGACTGTGCGTCCTGCTGATCGAGGGCGCGGTCACCGACTGGGGCACCGTGTATCTGGCGGATTCGGTACACGCCGGGCCGGGTGTGTCGGGCGCGGGCTACACGGTGTTCGCGCTGGCCATGACGCTCGGTCGGCTCGCCGGTGACCGGGTGGCCGCGCGCTTGGGGCCGGTGCGGGTCGTCCGCTTCGGCGCGCTGGTGACCGGGGTCGCCGCCGCCGCGGCGATCGCGGTGCCATACCCGTGGCTCGTGGTCCCCGCGTTCGCGGCCGTCGGCCTGGGCATCGCGTCCTCGTTCCCGCTCGTGGTGGGCGGCGTCGGCCGGCAGTATCCGGATTCCCCCGGTCCCGCGGTCGCCACCGTCTCCACGACCGGCTATCTCGCCTTCCTCGCCGGCCCGCCCCTGATCGGCTTCCTGGCCGGCCACCTCGGACTCCGCTTCGCCCTGCTGCTGCTCCCCACCCTCGCGGCCGTCGCCGCCTCCCTCGCCGGCCTCCTGTCCGAGGACCGCACCGCACGCGGCCCCCGGCGTCCCTCGCCCGTCCGGAGCAGGCGGCGTCGCGCCGAAACCGCCGTCGCCTCGACGGCGGGGACCGGGACGGGCTCGTCGGCGGCGCCGAGTTCGCCTTCGCGGGCGGTGCGCCGGCCGGCCCGCGGACACGACGAGGCCGGGGTGCCCATGGGCAGCCCGGCCTCGTGGTCGAGGGCGAGGAAAGCGAACGGACTAGTTCAGGAATGAGAAGGAAGTCCGTTCATGGCCTCGCCGCGGTCAACGTTAGCAGTCAGCCGGGGATCAGGTCGCGCAGGTTTTCCGGGGTGAAGATCCGCGAGCCGGGGTGCAGGCCGTCCGGGCGGGACAGGCCCAGGTAGGTGACGGGTCCGTCCGGGATCCTCTCGCCGTCCCACAGCGTGGTGGCCGTGGCCCGATCGGCCATCAGGTCGACGAGGTGTCCGACGGTGAGGTGTTGCCGCTCCAGCATGGCGCGCATCAACATCGCGGTCGTCACCCGATGTCCCTCGACCCGATTGGTGCTCGGGCCGCCCTGGAGATACAGGTGCAACCACCTGGCGTGCCACCGCCCGTCGCTCCCGCGCACGAAGGTCAGGGGCAGCGCGACCCGGCCCGGTCCGCGCAGGTCCGACTTCATCCGTACGGTACGCGGCTCGAAGGGGCGACCCTGCTGCTCGGCGTCGCGCAGCATGAAGCCGAAGAACGACTCCTCGACCTGCTCGAAGCTCTCGCCCGAGTAGATGTGGACCTGCGGCACGATGTAGGTGCCGCGGACCGCGTCCAGCCGCAGGTCGATGAACTCCGAGGCACCGTCCGGCGCGTCGGTGATGTCGCCGGAGTGGGTGCCGCCGATCTCGGTGAGGGCGGTGTACGACAGCCAACAGACCGTCTCGTACTCGTCGTCCAGCATCAGCGCGGAGAGGTCGTAGTCGGTGCACTCCTGCGTCTGCTTCCAGTACGCGAAGAACCGCAGCAGTTCGCCGTCCACGGGCGAGACCGAGCCGCGGGGCAGCACGCCGAGCCCGGCGGCCGTCGCCTTGCCGCTGAGCGGGAGCGCGACGTCGAGGATGTCGGGGTCGACGAGCAGGTGCCCGGCGGCCGGGAGCCGCCGCTGTGTCTCGGCGTCCAGGGCGGTGATCAGGCGCTTGCGCTCGGCCGGTTGCACCGGAGCCCGGGTGTCCTCGGCGGCCCACGCGCGGCCGAGCCGGTTGACGAAGACGCGGCCGGGCGCGGTGTCGTCGGTGCGGTTGTGGAAGTGTTCGCGCACCGACAACAACACTCGCCCGGAGACCTGTTCGGCGACCTGTGCCGCGGCGGCCACGACGACGTCGCGCTCCGCCTGGGTGCCGGCCGCGCGCAACAGCCGGTCCAGGGCGCGGAACAGCTTGCCGGGGGCGGCCGTCAGCAGCCGCGTCGCCCCGACGACGTCGTGCGCGCCGAGCAGTTGCTCGACCCGGCTGTCCAGGGTCGGGGCCCGGAACTCGCCCCGGGCGACCGCGAACACGTCGGCGGCATGCGGCCATTGCGGATACTCGTGCGGGTGCAGTCGCTCACCGAGGCGCTTGAACGCCTCGCGGTGCGCGCCGACGTCGGCGAGTTTGGCCGGGGCCGCCGCGACGACGGCGTCGAGGCCGGCGAGCAGGGCCCGGCGCACGGGACGCGACAACCCCCGGAATCGGGTCGGTACCACGAGTGTCACGTCGCCGCCCGCGAGCGCGCAGGCCAGGCGCAACACGTCGGTGACGGTGTCCACCAGCAGGTCCGCGCCGACGTCGAGGCGGGCCCGGTTGACGACGGCGCGGTTCTCCCGGATCGGGATCGCCTCGGGCTGGGGGCCGTCGACGCAGTGCCCGGCCAGCGCGGCGAGATCGCGCAGGCTCTCCTCGCCCAGGGGGGTGGTGCTGCCCGCCAGGGCCAGGTAGAGGGCGGTGATCTCGTGCTGCGGGTCGGCGCCCGAGTGCAGGACCGTGGTGCGGTCGCTCGCGGCGGCGATCAGCTCGTCGTGGGCGGCGAGCAACTCGGTGTACGTGTGCCGGTAGTTGCCGTAGGAGGGCAGCGTCAGCAGGTCGACCACGCCGGTGGCGAGCTGGGCCAGGGTGCGCTCGCGCGACGTGTCGTCGGCGAGCGCCTCGACGATGCACCGGGTCCAGAAGTCGAAGGTGTTCGGCACGTTGAGCGGGAAGTCGATGAAGTAGCTGTTGTGTCGGACGTGGTCGCCGACCATTGCCCGGACCGTGGGCAACGTGCGTGCGGCGATCTCGACGACCCTCTCCTCGGCCAGCCCCGACAGGCGCTCCAGCAGATCTCCCGACAGCTTGAAGCCCACCGACATCAGCGCGGCGTCGAACTGCCTTGCCGCGACGTCGCCTTGTCCGGTGGGCCCGGCGGGGAGCGGAACGCGGTGGGCGTGTCGGACAACCAGGGCTTCGAGAGTGTGGGCCATCAGGCATGATCCCAGAACCCGTCGAACCCCCGCACCCGGGTTTCCGAACGCCCGCCCGCGCAGCCCCGGCAGGGTCCACCGGACCGGACCTACTCGGCGACGGTGTCGACCGGTTTCGGCTCGGCGACGGTGTCGGCCGGTTCCGGCTCGGCGTCGGTGCGGACCGGCCGCTGCGGCCCTCGGACGAGGATGTACAGGAACAGGACGCCCATCACGATCACACCTGCCCACATGGCCTGTTGCCATCCGTCGACGAAGGACTCCTCGGCGGCGCGGACCAGTTCCCGGGCCTGCGGGCCGGCCGTGTGGGCGGCGTCGATCGCGTTGGCGACGCCTTCGCGGGCGGTGTCGGCCCGGTCCCGGGGGATGCCGTCGAGTCGGGTGTCGATGGCGCTTCGGTAGCCGGCGGACAACAGCGCCCCGAGCAGCGCGACGCCGAGCGCGGTGCCGAATTCGCGGGTGACGTCGTTGACGGCGGACGCCACGCCCTGGCGTTCGCGGGGCAGGGCGCCGGTGATCGCCTCGGTGGAGGGGGTCATCGACAGGCCCATGCCGGTGCCCATGGCGAGCATGCCGGGAAGCACGGACAGGTATCCGCCGTCCACCGAGACGATCGCCGCCATCAGCGCGAGGCCGAGGCCGGCCAGGGCGATTCCGATGGCCATGGTCGCCCTCGGGCCGATCCGCTCGGCAAGCGCGGGGGCCAGTCCGGAGGACGCCATCATCAACACGGCCATCGGCATCAGCGCCACCGTGGACAGCAGTCCGGACCAGCCCAGCACGACCTGAAGGAAGGGAAAGAGCACGACGAAGATGCCGGCCTGGACGCCGAAGACGGCCAGGAGCGTGATCGAGCCGCCGGCCAGGCCCCGCTCACGGAACAGGCGCACGTCCAGCAGCGCGGCGTCGCGGCGCCGCAGTTCCCAGACCACGAAGGCGATCGCGGCGGCGACACCGACGACGAGCGCGATCACGGTCGCGGGCTCGCCCCAACCGCGCTCGGGTCCCTCCTGCAGGAAGAGGACGAGGCCGACCACGGCGGCGACGGAGGTCAGCGCGCCGACGCCGTCGAAGGAGTGCCGGGAGGTCTCCCGGGAGTCCGGCACCGAGCGCACCGCCATGACCAGGGCGACGACGACCAGGACGACGGGCAGTACGAACAACCAACGCCAGTTCGCCACGTCGACCAGGGCGGCGGAGAGGAACATGCCCAGGATGCCGCCGCCGCCGGCGACCCCGGTCCACACGCCGATCGCCCGGCCGCGTTCCCCCTCGGGGAAGGTGGCGGTGATCACGGCGAGGGTGATCGGCATGATCATCGCCGCGCCGATGCCGGCCACCACACGCGCGGCGAGCATCACCTCGGACGAGGGCGCCAGTCCGGCCGCGGCACTGGCGAGGCCGAACACGATCAGGCCGGCCACCAGCATGGGCTTGCGGCCGAGGCGGTCGCCGACGGCGCCGAGCGGCAGCAGGAGCGCGGCCAGGCTCAGCGTGTAGACGTTGATCATCCACAGGATGGTGCTCTGCGAGGCGTCGAACTCGACGGCCAACTCGGGCTGGGCGACGTTGAGCCCGGAGACCGAGGCGATCACCGCCATCAGAGCGACGCACACGGCGATCAGGATCGTCCGGCGCTGCCGCGCGTCCGGCTCGCTCTTCTCGGGGACACCGGCCGGTCCGGCGTCCGCCTGCGGCGACTGGTTCAGGCTCATGGATTCCTCTCCCCGCACGTCTCGGCGGCGTCCGATGCGCGCAACGCTAACCCCATCCTGCCGCTCAGACATGTCACCTTGCCTATAACGCAAGAACAGCCTCCGGACGGAATACGACGCCGAAGACGGGCGCCGATTTGCCAGAACTAGCCGGATCCCGCCGACGCCTTCACCGGCTCCCCGCCCCCGTGTGAGTGTTTCGCTCGCTCGGACACAAGCCGGCCTGCACGGTCACCCGCGTCACTCACAAGGCGTACGCGGCGCAGGCCGGCGACGTGGTCGAGCCTCCCCCACCCAAGGAGTCTCGATGAACCGCGGAACGACCACGGCCGGGACCGTCCTGGCCCTGATCGCCGGACTGGCCATCGGCGCGACCGGCGCGTCCCCGGCCGGTGCCGACCCCTCCCCTCCCCCCGCAAACCCCCAGGCAATCGCGGTATCCGCTGCCGACCGGGCGGCCGCCGGCGGCCTGGACGCCCTCGCCAAGGGCCCGAACGAGCAGTACGAACGCCAACTCGTCACGCCCTGGGTCGACGACCTGTACTCGGTCGCGTACCAGCGCACCTACCGCGGCCTCCCGGTCATCGGCGGGGACGCGGTCGTCCTGGCCGACGGAAAGGGCCGGGTCCGCGCGACCCAGGCCGCCACCAACGCGCAGATCGCGGTCACCACCCAGCCGACCGTGTCGGCCGGCGCCGCCGAGACCACCTCCAAGGCCCAACTCGCGGTCGTGGACAAGGTCGAGTCGCACCGCCTGGTCGTCCGGGTCAAGGACGGCAACAGCGCGCTGGCCTGGGAGACGGTGGTGGCGGGTCGTACCGCGACCGCGCCCAGCAGGCTGCACGTGTTCGTCGACGCGAGCACCGGAGCGGTGCTCGACACCACCGACGACGTCAAGGCCGGCACCGGCAACAGCCAGTGGAACGGCCCGAACCCGCTGACCATCCAGACCAGCGGCTCCTACACCCTGCGCGACACCACCCGTCCCGGCCTGTCCTGCGCCGACTACAGCACCGGCCAGGTCTTCACGAAGTCCACCGACTCGTGGGGCAACGGCCAGGCGACGAGCAAGGAGACCGGCTGCGTCGACGCCATGTGGGCGGCGCAGAAGGAATGGGACATGCTGGGCACCTGGCTGGGGCGCAACGGGCACAACGGCAACGGCGGGAGCTGGCCGGTCAAGGTCGGCCTCAACGAGCTCAACGCCTACTGGGACGGCTCGACCATCACGATCGGCCACAACCAGTCGAACCAGTGGATCGCGTCGATGGACGTGATCGGCCACGAATTCGGCCACGGCATCGACCAGAACACCCCCGGCGGCACCAGCACCGAAGCCGGACTCGGTGAAGGCACCGGCGACATCTTCGGCGCACTGACCGAGGCTTACACGAACGAGCCCTCGCCGTACGACGTCCCCGACTACACCGTCGGCGAGACGGTGAACCTGGTCGGCCAGGGCCCGATCCGCTACATGTACAAGCCCTCCACCAACGGCGACCCGGACTGCTACAGCTCGTCCATCCCCAGCACCGAGGTGCACAAGGCGGCCGGGCCGTTGAACCACTGGTTCTACCTGCTGGCCGAGGGCACCAACCCCGGCGGCGGCAAGCCCGCCAGCCCGACCTGCAACAACACCACCCTCACCGGGGTCGGCATCCAGCAGGCCGGCAAGATCTTCTACGGCGGCATGCTGCTCAAGACCAGCGGTATGACCTACAAGAAGTACCGCACGGTCACGCTGAACTCGGCCAAGACCCTCGACCCGACCTGCGCCCTGTTCGCCAAGACCAAGGCCGCCTGGGACGCGGTCAGCCTGCCGGCCCAGCCGAACGACCCGACCTGCACCTCGAATCCGGGCGACCCCGACTTCTCGCTCGCACTGAACCCGACCTCGGGCAACGTGGCGCTCGGCGGCGACGTCACCACCGCGGTGAACACCACGACCACCAGCGGGTCGGCGCAGTCGCTCACCCTGACCACCTCGACCCTGCCCAGCGGGGTGACCGCGGAGTTCACTCCGGGCACCATCCAGTCGGGTGCCAACTCGTCGCTGAAGTTCTCGGCGAGTTCGACGGCGACTCCGGGTACGTACACGGTGACGGTCACCGCGACCGGTACCGCCACCCATACCGCGCAATACACGCTGACCGTCGGCAGCGGCGGACCCGGGTGCAACGCGCCCGCGTGGAACGCGAATTCGGTCTACACCAATGGCAGTGTGGTCTCCTATCAAGGCCACACCTACCGCGCCAAGTGGTGGACCCAGGGCGAAGTCCCCGGAACCACCGGCCAATGGGGGGTGTGGGTGGACCTCGGCGCCTGCTGAGCCGACCCGCGGACAGTCGACTCCGGTAGCCGACCCGCCCGATCGTGCCGCCCGGTAGGCCCGTCGTTCGGCCCACCGGGCGGCACCGCGTCCGGATCCGGCTATTCGGCGACCTCGGTGTACCTGCCCTCCTCGGGGGTCTCCGCCCCGCTCCACGGCGTGCTCGGCTCGGACAGGAGGACGGCGACTCCGGCCGGTTCGAGGGCCGCGCGCAGGCGCGCGGCGGCGTCCGCGCCGAGGAAGTGGTGATGCACGGTCAGGCGTTCGAGATGGGTGAGCGGCCGGCCGGCGAGCAGCGCGTCCGCGCCGGTGTCGGAGAGCGTGCCCATGGACAGGTCGAGCGAGCGCAGCCGCGCGAGGACGGGGGAGGCGGCGACCGCCGCGGCGACCTCGTCCTGGATCGCGCTGTTCATCAGGCCGAGGTGCCGCAGCTCGGGATGCCGGGTGCCGTCCAGGAGGTCGGCCAGGTCGGCCGCGCTCGCGTCGCCTCCGTACATCGGCACCCCGAGCCACAGGTCGAGGTACTCGAGTGCGGGAAACTCGCACGCCGCGACGGCCCGGGGCACCCGCGCGGGCATGCCGCCGGTCTGCAGGACGAGCTTGCGCAGTCGCTCGTGCCGCGTCGGGCGCAGTGCGAATCCGGAAGCCGGCTGCTGATCCTGACCGAACCGGTAGCCCAGTTCCTCCAGGTGCGGAAAGGCGTCCAGGAGCGGCGTGATGTCCTCGGGTGGGATCCACGAGACTTCGTGCTCCTCGCCGATGATGTCGCCGACGAACAGATGGCGTAGCGCCGGGAATCGGTCGGCGTGCTCGCACAACACCCGGATGATGGCGTTCTCGCCCTCCAGGATGTCGGTGGCCCAGTAGCCGATGACCAGCGCCCGTACCCGCGTGGTGTCGACCGTGTCGAGGAACAGCGCGAACACGTCCGCGAATTCGAGCTCGGCCTCGAAGTGGGTGGCGATCTTCCAGGCGACCGCTCCGGGCTCCGGCGCGGAGGCGACGAGTTCCGCGAGCTGCTCCTCGTCGTCCTTGTCGAAGCCGTCGATGTCGTCGACGGCCAGGAACTCGTGCACCGGGAGCCCGCCCAGTTCGCCGAGATGGTTCCACACACTCATGAGGGTCTGTTCCGTTTCCGATCGAACCTGCTGCCGGCCGAAGCCTACGAACCCCGGCCGACAGCACCCTGGGGCGGGGTGCGCACGGGAGTTCGAAGCGGGAGCTCGGTGGGACTTCAATGGAGACGTCCGACGCGCCGCTCGATCACGAGCCGACGTCGGCAGCCGGATCGACCCGGCCCATTCGAATTCCGCACCTACGTTCGAGTGTGGGTGCCCGGCGTTCGAGGCAGTGGGGTTGGGCGGCGATCGGCGCCGACGGTGTGAGGCGAGAGGCAGCGGGCATGAGCGACGACTTCGTTCTGGATGTGACCAGGATCCGGGAGCAGGCACGGCAGAAGATGGGCGAGGGCGCGGTCACCTCGACGTACGGACTGGACACCGGCCGGGTGATCGACGTGCTCAACGACGTGGTCGCCACCGAGATCGTGTGTTGGCTGCGCTATACCCGGCACGCCATCTCGGCCGCGGGCATCGACCGGGCCCAGGTGGCGGCGGAGTTCACCGAGCACGCCGCCGAGGAGATGCAGCACGGGCTCCGGGCCGCGGAGCGCATCTCCCAACTCGGCGGGGATCCGGACTTCGATCCGACCACGCTGCACGAACGCTCGCACACCGAGTACTCGACCGCCGCGGACACCGACCTGAAGGCCATGCTCGAACAGAACCTGCTCGCCGAACGCATCGTCATCTCCACCTACCAGGAGATCGCCCGCTGGCTCGGCGACCGCGATCCCACCACCCGACGCATGATCGAGTCGATCCTGGAGGAAGAGGAGGAACACGCCGACGACCTGCTGGACCTTCTCGGCACCTGATCGACACCGGCCCGAGCGGCCGACGTCTCGCGCCACCCCGGGCCGATCGAGCCCCGACCACATCGAGCATCGACCGTGCGCACGGGTCCACCGGAGCGGACCCGTGCGCCCGCTCCCTTGACGAAACCCCATGGGGGCACTCCCAAGCAATGCGCGACTGCGAGCCCGGTGCCGGGGCCGATTCGGCTCGACGCGGCGGCGGCGGTTTGCAGATCGGCTGTCCGGACGCGAAATTCCGTTCCGTGTGGGTCGGTTCATTGGCCGCCCGCGCGCCGTCGAAGCCGGTCTCGGTGTCGCGGTGGCCTTCCGCAGCCGAGTGAACCCACGCTCTCGCGACGCGACACGCCGGCGCGTGTGCGCTCACGCTTTCGATCGCGGGTCCACACTCGAAGGATGGACATCATCGGCGCACCGGCCATCGTCGTCGTACCCAACCGTGACGACGAGGTCGAGGTCGAGGTGGATCTGCACGACTGGCCGGTGGACGGCGACGTGTTGCCACACACCTGGAACGGGGTGATCCACCACGATCTGGGGCTGGAGGTCGGCGAGCAGCTCGCGCTGTTCCTGGTCGACGAGAACAGCGCGTTGGGGCACCCCTGCGTGGTGACGTCCAACGCCGACCACCGAACCCGGGTATGTGCACGCGAAGGGGGATGAGCGCGCTCGACCCGCCGCGAGGAACACGTACGAGGGCGCGATCTCGTCCGGATGCGGGTCTTGCCCCCACCAACCGCTGTCGTCGGGCCATCCTTGGCCGCTCCCCGGCGGAACGAGCCGGCCGACGCCGGTCGGGATGCCCGAAGCATTGCGGAACGCAGCGTTCCTATTGGGCATTTACCGTCGTCTTCGAGCGGGACGAGGACCGGATCCGAGGCCCTCGCCCGCAGCGGAAGGAGAACGACGATGATCCTGGTCACCGGAGCCACCGGACACTTCGGCCGACAGACCGTGGAGGCGCTGACCGCGGCGAAGCTGCCGGTGCGGGCGCTGAGCCGCAAGCCGGAGAGCGCCGCACTGCCGGAGGAGGCCGAGGTGGTCCGCGGCGACTTCGCCGATCCCGCCACGTTGACCGCGGCGTTCGACGGCGTGACCGCGCTGTTCCTGGTGCTGCCGTACGGAACGGCCCCGGAGGCGTTGCTCGACGCCGCCGGCGCGGCGGGTGTGCGCCGGATCGTGTTCCTGTCGTCCGGCGCCGTCGTGGACGGGGCACCCGTACAGCCGAACGTGATCGCCGCCTACCACGCCCGGGTGGAGCAGGCGGTCGCCGCCACCGGGATCGCGCACACCTTCCTGCGGCTGATGTTCCCCGCGATCAACTCGCTCACCTTCGCGATGCAGTTGGCACAGGGCGATGTCGTGCGCGCTCCCTACGCGGCAGCGACCACCGCGCCGATCCACGAACGCGATGTCGCCGACGCCGCCGTCCGGGTCCTCACCACCGACGGACACGCGGGGTGCGCCTACCTGCTGACCGGGCCCGAGGCCCTCACCCAGGTCGAGCAGGTGCGCCTGCTCGGCGCGGCGCTGGGTCGACCGCTCGTCTTCGAGGAGCTCGACGCCGGACCGGTGCGCGAACAGTTGGCCGCCTTCATGGACGCCGACTTCGTGCACGCCCTGTTCGACCTGATGGCGGCGACCGTGGACACCCGGCCCGAGATCACCCCGGCGTTGACCCGACTCACCGGCGCCGCACCGCGCGGCTACGCCCGGTGGGCCGCCGACCACGTCGCCGACTTCGCCTGACCCGCCGCCGCCAGGCCGCCCCACCTCGGACTCCGGGCCCGGGTGCCGGTGGGGCGCCGGCGCGGGCCCAACCCCGCAGCAACGCTGTCCCCGTGCCGCCGGTAGGCCAACAGGCGGGCGGCGAGCCGCCCTTCCCGAAACTCGGTCGCTCCCCGATGCGCCGTAGGCGTCGGCTGGGGCGATCTCGGCGACTGCGGGCAAACGTGTGTCGTCGCCGCGTAGCCGTTTACGCGCCTGTTGGGCGCGCATCGGGACGGGGATCGCTTCCCGACCGCCGACAAGTCGTCACGGCCCGCCCGACGCACGGCAAACCGGGGCTCCTCTCCCGAGCACGACGCCGATGGGAGAAAAGCCGGGTCGCGGACCGGCCCGGCGATCGCGCCGTGACCGCCGGGCCGGACGACTACCCCGCCTCCGGCGGCGGAGGTGCGTCCACCACCAGGGCGACGATGGTGTCGATGACGGCGCCCATGTCCACGGTGGGGTCGATCAGCCACTGGTACTGGATGCCGTCCGCGGCGGCGAGGGCCAGTCGGGCGATGGCGTCGACGTCGACCTCCGGTCGGACCCGGCCGCGCTGTTGCAGCTCGGCGAGGCCCTCGCGCAGGCCGGCCACGATGTCGGTGGAGCGGACCTCGAAGAAGTCGCGGGCCGGATGGCCGGGGAAGCCGGCCGCCGCGGCCATGCTCACGTAGAGGCGCACCAGGCCGGGGACGTCGCCGTTGTGGCGCAGCAGGTCGGCCATCCGGGTGAGCGGGTCGCCGTACGCGTCCAAGGCGATCTTCTCGCCGGCCACCCGGTCGCGTTCGCCGAGCACCCAGATCAGCAGACCCTCGCGGGACCCGAAGTAGTGCAGGACGCCGGCCTGGGACATGCCCATGCGGTCGGCGATCTCCTTGATCAGCGCGCCCTTTTCCCCGAGGGTCGCGAACACGTCCAGCGCCACTTCCAGGATCTGGTTGCGACGGGCCACGCCCTTCGCGTAACGGCCGCGTGGCGTACGGATGTTGTCCAACCGCGCCTGCCGCTCGGGTTCCACGGGTCCGGTCATGAAAGAAAACCTAGCCGAGTTCGGGTTTTTGCGTCCAGGCGCACCGCGGGGCTGCCACGCGAGGGCGGAACGCCTGCGGGCGGCTCGGCGAACCACGATCACCCTCGCCTAGGCGCCCGTCGCTCTGATGATCATCTTCCCGGTGTTGCCGCCGCGCAGCATCGACGTGAACGCCGCCACGATCCGTTCGAAGCCCACCACCACCGTCTCGTCCGACGTCAGCCTTCCGGCGAGCAGGTGCGGCACCGCGAAGTCGTACAACTCGTCCCGCAGGTCGCCGTGATCGCGGACCAGGAAGCCCTCCAGACGCAGGCTCTTCTCCACGAAGTCCGCGTGGTCGAAGCGCACCGGCGGGGCATCCCGCCGGTTGTACTGACTGATCGTGCCGACCCGGACGATCCGACCGCGCTCGCGCAGCGCCCCGACGGCGGCGGCCAGGTGGTCGCCGCCGACGTTGTCGACGAACACGTCGACGCCCTCCGGCGCGGCGCGCGCGAGCAGTTCGGCAACCGGACCGTCCCGGTAGTCGAAGGCCCGGTCGTAGCCGACCCGCTCGGTCAGATACCGCGCCTTGGCCGCCGATCCCGTGCTGCCCACCAGCAGCCGCGCACCCAACAGCCGGGCGAACCGGCCGACGGCGGTGCCGACGGCGCCCGCCGCGCCGGAGACGAACAGGTCGTCGCCCTCGCGCAGCGGAGCGATCCGGGTGAGGGCGACGTACGCGGTCAGCCCCGTACCGCCGAGCAGGCCCAGGTGCGCGGACAGCGGGACCCCCGGCAGGTCGGGAAGCGGTTGCACCTCGTCGGGACGAACCACCGCGTGCGTGCGCCAGCCCCGGCGATGGAAGACCATCGTGCCCTCGACCAGCGCCGGGTCGCGGGAGGCGACGACCCGGCCGAGCGTGCGCCCCTCCAGCGGGGCGTTCAGCGCGAACTCGGCGTCCATCATCTCGCGGTGGTAGGGGTCGACCGACCAGTACAGGTTCTCCACCAAGGCCGTCCCGCGTACCGGCTCGGGCACGGGCGTTTCGACGAACCGGAAGTGTTCGCAGGCGGGGAACCCGTCGGGCCGGGCGATCTGGTGGACGGTGACGGCCTCGGTGCCGCGCAGGAGCGAGTTCATGGGACGCGAACGTACGCAGGAATGCGCGGGCCCGGCAGCGGGTTGCGCTCATGACCGATCCGAATCCATGAGTCGCCCTCATGACGGCAGATGGGAGCCCTGATGACGGCCCGAGCCGATCTTTCGCCGCAGGAGTTGCGGATCCTCGTCGCGGCGACCGACACGGGCAGCTTCTCGGCCGCCGGCGTGGCGCTGGGCACCACCCAGTCGGGCGTCTCGCACGCGGTGCGCGAGATCGAACGCAAGGTGGGCGCCGTGTTGTTCGAGCGCGGCCGGACCGGGACCCGGCCCACCCCGGCGGGGACCGCGGCCGCGGCGCACGCACGACGTGTGTTGCGGATGCTGGATGTACTGGTCGCCGAGGCCCGCGGGGCGGGCGCCGGGCCGGACGAGGGACCCGCGGTCACCGGACCGCTGCGCATCGCCGCCTTCCGCAGCGCGGCCCTGCATCTGCTGCCGCCGGTGCTGGAACGCCTCACCGCCCGGCACCCGGATCTCGAACCCCGGGTGCGCATCGTCCGTGAGGTCGGCCCGGGCACGGCCGGGGAGGTGGCCGAGGGGCGGGCGGACGTGGGCATCGCGACCCTGGGGACCGGTACGCCGACGCCGCCGGGGCTGATCGCCGGCGTCCTGTCCGAGGAGCCCTACGCGTTGGTGCATCCGGCCGGGCATCCCGATCCGCGCTCACTGCCGCTGGTCGACTGGACCGAGAACTGTTCCTCCTACACACGCGAATGGTGGGCGACGCAGGACTGGATCCCCCCGGCCACCGTCGAGGCGCAGGACGACGGAGCCGTGCTCGCCATGGTGAGCAGCGGTTTCGGCATGGCGATCATGCCCGCGCTCTCCCTCACCGGGGCACCGCCCTCCGTACGGATCGCCGATCTCGGCCCGACCCGCCCGACCCGCTCCGTGGGCTACCTCACCACACCCGAACTCGCCGCGACCGCCGCCGTCCGGGCACTCGTCCGCGAACTCCGGCACACCCGCACCCCCGGTGTCCCGGCGAAGGCGCGCACCCGGGTTCGGGGCTGATCCCGCTCCCGCCGGGCGGTGTCGACGATCGCCGGAGGCGGGGGCGGTCCATACCGGGCGCGCCGGCCCTACGTGCGCGCCGGCTCCGTGCGCGGGGCAACGAGTACGGGGCGGTCCGGCAGGGCGAGTTCGACCCGGGAGCCGACCGGCAGCGTGGCCGCCGTGTGCGAGGGCACGTCGACCTTGACCGTCGCGCCCGCGGCCGAGCGCACGCTCAGCCGGGTGACCGCGCCGAGGAAGGCCGCGCCGAGCACCTGGGCCGAGCCGTCCGCGGCCGCCGCCGTGACCTCGATCGATTCCGGGCGCAGCAGCACGTCCACGTCGCCGTGCGCGGGCTCGCCGTCGATCGGCAGGTCGCGGCCGAGGACGTGCACCACCGCACCGTCGGCCCGCGCGGGGATGCGGCTCATCACCCCCACGAACTCGGCGACGAACGCGGTCGCGGGACGGGCGTACAACTGCGCCGGTGGCGCGCACTGTTCGAGCCGGCCCGCGTTCATCACCGCGACCCGGTCGGCCAGCGAGAGCGCCTCCTCCTGGTCGTGCGTCACGAACAGGGTGGTGATGCCGAGTTCCTGTTGCAGTCGCCTGATCTCGTCCCGCAGGGTCAACCGCACTCGCGCGTCCAGTGCCGACAGCGGCTCGTCGAGCAGCAGGACGCGCGGACGCAGCGCGAGCGCCCGGGCCAGCGCGATCCGCTGTTGTTGGCCGCCGGAGAGCTGGTGCGGATACCGGTCGGCCTGGTCCGGCAGACCGACCAGGTCCAGGAGTTCGCCGGCCCGAGCGCGTCGATCGGCGCGCCCCACGCCCCGCATCCGCAGGCCGAACGCGACGTTGTCCAGCGCGCTCAGGTGCGGGAACAGGCTGTACGACTGGAAGACCATGCCCGCGTCGCGGCGATGCGCGGGCACCCGGGTGATGTCCTCGCCGTCGACGAGCACCTCCCCCGCGTCCGGATGCTCGAAGCCCGCGACCACGCGCAGTGCGGTGGTCTTGCCGCAGCCGGACGGACCGAGCAGGGCGACGAGTTCGCCCTGCCCGACCGTCAGGTCCAGCCCGGCCAGGGCCCGGACGTTGCCGAACGAGCGTTGCAGGCCCCGGAATTCGACCGTGGCGCCGGTCTGCGGCCCGGTGCGGGTCTTCGGCTGGTCGAACGTCATGGTCACGAGGTCTCCGGGAGGGTTTTCGTCCGGGCGCTGCGCGGCCGGCCGGCGGTGGCGAGGGCGAGCAGCAGTACCCAGGTGACGAGCAGGCCGATCACCGACACCGCGACCGACATCTCGGCCTGGGAACCGCCGATGCCGACGATCCACACCGCGAAGGGGCGGTAGCCCAGGATCGCGGCGACGGTGTACTCGCCGAGTACGAGCGCCAGGGTCAGGAACGCGGTGTTGAGCAACGCACCACGCAGGTTGGGCAGGACCACCTGGAGCACCGCGCGCGGCCAGTTCGCGCCGCACGCGCGCGCCGCCTCGACCAGCACCTCGAGGTCGATCGCGGCGAGCCCGCCGTCGAGCGTGCGGTAGGCCAGCGGCAGCGCCATCAGCGTGTACGCGAGCACCAGCACGATCGGGAAATCCGGGTCCTGGATGGCGATGAACGTGTCGTACAGCGGGGTGTCGGCCAGGTGGTCCGGACCCCAACGCAACACCGTGCCGATGCCGGCGACCAGCGCGATGGCGGGTACCACCAACGGCAGCGAGCACACCACCTCGATCACCCAGCGCAGGCGCGGCGCGGTCAGCCGCACGGTGATCAGCGCGGGCACCAGCAGCAACAACACCGATACGACGGTGGCGGCGGCGAGTTCGAGGGTGAGCGTGAGGCTGTCCAGGAAGCCGTCGGCCCCCAGGATCCCGGTGTACGCGTCGAACGTGATGCCCCGGCCGGGTACGTCGATGCTGAAGAGCACCGAACACACCATCGGCAGCAGGAAGTACGTGCCGGCGATCAGCAGGACCACGCCCCGCGACCAACGGATCCGGCCGCGCAGTGCGGCTAGTCGAGCCATCGGGCACTCCGACGCTGAAGGGGCAGGTGAACGGCGGTGACCAGACCGGCCACCACGACCATGTCCAGGCTGAGCGCGAGCGCCACGTTGCCCTGGTCGACCAGGACGTTGCCGGACAGCGCGTCGGCGATCTGCATCGTCACCAACGGCACCGAGCTGCCGACCATCGCGGCGGCCGTCGCGTAGGCCGCGAACGCCGAACCGAAGAGCAGGACGAAGCCGCCGAGCAGCGCGGGGGTCAGGATCGGCAGCGCGACGTGCACCCAGTAACGGAACGCGTTGGCCCCGTTGTTGCGGGCCGCCTCGCGCCACTGCCGGCGCAGTCCTTCGAGGGAGGGGGTCAGGATGAGCACCATGAGCGGGATCAGGAAGTAGAGGTAGACCACGGACAGTCCAGTGAAGCTGTAGAGGCTCCAGCCGTGCTCGGTCAGGTCGAGCCTGCCGGTCACCACCCCGGCGTTGCCGAGCGTGGCCACGAACGCGAACGCCAGGGCGACCCCGCCGAAGTTGGCGAGCACGCCGGACGCGGTCAGCACGGCCTCGCGGACGAAGCGGAAGCGCGAGGTGACCACGGTGTAGGCGATCGGCAGTGCGCACACGGTGGCGATCAGCGCGGTGACCGCGGACAACTTCACGCTGCCGATCAGCGCGGTCAGGTACGCGCCTTGCACGGACGCGGACAGGTTGGCGCCGGTGGCCTGCACCCCGTCGGGGGCGGTGGCCGGTGTGGTGAAGGCCCCGAAGACCATCGCGGCCGTCGGCACGCCGAAGACCACGGCGGCGAACAACAACAACGGCACTACACCGAGCCAGTGCGGGGCGCGCCGCCGCCGCCGGGGCCGGGCCGCGCTCCGCTCGCGCACGGCGAGCGGAGGCACGATCCGGACCTCGGCGGGGGCGCCGACGTCGGAGAGGTCGGTGCTCATCCGGCGACTGCCTGGCCCCAGCCACCGGTGAGGACCTTCTTGGCCTTGTCGACCTGGTCCGGGGTCGGGAAGACCGGGGCGCCGGCGCCGGGCACGGCGGGCAGCTTCGCGGCGAATCCGGCGTCCAGCGTGCCGGCCTCCTTCATCGCGCCCATCAGGGCCGGCCGGGCGTAGCCCTTGAGCCACAGGTTCTGGCCCTCGGCGCTGTACAGGAATTCCTGCCACAGGCGCGCGGCGGCCGGGTGCGGCGCCCACTTCACGATCGCCTGCGAGTAGTACTGCGCGTAGACGCCGTCGGTGGGGATGTTCACCTGCCAGTCGACGCCCTTGGACTTGAACTCGTCCGCGTAGCCCGCGTTGAGGTAGTCCCAGTCGATGCTGATCGGCGTCTCGCCCTTCTGCACGGTGGCGGGGGTCGACTCGACCGGGTTGTAGTTGCCGTTCTTCTTGAGCTTGCCGAAGAAGTCCAGGCCGGGCTGGATGTCGTCGAACGAGCCGCCGTTGGCCAGCGCCGCCGCGTACACGCCGCCGAACGCCGAGCCGGACTTGGTCGGGTTGCCGTTGAGCGCGACCTGGCCCTTGTACTGCGGCTTGAGCAGGTCGGCGAACGTCTTCGGGCACTCCTTGATCCGCGCGGCGTCGCAGCCGATCGAGATGTAGCCGCCGTAGTCGTTGAACCAGCGCCCCTGCGCGTCCTTCTGCGGCTCGGGGATCCGGTCGAACGCGGCGACCTTGTACGGCGCGAGCAGGTCCTGCTTCGCGGCGCTGAGCGCGAACGCGTTGCCCAGGTCCAGCACGTCGGGCGAACGGTCCTGGCCCTTGCGCTGGGTCACCGCGTTGATCTCGTCCTGGGACGTGCCGTCGGGGTTCTCCACCTCGACCTTGATGCCGTACTTCGCCTGGAAGGCGTCGATCAGCGCGCCGTAGTTGGCCCAGTCGCGGGGCAGCGCGATCGCGTTGAGCTTGCCCTCCTTCTTCGCCGCGGCCACCAGCGCCTCCATGCCGCCGAAGTCCTGGACGGAGGTGGCCGACGCCGCGTCCTTGGCCCCGCCGGGAGTGCCCGACGCGGCGGAGGTGCCGGCCCCGGACGTCTTGTCGGATGCCGAGCCGCAGGCGCTCAGGGTGAGCGCGGCCACGGCAAGGCCGGCGACCAGTCCGGTCGCACGAACGCGGAGCACTGTCACGGGGTTCTCCTGGAGCTTCGAATGGGGTGCCTGAGTTGGCTGTACAACTTGGTCCAGTACGCCCGACGTCGATGGCCGCAACATGAACACAGCCGCACGGGCGCGCGAGGTTCCCGGGAAATAGCCGTGCGCCCCGGCAGCCGCGCCGTGACCGGGTAGGGTCGCCACGGTCGGACGTCCCGGCAATGGAATTCGGGGGGTGGCGATGGGGGTTCAGGGCGAGGCGCGCTACCGACAGGTCGCGGCGGATCTGCGGGAGGCGATCACCACCGGCCGATACGGCTCCGGTGGTCGGCTGCCCGCCGAGGGCGATCTCGCGCAGCACTACGGCGTCTCGCGGGGCACGGTGCGCCAGGCGCTCGCGGTGCTGCGCGCGGACGGGATGGTCACGTCCCGGCGCGGCACCCGGCGGGTGGTGCTGGGGGCCGCCCGGACGCAGAGTTTCGCCGAGCTGCTGAGCTTCACCCGCTGGGCGCGCTCGATCGGCGAGGAGCCCGGCGGGCGCACGGTGGCGGTCGAACCGGCGCCGGGTGATCCGGGCGAGTGTGCCCAGTTGGGCCTGGCGCCGGGGTCGTCGGTCTACCGGGTGTTGCGGTTGCGGACGCTCTCCCGGGTGCCGGTGATGATCGAGCGCACCGTGTATCCCGAGCGGATCGGGGCCCTGGTGCAGGGATTTCCGATCGACGCGGTCTCGCACACCGAGCCGCTGGAGGAACTGGGCGTGTTGTTCACCGACGCCGACCACACGATCGACCAGTGGCCGGCCGACGCGGAGGACGCCCGGCTGCTGGGCTGCCCACCGGGCACGTCGCTGCTGCGCGAACGGCGCCGCACGACGGACCCGACGGGTGTGCCGGTGGAGTGGTCGCAGGACCGCTACCTGCCGGGCACCGTGGCCTTCACGGTGCACAACTCGGTGGCCACGACGGCGCTGTCCCGACGACGGGGCTGACGGGTCGGCGGGGGCGGCTCGACCGGCCGGGCCGGGAGGGCCCGGCCGACCGGCTCACGGCAGGAGCAGCCGGGTCAACAGCGCACGGAAGTGCGCGAAGTCCGGGACGATCGTGTCGGCGTCCTTCGCCGCCTCGTCCCAGCGCCGCACCCGTACCGCGTCGACCGCGTAGGGCCCGTCCGCGAACGCCCGCGCCTCGGCCTCGCCCATCGGGCCGCCCTGCACGCCGAGCGTGTACACGGACGCGGCCGACAGGCGCGCGGCGTAGCCCGGCTCGGTGGCACACAGGTAGCGCTTGGCCGCCACGTGCAGCCGGATCGGCTCGGTCACCTCGGGCCCGAACCGCCCGGCGAGCCGGTCCGCGCCGGTGTGGCTGTGCCGGTTGTCCTCGCCCGCCATCAGGTCGCGGCCGGTCAACGGACCGTGGAAGTGCCCGATGTCGTGCAGCAACGCGGCCGCGATCAGGTGCTCGGGGGCACCCTCGGCCTCGGCGAGCGCCCCGGCCTGCAACATGTGTTCGGCCATCGTGACGGCCTCGCCGAGGTACTCGCCCGCGCCCTGGTCGGCGAACAGGTGGGCCAGTTCGTCGAGGATGCTCGTGTCGATCTCCCGACGATCCGTCACGACGCGTCTCCGACCGTGCGGTCGAGGACGGCCAGCGTGCTCGCGAGGCCGTCCAGGTCGGCGTAGCAGCCCTGGAGGTGCCGCCGGCCCGCACCGTCGAACGCGGTGCGCGCGTGCAGGACCCGGGTGTTGTCGAAGACCACACAATCGCCCGGCTCCAGCCGTCGGATCAGCATCAGCTCGGGGCGGCCCAGGATCTCGGCGAAGGCGCGGTAGGCCGCGTAGAACTCGGCGAGTTCGCCGGCCGGGAGCCGCAGGGTGCCCATCGAGCGGTTGTTGAAGCGCACTTCCCGAATCCGCCCCGCGTCGTCCGCACCGATGATCGGTCGGTGCGCGCGCAGCCGGGTGTGCGCGTCGCGGAATTCGAACGGCACCGGCGTACGCACCAACGCCCGGTAGGCGTCCGGCTGTTCGGCGCGCAGCAGCGCGGCGGCCCGGAAGCCGTCGACGAAACCGGAGTCACCACCGGCGGCCTCGTTGTGCAGGCAGTGCAGGAGTTGCAGCGTCGGTACCGGGTCGCGATAGGGATTGTCGGTGTGCGGGGTGATCCGTACCGAGGTGAAGGCGAGGTTGTTCGGCCGGTCCTCGACCCGCACGTCGAAGAGCCGGCCGTAGTTCGTCTCCCGCACGAAGCCGAACGTGCCCGCCACCGCGAGGACTTGCTCCTCGACGCACGGAACGCCGCGGAGCAGCGCGAGCCCGAAGCGTTGTACGGCGGTCAGCGCGGGCACCGGGTCGCTCGCGTAGTCGTTCCAGTCGAATTCGAACCGCGACGCGGGCAACTGCGCGGCGTTCCACAGCGACTTGGCGTCCTCGCTCCTGGGATCCGGCTCGGCGGGCGCCTCGAACCAGGTGCGCGCGTAGACGGAGCGGTGCCCGTCCGGTGCCCACACGATCTCCACGTCGGACCCGTGCTCGCGGACGTCGGCGGCGACCGGGTCGAGCGGGAGGTCGGTGATCTGGAACAACTTCTGCCCGGTTCGCGGGTCGCGACACAACGGGCAGGGGCAGTTGTCCCGCAGCCACACGGCGGGCAGGCCGCCGATGTCCAGGGCGGTAGCCATGGGCGTCTCCTTGGTCTCAGAGAGTGCGCAAAGTTGTCTGTACAACTCGCTACCAGGGTTACCTTCGCAGGGCCGCGTGAGCACCCGGCCACGAACGCGTGACGCCGACGTGAACACCACCTCCGGAGGGCCTCAGTCGACCAGCTCCGGCGCGAAGTAGTCGCGCAGTCGGGCGATCCTCCCGTCCCGGACCCGGAAGATCTGCACCAGCGAGACCGCCGTGTCCTCGCCGTCCCCGTCGAATACGGTGTCGATCTCGGCGATGAACACGTCGGGGTCGGCCGTGGTGTGCAGTACGTATCCGGACTTCTCGAAGTTGGGCACCCGGTCGTTCCGCACCGGTTGCCGGTAGTACGCCGCCATCGCGGTCCGGATCTCCGCACGACCCACCGACCGCCGGGGGAAGCCGGCCCCGGCGGGCACCAGCGGCGCCTCCAGGACGCCGTCCTCGGTGAAGCACTCGGCGAGGGCATCGGCATCGCGGGACAGCGTCCCGGCGTGGATGTACCTCTGGAAAATCTCCTGCGGCGTTGCGGACACAGCGGGCCTCCGGGCATGTCGACGGGTGGTCGTGGTGGCGGTCGGTCGGGTGCCCGAGAGGTGCCGCGTCGGGACACCCGTCACGCGGGCGGCGGTCCGGGCCGCGGTGGGCACAGGTAGAACAGCTCCGGGTCGCCCTCGTCGAGGCCGTGCACCAGGCCGACCGGACTCCAGCCGGCCCGTCGGAGCAGTCGTTGCATCGGCTGGTTGGAGACGTTGGTCGAGGTGAACAGTTTCGGGGTGGTGCACGAGGCCGCCACGGCGTCCAGCAGCCGATGGCCGACGCCGCCGCCACGCGCGGTCGGGGCCACCATCAGCATCGTGACGAAACCCTGTTCGAAGAAGGTGTACTCGACCACGCAGTAGCCGAGCAGGCCGGACGCGTCCTCCGCCACGACCGCCACGCCCTGCCGGCACCACCGACGGATGCTCGCCCGACGCTCGTCGTCGCCCTCGATCGCGATCGGGTCGATCCCGGCCAGCGCATCCGCCTCCGACTCGTCCGCGCGGCGCACCGGGAACCCACAAGGCTTGACGACGTCCATCGGTCCATCCTGCCGGCTCGCCCAAGATGCCCGCCCGCGTCCCGCACCCGCCCACGCGGCGGGGGTGTCGTGACGCGACCCGGGTGCCGTCGATGGGGCTCAGGCGGGTGCGGACCGCGGGTCGTCGCCCCCGGGGCCGAGTTCGGTGTCCAGACGTGCGGGCCAATCGGCATCGGCGAGTTCCGCGTCGACGAGCAGGTCGCGCCAGTCCGCCTTCGCGAGTTCGACGGCCCGACGGAACCGACCGAGGTCGCCGTCGGCGAGCAGGACGATCGCGGCGCGGATGCGCTCGCTGCCCAACATCTCCCGATCATGGCCGGCGGCCTCCGGGAGCGCGTCGAGCATGCGCACGATCTCCGGCGCGGAACCCGGTGCGGGAAAGTCGCGTCGGATGCGCCGTTCGAGTCTTGTGCCGTCACCGGTCATGACACCCCTTCTACCAGACGGCATCGGCCGCGGGGACGCAACCGTCGCATCCGACTCGCGCGGTCGAGGCGCCGAGGCGAGCGCCTTGGCGAACTGCCCGCAAGAGCGGGCCGAGTTCGCTTTGTCCGGGGCGCCGGCACGGAGGGCGGACCTGCCCGCGCGTTCGGTGCGGGCAGGACCTATGCTCACGTCTTCGTGATCGACAATCGCCGTACCGTGCTCGCCGCTCTCGCGACCGCGGCCGTGATATCCGCCTCCGCCGTGGGCTGTTCGGCCGCCGCCGACGTCGCGGACGCCGCCCGTCCCGCCTCCGCCGCCCCCAGCGCCTCGGGGGCGGCCCCCTTCACCCTGCCGCCGCGCACCGGCGCCACACTGACCCGCGCCGAGGCCGCCCGTCGCTACCAGCAGATCGCGGCGCGCCGAAACCGGGCCGCCAACGCGCTCCTCGCGGGCATCCGCGACCACCGTCCGTGGACCGAACTGCGCGCCCTGGTCGCCAACCGACTCGCCGCCGAGGACGAGGAGTCCCGTCAACTCGCCGCGACCCCATGGCCGGCCGACGTGGCCCCACTCGCGGACGCGCTCGCCCGGGCGAACATGTCCCTGCGACCCGCGTGGCTCAAGATCATCGAGGCCAAGACCGTCGGCCAGTTCGGCCGTGCGATGGAGGCATTCGACGACGACACGGACAGCGACATCCCCTACCGCATCCGCGTCCTCCTCGGCCTGCCCACCGGCGACTCCCCGGAACAACCTGCGGCGTAGCCGCGAAGCGCCCCCGGGCCGGGCCACCGCTCGGATGGACCGCGCTCGCGACCACGACTGTGGCTATGGCTGCGGCTGCGACTGCGACTGCGACTGCGACTGCGTGAGCGTGCGTCGCAGCCACCGCAGGCGCGCGTCGCGGGCGTCCCGGCTCAGCGCGGCCCGTGGCGCGAGGGTGTCGAAGCCGTGGAACGCCCCGGGCCATACGTGCAGTTCGGCTCGACCGCCGGCCTGCCGGATCGCGTTGGCGTACGCCACGCCCTCGTCCCGGATGGTCTCGGCCGACCCGACCTCGATATGGGCCGCCAGCAACTCGGCCAGGTCCCTCGCGCGAGCGGGCGCCGCGTAGGGCGGCAGATCCGCCGCGCCGTACCGGTCGCCCAGGGCCGCCCGCCACGCGGTGGTGTTGGAGGTGCGATCCCACGTGTCGACGCCGGCCAACTGCCGTCCGGAGAAGGTGTCGCCGCGGTCGTCGAGCATCGGACACAGCAGCAGTTGCCCGATCGGTGTGGGCCCGCCGCGGTCGCGGGTGAGCAGGGCGAGGGCCGCGGCGAGTCCGCCGCCGGCGCTCTTGCCGCCGACGATGATCCGGTCCGCGTCGATGCCCAGTGCGTCCGCGTCCGCGACCACCCGGAGCAATCCGGCGTAACAGCCCTCCAGCGGTTCGGGATACCGCGCGTCGGGCGCCAACGGATACTCGACGGAGACCACCGCCAACTCCAGCGGGAGCGCCCATTCACGCAGCACCTGCGGAAGCACGGACCACGCGTTGCCCATCACCATCCCGCCGCCGTGCAGGTAGTACAGCAGCGGCAGCGGCCCGGTCACCCCGGCGGGGCGGGCGCGCACGAGCGTGACGTCCCGCCCGCCCGACGCTCCCGGCACCCGCGATTCGTCCACCTCGAAACGACCGTCGGCCCGCAGCTCCGCAAGGGTCGGCCTGGGCCGCGTCTCGGCATCCCGGGCCTGCCGGTGCGCCAGGTTCGCCGGGGTGAGCGGCTCCCGCGCGCCCTCCCCCAAGGCGGCCAGAAACGCGCCCGGTTCGGGATCGAATGGGGG
Source organism: Embleya sp. NPDC020886 (assembly GCF_044333915.1). Taxonomy (NCBI): domain Bacteria; kingdom Bacillati; phylum Actinomycetota; class Actinomycetes; order Kitasatosporales; family Streptomycetaceae; genus Embleya; species Embleya sp. NPDC020886. The sequence continues at coordinate 442,744 of NZ_JBIRRX010000002.1, read as the reverse complement.
CACACGCCGAGCCCCCGAAGCTCGCCCAAGGTCCATGCGAAGCAGTCAACCACCTCCTCGCCGCGGCCCGTCGCGGGACGGCGGGGTCGGTCGGGTGGTCGACCGGCCACGCCGTGCCGCACGCCGCACGCCGCACGATCGGATCATCGGAAAACAACGAAAGGCGAACACGTTTGGTATCCGCGCAAATTCGCAGCGCGACACGTCCTCTTCCGCGTGCCGAACCGACGACGACGGACCAGACTGGCAGCCATGAAGGATCACGAGGGATCGGCGACCGTGGTCCTGCCGGGCGGCCGGCGGATCGGCGTGCACGCGATCGTGGACGCGGACGAGGAACGCCTGTACGACCCGGGCCCGGACACGACACCGATCGGCTGGACGGCGACGCTGAGCCCGAAGAGCCCGACGGCCCACTCCGACCTGCACGAGATCTACCTGGCCGGCCAGGGGAAGTTGTGTCTCCCGAGCGGCACGCACGGCCGATTCCTGGTGGTCGGCATCCGGATCGGGGCCGGACGCCCCGACCGGGTCGACATCCAGGGCACCGGCGACCCCGCGGGCGAGTGACGTGCGCGCCGGCGGCCACCGCCGGCGGGCGTCATGACGCGGCGGCCCGCACCCGGTCCGCGAGACCCCGGTCCAGCGCCACTCGCACCAGCGCCGCCGCGAAACGCGGCAGGTCGTCCTCCTCGACCAGCGCGGCCAGGGCCTCGGGCGATGTCGGCAGGCCGACCCGATCCGCGCCGTCGAGCGCCTTCCGGTCCAGGACCGGCCGCAGGAACGGCCAGATCCCCTGGGCCTCGCGGCAGAAGATGCGGGCACCGGACGGACCGATGCCGGGGAAGGCCCGGAGCAGTTCCTCGACGCGCTCGCGCCGCCCGTCCGCGTCGCCGGCGAGTCGGCGCAGGTCGCCCCGGTAGCGCTCGCGAACGAGGTCGGCGCACGCGCCGAGCCGGGTCGCGGTGCCCTCGTCGTAGCGTACGTAGTGGGCCCGCCCGAGCGCGTCCACCCGCTGCTGCCAAGTCAGTTCGGTCATGCCCGCCGGGGTCCCGCCGCCCGCGTCGAACAGTTCGCGCGCGGCGTCTACGGCGATCGACGCCTTGATCCGGGTGGCCGTCAGGTTGCTCAGCACCAACAACTGCCACAGCGGCGCGGGCCTATCCGCGACGCGGATGCCGGCTTCCTCGGCGTACGTGGTGCCCGCCTCGGACAGCAGCGCCGCCACCCGTCCGTCCCGGGTGCGGGTGGTCCTCATGATGTGCCTCCCACCTCGGGCTACCCCACCGCACCCGATCGAATCGCCCACGTCCATCGGCAATGGGCACGAGCAGCAGGGCCCGGGGCCCATCACGGTCGGTGACAGGTCGATGGTGGGCCGGGCGTCCGAGGCGACACGGGCGGCTACGCGCCGATCACCTCCCGCAGTCCCGACGATCTCCGGACTTCGCGGGCGGGATCGAGCCGACACCGACCGGCCCCGACCCCTGGACCTACCCGGCCCGCGGCCGCAACGGCGTTGACAGGAAGGCGAGTTCGGGCGCACTGCACGGAGGCGCGGTCGTTGTCGCAGTCAAGATTATGAGCATGCTCACAATCACCACCGCCATCGCCGACGATTCTTGCTCTCTGCGATGGTCACGACACGTTATCGCCGCGTTGCCCAATAGTGACACCCTGCTTCATGCGCAGAAACTCTCGCCATTCGTCACTTTCGGCGAAGAAACTCCTGCTCAGTGGCATCGATTTCGAAGATTCTCCGGCCCGATGACCGACGGCGTCGAGTGTGTGTCGACACGGGGTTTGGCGATCGGCTGCCGAGGAACGTGCGCGCGCGCACCCGAAGGCTATGGAGAGCGGCGCGCGTGGGGAAGGTCCACCCTTCCGGTCCGCCACGAGCACGTCGGTAGGTTCGATCGGCATGTCCGCCGAAACGAAATCTTTCGCCGAAACGGAATCCGCCCGTCCCGTCGTCTCGATGGGCCCACCCGAGCTGCGCGATGGCGCGGCGCTGTGGCACCTGGCCCGCGACAGCGCGGCGCTGGATCTCAACTCCTCGTACAGCTACCTGCTCTGGTGCCGGGACTTCGCGGCGACCTCGATCGTCGCCCGTGACCAGGACGCGCGCGTCCTGGGCTTCGTGACCGGCTACGTCCGGCCCGGGCTGCCGGACACCCTGATGGTGTGGCAGGTCGCGGTGGCCGAAACCGCCCGCGGACGGGGGCTGGCCACGCGGATGCTGACCGCGTTGATGGAGCGCCGCGTCCCGCATGGGCAAACCCGCATGGAGACCACGATCACCCTGGACAACGCGGCGTCGATCGCGCTGTTCACCGCGCTCGGCCGCGAACACGGGGCGCATGTGAGTCGTACCGAACTCTTTCGCGCGGCCCTGTTCCCGGACGGGCACGCCGACGAAGTCCTGTTCCGGATAGGCCCGTTCGCCGCAGCCGCCTGAGCCCGACGGGCCCCGAACCGAACCGGAGGGGGCGGCGCCGTCGGACGTGGCTCGCCGCTGCCCTCGATCATCCGATCCCTGGAGAAGCATGACTGTTTTCGAAACTCTCGAGTCCGAGGTCCGCAGCTACTGCCGAAGCTGGCCCACCGTGTTCACCCACGCACGCGGCAGCCGGATGTACGACGAGGACGGGCGTACCTACCTGGACTTCTTCGCCGGAGCGGGTGCGCTGAACTACGGCCACAATCACCCGCTGCTCAAGCGCGCATTGCTCGACTACCTGGAAAGCGACGGGGTCACGCACAGCCTGGACATGTCCACTGCGGCCAAACGCACGTTCCTGGAGCGCTTCGAGGAGGTGGTGCTCGAACCGCGCGGCCTGGACTACAAGGTGCAGTTCCCCGGCCCCACCGGTGCCAACACCGTGGAGGCCGCGCTCAAGCTGGCCCGCAAGGTGACCGGGCGCGAGGCGGTGATCGGGTTCACCAACGCGTTCCACGGCATGACCCTGGGCGCGCTCGCGGTCACCGGCAACGCGAAGAAGCGCGCCGGCGCGGGCATTCCGTTGGTTCACGCCACGCCGATGCCGTATGACAACTACTTCGACGGGCAGTTGCCCGACTTCATCTGGTTGGAACGTCTGCTCACCGACGGCGGCAGCGGCCTGAACCTGCCCGCCGCGGTGATCGTGGAGACCGTACAGGGCGAGGGCGGCGTCAATGTCGCCCGGTTCGAGTGGCTGCGCGCACTGGCCGACCTGTGTCGGCGACACGAGATCCTGTTGATCGTCGACGACGTGCAGATGGGCTGCGGTCGTACCGGTCCGTTCTTCAGCTTCGAGCCGGCCGGCATCACCCCGGACATCGTGTGCCTGTCGAAGTCGATCGGCGGCTACGGGCTGCCGATGGCGCTCACCCTCTTCCGCCGCGACCTGGACGTCTGGGAGCCCGGCGAGCACAACGGCACCTTCCGCGGCAACAACCCGGCCTTCGTCACCGCCACCGCCGCGCTGGAGCTGTGGGCGGACGGGTCGCTGGAGAAGCAGACCACGCTCAAGGGCGAACTGATCGAGCGTCACCTGGCCGAGATGGTCACCGAACACGCCGCGCTCGGCGCCTCCCGGCGTGGCCGCGGCCTGATCCAGGGTCTGACCTTCGCCGACAACTCCCTGGCCGAAACGGTGTGTGCGCGGGCCTTCGAGGGCGGCCTGCTGGTCGAGACCTCCGGTTTCGAGTCGGAGGTGGTCAAGCTGATGCCGGCGCTGACCACGACCGAGGACGAACTCGACGAGGGCATGGGCATCCTGGCGGACGCCGTGCGTGCCGTCCGCGCCGCCGCCTGAACTCCCGGACGTTACCGACCACAACGGAAGGACCACCACGATGATCGTTCGCACCCTGGACGAACTCGACGGCACCGACCGCGACATCGTCGCCGACACCTGGCGCAGTCGCCGCATCGTCCTGGCCCGGGAGGGCGTCGGCTTCTCCCTGCACGAGACGGTCATGTACGCGGGTACCGAGACCTCGATGTGGTACGCCAATCACATCGAGGCGGTCTTCTGCACCTACGGTGAGGGCGAACTCACCGACGAGGAGACCGGCCGGACGTACACGATCACGCCGGGCACGACCTATCTGCTCGACGGTCACGAGCGGCACACGATGCGGCCGAAGACCGACATCCGCATGGTGTGCGTGTTCAACCCACCGTGCACCGGGCGGGAGACCCACGACGAAAACGGGGTGTACCCGCTGCTGCACGAGGAGGCGGGCGCATGACGATCCCCTCGATCGATCGCGGTACGGCGGACGGCGGTGCGGCCAACCGCCGTTCGGTGGACGCATATCCCACCCGCCACCTCTCCGGCGTGCTGCGCGTGGAACGCCGCGATCCGGTGGTGTGGGCCGACGCGCCCGAGGGACCGATGGCGCCGGACGAACTCCGCGACTACCGGCGGGACGGCTTCGTCACCGTCGACCCCTTGCTCGACGCCGGCAAAGTCGCTTTGCTGCGGGCCGAGTTGGCCCGGTTGTGCGACGACCCCGCGGTCCGCGCGGACGAGCGCACGATCATCGAACCCGATTCCGAGGCGGTGCGGTCGATCTTCGAGATCCACCGGATCAGCCCGCTGCTGCGCGAACTCGTCGCCGATCCACGGCTGGTCGGCCGGGCCCGCCAGATCCTCGGCTCGGACGTGTACATCCACCAGAGCCGCGCGAACCTGAAGCCCGGCTTCGACGGCTCCGGCTTCTACTGGCACTCCGACTTCGAGACCTGGCACGCCGAGGACGGCATGCCCGCGATGCGGGCGGTGAGCATCTCGATCGCGCTGACCGAGAACCACGTACACAACGGCGCGTTGATGATCATGCCGGGTTCGCATCACACGTTCGTCGCGTGTCCGGGCGAAACCCCGCACGGCCACTATCGAACCTCGCTGCGCCGCCAGGAGATCGGCACGCCCGACCCCGACTCGCTGACCGAACTCGCGGACCGACACGGCATCGCGGTGCTCACCGGGCCGGCCGGTTCGGCGACCGTGTTCGACAGCAACTGCATGCACGGATCCGCGGAGAACATCACGCCGTATCCGCGCAGCAACCTGTTCATCGTCTACAACAGCGTGCACAACGCCCTGACCGACCCGTACGCGGCCCCGGAGCCCCGCCCCGACTTCATCGCCGCCCGGGGTCGTTGACCCGGTGGTGAGCGCATGGTCACACGCCGAGTGACCATGCGCTCACCACGGCGCCGTCCGGCCACCTCCCGACGCCGACCATGGGGGCAAACCGCCCGCGCGGCTCCTCCACCACACTCGAACATGCGTTCGCCTCGATGGAGTATCGTGGCGCAATGTCGGATTGTCTCCAGGGTTCGCTCTTCGACCAAAGCGATGTCGTCCGAATCGGCGCACCGCAAGGCGTGCGCCGCACCATGCTCGGAAACGGCGCCTGGATCGACGAACTGGCGGAATGGGTTGCCGGCGCGGACACGTTGTTCGCCGCGCCGGCCGAGACGGTCCCCTGGCGGGCCGAGCGTCGGCGGATGTACGAGCGCGTCGTCGACGTACCCCGCCTGCTCGCCCACTATGGGCCCGCCGACGACCTGCCGCACCGCTCCCTGTCCGACGCACGCGATCGGCTCTCCGAGCACTACGCGGCGGAACTCGGCGAACCCTTCGTCAGTGCGGGTCTGTGCCTCTACCGCGACGGCCACGACAGTGTCGCCTGGCACGGCGACCGCAACGGTCGGGGAGCCCGCGAGAACACCATGGTCGCGATCGTCTCGGTCGGCACCCCGCGCGATCTCCCGCTCCGCCCACGTGGTGGGGGCGCGGCCGTGCTGCGGCGTCCGCTCGGCCATGGCGACCTGATCGTGATGGGCGGTTCCTGCCAACGCACCTGGGAACACGCGATTCCCAAGACCGCCAGGGCCACCGGACCACGGATCAGCATCCAGTTCCGCCCGCACGGTGTCGGCTGAGCGGCCACCGCCATCCGCACGCACCCGACGGGTCGAGTCCGAAAACCGAAGAGTGCCGCGCGAGCCGACGGCGGAGTCTTTCCGGAAAAGGCCGCGCAAAACAGGGGCCTTTCCGTGAATGGGCGCGCCCGGCCGGGGCAGACGTGGGGCGGAGGTAAAAACAATGATTCCCCTTTTGGTCGTCCTGCTTCTCGCCCTGATCCTCTTCGGCGCCGGTTTCGCGCTCAAGGCACTGTGGTGGATCGCCGTCATCGTCCTGGTCCTGTGGGCCCTGGGCTTCGTCTTCCGCTCCGCCGGCACCGGTGGCAGGCGGGGCCGCTGGTACCGCTGGTGACTTTCCGGCAGGCACCGTCCCCGTGCCTGACGAGCACCACCGCGACACCACGCATTCAAGGGCGGGGTGTGGTGCCCATAGGAATCAGGGGTGGGGGGCAACCCGCGCCCGCGGGACCGGCGGCGGCCCGGGCAAACCAAAACCCCCGCCACCCCCGCCCCGCCCCCGGGGGGGGCCC
>NZ_JBIRRX010000002.1:0-436278 GCF_044333915.1 Embleya sp. NPDC020886 | reverse complement strand
TTTTTCTGCGCCCCCCCCGCGGGCCCGGGGGGGGGGGGGCCCGGGGGGCACCGTGTTTTTGTGGGGGGGGGGCCGGGGCCCGTTCCCTTACTCCCACCCCCCCCACACCCCGCCCTTTCCTCGCGCGCCGCACCGGAATCACAATTCCCGAAAACACCACCGCACCGCGCCGGGGTGAAACGCCCTTTATCGGGCAGGGATTCAGGAAGCCGGGGCAGCCGTGAAATCCGCAGGGAATCATCTGCACCTCCACACGGCCGCCCCGGCGCCCCGGTGGGACTTCGCGCGCAGCCCGCCGCCTCGCAACAGCCGCCCGAGCGGGCACGGCCGGCGGACTTTCCGAACAGGACGGGCGTGCGGTGTGATTCGACTTCCGGCCTCGGATAACATCGCTGTCCGAGGCCGGAAACGACTCCGGGCGATCATCGTTTCGGTCCCGAAGGGAACTCCGATGCCCACCTCGCGTCACGAGGACCTGCGCGCGGCGATCACGTGCGCCCGCGACGCATTGGCCGCGCATCCCGACGCCGCGACGTCCCCGGCCCTGGCCGCCCTGATCTCGGCCGCCGAACCCTTCGCCAACTTCTCCCCCGCGGTGCCGCCCCCGGCCAAACGCTCGTAATCGCGACGACCGAGCCCGGCGGCGGCGGACGGGGCGGCGGTCCCACAAGGGTTTCTACGGGATCTGCGGCGGCTGAACGGACTGTTCGTGCCGGAAGACGTCGTGCGGGTCCCAGCACTGCTTCACCTGCTGGAGTCGCCGGTATCCGTCCTTGTAGTAGAGCTGGTGCCAGGGCTCGCCCGACGTGTTGAAGTCCGGGTCCGAGATGTCGACGTCCGGGTAGTTGATGTAACAGCCGTCCGTGTTCGCCGTCAGGGTCGCGGGCAGCGCCGGGTCGGGTACCACCGGCACTCCCCCGGTGTCCCGGTAGACCGCCTGATAGAAGTCCCGGATCCAGCGCAGATGCGGCCCGGCGATCTCCGGATCCAACTCCGCGTCCTGGTAGTCGAATACGCCATCCTTGTTGGCGTCGGTGCCCCAGGTCCAATACACCTGGTACTGGAGCTTGAGGATCGAGGAGCGTTGTGGCACCGCCGTCGCCGCAGCGGCCACGTCGTTGATCGCCCCGCCGTAGGAGTCGACCTGCACCAGGGCGTCGGGGTTGTCGTAGTCGGGGTCCGTGAGGTGGAACAGGATCGCGTCGATCTGATCCTCGGTGAACCCCCTCGTCATGTACGCCGACTTGTACTTGCCGCAACGATTGGGGCCGGAGTCGTTCAGGCTCTGGGTGGCGGTCAGCCAGGGAAGCCGCGTCGGGATGAACAGGGCGCTCTGGGCCGGGTGTTCGCCGATCTGGAGGTCGAGTGGGGTTTCCTCCACAAGGTAGCCGTCGGGTGTCTCGAACCCTTCGGTGATCCAGTCCAGGAACGCCTGGAGCCGCTCCGCGGAGTCGTCCCGCGTGCCGTCGAGCTGAATCGTCAAACCGACCTTGCCGCTGCTCATGTGCGTGAGCTTCAGCAGCGTGAACATGTCGCGGTAGGTGTATTCACCGAAGGAATCCGGAAGTCTGCCGGCGGCCTCGTACTCGAAGAACTGCCCGTAACGCCGGACCAGCGACTTGAAGAGTTCGGGGTGCTCGACGAGGTCCGACCACTTCCACGCGAGGGACCGCAGCAGCACACGCGCGGGTGGTTGCGGCAGGCCGCGGAACCAATACCTGGTGATCACCCCGAAGTTGCCCCCGCCGCCACCGGTGTGCGCCCACCACAGGTCGCGCAGCGCCTCGTCCGGCGAATCCTTGCGCGCCACCGTCTTCTCGGGTGTCCTGCCGTCCGCGACGGTGACCACCTCCACCGCGTACAGATAGTCCACCGTCAGGCCGAACATCCGGGAGAGCAGCCCGTATCCGCCGCCGGACACGTGGCCACCGAGGCCGACCGAATAGCAGGAGCCCCCGGGCAGCGCCAGCCCCGTCGCCCGGTAGAGCTGGGTGGTGCTGTGCCAGTTCGTCGCCCCCGCCTCGATGCAGTAGGCGTCCTCGTCGGGGTCGAAATAGACGCGGTTCATTTGGCCGACGTCGATGATGACGCCGACGTCCGGGGAGGAGACGAAGTTTTCGTAGCAGTGACCACCGGAACGCACGGTGATCCGGCCAGGCGCACCGGGCGGATCGGCGAGGTACCCGGTGAGCGCCGCCACCACGTCGTCCGCCGTCGTGGCCACCACCACGTAGTCCGGACTGGCGATCCAGCGCTGGTTGAACCCGCGGCGCAGCGCGTCGTACCGCGGGTCGCCGGAACCCACCTCGATGTCGTGTGTCGACATGACAAACCCCCAAAGCTCACCCGTCTGGCAACCACTCAGTCGAAGTTACGACGAATCCACGTCGGGCTACTCCGCCGTTCGGGTGAGCATGGTGCCGTGCACGTGCGGCCGTGCCGATGCGACGAGTTCGATCGACGGCGTCGCACCGGCTCGGGATCTCACCGGAGCGTCACCGTGGTCGTCAGGTAGCCCTCACCCGGTCCCGGTGGTCGCGTCCACGAGGCGGTGGTGAGGGTGTGCAGGCGTCCGCGGGTGAGGGCGAAGCGCGGCAGTGCGACGCCGAACTCGGCGGTGACCGCCGCGAGTGCTCGACGGTGACCCGACGCTGAGAAGAGTTCGCCGGCGCGGGGCGGGAACAACCGGTCCGGATCCAGCGCCGGCGGTATGTCGCCGCTGCGTCGTACGGTCGCGCCCTGGACCGTGAACACATGGCACTCGGCTCCGCCCTCGGCGACCGACAGGTGGAACAGCCCTCCCGGCGAGCCCGGGCGGTCGGGAGCACACCACACCACGACGGCCCGGCCCGCCTGCGGGGCGGCACCGACCGGGCTGACGAATCGACCCTCGTGGAACGGCCGGGGTCGGGCGTCGAACGCGAAGGCCCAGTCGGGTCCGGCTCGCCCGATCGCGACCAGGGCCTTGTCGTCGTACGAGGACGAAGTACCGGTCCACGCCGCCCGTTCCGCCTCCCGTCGGGTCCTCGGCGGGGACGGTTCGGCCTGCTCGTCCGCGCCGATGAGCGAAGCGAGTTCGGCCGGTTCGGCCCCCTGGACCAGGATGAATCGGTACGCCTGGCAGGTCCCGTTGTGGTCCGGCTCGGCGAGCCACGTCAGGTCGTCGGGGTCGAGTACGGACTCGTCCTCGGGCCCCGGCTCGGCTCCGCGTGCGGCGGCACCGCCCCGTTGCCCGCCGCGCGGGACGGCCGGCAGCAGGCGACCACGTTCCGGGGTGATCAGCGGCCCCAGGACCGGGTCCGCGAACAGCCCCACCGGGGCGATGTGGTCCGTTCCCAGGGATTCCCACAGACCGAATCCCGCCCGCAGCATGCGCCATGCCCGGTCGGTGGCTCCCCAGCGGGCCTGCTCCCGCGCGGCGTCGACGACTCGGCCGAACGCACCCGGCGCCGTATGGCGGAACGTCGACTCACGGACCTGCCACAACACTTCATCCGCCGCCGCCATCGCCTCGTCCGAGGTCCATCCCACCCGGGTGAACCCGAGGGAGTCACCGTGCCCGTTGCGCACCCGCGTATCCGCCAACGCGGGCCGGAACTCCGAGGCGTACACGGGGTCGAACGCGATGATGCCGAACTCGACGAGATAGGTGTACCCCTGGAAGCGGCGCAGTTGGTCCCCCAGCACGCGCGCGCCGGGACGGCCGTATTCCCCGATCCGCGCGAACTCCGCCTCGGCCCGCTCCCAATCCCCGGCCAGGGCCCATTCCCGCGCACGTTCCAGGTCGGCGTCCAGCTCTCGCGTGGTCGCGTTGACGAACGCCCGCTCGTCGTGCCGACCCGCGCTCAGGCAGTGGAACTCGCGGTACATCGCGAGCATGAACTCCCGGAACGAAGCGTACCGTTGCGGTATCTCCCCCGCCCCAGGCCCGATAGCAGTAGAGAGCCCACTCGCCATGCGCGTCGACATCGCCCGGGTCGAGCAGCACGTACGTGGCGTCCGATTCCACCTCCAGTTGCAGCGCACGCGTCCACATCCCCGCCATCGACACCATCTCCGGTGTGGGGTACTCCCTCGCCTCCTCCGCGTACAACTCGGCGAACCCGACGTCGTCCACGAACCATCGGGCCCCGTCGGTGCCACCGAGCAAGGACACGAAGCCCCCCGCGTTCCGCCGGCCGTCGGTGACCGCGAGGAACTCCCGGTACGACGGCGGCATTCGCATCCCCAGCCGCTCCTCCATGGCCTCGATCCGCGCCGGTGACGCGGGTTCGAACCCGAGTCGACGCGTGCGACGCGCCGCTTCCTCACCCGCGCCGAGAACGTCCTCCGGACGGCAGGTGTCCGCCCACTCCTCGCTCCAACGCTCCAGAAAGCAACGCCAGTCGAACGCAGTATCGGTCATGACGCCATCCTCACGGCCGGCACCGACACGAACCCGGACACGAACGTGCGTCCGCCGCCCGCGCCGGGAGGCCCGGGGTGCGCAGACGGCGGATGGTTCGCGGGGTGGACGCGGGTGGCTACCGGGTCACCATCGTGAACACCGGGTAGACCTTCGGCTGCACGTCCGCAAGGCCGAGGCCGCGCAGGATCGGGATGATGATCTCGCCGAACCGCTCGAAGGCTTCCTCGGATTCCCACACGTCGGCGACGAACCAGCCCTCGGGCGTGGCGGCGGCGGTGTGCGAGAGCAGCCCCGGCACCGGCCAGTCGGAGGGGGATTTCACCGCGCCGCGACCGCCGGTCACCTGGTCTGCGCTCGACTCGTACATGGCCTGGGTCATGCCGGGCATTTCGAGAATCACGAGGATCGCCATATCGGCCTCCGATGCGGGGTGGTTTGCCGTGTCGGCTCAGTCGACCAGTGCCGTCACCCCTCGCGCACGCCGGACTACGCCGAATGGACCGCGCCGAGCATCGGCCGGTGCTGGGCGGTCGGCGGTCCGGCGGGGCGTCCGACGCGCGCCCTCATCGATCCGTCGGCGACTCGCCGGACGCCGACGGGCCGCTCGCGTGCTCCAGGAAGCGCAGCAGTTCCACCGGGAAGGGCAGCACGACCGTCGAATTCTTCTCGGCCGCGACCTCGACGATGGTCTGCAACAGCCGCAGTTGCAGCGCCGCGGGGCTGCGCGCCATCACATCCGCCGCGGAGGCGAGCTTGCGCGACGCCTGGAACTCGCCGTCGGCGGTGATGATCCGCGATCGCCGTTCGCGCTCGGCCTCGGCCTGCCTGGACATCGACCGTTTCATCGACTCCGGCAGCGCCACGTCCTTGATCTCCACTCGGTCGATCTCCACGCCCCAGCCCACCGCGGGCGAGTCGATCATCAGCGCCAGGCCCTGGTTGAGCGCCTCCCGGTTCGACAGCAGGTCGTCCAGGTCGCTCTTGCCGATGATCGACCGCAACGACGTCTGGGCGACCTGGGACACCGCGAACTCGTAGTCCTGCACCTCGATCGTCGCCTTGACCGGGTCGTTCACCCGGAAATACACGACGGCGTCGACGCGGACGGTGACGTTGTCCCGGGTGATGCCGTCCTGGGCGGGGACCGGCATCGTCACGATCTGCGTGTTGACCTTGCGCAGGCGGTCCACGATCGGCACGATCCGGGTCAGACCGGCCTCTCGGATCGGTTCCTGCACCCGGCCCAGGCGGAACACCACACCACGCTCGTACTGACGGACCACCCGCAGTCCGACCCCGGCGAGCAGTGCGACCACGGCGGCGACGCCGCCGACGACGAGCAGAACGACGAGCAGCAGGGTCATGACCCACTCCGGTGCCGAGTGACTGCCCCGAGCAGGTGGGCGTCCCCGAGCGCCCCCACATTGCAACTGTAGCTCCGACCGGCCTCGATCGAGGGCGCCCCGAGCCGGTCGGGAGCCGGGACGGCACGGGGCACGAACGGCAGCCGCCCGCTCGCGTCTCAGCCCCCGACCCGCGGCGCGGGCGAGGCCGCCGGTGCACACAGCAGGCCCACTGCGGCCTGCCGCAGATCCGCAGTCAACTCGTCGAACGGCAACGGGAGTTCGCTTGCCTCGTCGAGTCGCCCCTCCACGTCGGCGAGGGTGGCGGTGATCAACAGTTGCATCAGGCGCAGCCGGCTGGCCCGGGTGCCGGCGGGCAGCGCCGGCTCGCCGGCCGCGAGGGCGGCGTCGATGCGCGCGGTGACCTCGCGGATGCCGCCGACGACGTCCTCGCCCAGCGGCGGGGAGAACGGTGCGCCTTCGAGGGTGTAGCGGTGCACGAAGCGCGCGTAGTGGCCGGCGCGGTCGCCGTCGCGCATGGCCTCGGCCAGGGGGCGCAGATAGGCGTCCACCAGTGCGCCGAGGTCGCCGACGCCCTCGGCGTCCAGGGTCGCGAGCAGCTCCAGGCGGCGTGCGTTGAGCGGCGCCAGGCGGTCCTCGTACAGGGCTCTGACCAGCACGTCGCGGGTGCCGAAGTGGTACTGCACGGCCGAGTTGTTGCGCTGGCCGGCCGCGGCGCCGATCTCGCGGAGCGACACCTGTGCGGTGTCGCGCTCGGCGAACAGGCGTTCGGCCGCGTCCAGGATGCGCGCTCGGGTTCGGGTCTTGACATCCATGCGAGCAGTGTAAGACATTCCATCTCACTCGATTAAGTCACGTTGTCTCAATCCTCGTGAGGTCCGCCGTGTTCGACATCCGTCCGCTCACCCCCACCATCGGCGCCGAGGTCCTCGACCTCGACCTGAACCGGGACGACCTCGACGCGTCGGTGTTTGCCGCGCTCACCGACGCGTTGCACGAACGCCAGGTGCTCTTCTTCCGCGACCAGCGCATCACCGCGCATCGCCAGCGCGAGGTGGCGGCCCGCTTCGGGACGTTGCAACACTTCCCGTTCGGCGATCCCGCCGCTCCCGACCTGCCGGAAGTGATGGTGCTGGCCACCGGCGGAGACGGGCCCAAGGTCTCCAACGCGGACATCTGGCACAGCGACGCAACCTTCATGGCCCGTCCGCCGCTGGGCACGATGTTGCGCGCGGTGTCCCTGCCGGCCCTGGGGGGCGACACCGTGTGGGCCGACATGGAAAGCGCGTACAGCGGCCTGTCCGCACCCATCCGCGCGCTGCTCGACGGGCTCACCGCGGAGCACGACTTCGCCAAGTCGCGATCGCACCGCGGCGGCGACCGCGCGGCGCTGCCGCCGGTGGTGCACCCGGTCGTGCGCACCCACCCGGTCACCGGTCGGCGCTGCCTCTACGTCAACCGGATCTTCACCACCCGCATCGTCGAGCTCGACGAACGGGAGAACGAGCTGTTGCTGCCGTTCCTGTTCGACCGGACCGCCCGCCCGGAATTCCAGGTGCGGCTGACCTGGCGCCCCGGGGACATCGCCCTGTGGGACAACCGCAGCACCCAGCACTACGCCGCCTACGACTATCAGGGCCCACGCGTCATGCACCGCATCGTCATCGAGGGCGACGAACCACGCTGATATCGGGAAGGACGACCGGTCGGCCCGCCCCGTCGACACCGTGCGCGGTCGGCGGGGCGGGTCACTGCGGGGCGCCGCCCCGGTCAGGCTCGGCCGACGGCCATGTCCATCAGGCGGGACAACACCGCGTCGCCGGACGCGGCGACGCCGTCGTGTTCCCACTCGTTGGTGACCCAGGTCCGGACCGCGCCGACTTCGCGGGCGGTTCGCAGGGACAGGGGCGCGTCGACGTACATGTCGTCGTGGTAGACGGCCGCGGTCACCGGGACCCGGTTCGCGGCCAACCGCTCCCGGTCGTACAGCCGAGGCCAGTCGGTGCGCTCGGCGAGGATGCGGGCCGCGTCGGCGAACGGCCGCAGTCCGGCGATCTCCTCGAACATCCAGGGGTGCATCGTCTCGCCGGTGAGCAGCAGCGGATCCGCGTCCTCGGCGAACTCGGGGAGGGTGGCCATGGTGCGTTCGGCGGCCCAGTCGGTGGCGCCCTCGCCCTGGGCGTAGATGGATTCGTGCAGGACCGCGAACAGCGGATTGTCCACGAAGCCGGTCAGGTTCATCACCTGGGCCAGGAAGGTGGGCGACAACTCGCCGGACCGCGCGTCGAGCGCCTCGTCGAGCAGCCAGTGCACCCGCTCGAAGCCGTCCCCCATGCCGAACACCAGGCCGAGCGTGCGCAATCGGCGCACCGTGAGCAGGTCCCCGTCGGGCAGCCGCACTCCGCCGCCGGCGACCGTGTCGGCGATCCGGCGCAGCCGGGCGACGTCGTCCGGATAACGATCTCGGTATTCGGCGTTCTTGTCCCGGATCCGCGGGTAGGTCCGCGCGTACACCTCGTCCGCGTCGGTGGACAGGCCGGGCAGGCCGCCGGTGATGTAGCACCGCCGCAACCCCTGCGGGGCCCGGGACAGATAGCTGAGCGTGATGAAGCCGCCGTAGCTCTGGCCGAGCGTCTCCCACGGCTCGTCGCCGCACAGGTTCCGCCGGATCGCCTCGGCGTCCGCGACGATCGCGTCGGCCCGGAAGTGCGCCAGGTGGTCCGCCAGATCCTCGGCCGACCCGAATCGTTCGGCGGCGCGGGTGGTCATCGGCGTGCTGCGCCCGGTGCCCCGCTGGTCCAGCAGCAGCACCCGGTGGGTCTTGGTCGCGTGCCGCAGCCAGCCGGGCGTACTCCCGGTCGGCCGTGGGGACTTGCTCCCAGGGCCGCCCTGGAGGTAGAGCAGCCAGGGCAACCGCTCGTGGGCCCGGGCCGGGTCGGCGACCTCCCGGGCGAAGACGTCGATGCGCGGGCCGCCCGGGTCGTGGTGGTCCAGGGGGAGGTCGAAGACGTGGTCGACGACCGCGTATCGGTAGCTCATGAAGGGCCTTCCTGGGATCGCCGGTGCTGTCGGCGAAGCGGGTCGGTGCGGAATCGGGGCATGCCGAGGGGCCGCGTCGTCCGGGCGCGGCGGTCGGTCCCCCGTCGTGGGTTCGGGAGTGGCACCGGGGCCGGGAGTGGAACCGGGGCCGGGAGCGGCGCGCGGTGCCGTGCCGTGCGGGCGGGGCCGCCGCCGGGGCCGGGGATCGGTGCGCGTTCCCGGCCGCGGCGACGCGGTCTCACTCCGGCGCGGACTCGCGCGCCGGGTCGCTCTCGCCCGTCGGGTCGGACCACAACGAGCGGATGTGGCCGAGGTGTTCGTCCATCGCCCGACGCACCCCCGCCCCGTCGCCGGCGAGCAACAGGTCGAGGATCTCCTCGTGTTCGCGCGCCGAGGCCACCAACGCGCCGCGTTCGGCGAGTCGGGTGAGTCCGTACAGCCGCGAGCGCTTGCGCAGGTCGCCGACCACCTCGACCAGGCGCTGGTTGCCGCCCAGTTCGAGGAGTCCGAGGTGGAACTGCCGGTCGGACTCCAGGTAGCCGATCAGGTCGCGCCGTTCGGCGGCGGCCACGATCGCCGCGGCCACCGGGCGCAGCGCCTGGAGCGCGGCGGGGTCGGCGGTCTCGGCCAGGCGCACGATGACGGGGATCTCGATCATCGATCGAATCTCGGTGTATTCGTCGAGGTCCCGGGCGGACAGCGCGGTCACCCGGAAGCCCTTGTTGCGAACAACCTCGACCAGCCCTTCCTTGACCAGATCCAGCATTGCCTCGCGTACGGGGGTGGCCGAAACGCGGAACTGGGCGGCCAGGCTGGGCGCGGAGTAGATGACGTCGGGACGCAGTTCGCCGGCGATGAGGGCGGCTCGCAGCGCGTGCGTCACCTGATCGCGCAGACTGCGGCGCTCCTGCACGAACGGCAGGTCCAGCGGCCGCTCCGACAGGTTCGTCGCGGCGGCGGTCTCGCCGGTCCGACCGGTCGGCACTTCGGCGTGCGCTCTCATCGGGTGCATCCTCCCTCGGGGCCGGCATGACCTCGAATAGCCATACAATGTGCAATGTTACAGTCTATCGGTCACCGCGCCCCGTCCCTCCCATCGTTTCCGACTCTCCGGTGCCTCGGTGCCTCGACGATCTCACGCGCCGCCGGTCGGATTCGCCGGCAACAGGCTCACCGTGCACGTGGCGGTGTAGAAGTCCGCCGCGGCGCGGCCCTGTTCGCGCGGCCCGTGACTGGATGCCTTGGTACCGCCGAAGGGCAGGTGGAAGTCGACGCCGGTGGTGGGCGCGTTGACCTTCACCAGGCCGGTGTCGATCCGGTCCACGACCGCGAGCGCGGCGTCCAGGTCGCGGGTGTGCACCGAGGTCACCAGGCCGTGCGGGACATCGCGGGCCAGCGCGATGGCGTGCGTCAGGTCGTCCGCGCGTTGCAGCACCGCGACGGGCCCGAACACCTCCTCGCGCAGGGTGGCGTGCCCGGCCGGCACCTGTTCCAGGATGGTCGGCGTGGCGTACCACCCCGCGCCGTCGTACGCCCCGCCCGTGGTGAGCACCCGGCTGCCGGCCGCCGTCGCGGAGTCGAGCGCGGCCCGCACCCGGGCCCGGGCCGCCTCGCCGACCACCGGCCCGCACACGGTCGCGGGATCGGCCGGATCGCCCACCGGCATCGCCCGGGCGGCGGCGTCCAGCGCCTCGCGCAGCGGGTCGGCGTCGCCCACCACGACGATCCGCCGCGTCGCGGTGCACTTCTGACCGGCATAGCCGAACGCGGCGCCGATCAACTGGGCCGCGGTGGCGCGCACGTCGGCGTCCGGCAGGACCAACGCGGCGTTGCAGCCGCCCATCTCGGCCTGGACCGGGATGCCCCGAGCGGTGCCGGCGCGGACCACGTCCAGGCCCACCGCGGTGGAGCCGGTGAACGAGACCACGTCGCTCGCCTCGACCACGGCCGCGCCGGTGGCGGCCTCTCCCGGCAACACGGTGAACAGGTCGACGGGCAGGACCGCGTCGAGGAGTTCGGCCAGCCGCCGCGCGCAGCCGAGCGCCTGCGGCGCGGGCTTGAGCAGGACCGCGTTGCCCGTGGCCAACGCGGGCGCGGCCTTCCACAGCGGAATGGCCAGCGGGAAGTTCCACGGGGTGATCAGCCCGGCCACGCCGTGCGGACGACGGCGGGTCAGCAGCAGGCCGGGGCCCGCGGCGGGCTCGTGCACCGAGCCGATCGGGTCGTACACCTGCTGCGCGTTGTAGCGCAGGATGGCGACCGCGCGGGCGACCTCGCCGCGTGCCTCGGTGATCGGTTTCCCGACCTCGCGCACGATCAGGTCGACGAAGGTGCCGGCGTCGGCGGCGAGCCGGTCGGCCGCGGCGCCGAGCGCGGCGCAGCGGGCCGAGGCCCCGGCCGCCACCCACTCCCGCTGGGCGGTGCGGGCCCGTTCGGCGGCGCGGTGCACGTCGGCGGGCGACACCGCCGGGGCCTCGGCGACGAGTTCGGCGGGGGCGGCGGGGTTGTGGCTGCGCACCAGGGGTGCGGTGGACGTGGTGGTCACGAAAGCAAGCCCTTCGGGAGGGAACACGGGTGGGGCGTATGCACGTCGGCGGCGCGTCGGGCCGCCGGTCGGGTCCCGGTCAGCTCAGCCCGGCCGCCACGGCGCGTTCGGTCGCCAGCCGGATGCTCTGCTGCATCTCGGCGTTCAGCGGCCGGCGCGGCGGTCGGCAGGGGCCGCCGGGCTTGCCGACCACGTCCATCGACAGCTTGATCGCCTGGACGAACTCGCTGCGGGTGTCCCAGCGCAGCAGCGGCTGCAGGATGTCGTACAGCTCCCGCGCCCGGGTCAGGTCGCCGGCGACGGCGGTGCGGTAGAGCTCGACGCAGGCGTTCGGCAGGACGTTGAGGAAGCCGCCGATCCAGCCCTTGGCGCCGGCCACGGCCAGCTCCAGGAGCACATCGTCGGCGCCTGCCAACAGGTCGAGTTCGGGGGCGAGTTCGGCGATCCGATAGGCGCGTCGGGTGTCGCCGCTGAACTCCTTGACGCCGACGACGAGGCCGTCCGCGTGCAGCTTGGCCAGCAGTTCGGGGGTCAGGTCCACCCGGGTGTCGAACGGGTTGTTGTAGGCGACGATCGGCAGGCCGACCGAGGCCACGTCCGCGTAGTGCGCGTGCACCTCGGCGTCGTCGGCGCGGTAGCCGTTCGGCGGCAGCAACATGACCGCCCCGGCGCCGGCCTCGGCGGCCTGCTCGGTCCACCGGCGGGCCTCGGCCGAGCCGTAGGCGGCGACGCCGGGCATCACCCGGTCGCCGCCCACCGCCTCGACCGCGACGCGGACCACGCGGGCCCGTTCCTCGGCGGTCAGGACCTGGTATTCGCCCAGGGAGCCGTTGGGCACCACGCCGTCGCAGCCGGCCTCGACGAGACCGCGCACATGCTCGGCGAAGCCGTCGTAGTCGATGCTCAGGTCCGCGTGCAGCGGCAGCGGGGTGGCGACCATCAGGCCGCGCCAGGGACGAGCGGTGCGGTCGGTGGCGATGGCTTCGGACATGGGGGCTCCTTGGATTTCGGCGTCGCCGTCGAGGGCGCACCGGCTGGGATTAGTACAATGTCACATTGCTCCTGCGTTGCGCCAGACCCGAGGCGAATCACCGTAGACGGTGGGCCCGGAAGCAAAACCGCAGGTGAACGGTAAAGGAATTGCAAATACAATGTCGCACCTTAAATGTGACACCGCTCAAAGCTTGAACATTGACCCGCGGGTGGGCAGAGTTCCCCACCATTACCCACCCCGCCGCCTCCCGAGAGGCCCGCCGTCATGACCACGCTCGCGCCCCCCACGGATCCGCCGGTGGCCGCGGATCCACCCGCCGCCGACACCGCCCCCATGGGGCTGCGCCCCTCGCAACTCGCCTGGCGTCGCTTCCGCCGCGACCGCACCGGGATCGTCGCCGCGTGCGTCGTCGCCGTGTTCGTCGTCGCGGGCCTGGGCGCACCGCTGTTCGCCAAGTGGTACGGGCACGACCCCTACACCACGTACGGCCAGAACCGACCCGGACTGCTCAACGAGTTCGGCTTTCCCGTCGCGCCCAACGGCGGCATGTCCGGCGAGTTCTGGCTCGGCCTCGAACCCGGCCTCGGCCGGGACGTGCTGACCCAACTGCTCTACGGCATCCGCACTTCGCTGCTCATCTCGCTGGCCGTGGTCGCCATCGTCACCGTGCTCGGCGTGCTGGTCGGGGTGACCGCCGGCTATCTCGGCGGCAGCGCCGACTACATCGTGGGCCGATTCATCGATGTGATGCTCAGCTTCCCCTCGACGCTCTTCTTCATCGCCTTCACCCCGGTGGTGACCTCGCTGCTGACCAACCCGGGCGAGCAGATGTCCCCGCTGTTGCGCGGGGCGGTCATCGTCGCGGTGCTCTCCGCGTTCGGCTGGGCCTCGGTGGCCCGCCTGTTGCGCGGGCAGGTGCTCTCGCTGCGCAGCCGCGAATACGTCGAGGCGGCCCGCGTGATCGGCGCCTCGCCGGGCCGGGTGGTGCTGCGCGAACTGCTGCCCAACCTGGTCACCCCGATCCTGGTCAGCGCCTCGATGGCGGTACCGACCTACGTGACCACCGAGGCGGCCCTGTCCTACCTGGGCGTGGGCATGGTCGAGCCCACCCCCGACTGGGGGCGGATGTTGCTCAAGGGCGCCGAGGTCTACCGGACCGACATCACCTACATGTTCGTCCCCGGCCTCTCGATGCTCGTCTTCGTGGTCGCCTTCAACCTCTTCGGCGACTCGGTCCGCGACGCGCTCGACCCCAAGAGCGACCGCTGAGCCGCCACGCCCCTCGCCACACCGCACTCGCACGGCAACCCTCGGAAGGAACCATGAACGCTCGCCGCAGATGCACCCGCCCCACCCGAGTCGCGCTGGCCGCGCTCGCCCTCACCCTCGGCGCGACCGCCTGTTCCGGCGGTGGCGGCGGCTCCGCCGACAAGGGGCCCACCAAGGGCGCCCCCAAGGCCCAGGTCCGCGCCGTGCAGATCGGCGCCGCCGCCGAGTCGAAGGGTCCGGCCAAGGAACTGCCCGGGGCCAAGCCCGGTGGCACCGCCACCGTCCTGGAGCGCGCCGACTTCAACCACCTGGACCCGGCGCGCGTCTACGTCTCGCACGAGCAGACCGCCGAGCTGCTGATCTCCCGCCAGCTCACCACGTACAAGCAGGAGGGCGACCAGACCACCCTGGTCGGCGACCTGGCCACCGACACCGGGACCAGCCCCGACGGCGGCAAGACCTGGACCTTCACCCTCAAGGAGGGGCTCAAGTACGAGGACGGGTCGCCGATCACCGCGCAGGACGTCAAGTACGGCGTCGAGCGCTCGTTCGCCAAGGAGATCACCGGCGGCCCGACCTGGATCCAGGAGTGGCTGGTCGGCAACACCGACTTCCGGTCGGTGTACGACGGCCCCTACGGCGGCCGTGAACTGGACGCGATCAAGACCCCCGACGCGCGCACCATCACCTTCGTACTGCCCGCGCCGCGCGGCGACTTCCCGTTCGCGGTGGCGATGCACACCAGCAGCCCGGTGCCCCGCGCCAAGGACACCAAACTGGAGTTCGACAAGCACCCGTTCTCCAGCGGTCCGTACAAGATCTCCGCCCGCGAGATCGACAAGTCCATGACGATGGTCCGCAACGAGCACTGGGACCCGAACACCGACGCGGTCCGGCACGCCTACCCAGACCAGTGGAAGTTCGAGTTCGGCGCGTCCAACCAGCAGATCAACGAGCGGCTGATCGCGGCCAACGGCGGTGACCGCACGGCGATGACCTTCCGCGTCGCGGTCGGCCGCGAGGTCGCCCAACAGGTGCTCACCACCCCGGACCTGAAGGCCCGCACCGCGGACGCGGCCACCCCGTACACCGAGTACTTCGAGATCAACAACCGGCGCCAGACCAACCCGAAGATACGTCAGGCGCTGATCGCGGCGTTCCCCAAGGAGCAGGTGCGACAGATCCTGGGCGGCCCGGCGTACGGCGAGTTCGCCACCACGCTGATGGGCCCGACGGTGCTCGGCTTCGAGCCGTTCGACCTGGCCGGCGTGCCGAACACCGGTGACGTGAACAAGGCCAAGCAGTTGCTCGCCGAGTCCGGCACACCCAACCCCACCATCACCTACGCCTACAGCCAGACCCCGCTGTGGGAGCAGGTCTCGGTGACCATCGTGCAGGCCCTCCAGCAGGCCGGCTTCAAGGTGGTCCCGCAGCCGATCAACGACAAGAGCTACTACACCGAGATCGGCCGCGTGGACAACAAGTACGACCTGTACTGGTCCGGTTGGGGCGCCGACTGGCCGAGCGCCGCGACCGTGCTGCCGGCCAAGTTCGACGGCCGCAAGATCATCGACGACGGCACCGTCTACAGCCTCTACAACAACCCGGCGATGAGCACCGAGATGGACCGCATCACCGCGATGTCGGACGTCGTCGCCGCCGGCAGGGAGTGGTCCGCGCTGGAGAAGAAGATCATGGCCGACGCCCCGGTGGTGCCGTTCGTCTACCGGCGCCAACTGACCCTGTACGGCCCCGGTCTGGGCGGCGTCCGGGTCGGCTTCATCGGCTCGACCTATCCGATCGACGTCTGGGTCAAGTAGCCCCGGGCGGGGCGGCCCCGGCTGCGGCCGCCGGCGCGGGCGGGAAGGTCTCCCCTTCCCGCCCGCGGCGCCCGCTCGTGCCGAGCCGCCCGCCACCCCCCGGTCCGACCTCCAGTGAGGGCCCCATGTTCCGATTCCTGGTGCAGCGACTGCTCGGCGCGGCGCTGATCCTGTTCGTCGTCTTCACCGTCACCTTCTTCCTGTTCTTCGCGATGCCGGACGATCCGGCCCGCCTGTCCTGCGGCAAGACCTGCACGCCGGAGACGCTCGCCCTGATCCGACACGATCTGGGGCTGAACGAATCGGTGCCGATGCAGTACTGGCACTACCTCGTCGGCGTCTTCGCCGGCCGCGACTTCGGCGCGTCGCATTGTTCCGCGCCGTGCCTGGGCTATTCGTTCGTCAACCACGAGCCGGTCCTGGACACCCTGCTCGACCGTTTCCCCGCCACCCTGTCGCTGGCCCTGGGCGCCTCGGTGATCTTCCTCGGCGTCGGCATCCTGATCGGCATGCTCGCGGCGCTGCGGCGCGGTACCTGGCTGGACAAGTCCACCATGGCGTTCTCGCTGATCGGCGCCTCGGTGACGATCCAGTTCCTCGGCGTGATCGCCCGCTACGTCCTGGTCGACGAACTGCGGTGGTTGCCCAAACCCGAGTACCTCCCGTTCACCGGTGATCCCGGCGGATGGATGGGCGGGTTGTTGTTGCCGTGGTTGACGCTGGCCTGTGTCCAGGCCGCGGTGTACGCGCGCCTGACCCGGGCATCGATGATCGACGCGCTCGGCGAGGACCACATCCGCACCGTGCGCGCCAAGGGATTGACGTCCCGTCAGGTCTACCTCCGACACGCGTGGCGCGGCGCGATCACCCCGGTGGTGACCGTCTACGGCATCGAACTGGGCGTGCTGCTCGGCGGCGCGGTGGTCACCGAGACCACCTTCAACATCCCCGGCATCGGCAAACTCGCGGTCAACGCGGTCGCCAACTCCGACCTGCCGATGATCACCGGCGTGGTGCTGATCGCGGCCACCGCGATGGTGCTCGCCAACGTCGCGGTGGACGCCGTGTACGCCGTCATCGACCCCCGGGTGCGTGTGTGATGACCCCTCCCCTGCTCGCGGTCCGCGACCTGCGGGTCCGCTTCGCCACCGAGGGCGGCGTGGTCAAGGCCGTCGACGGCGTCTCCTTCGACGTCGAACGCGGTCGTACGCTCGGCATCGTCGGCGAGTCCGGTTCCGGCAAGAGCGTCACCAACCTCACCCTGCTCGGTCTGCACAATCCCGCCCGCACCACCATCGAGGGCAGCGCGATCCTGGACGGCACGGAGCTGGTCGGCGCCCCCGAACGCACCCTGCGGGACCTGCGCGGGCAGCGGGTGTCGATGGTGTTCCAGGACCCGCTGACCGCCCTGTCGCCCTACTTCACCATCGGCGCGCAGATCGTCGAGACCTACCGCCGGCACACCGGCGTCGGCCGGCACGAGGCCAAGGCACGCGCGATCGAGATGTTGGACCGGGTCGGCATCCCGCAACCCGCGCGCCGGGCCGACGAGTATCCGCACCAGTTCTCCGGCGGCATGCGCCAGCGGGCGATGATCGCGATGGCCCTGGTGTGCGATCCCGACCTGCTGATCGCCGACGAGCCCACCACCGCGCTGGACGTCACCGTGCAGGCCCAGATCCTGGACCTGCTCGCGGAGTTGCAGGAGCAGTTGGGCACCGCGATCATCCTGGTCACCCACGACCTCGGGGTGGTCGCGGACGTCGCCGACGACGTGCTCGTGATGTACGCGGGCCGCGCGGTCGAGTTCGGCTCGGTCACCGAGGTCCTGGACGCCCCCCGGCACCCGTACACCCGGGGCCTGCTCGCCTCGGTCCCGCGCCTGTCCGATGCCCTGGACCGGCCGCTGCGACCGGTGCCCGGCAGCCCGCCCAGCCTGGTCGCACCGCCGCCCGGCTGCGCCTTCCACCCGCGCTGCGCGGAACTGATCGAAGGCCCCGAAGCGCCGTGCCGCACGGTGCTCCCGCTGTTGACACGAGCACAGGCGGACTCGGCCGGCAGCGCGCACGCCGCCGCCTGCCACCTGGAGGCGGCGCCGGACACCGCGGCGTCGACGGATCTGCAAGGAGCCACCCCGTGAACGCCAAGTCGCCGGACGCGTCCGAGCCGCCGCTGCTTCGGGTGAGCGGACTGACCAAACACTTCCCCACCGGCCGAAGCCTGCTGCGCCGCCGGGCCGGGGCGGTGCGCGCGGTCGACGGGATCGACCTCACCGTCGGGGCCGGACAGAGCATCGGCCTGGTCGGCGAGTCCGGCTGCGGCAAGTCGACGACCGGGCGGCTGATCACCCGACTGCTCGAACCCAGCGCGGGCACCATCGAGTATCGCGGACGCGACATCACGCACGCCTCGCGTCGCGAACTGGCGCCGATCCGCGCCCAGATCCAGATGATCTTCCAGGATCCGTACTCGTCGCTGAACCCGCGGCAGACCATCGGCACCATCCTGCGGGCCCCGCTGGACGTCAACAACATCGACCCGCCCGGCGGACGCGACCGCCGGATCGGCGAACTGCTGGAGACCGTCGGCCTCAACCCCGAGCACCGCAACCGTTTCCCGCACGAGTTCTCCGGCGGGCAGCGGCAGCGCGTCGGCATCGCCCGGGCGCTCGCCGCCGCTCCCGACCTGATCGTCGCCGACGAGCCGGTGTCCGCGCTGGATGTGTCCATCCAGGCCCAGGTGATCAACCTGCTGGAGGAACTGCGTCGCGACCTGGGCATCGCCTTCGTGTTCATCGCGCACGACCTGGCCGTGGTCCGGCACTTCTGCGACCGGGTGGTGGTGATGTACCTCGGGCGCGTGGTGGAGAGCGCGGATCGCCGGTCGTTGTACGAACGGGCCCATCACCCGTACACGCAGGCGCTGTTGTCCGCCGTGCCGGGCGCGACCGGCCCGGACGGCACCCGGCTGGAGCGCATCCGACTCGGCGGGGACGTACCCAGTCCGATCGATCCGCCCTCGGGCTGCCGCTTCCGCACCCGCTGCCACAAGGCACAGGACGTGTGCGCGGTGGCCGAACCCCCGCTCACCGCGCTCGACGGCCGGCCCGGCCACGAAGTGGCCTGCCACTTCCCCGAGCCGCTCGGGACCCGGCCCGCCGAGCACCCGGCGGCGTCCGCGCAGCCGAGCCGGACGGCCTGAGACCCGGTCCGGCACACCCCCGAACCCAACGAAGGAGAGGGCACCCATGACCCGCCAAGACCCCACCGCGGCACCGCACACCGGCACCCACGACCTGCCGGTGTCCCCCGCGCTCGACGCCTTCATGGCCACCGCCTGGGCGCCCGCCCCGCTGCCCGACCTCGGCGCCGAGCCGGTCGCCCCCTGGGCGGCGAAGCGCCGCGAGCGACTGTCCGCGCGCTACCCCGGCGAGCGGCTGGTCGTCCCCGCCGGCACCCTCAAGGTGCGCAGCAACAGCGTCGACTACCGGTTCCGGCCGCACACCGCGTACGCCTACCTGACCGGCGACCACACGCCCGACGGCGTCCTGGTGCTGGAGCCGGTCGGCGACGAGCACGAGGCCGTGCTCTACCTGCGCCCGCGGTCGCCGCGCGACACCGGCGAGTTCTACCGCGACCGGCGCCACGGCGAGTTCTGGACCGGGCGGCGGCCGACTCTGGACGAGTCCAGGACCCTGCTCGGCGTCGAATGCGCGCACCTGGACACCCTGCCCGCCCGGCTCACCGGCCCCGTCGTGCCCACCCGCCTGCTCGCCGGCGTCGACCCGGAGGTGGACCGACTGGCCGCCCCCGCCGACCCCGGCCGAGGCGCCGAACTCGCCGCGTATCTCTCCGAGATGCGGTTGGTCAAGGACCCGTGGGAGGTCGAGCAGTTGCAACTGGCCGTCGACCACACCACCACCGGCTTCGCCGACGTGGTCCGTGCCCTGCCGCAGGCGCTGCGGCACCCGCGCGGCGAGCGCTGGATCGAGGGCGTGTTCGACATGCGGGCCCGGATCGAGGGCAACGGCACCGGCTACGACACGATCGCCGCGGCCGGCGCGCACGCCTGCGTGCTGCACTGGACCCGCAACGACGGTGCGCTGGACCCGAGGCAACTGCTGTTGCTGGACGCCGGTGTCGAAATGGACAGCCTGTACACCGCCGACATCACCCGCACCCTGCCGCTGTCCGGCCGATTCACCCCCGCCCAGCGCGAGGCGTACGAACTCGTGCTGGCCGCGCAGCAGGCCGGCATCGACGCGCTGCGCCCCGGCGCGCGCTTTCGCGACTTCCACAACGCGGCGGTGCGGGTGATCGCCGAGGGCCTGCACGAGTGGGGCGTGTTGCGGATCACCCCCGAGGAGGCACTGCGCCCGGACAGCGGTTTGTACCGGCGCTACACGCTGTGCAGCAGCGGCCACATGCTCGGCATGGACCTGCACGACTGCGCGAAGGCGCGGGCGGAGACCTACCTGGACGGTGTCCTGGAGGCCGGCCACGTGCTCACCGTCGAGCCGGGGCTCTACCTCCAGCCCGACGACGAGACGTTGCCGGTGGAACTGCGCGGCATCGGCATCCGGGTCGAGGACGACCTGGTGATCACCGAGGACGGCGCCCGCCTCATGTCGTCGGCGCTGCCGCGCGGCGCGGACGCCATCGAGGAGTGGATGGCCACGCTGACCGGCTGAGGCCCGCGCCGCTGCCGAGGCGGCGCACGACGCACGCCCTGCGGATCCCGGTTCGGGGCGGGACCCGCAGGGCGCCGCGTCGGCCGCCCGGCTACTCGGTCGTGTCACGGACCGGGTCGAGCAGGGTCCAGCGGTGTTCGCGCCTGGGGTGCAGGTAGGCGTAGTAGTAGAGATAGCCCGCCGCGACCATCGCCACGGCGATGCCGACCGGGCGCCAGTCGGCGTCGATCGACTCGTACAGGACGTACGTCATCACGCCGATCACGCCCAGCGGGACCCACGGCCAGGCGGGCATCCGGTAGGTCGCGTGCGCGGTGGCCCCGGAGATGCGGCCGTACAGCGCGGAGACCGCGACGAAGATGTACAGCACCACCAGGTTCGCTCCGGTGGCCAGGATCAGTGTGTCCAGCGGGACGAGCCAGGCGACCACGATCGAGGCCGCGCCCATGATCAGGGTGGCCTGGACCGGGGTGCGCAGGCGCGGGTGCACGGCGGCCAGCGGCCGGCCGATCACGTCGGGCCAGGCCCGGTCCCGGGCGGAGGAGTACAGCAGTCGGCCGATCTGCAGCATGATCGCGATCACCGCGTTGACGATGGCGATCGCGATGCCGAGGCTGACGACGGTGTTCACCGTGTCGCCGCCGCGTTCGAGCAGGAAGTAGTTCATCGGGGACGGTGCGGCCACAAGTGCGCTCATGCTCGGCGTGCCCAGGAGCACGGCCACCAGCGGGAGGCATTCCGCGACCACGGTGATGCCGAGCGACCACATCACCACCTTGCCGATCGAGGAGACCTGCCGGGTCTCCTCGGCGAAGTACACGGCGGTGCCGTAGCCGTTGTAGGCGAACAGCGCGGTGGCGGCGAACGACGCGACGAGTCCGGCCGAGGCGCCGACCGGCACGTCGCCCTGGCCGAGTTCGTGCGGCGTCCACAACGTGGATATCGGTTGCTCGACGTGGACCAGGCCGAGCCAGGCCAGGACGGCGATCGCCGCGAGTTCGACCGCGAGGAAGATCCCGGTGACCCAGGCGTTGGTGCGAATCCCCAACACCGAGACGAGCGAGGCCGGCGCGATGACGGCCAAGCCGGCCTCCTTGCCGCCCAGCGAACCCCACACCACGCCCAGGTAGTCGCCGGTGCCCAGGGCGATCACCGCCACGGTCAGGACCCCGGCGAGCAGACCGAGCGCGAACAGCGCGAAGCCGGTGGATCGGCCCAGGGTGCGCGCGGCGAAGGCGTACTCGC
Organism: Embleya sp. NPDC020886; assembly: GCF_044333915.1. NCBI lineage: Bacteria > Bacillati > Actinomycetota > Actinomycetes > Kitasatosporales > Streptomycetaceae > Embleya > Embleya sp. NPDC020886. The sequence goes on along the minus strand of NZ_JBIRRX010000002.1, from coordinate 414,904 downwards.
CGCCGGTGATCGGGAACGCGCTGGACAACTCGGCGTAGCAGAAGGCCATCAGCATGCCCGCGACGGCCGCGAGGGCGAAGGCCAGGGCCGCGGCGCCGCCGAGTCCGCTGATCACCGACGGCATGATGATGAAGACACTCGATGCGGGTGTGACCGAGGACAGCGTGATGAACATGTTCTCGCGCAGGCCCAGCGAGCGGGACAGGTCCTGGGCATAGGCCGTCGGCTGCGGCGGCGGGGTGCCGGCGGGCGTCTGACTGCCATGGGTATCGGCCATGAGGCTCCCTTGTCAGTTCTTTGACGCCGGAGTCAACGATATGGAAGACTCCCACGTCAATAGCCTTTGATAATTTGGCACAGAGGACAGGAAACGAGGCATGGCGCGACCGAGGAATCAGACGGCGAGACGTGAGCAACTGGTCCACGCGGCCACCGCCGCGGTCGGCCGGCACGGTCTGGCCCAGTTGCGGGTGGCCGACATCGCCGAGGCGGCGGGCGTCGCCCGGGGGTCGGTCAGCTATTACTTCAGCGATCTGGGCGACCTGTTGCGGCAGGTCTACCGGCAGGCGGCGGACCGCTTCTACACGTCCCGCACCGACACCGCCTCCGGGCTGCCCGACGCCCGGGACAAGCTGGTGGCCTGCGCGCGGCGCGGTCTGCCCACCGGGCCGCAGGACGAACTCGCGGTGGTGCTCTACGAGTTCAGCGCGGCTGCCCGGGACGAGAGCGAATACGCCACGCTGGCGCAGAGTTTGTACGACCGACAGGTGGCGATGTACGGCTCGATCCTGGAAATCGGGCAGGCCCAGGGCCACTTCCGGTTCACCGAGCCGATCCGGGACGTGGCCGCGAACCTGGTCACCCTGGAGGACGGCTACGGCCTGCACATCGTGAGCCGCAACTCCTCGCTGCCGCCGGAGCGGGCCCTGGCGCTGATCCTGGCGCACGCCCGACAGGCCACCGGCTGCCCGGAGTTGCGCCCGGACCGGGTGATCCCGGACCCGGACGCGCCCGCCCAGGGCAGCGCCGGCCCCGGCACGACCGGCGACGACGTCGCCACACCCGTCAACCCCCGGAAGGGCATCGCGTGAACACCCCCACCGCATCCCCGCTCGCCGTCACGCCGTCGGGTCGGCCCCGCGCTCGGGCCCTGGGCATCCGTCTCGACGGCACGCCCGGGCCCGCCAACGCGCTCACCGACGTCCCCGGGGTGCAGATCGGCTACACCACCCTGGTCGAGGGGTCGTCGGTCCGCACCGGCGTCACCGCCGTGTTGCCGCGCGGTCGGGCCGGGGTGGGCCTGCCGTGCGCCGCGGGTCGCTACTCGCTCAACGGCAACGGCGAGATGACCGGGGGCAGTTGGCTGGACGAGACGGGCAGCCTGGCCGGCCCGGTGATGATCACCAACACGCACGCGGTGGGGCCCGTGCATCGGGGCGTGGTGGACTGGACGGTGGCCAACCGGCCCGAACTGGCGCGGCAGTGGTTGTTGCCGGTGGTGGCCGAGACCTGGGACGGCTACCTCAACGACATCAACGGCCCGCACGTGCGCGCCGAACACGCCGTCGCCGCGATCGACTCGGCCGCTCCGGGCCCGGTCGAGGAGGGTTGCGTGGGCGGCGGGACCGGCATGAACTGCTATGGCTTCAAGGGCGGTTCGGGGACATCCAGCCGGGTCGTCGAGTACGGATCGGCCCGCTACACGGTGGGCGCCTTCGTCCAGGCCAACTTCGGCGAACGACGCGAACTGGTCGTCGCCGGCGTACCCGTCGGGGAGCGGTTGATCCAGGACAACCCGATGGAGGACAGCGACTGGTTCGCCCCCGGCGGGGCCGGCTCGGTCATCGTGCTCGTCGGCACGGACGCCCCGCTGCTGCCCGGCCAGTGCCAGGCACTCGCCCGCCGGGTCCCGATGGGCCTGGCCCGGACCGGCACGACCGGCAGCCACTTCTCCGGCGACATCTTCCTGGCCTTCTCCACCGCCAACGCCGGGGCCCTGACCAGCGTCTTCCCGCAATCACCGGCCACCGACGAGGACTACGACACGCTGCGGCACATCCCGTGGGGCCGGATCGACCCGTTCTACCGGGCCACCGTCCAGGCCGTCGAGGAAGCCGTCCTCAACGCCCTGGTCACCGCCCACGAGACCGGCGGCCGCGACGGCCACCGAACCCCGGCCATCCCCCACGACCGCCTCCGCGCTCTCCTGGCGGGCAAAACCCTCACCCGCGACGCATGAGGTCGAGGCGCGGGAAGGGCCCGGGGGTCAGGCGGCGTCCGGGTCCGTGCCGCTGAGATCGGGGAAGGAGTGGTGTTCGTGCGTGACGATCCAGCGGCCCGCCTCCTTGCGCAGGCCCAGGGTCAACCGCAGCCGAAGACCGGGCCGGGCGTCGAGTTCCGCGGGCGTACCGCAGCGCAGGAGGGCGTGGGCGAAGGCGACGTCCGCGCCCGCCGTGACGTCGAGTTCCTCGATCTCGAAGGACGCCCCCTGGGCCTGCCATTGGAAGAACGGCGGCCACACCTCCCGGTAGGCGGCCAGGCCACGCACCCCTTCATCGGGCGGCGGCACGTCGAACATCACGATGTCGTCGGCATGATCGGCCACCACGGCGTCGAGGTCCCCGCGGTGCACCGCCCGCGCCCACCGCTCGACCAGAGCACGAACCTGCTCGGCGTCACCGGACATCGACGAACCCCAACCCTTCCTGCGCACGCTTGCGAACATATCGGCTGGAACGGACGATCCGTCGACGCCGCGCAGGCCGCGCTTTCTCACCGAAAGCTGTGCGGAAACCGGTGCCGGGCGTGGTCGTGGAGCGTGCGCAGCCAGGGCTCGCGGACGGCGGGGAGGCGGGCGAGGGTACCGAAGAAGATCCGCGCATCGGGCCGAAACGGCGCCGCCGGGTGCAGCGGTGGCGGGTCGTCGCGCAGGACGCCGTCGGGGAGCCCGCCGGTCGCGGGAACAAGCAACCGGTCGCGGGGGAACGCCAGATGCAGCCATACCTCGGCCGACAACGGCACGACGGCCGCGGTACCGGAGGGCGGCTGCCACGCCTTGCCCGTCTGCGGGTGGGTCGGCACCAGGACGATGTCCGCGGCGGGGCCGGGGTCCGGCAGGCCCGGTCCGGCCAAGGCCAACTTCCTCGCCGGCAGTCCGGCCGTCCCCGGTGTCCCCGACGGGAGCAGCATCTCCCACGTGCGGGCGAACGTGTCCGCGACGAGGCCGTCGGGGAACTCCACGGACCACCCCGCCGAAGCCGGGTGCGCCAACGCAGCCCCACCCACCGCCTCCCGCTGTGGTGCCGCAGGTGTCTCCCGCGCGACGGCGATCGCGCCAGGTGCCCGGAAGGATACGGCGTAGATCGGGGCGAACACGCCCCGGTGGTCCGCAACGGCCCCGGTGGATCCCGGAGTTCGGGTCCGCCGGGGCCACCGCGTCCCGGGGGTTCAGTCGGTCAGGGGGTGGTGGTCCAGGTCGTAGCCGAAGTAGCGGGGGCCGGTGAGGGTCAGGCCGGCCGGGGTCAGCCAGCGGGGGTCGCAGGGGGCGGCGAGCACGGTGACGCGTAGGCCGTAGCGCAGGGATTCGGTGGTGACCGGCTCGCCGGTCTCGGTGTCCAGGACGCAGATCAGGTCCGGGGTCGTGGCGACCACCCGGCCGTCGCGGCGGGCGAGCAGGTGTTCGTTCTGGAAGTCGAGTTCGAGGATCGCGCCCTCGCCCTCCAGGCGGGCCCGGCCGCGGGCGAAGCCGCCCTCGGTGCGGCGTTCGACGTCGACCACCTTGCCCGCCGAAAGGTGTACGCCGCCCAGCAGTTCGCGGGCCGCCGCGACCGGGTCGCGGTGTTCGGCGCGGGCCGTGCGGGCCACGCGGCCCAGGTTCTCGGCCAGGGTCAGGGTGGCCGGGACCAGGCCGTCGCGGAGTTGGTCGCCGCGCAGCACCGTGTCCGCGCACGAGATCTGGCAACCACGCTCGACGCACACCGCGCGGGCGATCCGCTCCGCCTCGACGTTGTCCACCGCCTGGACGACGATCGTATTGCCCTTGTCGTCGGCCAGTGCCATCGGCGAGTTGCGCACCCCGATCAGACCGGGCAGCACCATCTGCGCTTCGGGGAAGGCCCGGCCCATCGCGTCGCCGTCCACGATCGGCAACCCGGTGCACGCCGCCGCGGCCAGCGGGATCATCGAGTTCACGCCGCCGATCTCGATCGGCACCAGGTGGGTGGCCCGGCGGCCGAGCACCGCCTCCAGCGCGCGCAGCGCGTTGATCTCCTCCCGCCCGGAGGGGAGTTTCTCCAGCAACACCGTGGGCGCGCCCATGGACGAGATCGGTACCACCGTCGCGTCGGCCGGCACCTCGTCGATGTCGACCACGGTGACCGGGCCGTGTCGCCGGATCGCCTCGCGGGCCAGCAGCATGCCGACGTACGGGTCGCCGCCGCCGCCGGTGCCCAGGATGCCCGCGCCACGCGCGATGTCCGCCAGCTCTTCGATGCCGATCTCACGCATGGGTGGGGATTCCGTTCTTCGCGTCGTACACGGGGGTCGGCGAGCCGAGTCGGTCCAGGTCGAGATCGCCGACGGCCTTGATCCGGATGCGGGTGGCGCCGCCCGGCAGGTAGGCCAGTGGCACCTCCTCGATGTCGACGATGCGGACCGTGCCCACCCGGGCGCCGGCTTCCTCGGCGCGCCGGATCGCCTCGGCACGGGCCGTGTCGAGCACCTGGTCGCGCTTGCCCTCGGGGACCTTGAAGACCCGGTCGACCTCGCCGCCGACCTGCGCGATGGCCGCGCCGACCGCGTTGGCCACGTCGAAGTGGGCCGGCCGGCGCACGTCGGGGAAGCCCGGCAGACCGCCCGGGATCAGCACGCTGCCGCCGCCGACGGCGACCACGGGCAGCGGCGCGGCCGAGGTGCGCATGCGGTCCACCGTCTCGGCCAGTCGTTCGGCGATCCGGGCCAGGGCCCGCTCGGCGAAGGCACGGTCCACGCCGGCCACCGCGCCCGGGTCGCCGATCTCGGCCGCGCCGGCGGCCACGGCCAGGTCGGTGGCGGTCAACGTGTCGCCGCCGAAGACCAGGGCCTGTTCGGTGAGCCGGTAGCCCACGCTGCGCGGCCCGACCTCGCCGTCCGCCGCGACCAGCGAGCCGCCGCCGATGCCGAGGGAGAGCACGTCCGGGATGCGGAAGTTGGTGCGTACGCCGGCCGCCTCCGACTCGCCCGCGGCCTCGCGCGGGAAACCGCCGATCAGGATGCCCACGTCGGCCGTGGTCCCGCCCACGTCCACCACCGCGCAGTCGGTGAGCCCGGACAGGAAGGCCGCGCCGCGCATCGAGTTGGTCGGCCCGGACGCGAACGTGGCGACCGGATAGCGGCGCGCGTGGGCGACGTCCATCAGCGTGCCGTCGTTTTGCGATATGAAGAACGGCGCGCCGATCCCGGCACCGGCCAGCGCCGCGCCGAACGCGTCCACGATGTGCTCGGCCAGGTCCCGCAGCGACGCGTTGACGATGGTGGCGTTCTCGCGCGCCAACAGGCCGACCCGGCCGATCTCGTGCGAGAGCGACACGTGCACGTCGCCCAGTTCGGCGGTCAGGATCTGCGCCGCGCGCACCTCGTCCTCGGCGGCGGCCGGCGAGAACACCGAGCTGATCGCGATCGAACGCAGGCCCCGGGCCGAGATGTCGGCCGCGACCCGGCGCAGTTCCGCGGGATCCAGCGGCGAGATCATCCGACCGTCGAACTCGCGCCCGCCGTGACACAGGTAGGTGCCGCCGCCGACCACCGCGCGCAGCCGCTCGGGCCAGTCGACCATCGGCGGCAGCGCCTCGGTCGCGGGCAGGCCCAGGCGCACCGCCGCGACCCGGGCGAGCCGTTCGCCCTCGATCAGCGCGTTCAGGAAGTGGGTGGTGCCGATCATCACCGCGTCCACGGCGGCCGGGTCGGTGGGCCGGCCGTCGGCGCCGGGTGCCGCGAGCAGCGCGGCGACGGCCGCGGCGACTCCCGACGTGACGTCGGCGGTGGTGGGTGACTTGGTGCCGGCGAGGACACGATTGTCGTCGCCGAGCAGGGCGGCGTCGGTGTTGGTGCCCCCGACGTCGATTCCGATGCGCATGTGGTGGTTCCTCTTGCCGAATGCCGAACGGCGAAGGCCGAAGCGGCAGGGTGGGGTGGGGTGTTCAGGCCGAGCTGCCGGCGGCCTTCGCGGCCTCGGCGATCTCGCGGGCCGCCGCCGGGTGGGCCGGCTGTTCGACCGGCAGTTCGCGGTGCCCGTGTACCAGGTTCAGTCGACCGGCCAGGATGTATCCGAGTCCGGCCAGGAGCAGCGAGTTGAGCGCCGGCACACCGGCCCACTGGTAGTGGTCGCACAACCAGCCGAACACCGAGGCCGCGCTCCACAACACGATCGTGGCGGGCACCCACGAGGGTTCGGTTTCCGGGAGTCGGCCGATCGCGCGGGACGCGTCCAGTTGCGGGCGCCAGCGCTTGGTCACGAAGTACTCGGCGACCATGATTCCGGCGATCGGTGGGGTCACCACGCCGAGCACGGTGAGGAAGTCGGTGAACCGGTCCAGGATGCCGGCGGCGGCGGCCAGGCTGCCGAGCACGCCGATCACGATCGTCACGGCGGTGCGGTTCAGGCGTACGCCGACGGTCGACTCGACGGCGCCGATCAGGCCGAGCGCGGCCGAGTACAGGTTCCAGTTGTTGATCTTCACGGTGGCCGACACCAGGATCAGCACGCCCGCCACGCCGGAGGAGGCGGTGATGATGGCGATCACGTCGGACGACTTGACCGCGTAGGCCAACAACACACCGGCCAGCCCCAGCACGTACTCGCCCAGCGAGATGCCGACCAGGGTCTGCTTGACCACGTCCCCCGTGGAGCGGTTGAACCGGGTCATGTCGGGCGTGGTGACCGCGCCGACGATGTACGAACCGGCCACGATCGTCGCACCGGTCGCGATCGATATGTGCTCGCCGAAGGGCGGCGAGGCGACCAGGTCGCCCATGCTGTGCCGGGAGATCTCCACGGTCATCGCCCAGCCGGCCAGGCCCAGGAACGCGGGCACGGTGACGAAGGCGGTCCAGCCCATCGCCCGAAACCCGCGCAGTACCAGGGCGGTGACGCCCAGGCCGGTGATCAGACACCAGCCCCACAGCGGCACGCTCGGCGTCAACGAGTGCAGGCCGGCGGCGAACACCGCGGTCTGCACGCCGAACCAGCCGAACAGGCTGACCGCGATCACCAGGCCGATCAGGGTGGATCCGTAGCGGCCGAACCCGGTCCAGCGGGCCAACACCGAGGTGGTCAGCCCCTCGCGCATCCCGGCGATGCCGACGAAGATGCACACCACCTCCAGGATCACCGAGCCGAGCGTGAACGCCCAGAACGCGCCCCAGAAGCTCAGTCCGGCGCCCAGGGTCGCGCCGAGCAGGAACTGGGTCAGGTCGGAGAGTTGGCCGAAGCGCTGGATGGCGACGTTGAACCACGAGTAGCGCGCGGACCGCGGCACCCGTTCCAGCGGGTAGTCCTCGTCGACACCCGACGCCCCGGGGACGGAGGACGTGCGTGCCGCCGGGTCCGCGGCCGACTCGGGGGCCGGTGCGCCGGCGGGCGTTCTGCTGTCTGTGGTCATGCGCTTTCCTCGGATTCCTGGGGCCGGCTCGAATTCCGGGACGGAAGGGGACGTCGGGCAGGGCGAAGCACGGTGCGGTCGGGAGGGAGCCGCGGTTCACCGACAGGGGTGGTGCGCCGCGGATACGTTTCGGGGAGCGGTCACAGGGGCGAGGGTGGGCCCACCGCTCGGGCGCGCAGGCTGAACGTGGGACCGGGCAGGTACGGGACGGGCACCCGCTCGACCGGGAGGACCACGACCCGACGCGGATCGGCCCCGGCGCGCACCGCGCTGCGTCGGGCGCCCTCGCGTACCTCCTCCACCGCGTCCGCCTCGGCCGCCTCGCCGGCCCGCACCAGTTGCTCGTGCGCGCCGCCGACCGGGCTGAGGGCGGCACCGAACGCCCCGGCCACCAGGCCGTGTTCGGGCAGCAGCACGTGGGCAGCCGGCGCCGATGTCGCGGCGAGCGCGGCCGAACCGCCGCCGACCACGACCAGCGGCAGCCGGTCCGCGCCGGGCTGCATCCGGTCCACCGCCTCCTCGAACGCGTCCGGGTCGTCGGCCGGGACCCGGATCAGGTCGGGCATCGGGAAGCTCACCGGCACGCCGCCGATGACCAGTCCGGGCCGGCACTCCTGCGGGAAGCCGCCCGCCAGCAGACCCACCCTGATCCGCCGGGCGCCCACGTCGGCCACCACCGCGTCGCTCAGGCCGGTCAGCAGTCCGGCGCCGCGCAGCGTGCCGGCCGGGCCGCTGCCCAGGGCCAGGCCCGGATGCAGCCGCAGGTACTCCAGCGAGGTCAGCGTGCCGTCGCCGCGGGCGACCAGGATCGTCGCACCCGACAGACCCAGTGCGCCGAGCGCGGCGGTCAACGCGTCGGCCAGGGCCCGGGTGTGTCGCGACAGCGCCGCGTCCAGGACGGTGCTGTTCTCCCGTTCGATCAGGCCCAGCCCGCCCGAACCCGCGGACAGGCCCACGAACACGTCGGTGCCCGCCTCGCGGCGGATGATCTCGGCGGCCCGGTGCTCCTGCGTGTCGTCGATCGGTGAGAACACCCCGGTGACGGCGAACGCGTCGCACCGACCGGCCAGGCCGGCCGCGAAGCGGGCCACCGCGTCCCGGTCGAGCGCGGTGGCATCGGCGGGGGTCAGGCCGGCGCCGCCCTCGACCATCGCGCTGCCGGCGTGCACGGCCAGGCGCAGGTCGGCGGGCCAGTGGGCGAGCGGCGGCACCGCGTCCGAGACCGGCCCGCCGATCCGCAACACGCCGACCCGGGTCAGGCCCTCGCGCCGGGTGACCGCGTGCGCGGCGCCGCGCAGCCCGATCGCCACGTGGGCCACCCGCGGGGTGCGCGGTGCGTCGCGCAACAGGGCGGCGACGGCGGTGCGCACGCTGTCCACGGGATGCTCGGCCGAGGGCACCTTTACCGTGGCCGCCGGCAGCTCGCCCACCAGCAGGGCGCCGTCGGTGTTGGTGGGGCCCACGTCCACCCCGATCGTGCGCGCGTCGGTCATCGGCCGACCTCCGCCCGGTCGGGCAGGTCCAGTCCGAAGGCCGCCGGGCCGCCGAGTCGAAGGCCCGCCTCGGTGTGCCAGACCGGCGCGCAGTCCAGCGCGAGGAGCGTCACCCGAAGCCCGTAGCGCAGCACCTCGACCGGCAGGGCCTCGCCGGTCCTGGTCTCCACCAGCGCGATGATGTCCGGCGTCAGCACGACGGGCCGGCCGTGCTCCAGGACGGCCAGATACTCCGACTGCGCCTCCACCCGCAACAGCCGACCGGCGTCTCGGCCCAGGCCCTCGACCAGGATCGCGGTGGTCGGATCGGCGACTCGTTCGATCGCGGCGATCTTGCCGGTGACCACCCGGCGGGCCACCGGCGAGGGGTCCTCGGGCACACCGGCGGCCAGCGCCGAACCCACGGCCAGGGCCCGGCGGACCGACCCGGGCACCGCGTGCCGGGCGACCTGGTCGGCCGTCACCGGGTAGTCCGAGCACGCGGCCTGCCCGCCGAAGGCGTCCAGCGCGGCCCGGACCACCCGCTCCAGCCAGGGCCCGTCGGCGTGGTCGACCACCACGGTGCGACCCCGTTCGTCGGCAAGGACGGCGGGAGTGGCCCGGATGCCGGCGAGTTCGAGCACGTTCTGATCCATCCGGGGGAAGGCCCGGCCCATGCTGTCCGCGTCCAACAGCGGCAGCCCCAGGCGGGCCGCCCAGGTGACCGCGACGCAGCCGTTGGATCCGCCGATCTCGCTGGACAACAGGGCGACCGGCGGTCGGCCCCGGACCTGCTCGACCCGATCCCGCATCCGGCGCGCCTCGGCGACGCCGCCCACCCGCTCGCCCATCACCGGGGAGGAACCGACGGTGCCGACCGTCATCACGGTCGCGTCCGCGGGCAGGTCCCCGGGGTGCAGGACCCGCACCGGCCCGTGTTCGAGGATCGCCTGTCGGGCGCCCGCGAGGGTGACCGACGTGGCGCCGCCGCCGCCCGAACCCAGGACGGCGCAGCCCCGCGCGAAGTCCGGAAGCAGTCCGGTGTCGAGTTCCATGGGTCAAAGGTACGAACACGCGGCGTATCGGACGTGTGCCACGCGCACCCGATCGAGTCCAACATGTGCGGCCGGCACACTTGGCGGCGTGATGGTACTCGCCGAGTTGCTCGGCGGTCCGGGCCTCGACGATCTCGTCGTGGTGGCCGGGCCGACCGACGCCGTGCCGTTGACCGGCGTACGACTGGAGACGCGCGCGGATCGGCTGGCCCACGCGCCGGCCGGGTGTCTGGTGGTGTTGGCCACCCCGCTGAGCGGCTACCGGCTCGACGTGGCGGTGCGCGATCTCGCGGCGGCCGGCGCGGCGGGCCTGGTGCTGACCGCGATCCCGCCGGATGCGCCCGTCCCGGCCACCGTGCTCGAACTGGCCGATCGGGGCCGGGTGGCGATCCTGCACACCGACGGCGACCTGGCCGCGCTGATCCTGGCCGTCGACCGCACGGTCCGCGGCGGCGCCGCCGACGCCCTGGCCCGGGTGGAGGCCGCCGCCCGCGAGGTGCCGCCCGTCGCGGGCGACCCGGAGCGGGTGGCGCTGGCCGCGTCCCGGGCGCTGGGCGTCCCGGTCGAGTTGCGCGCGCCGGAGCCTGGCGAGGCGGGCGCGTCCGCGCGCGGGCCGGACGGCGAGACCTGGCTCAGCGCGCCCGACCGGCCGGGGCCGAGCGGGCGGGCCGTCCGGGCGGTGCTCGCCCTGGGCGCCCTGGCCGCGGCGGCCGGTCCGGCCGACGACGTCCCGGTGCGCTCGCGCGGCCAGTTGTTGGCCGAACTGCTGGCCGTGCCCGAGGCGCAGGCGCTGCGTCTGGGCAGCCGCGGCCGGGCCCTGGGGCTCCCGGTCGACAACTGGCATCTGGTCCTGCGGGTGGAGCCGGTCGCGCTGACCGGCACCGACCGCTACCGCCTGCTGGAGAGCGCCGGACCGCTCGCGCTGCGCCTGCTGCGCTCGGCCGGTGTGGTCGCCTGGAACGCCGCGCGCGTCGACGAGGCACTGATCCTGACCCGCTCGCAACCCACCGACCCGGGTCGCGACGGCATGCGCGCCACGCTGGCCGACGCCGGTCGGCTCCTGGCCGCGCTGCGCGAGCGCGGCCCCGACGCGGACCTGCGCTGCGGCGTCGGCGCGGCCCATCGCGGTGTGCTGGGTCTGCGCACCTCCGCCCGCGAGGCGCACACCGCCCTGTCCCGCTCGGCCGGCGGGTTCGGTCCGGTCGCCGCACACGACGCGGCGGGCCTGGACCGCATGCTCCTGGACTGGTACTCCTCCGACGCGGCCCGCGAGGCGGTGCGCGAACTCCTGGCCCCGGTACTGGCGTTGGGCCCACAGCGCGCGGTTCCGCTGCTGCGCACCCTGCAGGCGTACCTCGATCACCAGGGCTCCCCGGCCCGGGCGGCCGACGAACTGCACCTGCACCGCAACGCGGTCACCAAGCGCGTCCGCAAGGTGGGCGAGCTGATCGGCGCGGACCTGGAGGACCCCCAACAACGCCTCGCGGTACAACTGGCCTGCCGAGCGCACCTGATGTGACCACCGGCCGGTCACGCGCCCGGGAGGTCGGCGGGCTCGGGCAAGTCGCTTGCCCCGCCCGGTGGTTGGCCTGCTTCGATGCCTTGCACGGGCCTCGTGGTCACCGGATACTGACGAGAGGTTGCAGTCCGTGTTCCGTGGGGGCACGTGCTCCCATGCCCGACCGGCGTCGGAGGGGAGAGCACTCGATGGCCAGGGGCGATCTGCGTCGGTTCCACCGCGATCCGTTGGGATTTCTGGAAGACCTGTCCCGCCGTCGATCCACCGACGTCTTCCCCCTCCCGTGGGGCGGTTGGTGCGCGGGCGACACGGATGCGGCGCTGACGGTGTTGCGCGCCCCGGAGTTCAACGCGGGCCTGTCCACCTTCTACGGCAGCCTGCTGCCCTCGCGAGCGGCACAGATCGAGGTCGGTCACGGCGTGCGGAACCTCATCCGGGCACGATTACCCGAGTATCGGGACAACCTCGCCGAAGCGGTGCCCCGACTGCCCGCCGCCGGGCGTTGGCCGGAAACCGGCACCGCGCTGGTGTACGAGTGCACGGCCGACCTGCTGCTGCATCCGGCCGCGGCGCCGGAGCTGCGACGTCTGCTGGCCCGATCCGTGCGCGCCGGCCTGCTGATCCGCTCGCCGCTGATCCGGGAGCGGGCCCGAGCGGAGATCCTGCGCGTCCGGCTCCTGGCCGCGCTGATCCGGCACATCGGGCAGCGCCGCAACGAAGGCGTCGACCCGAGCGGGCCGTACGACCTGCTCGACGCCATCCTCGACGCGTGCCCGCCGGAGACGACCGACGACGCCGTGGCCGAACTGTACGTGCTGCTCTTCCGGTCGATCGTGGGAAACGTCGGCTACGCCGTGGCCTGGACCGTACTGCTGGCCGGTCTGCACCACGCGCCGAGTACACCGGGGGCGCCGTGGCCGTGGCCCACCGACTGGATCGTGCGCGAGGCCGCCCGCCATCGTCCGTTCGTCTGGATGGTCGGCCGCCCCGTTCCGCACCCGATGCAATTCGGCGGGGTGGCACTGCGTCCCGGCGAGATCGTGTCGGTCAGTCCCTACCTCCTGCACCACGACGAACGGCACTGGCGCCGGCCCGATGCCTTCGATCCCGAACGCTGGGCGGATCCGGGCGCACGCGGCCCGTATCTGCCCTTCAGCGCCGGCCCGTTCATCTGCGCCGGCGCGGCCGTCGCGCAGACCATGGCCACCGACGCGGTAGCCGCCCTCGCCGCCGACACCCGGCTGACCGTCCTGGGCGGGCACACCCGTCCGATGGTGACCAACGCCGTCGCCCCGCGGCCGTTCACCCTGAGCCGTACCACCGAGCTCCTCACCCGATCGCACGCACCCGAAAGGAGGTGAACAACATGATGGCCGTCATCCGGCGCATTCTCTCGAACGCCCCGCCCGTGATCTGGAACCCGAAGGATTCCTGGGCGTGATCCGGCCCCGACCCGAACGCCCGCACGGCCGAAGGAGACACGCCGTGCGGGCCGTTCGCCGCTCCGCGCCGGCCGGCACCGCGACGGGCCTGCTCCCCGGCCCGGCGGGACGACGAGGACCCCCCTTCACTCCCCGGAGTTCAATGATTACTCTGGGGTAGCACTTCCCTCGGTTCCCGCCATCGATCACGCAATCCCTCCGGCAGCGGAGTAGTCCGCTGCCGCCACGAGGAGGTACCCGTGAAACGTAAACGCCTGTCCGTCCTGACCGCCGCCTTCACCGTCGCCCTCGCGATGGTCGCGGTCAACCCCGACTCCGCCGTCGGGGAGAAGGCACCGTCCTCCGCGGATGCCACCACGTCGGCCCAATACAGCGTCGTCGGCGTGCGAACGACCCAACAGCGCACCGCCATCGCCGCGACCGGCGCGGCCGTCGACGGTGTCGAGGACGGCCGCCTGTTGATCACCGCGACGCCGGAGGAGGTCCGGCGGATCAGAGCGCTGGGCTTCACCGTGAACGCGGAGGCCCCGCCCACACCGGGGGGCCTGATCAACCGGGACTTCCCGCCGTCGGACTCCGGCTACCACAACTACGCGGAGATGGTCACCGAGATCGACAAGGCCGTCGCCAACCACCCGACGCTGATCAGCAAGCAGGTGATCGGGCGCTCGTACGAGGGCCGGGACCTGTACGTGCTGAAGATCTCGGACAACGTCGCGGTCGACGAGGACGAACCGGAGGTGTTGTTCAGCCACCACCAACACGCCCGCGAGCACCTCACCGTCGAAATGGCTCTCTACCTGGTCAAGTTGCTCGGCGACGGCTACACCACCGATCCCAGGATCAAGGCTTTGGTGGACAGTCGCGAGATCTGGATCATGCCCGATGTCAACCCGGACGGCGGCGAGTTCGACATCGCCACCGGTTCGTATCGAAGCTGGCGCAAGAACCGACAGCCCAACTCCGGTTCGAGCAACGTCGGTACCGACCTGAACCGCAACTGGGACTACAAGTGGGGCTGCTGCGGCGGCTCCTCGGGCAGCACCGGCAGCGAGACGTATCGCGGCCCCAGTGCCGGCTCCGCGCCCGAGGTCAAGGCCGTGACCGACTGGGTGCGCGGCCGGATCGTCGGCGGCAAGCAGCAGTTGACCGCGGCGATCGACTTCCACACCTACAGCGAACTGGTGTTGTGGCCGTTCGGTTGGACGTACAACGACGTCGTGCCCGGCATGACCGCGGACGAGTACAACACGTTCTCCACCATCGGCCGGGCCATGGCGGCGACCAACGGCTATACCCCCGAGCAGTCGTCCGACCTCTACATCACGGACGGCTCGATCGACGACTGGTTGTGGGGCGACCAGCGGATCTACGCCTACACGTTCGAGATGTATCCCGCGTCGGGCAACGGTGGCTTCTATCCGCCCGACGAGGTCATCGATCGGGAAACGTCGCGGAACAAGGCCGCCGTGCTGCACCTGCTCGACTACGCGGACTGTCCCCCGCGTGCGATCGGCAAGACCTGCGGCGGGGATCCGGGCGGCAAGACATTCGAGAACACCAACGATGTCGCCATCCCCGACAACGGCCCGGCCGTCTTCAGCGACATCGCCGTCACCGGCGTACCCGGCAACGCGCCGGCCGCCCTCAAGGTCGGCGTCGACATCAAGCACACCTGGCGCGGCGACGTGACCGTCGACCTCGTGGCCCCGGACAACTCCGTCTACCGACTCAAGAACGCGAGCGGCAACGACTCCGCCGACAACGTCATCACCACCTACACCGTCGACGTCTCCGGCGAAGTCGCCAACGGCACCTGGCGATTGAAGGTGCAGGACGTCGCCGCCGCCGACACCGGGAAGATCGACTCCTGGAAGGTCACCTTCTGAGCGAAGGCCGCGAAGGCCGCGACGGGTACCCGGTTCCCCGGCTCCCGGTCGCGGCACCCGGGCCCGACCCGAGTCCATATCGGGTCGGGCCCGGGCGACGCCGGGTGGGCGTCGAGGCCGTGCCCCGTTTGCCGCGGTCCTCCAAGAGGTGAACCATGGAATGAGGATCGCCGCAACCGCACGGACCGGGAGCCGGACGATGTCTGGTCCTTTTCAGCAGTTTCCGCTCGACGGGGGCGCCACCGCGGATTTGTATCTGCTCCGCTACGACCAGGACGGCGGGCTGCGCAGCCCGCTCGCCGAGCAGGAGATCAAGGACCGGCTCGGCGGAGTCGGTGACGTCTTCCTGTTCTCGCACGGCTGGAACAACATCTTCGCGCAGGCCCTCGATCGGTATCGCAACTTCATCGGCGGGTTCATCGCTCAGCGGCAACAGTTCGCCGTTCCGGTGCCGGCGGACTACAAACCCCTGCTGATCGGCGTCGTCTGGCCCTCGACGAGTTTCGTCATGCCGTGGGAGGCGGGTCCGAAGATCGCCGCCGATCCGGATCCGGACGGGTCACAGGCCCGCCAGGTGGAGGAGATGCTCGGCCTGGTCACCGCGTCGCTGGGGGCAGAGGCGGACGCGGAGTTCGTCGAATTGGTGGACGGCCGCTCGGTGATCGACGCCGACGCGGCGCTGCGTGCGGCGCGGATCGTGCTCGGCGCGCTGCGGACCGGGCCCGACCCGGACGACCATTCGGCGCCGCCCGGCGCCGAGGAATTCCTCACCCTCTGGGCGGCCTTGGACGCCGGCGGGGGCGCGGTCGCACCCGCCGATCCGGACGACTTCGGGGTCGCGGGCGGCCCGTCGCCGGGTCTGGCCGTCGCGGGCGGCGGCGGGTTCGATCCGCGCGACCTGTTGCGCGCGGCCACGGTGTGGAAGATGAAGGCTCGTGCGGGTGAGGTGGGCAGCAAGGGAGTGGGTCCGCTCGTGACGCACATCCTGCGCGAAAGCGGGGTCCGGCTGCATCTGGTCGGCCATTCCTTCGGCGCGAAGGTGGTGTTGTCCGCGCTGGCGTCCGCCGCCCCGAGCCGGCCCGCCCGGTCGATGTTGCTGTTGCAGGCCGCCGTCAACCGCTGGTGCTTCGCGGCGGATGTGGCCGGCACCGGACACCCCGGTGGCTACCACTCCGTGCTCGACCTGCTGGAGCGGCCGTTGCTGACCACGTTCTCCGCGTTCGACGATCCGCTGACCAAGTTCTTCCATCTCGCGATGCGCGGAAGCCAACTGGGCGAACCGGGCATCGCCGCGATCGGCGATCCCGAACTGTACGGTGCGCTGGGCGGGTTCGGCCCCGCCGGGGTGGAGGGCAGCTCCGCCCGTCGACCCGTGGCCGTGCCCGGCAGCGAACGCTACGACCTGGGCGGCGGGTTGCGGGTGATCGCCGTGGACGGCGGCATCGCGATCGACGGCAAGCCGGCCGTCGGCGGACACGGCGACGTGAGCAATCCGGCGACCTGGTGGGCCCTGCAGGCCCTGGTGCGGCCCGACTGAGCCGCGGTCCGCGCACGCTGCCCCCGGTGACGGCGGCCCCGGCGCGCGGCCCGACGGCACGGCCCGAGTGCGAGGAGCAGTGATGGCCGAGGCCCCCATCGAGAGATGGCACCTGGCGGTGCTCCGGGTGCGGCTCGACCCGGCCCGGTCGTCGCCGATCGTGGCGGCCGAACTGGTCGGGTATCCGCCCCGGGGCGCCACGACCCACTGGCGGGGCGAATTCGACGCCGGCGGGTTCGGGCTCGCCGAGGGCACCGAGCCGCCGACCCGCCTCGACGTGCCCGGCGACCTGGTCGAGGCCGTCACACGTTGCCTGGACGCGGACTTCGGGGCGGATACCGCCCTGTGGTTGCGGCTGGTTCCCCCGTACGGCCACCTGGGCGCGGTGCCGTGGGAGCGCGCCCTGGTCCCGGCCACCGGTCGTCCGCTCGTGCGGGTCCCGGATCGGCTGCCGCCGGGCTCCGACCCGGGACGGGTGTGGACCGTGGCCATCGCCGTTTCCGTGGCGCCGAACGCGCCCTGGGTCGCGGGATACCTCTCGTCGTTCGTCTCCGCCCTGCGTACGTGCGTCCCGGGCGAGGTGGATGTGCACGTGTTCATCGATCGCGGCGGCGAACAGGCGTTGCGCACGCTCCTGCACGAGGGGCCGGACGAGGCGCGGGTACATCTGCACGACCCGCGCGACGCCGTGGCGCTCGACCCGTCCGGGTCGCACCGGCCGGATGGCGACGGCGCCCACCCCGCGCCGGGGCGGGTGTTGTGGGGGGATTGGATCGCCGCCGGGCTCGCCGGGCGGGCGGTGCGGGCGCTGCACCTCATCGCGGACGGCGCGTTCGACGGGGACCGCCCGGTGTTGTCGGTGAGCCCCGATCCGGTGACGCCCACCCCGCGATCCGATCGTGCGTTCGTGAGCGCGGACCGGGTGCGGCGCCTGGCCGACCGGGTCGGCGCGTCCGTGTTGTCCTTCGGCTCGTCTCCGGACAATCCGCACGACGCGGCCACCCGGATCATCGCCGACCACGTCGGATTTCGCCGGGCGGGGCCGACGTTCCACAGCGCGTTGCCGCTGGATCCCGCCGGAGTCGCCCTGGCCCGGGCGCACGCGTTCGTCGCCGGTGCCCCGGGAGCGGTACCGATACCGCGCGACCCGTCGCTGTTCGCCTACCTCCAGCCGGAGTTCGTGCGCGCCGCGCTGCGCGACCCGTGGCCCGATCCGGACCGGCCCGGCCAGGTCTGGCTCAGCGGGCGGGCGCCGATCGGGGATTCGAAGACCAGCGACGCGATCCTGCCGATGGCGCTCGGCGTGGCCGGCGGCGACGCGATCACCGCGCGCTACGCGGACGCCGATTCGGTGCCGATGTGGGTGGCCTCGTCCACGCGATACATCGAGAATCAGGTGGCCGCGCTGGTCCGCACGGCGGGTGTGCCGGGCGAGACTCCGGCCGCGAAGCAGGCGTACGACCTCGGGGTCGGGCAGGCCATCGCCGAACTGCGCGCCTTGGTCGACCGGCGCATCCGGGAGTCGTGATGCGCACCGTGCTGGGCTTCGAACCGTTCGGCGGCGACCGCACCGTGCTCAAACTGCGGGAGGCGCCCGACACCATCCCGGGGCTGGGCAACAACGAACTCACCGACGTCACCGACCCCGGCGGCCCGATCGCCGCCCGCGGCGAGGCGCTGTTGGAGCGGTTGTGCCGGCATCCGGTGGTGAGCAGGGGGCTGGACCACGTCCTGGCCCAGTCGCCGGCCGGCGGACCCAAGCCGCTGTACCTGCACCTGATCTCGAACCAGGCCGATCAACTGCCCTGGGAGCAACTCCGCTCCGCCTCACAGGGGTTCATCGCCCTCGACGCGCGCTGGCCGATCGCCCGCATCGCCGCCGTGCGCAGCCCCGTCGATCGCCGCACGTTCGGCCCGCCGTTGACCATCGTCGCCGTGCTGTCCGCGGCGCTGCGCAGTGGCCTGCCCCAACTCCGGGCTTTGCTGGCCGCGATCGCGCTGCCCGACGCCCGGGCACTGGGCACGCACCTGCATGTGATCAGCGCCGAACAGGCCGTCCTGGACGCCGTCGCGGCCGACCCGGCGGCCGACGTCACCGCCGAGCCGATGCCCGCGACGGCCCCGGAACTGGCCAGGCGGATCACCGCGGCCCGACCGCAGATCGTGCATCTGTTGTGCCACGGCGGGGCCGCCGGTGGTGTCCGCACCCTGGCCTTCGCGCACACCGCCGACTTCGACGCCGGCGAGCCGGTCGGCTCGGTGCAGCTCAAGCTGCCGGACCTGGTGGTCGCGCTGTTGCCGTGCGCACCGTGGCTGGTGGTGCTCGGCGCCTGCCAGACGGCACAGACCTCGGACACGCTCTCGCTCGCCCACGAACTGGTCTCGCAGGGCCTGCCCGCCGTCGCCGGCATGCGCAGGCTGATCGACCTCAACGACACGGACCGGTTCTGCGCCGCGCTGTATCCGGAGGTGCTCACCGCCGTCCGCATCGCCGTCAAGGACGCCGGCGAGCACGAACTCGACTGGGCCTCGGCCTTCACCGCGCCGCGCCAGGCGATGGCGCAGGCCGATCCGACGTCGACCGACGCGTGGTCGGATCCCGTGCTCTACGTGCAGGACGATCCGCTGCGGATCCTTTCGAGTTCCGCGCTCGGGGTCTCCGACACGGCGAACCTCCAGGGGCAACTGGACACCTTCGAACGGTTCCGGGCGACGCTCGATCCGAGCACCGCCGATCCGACCCTGGTGCAGCGGGTCGACGCGCTGATCGCCGAGTTGCGGGCCCGATTGGCGGGTGGCCCTCCATGACCCTGCCCGCGGAGATACAGCTCAACGCCTGGACCGGGGACGAGGTGGCGCGGGCCACCACGGACGACGACGCGGCCCGCTGGGGTGCCGGTCGGGGCGGCATGCCGCGTTCCCAGGCCGTGTTGCCGTTCGGTCCGCCGGTCGATCCGCGCGACTGGCGTTCGGCCGACGTCGGTTACGGGATCCTGCTCCCGGACGATCGGGAGGCGAATCTGTCCGATGCCGCGAAGGCGGCCGGCGAGGACGCCCCCGCACCGATCCGCGAACTGCTGGCGGCCCGGCCGGACACCGCGGTGCTGCGCTGGAGCCCGGACCTGCCCGACCACCTGCTGCGCCGATACTTCGCGCAGGGCGCACCCCAGGAACCGGCCATCGGGTTGTCCGAGTTCGGCACCGGCCGCGGCCGGCTGCCGAAGTACGTGGCGATCGTCGGCGGCCCCGAGGTGATCCCGTGGTCCGTGCAGTACACCCTGGGCACCCGGCATCTGGTCGGCCGCATCCCGCTGTCCGGGGAGCCGCTCGCCCACTACGTGCATGCCCTGCTGGCCGATTGGAGCGACGCGCCGGCCCACCCGGACCGGGCGCTGAGCTGGACGGTCGACCACGGACCCACCGACATCACCGCGTTGATGCGCGCGGTGATCGCCGCACCGCTGGCGGCTCGGCTCACCCCGCCTCCACTCGCGCAGTTTCGCGACATCACGGCGGCCGAGGCCACCGGCGCCGCGCTGCCGGCCGCCCTGGCCGAGATCCGCCCCGGACTGCTCGCGACCTCCAGCCACGGTCGGACCGGACCGTCGGCCGACCCCGCCGAGATGCGCGCCACGCTCGGACTTCCGGTCGACGGCACACACGTCACCGTGCCACTGACCACGCTGTGCGACGCCATCCCCGGTGGCTGCGTGTGGTACGCCCAGGCGTGCTGCTCAGCCGGCGCCGCCGGGGAGAGCTTCTACGCCGGGCTGCTACCGGTCGGCAGTTCGGCCCTCGCCACGATCGAGGCCGTCGCCGGTCTGGGGACGATGGTGGCCCCCGCGGCGCTGGCACTGCTCGGTCGGGAGGACCCGGTGCGGGCCGTACTCGGGCACGTCGAACCCACTTTCAGTTGGACCCTGCAGGTCGAGGACACCGGCCAGGGACTCGGCGGGCGCCTGGTCTCGGCCCTGTCCACCCACCTGTTCGCGGGCGAGCCGTTGGGCCTGACCCTGGCCGAATACCGGGCCGACGTGGGCGAGTTGCACACCCGCTGGGCGCGGCTGCGGGAACTGCTGGCGGGCGGCGACACCTCGGTCCGCGAGACGTTGACCAGACTGCGGGTGTCGGCGCTCGACCGACAGAGCCTGGTGCTGCTGGGCGACCCCACCGTGGCCCTGCCCGCGCCGGCGCCCGACCACCCGTGACGGCTCAGCTCGGTGGGGTCGGTGCACTGCGGGTCGGTCGGGCGGGGTTGGCCGTCGGACCGCCGACGGCGTTGAGCACCAACTGGGCCTGGTTGTCCACGAAGCGGGTGAACAACTGTTGCGCGTAGCCGAAGATGACGGCCCAGGCGATGATCTGCGCGGACGAGTCGAGCGCGCTCAGCCCGGGAATGAAGTCGCCGCGCATCAGCAACAGGCCCAGCAGGGCGGTGAGCGCGCCGGTGGGGAGCTTCAGCAGGGCCAGCGCCACCGGCACGTTGTACGGCGTCGAGGTGCCGTGGATCCGGCGCAGCGACGCGGCGGCGGCCACCGCGGCGGCGACCAGTCCGACCAGTTCGACCACCGGGTAGTCCCATTTGGAGGCGACGTCGGCGTACATGCGATCCAGGCTTTGCCCGGCGACCTGTCCGCGGCCCACCTCGGCACCGGCGGTGTCGGTGGCGGTGGCACAGACGATGCCGACGCCGGTCGGGTTGAAGCACAACGGCACCGTCCCGGGCGAGGCGGCGCCGGCGAGCGCGATCAGCGTGGCGATGATCGCGAGCGCGGCGGTGACGCCGAAGACGATCTGCGCGAAACTGCGAACCCTGAGCTTCTCCTTCAGGTGCACCTGGTGGGCCACGGTCGACGCGTCGACCAGGACCTCGCGCTGGTTCTCGGTCAGCGTGTCGCCCGCGCGCACGGACAGCGCGATCTCGTCCACGTGGGCGCGGCGTTCGTCGCCGAGTGGCAGGTGTTCCTTGATGAAGGCCACGATGCCGGGCAGGTGTGCGGTGATGTCCGCCAACGTCAGGAGCCGCAGCAGGATGACGTAGGCGAGGTCCAGTTGCGTCTGGGCGACCGCGATGTGCGCGGCCGGTCGGCCGTGTTCGTGCGCCAGCGCCTCCTTCGCCTCGTCGAGCGAGGCGAGGGCCCGATCCGCCAGGACCCGATCGCTCGGGGCGAGCGGGCCGGGCACGGTCTTGCTCTTGAGGAGTGCCTCCAACTCGATGACGCGCGAACGCAGTCCTTCCCGCAGCTCCCATTGCCCGCGTTCGTGTCGTCGCCGGGCCCGGGCCCGGGTGCGCCCGCTTCGACGGGAACCGCCAAAGGAGGGTTGCGGCGGTGGCTGCTCCGCGGGTGTCGGGTTCGGCTCCATACAGCGACTATGAACGACGGATTGCCCGATTTCGCGCGCGATCGGCGGCTTCGGGTCCGGCATCACCCCGATGGACGTGCCCGGAGCACCGGCCGCGCCGGGTGCGGCCGGCAATCGGGGGCGGATCGCCGCCGCCGGTGTGTCGCGGGCGATTTCGGGGTGTTCGTCCGCCACGATGGTCGGGGCCGCCCGGCGCGGAACCGGGCCCGGCGCAAAGGGGATGCCCATGCCGCTCAGGGACTACGGAGTGCTGGCCGCGCGGGCGGTGGCGCGGGTACGAGAAGGCGCCGCCGGTACGCCGCACTACCAGATCCATCTGGCCGACGACGCGGGCACCGCGTACCGTGCGGCGATCAACGTGCTGTCCAAGGAGGCTCCGTCCGAGCTGCTGTTCGTGGTGGTGGAGGACTTCCGCCACCCGCTGACCGACGCGCTGCCGGCCGCGGGCAGCGGGTGGACCGCGCTCGCCTCGCAGCCCGGCGGCGCCGCGCTCGACTACATCCGCGGCAACCTCTTCGACCCGACCACCGCCCGGCCGCTGCCCCCGGACGTGCCCGGCGCGGACAACGACCTGGCCGATCTGCTCGACCACTACGTGCAGCGCGCGATCGGGGACGCGGGGGCCGCGGTCTACGTGTTCGGCCAGCGCTTCGGCCCCGAACCGACCAAGCCGGACAAGGTGTTCGGCTTCCTGCCGGGCAACGGTGTGCACGACGTGCACATGAATCAGGGCAACAGCGCGGAGTTCCGCGGCGACGACGGGGTCTGGCAGGACGGCGGCCTGCTCGTCCACCTGCCGGACGGCCGCTGGGTGGCGGTCTTCCTGGCCTTCCAGTCCCAGGCGTGGCACACCGACGACAACACCGGCCACGCGCTGGACACCGCGCCGCCCCTGCCCGGTTCCGGCGAGGAGCCGATCCGGATCGTCGGGGCGCTGGTCAACGCGCCCGGGCCGGCACCCGAGGCGGAGAGCGTCACCCTGATCAACGCCTCCCCCGCCGCGATCTCCCTGGACGGGTGGCGGCTGCTGGACCGCAACAAGGTCGCGCTGCCGCTTCCGGCGACGACGCTGGCCCCCGGCGCCGTCCTGACCGTGCCCGGCAACGCGTCCTTCCAACTCGGCAACCGGGGTGGGGCGATCACCCTGCTCGACTCGGCCGGGCTCAAGGTGCACGGCGTCACGTACACCGCGGACCAGGCACGTCGCGAGGGTTGGACGATCGTCTTCTGACCGGGAGGGCGGCGCGACCGTGCAGCTCGGGCATCCCCCGGGCGGGGGAGATGATTCCCCCGTTTCGGGGGTCCGCTCGTATCGGGCCTCCGGCTTTGCTTGAGGCATGACAAAAGCAGCCGGTGATCAGACTCGAAGCAGTCCCCGGGGAGCGCCGTCGATCCGGCGCAACCGTGCAATGCGGCGCGGCGGGCGCAGACTCGCCGTCTACTCCGTGTGCTCGGTCGTGCTCGGGCTCGGGCTCGTCGGTGGCGGCGCGGCGGTCCCGGCCCAGGCGCAGTCGGCGGCCACCGCCCGGGCGGCCGAGGCCGAGGAGACCGACATCCGGGCCCGGATCGAGGCGATACCGGGCATGCGGGTGCTGGACGAGAAGCCGGTCGCGCCGGGCATCCGATACTTCGACCTGACCTACCGTCAACCCACCGACCATGAACACCCCGAACGGGGTTCCTTCGAACAGCGACTCAGCCTTCGGCACGTCTCCACGCAACGGCCGATGGTTTTGTACACCAGTGGTTACGACCTCGGCGCCGGTCCGAGCTTCCGCTCCGAGCCGACCGTCATGCTCGACGGCAACCAGATCTACACCGAGCAGCGCTTCTTCGGCACCTCCCGCCCCGACCCCGCCGACCTGTCCCACCTGAACATCCGTCAGGCGGCGGCCGACCACCACCGGCTGATCCAGGCCCTCAAGCCGATCTACCGGGGTTCGTGGATCTCCACCGGCGGCAGCAAGGGCGGCATGACCACCGTCTACCACCGGCGTTTCTATCCGAACGACGTGGACGGCAGCGTGGTCTACTCCGCGCCCAACAACACCGACGATCGCGACGACACCGCCTACGACGCGTTCCTGGCCGGAGTGGGCACGCCCGAGTGCCGTACGGCGCTGCAGGCGGCGCAGCGCGAAGCGCTGGTGCGACGGGAGGAGATGGTGGCCCGCTACGGGCAATGGGCGCAGGCGAACGGGCAGACCTTCGAGACGCTGGGCAGCGTCGACAAGGCGTTCGAGCTCGCGGTGCTCCGCCTGCCGATGATGTTCTGGATGTACGCGGGCGAGACGAAGTGCGCCGGCGTGCCCACGCCCGCCGCGTCCTCCGACGAGTTGTACCGGTGGATCGACGGGGTCAGCCGGTTCGCGGTCTACACGGACAGCAGCGTCGAGTTCTTCCAGCCCTACTTCTACCAACTGGGCACCCAGCTCGGCTACATGCAGGTCGCGGCTCCGCACCTGACGGGTCTGCTGCGCTACCCGGGCATCCAGGAGGTGCGCAGCTACGTGCCTCGGGACATACCGCTGCGGTTCGAGCCGGGGGCGATGCGCGACATCGACCGCTGGGTGCGGTCGCGGAGCAGCAGGATTCTGTTCGTCTACGGCGAGAACGACCCGGTCCGCGCCGAGCCGTTCCGACTGGGCCCGGGCAGCCGTGACACGCAGATCCAGGTGGTCCCGCATGCGGGCCACGGCGTCACGATAGCCGCCCTCGCCCCGGCGGACGCCGCTCGGGCGAGCGCCGCGCTGCGCAGGTGGGCCGGGGTCTGACCCGGGTCGGGCCGGGCACCGGACCCACCTGACGGGGCCGCGGTGACGTCAGGTCGCGTCGCGGAAGGGGCCCGTCACCTCGAAGGTCACGCCGGCTGCCGGGGAGTTGGAGGTGCCGCGTTGCGAGGAGAAGTACAGTCGCCGCCCGTCGGGGGAGAATGCCGGGCCGGTGATCTCGGAGCCGTCGTGGCCGGTGACCTGGAGGAAGGGCGCGACGGTCTCGTCCGGTGTGATCAGGCAGATCTGCATGTCGCCGCCGTCCTCGGCCACGAACAGGTCGCCGTTGGGCCGTCCGGTGATGTTGTCCACGCCGGTCAGGGGCGCGGACCCGGCGGGCACCAGGTCGTCGTCGTAGGCGATGTCCAGGATGCCCGCCGCCGCGTCGTACACCCATACGCGGTTGTCGCCCTTGGTGGTGAACCACACCCGCCCGTCCCGGTAGTGCGCGCCCTCGCCGCCCTTGAACCGGCGCGCCTCCGCGACCTGGTTGCGCGTACCGGTCAGCCAGTCGCCGGGCCGGGGCACGGTGCGCCACGTCACCGGCCCGGTCACCGGCGCGGCCGGGGCGCACAGCACGTCGAGGCGTCCGCGCGCGAGGTCGCCCCACGTGTCGGGGGTGAATCGGTAGAAGCAGCCGTCGGATTCGTCCTCGGTCAGGTAGATCACCCGCCGGTCCGGGTCGGCCGCGGCGGCCTCGTGCTTGAAGCGCCCCATGGCGTCGCGCTTGACCGCCCCGGTCCGGCCGTACGGATCGGTTTCCCACACCCGCCCGAACGCGATCTCCTCGCACGAGAGCCAGGTGCCCCAGGGCGTGGCCCCGCCCGCGCAGTTCACGTTCGAGCCGCCGAGGATGGAATAGGCGCCGCCGATGCTCCCGTCCGCGGCGAAGCGCAGTGCGGATACCCCGCCGACCAGCGGGAGTTCGGAGTTGGAGACGTAGATCCATCCGTCCCCGTCGCGGAAACACGCACCGCCGTCGGGGGCGCCGTGCCACAGGTGCGTGGTGCCCGTGACCACCCGCCCGCTCTTCGCCACCACGCGCGAGGCGAACCCGGCGGGCAACCGCACCCCGTTGGCGTCCGGCGCCGACAGCGCGCCGTAGGGCCCGGTGCCCGGCTGTGCCGGCCCCGCGTGCGCGGCGGAGGCCCACAGTGAGCCGCCGAGCACCAGTCCGCCCGTGCCGACGGCGCTGCCCCGCAGGAATGTACGCCGATCCATGTCGTACTCCCTTCCCAGCGGCGGCCCGAACCGCCGCAAGCGACCCCCGTGTTACCAATGGGTACGCTAGGACCGAAGCACCGTCGGAGGAATGCGCGCACGAGTGAAATCCCGGTGACGATCGGGCATGCGGGCCGTTCCGCGTCGGATCAGACCGGCTTGCGACAGAGGATCTCGCCGTGCGGGACGGAGAACCACCCGTCCTCCTGCCGCCCCCACTCCCGCCAGGCCAGCGACACCGCGTGCAATTGCTCGGTCG
Organism: Embleya sp. NPDC020886; assembly: GCF_044333915.1. NCBI lineage: Bacteria > Bacillati > Actinomycetota > Actinomycetes > Kitasatosporales > Streptomycetaceae > Embleya > Embleya sp. NPDC020886. The sequence continues at coordinate 388,738 of NZ_JBIRRX010000002.1, read as the reverse complement.
TCGCGTGGCCGCCCTCGGTGGCGCGGTCGGCGTACGACGAGGCGAGCGTGCGATCCGCCCACAGGCCGCTCCACCAGGCGCGTTCCTCCGCGTCGGCGTAGCACCAGGTGCTCGACGACGCGGTGATGTCGGAGCAACCCGCCTGCAGGGCCCAGGACTTGAGCCGCCGCCCGGCATCCGGCGCGCCGCCGTTGGCGCGGGCCACCCGCAGATACAGATCCAGCCAGTCGTCCATCCCGGGCGTCGCCGGGAACCAGGCCATCGTGGGGTAGTCCGAGTCACGGGCGGCGATGATCCCGCCCGGCTTGGTGACCCGGTACATCTCGCGCAGCGCCTGTACCGGGTCGCCCACGTGCTGGAGCACCTGGTGCGCGTGCACGACGCAGAAGCTGTCGTCCGGATAGTCCAGCGCGTGCACGTCCGCGACGGCGAACTCGACGTTTTCCACGCCCCGTTCGGCCGCCGTGGCCCGCGCCTGTACCAGGATCCCCGGCGCGTGGTCGACGCCGGTGACCCGGCCGTCGGGGACCAGCGACGCCAGGTCGGCGGTGATCGTGCCCGGCCCGCAGCCGATGTCCAGGATCTGCATGTGCGGTTTGAGCGAATCGAGCAGATAGGCCGCCGAGTTGGCCGCGGTCCGCCAGGTGTGCGAACGCAGCACGGACTCGTGGTGCCCATGCGTATAGACGGCGCTTTCCTTCGACATGACATCCCCTTCGCGTCCTGGAGCATGGCCCGACACCGCGACACGACGCCGCGAACCGGTACCGACACCGTACGCCCGTATGTCGAATAATGAGACTCCTATCTCATATCATGGACGTCGAGCCTCCTCACCTCGGGTGTTGGCGACGAACAGAGCGACCACCGCCGCGCCGGCCAGCAGGAACGCGCCGACCAGGAGCGCTTTCCGGAAGCCTTCGGTGTAGGCGTCCGCCGCCGCGTCGCCGCCCGCCAGTCGCCGGCCGGTCTCCGACGTCGCGACGGCGGACAGGATCGCCAGGCCGAATGCGCCGCCGAGTTGTTGCGCCGTGTTCATCAGAGCCGCCGCCAGGCCCGCCTGATCGGCGGGGACCCCCGCATTGGCGGCGGTGGCGACGCCGACGAAGACGAAGCCGAGCCCGAAGGACATCACGACCAGGCCGGGCAGCAGGTCGGTGAGGTACGAGCCGTGCACCGGGATCCGGGAGAGCAACCCGATCCCGAGCGACGCGATGAGCGCGCCGACCACGATCAGCGGCCGGGTACCGACCCGGGCGAGCAGCGGCTGCGCCAGTCCGGCGGCGATCCCCACGCCGACGGTGACCGGCAGGAAGGCGGATCCGGCCTTGATCTCGGAGTAGCCCAGCACCTCCTGGGTGTACAGGGTGAGGAAGAAGAACATCCCGATGAAGCCGGACATGGCCACCAGTTGCGTCACGTTCGCCGCCGCGAGGCCCTTCACCCGGAAGATGCCCAACGGCATCAGCGGGTTGCGGCCGACCGCCTCGTTGGCCACGAAGGCCAGCAACAGGCCGCCCGCGACCCCCAGTTCGACGATCGTGCGGGAGGACCCCCAGCCCTGATCGGGCGCCTGCACCAGGCCGTGGACCAGCAACACCAGTCCGCCGGTGGCCAATACGGTGCCGAGGAAGTCGAAGCCGCGCGTCGAGACCCGATGCCGGTCGTCCGGGAGCAGTCGCGGGATGGCGGGCAGGACCAGGGCGCAGACCGGCAGATTGACGAACATGACCCAGCGCCAACCGGGCCCCTCGGTGAGCACCCCGCCCAGGAACACACCGACGGCGGAGGCGAATGCCCCGGTGCCCGCCCAGGCGGCGAGCGCCTTGTTGCGATCCGGGCCTGCGCCGAACGAGGTGGTCAGGATCGACAACGCGGCGGGCAACATCATCGACGCGCCCACGCCCTGGGCGAGCCGGGCACCGATCAACACCGCCGAGCTCTGGGCCAGTCCGCCGATCAGGGAGGCGGCGGCGAACACGACGGTGCCGGCGATCAACACCCGGCGGCGCCCGATCAGGTCGGCGGCGCGCCCGCCGAGGAGCATCAGACCGCCGTAGGTGATCAGGTAGCCGGACGGCACCCATTGCAGACCCTGGTTGCTCAGGCCGAGGTCGCGCTGGATGCTGGGCAGCGCGATGTTGACGATGGACGCGTCGACGAAGTCGAGGAAGGCCACCGCACACAGCAGGACGAGGGTGAGCCTGCCCCGTGGGGTGGCCAGGAACGAGGCATCGGCGGCCGGATGCTCCGGCGAGTCGGTCGGATCGGTCGGATCGGTCGGATCGGTCGGATCGGTCGAGGTGAAGGTGCCGGTGGACATGGTCGCTCCCGAAGAGATGCGGGCGTGCGGGCATGGGGCGGCGCCGGCCGGCGCGGCCCGAGGCGGGGTCGGATGGTGCTGGGTGCGGTCGTCCGCACGTGGGCGTATTCGGTGGGTCAGCCCTCGGTGTCCCCGGGGCGCCCGTGGGTGTCGTCGTCGGCCGACGCGCCGTGCGGGATCCGGGTGAAGTCGGGGTAGTCGACGGAATCGGCGTCGTCCACGACGTCGAGCGCGGCGCCCCGGAGCTTCTCGGGGTCGGCGATCACGTCGATCCGCACGATCCGGCCGCCCGCCACGGTGAAGCCCGCGATGCCGCTGGGCTGCCGGGGATTGCCCACCAGGCGTCCCGGGCCGCCGTTGACCACGACCGGGCGCGAATAGGGCAGGAAGAACGGGGCCGACGCGAGCATGTGCCGCGCCACCTTTTCGGCGCCCACCAGGGCGGACGAGGCGGAGTGCCGGCTCGCGCCCAGGTCGATCCGGAAGGAGACGTCCGGATCCAGGGCGGTCATCAGCGCGTCGAAGTCACCCTGCTGCGCGGCGGCCAGGAACGCGTCCACGATCCGGCGTTGCCGCTTGAGGTCGCCCTCCGGCTGCGGCGCGGACTGCACGCGCCGGCGCGCCCGGCTGGCCAACTGCCGGGCCGCCGCCGGGCTGCGGTCGACGATCGGGCCGACCTCGTCGAAGGGCATGCCGAACACGTCGTGCAGCACGAAGGCCAGGCGCTCGGCCGGGTTGAGCGTCTCCAGCACGATCAGCAGCGCGAGACCGATCGCTTCGGCCTCGATGCTCTTGCCTTCGGGGTCGTCCGCGTGCGCATCGGCCGCGCGCACGATCGGCTCCGGCAACCACGTGCCCGGATACTCCTCGCGGCGCAGCCGTCGGGCGCGCAACATGTCGAGGCAGATCCGCCCGACGACCGTGGTCAGCCAGGCCCGCAGGTCGCGGATGTCCGCGTGCTCGTTGCGCGATACCCGCAACCAGGTCTCCTGGATCGCGTCGTCGGCGTCGGTGCGCGAACCGAGGATGCCGTACGCGACGGACCGCAGGTGCGGGCGCAGCTCCTCGAACTGATCGGCCGGCCACGATACGCGCGGCGTGGGCACCGGCCCGGGTTCGTTGTCCATGCGATGTAGACGAACGCCGACCCGAATGTGTGACGCGGCCGGGGCGATCCGTCGGCGGGAAATCGAAAACCGCACCCACCACACGATCCGACCCACTCGGCAAATGCCCAAGCCGCTAGGTCTTTCCGGGCTCTTCCACCCACTCGCCGCGAGTCCGCGAGTCCGCGCGCTCACGTGCTCACGCGCTCACGCGCCGCCGCCCCCGGACGGTGCGCCGTCACCGGGCCCGGCGGCACGCCGGCGGTCACTGCCTGCTCTCGCCGGCCCGACGGCCGAGGCGATCGACCACTCGGGACGCCCTCGGCTCACCGAGGCCGTCACCGCGTCGATCCTGCCCCACCGCCGGGCCGACGGCTCGTACTCGCCGGCCGGCGCCTGCCCCTACCTCGTCGCGAGCCCCCGGGCAGGCGCGGCCGGCGGTGTCACTTGCGGTTGAGACGCAGGGACATCGGGTCGATGCCGGCGCCGTCGATCGTGAAGCCGGCGTCATGGGTGACGAAGTACGGAGACAGCGAGTCGGCGAACGTCACCACGTCGACGCGCTTGACCAACTCGGCCTCGGCCGCCGTCCATTCGGCACAACCGGCGACATCCGGCTTGGCCATCGCAAGGGCCACCTGGCGCTTGTACTCCGGGTTGTCGATGGAGCCGAAGTTGATCCCGTCGGGTGCCGCCGGACCGCTGAAGAAGGGGACGAGCTGGTCGGGCTGGGTGAGCGTGAGCGGCGTCCAGGAGATGTCCCACTGGCCGGAGGCCAGCACCTCGCCCGTCGTGCCGTTGGTGAGCGGCTTGCGGGTGACCTTCACTCCGAAGGACTTCCACTGTTCGATCGCCAACTCGATGGCGGACAGGAGTTGCGAACCCGCGGTGGTGGGGTGGGGCAGCACGATCGACAGTTGTTTGCCGTCCTTGCTCCAGTGGCCACCCGACTTCTTCCAGCCGGCGGCCCGCAGCGCCTCCGCCGCGCGCGCCGGGTCGTGCGGTGGGGTGTTCGCGCTGACGGCGTCGGCCTGACAGGGCGGCAACATGGTGGTGGCGACCCTGGTCGGCGCCGCTCCCTTGCCGCCGGTGGCCACCGCCCCCAACTGCTTGAGGTCGAGCGCGGCGATCAGTGCCCACCGCACCTGCGGATCGGCGGTGACGTGTCCGGACGCCTCGTTCATCAAGAGCATGCCGAACGGGTCGCGCTGGATCTCGTGCTTGAGGCCGGCCGCCGTCAACCGGATGCGATCGGCACCGTTCACGGGGGCGATGTCGAGTTGCTTGGCCAGGAGCAGATTGGCCCTGGTGGACTCGCTGGCGATGACCTTGAAGACCAGCCGCTCGGGCAGGTCGGTGGAGCGGGAGTTGTCCGGGCCCCAGACGTAGTCGGGTCGTTTGGTGTAGGTGAAATGGTCGCCCGTCGCGGCCTCGGTGAGTCGGTAGGGCCCGGTGCCGTCGGTGGCGTGGGTGAGCGAATCGGGTGTCGCCAGGCCCGAGGGGCAGACCAGCGGCAACCCCGTGGTGCCACGCAGCAGGAACGGGGTGGCCTCGGGGGTGCGCAGCGTCAGGGTGTTGGTGGCATCGTCGGCGGTGGCGACGGTTCCGGGGGCCACCGTCAGGCCGTACTGCGGCGAGGTGTTCTTCGGGTCGACGATGAAGTTGTACTGGGCCGCGACGGCGGACGCGGTGAGCGGTTTGCCGTCGGCGCAGGTCACGTCGCGCCTGAGGGTGAAGGTCGCGGAGAGGGTGTCGGCCGTCCACTTCTCGGCGACGCCGGAGACGATCCTGCCGTCGGGTGCGACGTTCACCAGCGAGTCGTAGGAGAACCGGGACAGCAGCGACGTGATCTTGGAGAGCGAGGTGAGCGGCGACAGGTTGCCGGGATCGTCGGTGATCCCGATGGTGAGCGTGTCGCTTCCGCCCGCACTCGAACTGCCGGTACCGCCGCACCCGGTGGCGAGCAGCCCCAGCGCGACCGCAGCCGCAGCCGCACGCGCGCCGCCGACCCTCGACGTGGTGCGGGGCAGCGTACGGGTGTCCCGACCCGCCGTCCGGACAGCGGACCCGACCGCAGCGGATCGTCCCATGCTGGATACCTCCTCGGAGAACGGCGCAGGTGCCGCAGAGGACGCTCACGGTAGGCAGCGCCCGAACCCCTCGTATCGTCCACCCGCACGAATAACGACCCTCGATTCCGTCCGAACCACCAACCCCAACCCCACCCCCCTCGGGGCACCCTTCTCGACATCCCTCACCACCGCGCATCCACCTGCCGGCACACGCCCCCGTGCGCGGTGTTCGACCCCGCGGCCGGGGCCGCGTCGCGGGACGGCCCTGATCCGCCCAACACGGAGTCTTGCGGTAACCGATGGCTGAGCACACTCGGAGTGTCACACTTTCCTCCGAGGGCACGGAGGCCCGTCATGGGTGAGCACAACAAACCCCCGGCACCGCAACCCGATCCGCCGCAACCCGATCCCAGGCAGAAGCAGGACGGTGTATTGCCGGGCATCGGACAACCGGGGCCGGGCCGGCGCAAGAAGGACAAGCCGTAGTGCGCGACAACGCCGCGATCGTGGGCGTCCTCGATGCCGAGGGCGCCTTCCCCGTCGCGTGGGTGCGCGAGGCCATGCTCGCCGTGCCCCGGGAGGCGTTTGCGCCCGATCTGGTGTGGAGTGCCGACGCGGGGTCGGGGCGGTATGCGCCGGTGGATCGCCAAACGGACCCGACGGGTTGGGCAGCGGTGGTGCGGCGGGCGGGACCGGTGGTGACCCAGGTCGACGACGGCGCGGGCGTGGGGGTTCTGGCGAGCAGCTCGCTGAGCGACTACCGCGCGGTGGCCTCCTTCCTCACCGAGCTCGATGTGCGGCCCGGCGACCGGGTGTTGGAGATCGGCACCGGACCGGGCTGGACCGCCGCGCTGCTCGCCTGGCGGGTGGGCGGCGAGCGGGTCGTCTCGGTCGAGATCGACCCGGCGATGGCCCGAGCCGCGCGCGCCGCCCACGCGCGCATGGGGCTGTCGCCGACGATCCTGACCCGCGACGGCGCCCTGGGCGTACCCGAGGCGGGCACCTTCGACCGGGTGCACGCCACCGCCGCGTTCACCCGCAGGCTGCCCTACCCCTGGATCGCCCAGGCCCGCCCCGGCGCGGTGGTCGTCGCCCCGTGGTCGCCCGGCTTCGGCGCGGGCGCGCTCCTGCGCCTGGTCGTCGACGGCGACGGATGTAGGGCCGGGTGGTGGTTTGCTCAGGCCCGGGCCGGGTCGTTCGGGGGCGTTGCCTCGGCTGCTCGGCGCAGCAGGAGTTCGGTTACCAGGGCCAGTGGGGGCCAGTTGAGGCGGCCGTGCCGGGTGACCGCGTAGGCGCGCAGATCGACCTGGGGAAAGGTGAGCGGGAGCAGCCGCACGCCGGGTAGGACGGCGATGCCCTCGGGCAGCAGACCCACGCCGAGGCCGGCGACGATCATGCCCTGGACCAGGTCGAGGCTGTCCGCCTGGTGCGTGACGTGCGGGGTGAAGCCGACGAGCGAGGCGAGGGTACGGATCACCGTCTCGTCGGCGGTGTTGCGCGAGTTGACGATCCAGTCGTGGGTGGCGAAACGGGCGAACACCTCCGCCGTACGAGCCGCGTTCACCCCCGGCGCGCCCTCGCCGTCGGCGACGTGCGCGGCCACGCCCAGGCCCCATCGCGCGGTCCACAACGGTATGGCGCGCACCGTCGGGTCCTCGGGCGCCGGCGCCAGGTTGAAGTCGTAGGTCAGGGCCAGGTCGGTGCCGTCCTCGGCCAGGAGTTGCAACGCCTCGGCGGGTTCGTGCTCGCGGATCAGCACCCGGATGCGCGGATGGTCGGCGGCGAGGTCGGTGACCACGGGCAGCAGGTGGGCGCGGATGGCGGTGGCGAATCCGGCGATGCGCACGGTGCCGCTGGGCTCCGCGCCGGGCGCGAGGTCGTGATGCGCCTCCTCGACGGCGGCGAGGATGGTCACCGCGTGCTCCGCCAGTCGGCGGCCGGCCGGGGTGAGCCGCACCCGACGCCCGTGCGGCTCGATCAGGGTGGCTCCCATGTCGCGGCCCAGCGCGGCGATCTGCTGCGAGACGGTCGAGGTGCTGGTGCCCAGCACGTCCGCGACCGCGTGCATCGAGCCCAGTCGGGCCAGTTCCACCAGCACCTGTAAACGTCGGGTCTCCATGGTGCGATTGTCCACGATCCACGAACGATATGTTTCGGATCGGCACGTGGACACGAACGATGGCGAGGTCATGTACTGGAACACATGAGCACGCCGTCGGCACCACCCACCAGCCGCGAAATCCCGGGCCCGCGCCTGCCGGCAGCCGGCCTCCCGGACGCCGCGACCGGCGCCCTGATGGCGGTCGCGGCGATGTCCACCGTCCAGCTCGGCCTGGCGCTGTCGGTGCCGCTGATCGACCGACTCGGCGCACTGGGCACGGCCGGCCTGCGACTGGCCTGGGCGGGCCTGATCCTGCTGCTGCTGGTCCGACCGCGCCGCCGCGACTTCACCGGTCGGGACCTGTGGGCGTGCACGCTGTTGGGCGCGGTGAGCGGGGGGCTGATGTTGTTCTTCATGCTCGCCGTGGCACGCCTGCCGCTGGGCACCGCGAGTGCGCTGGAGTTCCTCGGCCCGCTGGCGGTGTCGCTGTACGGATCCGGCTCCGGACGCCGGCGCTGGACGGCCCTGGCCGCCCTCGGCGTCGTCCTGCTGACCGAACCGTGGCATGCCGGCACCGACCCCGTCGGCCTGGCCTTCGCGCTGGCGGCCGCGGTCTGCTGGGCCGCGTACATCCTGCTGACCCAACACGTCGGCGACCGGGTCACCGGCCTGAACGGGCTGGCCGTGTCGATGCCCGTGGCCGGGCTGGTCGCCATGCTCGTCGCCGCTCCCACCGGGCTGGGCGACGTGACCTGGTCGCTGTCGCTGATCATGCTGGGGCTGGCGGTGCTGAGCGCCGTGTTGCCGTTCAGCCTGGAATTCCTCGCGCTGCGCCGACTCAGCGCCTCCGCCTTCGGGACGCTGATGAGCCTGGAACCGGCCATCGCGCTGCTGATGGGCCTGGTGGTGCTCGACCAGGTCCCCGGTCCGATGCCCGCGGCCGGCGTCGTCTTCGTGGTGATCGCCGGCATCGCCGTCACCCGCACCGACACCCGCGCCGCCCCCGCGCCCACCCCGCCGCCGACCGCCGACCCGAACGAACTCGGCCCCGCCCAGGTCCGCTGACCAGGCCACCCGGCCCTGCCGCGGCCCGACCCCGGTCGCGGGGGCCGAGCGCCTGAACGGACCGCGGACGCGGCACGGCGGATCGCGGCGACCGGCGTGGAGTCGTACCCGGAGTCGGCGCTCGTGCCGACCGTCGCCGACCGCCGACTCAGCGGCGGGGGCGCCCTCGGGTCGCCTCGGCGTGGGCCTGTTCGAAGAAGGTCCGGCCGCCGGGGTAGGTCCAGGGAAGGTGGAAGCCCCGGTGGTCGGTCGCCTCGAACCGCGCCGCGAGTTCGGACCAGCGCTGGGACCTGGCCAACGCGTAGCCCAGCGCGCTGTGATCGGACAGGGCGCTGGGGTGTCGCGGCACGGCGTCGACGGGATAGCGGTCCAGGGCGGTGTCCAGGTCCGTCTGCCGGGCGGCGGCCCGCCAGAAGTCGGTGTCGTCGGTTTCCCCGTCCCAGTTCATCCGCAGCGCGTACTCGATGTGCGCCTCGACCAGCAGGATCACCAGCGGCGAGCCGTCCGGCGCGTCGGCCGCGGCCCGGCGCGCGAACGTGTACATGTCGGCGTGCGATCCGCGCCACTTCTCGCACAGATACTGCAACGCCGCGTCGTGACCGGCACGATGCGCCGGGTCGCGTTCGCACAGCGCGTCCCACCGGGCGTCGAACACGGCGCGCGAGACGCCGAGTCCGCGGCATACCCGCAACCACGAGACCCACGGGGTGGGATCGTCCGCGGCGGCCTCGGTCGCGAGCAGGCACGCGCGGTCCGCTTCGACCAACAGCTCGTGGAAATCCGCGAATTCGCGCCCGCTGGTGAGACTCGCCTGCTTCGCGCCGCGGGCGTTCCAGGCCGCGCGCACCGTCGCCGCGGCCATCACCACCAGCGGGTCCGGCGATTCGGGCCGCTCGACGCGCCAGGTCCACAACCACTCCGGGTGCAGCGCCGCGACCTCGCCCAGCGCGGTCACCGCGACCACCCGGCGGGCCCAGTCCCGCCCCACCCGCTCCAACAACGCGGCGGCGGGCGCGAATTCCCCGTCGCGCGGCAGCCCTTGCGCGATCGTGCGGACCTCGTCGTCGTCGAGCGCGGCGTCCCACACGAGCACCGGTGCCGACGCGGCCGAACGCGCCGAGGTGAATCGTCCCCAGAGTGACATGGGCATGGATCCTATGCGCCTTCCTGACCCATCGTCAGGGGGAAAAGCGGAAGCCCCGACCGACCCGCCGGCACGCCCTACCGGCTCTCGGCCTCGGCGCCCGCGGCCGCCCGCCACTCCGGCGACTCGTCCGACTGCGCCGGTCGTCGATCCCGGCCGAGCAGCCGGGCCGCGCAGTAGACCATCGCCGCGAACGCCGCGTCGGACAACAACATCAGGCCGATCGCGTAGGAGCCGGTGCCGCTGTAGACCGAACCCATGATCAGCGGCGGGACGAAGCCGCCCAGACCGCCCGCCGCGCCGACCAGTCCGGTGACCGTGCCGACCTTGTCCTTGGGCGTGAGGTTGGCGACCAGCGCGAACACCGCGCCGCTGCCCGCGCCGAGCATGCCCGCCATCACCAGGAAGGCGATCGTGCCCTGCGGCATCAACTCCGGGGCGAACGCCTGCCACACGGCCGCCACGCCGAGCACCGCGTAGCTCGCGATCAGCACCTTCGCCGGACCGATCCGGTCGGACACCGCGCCGCCGATCGGCCGACACAACACCGCGACCACGGTGAACCCGGCCGCGCGGGTGGACGCCGAGTCCTGGCTCAGCGCGTAGACCTCGCGCAGGTACGTCGGCAGGTACACGCCGAACGCGACGAACCCGCCGAAGGACACCGCGTACAACAGCGCCATCGGCAGCGTCGAGGGCTGCTTGAGCGCGGCGGTGAAGCGTGGCCCGAACAGCCGATCGGGCACGGTGCGCCCGGGCGCGTCGCGCACCACCGCGGCGGCGATCAGGCCGTAGCCGACCAACACGCAGGCGACCAGGTAGAACTGGAAGTTCGGGTCGTCCACCCAGCGCAACAACCGCGGCGTGAAGAACGCGGCGACCGCCGTACCGCCGGTGCCGATGCCGAAGATGCCGATCGCGGTGCCGCGTCGTTCCGGCGGGAACCAGGCGTTGACGTAGGGCACGCCGACCGCGAAGAAGCTGCCGCCGACACCGAGCACGAATCCGACCACCAACAACATCGCGAACGAGTCGAACACGCTCAGCGCCAGCACCGGCAACACGGTCAGGAAGCTGATCGTCGGCACCATCAGCCGCGCGCCGTAGCGGTCGGTCAGCGCGCCGGCCGGGATCCGCCCGAGCGCGCCGACCAGGACCGGCACGGCCACCAGGAACGACTGCTGGAACGAACTCAGCCCGAGGTCCTCCTTGTAGGAGGGACCCAGCGGGCTGATCAGGCCCCAGGCCCAGAAGTTGATCAGGATCCCGAAGGTGGCGACCGCGAGGTTGACCCACGCGGCACGGGGCACCCGGGCACCGGTCGTGCGAGTCGCCGGCCGAGTCTGCTCCACGTGTGATGGTCCCTTCGCGTGTTCTGCGCCCGGGTGGACGGACACGATGAGCTATGCACCCAAATCCCACCATCGAACCTTTACATATAGGACATTGACTCGTATTCAGGACATGGAGTCGTCGCCTCGAAGGGTCACCATGGACACCGGTTCGCCCCTGCCCGCAGACCCGCCGGCCGGCCCACCGCCCGCGGAGCCGGCGGTTGCCGGGCCGCCACCCGTCGATCCGCCGCCGGCTCCCGGTCTGGACGGCCCCGCGAGCGATCTGCTACTGCGCACCGGCCGCTTCTTCCGACGCAACGCGGTGGTCTCGCCGGACCTGCGCAGCCAATACCTCCGGGGCGGCCGACAGGGCGACGTCTTCTACCGCGAGCGCTGGAGCCACGACAAGGTCGTCGACTCCACCCACGGCGTCAACTGCACCGGCTCCTGCCGTTGGAAGGTCTACGTCAAGGACGGCGTGATCACCTGGGAGACCCAGGCCACCGACTACCCCTCGGTCGGACCCGATCGCCCCGAATACGAACCCCGCGGCTGCCCGCGCGGAGCCGCGTTCTCCTGGTACACCTACTCCCCCACCCGGGTGCGCTACCCGTATGTGCGCGGGGTGCTCCTGGAGATGTACCGCGAGGCCAAGGCACGCCTGCACGACCCGGTCCTGGCCTGGGCCGACGTGGTCGACGATCCCGAGCGCCGGCGCCGCTACCAGCGCGCCCGGGGCCGGGGCGGGCTGGTCCGGGCGACCTGGGAGGAGGCGGTCGAACTGGTCGCCGCCGCGCACGTGCACACGATCGGGCGGTACGGACCCGACCGGGTCGCCGGGTTCTCCCCGATCCCGGCCATGTCGATGGTCTCGCACGCCGCCGGCGCCCGGTTCATGAGCCTGATCGGCGCGCCGATGTTGTCCTTCTACGACTGGTACGCCGACCTGCCGGTGGCCTCGCCGCAGGTGTTCGGCGACCAGACCGACGTACCCGAATCGGGCGACTGGTGGGACGCGGCGTACCTGTTCATGTGGGGCTCCAACGTGCCCGTCACCCGCACCCCCGACGCGCACTGGATGGCCGAGGCGCGCTATCGCGGGCAGAAGGTGGTGGTGGTCGCGCCGGACTACGCGGACAACGCGAAGTTCGCCGACGAGTGGCTGCACCCGCACCCGGGTACCGACGCCGCGCTGGCCATGGCGATGGGCCACGTGATCCTCAAGGAGTGTTTCGTCGACCGCACGGTCGAGTTCTTCGACGGCTACGTCAAGCAGTTCACCGACCTGCCGTTCCTGGTCACCCTGACCGAACGCGCCGACGAACCGGGCGCGTACACCCCCGCCAAGTTCCTGCGCGCCGCCGATCTCGCCGAGACCGCGGCGGGGACGGGTGCCGAGGCGGGGACGGCGGGCACGGACCACGACGGCGCCGACTGGAAGACCGTGCTCCTCGACGACGACACCGATCGACCGGTCGTCCCCGGCGGCTCGATCGGCTTCCGCTGGACCGAATCCGGCCGGGGCCGCTGGAACCTGGACCTGGCCGGCGTCCGCCCCCGCCTCACCCTGCACCACGACCCGGCCGCGCACGGCGTCGAGGTGCTCCTGCCCCGCTTCGACACCGACGGGGGCAAGCACGGCCAGGGCCGCGGCGAGGTGCTGCGCCGGGGCGTGCCGGCTCGCCGACTGACCCCGGACGGGCCCCTGGTCACCACCGTGTTCGACCTGCTCCTGGCCCAGTACGGCGTGCCCAGGCCGGGGCTGCCGGGCAGTTGGCCGGCCGACTACCACGACGCGACCCAGCCGGGCACCCCCGCGTGGCAGGAGACACTCACCTCGGTGCCGGCCGCGCGCACCGTCCGGATCGCCCGCGAGTTCGCCGACACCGCCGAGCGCTCCAAGGGCCGCTGCATGATCCTGATGGGCGCGGGCACCAACCACTGGTTCCACTCCGAGACGATCTACCGCACCTTCCTGGCGCTGCTGCAACTCACCGGCTGCCAGGGCCGCAACGGCGGCGGCTGGGCGCACTACGTGGGTCAGGAGAAGTGTCGGCCGTCCACCGGCTGGGCCACGCTGGCGAGCGCCAACGACTGGTCCCGGCCGCCGCGGCAGATGATCGGCACGGCGTACTGGTACCTCAACACCGACCAGTGGCGCTACGACGGCTTCACCACCGACGTGCTGGCCTCGCCGCTGGGCGCGGGCGACCTGTCCGGGATGACCGCCGCGGACTGCCTGGCGACGTCGGCCCGGCTGGGCTGGATGCCCTCGTACCCCACCTTCGACCGCAACCCGCTGGACCTGGTCGACGAGGCCGACCGGGCCGGCGTCGACCCGGTCGAGCACACCGTCGAGGCCCTGCGCAGCGGCGAGTTGGGCTTCGCGTGCGAGGACCCCGACGCACCGCGCAACTGGCCGCGGGTGCTCACCGTGTGGCGCTCCAACCTGCTCGGCTCGTCCGCAAAGGGCGCCGAATACTTCACCAAACACCTGTTGGGCACCGACAGTTCGCTGCGCGCCGAGCAGGCGCCCGCCGGCTCCCGGCCGCGCGGCGTGCGCTGGCGCGAGCAGGCCCCCGAGGGCAAGCTCGACCTGCTGCTCTCGCTGGACTTCCGGATGACGTCCACGACGCTGCTGTCGGACGTGGTGCTGCCGGCCGCGACCTGGTACGAGAAGCACGACCTGTCCTCGACCGACATGCACCCGTTCGTGCACGCGTTCTCACCCGCGATCGACCCGCCCTGGCAGGCCCGTACCGACTTCGAGACGTTCCACGCGATCGCGGCGCGTTTCGGCGAGCTGGCCCGCGAACACCTGGGCACCCGGCGCGATCTGGTGGCCACCGCGCTCCAGCACGACACGCCGGGCGAGATCGCCCAGCCCGGCGGGGTCGCCCTGGACTGGCGGGCCGGCCAGTGTCCGCCGGTGCCGGGCCGGACCATGCCGAACCTGACCGTGGTCGAACGCGACTACCCGGCGGTCGCGGCCAGGATGGCCACGCTCGGGCCGCTCGCCGACACCCTGGGACTGCCGGTCAAGGGCATCACCTTCGACGTCGCCCGCGAGGTCGAGGACCTGGGCCGGCTCAACGGCACCGCCCGAGGTGGCGTCGCCGACGGTCGCCCGCTCCTGGACACCGCGGTGCGGGCCTGCGACGCGATCCTCGCGTTGTCCGGAACGACCAACGGCAGGCTGGCCGTCCAGGGATTTCGCACCCTGGAGAAGCGGACCGGACAGGCGATGGCGCACCTGGCCGCCGAACACGAGGGCAAGCGCATCGGCTACGCGGACACCCAGGCCCGGCCCGAGCCGGTGATCACCTCGCCGGAGTGGTCCGGCAGCGAGGCCGGCGGCCGGCGCTACACCGCGTTCACCCTCAACACCGAGCAGCTCAAGCCCTGGCACACCCTCACCGGCCGCCAACACTTCTTCCTCGACCACGACTGGATGCACGAACTGGGCGAGGCGTTGCCGGTCTACCGGCCGCCGCTGGACATGCACCGGCTGTTCGGCGAACCCCGCCCGGGCCCGGACGGCAACCACGAGGTGACCGTGCGCTACCTCACCCCGCACAACAAGTGGTCGATCCACTCCGAGTACCAGGACAACCTGTTCATGCTCTCGCTGTCCCGCGGCGGCCAGAGCATCTGGCTGAGCACCGCCGACGCGCAGGCGATCGGGGTCCGCGACAACGACTGGATCGAGGCGGTCAACCGCAACGGTGTGGTCACCGCCCGCGCGGTGGTCTCGCACCGGATGCCCACCGGCACCGTCTACATGCACCACGCCCAGGACCGCACCGTGGGTGTACCCAAGGCGCAGAGCACCGGCAGACGCGGCGGCATCCACAACACGCTCACCCGGGTACTGCTCAAACCCACCCATCTGATCGGCGGCTACGCGCAATTGAGCTGGGCCTTCAACTACCTGGGCCCGACCGGCAATCAACGCGACGAGGTCACCGTGATCCGCCGCCGCTCGCAGGACGTGGAGTACTGAGATGCGCGTGATGGCCCAGATCGCGATGGTGATGAACCTCGACAAGTGCATCGGCTGCCATACCTGTTCGGTCACCTGCAAACAGACCTGGACCAACCGCGGCGGCGTCGAGTACGTGTGGTTCAACAACGTCGAGACCCGCCCCGGCCAGGGCTACCCGCGCCGGTGGCAGGACCAGAAGGCGTGGCAGGGCGGCTGGCGGCTCAACCGGCGCGGCCGGCTGCAACTCGTCTCCGGCGGACGGCTGCACCGACTGTCCCGGATCTTCGCCAACCCCAGGCTGCCGACCATCGCGGACTACTACGAGCCGTGGACCTACGACTACCGCAACCTCACCGATGCCCCGCTCGGCGACGACATCCCGGTGGCCCGCCCCCGCTCGCTGCTCAGCGGCAAGCCGATGGAGATCACCTGGAGTTCCAACTGGGACGACAACCTGGGCGGCACCGCCGAACTCGGCCACCTGGACCCGATGGTGGTCAAGACCCGGGAGAAGGTCGCCGACAAGGTGCGCTTCGAGTTCGAGCAGACCTTCATGTTCTATCTGCCCCGGATCTGCGAACACTGCCTCAACCCCTCGTGTGTGTCCGCGTGTCCCTCGGGCGCGATGTACAAACGCGCCGAGGACGGCATCGTGCTGGTCGACCAGGACGACTGCCGCGGCTGGCGCATGTGTGTCACGGCCTGCCCGTACAAGAAGGTCTACTTCAACCACAAGACCGGCAAGGCCGAGAAGTGCACGATGTGTTACCCGCGGATCGAGGTGGGTCTGCCGACGGTGTGCTCGGAGACGTGCGTGGGCCGGTTGCGCTACCTCGGCGTGCTGCTCTACGACGCGGACGCCGTGCTCGCGGCCGCCTCCGTCGCGGACGAAAAGGACCTGTACCGGGCCCAGTTGGGTGTCTTCCTGGACCCCGCGGAGCCGGCCGTGCGGCGGGCGGCCGAGGAGGCCGGCATCAGCCACGAGTGGATCGAGGCGGCCCGCCGCTCGCCGGTGCACGCGCTGATCGCCAAGTATCGGGTCGCGCTGCCCCTGCACCCGGAGTTCCGCACCATGCCGATGGTCTGGTACATCCCACCGCTGTCCCCGGTGGTCGACGCGCTGACCTCGACCGGCTTCGACGGCGAGGAGGCCGGCAACCTGTTCGGTGCGATCGACACCCTGCGGGTCCCGCTCGAATACCTCGCCGAACTGTTCACCGCCGGCGACACCGCACCGGTACGCGCCGCGCTGGAGCGACTCGCGGCCATGCGCTCCTACATGCGGGCGATCAACCTCGACGAGGAACCGGACGAGGCGGTGGCCGCCCTGGCCGGCCTGACCGGGACGCAGATCCGGGAGCTGTACCGGCTGTTGGCGATCGCCAAGTACGACGAGCGGTACGTGATCCCCAGCGCGGCGATCGGCGACGCGCGACGGCTGGAGGAATCCGCGCTGCCCGAGGGGTGCAGCCTGGACTTCGAGGGCGGGCCGGGCATGGGCGGCTCCGGCCCGTTCGGCGAGGCGTCCGGCGCACCGGTGCCGGTGAGCGTGGAGAATTTCCACGCCCTGCGCGACCGGGGCACCGCCGACCGACCCGCCGACACCTCCGGCCGCGGCGGGCGCGTCAACCTGCTCAACTGGGACGGCAACGGGCGGCCGGCGGGGCTGTTTCCCGAACGCGACCGCCCGCACGACGACCCGGGGGGCCGCGAGCCGGGGGACGGCGCGCGATGAGGGCGCTCGGCGACCGCATTCGGACTCGGGGCCAGGCCCGGGTCGAGGCCCGGATTCGGGCCCGAACCGACGACCTGCACACCACGGCGGTGATCCGTCAGGCCGCCGCGTTGTGTCTGCACTATCCCGACGAGGGCTTTCACGCCCGGGTACCGCTGCTGCGGGCCGCGTTGGCCCGGGTTCCGGGTCCGGCGGCCGACCGGCTGACGGCCTTTCTGGACGACGTGTGCGCTCGGCCGCCGGCCGAGTTGGCCGCGCACTACGTGACCGTCTTCGACCTACGCAACCGGCGCAGCCTGTACCTGAGTTGGTGGCGCGAGGGGGACACCCGGCGGCGCGGTGCGGCGCTGGTGAACTTCAAGCAGGTCTATCGCGAGCACGGTCTGGAGTTCATCGGCGCGGAACTTCCGGATTTCCTGCCCGCGGTGCTGGAGTTCGCCGCCACCGGCGGTCCCTCGGCCGCCGCGGCGGGCACCGCGCTGCTGTGCGAACACCGGCCCGGCATCGAGTTGTTGCGCTTCGCCCTGCTCGACGCGGACACGCCGTACGCGGGCGTGCTCGAAGCGGTGTGCGCGACGCTGCCCGGTGCCTCGCCCGGGGACCGCGCCCAGGCCCGCGCCCTGGCCCGGGCCGGACCGCCGCGCGAGGACGTGGGACTGGACAGCTATCGAGCCCCGGGAGTCGGCCGATGAACACCATGTTGTGGGCGGTACTGCCGTATCTGGCCCTGGTGGTCCTGGTCGGCGGGACCGTCTGGCGCCATCGCTACGACAAGTTCGGCTGGACCACCCGCTCGTCCCAGCTCTACGAGTCGCGCCTGCTGCGGATCGGCAGTCCGCTGTTCCACTACGGCCTGCTGTTCGTGGTCGCCGGTCACGTGGTGGGTCTGTTGATCCCGCAGTCGTGGACGAACGCCGTCGGCATCGGCGAACACACCTATCACGTCGCGGCCACCGCGCTGGGCCTGGCCGCCGCCCTGGCGACCATCGCCGGCATCGCGCTGCTGATCCGGCGCCGGCGCAGCACCGGGCCGGTCTTCCTGGCCACCACCCGCAACGACAAGCTGATGTACCTCTTCCTGGCCGGCACCATCCTCGCGGGCACCGCCGCCACCGTGTGGAACACGGTGGGCCCGCACGAACACAACTACCGCGAGACGATCGCCCCGTGGTTCCGCAGCCTGTCCTACCTTCGGCCGAAGACCGAGCTGATGGCCGCGGCACCGACCACCTACCAGGTCCACGTGGTGCTGGCGATGGTGTTGTTCGCGCTCTTCCCGTTCACCCGCCTCGTGCACGCCTTCAGCGCGCCGGTGGGCTACCTCTTCCGCCCCTACGTCGTCTACCGCACCCGCGACCCCCGGCCGGCGGGCACGACCCGCCCGCGCCGCGGCTGGGAGCGGGTGGACCAGTGACGACCGGGCCCCGGCCGGTCGGGGTGGGCCATCGGCGGCGGGATCAGAACGAGCCGCCGGCGTCCCCGCCCCAGCCGCCTCCGGCGTCTCCGCCCCATCCACCGAAGCCGCCGCCGCCGGTGTCGTTGCCGAACCCGCCGAAGCCGCCGTCGCCCATTTCCGACGCGCCCGCGTCGGCGGGGTAGCCCATGTTCATCGATGCGCCGAGCGTGGTCCCCAGCAGCAGGCCCGGCAACAACATGCCGCCGTACCAACCGGCGGCCCACGGACCGTAGGCGGGACCGGCCTCCCAGTAGGGGCGACGACCGCCGGGGCCCGGCACCTCGCGAATCTCCGGATCGAGACCGTCGTCCAGGCGCGCCGCGTCGGCGGCGCAGACCGGTACGTCGCGTTCGGCGCCGTCGGCCGGGGCCCAGCGCACGTCCCGCACCGAGGGCCCGTGCCGCGGGTCGAAGAAGCACGGCGGTCGGCGCTGCGGGAGCGGGGCACCCTCGCGTCGGGCCGCCAGGGTCGCGAGGGCGAATCGTCCGTCGTCCAGGGCCTCGCCGACCGCACGCACGTCCCCCGCTTCGCGGGCCGTCGCCAGCGCCGACTTCGCCCGCTCGTAGGCGTCCAGGGCGCTCGTCCAGTCCGCCCGCATCGCGTCGTCGGAGTCGGCCGCGCCCGGATCGAAGGCGGCCCGCTCCAGGGTCTCGCCGTAGGCGGTGATGTCCTCGTCGACCACGGGCCGCACCTGCTCCAGCTCCC
The DNA here is from genome assembly GCF_044333915.1 of Embleya sp. NPDC020886. Taxonomy (NCBI): domain Bacteria; kingdom Bacillati; phylum Actinomycetota; class Actinomycetes; order Kitasatosporales; family Streptomycetaceae; genus Embleya; species Embleya sp. NPDC020886. Next base: position 369,712 of record NZ_JBIRRX010000002.1, on the reverse strand, counting down.
GCCGCGCCCGCTCCGCCCGACGGGCGTTCGCCCGCCTGCGCACCAGCAGGATCGTGCCGGCCCCGGCGGCGATCACCACCGCGACCACCGCGAGGCCCGACCACGCCGAGGCACGCCCCTCGCGTGCGGGCGCCGAGCCCTGCCCCGCTTCGGCCACGGCTGCGTCGACGAAGGCGGTGAACAGACCCGGCCCGTCGCCCTGGTGCGCGGCCTGCGCGTCGCTCTTGAGCGTGGCGAGCCGCGCCCGGGACAGGACCGACGCGTCGGCCGCGGCGTCGAAGGTACGGCCCACGGCGATCGCGTACACACCCGGTCGCCCCACCTGCTCACGCAGACCCGACAACACCGCCGCCCGCGAACCGGCCGCCGCGAGCGGCGAATCGGCCGGCACCGCGACCACGAACACCGGCTTCCCGGAGGCCCGAATCCTGGCCCGCAACGCGTCGGCGGTGTCACCGGGCAGCACCTGCGCGGCCGCCGGAACGGTGTACACGGGGTCACTCCGCAGCGCGTCCGCGATCGCCCCGATCCCGCCGCCCGACGCCGCCTGCGCCGACACCGGCGCCGACAGGACCGTCAGCAGGGCAGCCAGAAGCGTCGCCACGACGCCGCCCGCCGCCCACCCCGACCGGCGCCTGCGACGACATACACCTTTTGCCATGATTCAAGGCTACTGCCGTCGGCCGAGGCACCCGGAAGCCCCGAGGCCGCCCCGTGTCACCCCCGGGCGCGGAGCGTGCCCACGGGAAGGTCCAGGAGGCGCTCGGCCGTGGTGATGGTCATGTCGCGCAGGGCGGGGTGGTCGAACGGCACGTCGTCGTTGGTGTAGGCACCCAGGCCGTCGATGTTGACGAGGATGTGCAGGGCCACGCCGAGTGGGTCCTCGGTGGTCAACTCGCCCCGGCGCACCCCCTCGTCGATCAGGGTGGCGAGGGCGTCGCGGGTGAGTTCCTCCTGGGCCCGGACGGCCGCCCGCAGGCCGGTCTTGAACCGGCTGACGTGGCGTGCGTTGAGCCAGAGGCGGCTGAGGTCGGCGTAGTCGCCGTCGGTCAGGCGGGTGAGGAAGCGGGCGAGTCGGTCGATCGGGGCGAGCCCGGCCTCCTCGCCCGGCAGCAGCGACCCACGCTCCTTGGTCGCGGCGTGCGTGAACGACTCGCTCACCAGGTCGTCGGCGGCCGGGAAGTAGTGGCCGATGAGCCCGGGGCGCACGCCCAGCTCGTCGGCGACGCGGCGCAGGGTGATGCGTTCGAGTCCCTCTTCGAGAGCGATGCGCGCGGCGATCCGCACGATCTCGGCGCGCCGCTCCTCGGGAGGCTTGCGAATCCGCGTCGGCGGGGGGCTTGACGTCATACCGACCACCCTATTGGATGTGTGGCCAATACCCCATTGGCCACGCGACCAATAGCAGTGGCTGCCAGAGGTGTGCCCCCCGAGAGGTCTCGACGTATGAACCACGCACTCCCAGCGCCGCCGCCCGACGCATCCGCCACCGATCAGGTCGGCCGCCCCGAGACCCGAGGCATCGCTCAGGTCCCCGAGGCCGAGCGCCACGGGCGACCGCGCGAACTCTTCGCCGTCTGGGCCGCCCCGAACGTCAGCTACCTGAGCTTCGTCGTCGGCGCGACGCTGATCCTGATGGGGCTCTCGCTGCCCCAGGCCATCGGCGTCACGCTGGTCGCCAACCTGCTGTGGATCTGTACGGGCGTGCTCGCGGTGAGCGGCCCGGCGGCCGGTACCAGCGGATCGGTCGTCTCGCGCGCCGTGTACGGCGTAGTGGGCAACCGCGTCGTCCTGGTCCTCACCGGATGGCTGATCGCCTCCGCGTATCTGGCCCTGAACTGGTCGGCCGCGTCCGTCGCCGGCATCGGCCTCGCCAAGCGAGTCGGCCTCCCCGACAACTCGACCGTCGAGGCGGTGATCGTCTGCACGATCGCCGCCGGCACCCTGCTCATCGCGATCTTCGGCCACGCCACGATCGTGCGCCTGTACGCCGCCCTCAGCGCGTTCCTCACCGTCGTCTTCGTCGTGGTGACCGGCTACGTCCTGGCCCACACCGACTGGTCCTACACCCCCGCCGAACCGCTGCACGGCGTCGCCCTGTTCGGCACCCTCACCGCGGCCTTCACCATCGTGGCCTCCACGCCCCTGTCCTACAGCAACAGCCCGGACCTGGCCCGCTACCTCCCGCGCGATGCCAACCCCGTCGCCATCGCCGGCTGGACCGCCCTGGGCGCATACCTGCCCAGCGTCGTCTTCACGAGCGTCGGCGCCCTCGCCGCCACCGCCCTGGACATGAGCGACCCCCAGCGCGCGCTGGAGAGCATCCTCCCGGGCTGGTTCATCCCCCTGTTCGTCATCGCCGTCGTCGCCAACACCATGGCCAACAACGGGATGACCGCGTACAGCGCCGGCCTGGCCATCCAGTCCGTGGGCGTGCGCCTGGCCCGGATCCCGGCCGTCCTGATCATCGGCGTCCTGGGCACCACCATGACGCTCTTCGCGACCCTGGTCTTCGACTTCCTCACCAGCGTCAACACGATGCTCGAACTCGTGGTGGTGGTCACCGGTCCGGCCATGGCGGTGGCCGTGACCGACCTGCTGCTGCGCCGCAACCGCTACGACGGCGCCGCCCTGCTCGCCGAACGACGCGACGGCCCGTTCTGGTACACCGGCGGCGTGCACCCCGCCGGCGTCCTGGCCATCGTCGGCGGCGGCCTCATCGCCGCGACGAGCGTGACCACGACCTTCTGGACCGGCCCCCTCGCCGCCGCCGCGGGCGATCTCGACCTGGCCATTCCGGGCGGGATGCTCGGCGCCGCGGCCATCTACTGGGGCGTGGCCCGCGCCCAGGGATCGATCCCGCGCGGATGAACCGCACCCCGGGCAACCGGGCCGGCTCCGCAACCGACCGAACCGCGAACACCCCGACCAAGAAAGGGAACCGACCCGTGCACGCCGACGTCATTGTGCTCGCCCGACACGTCGAACACCTCCGCACCGACGCCGATCCGAAGGCGGACGCCGACCCGGACCCGCGCGCGAACGCCGTGGCGATCCGGGCCGGCCGCATCCTCGCCGTCGGCGACACCGGCACCGTCGCCGCACTGCGCGGCCCCGCCACCGTCGTGCACGAGTTCCCGAACGCCACCATCCTGCCCGGCCTGGTCGACGTGCACGCCCACCCCGTGTGGGGATCCATCTCGATCGGCGGCGGTGTCGACCTGTCCGGCGCCCACACCCTCGACCGGGTCTGCGAACTCCTCGCCGCGGCCGTCGCCACGCATCCGCACGACGCGTGGATCACCGGATACGACCTCGACGTCAACGCCTTCCCCGGCGAGCCGAACGGCGCGGTGCTCGGGGAACGCCTCCCCGGCCGCGCCGTCTCGCTGATGACCCGCGACGCGCACGCGCTCGTGGTGAGCCCGCGCGTCGTGGAACTCGTCGGCCTCACCGGCCACGAGACGTTCACCGACGCCTCCTCGATCGAGGTCGGCCCCGACGGCCGCCCCACCGGATACGTGGTCGAACTCCAGGCGATGGACCTGGTGTTCGCGCACTACCCCGACGTGCCCGTGGACACCGCCGCCGAGTACGTCGGCCGCGAACTCGAACGCCTGGCCCGGGGCGGCCTCACCGGCCTGCACGCCCTGGACTTCGCCGACCCCTCGGAAGCCGTCTATCGACACCTGGAAGAACACGGCGACCTGCCGGTACGCATCCGCTGCTCCCCCCTGGTGGCCGCCGACTCCGGCCCGGACGCCTGGCAACATGTGGTCGGGCTGCAGGGCCTGCACGGCCGGCGCTGGCATGTCGAGGGAGTGAAGTTCATGCTCGACGGAACCGCGGACAACGGCACGGCCTGGTTCGAACACCCGGACACCCACGGCGAGAACTGCGAACCGCTGTGGCGCGACGTGGACGCCTACCGGGCCGCGATGCGGTTCTTCGTCGAGCACGGCATCCCCACCGCCACCCACGCGATCGGCGACCGGGCGGTGCGCTTCGCGCTGGACGTCATCGAGGAGATCGGACCGGTCCCCCGAGCCCCGCACCGCATCGAACACGTCGAGTCCATCCCCGACGACCTGCTCGGCCGGTTCGTCGAACTCGACGTGGTGGCAAGCCTGCAACCCGCGCACGGCACCCGACACACCCGCGGCGACGGCACCGACAACTGGTCGCGGCGGATCGGCCCGGACCGCGCCGCGCACGGCTGGCGCACCCGCGACCTGGTGGACCACCGCGCCGTCGTGGCACTGGGCTCCGACTGGCCGATCGGCCCGGGCGACCCGCGGGTGGGCCTGGCCGACTGCCAACTGCGCCGCCCGGTCGAGGAACCGGAGACCAGGCCCGTACAGCCGGAGCAGGCGCTCACCGCTCGTGAGGCGTACACCGGCATGACGCTCGCCGCCGCCCACGCCAGCGGCGCTCGCGATCGACTCGGCCGGATCGCCCCGGGTTACCTCGCCGACCTCACCGTGCTGGCCGCGAACCCGCTCGACCTCACTCCCGAGGCCCAGGCCGACAATCCCGTACTCGCCACCGTCGTCGACGGCGACGTACTCCTGCACACCGACCTCGCCGAGGAGCGCCCGTGACCGTCGCAACCGACCCCCGCCCCGGACCGCGCCCGCATGTCACGGTCGCCGACACCGACCCGCGCAACCGCGGCATCGCCCGCGGGCAGGCCCTGCGCGCGGGCATCCACGGCGCGATCGAGATCTACGACCGGCTGTTCGCCCTCGGCGGCATCGGTGCCACCCGGGTGCGCGACGACGCCGAGCGTGCCCTCGACGCGATCGACGCATTCCGCCCCGGCGTTCGCGCCGAGATCGAGGGCGTCGCGCACGGCGCACACGTGCCGCCGTGGCGCGTCGCGGCCCTGAACGCACGCACCGAGATCCTCGCCCGCAGCACGACGGTGCCCCCGGGCGAATGCACCACGCTGGTGCGCCGGTTGGGCTCCGCCGACTCCCCCGCCGCCCGCACCTTCGGCATCCAGACCTGGGACTGGCACGTCGAACTCGCCGACCACTGGCACACGTTCGCCTCGCGCGGCGGCAGGCACCACGTGGTCGGCCTGACCGAACACGGCATCCTCGCCAAGATCGGCATCAACAGCGCCGGCCTGGCCCTGCACTTCAACATCCTCGGGCACGTCCGCGACGGCGTCGGCGGCATCCCCATGCACGTACTCGCGGCGATCGTCCTCGAAGAGGCCGCCGACGTCGCCGAGGCACGCGAGATCGTCCGCAGCGCGCCGATCGCCTCCTCGGGATCGTTCGCGCTCTTCGACCCGGACCGGGCGGTGCTCCTGGACCTGAGTCCCGCCGGCGTCTTCCCGATCGAACCGGACGACGGCGTGCTGTTGCGCACCAACCACTTCCTCACCCCGATCCCCGCGGCGAACGAGAAGACCTGGCTCTACCAACCCGACTCGATCGAACGCCACGACTTCGTCCGCGCCCGGCTCACCCGGCAGGGCGCGCCGAACACGCCCGACGAACTGGTGGGCCACCTGATCACCGGTGCCGGCGAACCGCCCGTGACCTGCGTCCCCGACCCGGACATGCCGCTCGGCCAACGCTGGGCCACGCTGGCCACCGTCGTCCTCGAACCCGCCGGCCGCACCGCGCGCGTCCTCGACGGCACACCCGCCGACGCCGCTTCCCGGACCTGGCGCACGCTCACGGCGTGACGTCCCCTCGCCCGGGGCGCCCGCGGGCGTCCCGGGTCAGCGGGGGCGCATGCGGGCGGCGAGCATCGCGATGTCGTCCTCGCCCGTCTGGGGAGCCAAGCCGAGCAGGACCGCGTCGAGGAGGTCCTCCAGGGCGCCGGCCGTGGGTGGGCGCAGGGCCGCGAGACCGGCGAGCGAATCGTCGATGTCCCGGTCCCGGCGCTCGACCAGGCCATCGGTGTACAGCAGCAGGGTCTCGTCGGGCAGCAGCGCACGGGTGGCCTGTTCGTAGCCGCCGACACCGGTGCCCAGGGGCGGGCCGGTGGGGATCTCGACGAGTTCGACGGGCCGGCCGGCGGCGATCAGCGCCGGGGGCAGGTGGCCGGCACTGGAGAACGTCCAGCGCCGGCGCCCGGGGTCGGCCAGCGCGAGCAGGCACGTGGCGGGGCGGGCCGACTTCTTCTCGTCGATCAGTGCGTCGAGTCGGCGCAGGATCCGGTGCGGGGGCAGGTCCATCGCCGCGACCTGGCGCAGCGTGGAGCGGTAGTTGCTCATGTCGACGGCGGCCTCGATGCCGTGTCCCATCACGTCGCCCATCACCAGGAGGGTGCGGCCGAAGGACAGCCGTACCACCTCGTACCAGTCGCCGCCGACCACCGAGGTGCTTCCGGACGGCAGATAGCAAAAGGCCACGTCGAGGTTGGGGTGGGGTGCACCGGGTTCGGTCAGGAGTGCCCGCTGCAGCTCCACCGCGATGCCCTGGGCCTGCGTGTAGCGGCGCGCGTTGTCGATGGCGACCGCGGCGCGGGCGGCCAGGTCCTGCACGAGGCGGATCACCTCGTCGGTGAAGTCGTGGGCGGATTCCGGGGCTCGGGCGAGCAGCAGGACGCCGACGATGCGGCCGTGCGCCATCAGCGGGACGGCGAGGGTGGTGTCGATGCCGGCGGCGCGCAGCGCGGTCGCGGTATCGGCAGGGTCGTTCGACGCGGGGCCGGCGGGCCCGGGCGTCGTCACCGGCACGCGGGTGTGCAGGCTTTGTCCGACCGCGGACTCCGCCCCGTGTCGTACGGACGCGCCGGGCGGGGCGAGCGAGGGGAGCCGGGTACGCAGGCCCGGGACGCAGGCCAGGGCGGCTCGACGCAGCCGTGCCCGGCCGGGCGGGAGCACGTCGGCGGGCCCGGCGGCATCGGGCGGGACGAGGTCGACGATGGCCAGGTCGGCCATCGCGGATACCACGAACTCGGCCAGTTCGGCGCAGGTGGTGTCGATGTCCAGGGTGCTGCCGATCCGCGTCGTGGCGGCGTCCAACAGGGCCAGACGGCGGTGGGCCGGGTCGGCTTCGGTCACGACGGCGACGATACCGCCGGCACGGCCTCGGATGTCGACCAGCCATCGACGCAAGCGGACAAAATGGGGCATGCGACCCATCGTATGCCGACCCGTTCCGGCCGATCGGCCACCGCCGATCCAGCGGGCCCGGTCGACACACCCGGCCCGATGAAGGCGGCGGCAGGGCATCGCGACCCCGGCAACGGCAACGGTCGGCTCGGACCGGGAAGATCGTCGCGCGCCGGGGCCGAACCTCTGCGTCGGCAGTGCGGTGACGCTCCCGGTCGGAGCCGAGGCACCGCACCACCGTTGCCTCACGCCCCTTCCCGACGCACCGCGCGAACTACCGCCCGGAGCTGCCGCCTTCCCCGATCGCGAGGGCGAACTCGCACACGCCGAGCGCCCTTTCACTCCCCCGCCGCCCCACGACTCACCCACGGGCGGCGGTGTCGGTGGCCGCGCTCAGGTCGTGGCGCGACGGGCCTGCCGCACCTCGTGGTGGACCGCCCAGGCGTCGCCGAGCGGGCCGAGGTGGCCGAGTTTGTCGGGGTTGCTCACCCCGCGGATGGTCCGGATCCGCCCGTCGACCACCTCGACGACCATCGTCTGCAGGATCCCGCCGTCCCGGTCCCGGATGATCACGCCCGGTTCGCCGTTGAGCTCCGCCGGCTCGAACCGTACGTCGACCCGAAGCAGCCACGGACCGAACAGCCCCAGCAGCCGGGCCACCTTCTCCGCGCCCACCACGATCCTGGCCAGTTGCGGGGCCTTGCCGCCGCCGTCCCCGACCAGTTGCACATCCGCGGCCAGCAGATTCTGCAGCCCGCCCACGTCGCCGTCCTTCAGCGCGTCGAAGAACCGCGTCGCCAGCTCCCGCCGTTCCCCGCGGTCCGCCTCGAACCGCGGCCGCCCGGCCTGCATGTGCCGCCGGGCCCGCACCAACAGTTGCCGACAGGCCGCCTCGGAACGCCCCACCGCCGCGGCGACGTCCTCGAACCCGAAGGCGAAGACCTCCCGCAGGACGAACACCGCCCGCTCCAGCGGACTGAGCCGTTCCAGCAACACCAACGCCGCCATCGACACCGAGTCGGCCAGCTCCAGCGAGCGCGCCGGGTCCTGGTACGGATCGTTCAGCAGCGGCTCGGGAAACCACGGACCGACGTACTCCTCCCGCCGCACCCGCGCGGAGCGCAACACGTCGATCGAGATCCGGGTCACCACCGCCGACAGGAAAGCCTTGGTCGACGTGGGCCGGGTCGCCGAACCGTCGAAGCGCAGCCAGGTCTCCTGCACCGCGTCCTCGGCCTCACCCACGCTGCCCAGGATCCGGTAGGCGATCGAGAACAGCAGCGGACGCAGTTCCTCGAAGTCCTCGACCTTGCTCACGCCGACTCCTCTTCTTCCCCACCGCCGTGCGACCCGTCGTACCTGCCGACGCGGGCGGTTTCCATGATCGACCGCGCCGTCGGCAGGTCACGGTAGCGCCCCCGACCCGGGGCCGAGGCATCGCTCCCGGCCCCGGGACTCGTGCTCCGCCCCGCGCTTTCAGTGCATCTGTCCGGGCTGGTAGTCGCCGGCCGGCTGCCGGGTGATGATGTTCATCCGGTTCGCCAGGTTCATGAACGAGATCAGCAACACCAGCGCGACGAGCTGCTCCTCGTCGTAGTGCTTGGCGGCGCTCGCCCACACGTCGTCGCCGACACCGCCGGCCGCGTCCGCGACCCGGGTCCCCTCTTCGGCCAGCTCCAGTGCGGCCCGCTCGGCCTCGGTGAACACCGTCGCCTCCCGCCACGCCGCCACCAGGTTCAGCCGCAGCGCGGTTTCCCCGGCCGCGGTGGCGTCCTTGGTGTGCATGTCGATGCAGACGGCGCAGCCGTTGATCTGGCTCACCCGCAGCGACACCAACTCCAGTGTCGCGGCCGGCAGCGCCGAGTCCTTCATCGCCTTGCCCGCCGTCATCAGGTGCTTGAAGACCTTGCTGTCGGTCGCCCCGGCGAAGAAGTTCAGTCGCGCGTCCATGGTGTGCTCCCTCGTGGTCGTTCGCTGCCTACACACCCTGAGACGAGGCGACCCGTTCCCCTGTGACACGGCCGAATGTGACCTGCGTCTCCCACCGACGGCGCACCCGAGGTCGGCGTGTTCACCCGTCTCCCCGGTGGGGATGCGGGCGGGGACGGGTCGGGCCATCATGAAGACCGCCCGAGGAGAAGGCGGCATATATCCATGATTGTTGCGGAAAACCTCACCAAGAAATACGGCACGAAGACGGCTGTGGACGACATCAGCTTCGAGGTTCACCCCGGACGGGTCACCGGGTTCCTCGGCCCCAACGGTGCGGGAAAGTCCACCACCATGCGGATGATCCTGGGCCTGGACCGGCCCACCGCCGGCCGGGTGACGGTGGACGGTCGGGCCTACCGGCACCTGGTCGCGCCGATGCTGGAGGTCGGGGCGCTGATCGACGCCAAGGCCCTGCACGGCGGCCGAACCGCCCGGGACCACCTGGTGGTACTGGCCAAGTCGAACGGCATTCCGCTGTCCCGCGTGAACGAGGTGCTGGACACGGTCGGCCTCGCCTCCGTCGCCCGGAAACGCTCCGGCGGCTTTTCCCTGGGCATGGGTCAGCGCCTGGGCATCGCCGGCGCGCTGCTCGGCGACCCCCGGGTGCTGCTCTTCGACGAGCCCGTGAACGGGCTCGACCCCGAGGGGATCCTGTGGATCCGGAACCTGATGAAGCGCCTGGCGAGCGAGGGCCGCACGGTCTTCGTCTCCTCGCACCTGATGAACGAGATGGCCGTCACCGCCGACCATCTCCTGGTCATCGGGCGCGGCCGGATCCTGGCCGACACGGGCGTGGCGCAGTTCATCACGGAGAACTCGATCAGCCACGTGAAGGTGCGCTCGCCGCAGGCGGACCGGCTCGCCGAGCTCGCGAGGGCCGCGGGCTGGGAGGTGACCCGGGACCCGGCGGGTGCGCTGCTGGTCCAGGACGTGAGCACCGACCAGGTCGGTGACCTGGCCGGGCACAACGGGCTGTTCCTGCACGAGTTGGCGAAGGTCGAGGCTTCGCTGGAGGAGGCGTTCATGCGGCTCACCGCCGACAGCGTCGAGTACCACACCGGCGGCGCGCCCCGGGAGGCCGACCCGGCCGTCCCGGGTTGGGGTCCGCCGACCACCGCCGACCGGATCGGATGAGGCTGCCATGACGACGACCGTGCCCACCGCGCCCACCGCGGCCAAGCACCCACCGCGGCTGACCTTCGGCCGGATCCTGGACTCCGAGTGGGCCAAGATCACGACCGTGCGCTCGACCCTGTGGACGCTGCTCGCCCTGTTCGCGGTGAGCGTCCTGATCAGTTGGGGCATCGCCGCCCTGGCGGCGGGCGAGGTGGCCAAGGACGTGGCCGCGGGAAAGAAGAACGACGCCCCCGATCTGCTCACCGTGGGCGTCGCGTTCGGCCAGATCGCCGCGCTGGTGCTCGGGGTGATGTCGATGACGGCCGAGTACTCGACCGGCATGATCCGCACCAGTCTGACCGCGGTGCCCTGGCGTGCCTCGATGCTCGCCGCCAAGGCGTTGGTCCTGGCCCTGGTCCTGTTCGTGGTCGGGGCGGTCACCGGGTTCTGCTGCTACTTCCTGGCCAACCTGATGCTGGAGGCCAAGGACATCGGGGTCGACATCGGCGATCCCGGCGTGGTTCGGGCGCTGATCGGCACGGGTCTGTATCTGGCCGTGCTGGGCCTGTTCGGGATGGCGCTGGGCGTGCTGCTGCGGCATACCGCCGGCGCGATCACCCTGGGCATCGCGCTGATCTTCGTGGTCGGCGGCGTGGTGGGCCTGATCCCCGGCAAGACCGGCGACTGGATCGCCAAGCTGATGCCCGCCAACGCCGGCAGTCAGGTGATGTCGGTCCGGGCCGGGGACAAGATGTTGCAACCGTGGCCGGGCTTCGCGGTCTTCGTGGCCGAGACCCTGCTCCTGCTGCTCCTGGGCACGCTGTTGTTGGAGAAGCGCGACGCGTGATCGCCGCGACCGCGACCGGTCCGCCGACCGCGCGTTCCGCTCAGGACACGTCGGCCAGGAAGCCGGTCACGGTCGCGACGTACTGTTCGGGGTGCGTCGAGTGCGGGACGTGCCCGGCTCCGGTGAGCGTGGCGACCCGCGCGTGGGCGATCGCGTCGGCGAGCCTGTCGATGATCCCGGGAAACCACGGCGGACTCGCGGTGCCGTGACTCAGCAGCACCGGGGCGGTGAGGTCGGAGATCGCGGCGAGGTCGATCGACGCCCAGCGCGGATCGTTCTGCTCGTCCAGGAACGTGGCGGCGTTGCCGATGAAGGTCTCGCGTACCGGATCGGGCAACCGTTCCCACATCCCGGGTCCGAGCGCGACCTCCTCGACGAACCGGTACGCCGCGCCTCGGTCGTCGCCCGCGCGCAGGCTCTCCACCACCGCGTCGATCCGACCCTGCGTCTCGCGGATCAGCGGTGCGAGTTGCGGATCGCCCGCCACGATGTCGAGCAGCGGCGGCTCGTGCGCGACGAGACTGCGGAACAACTCGGGCCGGCGGGCGGCCGACCCCAGCGCCGTGGAGGCGCCGAAGGAGTTCCCGACCACGTGCGCGGGCGCCGGGTCGAGCCACTCCAGCAGCGCCGCCAGGTCGTCCTCGTCCTGGACGCGCGAGCCCGGACCGGCCGGGCCGGTGCTGCGGCCGTGGCCCCGGCGGTCGTAGGTCACCACGCGGTAGGACTCGGCCAGCGCGGGAACGACCGGGCGCCACCCGTTGTGGTCGGTCCAGGAGCCGTGCACCAGCACGAGCGGCACACCGTCGCCCTCGACTTCGTAGTACAGGTCGGCGCCATTCACCCGGGCGTGCGGCATGCCGATTCTCCTCGCTCGATGCACCGATTTCACGTACCACCATCGACGAACCTCCGGCGGGGACACGGCATTCCCGTGCACCGACACCTTCCGCCGGGTTGCCCGCCTCCGTCGACGGGGCCGAGCGGGACCGGTGGTCCGGCCCGGCGCCGGCCGGCTCCGGCGGAGGTGGCGAGCCCGGGAGTCACACCACCCGGGTGGCTCGTAGCAGGCGCCATACCGCTGCCGGCCGGACCCGGTCCTGGAAGGCCAGGTACTCGGGTTCGCTCACGTGTGGGGCCCACTTGAGCTTGAACGCCTCCTGCGTGCGCGCCGGGTAGAGCCCACGCTTGGTCCCCTGTCGGATCGCCCACCCGAGCAGCGCGGACGCACCGGGCACCTCGTGCTCGTCGGCCAGCCCGACGAACGGCGCCAGGCCGAGATGCAGCCAGCCCGCGCCCTCCTCGGTGAAGCGGTTCAACGCCGTGAGGGTGATCAGTTCGTGGGTGCCGACGGGGGCCTGCGGGCGGCGGCGGGACAGGTCGCACAACCACCCGGGGCGACTTCCCCAGGCCGGCGCGTAGGTGATGTAGGCGACGATCTCGTCGCGGTGTCGGGCCAGGAACGTGCGGCGCAGCGGCCCGCCGATGCCGCCGTGTTCGCCGACCATGAAGGACAGTTGCCGTACCAGGCGCCCCTTGTCCCGGAGCCACTCGCGGTCGATCTGCTCCAGGGTGCGTCGATCGGGCAGCGCCTCGGCGCCCACCTCCGTGACGGTGACGCCCTCGCGTCGGGCCCGGGAGACGTTCTGCCGGACCTTGGCGAGGGGTTTGCCGCGCAGTGTGAAACGGGACAGGTCGACGCCGTAGGAGACCCCGAGCTGGTTGACCGCGAAGCCGCGATCGGCGTAGAGCGCGATGTCGTGCGACCGAAGCTGGACCGCCGTCAGTGCCTTGCGTCGGCCGGGGCCGCTGCCGAGCATGTGCAGGTACTCGTCCAGCAGGGCGCCTCGTTGCCCGGGCGCCGCGAAGGGGCCGCCGAACTGGATGTGCTGCCGCCGTCCCGGCAGATGGGCGACCAGGCCCGGGACGCCGCTCCCGTAGTAGTGCCGCGTCCGGGTGTTGACCGCCAGGAAGGCGCTCGGATGGTCGGCGTGGGCGCGCAGCACCTCGATCGGGTTCCGCTCGCTCGACTCCGCCGCGGCGGCCCGCCTCGCCTCCTCCGGGCGACCGTCGGTCCGGGGTCGATGCTCGCCGGTCGCGCCGCCCTGCTCCGGCAGCACACCGCTGCGGCCGTCGCTGTCCGTACCGTTTTCCCGGCGCCGGTCGATCCGGACGGAAGACGGCTCTTCTGTGCCGAAGGTCATGGCTTTCCTAAGCTGAGGCGGTCATTTCGCAAGGACAAACGAGCCGTTCGGACGTGCTGACACGCCCTCGCTCCGAAATCGCCGGGAGTTTCACTCGATTCGGAGTTCGTCGAGGTCGCACCGGTCACGGCGGATCGTGGTGGGTGGCCGAGGACGGGGCGATCGGGCGAACACGCGTCGAGCCCGACGCCGGTGGGCGGGATCCCTGGGGAATCCCGCCCACCGCCGTCGATCGTGCCCGGGTACCGCTACGGGCGATTCTCGACCGTGATCGCGTCGCCGTCCGAGTGCACCACGAGTTGGTGCCGGGTGTCCGGACGGTCGGACAACCAGGCGACCCGGTTCGCCACGTCCACCACGACCCGGGCCGGGTGTTCGCCGTGGGCTCGGGCCACGTGCTCACGCATCGCGACCTCCTCCGCGTGCAGCCGGGCCGGGGCCCCGGCCGGCAGGCCGTAGACGTAGGCCAGCCCGCCGGTCGGCCAGTCGGCCTGTTCCAGGACGGCCCGGTCCAGCCGGCTGGCCTCGCCGACCACCTGGGACAGGCTCATCTTCGGTGCGGCTCGGCGCTCCAGGAGGAACGCCCGCCGATCCGCGCCGGATTGCAGTTCCAGCACGCTCGGCGGCGAGACCATGCTGACGTTGCGGAACGCGGCACACAGCCGGTCCCCCGCCAGGACCTGGAAGTCGACGAACAACAGATCGCCCTCGGCTCCGGCCGGACGCGCCTCCACCCGCAGTTGCCCCTCGGTGGGGAACGGGGCGAAGAGGTCCATCCGGACCAGGCCGTGTGGATAGGGCACCACGTTGGGCCCGACCTGGGGGTAGGGCAGCCAGAACACCCGGTCGGCGATGATGTGCGTCGCCGCGTCGAGCAACCCCGGATGGGTGAAGGTACCGGGCACGGAGCCCCGTCGCGCGTCCAGGATTCCGACCGCACCGGCGCTGCCGTAGCCGACCTCGGTGAGGTAGCGGAAGGCCGGGCCGTGCGGCAGGCGGTTGGTCAGGTACGGCAGTTCGGCCTGCCGGGCGTCCGTGAGCGGCGGCAACGGAGCGGGCGTGTCGGGTCGGTCGAACGTGATCGTCGCCTCGGCGACGAGTTCGAACCGGGACAACGCCTCGTTCCGGGCCGGCCGCCACATCAGCAGGCTGACGTGCACGTCCCGACCACGATCGGGCAACGGCTCGACCCGGGTGAGCAGTTTGGTCGGACTGACCACCGGGATCCAGCGCTGGAGGCGCAACTCCCGCAGGCCGGTGGCCTGTAGACCGGTGTAGGTACTGGCCGCCCGGAACAGGTGGTCCACCGTGCACATCATCGGCAACACCGGCAACGTCCAGGTGGGACAGTGGTCCAGCACCCACGGATCGCCGTCCGGGCTGACCACGAACTCGTGCTCGGCCGGGCCGGGTTGCGGCGTCGGGATCGGCGCGACGACCTCGGTGACCGGTGCGGCCGGTGCGGCCGGTTCGACCGGTGCCGCCGGCAGGATCGGGCCGCCCGGCCCGCCTTGCCCGACCTGCGGGCTCGGCACCGGCGCGGTGTCGGCCGGACCCGCCGGCTCCGCCACGAGTGTGTGCGTCTCGGCCCGCTGCGGCTGTTGGAACAGGCCGGCGACGTCGAGCAACGCCCGGGTCGCCTGCCGCTGCACCTCCAGGAACAGCAGGTGGTTCTCATGCCGGGTGTTCAGGAACTGTAGGTGCGATCTGCCCACGACTCGCTGGTGGGCGCTGAGCGCGGTCGGTACGAGGGTGTCCTCGACCGGTACCGGCACGTCGATCGGGGCCGGCGCCGCCACCGGAGCCGGAGCCGGGACCGGCGCCCGGGTCGCCACCGGCGCGGGCACCGCGATCTCGGCCGCCGGCACCGCGCGGGCCGCGGGCAGCGCCACGAGTTCCCGCGTCGGTCGCGCGTCCTGGAGCCGAAGCACCGTCCGGAGATCGAAGAAGGCGATGCTGGACAACCGCCGCGCGGGCGTCTGTCCGGCGGCCCGGCGGCCCAGGGTCGCCGAGCCCGTCGCGGCCGGAGCCGTATCCCCCGCGGTCAACAGGAGTTCGGCCGCCGACGCCCCGAGCGGGGAGACGGTCACCTTCGCCGTGGCCAACTCCGGCCGCGGCAGTGCCCGGGCGCCCACGACCGGCACGCTGCGGTGGTACAGCGCCACGGTCGCACACGCGACGCCGAGCAGGCCGGCGGCGCAGTGCGGGCGACCGAACAGACCGGCCGGATCCAGTTCGGCCGGCGCGTTCGACGACGACGGTTCGAGGTCGCCGACCACCAGGTCGACGGCGGTCGGCGCCGGGCCGGCGGCCCGGTCCTCGGCCTGCGGGTCGATCAGGGCGAGGATGGGATCGCCGTCCCGGCGGGCGTGGTCGAGGCGCTTCAGCGCCAGCACCACGGCCGCGTTGCCCTCGGCTCCGGGGAGTCCGAGGTCGCGTACCACCGCTCGGTGCACCACGGTGGAGGCGAGGTCGACCGCGCCCACCAGCGCCGCGTCGCTCGCCCCGCTGCCGATCGCGTCGACCGCCAGGTCGAGCGCGCGGATGCCGGAAGCCTCCTCCGCACAGACCGCGACGCTGGCGTCGGTCAGCCGCAGTTGCGCACTGATCCGGTTGGCGGCGATGTTGCCCAGGCCCCCGAGGGACCACGGCGGGCAGTTCAACGGGTCGGCGACGCGGTCCTCGGAGGACGCCTCCGCCGCCGCCGACCGGCGGGCCTCCAGCGTGGTGCGGTTGTGCCAGACGGAGAACTCGGCGTGCACGGTCGCGCTGCCGACGCCGACGAGCACCATGGTGCGCTCGTCGGGCAGTGTCACCGCGCGGGCGGCATCGCGGGCGGCCTCCAGGACCAACAGGTGTTCGCCGGAGGTCTGCAGCATGTCGTTGGGCGGCATCCGCAGGCCGTCCACCCGCAGTTCGACCGTACGCGGTGGCCGCAACCTGGGCTCACCGCCCAGCAGGGCCTCGACGAAGTCGCCGGTGGTGTCGCCGTCGCCGACGCGGGCGCCGAGGCCGACGATCGCCACCTGGTGCCGCCGCCGTCCGGCGGGGCCGGGCACGGCCACACCGGGGAAGGAGGTGGCCGCCCGGTCGGCGGTGTTCCAGGCGTCCACGACCAGGTGGGCGTTGACCCCGCCGAAGCCGAAGCCGCTGACCGCGGCGCGCCGCAGCCCCCGCCACTCCTCCGGCCGGGCCAGCGGCCGCAGCGGTGTGCCGCGCATCGCCTCGTTGGCCTCGTCGGCACCCACCGTCGGCGGCAGCGTGCCGTGTTCCATCGCGCCCAGCACCTTGAGCAGGGCGGCGCCGGACGCGGCGGTGAGCGGATGGCCCAGGTTGCCCTTGACCGAACCGATCGGCAGATCCGTGCGTTCGCCGAAGATCCGGGCCGCGCAGCCCAGTTCCACGGTGTCCCCGACGGCGGTGCCGGTGGCGTGGCATTCCAGCAAGGACACCGTCTTGGGGTCGATCCCCGCGGCCTGGTAGGCCAGGCTCATCGCGCGTTGTTGCTGACCTCCGTCCGGGACGAGCATGCCGCCCCGGCCGCCGTCGTTGGTCGCGCCGATGCCGCGGATCACGCCCAGTACGGGCACGTCCGCGCTCAACGCGTCCTCCAACCGCATCAGCGCGACCATCGCGGTCCCCTCGGCGGGGACCAGGCCGTCGGCCTCCCGGTGGAAGGGCCGCGAGCGGGCGCTGGGGCTCAATGCCCCCAGCCGGCCCATGCCGTGGCTGATGATCTCGGGCGCGCCGCCGTTGAGCGCCCCGGCGACCATCAGGTCCGCCTGCCGGAAATGCAGCTTCCGGCAGGCGAGTTCGATCGCGTACAACACCGAGGCGCAGGCCGCTTCCAGGACCACCGCGCCCGCGCCCAGGGCGAAGGCGCGGGCCACGAGCTGTGCCGGGAGCCCGAAGCAGAACCGGCTCATCGGGATCGGCGCGTGCCGGCCGTGCCGGGGCCAACCGGCCCCGACCTCGGCAGGCTGGGAGCGCAGCCAGACGTCCTCGGCGTAGGCGACCATCGACGTGGTCGGACAGGAGATGTTGCCCAGCACCAGGCCGGTGCGTCGGTGCAGGCCGAGCCGATCGACCTCGGCGAGCGCCTGCCGGGTCGCGTGCACGACCCAGCGCACGGTCGGGTCGAGGCCGTTGAGCTGCTCGGCGTCGATGGCCAGGCCGGACGGGTCGAAGCGCTCCTCGAACCCGGTGACGTGGCCGAATACGGTGCTCGCGGGGTCGGCCCCGCTCCACTGCGGCCCGGCGGTCGGGCGGTCGATGGAGAACGGGGTCAGCCGGACCGCGCCGGAGACCACGGTGTCCCACAGTTCGGCGGGATTGTGTGCCCCGGGCAGGACGCAGCCGCGTCCCACGATGGCGATGGCGGGGAATTCCATGCCCCTCACGCGTCCGTCGAGATCAGCGCGGCGGCTCGGTTGGAGGTGGACAGGTCCGGCCGGTAGACCATCTCGACGCCGCGGAGTACGGCCAGGACCCGCTCCGCGCCGTCCTGTTCGACGGTGAGCCAGATGTCGCACATCGCGTTGTCGGTGCCCTGCACGACGCTGTGCACGGTGCACTTCACCGGCCCCTCCACGGCACCGGTCGACAACACGAGCACCTCACGGATGCCCATCGGCAGCGACTGCACGCTGGCCGAGGACAGCACCCACAGGCAGGCCATCTGGAGCGCGCCGTCCATCACCGCGGGGTCGGTCTGCCAGGTGTCCTGCGGCCAGTCGAGCTTTCGTACTCCGACCAGGTCCGAGGCCGCTCCGGTGGAACTCAGCCCGGTGATCGTGTGGATGGCGTGAAAGCGCGGGCCGTGGAAGAGCATCGCCCCGTCGTAGACGGCGCTGCCCGGGTGTACCTCGAAGCTCTCGTCGGCGGGTTCCGCGGTCGGGGCGGTCGGCACCGCTCCCTCGCCCGGACCCGCGAGGGCCGCGTAGTGCAGGGCGCCGTCGAGGCTCTTGAGTTCCAGGCGCAGCGGCGCGTCGGCGTGGCCGCCGTCGGGGCGCACATGCACCCGGAGGCGGGTCTCCTCCGTCCCGAATCTGTCCAGCGCGATGGTGCGCAGCACGCGCAGGTCGCGCACCAGGACCGAACCGTGGTCGGGCAGCGCGGTCCGGGCCGCTCGGGCGAACCACTCCAGGACCAGTGCCACCG
Source organism: Embleya sp. NPDC020886 (assembly GCF_044333915.1). NCBI lineage: Bacteria > Bacillati > Actinomycetota > Actinomycetes > Kitasatosporales > Streptomycetaceae > Embleya > Embleya sp. NPDC020886. Next base: position 351,318 of record NZ_JBIRRX010000002.1, on the reverse strand, counting down.
GCACCACGGGGCGTCCGGCGATGGTGTGGTCGACCAGGTAGGGGTGGGTGTCGGCGCCGACGACGATGTCCGTGACGTTCGTGGCGTCGCCCGCGTCGCCGGCGGGGCCGGCCGTGCCGGCGGCGATCGAGACGCAGGCCGGGCCCGGCTGTTCGAGTTCGGTCATGAACGCCTTGACGCCGGCGGTCTCTTCGAGGAGCGGTACGCCGAGTCGGCGGAAGTGTTCGGCGTGGGCGGGGGAAACCATGCCGGCGGCCCAGGGGCCCCAGGCCACGGCCTTGACCATGGATCCGGGACGGTGTGCCGCCTCGGTCGCGGTGATCTGCTCCATCGCCTGGTTGGCCGCCGCGTAGTCGCATTGCCCTGCGGTGCCCAGTCGCGCGCTGACCGAGGAGAAGGCGCACACCAGGCGCACCGGGTCGGCGGCGGTCAGTTCGAGCAGGGTGCGGAATCCGCGCACCTTCGTGTCGTAGACGGCGGTGAACTGGGCCTGGGTCTTGGCCGAGATGTTGCTGTCGGCGATCACCCCGGCGGCGTGGATGATGCCGGTGATCGGGCCCCAGTCGCGGCGTACCTCGGCCAGCGCGTCGAAGACCCGCTCACGGTCGGTCGCGTCGGCGGTGACGTATCGGGTCTCCGCGCCGGCCACGGCCAACTGCTCCAGGGTGCCGCGGATCTCGCGGGAGGCGAGTACTCGGCCGGAGGCGTGCGCGAGTTCGGCCAGGGTCGGGGTCGCGCCGGTGCGCTCGTCGCGACGGCTGCCCAGGATCTGCCGGATGGCGCTCTCGTCCGCGGCGCCGCGCAGCTCGTCGTCCTCGTCCACGGGGCGGGTGCGGCCCAGGAGCAGGAACTTGGGCCGGTGGGTGCGGGCCAGGGCCAGCAGGCAGGACGCGGTGATGCCGCGGGCCCCGCCGGTGACCACGACCACGGGGTCGGCCCCGAGGTCGAGCGCTCGCGGTGCCGCGACCGGTTCGGTGGTGCCGCGCAGGAGTGCGCGCGAGCCGTCCGCCGCGAGCGCGACGTCGGTGGTGTCGTCGCCGTGCAGGAGCTCGGTGGCGATGGCCTGGGCGATGTCCTGCGGGGCGCGCGCGGCCCGGTCGATGTCGATCGTCTTGATCGAGGCGTGCGCCCACTCGTTCGCGGCGGTGCGGGCGAGCGCGGCGATGCCCGCGCAGCCTTCCCGGCCGCGGTTGCCGGAGGTGCCGAACGCGCCGCCGGTGTCCTGGACGACGACCAGGACGCCGCCTCGGCGGTCCATCGCCTCGGCGATGGTGTGCAGGGTCGTGAAGACCTCGCGGGTGGGGGCGTCCGGGTCCTGCTCCGGGTCGATCTCGCGCAGGCCGGCGAGGGCGATCACGGCGGTGGAGTCGGCGGTGACCCGGTCCGCGACGGTGGCCTTGATGCCTTCGCGGCGCAGGGTCTCCGCGAGGCATTCGGCGACGCCGGTGCCGTCGTCGGTGATCAGCAGCGGTTGTTCGCGCAGGCCCTTGAGCGGGGCGCCGGTGGCGGGCTCGACGGGTACCAGGGCGGTGCCGGTGCGCAGCACCGTGAACTGCGGTGCCACGTGCTTGGCCTGCGCGGGGATCTGCTCCTGCGTCCGGACCACCGGCGCGGCGGGGGCGACGGCCGGGGCCGGCGCGGGGGCGCCCTGGGGGGTGCGCATCGAGGTGATCTTGTCCGCGATGGCGGCGATGGTGCGCAACCGGGCCAGATCGGCCGGGTCCACATTGGCCTCACCCGGGAAGTGATCGCGCAGACGGGTCAGGATCTGCACCCGCTTGATCGAGTCGACCCCCAGGTCCACCTCCAGGTCCATCTCCGGCGTGAGCATCTCCACCGGATAACCCGTCAACTCCGCCACGATCGCCAACGCCACCTCGGCGCCGCTCTCCTGAGCCGCAGCGGGAGCCGGAGCCGGGACGAGGGCCTGCGTGGGGGCCGGCACGGCGGCGCCGTCGGGGGTGCGCATCGAGGTGATCTTCTCGGCGATGGCGGCGATGGTGCGCAACCGGGCCAGATCGGCCGGGTCCACATTGGCCTCACCCGGGAAGTGGTCCCGCAGACGGGTCAGGATCTGCACCCGCTTGATCGAGTCGACCCCCAGGTCCACCTCCAGGTCCATCTCCGGCGTGAGCATCTCCACCGGATAACCCGTCAACTCCGCCACGATCGCCAACGCCACCTCGGCGCCGCTCTCCTGAGCCGGAACGGGAGCCGGAGCGGGAGCCGGAACCGGAACGGGAGCCGGCGCGGCGGCGAGGGCGGGGGCCACGGCCGGTGCCGGGATCTGCGCGAGCGTCGGCGACGCCTGGAGGCTGTGCGGCGCCGCGGGCATGGGCGGGCGGGCCTGGGCGACCGGGGTCGCCTGGTACTGCGTGACCGGGGCCGGCTGGTACTCGGTGACCGGGGTCGGCTGATACTGCGTCACCGGGGCCGGTTGGTATTGCGTCACCGCGGGCGGCGCGGGGCTGATCTCCCGGGTGGTTCGCGGCTGGCCCTCCAACACGCGTGGGCTCGGCGCGAGTTGCGCGGTCGGCTCGACGGCGACCGGCATCTCGACGGGAGCGGGCGCGGCCGCGGCTCGGGGCTCGGCTCCGGGCCGCCAGGCCATCAGCGCGTCGAGCGAGGTCTTGGCCAGGTCCAGATAGGACGCGTGGCCGGCCGAGGTGGTGGTCTGGTACGCGTTGTGTGCGTCGCCCGCCTGTCGCTGCACCTCCAGGAAGGCGTGCAACCAGGCGCCGGACGCGGTCACCGGCGTCCAGGTGGACCCGGAGGAGGTGACGTCGTGCGCCGGCGACTGCGCGAGCGGTGCCTCGTGGGTCCGCATCGGCACGGCGGGGGCCGCCTGTACCGGAACGGGCGCCGGCACGGGCGCGGCCATCGGCGCGGGAGCGGGCGCGGGTGCCGGTGCGGGCTGGGCGAACTGTGCCACCGCGGCGGCCGGGGCCGGCGCGGGCGGAGCGGCTTGGACGCGGGCGGGCGGCGCCGCCTGGGTCACGGCGAGCGCCGGTGCCGGCGGGAGCGCCGCGGCGACCGGCGGGGCCGGGGTCGGGGCGGCCGGCACGAACCCGGTGCCCGGCTCGCGCATGGCGGGGGCGGCGGGGGTGCTCTCGCGGTGGCCCACGTCGGGGTTCGGACCGGAGATGGGGATGGTCATACCCGTCCTTGTCGATGATGGCGAAGGAGTGCTCGAGGTGAACGAGGCCCACAGCGGGGCGAAGTCCAGGGGGCGTCCGGCGACGGCCAGCGCGCCCAGGACGCGGTGCAGTGCGGTGAGTCCGGAGCCCCGGGTGTGGTCGGCGCTCAGCGCGACGTGGGGCCGGTCCGCGAGGATCCTGCCGACCAGGCCGGTGAGTACCGTGCCCGGTCCGGCCTCGACGAACGTGCGGACGCCGTCCTGGTACATGGCCAGGATCATTTCGGCGAACCGCACGGAGGAGGTGACGTGATCGTGCAGCACGGTGCGGATCTCGGGCGCCGTGCCGGGGTACGGCTTGGCATCCGCGTTGCCGTACACGGGCAGCTTCGGCGCCGCGAACTCGTGCTGTTCCAGCGTGGGGCGCCATCCGGTGGTCGCGGACTGCAACAGCGGGCTGTGGAAGGCGCAGGAGACGGCGAGCCGTTGCGTGGTGAGCTGTTGCTCGGCCGCGCGCTTCTCCACCTTGACGATCGCGGATTCCGCGCCCGAGACGACGTGTTGCGTCGGGGAGTTGTAGTTGGCGACCCAGGCTCGGCGGATGCCGCGGACCAGGTCGTCGGCTTCCTTGGCGGTGGCGGTGACGGCGAGCATCGCACCGGACACCTTGCTCGCGTCGCGCAGGAGTTCGCCGCGCGCGCGGGCCAGGGCCATCAGGGTGTCGTCGTCGTAGACGCCGGCCGCGTGCAGCGCGGCGAGTTCGCCGAAGCTGTGGCCCGCCACGCAGTCGGGCTCGAAGCCGACCGCTCCCAGGATCGAACCGATCATCAACGCGTGGGCGGCGAGCGCCGGTTGCGCGCACTCGGTGGCCTTGAGCCGTTCGGTCTGCGCGCGTTCCTGCGCCTGGTCCACGACCGGCGGCGGGAAGACGGTGCGGTACAGGGGGTATCCGTCGACCTCGAAGCCGGCCAGCCGGTCCCACGCGGCGAGCGCGTGCGGCTGGTGCAGCACGACGTCCGACCCCATGTCGGGGTATTGGCTGCCCTGTCCCGGGAACAGCAGCGCGATCTTGTCGGCCGCGGCGGGGCCGCAGGCGTAGCGCACGCCGGTGGGCGTGTGGAACGCGGTCTGCGGTTCGGCCGAGATCCGCTCCCGGGCGTCGGCCGCCTGGGTCCGCAGGTCGTCCTCGTCGCGCACGACCAGGCACAACCGGTGGGCCGCCGCCGCGTCGAAGGCGAGTTGGGTCCGGCGCGCCAGGTCGGCCGGCGGCGCGGTGTCGGCGCTCAGCGCGTCCAGTGCGGTGACCAGTGCGGGGCCGGACTCGGCGCTCAACAGCACCAGTTCGCTCGGCGCGCTGCGGGTGTACTCCCGGCCCGCCGCGGCGGGTTCGGCCGTGCGGTGCTCCTCCAGCGTGACGTGGAAGTTGGTACCGCCGAACCCGAAGCTGGATACCGAGGCCCGGCGCGGGTGGTCGGTGTCGCGGATCCAGGGCCGGGTCCGGGTGCTCAGGTAGAAGGGACCCTTTTCCAGTTCCAGGGCGGGGTCGGTCCGGTCCGCCTTGAGGGTGGGCGGCAGGATCTTGTGGTGCAGGGCGAGGGCGGCCTTGGCCAGGCCGACGGCGCCCGCGGCGGTGCGGGTGTGGCCGATCTGCGACTTCACCGAACCGAGCGCGCAGCGGGCGATGTCGGCGGGGTCGCCCGAGCCGAACACCTCTTGCAGGGCCGTCACTTCGGCGGTGTCGCCGGCCTTGGTGCCGGTGCCGTGCGCCTCGATCAGTTCCACCGTGGCGTGGCTGTAGCCCGCGCTGGCGTAGGCCCGGCGCAACGCGCGGACCTGGCCGGCGACGGCGGGGGCGTAGATCGAGGAGCCGCGTCCGTCGGAGGAGGTGCCGACACCGCGAATGACCGCGTAGATGCGGTCGCCGTCCCGCTCGGCGTCGGCCAGGCGCTTGAGCATCACCATGGCCACCGCCTCACCCAGGAGGGTGCCGTCGGCGTCGGCGGAGAAGGGGCGGCACTCGCCCGACGGGGACAGCGCCGGGGTCTTGCTGAAGCAGGTGAAGCCGAACGCGTCGCACAGCGGGTCCACGCCACCGGTGATCATCATGTCGGCGCGGCCGAGCGTGAGTTCGTCGATGGCCGCGCTCATCGCGGACAACGAGCTGGCGCAGGCCGCGTCGGTGGTGTAGTTGCTGCCGTGCAGGTCGAAGTGCCTTGCCACGCGGCCGGCGATGACGTTGGTGAGCATGCCCGGGAAGGAGCTTTCCTTCCACACCGGATACGAGGCGGCGATGGCGTCGCACAGCTCGTCGGCCTTGGGCTCGGCCACTCCGCGCGCGAGCATGACCCGGCGCCAGGTGGGCCGTTGGGACCGGAACGACATGCGAAAGGCCAGCTCGGTGGGGCTGGCTCCCAGGATGATGCCGGTGCGTTCGCGCAGCGTCTCGGACGGGCCCTGGTCGCCGCAGGCGTCCCGGAGCACGTGTTCGGCCGCGATCAGGCTCAGCAGTTGCGCCGTGTCGGTGGCGTCGATGGTGGACGGCGGGGTGCCGAAGGCCAGCGGGTCGAAGGCCACCGGCGACATGAACGCGCCGCGCTTGCCGTAGGTCTTGTCGGGGGCGGTGGGGTCGCTCGAATAGTGATCGCTCACGAGCCAGTGGGTTTCCGGCACGTCTCGGATGAGGTCACGGGCGTTGACCACGTCGCGCCAGAACCCGCCGACGTCCGAGGAACCGGGCAGCAGGGTGCTCAGACCGACGACGGCGATGGGCGGTTGGGAGGGACGGGAGCTCTCGGGCACGGGACTCCTTGCGATGTGCGATTCAGAGCAGTTCGTGGGCGGGGAAGGTGAACGCCTGGGCGGGCAGGTCGACACCGTGGCTGCGCAGTTGTTGGGCGCGGGTCAGGACCGTCGCGCCCTCCATGAGGTTGCGGGCGATCTGCACGACGGACAGGTTCGCCGGATCGGCGAGGAAGCCGTCCCTGCGCCAGTCGTTGAACGCGCCCACCGCGGGGCCGCACCAGATCTGGTAGTCCACACTGCGGTCGGCGGCTCCGGTGGTCGCCCAGGTGCTGGACATGCCCAGGTACCAGCGGAACACCAGCGCCATCCGGTGCTTGCCGTCCACCGCCGCCCGGTCGGCCTGCGCCGGCTCCCTGGTGCGCCAGAACTCCTCGGTCTGTGCCCACACTTGGTCGACCGACTGGCGGAACATCTCGCGTTCCAGTCGGGCGATCTGGGCCGGCGGGATGTCCTCCAGCGACTCGTGGTCGCGGTAGAGCTGGAAGAGCTTGGAGGCCCGGGCGGCGAACATCGTGCCGCGACTGAGGACTTGTACCTTCGAGCCCATCTCGAACATGTCCGCGGACGGCGCCATGGCCACGTCCATGGTGTCCGCGGCCTGGAGCATCGTGCGGGCCCGGTCCGAGGTGTCGGCCTCCAGGCTGAGCTGGTTGACCGATCCGGTCACCACGTACGCGGCGCCCATCGCGAACGCGGCGGCGACCGCGTGCGGGGTGCCCAGGCCGCCGGCCGCACCGATCCTGGTACGCGGTGCGATGCCGTGCCGGTGGGCGACCGCGTCCCGCAGGGCCAGGATCTGCGGGAGGGCGGTGGACAACGGCCTGCCGTCGGTGTGCCCGCCGCTGTCGGACTCCACGGTGAGGTCGTCGACCATCGGCACACCGGCCGCCAGCGCCGCCTCGTCGGCGGTCAGCAGCCCCTCGGCGACCAGTTCGCGCAGCAGCTCGGGGGGTGCAGGTGCGAGGAACTGTTCGGCGACCTCGGGGCGCGAGACCTTGGCCATCATCATCCGCGGGCGGACCACCCGACCGTCCGCGCGCACCTGCAGCCCGGCGGCGCAACAGTGCACGAGCGCGCGGGTGACGTTGCTGAAGGCCGACACCGACACGCAGCGCACGCCGTGGGCGATGGCCAGGGCGGCCACCTCGTTCTCCCAGGCGGGCGAGTGCGGGTTGTGGATGATGTTCACCCCCCACGGGGCGTGTTCGGGCAGTTCGCGGCGCAGTTCCTCGATGGCGCGGCGAACCGCCTCGATCGGCAGTCCGGCCGCGCCGAAGATGCCCAGCAGGTCGGCCCGGGCCATCGCCTTGACCATCGCCACGCCCGCGATTCCCTGCGCCATCTCACCTGCCACGTACGGGAATCGCACGCCGTGGTCGGTGGTGAAGGAACGATCGCCGAGCCATTCGGGATACAACGGAGAGAGGGTGCCGACGACTTCGCAGCCGTCGACGGGCGCGTCACCCAGGACGGCGCCGGTCACGGAGTCGGACAGGCGCCGAACGATCGTGGCCATGCTTCGCGGTTGGCGAAGCACGGCCAGGAGACCGTCGGCGGTGGGATCCGACACGTCACGACGGGGTGCTGCCTGCAGTCCGATGGTCATGAACGGTTTCTCCTGTGGCCTTTCGGAAAGGTTGTCGGACTTCGCCGACCGTCAAAGAATCCTGTGTCGACCCGTCAAAGAATCCCGTGCGTCCCGGCCAGGAGATAGGCCATGTCGACGGTCGTCCGCGAACAGGACCCACCCAGGACACGGCGCGCGTTGCGGTCGTCGAAGACCCTGGTGTGCCGGAAATACGCGGCGAACCCGGCGTAGCTGTGAAAGCGCTGCTCGGCCGGGGAGAGATTCTCGGGCAGTTCGGGCTTGAGCACGATGCGGATGGGTGCAAATTTCTCGAAAAGATCGATGAGCGTCGCGGCGGACACGTCGTCCGGGTGCACGATGTGGTAGGTCTCCGGATCCTTGGACCGGCGTTCCGCGGCGATGCTCACGATGGCCCGCGCGGCGTCCTCGACGGGGAGGCAGTTCAGCCGCGCGTCGGCCCGTCCCTGCATGTGAATGACCGGGCGCAGGCCGCGCGGAATGGAGAGTCCGGCGATCCCTCTTTCGATCGTCGACGCGCGCAACAGGGCGCTGATGGTCTGAAAGGGGTGGGCCGGGAGTCCCGGGGCCGGCGCGCGGTCGGTCAGCAGAATGCTCGGCCTCATGATCAACGCCGGCATTCCGTTTTCCCGGGACCACTGGCGCACCAGGGATTCGGCGTCGCACTTGGACCGCTCGTATTCGTTCTCGAAGCCGTACGTGTCGATCAGGTCGGCCTCGGTGACGGTGCCCGACCGGCGGGCGCCCGCCACGAACGCGGTGCTGACATGGCAGAACGGCGCGCCGTGCGAGCTGCGCGCGGCGATGTCGAGGAAATTTTGCGTTCCGTTGACGTTCACCGGTCGGATCGCCCGGGCGCCCGTATTGAGGTCGATGTTTCCGGCGCTGTGGAGGAACATGTCGGTCCGCCGGACGAGCTTTTCCACCCGGTCGTCCGGGAGGCCGAACAGGGGGCGCTCGATATCGATGTCCACCTCGTCGGCGCGGCGGCGAAATTTCTGAATGAAATCCGGCGTCTCGCCCAGGCGCCCGAGGGCCTGGGAGATTCGGTCGATCGCACTCGTACTGCCGCGGCGCGAGAGCAGCGAGACTGAGCAATTCCGATTCACGAGTTCACGAACGAGCCGCAGACCCAGGAAACCGGTGCCGCCAGTCAATGTAACCTGCACGGTCTCATTCCTCTTCTCCGGGGGAACCGATGGCCGGTATTGCGCGTCGATCCTATCCATGGCGGGACGGTGCAATAGTCCAGGCCACGGCCCGGGAAGTCAGATTCACCGGTATGGCCTAGTTCCGTGCATGCCGACCGGTGGGCATAATTCATCATTGTCCAGACCGGCATAACGGTCAAATATCCACATCCCCATCCCGCCGATCGGACGCGTATATCCGATTCTTATACATACGATTTATTCGTATCGGGCAGCCGGGGCGGGCAATCACGAGTTGCGGTCCGCGCGGGCGGTACCCTCGTTTGCGGCACGAACAATTCCTCCGAATATCCGTGGACCCGGCGGATCATCGGCACCAGGATTCGCCCCTCGCCGGCCGCCCCGATGCGATGGCGGCCGGGGGTTCGCCACGTCCGCACCCGATCCCGGTTCACGGACGTCCTCAGCCCATCGCACAGACGACGTCGTCCTGGGAGGACACGCAATGCTCGACACCATCCCGGCACCACCTCCCGAGCACGAGACACCGGACCCGGCCGGCGACCCGCTGAGCCGCCTCGCCGGGCTGTGCGTGCGACATCGCCGGCTGATCCTGGTCGGCGCGATGATCGTGCTGGTACTGGCCGCCACGGTGGTCGCCGGCGCCCGGGACCGCTGGTCCAACGGCGGATTCACCGCGACCGGGACCCGGGCCGCCGAGGCCGAACGGGTCGCCGCCCGCTACGGGGCGAAAGCCGCGGACCTGGTCTTCTACGTCCGCGCCGGCACGTCCGTGGACGACGTCGAGGTCGCCGAGACGGGCCGCCGGCTCACCGCACTGGTCGGGGGACGACCGGGCGTGACCCGGGCGCAGTCCTACTGGAGCACCGGCTCCCCCCTGTTGCGCTCCCGGGACGGCAAGGGCGCACTGATCCGGGTCGACCTGGCGGGCACCGAACGCGACTCGGCCGTCGCCTCGCGCGCCCTGGTCCCCGCCGTGCGCAAGGCCGCCGGCGGGCTGCGGGTCGATGCCACCGGGCCCGCGTGGCTGAACGCGCAGGCCACCGACGAATCCGAACGCGACCTCAAGCGCGGGGAATTGCTGGCGGCACCGCTGACCATGATCATCCTGCTGCTGGCCTTCGGATCACTGACGGCGGCGGCGATCCCGCTCGCCGTCGGCGCCGTCTCGGTGGCCGGCGCCCTGGCGGTCCTGGCCACCTTGACACTGACCATGCCGATCACCGTGTTCGCGATCAACATCTGCGCGGCACTGGGCTTCGCACTCTCCGTCGACTACGCCCTGTTCATCGTGACCCGCTATCGCGAGGAACTCTCCCAGGGCGTCGCATCGAGCCGGGCCATCGCACGCAGCATGGCCACCGCCGGTCGTGCCGTGCTGTTCTCCGCCGCGACCGTGGCCCTGTGTCTGTCCGCGCTGTTCGTCTTCCCGCTGGAACTGCTGCGCTCGTTGGCGTGGGCGTCGATCCTGGTGGTGATCATCTCGGCGCTGACCTCGCTGCTCGTACTGCCCGCGCTGCTGGCCGTATTGGGGCCACGCCTGGATCGGCTGGACCCGTTCCGCCGCTTTCGCGGCAAGACCGCCCGCGTGGGTGGCGGCAGTCCCCTCTGGCGTCGGATCGCCACCCTGGCCACCGGCCGGGCGGTGCTGTGCGGGGGCGCCGCCGCCGCGCTCCTGCTGCTCCTGGCCGTGCCCTTCCTGCACGCGCGATTCACCACCATCGACGAGAAGATCCTGCCGACCGCCTCCGAACCACACCGCACCGCAAACCTGTTGCGCGACGACTTCGCCGACCCGCCCGAGCGGATCATCCCGGTGATCCTGCCCCGGGCGAACGCGGTGACCGACGCAGCCGAGATCGACGCGTACGCCCGACGATTGTCGGCTTTGCCCCATGTCGCGCACGTGGTCGCCGACACCGGCGACTATCGCGCCGGACTGCCGGTGCCCAGCCCGGAGTTGCCGGACACGACGACGAACGAGCCCACCCCCGACGACAGCACCCGAGTGGCCGTGCGTCCGGTGGTACCACCGGACCCGGCCCGCCCCGCCGTGCCGGGCAGCGTGTTGCGCGTGGTCGGCACCGCCGACAGCCAGGCACCGGAAACGGTCGCACTGGTGCACCGGTTGCGCACCCTGCCCGCTCCCGGGCCACGCCTGGTCGCGGGCAAGGCGGCGGAGCTGACCGACACCAAACACACGCTGCGCGAGGCACTCCCCTACGGCGCGGCGATCATGCTGGTCGGCACCCTGGTGATGCTCTTCCTGTTCACCCGCAGCGTCCTGGTGCCGATCAAGGCGGTCGTGATGGGCCTGCTCAGCATGACCGCGAGCCTGGGGGCCATCGTCTACGTCTTCCAGGACGGTCATCTGCGCCGACTGGTGGGCGACTTCGTCACCGGCGGCTCCTTGGAGACGACGATGCCGCTGCTCACCCTGGCGGTCGCCTTCGGCATCTCGGTGGACTACGAGGTCTTCCTGCTCGCCCGGATCAAGGAGGAGTTCGTGCGCACCGGGGACAACACCCGGTCGATCGTCTTCGGGATCGAGCACACCGGCCGGTTGTTCACCGCCGCGGCCCTGATCGTCGCCGCCTCCATGGTCGCGCTGACCATGTCGCACGTCACGCTGCTCAAGACGGTCGGGGTCGGCCTCGCGGTCGCGGTGGTCGTGGACGCCACCGTCGTACGCGGCGTCCTGGTCCCGGCCCTGATGCAACTCACCGGCCGGGCCAACTGGTGGGCGCCGTCCTGGTCGTTGCCCCGACGGCGCCCCCGCGAAGCCGGCCCGAAACTGCCCGACGCGCGCACCGAGGCCCAGCCCGAACTCGTCGGTCGGGCGGCGGACGCCGGCCACGACACGGCGGACCGACCGCAGTCCTGAGCGGCCGGTCGCATTCTCCGGCACGAATGGCAAATCACCGGATTCGCAAGGCTGTTCCGGTAATTCGACTTCACGCCCGCGGCATTGCCCCGTTCGGGGGATTGTTTCCGACTCGACTCCCACAAGGGCATAGAGTCTGCGCGATCGGCGGGATTTCGCCGAACACGCCAGATCCCCAAGCCTTTTCCCGTACGACGAATCGAGAATCGAGAATCGCCTGTGGAATCCATCTGCCGCCCCCTCGGAACTCGCTCTCCACGTCCGGACCTTGTCACTTTCACCACCCGGCCGCTCGCCCCGATGCGGATGTTCACCATCCCCTATGCGGGCGCGGACGCCATGATGTTCGCGCCGTGGGTCGATTACCTGCCGGATTCGGTCGAACTGACGGCCGTACGACTTCCCGGTCGTGGGGCCCGGACGGGCGAGGTCTCCCTCACCGATCCCGCGCAACTCAGCGCGATGGTGGCGGAACTCGTCCTGGAAGCGGACGACGGCCGCCCCTACGTCTTCTTCGGCCACAGCATCGGCGCGATGATCGCCTTCGACACCGTGCGCGAGCTGCGCCGTTGCGGCCACCCGATGCCGTCGTTGCTGGCCGTGTCCGCCGTTCCGCCGCCGCAGGGAGGCGCGTTCGCGCGGGCCTGCCGACCGATCCTGGTGTCCGACCAGCCCTGGCGGCAATTGGGACTCACCGACCTGCTGCCGCCCGAGGTGTTTCGGGACCAGGGCGCGATGACGGCCTTCGGGCCGCCGATGATGGCCGATCTGCTGTTGGCCCTTCAGCACCGATACGTCCACGAGGCGCCGTTGGATTGTGCGTTGAGTGTCTTCGGTGCCCGCGACGACACCCTGGTCGCCGTGGAATCCCTGTCGAATTGGCAGGAGCAGACCACCCGGCCCATCCGACTGCGCACCTACCCCGGCGGCCACCTGTACGTCCACGAGGCGTTGCCGAGTCTGCTGACGGACCTCTCCACCGATCTGCGCACCACCGTCGGCGCCTTCTCCTGAGTTTCGGGGCCGGGCCCGTCGTTCGAAGTTGTCGAGTGTGTCGAGTGTTTGGAGTGAATCCGTGATTCGAGACTACGCAGGACGCGTGTGCACGGTGACGGGAGCCGCTTCCGGAATCGGCCGGGCACTCGCGTTGGCCCTGGCCGAACACGGCGCGCGGTTGGCCCTGTCCGACGTCGACGCGGAGGGGCTGACCGCGACCGCGGAGCAGGCCCGGCAGGCGGGTGCGGAACAGGTGCACGCCGACGTGGTCGACGTCGCGCAGCGCACCATGGTGCAGGACTGGGCGGACACCACCGCGGCGCGCTTCGGCCAGGTCAACCTGGTGATCAACAACGCCGGAGTGGCGTTGACCGCGAGCGTGGACGAGATGGAGTGGGCCGACTTCGAATGGATCATGGGCGTCAACTTCTGGGGCGTGGCACACGGCACCAAGGCTTTCCTGCCGCACCTGCGCCGGGCCGATCCGGCCCACGGGGCGCACGTCGTCAACGTCTCCTCCTCGTTCGGCCTGTTCGGCATGCCCATGCGCAGCGCCTATTCGGCGACGAAGTACGCCGTCCGGGGCTTCTCCGAGTCGCTGCGCAACGAACTGCGCCGTGAGGGCAGCCCGATCGGGGTGACCACCGCGTATCCCGGCGGGATCAAGACCTCGATCGTGCACAACTCGCGGGCGGCGGAGGGAACCGACCGCGCCGAGGTCGCCGCGGTGCACGACTCGTTGTCCAAGACCACGGCCCAGGACGCGGCGCGGGTGATCCTCACCGGCGTGCGCAAGGGTCGCACCCGCCTGTGCATCGGCCTCGACGCGAAGGTCATGGACCTGGGCACCAGGTTGCTGGGGCCCGCGTTCGAACCGGTCGTGCACGCCTCGATCGAACGCGCGCGGACGAAGGTCGTGCGCGCGGGTGCGGGCGCCGGGCGGTAGCCGATTCGGCCCCGCACACAGACGACCGCGGCCTGCTCGATCCGATCGGATCGAGCAGGCCGCGGTCGTGTCCGTGGTGGTGCGACGCCTACCGGAGGCCGCCCCAACCGCCGCCGCCACCTTCGCCGCCACCACCGCCACCGCCCCACGGGCCCCAGCCGCCGCCCCCGCCGCCGCCGTGGGCGTCACCGCCGCCGTAGCCCCAACCGCCGGCGCCACCACCACCGCCACCGCCCCAGCCACCCGACTTCGGAGCCGACGACTCCGTGGACGGGTCGCCGTCGGCCCCCAGCGAGAACGCCGGCGCGACCGAGGCGGCGCCCGCCATCAACAGCGCCGCGACAACGGTGACCGAGGCGCGCGTGATCCTGCGCATGAAATCCCCTTACCTTCGAACCCGACCACCCCGGGCGGGGTGGTCGGGTTCATCCTGAACACAGATCGGCGGCGGATTTTCCGGGAGCAGGCCGGCAAACGGCCCACCGCTATCGGGATTTCGGGCATCGTCGCTGCTCATCGCCCCGGTCGACGAATTTCCGAACCACCCCTACGGACGCACGCCGCATTGCTGCATTCGGGCGACCGGCCGCGGGTGGGCCGGGCGCTGCGGCGGACTCAACCGGGTGTGTGCTCGGGTACCGGCGTGCGAAGTGCGAGCGACTCGGCCCGCGTTGCCTCGACCCGGGGGCCGGAAGCCGGGTACAGGCGGGACTCGATGGCCTCGATGATCCGCGGACGCAGTTCCTCGGCCCGGATCACCACATCGACGGAGCCGACCTCGACCGCCCGCCGGATGTCGTGCACGCGGTCGAACTCCGCGGCCACCTCGCCGAGTTTCTCCGCCCGGACCGACGCGCGCAGTTCGTCGAGCTCGGCCTTCGCGGTGGACCGCGCCGCGCCGAAGGTGGTCGCGACGCGGGCCTCCTGCTCCCGCACCCTGGGGTCGGCGGCGGTCCGGGCGTGCACGTCGCCGGCGAACACCACCGCGGCGGCGGGGGCGCCGCCCAGGACCGAGGCGTACGAGCCCTCCAACGCGAGTACGGTCATGTTCGGGTTGAGCGCCTTGGAGAAGACCACGAACGCGCCGCCGTGGTAGCGGGAGATGACGCAGAAGACGATCGGGCCGTCGAAGTTGACGACGGCTCGGCCGATTTCGGCGCCGTACTCCAGTTGCAGCTTGCGCATCGACTCGGGCGAGCCGTCGAACCCGGACAGGTTCGCCAGCACCACCAGCGGCCGGTTGCCCGAGGCCGCGTTGATCGCCCGTGCGACCTTCTTCGACGACTGCGGGAACAGGGTGCCGGCGGTGTAGGTGTCCGGGCCGTCGGTGGGCGGGAAGCCGAGGCGCGGCACCGACCGCGACTCGATCCCGATCAGGCACACCGGCACGCCGCCCAGACGCACGTCCTGCACCGCCGCGGTGTCCGCGTCGGCCATCCCCGCCCAGCGCTCCGATACCGGGTGGTCCTGGTCGGACAGCGCCCGCATCACGGTACGGATGTCGAACGGCTTCTTGCGATCCGGGTTGTGCTCCGCCGAGAAGATCTCGCCGACGGCGGCGAAGTCGCTGCCCGCCAGCACGTGCGGGAAGTCGCGGATGTCCCGGTCGATCGGATCGATCGTGCCCGCCCGCCGCGGCATCCGCTCGCCGGGTGCGACGTAGGTGTGGTCGTAGTGCTCCATCAGCACGTCGCGCGCGGCGCTCAGGTTCGGCGCCCAGTACTGCGCCTGGCCGTTGGGCCCCATCACCCGGTCGTAGCCGCCGATACCGAAGTTGTCCTCGGCCGAGACACCCCCGGAGAAGTCCAACGACTGCTTGCCGGTGAGCACCATCGCCGAGTCCGGCGTCATCACCAGGATGCCCTTGGTGTGCATCAGCATGGTCGCCTCGGCGTTCCAGTACGGCTGGGCGCCCACGGTGATCCCGGCGACCACGATGTTGATCTCGCCGCCGTCCTGGGTGAACGTGACGATGCGCTTGAGCGCCGCCGCCACCCAGTCCATGTTCTCGGTGCCCGAGGTCATCGAGATCCGCGCACCCGCCGACAACGCGAACCACTCCACCGGCACCCGCAGGCGCTCGGCCAGGTCGAGCGCGGCGATCACCCGGCGGCACTCCGGCTCGGACAACGCGCCGAGCGACTTGGTCGGGTCGCCGAGCAAGACGACCCTGGTGACGCCCTGGGGATGCAGCGCGGTCGGCGTGTCGACCACACCGACGACGATCGCCGCGGTGTTGTTGCCCCGCGGCCGGTCGACCGGCACCAGCAGGTTCGCGTCGTCCAGGTCGTACTCGACGAACTCGCCCAACAAGCGTGTGAGTTCATACGGATACACGGTCTTGCGAGCGGCCGCGCGCAGCACCTTGCTGCGGTAGTCGTCGACCGGCTCGACCGGCTCGACCGAGCGCTCGCCGACGGTGAGTTCGGTGCCGCCGGAGGCGTCGAAGGCGATCCGCACCGCGATCTTGCCCAGTTCGCCGCTGCTCCGGTCGCGCCGGCGGGCGATGAACACGATCTCCTCCAACCCGGCGCCCTCGATCGTGGGCACCACGCGCTCGGCGATCGTCTCCAGCTCCGCGCGGGTGATCTCGCTCGGCGGCCAGACGTAGATCACGATCCGGTTGGTGTCGGCGTACTTCCCCGCCGGTCGGCGCGACTGGGCGCGGCGGATCGAGTCGAGGCAGGTGGCGACGACGTTCTCGGCCGTCGGCAGCGCGACCAGCCTGCCGTCGTGATCGCGCAGCTCGGTCAGGTCCCGGACCTGGGCGAAGGCGACCAGGCGGTCGTCGCTGGGGTTCGCCCGCGCGACGCACCGGAACAGGTAGACCTCCTCGTCCGAGGACGGCAATCGGGTGAGGTCGAACTCGCTCAGCCGCTCCAACTGCATGCGCCGCGCGATGTACGGGTGCAGACCCCGGATCAGCCGCTCCTCGGCCATCCCGGTGCCGGTCGGGCGGAAGGTGAAGTGGTGGTGCATCACCGCGCCGCCGCGGCCCGCGACGGTGGCGGTGATCCTGCGGACCGGGTTCGACAGCGGGTTCGCGTCCAGCACCTCGCGAAGCGCCGCCGCCATCGCGTCGGGGTCCGCCGGCTGCTTCTCCCAGGCGAGATAGACGTCGGCCTCGACCGCCTCCTCGCCGGCCGCCGTTTCGGCGAGCCCGCGCAGCACGTCGCCCAGTTCGTCGAACCGCACCGCGGCGGAGACCAGGCGCGAGCCCGCGCGCTCGGCGACCACGAACGTGCACCCCGCGGCCCGGCTCGAACGCACGCCGGTGAGGCCCTTGTTGCCGTAGTAGCGCCGGGTCAGCACCTCCAGCATGACGGTGTTGTCCAGGTCGTCGCGGACGAGTCGGCGGCCCAGCAGCCGCACCAGCGGTTCGGTGCTGCGCACCATCGCGGCGATCCGCTCGGCGCGGTCCGGGGTGTCCGGGTGCGCGTCCAAATGCCGCAGGTGCCTGCGGACCGCGGTGTAGACGCGGGCGCGGTTGCGTCGCAGCAGCGGCTGCGCCAACCAGGCGAACACCAGGCCCCGGGCGAGGTCGGCGACCGCGGGGAAACGGACCTGGGTCGCGGCCACCAGCCGCTCCAGGGCGTGCCCGACGGCCTCGCTCAGCGTCGCGTCCGGCGGCCCCTCCCGCAGCCACACCCGCAACAGCGTGGTGACGACGGTGACGTCGGCGGCCGCGCGTTGGCGACCGAGGAAGATCCGGAACACCGCGGCTTCCAACTCGGCCGAGGGCTCCGACTCGGTGACGCCGTAGTGCCCCAGGGCCTTGGCGAGTTTGGCCCGGAACGCCTCGGGCAGTCCGGCCCGTTCGACGTCGAGGCTTTGCAGGTAGGTGTGGAAGTGTTCGCGGGCGCTGTGCACATGGCCCTCGCCGCCGCCGTCCTCGCCCGCCGGGCGGTTGCGGCTCAACTCGGCGAGGTCGGCGAACAGGTCGAGGAGTTCGAGTTCCTGGGCCAGTGGTCGTTCGTGGCCGTCCGCGATGGCCGCCCGGCGCGCGGCGAGGTAGTCGTCCAGGACCCGGCGTTCGTCGTGCGGATCGACGTCGAAGCCCAGCAGCAGGCCGCGCAGGTCCTCCCGGCCGCGCGCGGCGCGCTCCGCCGTCGGGACCGCCTCGGAAGCGACCGGCAGATCCAGTTCCACGGACGCGGTGTCCTCGACCTCGGCGTCGTCGTCGCCGAGCGGCTCCAGGCGCATCAGCGGTGCCCCGGTGTCCACCTGACTGCCCACGGACACGGCGCATTCCTTGAGTCGCGCCCGGAACGGCGCGCGCAGCACCGTCTCCATCTTCATGCTCTCCAGCACGAGCACCGGGGCGCCCGCCTCGACCTCGGCGCCGACCTCCAGCGGCGTCGCGACCACCAGCGCGGGAGCGGGCGAGCGCACCACGCCGCCCTCGTCGCGGCCGACCCGGTGCGTGACGCCGTCGACCTCGACCAGGTGGATCGGCCCGTGGGTGGCGGTGAGCAGGTGGTACGCGGTGCCGTTGACCAGGATCTGCCCGGTGTGGCAATCGAAGCGGTCGAGTTCGACGTCGGCGGTGCGCACCACGTCACCCGCCTGGATACCGACCCGGAACCGATGCGGGCCCACTCGTGCGACCCGCACCCGGTAGCCCACGCCGCGCAGCTTCAGATCCAGCGGTCGGCCGCTCTCGTGCCGCACCTGGGGGCGTCCGCCCGAGGCGGTGGACAACAACCGCTGCCGCTCGACGCGTTCCTCCTCCTCGTACGCCTCGATGGCGGCGGCGGCCAGCGCCACGGCGGAATGCCGATGCGTGACGAGCCGGCCCTCGGCGCGCACCCGGTCGATCCAGCCGGTGTCCGCGCTGCCGTCGATCACCTCGGGCTGGTCGAGCAGGTCGAGCACGAAGCTCTTGTTCGTCGCGCCACCCTCGATGATCACCCTGGTCTGCGACATCGCCCGGCGCAGTCGGCCGAGCGCCTCCTCGCGATCGTGGCCGTAGGCGATGATCTTCGCGATCATCGAGTCGAAGTCGGCGGGGATGGTGTCGCCTTCGCCGACGCCGGTGTCCACCCGGATGCCGGGGCCGGTGGGCGGGTCGAAGCGCACGATGCGGCCCGGTGAGGGCGCGAAGTCGCGGTCGGGGTCCTCCGCGTTCAGCCGGGCCTCGATGGCGTGCCCGCGCTCCGCCGGCGGCGCGCCGTGCAGCCGGCCGCCCGACGCCACCCGCAGTTGTGCCTTGACCAGGTCGAATCCGGTGGTGCACTCGGTGATGGGATGTTCGACCTGGAGGCGGGTGTTGACCTCCAGGAAGGCGAACTGCCGGTCGCCGGGGTGGTAGAGGAACTCCACGGTCGCCGCGCCGCGGTAGTCGACGGCGACGGCCAGTCGTTCGGCCGCCGCCTTGAGTTCGGCGGCCTGTTCGGCGTCCAGGACCGGCGACGCCGACTCCTCGATGATCTTCTGGTTGCGCCGCTGGATCGAGCAGTCGCGGACGCCCAGTGCCCACGCGGTGCCCGCCCCGTCGGCGATCACCTGTACCTCGACGTGCCGGGCGCCGGTGACCAGGCGCTCCAGGAACACTACGCCGCTGCCGAACGCCCGCTCGGCCTCCTGGCTGGTGCGCTCGTAGGCGTCGGTCAGTTCGGCCTCGCCGGTGACCACCCGGATGCCGCGCCCGCCCCCGCCCGCGGTGGCCTTCAGCATCAGCGGGTAGCCGATCCGGGCCGCCGCCGCCAACGCGGCGTCCAGGGTCTCGACCGCGCCCCGGCTCCACGGCGCGACGGGCACGCCGACCTCTTCGGCGATGAGCTTCGCGTAGATCTTGTCCCCGAGGCGGCGCATCGCCTCCGCGCTCGGTCCGACGAAGGTGACGCCGACCCTCTCGCACAGTTCCGCGAACGCGGGATCCTCGGCGACGAAGCCCCAGCCGACCCACGCGGCGTCCGCGCCGGTGGCCCGCAACGCGCGCTCCAGGACCGCGTGATCGAGGTAGGGGCGCGCGGACGCGGGGCCGAGATCGTAGGACAGGTCGGCCTCGCGCACGAAGCCGGCCGCGCGGTCGACGTCGGTGTGCAGGGCGACCGTCTCGATCCGGGTCCCTGTTTCCTGGGCCAACTCCCGCACGGCGTGGATGAGCCGCATCGCGGCCTCACCACGATTGACGATGGCGACACGACTGAACACTCGACGGACCCCTCCTGTGAACCAACGATGTGCGCTCTGCGACACGGCAGTTCCACCGGTGACGACGTTTCGTCGACCGGCCGTGGCGGTGTCGCAGACCGGGCAGGCTACAGGGAGCAGACCGTTGGAAACGACCACGAATCGCCGCATGCCCAAGACCGATCGGGGCGAACCGGAGAGAGCCGAGGCCCGGGTCCCGATGATCGCCTGATCGGTCGTCACCCGTTCGGCGCAGCGCCGCTGGTCGCCTCGTGCGCCGGTCGGGTGTCGCGGCCGTGGGGCCGGTCCGGGCCGGTGCTGAAGTCCTTGGCCAGGCCGGGCATGCCCAGGGTCCGGTACGGGGCGTGCCGCAGCAGGGCCGCCAGCACCTTGTAGCGCAGGCTCGGCACGCACACGACCGGTGGACGGCGCCGGTGGATGGCCCGTACCGCCTGCTTCGCGACGTAGGACGAGGCGAGCGTGAGCGCGGGGGGCGGCGCGCCGATGCCGGCTCGCAGGTGGAACTGCGATCCGGTGTAGCCGAGCACCAGCGCGGTCAGCGCGACGGGCGACGTGCGGATGCGTCGGGAGTAGGCGAACGACTGGGTCATCGCCAACTCGTACGCCTTGGTCGCGCCGTACGCCGTGCCCTGCCAGGCGGGTCCGACGGCGGCCACCGAGGACACGGTCAGGATCCGCCCGCCGCCCCGGCGGAGCATGTCGGGCAGGGCCGCGTGGACGAGCCGGGAGGGGGCGATCACGTTGAGGGCGAGCATGCGTTGCTCGTCCGCCCAGGCCGTGCGGTCGAAGGACGTGCCCAGGGCCGCGCCGGCGTTGTTGATCAGGATGTCGACGTCGCACGCCGCTTCGGCCACCCGTTCGAGATCGGCCTCGACGGTCAGGTCGGCGGGCAACGTGCTTGCCTTGATGTCGTGTTCGGTCGCGAGTTCGACCGCGAGTCGGTCCAGCGGCTCGACACCGCGGGCGACCAGGATCAGATCGTGGCCGCGGCCGGCGAGGGCGCGGGCGAGGTCGGCGCCGAGACCACAACTGGCGCCGGTGACCAGGGCCGTGGACATTATTGCCTCCATCTCGGAACGGGTGTCGGAACGAACCCCGTACGGGCGTCGGAGCGAGCGCGAGCGCACCGCGCGGCGCCCGAGGGACGTCGACGGCTCGGGCCGACGGGGTCCCGGCGCCGGTGGGGCTCGGGTGGGCGACCGCCCGCGGCCCATCTCGCGCACCCGGACGGCTGGTTAACCGCGCGGCCTGGGAAAGGTCACGCCTGCGGCCGCCGTCGTGCGTCCATGGCCCCGATGGTTGCGTACTTGCGGGTGAACATCGCGGCCTGCTCCCGATGCCGTTCCCGACCCATCACCCCAGGTGAAAGGCGGGTTCGGGGGCGTCGGGGCGGCCGCGCGGGAGTTTTGCGCCCGACCTCGCCACCGATACACAAGATGCTCGATCGCATACCCGATCGGGGTTGTTGGTACGGCGACGCGCCGCCGGGTGTGCGCGGTCCGACCGAGCAGGAAGGCATTCCCCGTGTACGCGATGCTGTGTGAGTTGCTGGTCCAGGAGTTCGGCATCGACGCCGCGGATATCGTTCCCGAAGCGACGTTCGACTCGCTGGAGTTGGACTCGCTGTCGCTGGCGGAACTGGCGGTCATCGTCGCGGACCAGACGGACAAGGACTTCGGCGGGCTCGGCAACCTGGACAAGGACACCACGTTGGTCGAGGCCGCCGCGGCGTTCGAGGCGGCGCCGCGGGCCGAGCCGTTCGGCCGGGCGATCCCCGGTCCGGCGACGCCCGCCGATGCGCCCGCCGCCGCCCCGGCCGCGGCTCCGGTCCATGCCTCGTCCTCGGATGGCTGAGTTGGTTGCCGCCGAGGTCGCGGTCACCGGTCTGGGCCTGGTCACCGCCGGCGGGATCGGCGTCGAGGCCACCTGGCGAACCGTGTGCGCGGGCGTTTCCACGGCTCGCCGCGACCCGGTCCTGGCCGGCCTGCCCGTGGACGTCTGCTGCGCGGTCCCGGGCTTCGACGGGGACGCCCTGCTGGGCCGACGGTTGTCCCGCCGGATGGATCGTCCCGCGCAGATGACCGTCGTCGCCGCCCGCGAGGCCATGGCGGACGCCGCCCTGGATCCGCACGCCTGGGACCCCACCCGGGTCGGCGTGATCATCGGCGCGGGCGGTCCGAGCATGGAATCCCTGACCGAGGCGATGGCGCGGCTGAGCGCGGATCGGGTCACCGCGATCTCCCCGGCCGCGCTGCCCCGTTCCCTGCCGAACACGGCCGGCAGCGAGGTCGCCCTGGATCTGGGCGCCCAGGGCACCAACTTCGCCCCCGCCGCCGGCTGCGCGTCCGGGGCCACCGCGCTGGGCGTCGCCCGGGACCTGGTGCGCGCGGGCACCCTGGACATCGTCTTCGCCGGTGGCGCGGACACGATGTGCAACCGCATCACCGCCGCGGCCTTCGCCCAACTGGGCGCCCTGTCCACCCGTTCCGGCGACCCGGACCGGGCCTGTCGGCCGTTCGACGCCGACCGGGACGGATTCGTCCTGGGCGAGGGCATCGGGGTCCTGGTCCTGGAGCGGCTGGAGCACGCGCGTGCTCGTGGGGCTCGGGTGCGGGCCCTGCTGTCCGGCTACGGCTCCGCGAACGACGCCTATCACCTCACCGCGCCGCACCCCGACGGTCGCGGTGCCCGAATCGCCACCCGCGCGGCCCTGGCCGACGCCGGTTGGAGCCCGGGCGACGTCGACCACGTCAACGCGCACGGCACCGGCACGGTCCTCAACGACGCCGCCGAGGCCCGCTTTCTCGCGGCCACCTTCGCACACCGCCCGCCGGTCACCGCCGTCAAGAGCGTCCTGGGCCACTCCGGTGGCGCGGGCGGCGCGATCGAGGCGGCCGTGACCGTCCTGACCCTCGAACACGGGAGCATCCCGCCCACCGCCAATCACCGGTGCACCGACCCCGACATGGATCTGGACGTCGTTGCCAAGGCCCCGCGCCGCCCCGCCCGCCTGCACACCGCGATCTCCACCTCGGTCGCGTTCGGTGGTCAAAACGCCGTCCTCGCCTTCCGCGCAGCAACCTCAGGAGCCCCCGCATGACCGTGACCCGAGCGGATTCAATGACGGCGCAATCCACCGTCCCGGCCCCCGGCCGGCGACTGGAAGAGTTGGACTGGTGGCGTTCGTGCACCGTCCGGGTGATCGACCCGGCCCCGGAACTGTCCGGCACGGTGCGGTCGTTCCTGGACGACCTGGCGGCGGCGTTCGTGCGCGGCGGGCACCGGGTGATCGCGCCGGGAGACAACGGGACCAGGCTCGACGTGGTCCTGGTGGGCGTCTCGGTGCCGGCCGGCACCGCTCCGCTGGCCGACCGGATCATGGAGGAACAGACTCCGCTGATGCTCAGGCTCCGCAAGGAGCAGGGGCGCCAGGGCGCGGTCGGCCGACTGGTCGCGGTCGCGGAAGTGTCCGAGCGGATGAGCGAGTTGGCGCATCCCGAGGTGGTGCGCGCCGCGCGCATCCTGATGGCCAGGGTCGGTGTGTTCACGGTCGTGTTCATCACCCCCGGCGCGCTGCCCGGGGAGGTCGCCGAGGCGACCCTGTGCACGATGGAGGGCGGGCACCCCACCGAGACCGAGCACGTCGCCCAGGGCATCTGCGATCGGCTGGTCGCCGCGGCCTGTGCGCACGAGGTGGCCGGTCGCCACGACGTGGTGCGCGACGCGATCACCGCCGAAGCGTGGGCCGCCGCCCGCGCGCCGCGCAGCCTGGCGGTGGCCGGGACGCGGATGGGGGATCTCGGGTTGTTGCCGGCCCCGCACGCGATGGCCGACTTCGTATCGCCCCGGCTCAGTCGCACGTACGCGATGTACCTCAACCTCCAGGGCTTCAGCGAGGGCATGCTCTTCGCCTTCGACCCCGACCTCGACGCGCTCGTGGTCACCGCGTCCGGACGCTGGGGCGTCGACAAGCGCGACCTCTCCGCCGGCGACCTGGTGGCCGTCGATCATCGGCTGAACCAGGGCCGGTTGCGCGTCCTGGCGCCCGTGGGCACGCAGCCGATGGCACCGTCGGTGGAGGCGTGGGAGGTCTGCGCGCTCTTCGAGGCGGCGCCCACCGTGCGGATCGGCCGGAACGCGGCCGGGCATTGGCAGTGGGACCCGAACGGTACGCACGAGGTGCCGGCCATCCGGGCCGGCCTGCACGCGCATGTCGGTGTCTCGCACGCCGACCCGACGCTGATCGAGAGCATCCCGCCGGACCGGGATCGTTATCCGTACGGTTTCGGCTGTGGCACGGACCTGATGATCGACGTCGCCCGCTCCACCCTGAGCGCCTCCCGCGCGCTGCACGACCCCGCGGACGGCCGGCACTACGTGCGCTGGCCGATGCTCTATCACGGCGAGATGGCCCTGGAACTGTGGGGACCCGACCAGCCCGACGAGCCGCTGAGCGGGCTCCTGGATCTCTTCGATCCGCAGGTGTTGGGAGCCGTGCACTTCCACCCGGACCACATCGACCAGCCCTGCTGAACCCCGCACCGCACGCCTGACCGGCACGACGTCGGCCCCGACCGTTTCGATGGTCGGGGCCGACGTCGCGGTGCTCGCGGCTTCGGTGGCGAGCGAGGAGGGTCAGACCCCCACGCGGTCGAGCAGCGAGCGGTGGCCGCTGTCGTGCTGGTAACCACCGTGCGGGTGGCCCTGCGGGCGGTGGCCCTCGTGCTCGTAGCCCTCGTCCTCGTCCTCGATGTCGTACTCGGTCTCGGCGATGATGCAGGCGTTGCCGAACGCCGGGTTGAGCGCGGCGCCCGCGTTGGCGGTGTTGCCGCATCCCTCGGCCGGCGTGTGGAACGGGGACTGGCCGATGTTCCCGGAAAAGACACCCGAGGACTTCACGGCGGCGGCGTTGGCCTCGGAGCTCGCGCTCGCGGCGCCCGTGCCTCCCATCACGAGGGCGGCGGTACCGGCGGCCAGGACACCGGCCTTCTTCAACGAGTTCACGAAATCTCCCGTATAGCGCAGCGTCCGCGCCGCTCGATTGCGGCGCGCACTCCTCTCAACGAGGCGGTCACGGCTCCGGCAACCACCGTCACCCCGGTTCACCCGAATGGCATGCCCACGCCCCGCACCGTGCCCCGGTCGGCCGCCGGCCGGGTGCGGCTCGGGTCGGGGCGGGCTCACCGCGCCGGCAGGCTCCGGAGCCGGCGGGAGGCGCGGTGGACGGTGAGGACGAGTACGGCGGATGCGGCCACGATCAGGCCGACGAACGCCGGATGGATGTCCTTGGACAGGCTTTGCGCGCCGTCCGGCCGGACCAACCACACGGTGAGCGGGATCGCGAAGGCGACGGCCACGAGCGCGGCCGCCCGGCGGACCGCCCGGTCGCGCACCCGCCGGAGGGCGACGACCAGGGCGATGGTCACCGGCACGACCGCGAGCAGGGCGAACTGGGCGAGGACCATCACGGGCACGGCCCACGCGCTGATGGTCACCGCCCGGGGCATGTGTCGGTCCGTGCCTGCGGGTGGGGCGGTTGCCACGGCTGTCATGAGGTGCTCCCTGTCTGTGGTGGTCGGGCGCATGGAACGGAGGTACCGCGCCGCCGGGAAGACTTAACAGTCTTGCCGTTCGTTATAAGTTGTAACGCCTGCAAGCTGTCATCGTCAAGAACGTTCGTGATACCTTCTAACCAGACCTTGAGCATGTAGCCATCGAGGTCCCCGAGGTCCACCGAGGTCCGGAAAGAGGCAGACCATGACCGAGACCGATGCGGCGACCCCCCGGGAGCGCTATCGCAGCCAGGTGCGTGCGGAGATCAAGGAACACGCCCGGGAACAGATCGCCACCGCCGGCGCCTCGGCGCTCTCGCTCAACGCGATCGCCAAACGCATGGGCCTGAGCGGACCCGCCCTCTACCGCTACTACGCCGGCCGCGACGACCTGATCACCGAGCTCGTCATCGACGCCTACCGCAGCCTCGCCGACGCCCTCCAGGCGGCGTCCGCCCCCGGGCCCGACCCGGCCGCCCTGGCGCACGCCATGCGCAGGTGGGCCCTGGACGACCCACAGCGCTACCTCCTCATCTACGGCACCCCCGTGCCCGGCTACCACGCCCCCGATCACGTCACCCTGATCGCCAACGAGCTGATGACGATGTTGCTCGACGCCTGCTCCGTGACACCGCCCGACCGCCCCACGACCCCGCTCGACGCCCACCTCGAAAACCACCGCGACTGGGCCGCCCACCACCCCGCCCCACCCGCCGTGCTGCACCGCGCCCTGAGCCTGTGGACCCGGCTCCACGGCGTGTTGTCCCTCGAACTCGCGGGCCACTTCGCCGGGATGGCCTTCGACCCCGCCCTCCTGTTCGCCGCCGAACTGGAAGACCTGCTCGCCGACTAGGGGTATCCTCCCGGTGGCCCGTTCCCGTCCGTCCCTCCCGATCGAAGAGACCGAGGCAATGAACTCCGAACCCGACCGGGTCACCACCCCCATCACCGCCGACCTGGTGCGCGGCGCCCTCGATCTGGAGCACACCGACCGCGGCGTACTGCCCCACCGACTGCCCGCCCGCGCCCGGCGGCAGATCCCCGACGGTCAGCTCGCGATGGCCGAATCGCAGCCCTCCGGCGTGCGGTTGGCCCTGCGCACCCGGGCCGGCGCCGTCGAACTGGACGTCGTGGCCACCAAACGGGTCTACCCGGGCGCCCCGCCGCGCCCCGACGGGGTGTACGAACTCGTGGTCGACGGACGGGTCGTGGACCGGGCCGAGGTCACCGACGGCGACACGCTCACCATCGACCTGGCCGCCGGCACCGCACAGACCCGACTCGGGCCGGTGGCGACCGTGCGGTTCACCGGCCTGCCCGTCGACGACAAGGACGTCGAGATCTGGCTGCCGCACGACGAGACCACCCTGCTGGTCGCCCTGCGCACCGACGCCCCCGTGTCCGCGCCACCGCCCGACGGCCGCAAGGTCTGGCTGCACCACGGCAGTTCGATCAGCCACGGCTCCAACGCGGCCACCCCGACCGGGATCTGGCCCGCAGTGGCCGCACGCCTGGGAGGCGCGGAACTGATCAATCTGGGGTTCGGCGGCAGTGCCCTGCTCGACCCGTTCACCGCCCGCACGATGCGCGACACGCCCGCCGACCTGATCAGCGTCAAGATCGGCATCAACCTCGTCAACACCGACCTGATGCGACTGCGTGCCTTCGGCCCGGCCGTGCACGGCTTCCTCGACACCATCCGCGACGGGCACCCCGACACGCCGCTGTTGGTCGTCTCGCCCATCCACTGCCCCATCCACGAGCACACCCCGGGGCCCAGCGCCCTGGACCTCGACGCGATGCGGGAGGGACGCGTGCGGTTCACGGCCGGCGGCGATCCCGCGCAGGTCGCCGCCGGCAAGCTCACACTCGGCGTGATCCGGGACGAGTTGGCCGGCATCGTCCGGCAGCGTGCCGTCGACGATCCCCACCTGCACCACCTCGACGGCCTCGACCTCTACGGTGCGGCGGACCACGCCGAACTGCCGCTGCCCGACGCGCTGCACCCGGACCCCGCCACCCACCGCCGGATCGGCGAACGCTTCGCCCACCTGGTGTTCGGCCCCGGCGGCGCGTTCGCCGACCCGATCGACCCACCGGGATCACCCCGCCGCTGATCCCGCAGACCGTGTCCGGGATCACCTCGGCCGGACGGTCAAACCACTTGGTGGCATTGACAGTTGCACCCCTCCTGCCCACCTTGCCTGCATGCCCGTACGAAGCAGGTTAAGACGGAAGATCGCGACCGTGGTGGGGGTGCTCGCCCTCACCGCCGCGGCGCTGACCGCGGCTCCGGCGGCGCACGCCGACAACACCGCCCCGGTCGAACTCCCCCGACCGGTCACCGGCGACCCGGTCAACCACGCGGGGATGTTGCAGGCCGAGGTCGGCTTCTGGAACGTGGCGCGGATCGGCGCGTACGGTCTCAACTCGGACGGCGCCGACGCGGTCCCGCCGCCCGGCGGCTGGGACGACCTGAGCAAGCCGTGGACCGGCCAGGGCGCGATCTCGCGGACCGCGGGCAAGCTCCTGATGGTGTACCGCAATTCGTTCGACGGTTCGCTCGTGCCCTCCTCGTGTTCGGCGAACGTGATCGCCGGCGCCAACCGGAGCACCATCGTCACCGCGGGCCACTGCTTCAAGGTGACCGCCAACATCCGCGGCGGACTCGGCGACGACGTGGTCACCAACGCGGTGTTCATCCCCGGCTTCAACGGCGCGAACGTGCCCCGCTACACCGGTGGCGACAGCAACAACGCGCCGTTGCCCGGCACCGACATCGCGCCCTACGGCGTCTGGGGCGTCACCCGCGCCTGGATCACCCCGACCTGGGACGCGGACAGCACCTTCCGTTCCGGCGGCGACGTCGCGATGGCCACCGTGGAACGCCCCGGTGACCCCACCCCGATCCAACAACTCACCGGCGGCCAGAACATCGCCTTCGGCGTGTCGGCCAACCCGCTCTCGCTGCACCAGTTCGGCTATCCCACCGACAACACCCGCAACTGGTACTGGACGAAGAACAGCGACGGCACCACCGCGGCTGACTTCGGCGTCGCCCCCTCACTGCGACGCGGTTTCGACGGCCGGTCCCTGATGTACGCGCACGGCAACACGATCAACGATTCGACCGTCAACCTGGCCCACGACATGGCCTCGGCGATGTCGCCCGGCTCCAGTGGCGGACCCTGGTTGCAGAACTTCGACCCGGCCACCGGCACCGGCACCCAGATCGCGGTCACCTCGCGCTTCACCAACTCCGCAGGCAACTCGCCCTGGTGGGACGCGGTTTGGGCGATCGTGCACGGCAGCACCCCGAACTGGGCGTACGGCCCCTATCTGATGTCCAACGGCTTCGGGGACCTGACCCAGGCGATGTACAACGTCGTCGGGAACGCCACCACCTGACCGGCCACACTCCTCCCCGCCCGGAGCGCCCCGCGAGGTGCGCTCCGGGCGGGTGGACGGTCCGGAGCCCAACCGTGAACGCGAGGCTCTCGTTCCCGGCAGGTGGCACCTCGTCCTTGTGCCGGGGCACCCGGATGTAGTGCGATGACCCGCATGACAAAAAAGAGCGTTGCCCTGCTGATCACCGCCCTGGTCGCCGGGTGCCTGGTGACGGGTTCGCCGAGTTCGGCCACCGAGGCCGCCGAGACCGCCGGCGCCGGCGATTCGCCGGCCCGATTGGGCGTCGATCTCGACACGGTCACCATTGCGGAGTTACAGGCGCGGATGGCGCGTGGCTCGTTGACCTCGTCGGCGCTGACCGGCGCCTACCTGTGGCGGATCAAGACCGTCGACCCGCGGATCCACGCGGTGTTGCGCACCGACCCGACGGCGCTGCGCCAGGCGGCCGCCAGCGATGACCGGCGTCGGCGCGGCGAGAGTCGTGGCCCGCTCGACGGCATTCCGATCCTGCTCAAGGACAACGTGGACACCCGCGGTCTGCCGACGACGGCCGGGTCGCTGGCGCTGGCCGGCCACCCGCCGGACGCCGACGCCGCGCTGGTGACCCGGCTGCGCGACGCGGGGGCGGTGATCCTCGGCAAGACGAATCTCTCCGAATGGGCGAACTTCCGTGCGGCCAGGCCCACCTCGGGATGGTCCGCGGTGGGCGGGCAGACCCGGAATCCGTACGTGCTGGACCGCAACCCCTGCGGCTCGTCGGCCGGTTCGGGCGCCGCACTCGCCGCGTCGTTGGCCCAGGTGGCGATCGGCACCGAAACGGACGGTTCGATCGTGTGCCCGGCCGGGGCGAACGGTGTCGTCGGCCACAAACCCAGCCTGGGTCTGGTCGATCAGGCCGGTGTGGTGCCGATCTCCGCCGAGCAGGACACCGCCGGGCCGATGGCACGCAACGTGACCGATGCCGCGCTCACGCTCGCGGTCCTCAGCGGTGGCCGACTGCCGCGCCTCGCCGACTCCTTCGACGTCACCGGCGACTCCACCCGTCCGGGCGGTCTGCACGGCAAGCGCATCGGTCTGTGGCGACTGCCCACGCTCGGGCCGGACGTGGACGCGTTGATGACCCGTACGGCGGACCGCCTGCGCCGGGCGGGCGCCGAAGTGGTCGAGGTGAACCTCCCCTACCAGGAACGACTCGCCGAGTTGGAGTTCCCGGCGCTGCTCAGCGAGTTCCACCGGGACATCGACGCCTACCTGGCCACCCGGCAGGGGCCGCGGAACCTCGCCGAGCTGATCGAGTTCAACCGCAGTCACCCGGCGGAACAGACCTGCTTCGCCGGTCAGGAGTTGTTCGAGCAGGCGTTGGCCGCGCCGCCGACCACCGACCCGCAATACCGGGCAGCGCGCGCCGAGTTGAAGGATCTCTCCCGGCGGTCGATCGACGAGACCATGGCCGCGCATCGCCTGGACGCGATCGCCTCGCCGACGAACCCGCCCGCCTGGACCACCGATTGTGTCCGCGGCGACAACGACGTGATCCCGTCCTCGACCCCTGCGGCCGTGTCCGGCTACCCGTCGTTGTCGGTGCCCGCCGGCTTCGTGGGCGAACTGCCGGTCGGCGTGCTGCTGATGGCCGGTGACCACCGGGACGCCGAACTGCTGTCGCTGGGGGCGGCGGTCGAGCGTCGACTGGACGCCTGGAAGGCGCCGCGCTACCTGCCGACGGTGGGATCCCGCACCTCGGGGTGAATCGCCGGCGACGGGCCCGGTCGGCGACACGCCGCCCGGGCCCGTCGCCGTTGTGGTCTCGGTCCGGATCCCCGCGCACCCGTGGACCGCGCGCGGGCGGCGGATGGGACAAAACAACGGCACCGGACCGGTCCGGAAAGAACCGAGAGGCAACCGTGAGGGAGTCTTTGCCCACCCCGGTGGCCGATAGAAGGCACAGGGCACACATTTCTGCCCTCTCCGAAGGCCGGATTTCGCCGCCCCGACCACGATTCGACCACTCCGGGTAGTCGAACGATTCCGCCGCGTCGATCCGGATCGGCTCGCTTCGTCCGCGCGGCAGGACATCGTGTATTCCGACCCCGGCGGAAGTCGCCACTCCGCCGGCGCGGGACGCGGCCCGCGCGCCGCCCCGACGACCCCGCAGGTGACCGGCTCGATTCCGGTCCGCGCCGACCTTTTCGGGGGGTACCCCCGAGGACCCCCGGGTCGCGCCCGACTCGTCCCGGATTCCGCTCCGACTGCGACGTGCGCCCGGCACCGGCGACCTCGCGTCCGGCGTCACCGGGCAGCGGGCGAACAGTCACCACTCCGTCACCCCGGGTATCCATCGCCCGCACCAACGGGCCAATTCACGTTGGCTCGTATTCGCCTGTTGGTGCCTGCGCGCCCGAATCTATTTTTCATTTCGGCTTCAACCGTGACCGCGAAGAAAGTGCAATCCTCAATCGCGGTCACAAAAGTGGACGGGACCGTGATCCTTCCGGGGACGAATGATCACGGTTTCGAATTCCACCGGAGCCGGGCCGCTGTCGACGCGTGGCGTCGACCTGCGGTGGAAGAGTGGCGCGGGCGATCCGTATCCGATCGTTCGTCGCGGTTTCGCCCCGTGGGCCACGTCATTTCGTGAGCGCGCTTCCCGCGCCTCGGCGGTTCGCCGGAACCTGCCACACGATGCGACGAGCGCCGACCCACGTACGGCCGAACGCCGCGCCCGCGCCGGCCACCACATGGTGCTTCACCTGCGCCGACAGGGCACGCCCGCAGGTTTCCTCGATCGCACGGCGACACGCGGAACGTCCGCGAGCACCGGTTCTGCATGTGGATCAACAATCAAATAAAGCGCGAATCGATTAATTCAACCCGGTTCACATAAATCCATCCGAGGAGCCTTCATGACTGAAGTGAGACCCGCTCCGGGGCGCGCGAAGGCGGCGCTCGACCCCGATATATCACGGCCGACGACCGCTCTCGAAGACTCGCCGATCAGCGCCCTCCCCCATTTCTTCGAACGCTCCTGCGACCGCAATCCCGAGGCCATAGCCGTCGTCTGCGACAACAGCGAGCTAAGTTACGCGGAAGTAGATTCGCGGGCCAATCGCCTGGCGAATCTGCTCAGACTTCGCGGGGTCGCTCCGGGCCATACCGTCGGGATCCTGCTGGAACGATCGATCGACTGCTATGTCGCACTCCTGGGCGTGATCAAGACGGGCGCCGCCTACGTCCCGCTGGATCCCGCCTTCCCGGCCGATCGCATCGCCTTCATCGCCCGGGACGCCGACCTGTGCGATCTGGTCACCACCTCCGGCATGCGCCACCGCACCGCGGAACTGCCCTGTCCGTTCCTCGAACTCGACCGGGCGAGCCGCGAGTTGGCCCAGCAGCGCGACGACCGGCCCGACGTCGACATCGAGCCGGATTCGTGGTCGTACGTGATCTACACGTCCGGCACCACCGGCCGGCCCAAGGGCGTGGCCGTCTCACACGCGAGCATCGCCAACTTCCTGCGCGTGGTCACCCCGATCTACCGGGTCCGGGCCGAGGATCGCGTCTACCAGGGCCTCTCGATCGCCTTCGACTTCTCGGTGGAGGAGATCTGGCCGGCCTGGATCGCCGGCGCGACCCTGGTCGCGGGCCCCGGCGACGATCGGCGGGTCGGCCGCGGCCTGAGCGACTTCCTCGTCGACCACGCGATCACCGTGTTGTGCTGCGTGCCGACCCTGCTGACCACGATCGAGGCCGAACTACCCGGGCTGCGCAGCCTGTTGGTCAGCGGCGAGGCATGCCCGCCGGACCTGGTGCGCCGCTGGGCACGACCCGACCGGCGCATCCTCAACGCGTACGGACCGACCGAGACCACCGTCACCGCCACCTGCGGCGAACTGGCCCCCGACCGGCCGGTCACCATCGGCGTCCCGCTGCCCACGTATCGCGTCTACATCCTGGACGAGCAACTGCGGCCGGTCGAGGACGGCGTCGGCGGCGAGATCTGCGTCGGCGGCCCGGGCGTGGCCGTCGGCTACGTCAACCGCCCGGAACTGACCGCCGAGCGTTTCGTGGCCAACCCGGTCGCGCACGAACGGGCCGAGATCCCCCGCATCTACCGCACCGGCGACCTCGGCAGGTTCACCCCCACCGGGGAGATCGAATACCTGGGCCGTCTGGACACCCAACTCAAGATCCGCGGCTACCGCATCGAAGCGGCCGAGATCGAGCAGTTGTTGCGGGCCGACGCGGCCGTCGAGAACGCGATCGTGACCCCCCGGGAGCAGGACGGCGTCGTCCAGGACCTGGTCGGCTACGTCACGCTCACCGACCGCGCCGACGGCGTCTCCCACGACGTGCTGCGCGAGCGGCTGCGGGTGTCGTTGCAGAGCCGACTCCCGGACTACATGATCCCGTCCTTCGTCGAGGTACTGCCCGAATTCCCGCTCCTGGCCGCCGACAAGGTGGACCGGTCCGCCCTGCCCTCCCCCACCTCCGCGCCGCTGAACCGGCGTTCCACCACCCACGTGGCCCCCGCGACCCCGGTGGAGGAGCAACTGGCCGCGGTCTGGCGGGAGGTCCTGGGCGGTGAGGCGGTCTCCGTCGAGGACGACTTCTTCTGCGACCTGGGCGGCCACTCGATGTCCGCGGCCCGCCTCGTCTCCCGACTGCGCCGCGAACCCGGGCTGCACGGCCTGGCGATGGGGGACCTGTACGCCCATCCCACCATCCGCCGGCTGGCCCTCCTGCCGACGACCCGAGTCGAGACCGAGCCGGAACCCGGCGGTTCGGGAGCGGCGTCGCCACTCGCCGAGCCGCCCGCACCGCTGCGCCACTCCGGCGCCCGGGTGTTCGCCTGCGGCCTCGCCCAGATCGCCTGCCTGTACGGCTGGTTGCTCGTGTTCGGCCTGCCCGGCGTGGTGCTGCTCTACCGGTGGTTCCTGGTCTGGGACCTGCCGGTGCACCGGCCCGCCGACGGCGCTCTCCTGGACCGCCTGACCCGGATGAACCTGCCCGGATTCATCCTCCTGGAGGTCGGCTGGATCCTGGTGGGTCTGCTGATCCCGCTGCTCGGCGGCCGATTGTTGATGCTCGGCGTCCGGCCCGGTCGGTATCCGCTGTGGGGCGCGACCTACCTGCGGTTCTGGCTGTACGGCAAGATCCTGGTGTTCGGCCCGCTCGGCTTCCTGACCGGTTCGCCGCTGCTGGCCCCGTGGTTGCGGCTGCTCGGCGCGCGGATCGGCCGAGGTTGCCATCTGTCGGCCGTGATCGGCCTGCCCGCGTTCGTGGAGATCGGCGAGGGCACCAGCATCGGCTACGGGGCACGGCTGCAACCGTACGTGGTGGAGAACGGCCTGCTGTACCTGGCGCCCATCCGAATCGGCGCCGGCAGTTTCGTGGGCACCAACAGCGTGGTCCTGGCCGGCGCGGTGATCGGCGACCGGGCCTCGATCGGCGAACAGTCGCTGGTTCCGGCCGGCCGGGTGGTGCCGGCGGACGAACACTGGGCCGGTTCGCCGGCCACCCGGCAGGACGGCACGCCCGCCCTGCTCACCGCCCTTGCCGCCGAGGACGACCAACGTCCCTGGCCGAAGCGGGTGTTGCTCGGCTTCGGAGCCGGGGCCGTGCTGCTCGCGCTGGTCCCGCTGCTGGTCGTCGCCGGCGCCGGCGCCCTCGTGGGGTGCGTGGCCTGGAAGTTCGGCTTCGGCTGGGCGATCGTCGCCACCGCCGCGGCCGGTCCCCTGGTCGTGCTGTTCACCTGCACGCTGGTACTGCTCGTCAAGCGGGCCGTGTTGCCCCGGGTGCGGGCCGGCATCCATCCCGAACGCAGCGGCTTCGGGGTGCGCAAGTGGATCGGCGACGGCATGATGACCACCAGCCTGACGCTGACCCACTCGCTCTACTCGACGTTGTACCTGGTGCCGTTCCTGCGCCTGCTCGGTGCCCGCACCGGACGCTGGTCCGAGGTCGCCACCGTCAGCTTCGTCGACCCGGACATGCTGATCATCGGCGAACGCAGCTTCGTGGCCGATGTCAGCGTCGTGGGACCGGCGGTCTTCCATCACGGACGCGTCTCGCTCGCCCCGACCGAGATCGGCGCACGCAGCTTCGTCGGCAACGGGGCGCTGGTGCCCGGCTCGTGCCGACTCGGCGAGAACAGCCTGCTGGGCGTGCACTCGCTGGCCCCGACTCGGCCGATCGACCCCGAGACGACCTGGCTCGGCTCACCCGCCATCTTCCTGCCGCGCCGCGAGGCGAGCCGGGACTTCCCCGCGAAGCTGACCTACCGCCCCACCCGGGGGCTGATCGCGGCGCGCCTGGCCATCGAGTACTTCCGGGTCACGCTGCCCGCGACGATCGCCGCGCTGGCCGCGCTGGGGGCGCTCTACGGTTCCGTCCGGGTCGCCGAGAACTTCCCGCCGTGGGTGCTGTTCCTGCTCGGCCCGGCCTTCTTCCTGGCCGTCGGCGTCGGTTCGACCCTGGCCGTGGTGTTGCTCAAGTGGCTGATCATCGGCCGCTATCGGCCCCGCGTCGAGCCGCTGTGGAGCATCTGGGTGCGCCGTACCGAGGTGATCACCGGGCTGTTCGAGAACCTCGTGGTGCCGAGTCTGCTCAACCTCCTCACCGGCACGCCCCTGATGGGCCCGGTGCTGCGCCTGTTCGGCGCCCGGATCGGCCGGCGGGTCTGGCTCGCGACGACCTACCTCACCGAGTTCGACCTGGTCGAGGTGGGCGACGACGCGGCGGTGGCGGAGGTGACCTCGTTGCAGACCCACCTGTTCGAGGACCGCGTGATGAAAATGTCCAACGTCCGGATCGGGCAGGGCAGTTCGGTCGGCCCCCGGTCGGTGGTGCTCTACGACGCGGAGGTCGGCGCGGGTGCCCGCCTGGACGCCATGTCGCTGGTGATGAAGGGCGAACACCTCCCCGACGGCACCCGCTGGCGCGGCATCCCGGCCCGGCCCGGTTGATCCCCGGTTCCACCCTCGTCCCTTTTCCGTCCCGCCCGTCCCGACCGTCCCGCCACGCCATCGGAGAGCCTGATGACATCGCTCGTACAACACACCATGACCGAACCGCGAGTCGACTGCGACCTTCCCGGCCCCCGCTCCGCCGAACTGCTCGCACGTCAGGAGCGGCGCGAGTCCAACGCCCGCACCTACCCGCGACACCTGCCCATCGCGCCCGCCGAAGCCTTCGGCAGCTTCATCCGCGATGTCGACGGCAACGTCTTCATCGACTTCCTCGCCGGTGCCGGGGTGTTGTCCCTGGGCCACAACCATCCGGAACTGGTGCGATCGGTGATCGCGCAGCTCGGCCTGCTCACCCACGGGCTGGACTTCCCGACCCCGGTCAAGGACGACTTCATCGATGCCCAACTGTCCATGTTGCCGGCGGAGATGCGTGATCGCACCAAGGTGCACTTCTGCGGCCCGACCGGAGCCAACGCGGTCGAGGCGGCGGTCAAGCTGTGCAAGATCGCCACCGGCCGAGGTGACATCGTCACCTTCCAGGGCGGCTTCCACGGCAGCACCCATGCCGCCATGGCCCTGTCCGGACTCGTCGCACCGAAGACGGCGGTGCCCAACGGGGTACCCGGCACCCACTTCTTCCCGTTCTCCTACTGCACCAGGTGCCCACTCGACCTGAGTCCGACCACCTGCAGCACCAACTGCGCGACGTACCTGGAACGTTCGCTCACCGATGGGAACGGCGGCATCCCGCTGCCGGCCGCGGTGATCCTCGAACCGGTGCAGGGCGAGGGCGGCGTCGTCCCGGCCACCGCGGACTTCGTCCGCCGGTTGCGGGCGATCACCCGCGAACTGGGCATCCTGCTGATCGTCGACGAGGTCCAGACCGGATGCGGGCGCACCGGGACCTGGTTCGCCTTCGAGCAGTACGGCATCGAACCGGACGTCATCGTCGCCTCCAAGGCGCTCAGCGGCATCGGTACACCGATCGCGGTGATCCTCTACGACGAAAAACTCGACACCTGGGCGTCCGGCGCGCACATCGGCACCTTCCGCGGCAACCAACTCGCCTTCGCCGCCGGTGCCGAGGCCGTGCGCATCGTGCGGCGGGACGACGTCCTGGGCAACGTGCGCCGACGCGGCGCGCAGATCTCCGCACGCCTGACGCCGCTGATGGCCGACCCGTGGGTGCGCGAGGTGCGCGGCCGGGGGCTGATGTGGGGCGTCGAGTTGGCGGACCCGGACACCGGTCGCCCGGCGGGCGACTTCGCCGAGGCCGTCCAGTCCCGGGCGCTGCGCCGCGGACTGATCGTCGAACGTGGTGGTCGCGAGGACGGCGTGGTCCGGATCCTGCCGCCGCTCAACGTCACCGCCGACGTCGTGGAGACCGCGTGCTCGATCCTCGTCGACGCCATCGAAACCGGCCATCCGTAGGCCCGTGCCGTACCGATCGGCGGCGGGCGGTCCGATCCGGGCCACCCGCCGCCGATCGGCCGCCCATCACCGGCAGTCTCTCGATCGAGGAGACCTCCCGCATGGTTCTCATCGTCCAGAAGTACGGCGGCTCCTCGGTGCACAGCATCGAGCGCATCCGACGAGTCGCCGAACGTGTGGTGGCCACCCACCGGGAAGGCCACGATGTCGTCGTGGTGTTGTCCGCCATGGGTGACACCACCGACGAACTGCTCGACCTGGCCCGGCAGGTCGCCCCCCTCCCCCATCCACGCGAACTCGACATGCTGGTCACGGCGGGCGAGCGCATCTCCAACGCCCTTGCCGCGCTGGCGATCCGCGCCCTGGGTGAGCGGGCCTGCTCGCTCACCGGTGCCCAGGCCGGGGTGTTCACCACCTCGGAGTACGGCAACGCGCGCATCGTCGAGGTGGCGCCGCAGCGCATCCGGCGGGAACTCGACCGGGGCGCCATCGTCCTGGTCGCCGGATTCCAGGGACTGAGTCGGGATACCGACGACGTCACCACGCTGGGACGCGGCGGTTCGGACACCACGGCCATCGCCCTGGCCGCCGCGCTCAAGGCCGACGTCTGCGAGATCCACACCGACGTCGACGGGGTCTACAGCGCGGATCCCCGGATCGTTCCGCACGCCGCACTGCTCGACCACATCGGCTACGAGGCGATGCAGGAGATGGCGGCGGCCGGCAGCAAGGTGCTGGCGCTGCGCTCGGTCGAGTACGCCCGCCGCTGCGGCGTGCCCATCCACGTGCGATCCGCGTACGGCGACCGGCCCGGAACCACGGTGTCCGGCGCACCCGACGACGGCGACACCGGCCGGTCGACGATCACCGGCGTGGCCCACGACACCTCCGGGACCAAGGTCACCGTGACCGGCGTACCGAACCACCCCGGGGCGGTGGGCCGGTTGGTGCGGACCGTCGCCGATGCCGGGGGTGAGATCGACATGCTCGTGCACAACGCGGCGCCGCCGACCGGCGGACCCACCGACCTGACCTTCGTGCTGGCCGCGGAGGGTGCGCTCGCCGCGTTGGCCGCCCTGCGCGCGTGTGCCGAGGAGATCGGCGTCGAGGAGGTGAGCCACGACGAGGACGTCGGCAAGATCTCGCTGATCGGCAGCGGCATGCGGACCTGCCCCGGCGTGACCGCGACGTTCTGCGAGACGCTCGCGGCGGCGGGGGTCAACATCGAGATCATCTCGACCTCGGAGATCCGGATCTCGGTGTTGTGTCGCACGGCCCGGGTCGCCGACGCGGTGCGCGCCCTGCACACCGCGTTCGACCTCGACACGACCGAGGAGGCACCGGTGCACGCGGGCACCGGCCGCTAGACACCGGCCGCCGAACACCGGCCATCGAACATCGAGGACGGTACGGGCCGCCCGGGCGGGCGGGCGGCCCGTACCGCTTGTCAATGTCAAGCATCTCGGTAGGGTGTGCGGGGCAACCGGCGATCGTCTGGAGGGCGAGGCGGGCATGACAACCGACACCACCGACACCGCGGAACTGGACGCGCTGCTCCGGGACTGCGTGGCCCGGGGCACCGCGTCCGTCGTGCGGGCCCGGCACGCGGTCAACCTGCCGATGCTCGACCTGTGGGCCGACGCCCTCGGCGACCCCAACCCGGTCTACCGCGACGCGAGCGCCGCCGCCGCGACCGGACGGGCCGGGATCGTCGCGCCGCCGACCATGATCCAGGCGTGGACCATGCCCTCGCTGCCGGCACTGGCGGCCACGCTGTCGCAGGTCCCCGGGTACGCGCCCTACCTGGACGGGGAAACACCGACCGGCACGGCGTCCGACAACCCGACGGCCGCCGCGCATCGCCTGCTGACCGCACACGGCTACGCCGCCCGCGCGGCGACGCGATGCCGGCAGGAGTACCACCGCGAGGCGCGCATCGGCGACCACCTCACCTGCGAGAGCGCGCTCACCACGGTGTCCGCGCGCAAGCGCACGGCGCTGGGCCCGGGATACTTCGTCACCACGCGGATGACCTTCCGCGACCAGGACGGGGCGAAGGTCGCGACCGTCGACTGGACCGTACTGTGCTTCCGCACCCCCGAGCGGCAACCCCCCGTCGCCGCCGCGCCGGACACCCGCGCGGAACCCCCGCGGCCGACCCCCGCGAGCGGCCGCACCTGCCGCCCGCTCACCGCGGCCCCGCAGGTGGGCGACCGCACCCCGGTCACCACGATCCCGATCACCCCCACCTTCGTGATCGCGACCGCCTTCGCCACCCAGGACTTCTACGCCGCCCACCACGACGCCGACTGGACGCGCACCTCGCTGCACCGCCCCGGCATCTTCACCAACATCCTCGCCACCACGGGCCTCGTCGGCGGCGTGGTCACCGACTGGGCCGGCCCCGCCACCCGCCTCCTGGAAGTCGACCTGCGCCTGCTCGCCCCCAACCACACCGGCGACACCCTCGCCCTCGACGGCGTGGTGACCGCCGTGCGCGGCAACGACCTGGAACTCCGGGTCACCGGCACCAACTCCCTGGGCCCCCACGTGCAAGCCGGCGTCCGCGCCCACCTCCCCGCCTGACCTCCACCCCGGTCACCGATCACCGTCGGCGCACGCGTCGGTGATGGCCTCGTCGAGGATGGTGAGGCCGAGGGTGAGTTCGGCTTCGGTGGCGGTCAGGGGTGGGGCGATGCGGAAGACGCCGCCCATGCCGGGGAGTTGCACGATGTTCATGTGCAGGCCCAGTTCGAGGCAGCGGCGGGTGATGCGTGCGCCCAGTTCGTCCGAGGTTCGCTTCGACTCGTGGTCG
The DNA here is from genome assembly GCF_044333915.1 of Embleya sp. NPDC020886. NCBI lineage: Bacteria > Bacillati > Actinomycetota > Actinomycetes > Kitasatosporales > Streptomycetaceae > Embleya > Embleya sp. NPDC020886. The sequence continues at coordinate 311,449 of NZ_JBIRRX010000002.1, read as the reverse complement.
ACGGTGAGTTCGAGGCCGGCCAGCAGGCCCCGGCCGCGGATGTCGCCGACGACCGGGTGGCGCCCGGCGAGTTCGGTCAGGCCGCGGCGCAGGAAGCCGCCGAGCGAGCGGGCGCGCTCGTCGAGCCCGTCGCGGATCAGCACGTCCAGCACGGTGTTGCCGACCGCGGCCGGCAGCGGATCGGCCACATGCGTGGTGAAGAACAGGAACCCGCGCTCGTGCGCCTCCTGTTCGATCTCGGCGCTGGTGACCACCGCGGCGAGGGGCAGTCCCGCACCGAGTGTCTTGGACAGCGTGAGGATGTCGGGGACGACGCCGTCGCGCTCGAACGCGTACCAGGACCCGGTGCGGCACAGGCCGGTCTGCGCCTCGTCCAGGATCAGCAACATGCCGCGTTCTCGGCACTTGTCGCGCAGGGCCGCGAAGTAGCCGGCCGGCGGCTCGATGACGCCGCCCGAGCTGAGGATCGGTTCGACCAGGCACGCGGCCAGGCTGCCGGTCGACTGGGCGTCGATCAGGTCGAAGGCGAAGTCGAGTTGACGCCGCCAGTCCAGCGAGCCGTCCGCCGCGGTGAAGTCGGGCCGGTACACGTTCGGCACGGGGATGGCGAAGTTGCCCGGCGCGCCGGGCCCGTAGCCCTTGCGGCCGGCACTGTAGGTGGCGGACGCGGCGGCCTGCGTCATGCCGTGCCAGGACCGCGCGAACGAGACGATCTCGTGCCGGCCGGTAACCAGCTTGGCCATCCGGATCGCGGCCTCGTTCGACTCGGCGCCGGTGGTGAGCAGCAGCACCTTCTCCAGCGGCGCGGGCAGCGTCTCGGCCAGCCGCCGGGCCAGGTCGACCACCGGGCGGCTGAGCATGCCGCTGTAGAGGTGGTCGAGGGTGGCCACCTGCCGTCGCACGGTCGCCACGATGTCCGGGTGCGAGTGGCCGAGGATCGCGCTCATCTGCCCGGAGGTGAAGTCGAGGATCTTGCGGCCGGTGGCGGTGAAGACGAAGCTCCCGGCCGCATGGTCGATGATCTCGCGGGTGAACTCGCCGCCGTAGCGCACGAGATGCCGTTCGGCATCGGTCCAGAAGGTTTCCGCGGACGCCGGGGCGGTGTTCGAAGCAGTCATGTTCCCGACGGTAGGTCGCGGTCGAGCAACACGTCCAGCACACGATTCCGGCTGTCCTGTTCGGCAAAACCGCACAACAATCGGGGGATGATGAACCCCTGGCGGCTGCGGCTGCTGAGCCAGTTGGACACCCTGGGCACCATCCGGGCGGTCGCCCAGGCCGCCAACCTGAGCCCCTCCAGCGTGTCCCAACAGCTCGCCGTGCTGGAGGCCGAGACCCATACCCAGCTCCTGGAACGCACCGGACGCCGGGTGAGGCTGACCTCGGCCGGGCTGATCCTGGCCCGGCGGGCGCGGGCGATCCTCGACCACATGGACGGTGTCGAGGAGGAACTGCGCGGGTTCGGCGAGGAACCCGCCGGGCTGGTGCGGTTGGGCGCGTTCCAGAGCGCGATCCACTCGATGGCGGTGCCGGCGGTGACCCGACTGGCGCGCGAACATCCGCACCTGGACGTCGAGTTGCTGGAGCTGGAGCCGCACGAGAGCATGCCCGCGCTGCGGGTCGGCGACGCGGACGTGATCATCACGACCACCGACTTCGACGAGTTGCCGTTGGGGCCCGACCTCGACCTCGTGCCGCTGACCACGGACCCGATCGTGCTGGTGCTCCCGCCCGAGCACCCCGCGGCCGGGCGCGGCGCGGTGGACCTGGCGGCCTGCGCGGGCGAGCCGTGGGCGTTCGACATGCCGCAGTCGTACATGGCCAACCTCGCGCTGCGCCTGTGTCGCCGGGCACGATTCGAGCCGAGGGTGGTGTGCCGGTTCAGCAACTACATGATGACCCTGCAACACGTCGAGGCCGGCCTGTCGATCGCCCTGCTGCCCGGCTTGGCGGTCGACCACCGCTACCGCGTCGTCACCCGCGAACTCGCGACCCCGGTGACCCGCACGATCACAGCCGCGATCCGCCGGGGCTCGCCACCGCGCGCCGCGGTCCGCGCGGTGCTGGACGCGCTACGGCACAACCCGGTCCCGTCGTTGCCGGAACACGAGTGAGGCACCGTGCCGACCGGCTCGTTCGATCACGAAACGATAACGGGTTCGGACCGGAAGTTCGCTCTTTATTCAACCGGCCGACGGCCGTTCGTGGGTGACCGATCCCCGACCCGTTGCATGGTTGGTGGCGCACGCTCTCGCAGGTACCGGCAGCACCATCGGTACCCGCGGCGAAAAGCAGCCGGGCCGACCGCGCGAACGCGATCGGCCCGGCGGGCCTGTGGCGGTTGCCCCCGCCTCGGCCCGACCCCACTCCGGTTCATCCACCGAGGGAGTTATCGAAGTGTACGGATCCACGCGTGCCAAACGCGGTCTCGCCGCCGTCGCGGTCGCCGCGGTCGGCGTTCCGCTCGCCCTGGCCGGCGCCGCGCTCGCCGCCTCGCCCGCCGCGGCCGACACCCTGCCGTCGTTGCCCGGCGGCACCAAGAAGGCCAAGACCCTGGTCATCGGCATCGACGGGCTGCGCTTCGACAAGCTGCAGAGCGGCGACGCACCCAACCTCAAGGCTCTGATGGCCGGCGGCACCACCGCGTCGAGCAACCTGTACGCCCAACCGTTCGCACCCACCGTCTCCGGCCCCGGCTGGTCCACCATCGCCACCGGCGTCTGGCCGGACAAGCACGGCGTGCACGACAACTCGTTCGCCGGGTCGCGGTACGACAAGTACCCCGACTTCGCGACCCGGCTGGAGACCGCCCAACCGGCCGCCTCCACCCTCGTGGTCGGCGCGTGGGCGCCGATCTCGTCCACGATCTTCTCCCCCAGGGTCGACGTGCGGGTGGCCACCGACGAGAACGACGACCTCGCCGCCGCCGACACCGCGCAGTACCTGTCCACCGGCAATCCCGACGTCGCGTTCATGCACCTGGACGAGGTCGACGGGGCCGGACACAACACCGGCGGCACCAGCGCCGACTACGCGAAGGCCGTGCACGAGGCCGACACCCGGGTGGGCAGGGTCCTCGACGCGCTGCGGGCCCGGCCGACCTACGCCCAGGAGGACTGGCTGATCATGGTCACCACCGACCACGGCCACACCGACTCCGGTGGCCACGGCGGCGACACCCCGCAGGAGCGCCAGACCTTCGTCATCGCGAACGGCGGCGGCATGCCGGCCGGCGCCGTGCGCAACGACGTACGCCTCGTCGACATCGCGCCCACCGTGCTCAAGCACGAGGGTGTCCGGATCGACCCGGCGTGGGGCCTGGACGGGCAGCCGATCGACGAGATCAAGCCCGACGCCTTCGACGCGCTGCGCCCGATCCTGTCCGAGCGCGTGGACGAGAGCGGCATCCCCGCCGGCATCAAGGGCTTCACCCACACCGCGCCGCAGGGCTGGTCGATCGACAACTCGGCGATGCCCGCCGGCGGCGTGACCGAGTGGCGCGGCTGGTCGTTCGCCACCGACGAGTTCTTCACCCGCACCGAGGGCGGCGGCCAGGCCCGCGAGGGCAACGTGCGCAGCCGCAACGTGTTCGCCGTCGCCGACTCCGACGAGTGGGACGACAAGGCGCACGCCGCCGGGCAGTTCGACTCGACCCTGGTCTCCCCGGCCTACCCGGTCGAGGGCAGGACCAAGGCGGAGCTGAGCTACGTCAGCGACTACCAGGTCGACGGCCCGCAGACCGGCGACGTGTACGTGTCCTGGGACGGCGGCACACCCAAGCCGATCAAGTCGTACCGCACGAACGTCAACCAGGTCGAGCGCCTGACCCTCGACGTCCCGGCCGGCGCCAAGACCGCGCAGATCCGGTTCCGCTACACCGGCACCAACAGCCGCTTCTGGGCCGTCGACCAGGTCTCGTTCACCGCGGGCGGCAGCACCGACCCGGGCGTCGACCCGCTGTCCGGCAGCCAGGTGATCACCACCACCGTCAAGAACACCGGCGGGCTCACCATGACGGTCGCCGGCCCGACCGTCACCCTGCCCTCGCCCGAACTGACCGCCGCGGGCGACCGGTTGGCCACCTCGGGTGCGCTGAACACGGTCCAGGTCACCGACCTGCGCATCGCCGACCCGGGCTGGAACGTCAGCGGCCAGGTCACCGACTTCACCGCCGAGGGCGGCGCGTCCTTCGACGGCTCGGCGCTCGGCTGGACCCCGAAGGTCGTCAAGGCCGGCGACGGTCAGCAGGTCCGCGCCGGCGGGCCGGTCGCGCCCGCGGCCGACGGCGGCGTCAAGACCGCCCGCACCCTCGGCGGAGCGGTGCCCGGCCACGGTCGCGGCACCGCCGTGCTCGGCGCCGACCTCGCCCTGAACCTGGCGACCACCACGGCGCCCGGCACCTACAGCGCGACCCTGACGGTCACCGCGATCTGACCCACCCCGGCCACAACGGCGGCGGGGGGGGGGGGGGGGGCCCCCCCCCCCCCCCCCCCCCCCCCCCCCCCCACCCCCCCCCCCCCCCCCCCCCCCCCCCCCCCCCCCCCCCCCCCCCCCCCCGCCGCCGCCCCGAGCCTGGCGACGCCGCGCGGGCCCCCCCCCCGCACACCCCGGCGCGGGGGCTTCTGGGCGGCCGGCGCCCCCCGCGCCGCCCCGGCCCGACGTCACCCGCCCCACCCGTCCGCCCGCGAACGGAATCCGTCATGCCCCACCCCCGTCGGCGCATCCGCCGGGTGCTCACCGCGCTCGCCGCGGCCGGCGCCGGCCTCGTGCTCTCCTGCGCCACGCCCGCCGGCGCCGCCGATTCCGCGCCCGCCGCCGCGCCCGCGGCCGGCACGTGGTCCGTCCAGCCGTCCACCGAACACGGCCCGGACGAACGCCCGTTCTTCCGCTACGCCCTCGCCCCGGGGGCCCGCCGGCTCGACTACGTCGCGGTCACCAACTCCGGCGACACGCCCCTGACCGTGGATCTGTACGCCCAGGACGCCTTCACCACCGCCGCCGGCGGCTTCGACCTGCTCGCCGCCGGCCGGCCGCCCGCCGACGTCGGCTCGTGGATCCGCCTCAAGCAGACCCGGGTGACCGTGCCGGCGCGCTCGCGCAGCGACGTACCGTTCGAACTGTCCGTTCCGGACAACGCGTCCCCCGGCGACCACAGCGGCGGCGTGGTCGCCTCGGTGGCCGCCCCCGGCCGGGACGCGGCCGGCAATCAGGTGCTGCTCGACCGACGGGTGGGCACCCGGGTGTATCTGCGCGTCGACGGCCCGTTGCGCCCCGCCCTGGGCACCGGCGGCCTGAGCACCCGAGTACACACCGCGCCGGACCCCTTCGGCGGCGGCCTGACCGTCACCTACACGGTGCGCAACACCGGCAACATCCGCCTCGGCGCCCGCCCCGAGCTGACCGTTCGCGGTCCCTGGGGCCTGACCACCGAGCACCGTCGGCTCGACCCGTTGCCCGAGTTGTTGCCCGGCGCGTCGTTGACCCGCACCGTGCGCGTCGACGGCGTGACCCAGGCATTCCGGCTGGACGTCGACCTCGCGGTGCACCCGATGCCGGTACCCGGCGGACCGACGGAGACCGGCCCGGTCGCGCATGCCCGGACCGCGGTCCGGGCCGTGCCCTGGGTCGCGGTGGGCGCGTCCGCGCTCCTGCTCGCCCTGGTCGTAACGCTCGTCGTGTACCGCCGCCGCCGGCGCCGGCCCACCGACGAGCCCACGCCGCCCGAGCACGAGCGCGCCGAGGAACTCGCGGGTGCCCCGGCCTCGGGCGCGTAGTCACCCATCCGATCCGGCACCGGCACGGAAAGTCGTCGCGGGCCCGTTGTCGATGCGGGCAGCTCCCGTTCGTCGTATGGGCAAAGGCGGGGAAGCGGTCCCCGCCGGCCGGCTCCGTCACCCGAACCGCGTGCGCGGCACGCGACCCTGGTGTCGCCGCCCCGCACCCGGAGGATCCGATGACCCCCCCTTCGACGGTTCCCGTCACCGTGCACACCCTCGACGTGCCCGGCGCGCACCTGCACTACGAAGTCCGCGGCCGGGGCCCGCTCGTGCTGCTGGTCGGCGCCCCGATGGACGCCCGATCGTTCGCGCCGATGGCCGATCTGCTCGCCGCCGAGCACACCGTGCTCACCACCGATCCGCGGGGCGTGCCGCGCAGCTCGGTGCACGACCCCGATCGGGACTCGACGCCGGAGTTGCGTGCCGACGACCTCTCCCGGTTGCTCACCGGCTCGATGCCGGACCGGCGGTGGTCGTCGGCTCCAGCGGCGGCGCCGTCAGTGCGCCGGCCCTGCTCCAGGCGCATCCCGAACAGGTGCACACCCTGGTCGCACACGAACCCCCGGTGGTCGAACTGCTGGAAGATCGCGAGCGGTTGCACGCCGAGACCGCCGACGTCGTCGCCGACCACCTGGCCGGCGACGTGCGCGGCGCCTGGCGCAAATTCCTGGACCAGGCCCACATCACGTTGCCCGAACCGGTATTCGAGACCATGTTCGGCGCCGATCGGGATCCGCAGGTGGTCGCCGACGAGAGCTTCTGGTTCGCGCACGAACTGATCCCGACCACACGCTGGTGCCCCGACCTCGCGGCCCTGCGCGCGACGAACACCCGCATCGTGGTCGGCATCGGCGAGGACTCGACCGGACAGAGTTGCGACCACACGTCCCGGGCCCTGGCCGCCGGACTCGGCATCGAGCCCACGATGTTCCCCGGCGACCACACCGGCTTCGTCGGCGACCCGGCCGCGTTCGTCGCCCGCCTGCGCGCGGTACTGCGCGAGGGCTGAGCCGCCGCCCACCACCGCCCCCGCCCCGCGCCCCGCGGTGTGCGGGGCGGTGACGTCATGGTCGCGGGCGCAGCGACGCGGGTACGCCCCTGCGCGCGGGTCGTCGGCGCGCTCTGGTAGTCAGGACCGGTACGCCCACCGATCCGCCCGCGCCCGCCCTCGGCAGCACCCCTGACCGTGCCTGCGGGACCCGACCTACGCAGGTGACCGACCAGCATGGCCATCTACCACTACCTGGAGAACTTCGGCGGCCTGCCGGTCGCCGACCTGCGACCGCCGGAGTCGGAGGAGGTCTCGGCCGTCCCCGGGAAACAACCCGAGCAGGGCACGCGCGGCGCACCCACCCCGCCGTACGGGAGCGCCCCCGACGACCACCCCGCCGACGCCGTCGCCTGGCGGCTGCGTCGGCGCCACTGGGAGGACGACCCCGAACTCACGGACCTCTACGACCACTTCGTGGCCAACGTGGACACCACCCGGGTCACCGCCCTGATCGTCGGCGCCTGGGATGTGGACCTGTCCCAACCCAATCCGCTGATCGAACGGCTGATCCGGGACGCCGACCGCTTCCCGGCGCTGCGCCGTCTCTTCCTCGGCGACGCGGTCCAGGAGGAAGCGGAGATCTCCTGGATCGGCATCGGCCCGTGGACCGAAGTGCTCGAAGCCTTCCCGTCGCTGGAGGAGTTGGTGATCCGCGGCAGCGAGAACGCCCTCCAGGACCCCACCGCGGCCGCCGCCCCCGTGCCGCCCCCGGTACGACACGAACACCTGCGCCGCCTCCGGTTCGAGAGCGGCGGCCTGTCCGCCCGGATCGTGCGTGCCGTCGGCCTGAGCGACCTTCCGGCGTTGGAATCGCTCGAACTGTGGCTCGGCGTCCGCGACTACGACGGCGACACCACCGTCGACGACCTGGCCGAGTTGCTCTCCGGGACCCGCGTGCCCGGGCTGCGGCATCTGGGCCTGATGAACAGCGAGATCCAGGACGAGATCGCCGCCGCACTCGCGAGCGCCGCCGTGACGGCCCGGCTGGAATCCCTGGACCTGTCGATGGGCACCCTGGGCAACGAGGGCGGCGAGGCCCTCCTGCAGGGCCAACCGCTCGGCCATCTGCGCAAGCTGACGATCGATCACCACTTCCTGGACGACCCGGTCGCCGAACGCCTGCGCGACTCGCTGCGGGCGTCCGGCGTCGCGGTGGAGATCTCCCGCCGCGAATCCGGCCGGGGTATCCGCGGCTACCGCTATGTGGAGGTCGCCGAGTGAGTGCGGGCGCACCCGAGAGCCCGATCACCGTCGTCGGCAACCCCGGCCACCGCCGCCTGGTGGGCTTCGACGCCGCGGTGCGCGCCGCCGGATTGCCCGCGCCGCGGGTGGTCGCCTGGCAGGACGTATTGCGCGGCGCCGAACCCGGCTACGCCGCCGGACCGGTGCGGATCGACTCCCCCGGCGAGGATGCCGCCGTGCACGCACTGCTCGGCGGGCCGGCGGACCCGCATCGGGTGGAGGGCGGCGCGGCACGCCACGCCGCGTTTCGTCGTGGGCTGCGGCGGGTGCGAAGTGCCGTCGCCGCGACCCCCGGCGCGTGGCTCGTCAACGACCCCGACGACATCGCGGTCATGTTCGACAAGCCGCGCGCGCACGAACGGCTGCGCGCCGCGGGCGTCGCGGTGCCCCCCGGGCTCGCCGCCGACGGGCGCGGCGTCGCGGTGCGTTCCTACGCCGAGCTGCGCGAGTTGATGCGGAGCAGCCGCCGCCCGCGCGTCTTCGTCAAGCCCGCCCACGGCTCGTCCGCGTCCGGTGTGCTGGCCCTGGAGACCTCGGGGGCACGCGTACAGGCCACCACCTCCGTCGAACTGGTCCGCACCGGATCCGACCTCGCGCTGTTCAACTCGTTGCGGGTGCGCGCGTATCGCGCCGAGGCGGACGTCGCCGCCCTGGTCGACGCGCTGTGTGCGGACGGCGTGCACGTCGAGACGTGGTTGCCGAAGCTCACCCTGGACGGGCTCGCCGTCGACCTGCGGGTCCTGGTGGTCGCGGGCCGCGCGACACACGTCGTCGCGCGCGGCAGCCGTACCCCGATGACCAATCTGCACCTCGGCAACGCCCGGGTCGACGTCGACGCGGTGCGCCGGGCGGTGGGGTCCGTCGCGTGGGACGAGGCGCTGGCGACGTGTGTTCGCGCGGCCGGATGTTTTCCCCGTACCCTGCACGTCGGCGTCGATCTGCTGTTCGCGGTCGACCGGCGCCGGCACGCGGTCGGCGAGGTCAACGCGTTCGGCGATCTGCTGCCGGGCGTACTGCACCGGGGTCGGGACACGTGGGGGGAACAGGTCCGGGCGCTGATGGCGGGATGGCGCCCACTGGAGACGTCGGCTGCGGCCGGACGGGAAACACCAGACGGGGAACAACTGCCGTGTCCGACCTGACCACACCCACTGCCGCGCACTCCCGCGACGACGGGCGCGACCCCGACATGAACGAGGTCGTCGGCCGGCACGACCTGCTCATGGTCACCCTCGACACGTTGCGCTACGACGTGGCCGCGGAACTCGCGGCGGCCGGTCGGCTGCCCCATCTGGCGCGGGTGTTGCCCGAGGGGCGCTGGGAGGCCCGGCACACCCCGGGCAGCTTCACCTACGCCGCGCACACCGCGTTCCTCGCCGGTTTCCTGCCCACTCCGCGGGCGCCCGGGCCGCATCCGCGGCTGTTCGCGGCGCGCTTCGGCGGCAGCGAGTCCACCGCGCCGCGCACGTGGGTGTTCGACGAGCCCGACCTGCCCACCGGGCTGGCGCGGGCGGGCTATCACACCGCCTGCATCGGCGGCGTGGGCTTCTTCAACAAGCAGGGCGCGCTCGGCTCGGTACTGCCCGGCCTGTTCGCGGAAAGCCACTGGGCCCCCGAACTGGGCGTCACCTCGCCCACGTCGTTCGAGTCCCAGGTCGCCTGCGCGGAGCGGGTGGTCGCCGCCCTGGAACCGGAGCAGCGGCTCTTCCTCCTGGTCAACGTGGCGGCGCTGCATCAGCCGAACTGGTTCCACCGGCCCGGCGCGACGGCCGCCGACGGCGATTCGCGCGAGACGCACGCGGCTGCGCTGGAATACGTGGACCGGCATCTGGGCCGGCTCTTCCGGGCGATGAGCAGCCGTCGCCCGTGCTTCGCGATCGTGACGTCCGACCACGGCACCGCGTACGGCGAGGACGGCTACATCGGGCACCGCATCGGGCACGAGGTGGTGTGGACGGTGCCGTACGCGCAGTTCACGCTGTACCCGGGCGACTGGTGACGGCACGGGCGACTCGCCCGGCGGCACGCGCGGACCTCGGGGACACGCGGCTCGCGCGTCCGGGCCCGGACCGCCTCCGTCTCGGGCGGCGGCGTCGAGGGCGGCGCGCGGGCCGCGCGTTCGCCCCCGGGCACCCGGCCGGCGGCCCTGTCGGTCGGCGTGCATAGGGTCGGGGCATCCGAGTGCCTCGCGCACCACCCAGTCACGTCGTCGGAGGTCATCCGCCCATGGGGTCGCCCGGCACCACCGATCCCTCGTCCGCGCGTTCGTCGTCGGCGGCAGAGCTGCTCGGGTCGCCGTACACGGGATACGTCTACTCGTATCCGCACAAGACCGCGTACCGCCCGCTGGATCCGGAGCCCGCGCTCACCGATGTGTGGCGGGGCCGGGACCTGTCCGCGCTGTTCCTCTACCTGCACATACCGTTCTGTGAGATGCGCTGCGGTTTCTGCAACCTGTTCACCCGCACGGGTGCGCCGGCGGAACTGGTCGGGCGCTACCTGGACGCGCTCGAACGCCAGGCGCGCGCCGTGCGCGAGGCGATACCCGACGCGCGTTTCGCGGTCGCGGCGGTGGGTGGCGGCACCCCCACCCATCTCGACGCGCCCGAGCTGGAGCGGCTGTTCGACATCGCCGCGGACGTGATGGGGGCGGACCTCGACGCGATCCCGCTGTCCGTCGAGACGTCCCCGGCGACGGCGACCCCGGAGCGGCTGAAGGTGCTGGCCGCGCGCGGGACGACCCGGGTCAGCATCGGCGTGCAGTCCTTCGACGACGCCGAGGCCCGCGCGGTGGGGCGCCCGCAGCGTCGGGCCGACGTCGAGGCCGCGCTCGCGGCGATCCGCGACACCGCGGTGCCGATCCTCAACATCGACCTCATCTACGGCATCGACGGCCAGACCCGGGCGGGTTGGCTGGCCTCGATCGACGCGGCACTCGCGTGGCGGCCGGAGGAAGTATACCTCTACCCGTTGTACGTGCGCCCGCTCACCGGCCTCGGCCGCCGCGCCGTCACGCGTGCGGACTGGGACATCGACCGCCTCGCCCTCTACCGCGCGGGCCGCGACCATCTGCGCGAGGCCGGCTACGAGCAGGTCTCGATGCGCATGTTCCGCCGCGCGGACGCGCCGCGCGACGCCGACGTCGGCTCCGAATCCGACTACAGTTGCCAGCGGGACGGCATGATCGGCCTCGGCTGCGGCGCCCGTTCGTACACCGGCGACCTGCACTACTCGTTCGACTACGCGGTCGGCATCGGCGAGGTGCGGGCGATCATCGACGACTACGTGACGCTCGATCGGGACGCCTTCACCCGTGCCCGGGTCGGCTGTCGCCTCGATGCCGGCGAGCGCCGCAGGCGGTTCCTGCTCACCTCGCTGCTCCAGGCCGACGGGCTGGCCGCGGCCGACTACCGGGCGGCCTTCGGGACCGACGCCGCCGCCGACTTCGCGGCCGAGCTGACGCCGGCGGCCGAGGCCGGTCTGTTGACCGTCTCCGCGAGCGGGGTGCGCCTGACCGAGGAGGGCCTGGCCTGGTCCGACGCGATCGGCCCCGCGTTGTTCTCGCCGGAGACCGCCGCCCTGATGCGCGGATACCACCCGCGGTGACCCGGCCTCCCGTCGGCACGGCCCTGAACCTGGTCGAACCCCGCGCGTCCGCCGACCCGTTGACGATCCTGTATCGGGGTCCGCTGGCCTCGTGCGACTACGACTGCGGCTACTGTCCGTTCGCCAAGCGCCGCGACACACCCGAGCAACTGCGGGCCGACCGTGCGGCGTTGGCCCGCTTCGCGGATTGGGTGGCGCACACGCCGGAGCGCGTGTCGCTGCTGTTCACCCCGTGGGGCGAAGGTCTGGTGCGCAGTTGGTATCGCCGTACGCTCGCCGAGTTGAGCCGACTCCCGCACGTCGAGCGCGTGGCCATCCAGACCAACCTGAGCGCGCACCCGCGGTGGACCGAGGCCGCGGACCCGACCCGCCTGGCCCTGTGGGCCACCTACCACCCCGACCAGGTCCCCTACCCGCGGTTCCTGGACCGGTGCCGCGACCTGCACGCACGCGGCGTGCGGCTCAGCGTCGGTGTCGTCGGACTGCCCGAACACCTGCCCGCCGCACGGCGCCTGCGCGACGAACTGCCCGCCGACGTATACCTGTGGGTCAACGCCGCCGAGGGGCACACCTACACCGACTCGGCGGCGGCCCAATGGGCCGCGCTGGACCCGCACTTCGGCTTCAGTCGGCACCCGCACCCGTCCCGGGGCGTACCGTGCCGCACGGGCGACACGGTGGTCTCCGTCGACGGCGAAGGCACGGTACGCCGATGCCACTTCGTACCGGAGGTGCTGGGCAACCTCTACGACGGCTCGTTCCGTACCGCGCTCGCCCCGACACCACCGTGCCCCAAGGCGATCTGCGACTGCCACATCGGCTACGTGCACCTGACGTCGCTACCGCTGTACGACGTCTTCGCCGGCGGCATCCTCGAACGCATCCCGGCGCCGACTCAGTCGCGGTAGGGCGCCAGGGCTTCCTGCGCGTTGCGGAACGCGGTATCGAGGAAGCTCCGGCTGTAGCTCCAGGGATATCGGTAGACGCTGTTGTTGGCGCCGGCGAATTGCACCGCGAGGTCGATCCAACGGTCCGACATCGCCAACGCGTAGGTCAGGATGCTGAGGTCGTGCAACCAGGTGGGATTGCGGCCGGCGCCGTCCTCGGGGTAGGCCGCGAGAGCCGCGTCCAGGTCGGCCTGCCGCTCGGGGTGCAACCAGAACGCGTCGATGTCGAAGTCGGAGTCCCGGTCGTTCTCCCGCAGTTGGTACTCGACGTGCGCCTGCAGCACCAACAGTGCCAGCGGCGATCCGGTCGGCGCCGCGGCCGCTGCCTCCCGGGCGAAGGCGTACATGCGTTCGTGCGAGCCGTACCACTTGGCCGCCAGGTATTGGAGGGCGGAGTTGTGACCGAACCGGCTGTGCGGATCCCGGGCCAGCAGTTCGGTCCAGCGGGCCTCGAACACCTCCTGCGGGGCGCCTCGACCGATGGTCACCCACAGCCGGGTGATCCACGGTGTCGGGTCCTGCGGGGCGGCCTCGCACGCGATCAGGCAGGCCCGCTCCGCGTGTTCGAGGATGCGCTCGAACTCGGCGAACGCCTCGGCACTGGTGTCCCGCGCCCACCCGCTGCCGCGCGCCTCCCAGGCCGCGTCCACCGCGACCTGCGCCTCGACCACGAGCCGGTCGGCCGAGTCCGGTTGTGCCTGCTTCCAGGCCACGAACCACGCGGGATTCGTCAGCACGCTCCCGGCGAGGGTCTGCACGCAGAGCGAGCGTCGATCCCAGTTCGACCCGATCTGTTCGAGCAGTTGTGTCGCGGGCTCGAACCGCCCGGTCCGCACGACGAAGTCGCGGGCGGCGGCCACCTCCAGGTCCAGCATCGCGGTGTCCTCGACAAAGGCCGGACCGGCGGAGGGTTCGTCTCGCCCGGGCCGACGAAACCGCTTGAAGATCGACATGAAAGCGCAGCGTAGGCCATCCCCCGCACCCGAATTCGTCCGCCCCCAGCGGAGAGGTTGGCCACCGGGCGCGGGGCGCGGACACGTGCCCCCGGGGCACGCCCGACGGTTCTCGATCGAGGGCTCGGTGCAGGCGGAACGCTCGTGCGATACCGCGGGGTCGTCCCCTACCGGGCGACCACGGGTTCCTGACAACTCCTTGACATCTCCACGGGATTGTGGGGTTCCGGCTGCTCGCCGGACCATCCCACCTCTTCCCTCAAGGAGAGAGTCCCGCATGGAGATATCCGGTCGGATTCGGCGCACGGCCGCAGCGGTCGGCCTGTGTGTGACCCTGGTCGCCCTGCCCGCCGCGGCGCAGGCCGAGCCGGCGGCGCCGAGGCCACCACAGGTGCCCGTCGTGGGCACGGAGCAGGTCATGCCGCACCTGCGGGCCCTGCAGGCGATCGCGGACCGCAACGGGGGCAACCGGGCCCACGGCACCAAGGGCTTCCGGCAGTCGCTGGCCTATGTGAAGGGGGTGCTGGACCGGGCGGGGTTCCGCACCGACGTGCAGCCGTTCAGGTACGACGGCGTGCTCGGCTACAACCTCGTCGCGGATTGGCCCGGCGGCGACCCCGACCACGTCGTGCTCGTCGGCGCCCATCTCGACAGCGTCCCGACCGGCCCCGGCATGAACGACAACGGCTCCGGCTCGGCCGCCACCCTCGCCTCCGCCGTCGCGCTGTCGCGCTCGGGCGTCGTGCCTCGGCGCCATGTGCGCTTCGCCTGGTGGGGCGCGGAGGAGCCGGGTCTGATCGGCTCCAGGCACTACGTGAGCGAACTGTCGGCCGCCGAACGCAGGAAGATCGACGTCTACCTCAACTTCGACATGACCGGCGGCAAGGACGTCCGGCAGTGGCTCGTCATCCATGACGAACCCCGGGCCACCGAGGCGTTCGAAGCCTTCTTCGCGGCCAGGGGCCTGCCCACCTTCGACATCGGCATCGGCGGCTCGGACCACGTGTCCTTCAACGCGGCCGGGATCCCGGTGTCCGGCTTCGGCAGCGGCATCGGCGACTGCTACCACGAGGCCTGCGATCGCATCGACAACGTGGATCCCGGGACCGAGACCATCAGCGCGAACGCCGTTCTGGGCGTGACCTGGCAACTCGCCACCCGCTGAGCACCGACCGCGGCCACCGCTACCAGGACGGGCAGGAACACGACACATGCGCAGCACGAACAGCACCACGAGAGGGCGCCACCATCCCGCGCTGGTGGGCCTGCTGGCAGGCACCATGCTGCTGACCGCGGCGCCCTCCTCGGCCGCCGGCACCGGAGCCGGCGGATCCGGGGTGGGAGACCCGTACTTTCCCGAGGACGGGAACTCCGGCTACGACGTCGCCGACTACGACGTCCGGGTGGTCTACGACCCGGCTCGCCCCGACCACCTGAGCGGGGACACCACGGTGACCGCCAGGGCCACCGGCCGGCTGGACCGGTTCGATCTGGACCTGGAGGGCTTCGAGGTCGGCTCGGTCACCGTCGACGGCGTCCCCGCGAAGAGCTTCTCCCGCAGCGGCGCCCACGAGTTGGTGATCACCCCGGCCCGCCGGATCGCCAAGGGCGCGAGGTTCGCCGTCCGGGTCCGCTACTCCGGCACACCCGTCGGCAAGAGCTGGCATCGGCTCCCCGGCGGCGCGGCGAACGTGACCGGCGAGCCGCACTCCGCCACCGCGTGGTACCCGGCCAACGACCACCCGTCCGACAAGGCGACCTTCCGGCTCACCGCGACGGTCCCCGACACCTGGACGGTGATCGGCAACGGCCGCCCCGGACCCACCACTTCCGCCGGCCAGGGTTGGAAGTCCTACCGCTGGTACGAGGATCGGCCGCTCGCCACGTATCTGAGCACCATCGCCATCGACAGGTTCACCGTGCGCACCTCGCAACTGGCCGACGGCACCCCGGTGATCAACGCGTACAGCCCCGGCATCGCGATCGATCCCGGCACCGAGGCGCTGTTGCCGGAGATCATCGACTTCCTGGCGAGCAGGTTCGGCCCGTATCCGTTCTCCTCGGCCGGCCTGCTCGCCGTCAACGGCGATCCCGCCGCGCCCGACGGCGGCGCCGCGATCGAGACGCAGAGCCGACCGACCTACGTCGGGGCGGTGTTCGACTCCGGGCTGGTGCACGAGTACACCCATCAGTGGTTCGGCAACAACGTCTCGTTCACCGACTGGCGGGACGGTTGTCTGGCCGAGTGCGTCGCCCAGTACGCCAACCAACTGTGGGACGAGAAGGGCGGTGCCGACCTGGACACCGGCTTCTATCCGGCCATGCTCGAACAGAGCCGGCAGGACCCCGACTTCTGGAGCGTGCGGCTCTACGACCCGGGCCAGGGAAAGGAGTTGCACTCGGCCCTGTACTTCAAGGGGTCGATGATGATGCACGCGCTGCGGCGGACCGTCGGGGACGACGCCTTCTTCGGCACGCTCCGGCAGTGGCAACAGGAGCACCGCTACGGCAACGCCTCCTGGCCGCAGTTCGAGGCACTCGCGAAGAAGGTCTCCGGCCGACCGGACCTCACCGGCTTCTTCGACGCCTGGGCACACGGCACCACCGTCCCGCAGGACGAGTACCTCTACCCCGGAAGCCTCGGCCCGCTCGCCCCGACCCCGGAGCGGAACCCCCGCTGAACCGACACCGACGTGCGGCCCGCGACCTGCGGGTTTCGGGCCGCACGCCGCGAAGACGAGCCCGCTCGCGGACCGGCCGCGACGGGCAATATCGATTGGCGCGCGGCCCGACCCGCGTCCTAGCATCCGCTGCATGTCAAAGGCTCCTGTGCTCACCCCCCGGGCGGACGACTTCCCCCGCTGGTACCAAGACGTGGTCGCCAAGGCCGAACTGGCCGACAACGGTCCGGTGCGCGGCACCATGGTCATCCGACCGTACGGGTACAGCCTGTGGGAGCACATGCAGCAGGAGATGGACGCCCGGATCAAGGCGGCGGGCGCGGCGAACGCGTACTTCCCGCTCCTGATCCCGCAGTCCTACCTGACCAGGGAAGCCGAGCACGTCGAGGGTTTCGCCCCCGAACTCGCCGTGGTCACGCACGGCGGCGGCAAGGGACTGGACGAGCCGGTCGTCATCCGACCCACCTCCGAGACGATCGTCAACGAATACTTCGCCAAGTGGGTGCAGAGCTATCGCGACCTGCCCCTGCTGATCAACCAGTGGGCCAACGTGGTGCGTTGGGAGTTGCGTCCGCGGGTGTTCCTGCGCACCACGGAGTTCCTGTGGCAGGAAGGCCACACCGCACACGCCACCCGCGAGGACGCCCGGGCCTACGCCGCGCGCATCCACCGCGACGTCTACGCCGACTTCATGGAGAACGTCCTGGCGATGGACGTGGTCCCGGGGCGCAAGACGGTCCGGGAACGCTTCGCCGGCGCGATCAACACGCTCACCCTCGAAGGCATGATGGGCGACGGCAAGGCCCTCCAGTTGGGCACCAGTCACGAGCTGGGCCAGAACTTCGCCAGGGCCTTCGAGACGCGCTATCTCGCCAAGGACGGCCGCCAGGAGTACGTCTGGCAGACCTCGTGGGGCTCCACCACCCGGATGATCGGCGCGCTGGTGATGATGCACGGGGACGACGACGGCCTGCGGGTGCCGCCGCGTCTGGCGCCCATCCAGGTGGTGGTCGTCGCGGTGAAGGGCGACGACGCGGTCGTGGCGGAGGTGCGCGCGATCGGCGACCGGCTGACGGCGGCCGGTGTCCGGGTCCACGTCGACGACCGTACGGACACGCCGTTCGGGCGGCGCGCGATCGACTGGGAGCTCAAGGGCGTGCCGATCCGGATCGACGTCGGGCCTCGCGATCTGGCCGCCGGTACCGCCGTGCTGATCCGTCGGATCGCCGGCGGCAAGGAGCCGGTGGCGATCGCGGGACTGGCCGAACTCGTGCCCGCGGCGCTGGTGGAGGACCAGGCCCTGCTGCTGGCCCAGGCCCGCGAGCGCCGCATCGGCCGCGAGGTCGAGGTGCGCACGATCGAGGAGGCTGCGGAGGCGGCGGGCACCGGCTGGGCCCGCATCCCGTGGGCCGACCTCGGCCCGGAGGGCGAGGCGCGGCTCGCCGAGCAGGGCGTGTCCGTCCGGTGCCTGATCGCCGCGGACGGCTCCGTTCCCGACCGCGACGACCAGCCGGGCAACATCGCCGTGGTCGCCCGCGCCTACTGACCCGGATCGCCCCGCGTCGTCGGGGCTCGCCCGGCCATCGCCCCGGGCGGCCGTCAGCGGTAGCCGATCCTCCATCCGTGATCGAGACTCGGCGGTGGAGGTCGGTTGCCCCGCGGCCTCGACATGGTCGCCGCGTGTCGGCGCGCCCGACGGCGGAAGGTGACGGTCGTGAACGCCTCCGAGGACCCGCAGCAGGACCGGGCCGAACCGGACGTGGGTCCCACGCCGAAGGAGCCCCCGCGGTTTCGGCCCTACCGACACCCCGCCGCGGGGTGGGGTGCCGCCAGGAGTGTGACCCGTCTCCTGCTGGGTGAGCGTGCCGTGGTCGACGGATCGCGGGCGATCATGCGGATGAACCACGAGAACGGCGGCTTCGACTGCCCCGGGTGCGCCTGGCCGGACGACACCAAGGGCCTGCACCTGGACATCTGCGAGAACGGCATCAAGCACGTCACGTGGGAGATGACCCGCAAGCGGGTCGGCCGCGAGTTCTTCGCCGCGCACACGGTGACCGAACTGGCGGGCTGGAGCGACTTCGCGCTGGAGAACCAGGGCCGGCTGACCGAGCCGATGGTGTACGACCCCGAGTCGGACCACTACGTCCCGATCGCCTGGAAGGACGCCTTCGAGCTGGTCGGCCGTGCCCTGCGCGAGCTGGACGACCCGAATCGGGCCGCCTTCTACACCTCCGGCCGGCTCGGCAACGAGGCCACCTTCCTCTACCAGTTGATGGCCCGCGAACTCGGTACGAACAACCTGCCCGACTGCTCCAACATGTGCCACGAGGCCAGTGGCCGAGCCCTGAGGGCGGCGCTGGGCACCGGCAAGGGCACCGTGGACCTCAAGGACTGGGAGAGCACGGACGCGCTGTTCATCCTGGGCGTCAACGCCGCCTCCAACGCACCGCGGATGCTCACCGCGCTCGCCGAGGCCCATCGCCGCGGCGCCCGGATCGTACACGTCAACCCGCTCGTCGAGGCCGCCGCCACCCGCACCATCGTGCCCCACGAGTTCGTCGACATGGCCCTGTTCAAGTCGACGAGGACCAGCAGCCTGAACCTGCAACCGCGGATCGGCGGCGACATGGCCCTGCTGCGCGGCATGGCCAAGACCATCCTCGAACAGGCCCCCACCGACCCCAAGGCGCTGGATCGGGAATTCCTCGACCGGCACACGTCGGGGTTCGAGGAGTACCGCGCGTTGTGCGAACGCACGTCGTGGGACGAGATCGAGCGCCAGAGCGGACTCGATCGGGCCCGGATCCGCCGGGCGGCCCGGGTGTACCGCGAGGCCGATCGCAGCATCTTCAGTTGGTGCCTGGGCATCACCCAGCACGAGCACGGCGTCGACACGGTCCGCGAGATCGTCAACCTGCTGCTGTTGCGCGGAAACCTGGGACGCGAGGGCGCCGGGCCCTGCCCGGTGCGCGGCCACAGCAACGTCCAGGGCAATCGCACGTGCGGCATCGACCACCGCCCCACCGACGCCTTCCTGGACCGTCTCGCCGACGCCTGTCGGATCACGCCGCCCCGCGAGCCCGGCCTGGACACGGTGGCCACGATCGAGGCGATGCGGCTCGGCCGGATCGAGGTGTTCGTCGGCATGGGCGGCAACTTCGCCCTCGCCGCCCCCGACACCCCGTACACCCACGCCGGCCTGCGCGCCTGCGCACTCACCGTGCACGTCAGCACCAAACTCAACCGCAGCCACCTCGTGCACGGCCGCCGGGCGCTGATCCTGCCGTGCCTGGGCCGCACCGAGAAGGACGCGCAACGCGGCGGCGTGCAGAGCACCTCGGTCGAGGACTCGATGAGCATGGTCCACCTGTCCGTCGGCATGAAGAAGCCCGCCTCACCCCAGCTGCTCTCCGAGCCCGCCATCATCGCCGGCATCGCCCGCGCCGCGCTGCCCGGCAGCGAGACCCGCTGGGAGTGGTACGTCGAGGACTACGACCGCATCCGCGACACCATGGCCCGAGCCCTGGACGGCTTCGAGGACTTCAACCGCCGGGTGCGCCTGCCGCTCGGGTTCCGGATCAAGCAGCCCGCCCGCGAACTCGTCTTCCTGACCCCGTCCGGCCGTGCGGAGTTCTCCACCGCCGCACTGCCGGACGTCGTCCCCGCCCCCGGCACCCTGGCCCTGGGCACCATGCGTTCGCACGACCAGTGGAACACCACGATCTACTCCGACAACGACCGCTACCGCGGCATCACGAACCTGCGCACCCTGGTCTTCATGCACCGGGACGACATGCACGAGCGCGGCGTCCGCGAGTTCGACCCGGTCGACATCACCAGCACCGCCCGGGACGGCGGCACCCGCACCCTGTACGGCTATCTGGCCGTCCCCTACGACATCCCGCGCGGCTGCGCGGCCGGCTACATGCCCGAGATGAACGTGCTGTGCGCGATCGGCGACTACAGCACCCAGAGCGATCAGCCGATCATGAAACACCTCAAGGTCACCATCACCCGATCCACCGCCTGAACGACGCGCCGGACCCCGGCCGCCTACCCCTCGACCCGGCCCGCGGCCGGCGCCGGATCGCCGGTCTCGCGGGCCGGGTCGCCGCCCGGCCGCGGGCTCATCAGGCGCAGTTGCAGCTGGACGGCGAAACGCGCCGCCGGATCCTGCAGGTCGATCCGGCCGACCTCGGTCATCCGACGCATCCGGTAGCGGAAGGTGTTGGGGTGCACGAACATGCTCGCCGACGCGGAGGTCACGTCGCCGAAGGCGTCCAGCCACGACCGCAGCGTGTCGACCAGGCTGGTGTTGTGTTTGGCGTCGTAGGCGACGAGTCGGGCGAGCGGGCCGACGAGTTCGTCGCCGTTGGCCACGGCGAGGTCGCGTACCTCCAGGAGCAGGGCGTCGATGTAGACGTCGGCTATCGAGGCGACCCGCCGGGGCACGTGTCCGCCGGCGAGCACCCGCAGGGCACGGTCCGCGTTGGTGCGGGAGCGGCGCAGCGCGTCGGGTTCCTTGGCGATCGAGCCGATGCCGATCAGCGCCTTCACCCGATCGCCGGTGCGCTCCAGGAAGTTCGTGGCGATCTGCACGGTGCGCTCGCGGCCGTCGACCGGCTCGCCCGGTGCGGGCAGGACGGCGTAGGCGACGTCGCCCAGGAGGGCGACGGCGGAGCGCGGTTGCACGGCGTTGAGGTGGATCGCCAGGGCGCCGGCCAGCCGCTGCCGTTCGGCGGTCAGTTGCGCGTGGTCCACGCCCGCCCCGGGGGCCAGGCCCAGGGCCAGGACCACCGTGGGCTCGTGGACCAGGCCCAGGCGATCCAGGGCGTCGACCGCCCCGGGGCCGCCGCCCAGCACGGTGGTGACCAGGTCGGCGCGCAGTCGGTGCTCGAAGTCGGCGCCGGCGCGGTGGCGCAGCAGGTGCAGGGCCGCGAGTTCGGCGGCCTCGCGGAACGCCGCGGCGCGTTCGGGGCTGAGCGGCTCGCGCACGGCGGCCCAGATCGAACCGAGGATCTCGTCGCCCGCCCGGATGACGATCGCCACCCGGAAGAGGCCGAGTTCGCCCTCGTCGAGGGTGGCCGGGGCGAAGAACACCGGTTCCCGGCTGCGGTACAGCTCCTTGAAGACGCCGCGGGCGGCCATGATGCGCAGGTATTCCTCGGGCACTCGACGGGCGAGGATGGTGGCCACGCGGGAGGGGTCGGCCTCGTCCTGTCGGCCGGAGAAGGCGAGGACGTGGGAGCGGCGGTCCTCGATGGTGACCGGTGCGTCCAGGAGGGTGGCCACCGCGTTGGCGAGCGCGAACAGGTCTCCCGAGGGGATGCCGCCCAGGGTCTGGGTGCCGGCCTCGCCGATGTCGCCTTCGGTGAGCAACGTGCGCAACAACGCCGCGAGTTGGGCCCAGGACGCACCTCGGGTCAGCGCCAGCAGCGCCACCCCCGCACGTGCGGCGGCGGTGGCGACCTCGGGGTCGGGTTCGACCGGTCCCCGGACGATGAGCGCGGCGACCCGGTGTGTGCCGAGCGTGTCCAGCAGGCCGGTGATCTCGGCGGCGCCGTGCACGGCGGGGCCCAGGACCACGGCGTGCGGAGGGTATTGCGGTTCGTCGTGCGGATCGTGGATGACCACCCCGCCGATCTCCTCCACGGTGTCCGGGTCGCCGTGGATCAGGTCGAGGAGGGTGGGGCCGAAGTCCTCGAGTACGCGGCCCAGGCTCCTGCGGGAGTGCGTCGTCACGTGTGGGTCACCTCTGTGGGACGGAACCGATGCGTTCCTTTTTCGTACGCGGGGACAACAATAGGCACACGCCCGATGGCCCTTCGGGGTGTCTCCGATGGCGATGTCCGCTGTGCGGCGGTTCACCCCGGGGTGGGCGCCGCGGCGCCGCCGTCCACCGTCCGGCCCGTGCGGCGGAACCGGGCCGGCGGGTGCTGCGTCACACCGGCGCCGCGCAGGGAGCGCGGCGTTGGGGAGGTGGACCCGTGTCCGTTCCCGCACCACGACTTGTCCGCACTCTCGTGATCGCGCTGTTCGCCACCGCCGTGGCCGGGTGCGGTGCGGAACGGGACGGCGACGTCTCCGCCGGGCGCCCTCCGGGGCAGACCGGCGACGAATCGGCCGAGGCCGGCGCGCGGGCGCAGCGGGACGCGGAAGCGGCCGCCGACCGCTGGGAGGCCGATCGTGCGGCGGACAAACCGCGCCCGTTGCTGGTCCGCGGCGGCCTGCCCGTCCAGCTCGGCGACTGGGAGCCGAACAACCACGCCTTCAAGGTCTCGCTCGGCGACGGCTGCTTCGCGCCGCCCGCGTCCGGGGTGTTGCCGCCGACTCCGCCGGACGGCGAGGTGCGCTGGGTGGACGGGGTCGTCCAGCGCCGCCCGGCCACGGCTCCGCTCCAGGGCTACGGCAGGTCCCTGCCGGCCGAGCCGAGGTCCCGGTGCGGAACGGCGGAAGCGCCCCGGCTGACCGTCACTTCCGTGTCCGCGACGACCCGAACCGTGCAGACCACCGAGGGCCCCGCAACCGTCCCGGCGTGGGAGCTCGCGTTCGCGGACACCTCGGTCCGGGTGATCGGCCCCGCGGTCACCGACGACCCGTGGCCGACCCCCGGCCACCCGCTCGACAGTCCGGACACCGCGACCGTGGGCGCGGACGGCCGCACGGTGACCGTCGGGTTCGGCGGTGCGCCGGACGGGCCGGGTCCGTGCGGCAGCGACTACCGGGCGGTGGTGGTCCAGCGCGACCGGGTCGTCGCCGTGGCGGTGGTCGCCATTCGCAAACCCGGGCCGACGGTCGACCGCGACGGCCGGCGGGTCGGATGCCCCCTGATGGCGGCCTCGCGCACCGTTGCGATCACCCTCGACGCGCCCTTGGCAGACCGCGCCCTGATCGGCACCGGCGGCCTGCCGCTCCGCCCCCCGCCGACGGGGCCCCTGGACTGAGCGCGCCCCGCCACCGCCCTGCCACTGCCGCGGCCGACCCATGCCCGGTCCCTGTCGTGGTGACCCTCTATGGTCCGGGCATGACCGATCGAGTGACGTACGCTCCACTGATGTTTTTCGAGTCCGACCACACCCCGGGTTCCTACAGTCTGCTGCTGAGCGACCTCGCCGACCCGCGCGTGATGGCGGTCTTCGAGCGCAACGGGCAGTGCTCCCACGGCTACGGCTGGGAGGGGGTGGCCCGCTCGGTGGTGCGCAATCGTGCGCCCGAATTGGCCGACCGGTTCCGGTACGACCCCGAGGGAAGCATGTTCGTCGCCTACGGCACCGACCCCGACGCCCTGCGTGCGCTCGGCGCGATCCTGCGCGACGCCTTCCACGACGACGACCTGTTGGCGGACCTGATCCGGACGGGAGACCCGAACGAGTTCGACTGAGGGGCCGCGTGCCCCGTCACCGGCTCGCTCGGCCGCCCGCCACGATGTCCGAATGTGACAGGAGGGCGTCATTGCGGTCATCGGTGGCGGCGGTGAGGATTGGCTCATGCCCCTTCCCCACCGGGTCGTCATCGCGGTCTTCCCCGATGTCGATCTCCTCGACGTCACCGGCCCGGCCGAGGTCTTCGCGCTGGCCAACCTGGAGACCGAGGGCCGCGCCGAATACCGGGTCCGCCTCGCCGGGCCGGCCGCCGGCGCGGTACGCACGTCGGCGGGGGTGCGGCTGCTGGCCGACCTGGCCTTCGACGAGGTCGGCGACGACGTGGACACGCTGCTGGTCCCGGGCGCGGTGGAGAACACCGACGACGGTCCGGTGGCCCTGGTCGATCCCGATGTCGTGGCCTGGGTCAAGGAGACCGCCGGACACGCCCGGCGGGTGGCGTCGGTCTGTGTCGGCGCGCACGTGCTGGCGGCGGCGGGCCTGCTGGACGGGCGGACGGCGACCACGCACTGGTCGACGTCGGCCCAACTCGCCGCCGAGCATCCGGCCGTCACCGTCGACCCGGACCCGATCTTCCTGCGCACCGACTGCGGCCGGTTGTGGACCGGCGCCGGGATCAGCGCCTGCCTGGATCTCTCGCTCGCGCTGGTGGCGGAGGACCGGGGCGAGGAGGTGGCCCTCGCGGTGGCCCGACAGTTGGTGATGTACCTCAAGCGGCAGGGCGGGCAGAGCCAGTTCTCCGTACCCCTGAGTCGGCCCGCCACCGGCCGCCGGGACATCGACGAGTTGCGGCTGTGGATCGCCGACCACCTGGACCGGGACCTGTCCGCGGAGGTGCTGGCCGCCCGGATGTGCCTGAGCGAACGGCAGTTCGCCCGCGTCTTCAAGCAGGAGACCGGCGTCGGTCCGGCGGCCTACGTCGAAGCCGCCCGGGTCGAGGTGGCCCGACGCCTCCTGGAGACCACCGACGACCCGCTCGACCGGGTCGCCGGCGCCGCCGGGCTCGGCTCGGCGGAGACCCTGCACCGGGCGTTCCGGCGGCAACTGGCGATCACCCCGGCCGCCTACCGCCGACGCTTTCGAACCCGGATCGACTGACCCGGCCGACCCACCGCGATCCGCTGCCGATTTCCGGGCAGGACGGACGACTCCGCCCTGCCCACAACCCCGACGAAAGGCACTCACTCATGAGCACGAACCAGCCCTCCACGACCCTGCGCGATGTCATCGGCCTGGACAACGAGCCGCCCGGGCAGGCCGACTCGGTGCTGATCATGGTCGACTTCCAGAACACCTACCGCACCGGCGTGATGGCCCTGGACGGCGCCGAGCAGGCCCTCGCCGCCGGCGCCCGGCTGTTGGCCCGTGCCCGCGCCGCAGGCACCCCGGTGGTGCACGTGCTCAACGACGGCGGCGCGAACACGCCGTACGACATTCGCGCCCACATCGGCGCCATCAGCGACGAAGTCGCCCCGGTGGAGGGCGAATCGGTCGTGGTCAAGGAGTTCCCCGACTCGTTCCACCGCACCGAGTTGGTGCGCGTCCTGACCGACCTGGGCGCCGCGCCGGGCAGCAACAAGGATCTGATCATCGCCGGCTTCATGACCCACATGTGCGTCAACTACACGGCCCAGGGCGCCTTCAATCTCGGCTACCGCCCCACCGTCGTCGCCGAGGCCACCGCCACTCGCGCGCTCGCCGCCCCCGACGGCACGGTGTTGCCCGCCGCGAGCCTCCAGGCCGCCGCACTGACCACCATCACCGACCTGTTCGGCGTCGTCGTCCCCACCGTCGACGCCCTGCCCGCCTGATCCGATACCGGCCGGCGGTCGCCTCGCTCACAGGCGCACGCTGATCTCCATGCCGTCCTCGATCGGGAAGCTCACGTTGTGATAGCCGTTCTCCGGATCGCGGACGTAGTCCAGGTAGGGCCGAAGACCCTCCAGGACGATGTCGTCGGCCACGACGAGGGTGCCGCGGCAGAGCTGCGGTTCGAGCAGTCGCAGGACCGGCAGGCACAGGTCCTTCCAGCCGTCCAGCAGCACGAAGTCGGCGGGCACGGTCAGCTCGCCGAGGGTCTCCAGGGCGTCTCCCTCCAGCACGGTGATCACATCGTCCAGACCGGTCTCGACGAAGGTGCGGCGCGCCGCGGCGATCTTGTCCTTGCTGAGTTCGGTGGTCACCACCCGGCCGGTGCCGTTGTCGCGGACGGCCGCGGCCAGGTACAGCGTGGAGATGCCGAAGGACATGCCGAATTCGACCACCGTGTTCGGGCGGACGGCGCGGACCAGGTTGTAGAGCAGGGCCCCGCCGTCGGCGGAGATCGGCATGTAGATCTCCGCCGCGGCGTCGGCGTGCTCCCGGGGCGACAACCGCCCGAATCCGCCGGGCACTTCCGCGGCCAGGCGCGCGGCGACCTCGTCGTCCCGTTCGGCCTGCTCGAACATTCGGTCGAGGGTCGCCCGTACTCGGGGGTCGGCAAGCGTGTTGGTGTATGTCATGGATTCTAGAGTAGACGCAACGTTGCGTTGAATCAAGATGCAATACCCTCCCCCGTGGCAGACGAGACGACAGGGGCAGGCGACATGGCATCCGGGACACGAGACGTCGAGGTGGACGGCGCCGGCGGATCCGCACGACAACACCACGGCAACCGGCACGGCCGCAGCGAACAGGCCCGGCTGGCGGTGTTGGAGGCGGCCGACGACCTGCTCGCCGAGAAGGGCTTCGCCGGCGTCACGATGGAGGGCATCGCCGGCCGGGCCGGCGTGGCCAAGCAGACCATCTACCGTTGGTGGAGCACCAAGACCGACGTCCTGCTGGACGCCTTCCTCCAGGACGCCGCCGAGGACCTGACCCCGCCCGACTCCGGGGACCTCGCCCACGATCTGCGGGACTACCTGCGGCGACTGGCGCACTTCCTCGCCGAGTCCGACTCCGGCGCCGTCTTCCGGGCGCTGATCGCCCAGGCCCAGCACGATCCGGCCTTCGCCGTCGACTTCCGCGCCCGCTGGCTCGACCCACAACGTCGCCGCGACCACCTGTCGCTCGAACGCGCGGTGCACAGCGGCCGGTTGCCCGCCGACCTCGACATCGCGACCGAGACCGACCAGCTCGTGGGCCCGCTCTACTACCGCGTCCTGGTGACCGCCGACCCGGTCGACCACGCCTTCACCGACCGCCTCGTCGAGACGTTCCTGCGCCGCCACCCGTCGAGCACGCCCGAGGCTTCCTGACCGACTGCCGCACGTGCGCCCGCGGTGGATCCAGGCGTGCGTCGGCCCCCACGACCGGGTCGTGGGGGCCGATGTCGCACCCGTCCTCGCGTCCGTGCCGGCGCGGCGACCGTGCCGGCGGAACTACCGCGCCTGCGCGGTTACTTGCGCGCGGGCACGATCCACACGACGGCGCCCTTGTCACCCGACAGCGGGTAGACCGGGAACACCGTCACGCCGTACGCCTTGTCCCAGCCGGGGTTTCCGGAACCGAGCACCGAGGAGAAGAACGGCTTGCCGTAGTTCGCGTAGTCCGGCGAACCGTCCGTCTTGGTCACCCGGGTCGAGTACGGGGCCCGCGCCGGGATCACCGTCGAGCCGGTGACGTCCTTGGCGCCGAAGCCGGTCGCGTTGGCCTCCGCACCCGGCGCGTAGCCGAGCGAGTCGGAGAAGAACCGCACCGGCTCCTGCTTGGCGAAGGTCGCGCAGTGGTCGCCCGCCCGACGGCAGGCCCGGAACCCGGCGGTGTCCTTGAAGCTGAACGCCGCGTTCGCCGACTGCACTCGGGGTTCGAGGTTGGCGGCCGAGTTGGACGGCGCGTCCGGGAACCGGTAGGGGTTCGGGTTCGCGTCGACCAGGAGCAACTCGCCCTTGGCGCCCCACGACGGGGACTTGTCGATGTTGTCGAGCACACCGTTGTTCGGGTACGAGGTGTCCCGCAGCCACACCAGCAGACCCGGCGCGTTGTACGCGAGCTTCTCACGCTTGCCGCTCTCGCCGAACGTGTAGGTGTACTTCAGGCCCTGGTCGAAGCCGGACATGTTGCGCCACTCGAGCAGGTAGTACCGCTCGCGGCTGAACGTTCCGTCGGACTTGACCCAGCCGGCACCCTTGGTGCCCGCGCCGACCGAACCGCCCTGCGCGGTCCAGCCGTTGTCGTCGGCCCCCTCGACGTCGTCCGACCACACCGTGGTCGTGCCGTTGGTGAGCGCGAAGTCGTCCGCGACCCAGCCCTTCTCCTGCGTCGCCGCGTCCGTGTCGACGCCGAGCCGCAACTTGATGTTCTGCCCGGCGTACGGCGTCAGGTTCACCTGGTCGTGGCGCCAACCGTTGCTGCTGCCGGTCAACCCGGTGCTCTTGCGGAACCGTCGCAGGTTCCCGTTCGGGTCCGGGTAGTCCGGCGGGGTCGACACGAGCGCGCCGGCCTCGTTGCGAACCTCCAGTTGCGTCCAGGTGGTGCCACCGTCGGTGGACACCTCGACGAAGCCGAAGTCCCAGTCCTCCTCCAGGGCGTAATCGGTCCACCACTGGAACTTCACGTCGGAGCCCGCCGGAACGGCGATGTCGCGGGCCAACTTGACGTCGGCCCAGTCCTGGTCGTTGCTGGAGTACCACGCCTTGGCGCCGCTGTGCGGCGTGCTGAACCTGGTCACCTGGTCCGGCAGGTTCACCCGGACGGCCTGCTTGGTGCCCCTGGGGGTCTTGGCCGCCTGTCCCAGCGTGGCCAGTGCGGGCCGGTCGCCCACCTTCAGGATCTCCGGCGTCAACCAGCCCAGCGTGTACTTGGACCACGCGCTCATGTGCGCGGGCATCGACTGGAACAGCGGACCGGAGTGCGATCCGTTCGCCATCAGGTCCCAGAAGTTGACGTCCGAGGCACCGCCGGGAGTGCTGCTGAAGTTGTCGTACAGGTCCGGCAGACCGAGGTCGTGGCCGTATTCGTGGGCGAACACGCCCACGCCGGAGTCCTCCGGCTGCACGATGTAGTTGGAAACCTTCAGTTGGGTCCCGGGGACCGTGTAGCCGCCCGCCACGGCGCTGGAGTGCGCCCAGATGGCGTACGAGCCCTCGGCGCCGCCGCCGGTGGACTTGTCCTTGCCCGAGTGCACCAGGACCAGGTGGTCCACCACGCCGTCCGGCTCCTGCGTGTTGCCGTCGCCGTCCGCGTCGCCGGTGTCCTCCTTGTCGTAGTCGGCCCACGGGAAGTTGGGCTGACTGCGCGCGAGTTCGTTCACCGCGTCGGTGGCGAGCGTCTCCGCGCCGCCCGGGTTGTTCGGGTGGCCGCCCATGTCCTGCTCACGCTTGCCGCAGCGGCCGGCGCCGTACCACGCCTCGGAGTGCGGCACCTTGATCCACGGGGTGGCGGTGCCGGACACGGTGTACTTGCCGCCCGACATCTCCTCGTACATGTTCTTCATCGTGTAGCCGGAGACGTCGATGCCCGGCTTGCCGTCGGGACCGGTCAGGTCCGGACGCATGCGTTCGGTGATGCCCTGCTTGGTGTAGAGCATCTTGTTGAAGTGTTCCGGGCTGAAGTCCTTGACCCACGGCGTGTTGTTGTCGTTCCCGGTGAGTGCCGGGTCCGGAATCTCGTTGTGCAGTGGGCCGTTCTTGATCGTGCCCGGCGGTTCCACCACGCAGGAGGCGTCGGTGACGCTCGCCCTGCGGTTGAAGCCGGAGAAATCGTCGTTGGCTTTCTCGTTGAACTCGACGAGAACCGTCAACAGTTTGGCATCCTGCTTGGCACCTGGCGCCAAGCCGGCCTTTTCCGCCTTGAGTTGCTCCGGGCTCTTGCCCGTGCGCTGGGCTTCGGCCTCCAGAAGCCGCAGTTGCGATGCGGCGCGAGGGTTGCCCTCGCGTTCCTTGCTGCCGCCGCCCGCCTTGGCCTTGCGGGCCTTGTCGGCGGCGGTCGCTGCCGCATCGACGCGGCCGTCGGGACCGATCTCGGCCTCGACGGGGTTGAAGTATTGATCCTCGGGGCCGGGATTCCATACGGCTTTGGTGGTGTCCACACGCGCGGCGGCTGCGGACGACGTGATGCCCGGTGCCGCGGTCAGTCCCGTGACCGCGAGGAGCGAAACGGACAGTAGCGTCATCGGGCCACGCAATCGCCGGATGGCTCGCGGCGGTGTACCGCCGCGCCCGGGTATCGCTCGACTCAAGATGGTCTCCCCTCCGCCCGGAAGATGGTTCCGGACGCGAAGCGACGCCGATCAGGGTGCTGTGGTGCCGTTTTGCGCCCACGACGTCGAGCAGTTTCGGCAGAAACCCGACGCCTGCTCCCACCAACCGTCGGGTCACGGCGACCGGTGGGAAACGGGCCGGGTGACCGGACCCTAGAGGCGCGAGTGACGGCTGAGGCAGAGGAGACCAAAGGTTCTTTGCGAACTCTTTACCTTGTGCTCAAGTGCCCTACGAACGGCGGGACTTCGGCCTCGTCCGGGCACCGTTCGGATCAAGCCACGGAGTCAACTTTCGTCATTTGCGCAGCCATCTTTCGTAGCTACCGCGCAGGTCCGCCGGCCGTCATTCTGGTGCCGCTCGCGCGCCTGTCCGGGCGACGTGCGGTCGTGGGCGGGACGGTGTGTCGTGCCCCGGGTTCGGCGCGCCGATGCCGGCCCCGCCGACCACACTCGGGGGATGGACATCCTCGAAACGCACGGCACGCTCTCGCTCCCCGGTCGGGGCGAGGTCGAGGTGACGCTCGACCTCTACGACCCGCCGCGCACCGACGACGTGCTCCCTCGCGGGTGGACCGCGGTCGTCACCTCCGGCCCCGACCTCGCCGTCGGCGAGCAGGGCCTGCTCTTCCTGGCCGCCCAGGACGGCCTGATCGCCAATCCGTTCACCGTCCTGGCGAGCGACGACCGCACCGCCCGGATCGCCGCCCACGACCCGTCGTGAACCGGCACCGCCCCGCCGGCCGACCGAGCCCGGAAATCACCGTCGGGCAGCACCGCGGCCCCGCCGTCGGGGTGACGGGGGGCCGCGGTGTCCGGGTCGGCGGTGGGCCGACCCGGACATGGAGCTCAGGAGCGGTCGAACCGGTCCAGGTTCATCACCTTGTCCCACGCGGCGACGAAGTCGTGCACGAACTTCTCCTTCGCGTCGTCGCTCGCGTAGACCTCGGCGAGCGCCCGCAGCTCGGAGTTCGACCCGAAGACGAGGTCGACCCGGCTACCGGTCCAGGCCACCTCGCCGGCGGCGTCGCGACCCTCGAACGTGCTCGCGTCCTCGGAGGTCGGCTGCCACGTGATGCCCAGGTCGAGCAGGTTGACGAAGAAGTCGTTGGTCAGCACGCCGGGGGTGGCCGTGAAGGCGCCCAGCGACGACTGCCCGTGGTTGGCGCCCAGCACCCGCAGGCCGCCGACCAGGACGGTCGTCTCCGGCGCGCTCAGCGTCAGCAGGTTCGCCCGGTCGATCAGCAGGTATTCGGCCGCCAGCCGGTTGCCCTTCCCGAGGTAGTTGCGGAACCCGTCGGCGGCCGGTTCGAGCGCGCTGAACGACTCCACGTCGGTCTGCTCCTGCACCGCGTCCACCCGGCCGGCCGTGAACGGGACCTCGACGTCGAAGCCCGCGTCCTTGGCGGCCCGCTCGACGGCGGCGACACCGCCGAGCACGATCAGGTCGGCGAGCGAGACGCGCTTGCCGTCGGTGCGGTCGGCCTCGAACGTGTCCCGGATCCCCTCCAGGACACCCAGTGCCGCGGCGAGTTCGTCGGTCTCGTTGACCTCCCAGCCGATCTGCGGCTGGAGGCGGATGCGCGCGCCGTTGGCGCCGCCGCGCTTGTCGCTGCCGCGGAAGGACGAGGCGGACGCCCACGCGGTGGACACGAGCCGGGACACCGACAGGCCGGAGTCGAGGATGCGGCTCTTGAGCGCGGCGATGTCCGCGGCGTCGACGAGTTCGTGCGTCCGCGCCGGCAGCGGGTCCTGCCACAGCAGCGTCTCGGTGGGGACCTCCGGACCGAGGTAGCGCGCGACCGGACCCATGTCGCGGTGGGTCAGCTTGAACCACGCGCGGGCGAAGGCGTCCGCGAACTCGGCGGGGTTGTTCAGGAAACGCCGCGAGATCTGCTCGTAGGCCGGGTCGATCCGAAGCGAGAGGTCGGTGGTCAACATCGTCGGCGCGTGGGTCTTCGACGCGTCGTGGGCATCCGGCACCGTGCCCGCGCCGGCGCCGTCCTTCGGCCGCCACTGGTGCGCGCCGGCCGGGCTCTGGAACAGTTCCCACTCGTACCCGAACAGAATCTCGAAGAAGCTGTTGTCCCAGGTCACCGGGGTGGTGGTCCAGATGCCTTCGAGACCGCTGGTGATCGCGTCGCCACCCTTGCCGGTGCCGAAGGAGCTCTTCCAGCCCAGGCCCTGCTGTTCGAGCGGCGCAGCCTCGGGGTCGGGGCCGACGCTGTCCGCCGGGCCCGCGCCGTGGGTCTTGCCGAAGGTGTGGCCGCCGGCGATCAGGGCGACCGTCTCCTCGTCGTTCATCGCCATCCGGCGGAACGTCTCGCGGATGTCGCGGGCCGCGGCCAGCGGGTCCGGATTGCCGTTCGGGCCTTCGGGGTTGACGTAGATCAGGCCCATCTGGACCGCACCGAGCGGGTTCTCCAGATCCCGGTCGCCGCTGTAGCGCTCGTCGCCGAGCCAGGTGGTCTCCGGGCCCCAGTACACGTCCTCGTCGGGCTCCCACACATCCGCCCGACCGCCGCCGAAGCCGAAGGTCTCGAAGCCCATCGTCTCCAGGGCGACATTGCCGGTGAGGACCAGCAGGTCGGCCCAGGACAGGTTGCGGCCGTACTTCTTCTTCACCGGCCACAACAACCGGCGGGCCTTGTCCAGGCTCGCGTTGTCCGGCCAACTGTTGAGCGGGGCGAAGCGCTGCTGGCCGGCGCCGGCGCCGCCGCGGCCGTCGCTGATCCGGTAGGTGCCGGCGCTGTGCCAGGCCATCCGGATCATCAGCGGGCCGTAGTTGCCGAAGTCGGCCGGCCACCAGTCCTGCGAGGTGGTCAGCACCTCGGCGATGTCCTGCTTCACGGCGGCGAGGTCGAGGCTCTCGAACGCCTCGGCGTAGTCGAAGTCCTCACCCAGCGGGTTGGCCACGGCCGGGTTCTTGGCAAGGATCTTCAGGTTGAGCCGCTCCGGCCACCACTGCCGGTTGCCGCCGCCCTGCGTCGGGTGCGGGGCGCGTCCGTGGGCGACCGGGCAGCCGCCCGCGCTCTCGGTCTTCGCGTCTACGACGATTGCGTCATGGTTCTCAGACATGGGAATCCTTCCGGACCAGGCGGATCACAGTGCGTTGGAACTGCGGGTCACGGTGCTGGGGAATTACCGGCGGTGGAGCGATGGGGGCGGCGAAATCCGGTCCGCCCGGTGCAGGTCTCGGGCGCGGCGGCCCGAGGGCGAATGCGATCACGGTCGCCACATACCCGTCGCACGCCCGGGAGGCGATCGCCTCGACGCCGAGGTGGTCACCCTCCGGAACGCTCCGGAGCAGCGCGACGCGGGTGGCCGTCATGGGCAGGCCGGTACCGCGCGGCTTCTCGACGGGGGTGCCGTCACGTCTGGATCTCCTGCCGTAGTGGGGTCTTCTCTGCCCCTTGGCTACCGCCGGAACCGATCCTACGATGGACAGAGTCCAAGTCAAGATGCCCGCCAATCCCGTACTCAACCGGAATCCGGACGTCCACCGGTAAACTTTGGCATCCCACTGAGCCTGAATAGGTGAACCGACATGAGCGACCTGCTGGAGCGGCTGCGCGAGCGCGGTTGGCGGATGACCTCGCAGCGGCGTGTCGTTGCGGAGGTCCTCGACGGCGACCACGTACATCTGACGGCCGACGAGGTACACGCCCGCGCGGCGCAGCGACTGCCCGAGATCTCCCGAGCCACCGTCTACAACGCCCTGGGCGAGCTGGTCTCGCTCGGCGAGGTCAAGGAGGTCTCCACCGACGGTCGGGCCAAGCGCTACGACCCCAACGCCCACCACCCGCACCAGCACCTGGTGTGCTCGTCCTGCGGCACGGTGCGCGACGTGCACCCGACCGGCAATCCGCTCGGCGACCTCCCGTCGGACCAGCGGTTCGGCTTCACCGTTTCCGAGGCCGAGGTCACCTACCGGGGCCTGTGCCCGTCCTGCGCCTAGGACTCGCGCCGGAATTCGCCCGAATCGAGGTGGGGGGTATTCGCGCGACCTTCGACCGTTGCAGTGCGTGATGACGCCGTGCCAATCAAGTTAGCTTCTTGTGAAGGCAGTTGATTGGCGGTTAACTTCGCTGAGCTGACAGCCCGTCAGTTCTTCGAGGGGCGTGGCGTCTCGCTTGCGAGGGATCGGAGTCCGCCGTGAGTCATCGGCTCACCCACCTGAAAGCCCTGGAGTCCGAGGGCATCCACATCATCCGAGAGGTGGCCGCCGAGTTCGAGAACCCCGTCCTGCTGTTCTCCGGCGGCAAGGACTCGATCGTCATGCTGCACCTGGCCATCAGGGCCTTCGCGCCCTGTCCGCCGCCGCTGCCGATCATGCACATCGACACCGGCCACAACTTCCCCGAGGTCGTCGCCTTCCGCGACCATCGTGCCGCCGAGGCCGGCGTGCGGCTGGTCGTCGCCTCCGTGCAGGCGTCCATCGACGCCGGCCGGGTGGTCGAAGAGAGCGGACCGCGCGCGTCCCGCAACCGCCTCCAGACCACCACGCTGCTCGACGCCATCGGCGAACACCGCTTCGACGCCGTCTTCGGCGGCGCGCGGCGCGACGAGGAGAAGGCCCGCGCCAAGGAGCGCGTGTTCAGCTTCCGCGACGAGTTCGGCCAGTGGGACCCGAAGAACCAGCGGCCCGAGTTGTGGAGCCTGTACAACGGCCGGCACCGCCGCGGCGAACACATCCGCGTGTTCCCGCTGTCGAACTGGACCGAGCTGGACATCTGGCAGTACATCGCCGCGCAGGGCATCGAACTGCCGTCGCTGTACTACGCCCACCGCCGCACGGTCGTCGAACGCGACGGCATGTTGCTCGGCGTCACCGACGTCACGCCGCCGCTCGCCGGCGAGAAGCCGTTCGAGGAGACCGTGCGCTTTCGCACCATCGGCGACGCCACCGGCACCGGCGCGGTCCGCTCCACCGCGGCGAACGCGCACGAGGTGGCCGCCGAGATCGCCGCCACCCGGATCACCGAACGCGGCGCCACCCGCGCCGACGACCGCATCTCCGAGGCCGGCATGGAAGACCGCAAACGCGAAGGGTACTTCTAGAGATGAGCACCACCGAACTGCTGCGGATCGCCACCGCGGGCTCCGTCGACGACGGCAAGTCCACCCTGATCGGCCGCCTGCTCTACGACTCCAAGGCCGTCTTCGAGGACCAACTGGCCTCCGTCGAGGACACCTCCCGCCGCCGCGGCAACTCCTCGCCGGATCTGTCGCTGCTCACCGACGGCCTGCGCGCGGAACGCGAACAGGGCATCACCATCGACGTCGCCTACCGCTACTTCGCCACGCCCGGACGCAAGTTCATCGTCGCCGACACCCCGGGCCACATCCAGTACACCCGCAACATGGTCACCGGCGCCTCCACCGCCGACCTCGCGATGGTGCTGGTCGACGCGCGCAAGGGACTGCTCGAACAGTCCCGCCGGCACGCCTTCCTCGCGTCGCTGCTGCGCATCCCGCACCTGGTGTTGTGCGTCAACAAGATGGACCTGGTCGACTACGACCGGGCCGTCTTCGAGGCCATCCGCGCCGAGTTCACCGAGTTCGCCACCCGGTTGGAGATCCCGGACCTCACGTTCGTCCCGATGTCCGCGCTGCACGGCGACAACGTGGTCACCCGCAGCCCGCGGATGCCCTGGTACGAGGGCGCCGCGCTGTTGCACCACCTGGAGGAGGTGCACGTCGCCTCCGACCGCAACCTGGTCGACGTGCGCTTCCCGGTGCAGTACGTACTGCGACCGCGCGACGACGTGCACCGCGACTACCGCGGCTACGCGGGCACCGTGGCCGGCGGCGTGTTGCGCCCCGGAGACGAAGTGGCGGTGCTGCCCTCCGGGTTCACCACCCGCATCGCGGCGATCGACGGGCCCGACGGCCCGGTGGCCGAGGCGTACCCGCCGATGTCGGTGAGCATCCGGCTGACCGACGACCTCGACGTCTCGCGCGGCGACATGATCTGCCGCCCGCACAACCGCCCGAGCGCCGGCCGGGACCTCCAGGCGATGGTGTGCCTGCTCACCGAACACGGCGAACTGCGCCCGGGAGCCGGTTACCTGGTCAAGCACACGACCCGCACCGCGCGAGCCGAGATCACCGCACTGCACTACCGCCTCGACATCAACACCGGACACCGCGACCTCGGCGCGACGGCCCTCGCGCTCAACGAGATCGGTCGGGTCACGCTGCGCACCACCGCCCCGCTGCTGCACGACCCGTACCGGCGCAATCGCACCACCGGCAGCTTCATCCTGATCGACGAGGCCACCGATGA
Source organism: Embleya sp. NPDC020886 (assembly GCF_044333915.1). Lineage (NCBI taxonomy): Bacteria > Bacillati > Actinomycetota > Actinomycetes > Kitasatosporales > Streptomycetaceae > Embleya > Embleya sp. NPDC020886. The sequence continues at coordinate 275,343 of NZ_JBIRRX010000002.1, read as the reverse complement.
GACCGTCGGTGCCGGCATCCTGCTGGACGACTGATCGCCCCGGCGCGCGGCGGTCACCCCCGGATCGGGCAGGGGCCGCCCTCGTCGGTGTCGGGAAGGGCTTCGAGGATCGTGAAGTCGGCTCGCATTCCCGGTAGTTGCAGGATGTGGCGGACGAACGCGTCGACCCGGTACAGGTGCATCGCGCCGTTCCGGGCGGCGGCCCGGTCGCGTCCGCGGGCGAGGGCGGAGATGGCCCGGGCGCCGAGGAAGCCGACCTCGCCCAGGTCGACGATCACGTGCGCACCCTCGATCCCGGTCAGGGCGTCCAGGGCGCGGGTGAACAACGGGACGGTGGCGACGTCGAGTTCGCCGCGCGGGGTGAGCACGAGATGGCGTCCGTGCGATCGCGTCGACAGTTGCGGACGAGCGGGAGCCGGGTGGGTGCGGGTCACGGCGGATCCACCTTCCTGACGATGGGCGGGCGCGGGATCGACGTGGCGGGCGGCGCCCGGCGAGACCGGGAGCCACCCGCCACGTCGGCGGGAGGGGTGCTGTCGGAGCGGAAACGGGGTGTGGTCCGGTACTGCGCGAAGAGGCGGTCAGGCGGTGTGACCGGCGGCGGCGAGCAGGCGGGGGAAGCAGGCGTTCGGGCGGCAGATCTCGCCCAGGTCGGGGTCGTCCACCTCCTCGATGCCCGGTTCCACCCGGGCGACGTACGCCTGCGGATCGCCGGAGCCCTCGACCTCGGCCGGGGCCGGCGCCGTGGTGGTCGCGTGCAGTCGGCCGGCCCAGTGGTGGGCGTCCGCGGGTTCGCCCTCGACCCGGTGATGCAGCGTCAGCAACCGCATGGCCTCGACGTTGTCGGCGCCGGCCGCATAGCGCCACCAGAACGCGGCGGGCGCGGGCCGGCCGGTGAGGTAGAGCAGACAACCGAACACCAACGCCCCTGCGGGCAGCCGCTTTTGTACGAAGTCGCCCAGTCGCGGGCCGGTGGTCGGGCGGGCGACGACGGCCTGGCAGAAGTGCTCGAGTTCGGCGGCGGCGGCGTTCTGGGCGGCGTGGGCGTCGGCGAACCCGGGCCCGCGCGGCGGGCCGATGGTGGTGGGACGGACCAGGGTGGCCAGGAGTTCCTCCTGGACGATGCGGTCGGCCAGCCGCCGGATGGCGCCGGCCGGGTCGTAGTCGGCGAAGGCCGCGTCCATCGCGCGTCGGCGTTCCTGGAGGGCGTGGTCGAGCGGGGTGAGGTGGTTCATGCGTTCGGTTCCCGGGGGTGCGTTGGGGTCGGTGGGGTGGCCTCGGCCGATGCGTGGTGTTCGGCTCGGCCGAGGGCGTTGGCCAGTTGTTTGCGGGCGGCGTGCACGTGGCTGCGAACGGTGGAGATGGTCACGCCCAGGTAGTCGGCGACGTCCTGGAGCGGCAGTTGCATCACCAGGTGCAGGCGGGCGCAGGTGGCCCGTTTGGCGGGCATCGCGGCGATGGTGCGATCGAGGGTGTCCAGGTGCGGGACCAGGGCGGCCGGATCGCTTGCGGTGGTGGAGGCGACGTCGGGCGCGCCGGGTGCGGTGAAGTCGATCGGCACCTCGGGGCTGCGCCCGCGCCGGCGGCGGATGTCCACGACCCGCCGGCGCAGGATCTCGTAGGCGAGCGCGAGGGGTGGACCCGGGTGCCGGACGATCTCGCTCCAGCGCCTGGACAGCGCGAGCAGGACGTCGGCGACCGCCTCGTCCGCGTCGTGCGGGCAGCCGAGGTGCTTCCAGGCGTGGTCGGTCAGCGCCTGCTGGTGCTCGCGGTAGAACCGGACGAAGTCCGCCGGCGCGTCCAGCACCGGACCGCCGGGGGCCGGGCGCAGCCGATCGAGGCCGTCCCGCACCAGGTCGCGGCGCAGCCGGCGGTCCTCCAGGGCGTCGGTGAGCATCCGGAAGGCCCGCTTGACCGGCGGGGCGGGCTCGCGCAGGACGTCGTCCCAGCACTGGTACAGGGTGAGCAGGACGTCGGCGACCAGGTCCTCGGCCTCGGGGCGGGAGCCGAGGTGGTCGTAGGCGAAGCGGGTCAGGGTGGCCTGGTGGCTGTGGCAGAAGGCCACGAAGTCGTTGGGCAGGAGGTCCACCAGATCCACGTCCACGGCCTGGGCCCGGGCCTGCTCCGGGTGTCGGGGTTCGGTCATCGTCCGCCGCCCTTGCCGCGCGCGAGGCACGTGCGGTGATATCCGGGACCGCAGCGGTGGTTCGGCTCGGGGACCACCGGGCCGCGTATCAGGGCACCGAGCGGCGCGCGCACGACGACGATCAACACGCCTATGACCAGCCACAGTTGTCTGGCCTCGGGGCCGAAGATTTGGTTCAAGGCACGGTTCCTTCCGTGAAGTCCGGCACGGACCCCTCCGGGCACCGAATGGGTGTCCCCGGCGGTCCACGAGGCCCGAGGGCCTCTCACCCGTTAACTCGTCCGCCGGGCCCCTCGTGTCCAAGTCGGGATCGCAAAATCTCGCACATCGCCGCAAACGACTACACGTTCTCGCCCCACCAGGCAGGACGCCGGGCAACCGCGGGGAAATCGATCATGAATCGAGAAGCGCGGGCCACCGGGCCGCCGCTAGCGTGAGGGCACGGACCGCACCCCACCGGGGAGTGCGGTCCGAAACCGATTGCACGGAGCCGGGCGACGCCGGCGGAGGCCGCGAGAGCGGATCCGCCCGAACAGATGGAGTCACGATGAGCAAGGCCAAGAGGACGGACTCGCAGTCGCCTGCGTCGCACGTTGCCGACAGCCACGACCTGATCCGGGTGCACGGCGCGCGGGTGAACAACCTCAAGGACGTCAGCGTCGAGATCCCCAAGCGTCGGCTGACGGTGTTCACCGGCGTCTCCGGCTCGGGCAAGAGCTCCCTGGTGTTCGGCACCATCGCCGCGGAGTCGCAGCGGCTGATCAACGAGACGTACAGCGCCTTCGTCCAGGGCTTCATGCCGACCCTGGCCCGGCCGGAGGTGGACGTCCTCGAAGGGCTGACCACCGCGATCCTGGTCGACCAGCAGCGCCTGGGCGCCGACCCGCGCTCCACCGTCGGCACCGCCACCGACGCCAACGCGATGTTGCGCATCCTGTTCAGCCGACTCGGCGCACCGCACATCGGCCCGCCCAGCGCGTACGCCTTCAACGTGCCCTCGGTCCGCGCGAGCGGTGCCATCACCGTCGAGCGCGGCAACAAGAAGGCGGTGAAGGCGACCTTCAACCGCACCGGCGGCATGTGTCCGCGCTGCGAGGGCCGAGGCACCGTCTCCGACATCGACCTGACCCAGCTCTACGACGACTCCAAGTCGCTCAACGAGGGTGCGCTCACCGTCCCCGGCTACAGCATGGACGGCTGGTACGGCCGGATCTTCGGCGGCTGCGGCTTCTTCGATCCGAACAAGCCGATCCGCAAGTTCACCAAGAAGGAACTGCACGACCTCCTGCACAAGGAGCCGACCAAGATCAAGGTCGACGGGATCAACCTGACGTACGAGGGGTTGATCCCCAAGATCCGCAAGTCGATGCTGGCCAAGGACGTCGACGCGTTGCAGCCGCACATCCGCGCGTTCGTGGAGCGGGCGATGACGTTCACCGTCTGCCCCGAGTGCGAGGGCACCCGGCTGAGCGAGGGGGCCAGGTCCTCCAGGATCGCCGGGATCAGCATCGCCGACGCGTGCCTGATGCAGATCAGCGACCTGGCCGCCTGGATCCGCGAGCTCGACGCGCCGTCGGTGGCGCCGCTGCTGGAGTCGCTGCGGCAGACCCTGGACTCGTTCGTGGAGATCGGGCTCGGCTACCTCTCGCTGGACCGGCCCGCGGGCACGTTGTCCGGCGGCGAGGCGCAGCGGGTCAAGATGATCCGCCACCTCGGCTCGTCGCTGACCGACACCACCTACGTCTTCGACGAACCCACCATCGGGCTGCACCCGCACGACATCCAGCGGATGAACGGCCTGCTGCTGCGGCTGCGGGACAAGGGCAACACGGTGCTCGTGGTGGAGCACAAGCCGGAGACGATCGCGATCGCCGACCACGTGATCGATCTCGGCCCCGGCGCCGGGACGGGGGGCGGCACCATCTGCTTCCAGGGCACCGTCGAGGCGCTGCGCACCGGCGGCACCGTCACCGGCCGGCACTTCGACGACCGGGCCGTGCTCAAGGAGAAGGTCCGCACGCCCACCGGCGCGCTGGAGCTCCGCGGCGCGAGCACGCACAACCTGCGCGACGTGGACGTGGACGTGCCGCTGGGGGTGCTGGTGGTGGTCACCGGCGTCGCCGGGTCCGGCAAGAGTTCGCTGATCAACGGGTCGCTGATCACCGACTCGCAGGCCGCCGGCGTGGGAGTGGTGTCCGTCGACCAGGGGGCGATCCGCGGGTCGCGGCGCAGCAACCCGGCGACGTACACCGGTCTGCTCGACCCGATCCGCAAGGCGTTCGCCAAGGCCAACGGCGTGAAGCCGGCCCTGTTCAGCGCCAATTCCGAGGGCGCCTGCCCGACCTGCAACGGCGTCGGCGTCGTCTTCACCGACCTGGCGATGATGGCCGGCGTCGCGAGCGTGTGCGAGGAGTGCGAGGGCAAGCGGTTCGAGGCGTCGGTGCTGGAGTATCACTTCGGCGGTCGCGACATCAGCGAGGTGCTCGCGATGTCGGTGACCGAGGCCGAGCAGTTCTTCGGCGCCGGGGAGGCGCGCACGCCGGCCGCGCACGCGATCCTGGTGCGGCTCGCCGATGTCGGGCTCGGCTACCTGTCCCTGGGGCAACCGCTCAGCACGCTGTCCGGCGGCGAGCGGCAGCGGCTCAAGCTGGCCACGCACATGGCCGAGAAGGGCGGCGTCTACGTCCTGGACGAGCCGACCACCGGACTGCACCTCGCCGATGTCGAGCAGTTGCTCGGCCTGTTGGACCGGCTGGTCGACTCCGGCAAGTCGGTCGTCGTGATCGAGCACCATCAGGCGGTGATGGCGCACGCCGACTGGATCATCGACCTCGGCCCGGGCGCCGGTCACGACGGCGGCCGGATCGTCTTCGAGGGCACGCCGGCCGACCTCGTCGCCGACCGCACCACCCTCACCGGCGAGCACCTCGCGGCGTACGTGGGCGCCTAGCCCTGACCGCTCACCTCGGCCCGCCGCCGGCGCTGCGCAGTTCCAGCAGACCGCAGCCCAGGCGGCGGGTGACGAGGCCGGCTTCGGCGGCCTCGGCTTCGATCCGCGCGAGCGGGATCGGGTGCATCGTGAAGCACGCCGAGCGCTCGTCCAGCACGTGTCCGGCCCGGGTGGTGCGGTAGGTCATCGTCCAGTCCATCGTGCCCGCGCCGCCCGGCTCGGCGCGCATCCACCCCTCGTACGCCAGGTCGCCCACGGTGCCGGTGTGATAGCGGGTCGGCGGGACGTGGCAGGGCTCGGGCGGCTCCTGCACCTCGACGAACGCGGGTGCCCCGGGGGCCAGTCGCTCGGCCAACACGCGGGTGAGCAGGCGACGTTCGTCGGCGTCGAAGTGATGCAGGACGGCGGTGGCCACGACGGCGGACAGGGCCGGCGGCAGCAGGGGTTCGGCGTCGGCGAGCGTCGCGGCGTGGATCGTCACGCGTGCCCGCAGCGCCGGATCCCGCTGTGTGCGGGTGTGCAGCGCGGCGCACATCGCGGCGGAGGGTTCGAGCGCGAGGATGCGCGCGGCGGGCAGTGCGTCGGCCACGACCGCGGTGGACAGGCCCGTGCCCGCGCCGATGTCCAGGACCGGGCCCGCCGCGGGGTCCACCTCGCGCAGGGCGTCGGTCAGGACCGGGCGCAACTGCCGCCAGTAGGGCTCGGACATCAGGTGGTAGTAGTCGGCGGTCACGGCGTAGGGATCGGTCACGGCTGTCTCTCCGGAGGAAGGCGATCGGTCGGAAGACGATCGATTAATGGAAATGATTATCATGAGCTATAGGGTGTGGTGTCCAGGGGCCGGGCGATCTTCCGCCCGGATCCCCCCGACGAGAGCGAAGGATCCACACATGAGCGAGACGAGCACGGCACCCGAAGCGCGCGAGGAGGCCGACGGGGGCGGGTCGTTCGACGTCGTCGTGGTCGGGGCCGGGCCGGCCGGGCTGAACGCGGCGCTGGTCTCGGGGCGGCAGCGTCGACGCGTGCTGCTGATCGACAGCGGCCGACCCCGCAACGCCCCCTCCCCCGAGGTCCACATGTTGCTCGGTCGGGACGGCGTCTCCCCCACCGCCCTGCGCGCGGCGGCCCGGGCCGACCTGGCCGCGTATGCCACGGTCGAGGTGCGGGCGGGCGAAGTGAGCGACGCCCGTGCGCTGGACGCCGGCTTCGAACTGGTCCTTGCCGACGGGCGGATCGAGCGCACGCGCAAGCTGATCCTGGCCACCGGACAGGTCGATGTCCCGGTCGAAATCCCCGGTCTGGCCGAGCGGTTCGGCCGCGGGGTCTTCCATTGCCCGTTCTGCCACGGCTTCGAGACCCGCGATCGGGCACTCGCCGTCGTCGGTTCGGACCCGGCCTCGGTGATGTTGGCCCTGTACGTGGCCGATCGCTTCAGCCACGACGTGGTCCTGGCCACGCACGGGTCGATGCCCACCGACGAACAGCGGGCGCTGCTCGCCAAGGCCGACGTCGCCCTGCGGGACGAGGAGGTGACCTCGATATCCGGCGAACCCGGCGCCCTGACACTGGAGTTCGCGGCCGGCCCGGCGCTGACTCGGGGGGCGATCTTCCATCGCACCCGGATCCGCCAGCACTCCGCGCTCGCCGCGCGCCTGGGCTGCGTGCATCTCCCGGACGGATGTGTGCGGGTGGACGAGTTCCAACGCACCTCCGCACCAGGCGTCTTCGCCGCGGGCGACATGGCCCGGCTGGAGGCGCTGCCGGATCCGCTGACGTTCGTGGTGACCGCCGCGGCGGACGGTGCGCGCGCCGCGGTGTGGGCCGACCAGGAACTGTTCCGGGCGGACACCGGCCTGTAGCCGGTCGGTCGGCGTCACCCGCACCCGGGCCGGGCGGAACACTTCCGCCCGGCCCGGGTGCGCGTGGGCGTCAGGCCCGGGCCGGCGCATCCCGGCGGATCGCCTCCGCGAGCGCTGCCACGGTCGGCGCGGTCAGGAAGGCGCGGGGCGCCACCCGGCCCACGCCGGTGCGGGCGAGCGTGGCGAGCATGCGTACGGCCAGCAACGAGTCGCCGCCCATGGCGAAGAAGTCCGCCGCCCGGTCGATCGCCTCGTGCTCGGGCAGCCCCAGCACCGTGCGCCAGGCGTGCGTGACGGCCTGTTCGAGGTCGTCGCGTGGGGCGCCGCCCGCCGCCCGCGGCACCACCCGCGCGTGCGCGTGCAGGCGTGGCGCGGCCGGGTCCTCGCCGGGGTCGAGCGGCTGCGGCAGGGTGTGTTCGACCCGCCAGCCCTCGGGCTCGGCGAGCGCCGCGACCAGGCCGGTGAAATGGGCGAAGAGCGCGTCCAACTCGGCGGGGTCGAAGAGTTCCTCGACGGCGGACATCGCGATCACCAGTTCGTCGCGGGCCTCGTACAGGCGGGCCTCCAGCGCGACCTGCGGGGTTCGCAGTTCCTGATGGTGGTCCCCCAGGTCCACCTTGCCCAGCGGACCGGCGTCCTCGGGGACCGCGCTGCCCATCGCGGCGTCGACACCGAGCGTGCTCTGGAACACCACCGGTGCCACCGGGCGGGTGGTGCCGCGCCTGCGGGCCAGTTCGCGGCCGATCTCGACCCCGGACACCAGATTGTGGGCGAGCGCCCGGCCCAGGTGCTCGCCCGTCGACCGGGCGGCCTCGGCGAGCGTGGTGCGCTCGTCGAGTTCGATCGCGAGCGGAACGGTGGTGGAGAAGGCCCCGATCATCCGGTGTACGTCGGGGTGCAGCGGCAGCCGACCCAGTTGCAGGCTGCCCACCAGGAAACGCCGATGGCCGGCCATCCGGGCGAGGGCCACGGTGTAGGCGGCCAGCGTGGCGGACGACGGGGTCACCCCGTGCGCGCGGCACAACTCCTGGAGGGATCGCCAACGGGACGGCGACAGGCGCAACTCGCGGCCGGTCATCACCGGTTCGGCCACCGCGTCCGGTTCCACCACCAGCGGCAGCGCGGGGGGTGCCGGCAACTGCGGCAACCGTGCCCACCACCAGTCGCGGTCGGCGATCCACCTCGGGGTCGTCGGCAGGGCGGCCAGCGCGGTCGCGTAGTCGCCGAAGTCCACGTCCAGCGGCGCCGGTACGGCGTTCCAGTCGGCGGCGAAGGCCAGCAGGTCCCGGTAGAACAGCCCCGAGGACCAGCCGTCGATCAGGAGCAGGCTGGTCGCCGAGTGTATCCGGGCCCGCCCGCCCGGCAGCAGGCTCAACCGCACGTCGATGCCGGGCCCGGTCTGCGGATCGGGTCCGCGGTGGCGCATGCGCTCGCGCAACTCGTCGACCCGCGCGCGGGCTTCGGCCGGGTTCGCGTCGCGCCAGTCGTACACGGTCGGTGCCACGATCGCATCCGGGTCGTCGGGGTCGAGGATGTGTTGTCGGCCGTCGGCGGTGATCCGGGCGCGCAACATGGGTTGATGGCCGGTCAGCCGTTGCAGGGCGTCGCGCAGCGCCTCGGGCGCCTCGTCCGCGTCCACGTCGTGCAGCGCGAAATCGAGGTAGTGGTGGGCGGACGCGTAGGACAACTCCCAGGCGTCCTGCTGGCCGACGAAGTAGCCCTGCTGCAACGGCAGCAGCGGGAAGGCCGCGAGCGGGTCCGGCCGCGGTGTCACCTCCAGGTCCGGGAGGATCGAGGTACCCGAGGGGTGTGCCCGCGCGGCGACGGCGCCGGCGAACTCCGCGAGCGTGTGATCCACCCGCACGTCCGACAGCGCCAGTGCGGCTCCCGCCCGGCGACGCACCAGGGCCGCGGTACGCACGGCGAGGATCGAGTCACCGCCCAGCGACAGGAACGTGTCGTCGGGGCCGATGTCGGCCTCGGGTATGTCCAGGATGTCCGCCCAGATCCGGCGGACCAGGGCCGGCGCGTCGATCGGGGCTTCCCGGTCGGGGGTGGTGGGCACGGGCGGGTGCGTGGCGTCGGGGGTGGTGGGCACGGGTTCCTCCGGGGCGGCGTCATGGGGTGGCCGCGATGGTCGGGGCGAGGGCGTCGACGGCATGTACTTCGATCGGGGCGAGCGCGGCGGGCAGCAGGTCGGCGGCGGCGGCCCGGATCGCGGCCGGATCGGGGCGCGGCCGCGCGGGTTCGCGGCGACGGGCGGTGAACACGTGTTGCCCTGCGGCGGCCAGGGGCTCGGTCGGTCCCGGGGCCACGGCGACGTGGTCGAATCCCGCCGCGTGCAGGGCGCCGACCCATTCCGCGACGGTCGGGAAGACCCGATCCCGCCCGGCCCGGAAGTCGGCGAAGCCGGGAGCGGGATCGTCGCCGCGCGCCGACATCAGAAACTGCATCCCGGTGGACAGCACGGCATGCTCGCGGCACGACTCCAGGAAGACCAAGGTGCCGTCGGGGGGCAGGAGTTCGCGCAGCAGGGCGAGGGTGCGGGTGGCGTGTCGGGCGTTGTGCAGCACATTGGCGGCGAGGATCACCCTGAAGGGTGGTTCGGCCGCGAGCCGGGACGACACCGGTGCGTTGACGTCGACGAGCGCGTAGCGCAGGCCCGGGTGTGTGGCGAAGCGTCGTCGGGCCGCCTCCAGGAAGAAGCTCGATACGTCGGTGAAGAGGTAGTCGACCGGGCCGAGTTCATGCAGGACGCGCTCCGTGGTGGCGCCGACGCCCGCGCCGATCTCCAGGACGCGTGGTCGACCCGCACCGCTCCGTGCGGCGTGCGCGACGGCGGCCGCGGTGACGGCGTTGAGGTGTCGGCTGATCACGTTGTCCCGGTAGTTGCCGGTCGCGGTGTCGGTGGCTCCGCCCTCGAACAGGGCGGACTGTACGGTGCGTTGCTCGTTGACCAGCGCGGGCAGGGCGCGCAGGGTGGTCTGCAGGAAGCGGCCCATCGTCGGCGGGTAGCCCAATGCGCGTCGGGCGCTGTCCAACCCGGCCATGGCGGCGCCGAGTTCGGCTCGCGGAACGGCGCGCAGCGGACCGTATCGATGCGGCTCCGGGGTGTTCGCGAGCAGACCGTGTTCGGTCAGCGCGGCCAGCCAGCGGCGGATGATCCAGCGGTGGCGTTCGGGGGCGCGCAGTCGGTCGCAGATCGCGCTCGCGGTGTGCGTGGCGCCGGACGTGAACAGGCCCGCCCCGTGCAGCGTGTGGGCCATCGCCAGGACCGCGGCCCGGTCCAGTGCGGCAATGGCGGGCGCCACGTCGGGGCCGGTGTAGCGCGGGCTCGGGGGCGGTGTTCCCGGGGTGGTCGGGTCGGGTGGGTGGTGGCCGCGGACCAGTGCGGCGACGGCGGTCGGGCCGTAGGCCGTCCGGAACACCTCGGCGGCGGCGACGTCCGGGAGCCCTTCGAGTACTTCGCGTACGCGGATCAGGTCGGTGTCAGCGCACACGGGCGGCCTCGCGGGCGGTGGGTGGTGCCACGGACAGGCGGGGCAGCGGGCTCCTGGGCGACCTGGTGCGCAGGTGGTCGCGCAGGATTTCCGGCAGGCGCCGGGCGATGAAGGCGTCCAGGGGCTCATGGGCGAGTCCGGTGCCCTCGGCGAGTTCCTCGACGGGCCGAAAGCGGGCGCTGTCCGGGCCGGCGACGACCAGTCGGGTGGGGTCGTCCGGGTCGACCAGTACGACGGCGTCGCGCATGGCGGCCTCGACGTGCAGGCCGTGCGGGGTGCGGGCGTCGGGGTGGTCGATCAACAGGGCGTTGGGAACGGACGGTTCCGGGCGGGTCGGCGGCGGGCCCGGCGCCGCGTCGACGCGCAGCAGGACGTCGTAGCGGTAGCGGGTGAGTTCGGTGTCGGCGGCCATCGTGCGGGCCCGTACCGAGAGTTCGACGCGACGACCGGTCCCGGTCGCGGCCCGGGCGAGCGCACGCGGGTCGAGCAACATCTCCTCCTCGTGTGCGGCGCGTTCGGCGGCCCGACGGCGGATCTCGTCGGGCGCGGCGTCCGGGTCCCCGGCCCGCTCGACCCAGCGGGAGTAGTGATCGAGGAGGCCGGCGTGCCGGATGTCGCCGACCAGTACCGTTCCGCCCGGGGCCGACAGTGCGATCGCGTCGTGCAGCACGGCCCGCAGGTAGGCCAGGCCGGGGAAGCACTGCGTGACCGAGTTGAGCAGTATCAGGTCCGGCCGCGGGTCCGGACCGAACGCCGCCGTCAACACCCGGGTCACCGTCGGGGAACGCATCTCGTGCGCGCCGGCCGGCACGATCGTGGCGTGCGCGAGGTTTTGGGCGCGCAGCCGTTGCACGGCCGTGGCGGATACGTCGGTACCCACGTACGCGGCGACCCGGGCCCCGAGCGCGTGCACGAACATCCCGCTCCCGCATCCGGGTTCCAGGACCCGGGTGGGCCGGCAGGACAGCGCGAGGGCGGTGGTGGTGTCGCGCCAGTCCGCCATGTGCGCGGCGGGCAGCGGCAGTCCGGTGTCCGACGCGAGCCATCCCGACAGGTCGGCGTCGGCGGGGTGTTCGGGGCCGCCGGTCCGGTCGTACACCCAGTCGTAGACGTCGCTCCAGTGCTCCAGGAACTCGCGAAGCAGGCCCCCGGGAGCGGGCCGCACGGCCAGGGCCTCCGGGTGCGGTACGACGATCAGCCCGCCGTCGGGTGCGCGGCGGGCGTCGGCGACCCAGGGGTGTGCAAGCAGTTCGGGCAGGAGGTCGTCTCGGTCGTGGCTCATGTATCTCCTTCGGGTCGGTGGGGACTGTCGGGGCCGGGACGGTCGGGGCCGGGTCGGTCAGGGCCGGGTCGGTCGGGAAGAGCACCGGGCTCGGGTGCCGTCGGTGTGTCCGGCGAGTCGGGTGTGTCCGGCGCATCGCGTGCGTCGATCGGGGCGTGCCGATCCGGGGTGTCCTCGACGAGCGCGCCCCCGGTCAGGCGCAGGACACGGTCGGCGCGGGCCGCGATGTCGGGGTCGTGGGTGGCCATCAGCACCGCGAGTCCGTCCGTACGCAGGCCGTCGACCAGGTCGAGCAGCGCGGCGGCGGTTTCGGCGTCCAGTGCGGAGGTGATCTCGTCGGCGAGCAGGATGTCCGGGCGGGCGGCCAGGGCCCGGGCCAGGGCCACCCGTTGGCGCTGGCCGCCGGAGAGCCGACCGGGTCGGCGGCGGGCCGTTTCGGCATCGAGGCCGACGGCGGCGAGCAGGCGCAGTGCCTCGTTCCGGGCCGGCGTGCGCGCGAACCCGACGAGGCCGCGCAGAGGGCGGGCGACGGCGCCGACCGCGCGGTGGGCGGGGTTGAGTTCGTCGCGCGGATCCTGCCCGACGTATTGCATGCGCCGCAGTTCGGCGCGCGAGCGGGCGGCGGCGGATCCGGCGAGCGGACGCGGGTCCGAACCCAGGTGGAGGCTGCCGGCGCGAGGGGGATGGAGCCCGGCCAGGGCGCGCAGCAGGGTGCTCTTGCCGCTGCCGGAAGGTCCGAGCAGGGCGATGAACTCACCGGCATGCACCCGGAGTCGGGCACGGCTGAGGAGCAGGGCGGCAGCCGAGTCCGAGTGGGTGAGTTCGAGGTCGCGCGCGGCCAGGACCACGGGCGCCGTGGACACCTGGGCGCGGGGTGGCCCGGTGCGGAATGGCCCGGTGCGCCGGGTGGTCGGGCCGGGACGGTCGAACCGCAGGACGGTGTCGGCGAGTTCGGCGATCAGCTCCGGGTCGTGGGTGGCCGTCACGGTCACCCGGGAGCGGTCGCGGTGTCGTGCCCGAATGAGGTCCGTGACGCGATCGGCCGTGGCCCGGTCGAGGCTCGCGGTGGGCTCGTCCAGGAACACCAGGTCCGGATCCGCGATCAACGCCACCGCCAGTGCGGCCCGTTGCGCCTGGCCGCCGGACAGCGCGCGAGGTCGGCGCTCGGTGCACTCGGCATCCAGTCCGAGCCGATCCAACAGTTCGGCGGCCTGCGCGCGGGCGACGCGGCGGGCGACGCCCCGGTCGACGGCGGCCTCGGCGACCTGGTCGAGGATCGCTCGACGGGGGTCGAGTGCGCCGTGCGGATCCTGGCCGAGCAGGCCGACGTGGCGCAGCCGCCAGACCCGGCCCCGATGCGCGGTCGGGCGGGCCGCGCCGCGCCAGGTCACCGTGCCGGCGGTGCTGCGCAGCCCGGCCGGGAGCGGGCCGAGCAGGGCGCGCAGGGCCGTGGTCTTGCCGGAGCCGGACGGGCCGACCAGGGCGAGCACGCCGCCGGCCGGTGCGTGTGCGGTGAACCCGTCCAGGACCGGGCGACCGGCGGCGTCCACGACCCGGAGGCCGGCCGCCCGCAGCCCCTCGCCGATGGCGATCGGGCGTGTCGTGGGTCCCGGGGCGCTCATCGAGGGCCCGATCCGGTGCCTGCCCGCGCGACCGTGTGGGCGGCGCCGGCCACGGCGAGCGCCACGGCGGTCAGCAGCACGGCGGGGGCGGCCAAGGCGGCGGGGTTCAGGGCCGCGCCGGGCAGGTTCTCGCGCAACATCACCGCCCAGTCCCCCGTCGCCGGCACGTCGGCGGCCAACCCCAACACGCCGAGCGCGCAGAAGAGTTGCAGCGCGGTGACGAAGCGCAGCCCGAAGTCGGCCGCGAGCAGCCCGGACATCGACGGCAGCACCTCGCGGACCAGGATCGCCGCCGGCCGCTCGCCCCGCAGCCGAGCCGCTCGCACGTATCCGCAGGCCGACGTGCGGGTCGCGGCATCGGCCACGATCCGGGCGGTGAGCGGTGCCCCGGACACGACGGTCGCGGCGACCACCGCTCCGGTGCCGGGGAGTACGGCCGCCAACAGCAGCGCGGGCAGCAGCGCCGGCACCGCGATCAGCAGATCGGCGACGAGGTCGACGGCGTACCCGACGCCCGGCCGCGCCCCTGCGGCGATCAGTCCGGCCGATGTCCCGACCAGGCACGTGCACGCGGCCGCCAAGGCGGCGACCATGAGCAGTCGGCGCCCGCCGGCCATCAGCCGGGAGAGCACATCGCGGCCCAGCACGTCGGTACCCAGCAGGTGTTCGCCGCCCGCCGGGGTCCACGGCACGCCGACGGGCGCGCCCGGGTCGTAGGGGGTCGCCGCGGGCCCGACGACCACGAACGCGACGAGCAGGCACCCGGCGGCGATCGGCAACAACGCCCACGAGCGCGGCACTTGCCGGGACGCTCGGCGGCCGACGGCCCTCACCGGGCCTCCCGCCGCGCGATCGGGTCGGCGATCAGGTCGGCGATCAGCAGGATGCCCAGGACGACGATCGCCGAGCCGACGGCGAGCGCGTGCACGACGGGGGTGTCCCGGGTGGCGACGGCGGTGACCAGGAGTTCGCCCGCGCCGGCGTAGCCGAAGGTGCTCTCCGCCAGGGCGGTTCCGGCGATCGTGGCCGATACCGCGACGGCGAGCACCCGCAGCGCGGGCACGGCGAGCGCGGGCGCGACGTGTCGGCGCAGGATGCGGCCGGGTGGTACACCGCGCAGGCGCGCATCGACGGCGTGCGGAGTCGACAGGGCGTCGGCGACGGCGCCGGCGAGCAGCGCGGTGCCGAACGCGGCGGTGGGCAGCGCGATGGTGAGTACGGGCAGGATCAGAATGCGGGGCTCCGTCAGGGGGTTGCCGCCGGGTGGCAGCAACGACACGGGTGGCAGCAGGGCGAGGCCGCCGGCGAACAGTGCGGTCAGCCCGGCGGCCACCACGGGTTGGGGGACGGCCGCGAGCGCGGTGGCGACGCCGGACGGGCCGGTGTGCGGGCGGCGCACGGCCCGGCGGCCGGCCAACAGGCAGCCGATCAGGCACATCAGCGCGGCGCCGGCGAGCGCGAGTCCGGCCGACACCAGCGTCGCGGGCAGTCGTTCGCCGATCACGGCGTACACCGGGCGGCCGGTGAGCAGCGAGTGTCCGCCGTCCCGGCCGGCCAGGTCCGCGATCGAGTGCAGCCAGCGCAGCCACAGGGGGTCGGTCAGACCGCGTTGGGCGCGTAGTTCGTCCAGTCCGGCGGAGCCGACCCGCCCGCCGCCCAGCGTGTCCGCGGCATCGCCCGGGAGGGCATCGCAGGCGGCGAACACCGTTGCGGAGACGGCCGAGAGCAGGACGGCCACGCGCAGCACGGCGGCAAGCGGCGCGAGCGGCGACCGTGGCCCCCACCGGCGGGGGCGCCGCTCGGGCGGACCGGCGACCGCCGGCCGCGACGGGCGGGTCACGATCACCGGTTCACCGGTCCAGCCAGACCGTGTCCAGGAGGAACCGACCGAAGCCGGGAGCGGTGGGCATCCCGTGCACGGCTGCGGAGGTGAGGTCGAGCCCGTCCCCCAGACCCCAGACGAGATAGCCGCCCTCCGCCCACAGTTCCTTCTGGAGCGCGCCCAGCCGGGTCTGCCGGACCGCGTCGTCCCGGTTGCCCATCGCCTCGCGGAAGCCGCCGTCCCACCCGGGTCGGCGCCAGGCACTCTCGTTGCCGGGCGAGGTCGACAACAGCGTGACGCGGGCGACGTCGGTGAACGGGATGCCGCCGAAGTAGCCGGTGTAGAAGTCGGCGGTACCCCAGACGGCGGTGAAGTAGGTGTCGGGCGGCTCGTTGCGGACGGTGACCTGCACGCCGATCTCGGCGAGTTGGCGGGCGTACAGGGTCGCGGCGGTATCCATGCCCGGATAGGAGGTGGTGGTACGCAGGGTCACCCGTAGTCCGTCCGGATGTCCGGCCTCGGCGAGCAGTTGCCTGGCTCGGGCCAAGTCCCGGGGCCGCTGGGCCAGATCCTTGGGGTACGAGGGGTCGTACGGGGTCGGCAGGTCGTTGCCGATGCCGCCGAAGCCGAGGAAGACGGTGTCCACCAGGGCCTTGCGGTCGGCGGCGAGCTTGAACGCCTCGCGCACCCGGGGGTCGTCGAAGGGTGCCCGGTCCAGGCGCATGACGAACGGGTAGGCGGTGACACCGGTCCGGCGGACCACCCGGGCACCGGTCCCGGCGGTCTTCGCGGCGGCGGGGCCGACGCTGCCGGCCGCGTCGACCTGTCCGGAGGTGACGGCCGCCGCGCGCGCCTGGGGGTCGGCGACGGCTCGGATCTGTATCCGGTCCGGGTGCGGACTCGGGCCCCACCAGCGGGTGTTGCGGCTCAGCGTCGTGGTCTGCGCGTCGGCCGCATCCAGCCGGAAGGGGCCGGATCCTGGGGCCGGCCGGGCGAAGTCGGTGGTGCCGTCGGGCACCACGAAGGTGACGGATTCGAGCGCCTCGGGGACCAGGGCGTCCGGTGTGCGGCTGACCAGGTTCACCGTGTGTTCGTCGGCGGCGGTGGAGGCTTGCGTGTCGAACTGGGCGAGTCTGCCGTAGTTTTCGGCCGCCTTGCTCTGGATGCGGCGCAGCGAGAACAGCACGTCCGCGGCCCGGACCGGGCGCCCGTCGGTGAACCGCGCGTCGGTGCGCAGGTGCAACGTCCACCGAGTCGCCGACGGGTCGGCGTCCCAGGACGCGGCGAGCCGGGGCGCGGCGCGGCCGTTCGGGCCGGGCACGGTCAGCACGTCGTACATCAACGCGAAGCGTTGTACGTCGGACTCGTTGGCGAGCCCGCCGTGTGGGTCGTTGCTCGCCGTGGCCGGGCTGCCGGCGAGGGCGTAGCGCAGTGTGCCGCCGGCGCGCGGTGCGCCGACGGGATCTGCGGCTTCGGGGGCGGGCGGGTCGGACCGGGTGGAGCAGGCGGCCAGGAGACAGGCCGCGCCGGCGAGGTGGACGAGGGTACGAGCGGCGCGGCGTGGGCCGGCCGCCCGGGAGCGGGCGGTGCGCATGGGGTCCTCTGGTTCGGAACGGGATCGGAAACATGGCTGCGTACGAACGCGGGTGCGTACAAAGGTGCACGCGCGAACCGGAACGGAGCCGGACGAGATCGGGCGGGCGCGGGAAGAGCGCAGCCTCAGTCCTTCGTGCGCTCCCCGGCGGCGCCGGGTTCGACCGCCGTCGGCAGGTCGCGCAGCGCCCGGTCCACGAGCGCGACGATGTGGCCGAGGGCGGGCTCGCGCAGCAGGGCGTAGTGGTGGGCCTCGACGTCGACACAATTCGGTGGTGTGCTCAGGAAGGGCGTCCAGCCGAGGTCGGCACCGCCCGGAACGTCGTCCACGCCCATACCCGTTCCGCTGTTGCGCGGGGATCGTCGCGCGGCGCGCACGATGAGCGTGTCGGTACCGGCGTCCTTCAGCGGGTGGGCGGTGTGGCTGCCCAGCAGGCGCAGGTGGCGGGTGAAGACCTCGATGCGCTCGGCGGCGGTGTCCCGGACCCCGAGCAGGCCGGCCGCGCGCAGTCGGCGGGTGGCCTCGGGAATGCGCTCGGCGGGCGGTAGGGCGGCGAAGTCCGGGGCGGTGTCGAGGCCGAGGTCGAGGTCGAGGAACGCTTCGAGCGAGGAGAGATAGCGCAGGACCGGTTCGGTGTCCCGGGTCTGTTCGGCTTCCTCGGGGAAGGTGTGGATGTGGTCGGGCAGGTTGGAGTCGAGGAGGACGAGCAGTTCGACGCGCTCGCCTGCGTCGTGCAGCCGGCCGGCGATCTCGTGGGCGAGGATGCCGCCCATCGACCAGCCGCCGAGGGCGTAGGGTCCGCGTGGTTGGCGGCACCGGATCGCCCGGAGGTGGCGCTCGACCAGCGCCTCCGGAGCGACGGGCGCCTTGGCGCCGACGAGTTGTGGGTCGGTCAGGCCGATCACCGGGCGGTCGGTGGTCAGCCGTCGGGCCAACTCGCCGTAGCACAACACGTCGCCGCCGGACGGATGGATCAGGAACAGCGGACGCGGATGCGCGCCGGCGCGCAACACCAGCGCCACGTCGTCGTCGCCTTCGACCGCAACGGGTGCCGTTGCCGCGACGGCTGCGACCGGTTCGTCGCCCCACGCCGTCGGATCGTCCGCGAGTCGGCGCACCGCCGCCACGTGGCGGGCGAACGCCGCGTCCACGTCGGCCGGTTCGAGGAGGTCCTCGGCGGCGTCCCATTGCAGCAGCAGGGCGCCGCCCTGCTCGAACGCCTGGTGATCCAGCCACACCTGCGGCGTCTGGCTCACCCCGTGTACCGGGGTGCCGATCCAGTCCAGGTCGTGGCCGCCGTCGAGCACGTCGGCCAGGCCCAACGCGCTGGTGAACACGACGGGGGCGGTGTGCAACCGTCCGGTGCGGGCGGACTGTTCGGCCAGCACGTCCAGGGCGCCGAAGTCGCGGTGGTCCAGGTCCGCGAACAACCGGCGCTGTGTCGCCTCGGCCCGATCGGCGAACGGCGGCGGCGGCGTGGGGTGTCGGCTTTCGTGCAGCATGAGCGTGGTGAAGTCGCCGACCACCCGGTCCACATCGCGGTGGATCGTGGGCCGGTCGAACAGGGTGAGGTTGACGCAGAACCGGTCGCTTCCGGACCAGTGGGCGAGGGTGTCGGTGTAGGCGGCCAGGAGTACGGCGGTGGGTGTGAGTCCTCGGCGGGCCGCCGCGGCGCGCAGTCGGTGCCAGGTCTCGGGGGCCAGCCGGGCGGCGCGGCGCATGAACCGGGGCGGTTGCCCGGTCGTCGTCTCGGTCCGGTGCCCGAGCGCGGGCGGTCCCGGGAGGTCGGCGAGCCGAGCCCGCCAGAATTCGCCGGCGGCGTCGAACGAGGGACCGCTGCGCCGGCTTTCCAGGGCAGCCGCACAGGTGGCGAAGTCGAGTGCCGGTAGCGGTAGTTGCTCGTCCGGATGGTCGTGGAAGTGTTTGATCTCGCGGTCCACCAGCAGGTAGCTCGCGGTGTCGCAGACCAGGACGTCGAATCCGGTGAACAGTCGGATCGCGCCGTCGGGCAGCCGGGCGGCGGTCACGTCGAACAGCGGCCAGCGGTCGGGGCGTGGTGCGCGATGGGAGAGCCGTGCACGCAACTCGCCCAGTTTGCCGTCTCGTTCCGCCTCGTCCAGGTGGGTGAGATCGTGCACGCGGATGCGGTATCGGGGCACCCGGTCCAGGATGCGGTTGCGGCCCTCGGGGGTGATCACGGCGCGCAACATCGGGTGCCGGGCGATCACCCGGTTCAGCGCTTCCTGGTAGCGCCGCACGTCCAGGTCGGGACAGTGGTGTTCGAGGAAGAAGTGGCACGCGGTCCCGCCGTGCCGATATCCCCCGCCGCCGCCGACCCAGTAGGCGTGCTGAACCCGGGTGAGCGGAAAGTCGCGCACCGCGGCCGACGCCCGGGGGCGAGGCGGCGGGAGATCGGCGGGCACGGCAGACGCGTCCGACGGGGGCGACTCGGGAGGCGTCGCGCCACCCGATGGCATCGGGGTGCGGTCGAGGAGGCGGGCCAGGCCGGCGGCGGTCGGGTGATCGAGGAGATCGGCCAGGCGCAGGCGTACGTCGAACGTGTCGTGTACCCGGGCGAGCATGCGGGTGGCGAGCAGCGAGTGTCCGCCGAGCGCGAAGAAGTCCGCGTCCGGGTCCGGGACGGTGAAGCCGAGCAGGTCGGACCAGATCGCCGCGATGGTGTGTGCTCGCGGATCCGCCCGGCGGCCGGACTCGGGCACACCCGGTGACGAATCCGCGGGCGCGGACGCCGGCACGATCGGCGGCGTGGCATCGTGTCGCAGCCGGGCGGCCAGGTCGGCCGGGGAGACGGCGACCACGGCCGGAGCCGTGTCGTCGGCCGCTGCGGCAAGCAGCAGGTCCAGGGCGCGGGTGCCCTCCTCGGCGCCGAGGGAGTGGGTGGCGGCGACGACACGTTCGCGGCCCGCGGGTCCGACCCGCCAGCCGTCCCAGGCGACACCGAGCCAGGTGGTGTGCGCGTCGGTGTGTCGGGCGGCGGTCGCCTCCAGTGCGCGGTTGGCGGCGGCATACGGGCCCAGGCCCAGGCCGCCCACCGCGGCGGTGGCGGAGGACATCACCAGGACGGTCGGCGGGCGCAATGCCTCGGGGAGGTCGCCGATGGCGGTGTGCAGGGCGTCGGCGGCGCCGACCTTGGCCCGTACGTGGGCGGTGATCGTCGCAAGGTCGCTCGCCCGCAGCGGTGCGATTCCGGCGGACGCGACGACACCGGCGGCGTGCACGACGAGTCGGGGCCGACCGTGTCGTCGGCCGACATCGTGCAGGAGCCGGTGAACGGCAGCCGAGTCCGTGGCATCACAGACGACGATCTCGACCTCGTGCCCACGCCCCCGCAGCCGCTCGACCCAGGCCCGACGGTCCCGCACGTTGCCCTCGAACACGGCGCCCGGTCCCGAGTCGGCGTCCGCCGGGTCGGGTATCCCGGTGCGAGAGGTGAGGAACACGCGGGCCCGGTGGGTGTGGGCGAGGTGTTCGGCGAGGGTGAAGCCGACGTCACCCAGGCCGCCGAGGATGACGACGGTGTCGCCGGGGGCGATCGCCGGCGTACGGTCGGTGGGGTGCCAGGGGGCGAACGAGCGGACCCGGCGGGTCCGGCCGCGGACGGCGATCTCGCGCGCGTTGTCGCCGGTGCGCAGGTCGGCGGCCTCGTGGGCGAGCGTGTGCATCGGGTCGTGCGGGCCGAGGTCCAGGGTGCGCCAGCGCAGGCCCGGGGTCTCCTGGGCCAGCACACGCGGTAGCGCGCGGATCGCGGCGGCGGCGGGATCGAGCGGGTCGGTGGTCTCGACCCGTTCGCCGTGTCGGGTGAGCACGATCAGGCGGGTGGGAGCCTGCGCCCGAGCCGCCAGGGCGGCGGCGAAGCGGGCGAAGGCCCCGACGGCGGCCGTCACGGCGGCTGCGCCGTCGTCCGCCACCGATTCGACCTCGTGGACGAAGACCACGCCCGTGCAGGGTCGTTCGTCGACGATCGTGGTCGTTTCGGCGCCGGCTGCCGCAAGGGCACGACGGGCCGCGTCGGCGGCACGGTCGAGCCGGGCCCGACCCTCGGCCGCGGCGGCGCCCGTCGCACCGGCCACGATCCAGCGTTCCCCCTGGAGCGTGGAGGCGGCCGTCGGAGTGCTCTCGTGCCACACGGGGAGCTGGAGGAGTAGGTCGCGCCGCGGCGGTGTGCGGTCGGTGGGTACCGGATCGATCCACAGTCGGCGCGGGCGGCTGGGGTGTCCGGGCAGGGTCACCCGGCGACGTCCCGGACGGTGCAGGGCGCGGGCGTCGAGGTCGATGCCGTGGGTCCACAGGCGCCCGGCGGCGGCCAACAGCGCGGCCCGCTCCGCGCCTTCGTCGGCGCTGCCGAATCCGGCCAGGGCGGCGAGCAGCGTGGACGGTCGTTGTCGGCGTGCGGCCAGGGCGAGTTCGCCACCGGGGCCGACCTGGAGCAGAATGCCCGCCCGGTCGCCGACCGCGGTGCGCAGCGCGCGCGAGAACAATACGGTGGAGCGCAGGTGGCGGACCCAGTGTTCGGGGTCGGCGCGTTCGTCGTCGCGCAGTTCCGCACCGGTGACGGTGGTGATCAGCGGAACGCTGCCCGGTGCCGGGCGCACCCGACGCGCGGCGGCGCGCAGGTCGGGGAGTGCGGGATCGACCAGGCGCGAGTGGGCCGCGGCGTCCAACCGCAGTTGCGTCGCGTCCACCCCGCGGGCACGCAGTTCCTCGTGCAGGGCCAGGATCGCCTCGGCCGGTCCGGCGAGCACGCACGCGTCGTGCGCATTGACCACGGCCAGGTCCAGTTGCGCGTGCCGGCGGGTCAGGTGTCGGGCCTCGGCCTCGGACAACTGCACGGCGAGCATCGCGCCCGCGCCCGCCGCGGCGGCCATGCCCGCGCAGCGCACGGTGACCAGTTCGGCGGCGTCCGGCAGGGTCAGGATGCCGGCGGCGACCGCGGCGGCGTACTCGCCCAGGCTGTGCCCGAGCACCACGTCGGGTTCGATCCCCCACGAGCGCAACAACCGCGCGGTGGCCACCGAGACGGTGAACAGCGCGGGCAGCCCCACCCGCGGATCCCGGGCGGCTGCCTGCGCGGTCGACCGGCGTGCGTCCCCGAGCAGGAGGTCGCGCACGGGGCCGGCGAAGTGGGCGGTGCAGGCGTCCACGGCGGCGGCGAACTCGGGTTCGTCCCGGTAGAGTTCGGCGCCCATTCCGGCGTATTGGGCACCCCCGCCGGGGAAGGCCAGGATCAGTCGCGGGGGCGCGGGTTCGACCTCGTGGGCGGTGGCCGCGCGCAGCGCCGCGGCGGCGCCGGCGGGGTCGGCGCCCACCGCCGCGACCCGGTGGCGCAGGGCGGGACGGCCGGTGTGCAGGGTCGCGGCGATGTCCGGCAGGGCATCCGGATCGGCGGGGTCGGCCAGCACCTCGGCGAGGGCGTCGACCGCCTCCGGAAGGGCGGCGGCGCCGCGGGTGGACAGCAGCACGAGTTGGGGTCGCGGGTCGGGCGTGGGCGCGGTGGGGGTCGGTGCCTGGCCCAGCACGATATGGCAGTTGGTGCCCCCGATCCCGAAGGCGCTCACCCCCGCATGCCGAACTCCCGGCCACGGTCGGGTGGTGGTGGCGAGGGTGAACGGCGAGCCGGCGAGCTCCAGGGCGGGATTGACCGGGTGGCCGTGCAGGGATGCCGGGATCACGCCGTGCCGCACCGCCAGGACGGCCTTGACGAAACCGGCGATCCCCGCGGCGGAATTGGCGTGCCCGATGTTGCCCTTGACCGAGCCGAGCGCGCACCACGCGGGGCCGGTGGCGCCGAACACCCGCCGCAGTGCCGCGACTTCGACCGCGTCGCCGAGCGGCGTGCCGGTGCCGTGGGCCTCGATGCAGCCGATGTCGGTGGGTTCGAGGCCGGCGACGGCGAGGGCTTCGGCCACCACCTGGGCCTGACCGCGAGGGGACGGTGCGGTGAAGCCGGCCCGGTCGGCGCCGTCGTTGTCGACGGCGGATCCGAGCACTACGGCCAGGACGCGGTCACCGGCCGCCACGGCGTCCGCCAGACGGCGCAGCACGACCGCGCCCACGCCCTGGCTGTGCACGATGCCGGTGCCCCGGGCGCTGAACGGGCGTACCTGCCCATCGGCGGAGAACATCGCGTCGGGCACGTGCAGATACCCGCGGCCCTGCGGCACGATCAGCGACACCCCGCCGGCGAGCGCGGTGTCGCATTCGCCGGCGAGCAGGGCCTGGGCGGCGACGTGCACGGCGACCAGAGACGTCGAGCAGGTGGTGTTGACGGCCAGCGCGGGGCCGGTGAGGCCGAGCCGGTGGGCGACGTGCAGCGGGAGGTAGTCGGCGACGCCGGCCATCGCGGCCTGGAGGCTGCCGATCGGGTCGACCCCGACGCCGCCGGGATCGTGCCGGTCGCGCAGGTTGTGCGCGAGGTAGGCGCTGTGCGCGGATCCGGCGTAGACGCCGACGACTCCGGCGTCGGTGCCGGCGCCGTGACCGGCGTCGTCCAGTGCCCGGCGGCAACATTCGAGGAACAGGCGCTGTTGTGGGTCGGCGAGTGCGCCTTCGGCGTCGGTCATGCCGAACAGGTCGGGGTCGAACAGGTCCTGGCCGTCGATGACCGCGCCGACGGGGACATATCCGGGGCGGCGCAGCAGGTCGGCCGGGACACCGCGGTCGGCGAGCTCGTCGGGGGTGAACCGGGTCAGCCCTTCGCGGGCGTCGAGCAGCAGGTCCCAGTAGGCGTCCGCGTCGGGTGCGCCGGGGAATCGGCAGGCCAGGCCGACGACGGCGACGGCCGGCGGGGAGGCGGGGGCGGAATGGCTCATCGGGAGATCTCCTGGGCGCGGGCCCGGGCGGTCAGGCGGGACGGGCGGCCGGACGCGACGGTGTGCGCGGTGGTGGGGGTGGATCGCGCCGGCGCGGCGCGGCCGATCCGGATCGCGAGGGCGTGCGCGGTGGGGTGTTCGAACAGATCGACCACGGCGAGATCGCCGGTGCCCAGGGCCCGGAGCCGGCGATGGGCGCGGACCAGGTCGAGCGAGGACGCGCCCAGCACGAAGAAGGACGTGTGCGGTTCGACGGGTCGATCCAGCAGTTCGGTGAAGACGTCGACGACCGTGTCCAGCATGGCGGGGTCGATCCGGGTCGGCCGGGTGGCGGGCGGGGTGGCGATGGCCGGCTCGGCCGTCGGCACCTCGATGGCGGGCGCGGTGTCCTCGGTGCGAGCCCCGGTCGGATCCGCCGGGATCCGGAAGGCCACCAGGGCTC
Source organism: Embleya sp. NPDC020886 (assembly GCF_044333915.1). Lineage (NCBI taxonomy): Bacteria > Bacillati > Actinomycetota > Actinomycetes > Kitasatosporales > Streptomycetaceae > Embleya > Embleya sp. NPDC020886. Next base: position 251,296 of record NZ_JBIRRX010000002.1, on the reverse strand, counting down.
CGGCGTCGGGGATTTCGGGGGTCACGGTCAGGTCGTGTTCGTCCGCCTGTTGCCGGCGGGCCCGGGCCCAGTCGGCCGCGGCGTGCAGCGCGTCCAGCGGGTCGAGTGTCGCGCCCTGGGCTCGACGCACCGTCAGGGTCGGTTCCAGGCCCAGTCGGTGGGCGTGCGCCACGGCGTCGCGCAGCCACGCGGTGGGATCGGGGTCGGCGGTCGCCTCGGACGCGTCCGGAGGGGCGGCCGCGGGCGGGCCGGCTTCGGCCAGCGCCGCATGGTCGATCTTGCCGTTCGCGGTGACCGGCAGCCGGTCCAGGACGACGTAGCGGGTCGGGATCATGTACGCGGGCAGTCGCTCGCGCAGCGACCCGGTCCAGCCTCGTTCGGTGTCGGCGTCGGGGCGTCGGCCGGGTTCGGGCACGACGTGGGCGATCAGGCGCGGTCGTCCGTCCGCCGTGCGTACGGCGGACGCGACACACTGCCGCACGCCGGGCTCTCGGCTCAGGACCGCCTCGATCTCGCCCAACTCGATCCGGTGGCCGCGGATCTTGACCTGGCGGTCCACCCGACCGAGGAATTCGATCGTCCCGTCCGGGCGCCAGCGGCCCAGGTCGCCGGTGCGGTACAGGCGTTCGCCCAGGTGCGGGTGGAACACGAAGCGCTCGTCGGTCTGTTCCGGGTCGGCGACATAGCAGCGGGCCAATCCCGCGCCGCCGATGTGCAGTTCGCCGTCCTGTCCGAGCGGGACCGGGGTTCCGTCCGCGGCCAGGATGCGAAAGCTCTGTCCACGCAGCGCGCGGCCGTAGGGGATGCTGGTCCAGCTCGGATCGACGTGTTCGACGGGGTGGCTCACCGACCAGATCGATGCCTCGGTGGCCCCGCCGAGACCGACGAATCGGGCCTGGGGTGCGAGCGCGCGCAGGCGGTCCGGCAGGGTGATCGGGATCCAGTCGCCGGAGAGCATCACCAGCCGCAGGGACCGCAGTTGCCGGCGGGTGCGATCGGGTTCGAGTTCGCCGTACTCGACGAGCATCTCCAGCAGCGCGGGGGCGGTGTTCCACACGGTGACGGCGTGCTCGTCGGCGAGGTCGAGCCAGTGTTCGGGATCGCGTGCGCGGTCGGGTTCGGGCAGTACGAGGGTGCCGCCGGCGCCGAGCAGGCCGAACACGTCGAACACCGACAGGTCGAAGCTCAGCGCGGACAGGCCCAGGACCCGGTCCCGGGGCCCGATGCCGAAGCGCTCGACGATGTCGTCCACGGTGGTGCGAGCGGCCCGGTGCTCGATGGCGACGCCCTTGGGCGTGCCGGTGGAGCCGGAGGTGAAGACGGCGTAGGCGAGGTCGTCGGGATTCGGCCGACTGCCCACGGCCTCGGGGAGTTCGCCGGCCTCCGCCGAATCGGGGCCGGTCGCCTGGTTCGGCGCGACGATCACGATGTCCGCCGGCCACGCGGGCGCCGCTTCGGGCTCGGCGACGGCGTGGGTCAGGCCGGTGCGGGCGCAGACGGAGGCGACACGCGCGGCGGGCCAGGTCGGCTCCACGGGTACATACCACGCGCCGAGCGCGCCCACCGCCAGAACGGCGGTGATCCGGTCGTGGCCCTCGTCCAACGCGACGGCCACCGGCGTGCCGGCCACGACCCCGCTCGCGGCCAACCTGACGGCGAAGGCCTGTACCCGCGAGGCGAGTTCCCCGTGGTCGAGCCGGCCGGCGCCGAGCAGTGCGGGGGCGTCGGGGGTACGGCGGGCGGCGGCGATCCACGGGTCGTCCAGGAGTGGGCCGGCGGCCGGGAACGGGTTGGGGGCGGGCGGTTCGTCGGGGAGGAACGCGGGGTCCGCCGCGAGGGTCGGAGCGGTCCAGGCGGCCGGTTCGGTGAGTCGACGCAGCAGTCTGAGCTCGGCTGCGACACACTCGCGGACCCATCCGGGGGGCAGCGCGCCGTCCACCGTGTCCCACGCGATCCGCAGCGCTCCCCCGTCGTCGCGCACGATGTGGTCGAGCAGGACCTGCGGCGTCTGCGAGATCGCGTACACCTCCTCCCCCAGCCATGCGGTCACCGGGCGATCACCGTCGGCGAGGCCGATGCCGCTGGTGAACACGACCGGGTGGGTGGGCGTGCCGCCGACCCGGCCCCCGCGGCGCAGCACCTCCACGCCGGAGACGGCGCGGTGTTCGAGGTCGGACCAGAAGCCCCGGTTCACCTCGCCGGCCCAGTCGGCGAACGTCCACGGTCGGGACAACTCGGGCAGCGGCGGCTCGACCAACACGGTCGTGGTGAAGTCCCCTACCACGCGCAAGAGTTCGGGATCGTCCGGGCGGTCGAACAAGGTGGTGTTGAGACAGAACGGTGCGTCCGCGCCGCGCCGGTTCAGGGTCAGCGCGAACGCGGCCAGCAGTACACCGGTGGGGCTGAGTCCGTGTTCGGCCGCGCGGGATCGCAGCCGGGTCCATTCCGCGGCGCTCAGACCGTCCTCGTGCCGGGAGAAGCGTGGCGGTCCCGGTGCGATCGCCCCCTCGGTCCACGGCAGGGCGGGGCCCGGCGGCAACTCGGCGGCGCGGCCCGCCCAGTACGCACCGGCCCGCTCGCGCCGCCGCAACTCCTCCGGATCGGCCGCTCGTTCGCGCAGCACGGTGCCGAAGTCGGTGGCGCAGGGCGCGGGCAGCGCGCCGGGATCGGCGACGAGCGCCCCCCACTGGCGCATCACGAGCAGCCAACTCGTCATGTCCAGCGCGAGGACGTCCATGCCCACGTACAGCCGCATGCCGCCGTCCGGGAGCAGCGCGGCGTGGATGTCGTACAGCGGCCAGGTGTCGGTGGGAAGGGTGCGATGCGAGTGCTCGGCGCGCAGCCGGGCCAATGCGACGGCCCGTTCGTCGGCGCCCGCGGCGCGCAGGTCGGTCCGCCCGATGCGGTAGGGGCCGGGGTCGGCGAGCACCCGTTGCATGCCGTCGTCGTCGACGATCGCGCGCAGCATGGGATGCCTGCGGACGAGCGTGTTCCAGGCGCCTTCGAGCCGGGTCAGGTAGCCGTCGTGGTCGCCGTCGGACAGGACCCGGTGGAATTCGTGGAAGTAGAAGGTGGCCACCCCGCCGAGCGGAAACGAGGGATCGCGGCCGACCCAGTAGGCCGACTGCACCGGCGTCAGCGGAAAGGCGTCGGGAGGTGGGGCCGGGCGGCCGGTTCGGGCCGGCCCGCCCGGTTCGGCGGTCTCCGCGGGTGGCGTCGATCGGGTCGCCGGGTCCACGACGAACGGGTGTGGCAGGCGTGCGGCCAGCGAGCGGGCCGACGCCTCGCCCAGGAAGTCGGCGATCGGCAGGTCGGCCCCGGTGCGTTCGCGCAGCCGACGCCGCAGTCGTACGGCGGTGAAGGACTCCAGGCCCAGTTCGGTCAGCCGGACGTCGGGGTCCACCCCGGCGCCCGCGTCCGGACCGCCGTCGGGGCCGGCGTCGATCCCGAGCACCTCGGCGACACAACTCGCGACGGCGGATATCGGATCGAGGTGGACGGGCGTGGCGGACCGAGGCATGGGCTCTCCTGAGCGGACGAAACGAGGCGGCGGGGCAGGACGGCGGCGAGCGGGCAGGCGTCACCGCGCCCGGACGGCACGGGCGGAACCGAAATCCCCCGCGGGGTGCGCTCATTTCTATCACTATTGAAAATGATTTCCAATACCGATTAGCGATCCACGCACACCCTCCCCCGCCCGGGCCGGCCGGGCGGGGGATCATGGTCGGATGCCTTCCGTTTCCGTTGCCGACACCGCCGCCTACCTGCTCGGGGAGTGGTCGATCGAACGCACCGTGGTCGACGAGCGCTCCGGCGCGCGGGGCACCTTCGTGGGTACCGCGCTCTTTCGGCGGGTGGGCGGCGAGTTGCTCGAAGTGGAGTCGGGCGACTTCGTCTGGGGCGGGATCGGCAATCCGGCGACCCGCACCCACCGACTGGTTCCGCACGACGACGGCACGGTGGACGTGCTCTTCGCCGACGGCAGGCCCTTCCACCACCTCGACCTGCGCACCGGCCACTGGCACACCCGGCACCCCTGCGCCGCCGATCGCTACGACGGGGAGTTCACCGTCGTCTCGCCGGACGAGTGGCACCTGTGCTGGCGGGTGTGGGGGCCGGCGAAGACGCAGTTGTTGACGTCCGTCTACCGGCGCGGCCGCCGCACGGCCTGAGCGGCCGACCGCGCGGGACGGCGGGCCCGCACGGCCCGCGCCCGGTCGTGGTCCGTCCCGTCCCGGTCGCGACGGACCGCGCGGCTACTCGGCGCGCGCGAAGCGGCGCGTGGCCAGGGTCAACGCCACCAGCGCCGCCACCGCGAGGAAGGCGACCTCCAGCAGGACCGGCGGCGTCCACCCCCACCACTGTGGCCCCGTCGCCACGCCGCCGGGCGTCGCGACATCCCCGGGCAGCGTGCGCCGCAGCGCGTCGACGCCGTAGGTCAGGGGGTTGACCAGGACCGCGCCACCGAGCCAGCCGGGCAGCCCGCGCGCCGGGAACATCGCGCCGGACAGGAACAGCAGCGGCATCATGAACATGCCGACCACCACCTGGAAGGTCTCGATCCGCCGGATGCACACCGCGGCCAGCACACCCAACGCCGTGAAGGCGAACGAGATCAGCGCCAACTCCAACAGCACCAGCAGCAGTTGCGGGGTATAGGGAACCCCGGCCGCGCCCGCGACGGCCAGGACTAGGGCGCCGTGGGCCGCGCCCGTGGCGGCTCCGCCCAGACAGATGCCGGTCAGCAACACGCCGCGGCGCACCGGCGCGACGAGCATCTGCCGCAGGAATCCGGCCTGTCGGTCCCACACGATGGTGACCCCGACGGCGATCGCGGGCGCCTGTACGGCCATGATCAGCACACCCGGGAACAGGTACGCACGGTAGTCGCCGAGGCCGTCGGACGAGTCGCCGACCAGGGAATTGAGCCCGGTCCCCAGAATCAGCAGGAACATCAGCGGCGTGACCAGCCCCATCGCGAGCCGGACCCGGTTGCGGGCGAACCGGATCATCTCGCGCTGCCACAACACCCGCACGGTGCGCAGGTCCCGCGCGAGGGCCGATCCGGCGGCTCGGGCGACCATCGACTGTTCGGGCTCGGGCGGTTCGGGCCCGGGTCCCACGGACTGCGGTCGTACCGGCGCGAACGTCACCGGCTCCGACCGTTCGGGTCCCGTCGTGCCGGCGGTCTCGATCTCGATGTGGGCCATGGGTGCTACCTCCTCGGTCCGAAGCCCTGCGGCACACCCGCAGCCGCGCCCGCGCCGCCGTCGGCCTCGCGGATGGTGCGCCCCGTGTAGTGCAGGAAGACGTCGTCCAGAGAGGGCGGTTTCACGTGCACCGACCGCACCGGCACGCCGATTCCGGCGCACAGGCGCGGCACGAACGCCGCGCCGTCCGCCACCCGCAGCCGCAGACCCCCTTCGTGGGCCTGCGTGACCAGGCCGAACCGCTCCCGCACGGCACGCGCGGCCCGTTCGTCGTCGGCGGTGTGCAGCGTGACCAGGTCGGCGCCCACGATCGCCTTGAGCGCGGCGGGTGTTCCCTGCGCCACCAACTCGCCCGCATCGATGATCGCCATCTGGTCGCAGTGCTCCGCCTCCTCCAGATGATGCGTTGTCAGGAAGACGGTGATGCCCTGCTCGCGGCGCAGTCGGTGCAGGTGCTCCCACACGGCCGCGCGGGTCTGCGGATCCAGTCCGGTGGTGGGCTCGTCCAGGAACAACACCCGCGGCGCGTGCAGGAGCCCCCGGGCGATCTCCAATCGCCGGCGCATGCCGCCGGAAAGCGTGCGCACGGGCGAGTTCGCGCGCTGCGCCAGATCCACCAACTGCAACAGCGCCGGGATCGTCGTCCGCGAACGCCGGCGCGGCACGCCGAACAGGTCGGCCTGGAACCGCATGTTCTCCTCGGCGGTCAGATCCACGTCGAGCGTCGACTCCTGGAAGATCAGCCCGATGCGCCGCCGTACCTCGTCCGGTTGCGTGCCCACGTCGCAGCCCGCGACCTGCGCCCGGCCCAGCGTCGGCCGCACCAGCGTGCACAACATGCCGATCGTGGTGCTCTTGCCCGCGCCGTTGGGACCGAGGAAGCCGAAGATTCGGCCCGCCGGGACCTCCAGGTCCAGACCGACCACGGCCTCGGTATCGCCGTAGAGCTTGCCCAGGCCCTCGGTCCGGATCGCCGTCCCGTCGCCGGCGGCTTTGTGAACGGGCGTCCCGGAGAGCGCATTTCGCCGCGCTGCGGTGACACTCACGACGACCTCCCGACGGGTCGGCGCACGCTCAGCACGGTATGGAACAACGCCATGTCGCCGCTCTCCCCGATCGGCGTGCCCGCCGCCTCGACCCACGCGTGCGCCCGGAACGGCTGGGTGCGCACTCCCGTACACCAGTCCGGCACCGTCCCCCGGATCCGGCACAACAGCACCGTGGCCACCGACCGTTGCAGGCAGCCCTGTCCGGCGCAGCGCGCACTGACCGACACCACGGCGTGCCGCGCCTGGGTCGCCTCGGCGACGCCGGCGGGTCGGGCGCCCAGGCTCACCACCCGCAACACCCGGCGCAGTCGACGCGGCGGGAGCAGTGCCAACGGGCGGGCCACCGCGACCGCCAGGCGCGCCGTGACGTGTCGGTGCCAGACCAGGGGGATCGGCTGTTCCGCGATGACCGGCATCGTCATGACGACACCACCAGACGAGCCTCGCACAGGGCGCGCAGCAGGTCGCGGACGTCCGTGTCCGCCTGGGCCGCGGCGGCCGGGGACTTCTCCGCCAGTCGGGCCGCCACGCCGGCCGCGGAGTGGCCCTCCAGGAGCAGGCACAGCGTGTAGGCGCCGGTCCGGTTCAACTGCCAGTACCGGCCCTTGCGTTGGTCGAGCAGCACGAGCCCGTCCGACACTTCGGTGCTGGTGACGTGCGGAGCCAGGGTGATGGTCATCGGAAGTCCTCCTATCGCGACGCGAGTTGTGGTTCGCACGCTTCGACGGAACGCAGCCAGCTCTCGCAGGCCAGGGTGTTCTCGAACCGGGCCAGTGGCGCGGTGTCGGGACTGGGGGCGAACAGCGCGGCGCGCAGGGCATCGGCGTCGACCAGGCCCAGCCGGGCCAGCCGCAGGTCCGCGCACCATTCGGCGACCCGGTGCCGGTTGTGCTCCACGGCCGCGTGGAACTCGGCGCTGAAGTCGCCCTTGCTGCGCCGCGCCAGGAGTTCGTCCGGGACCACTCCGCGCAGCGCGGTGGTCAGGATCGGCTTGAAGCCGCCGCGCACCATGCGGTCCTCCGGTCGGACCGACAGGACCGCCTCGACGACCCGGTCGTCCAGGTAGGGTGCGGCCAGGTCGATGCCGTGACGGGACAGGATCCACCCCATCTCGCGGATCGCGGCTCCCCCGTGCAGGACCCCCTCGACGAGCTGATGCCGGGAGCGGTCGGGGTCCAGCGGCCGGGGGCCCTGCGCCGCGGCTTCGAGCAGCAGTCGGCGCACGGTCGCGGCGGCGCTCGGGGACACCCAGGCGGGCAACCGCGGTTCGGGGGCCCAGCCCATGAAGACCCGCGCCGGCGGCGGTGCGGGGGCGGTGATCCGCTGCGCTCCGGTGCGCAGGGCGCCGGCGAAGGATTCGTTGTCGATCAGGCCGCGCAGGGTGGGCAGCAGGCCCCAACGGTTGAGCGCGCGACAGCGCAGCAGCGCCGGCACGCCGGTGCGCGGGCGCCGGCGGACCAGGGTGCGCAGGTGGGCGGGCGTGACGGAGAACAGTTCGTCGCCGCCGACGCCCATCAGGTGCACGGTGGCACCGCGGGCGGCGGAGTCGCGGGCGACGTACTCCATCCGGGCCAGGTTGCGACTCCACGGGAGCGGACCCTGCGCGTCGAGGGCGTACTCGGCCCCCGCGTGCGGGTCCCCGCTCTCGTCGAGCCAACCGGGGCCGTCGGTCGGGCCGCCGGTTCGGTGGTGGGCGGTGGGCAGCAGGGCCGCGGCGCGTTCGGCCCACCGGGTGTCGTCGTTGGCGGGGTCGAGGGGCTGCCAATGGTGGGTGAGCAGCGTGCCCTCGCCGGCCGCGGCGACGAAGCACAGGGCGGTGGAGTCCAGTCCGCCGGACAGGTCGGCACTGACCGTGCGCCCGGGCGCGGTTCGTACCGCGACGGCCTCGCGAATCGCGTCGCGCACGCCGGCCGCCGCGTGCCGCAACGGGACTTCGGCGGGCGGCGGCTGCCACCAGCGCACGGTACGGGCGGCGCCGTCGGTGTCGATGTGCAACCAGCAACCCGCGTCGAGTTGCCCGACACCGGTCCAGACCGTGCGGGTGGTCAGTGGCCAGGGCGCGCCGGGGGCCAACAGGCGCAGTGCCAGGGCCTCTTCGTCCAGATGTGCCCCGACCAGGTCGGCCGGCCGCCTGGGTCGGTCCGCGGCCACCGTCACGCCCGCGACGCGGGTGTGGAAGATCTGTCGGGTGCCGGCCAGGGCGCCCTGGGCGCGGATCCGGCCGTCGATCGAGGCGAGCAGGTGGATGCTGCCGGGGAGGGTGCGGGCCAACTCGTCCAGGTCGTGGGGCGACTCGGCCCGGGCCAGCGTGCGGGTGGCCGCGGCGATGTCGAGGCGGGTCCGCCCGAAGAGCACGAGGCGACGGGTGCCGGCGACGACCACGGTGATGTCGTCGTCGCACCAGTGTCCGATCAGCCACGGTCGGCCCGACGCGTGTGCGATGCAGCGCCACGGTGGTGGTCCGGCGTTCGCGACGGCGATCGGGGCCGGCACCGAGGTATCCGGAAGGATCAGGAATTCCATGGCCTACTCCCAGGCGTGGTGATCCGGTGCGGTGTCGGCGAGATGGGTGGCGCCGGGTGGCGCGGAGGCGCACGCGGCGCCTCCGCACCGGTCCCCCGGCGACCCGCCGACCACGAACGTCAGCAGGCGAACGGCGTCAGACCGCCGAAGATGTCCGAGGGGCAACCCCACCAGACGCCGAGGGTGAGTTCGGTGAAGTCGCCGATCTCGACCAGCGCCGGGGGCTCGTAACTGTCGTCGTACGTCATGATCTTCTCCATCCCTTGCCTACTACGGATGCCACGGAGGGACGTTGTCGACGGAATCGACATCCCTCCTCGTCCGGACATCGGTCACGCTAGGCCGCCCCATGTCCCAAGCACCCGGGCCACCGGTCCCATCCAGGTCCCACACGACCGCCCGACCCACCCCGCGGCACGGGCACCGGTGCCAACGTCGTGCACGAGGGCGGGGCGCGGCGGCACGGGGGCGGCACCGGCGACGAAGCCGACGCGACGGCCCACCCGGCAACCACGCCCGGACAGGCCGAAAGACGCGACACCACCCCGAACGCGCCGGCACGGCGCGTTCGGGGTGGTGTCGCGTTCGAGGACGGGGGGGTCAGGGGCGGGTGCGGATGGTGCCGCCTGTGCAGGGGATGATCTGGCCGGTCAGGGAGGGCAGATGGGGGTTGGCGAGGAAGCCGATGGTCTCGGCGATGTGGAGGGGTGTGGGGGTGGTGAAGCCGGGTTCGGGTGGGGCCGAGACGGCGGCGGCGTTGACCGCGATGTGGGCCGGCCCCAGTTCGCGGGCCAGCGACTTGGTGAGCGCGATCGCCGCCGCGCCCACCGTCGCGTCGACGGTGGCCCCGGCCGCACCGGCCAGACCGCGCGCGTCGAGCACGAGCACGATCCGTCCCCCGCCCGCGCCGGTCAGCTCTCGTCCCGCCGCTCGGACCAGGGCGAACAGCGCGGACAACCGGCCCTCGACCTCGGCCCACCAGGTCTGTGGGTCGATGTCCGAGAAGGCGGCGGCCGGCCGCGGCGCGGTCGAGCCGATCACGAAGAGGTCGGGCGCCGGCCGCAGCACACCGTCGGGTTCGACCCGCGACGAGGTCACCCGGGCGCCGCGGGCGCGCAACACCTGTGCGGTGGCCCGGTCGAGGTCGGCCGGCAGGCCCACGAGCACGGCGTGGTTCGAGGAGTGCATCAGATCACCGTTCCCGCGTTGGGTGAGACGACCTGCCCGGTGAGCGCACCGCGGCCGGACAGCAGGAAGGCCGCGGTGAGCGCGATCTCCTCCGGTTGCACCAGCGCCCCGGTGGGGAGCGTGGCCAGGTAGGCCGGGTCGCGCCAGACCGTGCCCGCGGCCAACATCGCGGTGTCGGTGGGACCGGGGGCCACCACGTTCACCCGCACGCCGTCGGGCGCCAGCTCGGCCGCCAGTGCCCGGGTCAGCCCGAGCAGGGCGCCCTTGGCGGTCACGTAGTGCGCGGCGTCCTCGCCCCCGGCGATGGCCAGTTCGGAGGCCACCGCGACGATCGCCCCGCCACCGCCGCGCACCATTCCCGGGAGGGTGGCCCGGGTCAGATGGTGCAGTCCGCCGAGGTGGACCCCGAGCATGCGCCGGAAGGCCGCGCCCGAGATCGCGTCGAGCGGGATCTCCTCGACATAGCCGGCCGCGCTCAACACCCCTACGGGTGGCCCGAGTTCGCGGCCGACCCGGTCGACGAACCGCGCGACGGCGAGCGGGTCCGCGACATCGACCACCGCGTCGAGGTCCGCCGCGTCGCCGACCCGGAGGTCGCAGCCCGCCACCAGCCAGCCCTGCCGCCGCAGTTCTCGCACGCAGGCCAGTCCGATGCCGGCCGCCGCGCCGCTGACCACGGCCACCGGCGCCGGCCCCTGCCGCTCCCGACCCGGCGTGCTCATCGGCCCCGCCCCGCGTGCGGGCCGAACTCGGCCTCCACCACCGCCGCGAGCGCGTCCGTGGTGCTCGTGAACAGCGCCTCGCCCAGCTCGGCCGAGCTGCCGTGCGCGGTGCGCAACACCCCGGAGGGGTCGACCAGGCCCGGCCGCTCCGGCAACACCGTGTACGGGGGCGGGGTGATCGACACGGTCAGCGGACTGATCGCGTCGGCGCGCACCCGAGCCGGGTCCAGGTGCATCATCAGCGACGTCTCGACGACACCGGCGTGCTCGGCCTCCCAGCCGGGGAATTCGCCCGCGAAGATCGAATCCAGCGCGTCCGCGCCGACGACCTCCCACCAGTTCACCACCAACACGGTTGCCTCGGCCCCGCGTTCGAGCGCCAGGTCGACCCCCTCGACGGCCGGTGCGGTGTTCTCGAAGTGGCCGTTGACCAGCACGATCCGCCGGTGTCCGTGCCGGGCGTAGTTGACCACCAGGTCGGCGACGAGCGCGCTGTGCGTGCCGGCGGTGAGCGAGACCGTGCCGGGGAATCGTTCACCGCCGCCGCTGATCGGCCGGGATCGGGAGCCGTAGGTGAATCCGGGTGCGACCAGCCCGCCGGTGCGCGCGCACGTGGCGGCGGCGAATCGCTCCGCGATGTGCGTGTCGGTGTCCACCGGCAGGTGCGGGCCGTGTTGTTCGATCGAGCCGAGCGGCAGGAACAACACCTCGTGCGCCGCCCGTTCGGCGATCTCGGGTCCGGTCAGGTCGCGCAGCCGGGTCCGGTCGGTCATGGGGTCCTCCGCTGGTCGAGGGTGACGGTGTAGGCGTGCCGGGCGATCAGGTCGGCGAAGCGCCCGCGCGGCGCCCAGCCCAGCGCCGCACGCGCGCCGTCGGTACGCACCGCGCCGGCGTGCGGGTCGCGGGCGAAGCGCTCCGAGTCGACGTCGGCGGGCAACTCGCCCACGTCGCGGGCGTACCAGTCGAGTGTGGGGTCGGGGTGCGCGCAGTCGTCGGCGGCGAGCAGATACGGCCCGAAGCCGGGCGCCGGGGTCTCGACGGCGGCCCGGAAGGCACGCGCGAGGTCCTCGGCGGTGATGTAGTCGTGCAGCGTGCGCGGGCCGTCCGCCGACGGGTGCACGAAGGTGTGCAGGTTCTCCGGGAAGACCACCGCGCACGGACGCAGGCACACCACCTCCGGCCCGCTCGCATCGGCGAACCCGCGCGCGATCACCTCGACCAGCGCCTTGCTTATGCCGTACGCGTCCACCGGCCGGATCGGCTCGTCGTCGTCGATCGGCAGCCGGATCGGCGGCCGGTCGGCGCCCGGTTCGTGCAGCCCGGTGGCGGCGATGCTGGAGCACACCACCACCCGGGCGACGCACTGTTCGCGGGCGGCCTGCAACACGTTCCAGCAGCCCACGGTGTTCACCCGCACACAGGTGCCGGCGTCGTCGACCAGGTCGTAGTCGATCCCGGCGAGGTGGACCACCACGTCCGCGCCCGCGAACGCCGGAGCCAGCGTGGCCGGATCGAGGATGTCGATGCGGCGGTACCCGACGTCCGGGCCGCCCGCGAGCGGGGTGAGGTCGGCGTTGAGCACGTCGTGCGCGTCGGCGAGTTCGGCCAGGACGTACCGGCCGACCCGACCGGAACCGCCGGTGACCACGACCCGCAGGCCCTTGGCGTTCATTCGGACACCACCCCGTTCACGGACGCCGGCGACTCGTCGTCGAGCCCGCGCCGGCGCACCAGCAGCAGGAACACGCCGGCGACCATCCACACGACCACCACCGGCAGCGCCCACACGAACGGGCTCTCCGGCAGCGGGTCGAGCGACTCGTAGGCCACCAGGATCAGCGCGGCGCTGCCCAGGAACGGCACCACGGCGTGCTTGACCGGGTGGAACTCGTGCCGGGCCATCGTGCGATACATCCGCCACACCGCGACGCTGCCCATCACGTACACCACGGCGAGCGCGAAGGTGAACATCAGCCCGGTGAACGCGTAGACGTTGTACAGACCGACCGTGGCGATCATCGCCAGTCCGACCACGACGTTGATCACCGTCTGCGCCCCGATCGCCGCGGCCGGCGTCTGATGCCGACTCAGCCGGGCGAGCGGCCCGGGCAGCGCGCCGGATCGGGCCATCCCGTACATGAACCGGGCCGAGGCGTTCATGCAGGCGATGGCGCCGCCGATGATCGAGTTGAGCAGGGCCAGCAGGGCCAGGAACCACAGCGCGCCCCAGTACTTGTGGGCGAGCACGAACACCGGGATCTGCTCGGAGTCCACCAGCCCCTGGATGTCGCGCGTACCCCAGCCGGCCAGTTGCCCCCAGGTGGTCAGCACCACGAACACGCCCAGGATGACGATCGAACCCAGCACCGCCCTGGGGATGTTGCGACGCGGGTCGGAGGTCTCCTCGCCCAGCGAGGCCGCCGCGTCCCAGCCGGTGTAGGTGTAGATGCTGAACACGAAGCCGAGGAAGAAGCCGTTGCCGGTGGGTGCCCCGCTGCCGGTGAGCCAGGACAGGCTGGTACCGCCGTCGCCGGGTTGGCACAGACCCCACACGGAGAGCGCGACCATCACCACGATCTCGAACACGCCCAGTGCCACGGTCACGCCCACGGCCAGTTCGACGCCCTTGTAGGCCAGGGCCGCGATGGCCACCAGGAGCAGCATCATCGGCGCCCACCACGGCACGTCCCAGCCGTATTCGCTCAGCAGCACCCGGTGCAGGGTGGAGCCGAACAACCCGCACAACATCGCGGTGGCGACCGGATAGAACAGCAGGTACGCCCACGCGGCGAGGAATCCCCAACGCGGGCCCAGCAGTCGACTGACGAAACTGTGGTACGTCCCCGCAGAGGTTATGTGCCGGGCCAGTTGGGCCAGCGTGTAGCCGAGCAGGTAGGACACCACGGCGGCGAGCAGCACCACCAGCGGGCTCGCGGTGCCGGCGGTGCCGGCCAGGAAGGGCACGGTGAAGGCCACCGTGATGGCCGGCGACATCGTGGTCACCGACTGCATGATGGCGCCGGGCAGGCCGATGGCGTTCGCCTTCAGGCCGGGGGCGGCCGGCTCCCCCGCCGGGAGTTGTTCTTCGGTTCTCATGGTGGTGCTCCTCGCCTGGCCGGGGCCTGGTCTCGGGTGCGTGGGGTCGGTGCCGATGCCGGGGTGCGTGCTCATCGGCCCTCGCTCCCTCGGGTGTGGGTGGGGGCGAACATCCGAAGCAGGGCCGGGAGTACGACCACCCGGGGGCCGGGTGCGGCCAGTGCCCGGGCCAGGTCGCGGCCCAGTCGGGCGGGGCTGCTGAGGGTGGCCGGGACACCGAAGGCTTCGGCGAGCCGGACGAAGTCGGGACGGGCCAGTTCGGTCCCGGTCGCCGCGCCGAAGGTGTCCGTCATGTACTCGCGCAGGATTCCGTAGCCGCCGTCGTCGACGATCAGCCACGTCACGTTCAGGTTCTCCTGGCGGGCGGTGGCCAGTTCCGCGATCGAGTACATCGCGCCGCCGTCGCCGGAGACCGCCAGCACCGGGCGGGTGGGATCGGCCGCGGCGGCGCCCAGCGCGGCCGGATAGGCGTAGCCGAGCCCGCCCGCGCCCTGGGCCGAGTGCATCGTGCCGGGGCGCCGGGCGTCCCAGGCCGACCAGGCCCAGTAGCCCAGGATGGTCATGTCGAAGAAGGCCGGCGCGTCGTCGGGAAGCGCGGCCCGCGCCGCCGCGAGTACGCCCTGTTCCAGGTCCAGGCCCTGTTCCGCGATCCGCGCGGCGACCCGGTCGCGCAGGGCGCGGGCGATCTTGGCGCCCGGTCCGGGCGAGCGGGGCGACACCGAGTCGCCGAGCACCGCCAGCGCACTCCGGGCGTCGGCGTGGATGCCGAAGGCGGGATGGGCCGCCTCCAACTTGCCCGGGTCGGCCTCGATCTGGATGATCCGGCCGCGTGGGGCGAGCGTGTGGTAGTTGCTGGACAGTTCGCCCAGTCCGGAGCCGACCACGAGCAACACGTCGGCGTCGTCCAGGAGTTCGGTGGTGTGCCGGTCCTCCAACCAGGACTGGAGGGAGAGCGGGTGCTCCCACGGGAAGGCGCCCTTGGCGCCGAACGTGCAGGCCACCGGCGCGTCCAGGAGCCGGGCCAGGCGCAACAGTTCCGCGCTCGCGCCGGCCCGGAGCACGCCGCCGCCGGCCAGGATCACCGGCCGTTCGGCGGCGACCAGCATCGCCGCCGCCTCGGCGAGCAGTTCGGGTCGGGCGCACGGCACCCTCGGGCGCACCCGCAGCCCGGTCACCCGGGGCACCTCGGTCGGGGCGAGCAGCACGTCCTGTGGGATCTCCACCCACACCGGACCGTACGGCGGGGTCAGCGCGGACTCCCAGGCCGCGGCCAGTGCCGAGGGGATCTGCGAGGCCGCGCCCACCAGGTGCACGGACTTGACCACGTCGCGAAAGCTCGCCTGCTGATCGAGGAGTTCGTGCAGGTAGCCGCGCCGCCTTCGGCCCAGGCCGGCCGAGGGGATCTGGCTGGAGACGGCCAGGACCGGCACCGAGGCGGCGGCCGATTCCTGCAGGGCGGGCAGCGCGGTCAGCGCGCCGGGGCCGGTGGACAACAGCAGCGGGGCCACGGTGCCGGCGGCGCGGGCGTAGCCGTCCGCGGCGAAGCCCGCGTTGTTCTCCACGCGCAGTCCGACGTATTCCAGCGCGGAGCGGCGCAGCGCGTCGAACAGTCCGAGCGCGTGCTGGCCGGGCACCCCGAAGACGCGGTCCGCGCCCAGGTTGACCAGGGATTCGACGACCAGGTCGCCGCCGTTGCGTGGGACGTGGGCGGGGTCGAGGGGGCCGCGGGCGGTGGTGGAACTCATGGCGGAGGACCTCGCGAGGACGGCAGGAATCGCCTGCGGAGCGGGAAGGTGCGAAGGATGGGTGCGGCGCGGGTGCGGCTCGGGGCCGGGGCCGCGGGCCGAGGCGGCGCGGTGGGCGATGGTCGTCGGGCCGGGGTCGGCACGTCGGCCGTTCGCCGTATGGGTATGAACCTACGTCCGGGTGCGGACACCGGTGAAGTGGCTCTTTCGTCCATTATCATGATTCAAAATAGATGAATCGTCCGGCCAGGAGGTGTTGCCATGCCGTCGGTCGACTCCTCTTCCGCCGCCCCCGACGTCCCGGACCTCGCGGCCGGTCCCGATGTGCCGAGCGTCCCGCTGAGCGTGTTGCTCGCCGATCCGACGCTCGGGCTGCGCCAGATCGCCGGTCCGCGCGAGGATCGGCCGGTGTCCACGACCGGGGTGACCGAGTTGGAGGATCCGACGCCGTATCTGATCGGCGGCGAACTCCTGCTCACCGCCGGGGTGCCCCTGCCCAAGACCGCCGAGGGCATCGACGCGTACGCCGGGCGGATCGCCCGGGCGGGTGCCAGTGCCCTGGGCTTCGGTCTGGTGCCGGTCTACGACGAGGTGCCCGCCGCGTTGGTCGAGTCCTGCGATCGGCACGGGCTGCCGTTGTTGCGGGTGCCCGACGGCACGCCGTTCGTGGCGGTCAGTCGGGCCGCGCACGCCGCGATGACCGAGTCGCGGTATCGGGACCTGCGCCGGATCAGTCGGGCCCAGGGCGCGCTGGTCACCGCGGCGGTGCGGGCCGACGCGCTGCGGTCGGTGCTCAATCGGCTCGCCGTGCAGTTGGACGCGTGGACCGTGCTGCTGGATCCGGCCGGCAACGAGTTGGTGGCCGCGGGGGCGCGGCCGGGGCCGGCCGCGCCGGAGCGGCTGCGCGCGCTGATGGTGCGCACGATCGCGCAGTCGCGCGTCGGCGGGTCCGGGCGGGGGCGGCTCGCGCCGACCACGGCCGCGGACCACCACGACGGGCTGCATCTGACCGTGCACGCGCTGCCCGGTGCCGAGGGCGGCGCGGCGCCGCCCGCGATCGGGGTCGTCGCGGCCACCGCGCCGACCGCGGTCCAGCACTCGGTGACCGCGGTGGCGGCGGTGTTGTTGTCGCTGCTGACCAGTCCTCGCCATGCGCTCGGCGGCGACAGCGACAGTTCGGCCGCGCTGGTGCGGCTGATGCTCGGCGAGTCGCCGCAGGAAGTGGCCGCGCTGTTGCTGCCGGCCGCGCCGGGCGCCGGCTGGGTGGTGGTGCGCGGTCGGCTGGGCCGACCTCGGTCGGGTCCGGCGGCGGGCGCGGGGGCGGGCCGGGATCCGGTGCAACTGGCCGCGTTGGGAACCGCGTTGGGCACGCCGTATCTGGATCTGCGCGGCCGGGACGTGTACGCCCTGGTGCCCACCACGCCCGGGGCGCCCACGGCGGATCCGGCGGCGGCGCACCGGCTCGGCTGGACGCTCGGTTTCAGCGCCCCGTCCGCGACGGCCGACCTGGCGGTGGCGGCCAATCAGGCCGAACGCGCGCTGCGGCACGCCCTCGCGGCGGGGGTGCCCGCCGGGCGGCACCGGGACCAGGACCTGAGCGTGCACTCGCTGGTGCCCGCCGCCGACGCGACCGCGCTGGCCCGCGCCCGGTTCGCGGCCCTGGCCGGCGCGCCCTCGCCCGGATACCACGTGCTGTTGGAGACCCTGCGCAGCTGGCTCGCCCACCACGGCAGTTGGGATCGCACCGCGACCGCGCTCGACCTGCACCGCAACACCGTCCGCCAGCGCATCGGCCGGATCGCCGAGTTGCTCGACCTGGACCTGCACGACCCGGACGTGCGGATGGAACTGTGGTTCGCGTTGCGCTGGTTGCCGGGCGAACGACCGGCCGGCGAGTCGCCGGGCCCGTCGGCGACGCCGCCGCCACCGGACGTCGAACCGGGGTAGGTCGGCCCGGATCAGCCGGGGCCGGCTCCCCCGGCCGGCTCGGCGGCGGGGTCGGGGTCCGGCGCGGTGAATCCGGACGCCGCCCGGATGATGCGCCTGGTCATCGGGTCCGACCAGGCGTTGGGCGACAACACCTCGATCCAGATCGCGCGGGCGGTCTTGCGGCCGATGTTCTCCCAGGAGATCAGCGTCCGGGACGGGAAGGAGACCGAGTCCCCCTCGGCGACGTCTATCGGTTCGGCGACCCGCGCGTGGTCGCCGAGCCCGCCGCCCACCCGAAAGCGCAGCGTGCCGGACATCAGGAAGGCGAAGGTCTCGCCCGGACGCGAGTAGGGACCACCGCTGGAGCCGTGCGGTGGGATGGACAGCAGGGCCGGTTCGAGATCGTGGCCGGGGCGCAGGAGTTCCTCCCACTGCACGCCGCCTTCGAGGACCACGGTCGCACGCTCGTCGGCGCGCACCACGCTCGCGTCGGTCCGGGTGAACGACGCCAGACTGCTCATCGGGACCCCGAGCGCGTCGGTGATGCGCGCGATCAACTGGGTCGAGGCGCGCTCGACGCTGCGTTCGATCGAGGACAGGTGCGACACCGAGGTGTCCGTCAGCGCCGCGAGTTCCTTGAGGGACAGGCCACTGGCCAATCTGGCGCGGCGCAGCCGACCGCCGTCGGCGGGCTCCTCCGGCGCCGGAACGTCGTCGGGGTCGCTCAACGAGGTGCGGATGGCGGCCGGATTCCAGCCGTGCCGCTGCCGCAGATCGGCGATCCGCCGGGCCCGGCTCACGTGTTCGGGACCGTAACGCCGCTGGCCGCCGGCCGTGCGGTCCGGCACGAGCAGCTCTTGTTTCTCCCACGCCCGGAGCGTCTGAGGGCTGACCCCGACCTCGGCGGCGACATCGCCGATGCTTCGCCAATTCATGCTCGGGAGTCTAGGCCGGACGTCGTCCCGACTCTCGACAAACTTACATCGTTACTGTAACTATGGCGCCCCAAGCGGAGAGGGGAAGCCCAAAATGTCGTCCGTGCAACGGATCGCCTTCGGTACCGGCTCGGGGTCGGCGTTGCTCAGACCCGGCAGCACTCCCGGATCCCCGACGGTGCTCTTCGTACACCCGGCCAACCTGCAGGCCCGCTGCTGGCGGGCGGTCCTGGCGGCGGTGCCGGCCGAGTGGACGTGTCTGGCCGTCGACCTGTCCGGACATGGGTGTTCGGGCCGCCGCGCCGAGTACGACCTGGCCGGCTGGGTGCGCGAGTGCGTCGAACTGCTGGACGCCCGCGAGGTCGGCGGCGTGCACGTGGTGGGCGCCTCGGTCGGCGCGGCCGTGGCGGTGGAACTGGCCGCCGCGTACCCGGACCGGGTGGCGAGCGTCGCCACGGTCGGCGGGGCCTTCCGCCCGGCCGAGCCGGCCGCCTCGCGGGAATTCCTCGCGGCCGTCGCCGCCAGGGGTGCGCGCAACGCCGTGTTGGACATCCTGGCGAGCGAACCCGGCCTGGACGAGGTCCTGGTGGCCGAGGTCGCCGCCGACATCGGCGTCGATTCCGACGCGGAGGCGGCGCGCGTCTGGACGGCGGCCGCGGCGGCCGCCGGACTGGACGCCGCGCCGGGACTGCGCTGCCCGACGCTGGCCATCGTCGGGGACCGCGACCTCGGCTGTCCCGTCGAGGACTCCCGGGCCTTCGCCGAACTCACCGGCGGCCGGCTCGCGGTCATCGTCGAACACGGGCACCTGCCGATGTACACCGCCCCCAACCGGGTCGCGGCCTACCTCGCCTCGCTGATCGACGGCACCCGGGAACACCGCGCCCACGATCGAGACCCCATCACCGGAACAGGAAGCCGATCATGACCGAAACCCCGTTCGCCGAGCGCACCGCGCCGAAGGCGGACATCGCCGAGATCCTCAGGCTGCACAAGCAGTGGTGGGAGTCGAACATCGGCTGGGACATCGACCGCATGGTCGAGGTGTTCCCGTCCCCGGGCGACGAATATCTGATGTTCAACTTCAACGGCCACCCCTACTTCGACATGACCGAGAAGGTCGCGTTGTGGAAGTGGTACCGCGAGATCATCGCCCAGCCGGGCGGCCTGCGGACCGAGATCATGCGCCTGGAGGTCCGCGGCGACACCGCCTGGCTGGCCTGCGAGTTCACCATCGACGCGGAGATGCTCGACGGCGGCGAGTGGACCGCGGACTCGGTCGACGCCACCATCGGCCGGGCCACCGAGATCTACCACCGCGACAACGGAACGGGCGCGCCCGAGTGGCGCATGTGGCACACCCACATCACCGCGCTGCCCGACCCGGACGAGACCCGGCCCGGATTCGCCGACTCCACCAACAGCCGCGGCCTGGGCAAGGTGCCGTGGAACCCGCTCCCGAAGGGCGTCTGACCATGACCGTCACTCCGGGTTCCCCACGCATCTCCCTGGTCCTGGGCAGTTCCCAACACCCGGCCGAGATCGTCGCGGCGGCCGAGGCCGCCGAGCGCGGCGGCTTCGACGAACTGTGGGTCGGCGAAGACTACTTCTACACCGGCGCCATCGCCGCGGCCGGCGCCGTGCTGGCCGCCACGCGACTCCCGGTCGGCATCGGCATCGTGCCCACCACCTCGCGCCATCCCGCGCTCCTGGCCATGGAGTTGGCGACCCTGGCCGGCCTGTACCCGGGTCGGCTCAGGGCGGGCGTGGGCGCGGGTGTCCCCGACTGGCTCGACCAGATGGGGATTCGCTCGAAGACCCCGCTGTCCTCGGTCCGGGACGTCATCGCCGCGCTGCGCACGCTGCTCGCGGGCGACACCCTGACCGTCGAGGCGTCCTCGTATCGGGCCCGCGAGGTGCAACTGGCCCATCCGCCCACCGTCGTGCCGCCGATCCTGGCGGGCGTGGGCGGTCCCAAGGCGCTGGCCATGTCGGGCGCCGCCGCGGACGGCACGGTGCTCTCCGTCCTCGCCGGGACGCGCTACGTCGAGTGGGCGGCCCGCACCGTCGCCGCCGGCGGCGGCGGTCCGGAGCACGACCTGGTGGCGTACGTGCTCTGCTCGATGGACGACGACGCCACGATCGCCCGCGAACGGTTGCGCGAGTTGTTCGGGCTCTACCTGTTGGCCGGGCCGCGCAATCCGATGACCGAGGCGCACGGCATCGCGGACGAGGCCGAGGCACTGGCCGCGCTCGACTTCGACGACGCCGTACGCGCCATTCCGAACGCGTGGCTCGACGAGTTGGCGGTGGTCGGCACACCCGCGGACTGCGCGAAGCGGATCGGCGCACTGGCCGAGGCCGGGGCGGACTGCGTCGCGCTGTGCCTGCTCCCCGGCGAGGACGGCACGGCGCAGGTCGACCGCCTCTCCCGCGACCTGCTCCCGCTGATCCGGGCCCGGTCCGCCGGGTGACACCCGCGGCGGCCGAACCGGGACCCGCCCGAGGTCCCGGTTCGGCCGCCGGGGCGGCCCCGCGACGCCGGGCCGGCCCGGCACACATCACAGATCGGAGATCGCGATGACCTATTCGATAGTGGGTTTCCATCCGCACGACGGCTCCCTCGGGTTCGCCTCCCAGTCGCACTTCTTCGCCGTCGGCTCCGTCGTCGGCGATGCCGAGGCCGGCGTCGGTGTGGTCGTCAGCCAGGCGTTCGCCAACACCGACTGGCCGCACGAGGGGCTGGCCCTGCTCCGGGCCGGCGCCACGCCCGACGACGTGTTGCGGACGCTGGTCGCGGGCGATCCGCTGGCCGACTACCGCCAGGCGATCGTGATGGACGCCACCGGCGCATACGCGTGCTTCACCGGCGGCGGTTGCGCACCGCACACCGGCGTCGCCCGGGGCGAGGGCGTGGCCGCGGTGGGCAACATGCTGGCCTCGGACGACGTGTGCCGGGCCATGGTCGCCGCACACCGCGACGCGGCGTCGGCGTCGGCGCACGCGGATCGACTGGTGGCCGCCCTGGAGGCCGGCGAGCGGGCCGGCGGCGACGCCCGGGGATCGCAGTCGGCGGTGGTCAAGGTGGTCGACGGCGTGCGCGGCGAGCGGCCCTGGCGACACGTGCTCGCCGACATCCGGGTCGACGACCATGCCGATCCGGTACGCGAGTTGCGCCGCCTGTTGCCCGTGCACGAGGGCTTCCGGACGATCGGGGCCGCGTTGTTCGCCCCGCCCCTGGTGATCGGCGACGCGGCGGGCATCACCGCCGCCGAGGCCCGCGAGACGGTCCGGGCGCTCACGGCGGCCGGGGCCGGCCTCGGCGGCAATGCCGAGGCGGACCTGTGGCGGGCGGTGATCCTGCTGCGCTGCGGCGAGGCCGACGCGGGCCGCGCGCTGCTGGCCGAGCTGGTCGCCGACCGGCCGCAACTGGGCGAATTCGCCCGCGGCCTGGCCCGGGTCGGGATCCTGCCGAAGGTCGAGGTGCGACCGTGAGGCCGGCCCGAGCCGGCAACGCGAACGGGTCGCGCCCGCCGGTCGAGGACTTCGTCCGAGCCGACCGGGTGCGCGAGACCGCCGCCGCCCTGGTGCGCATCGACACCCGGAACCCGCCCGGCCGCGAGTCGGCGGCCGTACCGGCGCTGTCGGACCTGCTCGACGCGCTGGGTTGCGACACACACGTGTTCACCTCGCGGTCCGGGCGGCCCTCGGTGCTCGCCACCCACGGCGGCGGCGCGCCGGGCCGGCCGACCCTGCTGATCAACGGCCATGTGGACGTCGTACCGGTCGCCGAGGCGGACTGGACGGTGCCCCCGTTCGACGGGGTCGTGCGCGACGGACGCCTGATCGGGCGCGGCGCGGCGGACATGAAGGGCGGCATCGCCGCGGCGATCGAGGGGCTGCGCGCCTGTCTCGACTCCGGCGTCGAGCTCGGCGCCGACATCGTCTTCCACCTCGTCGCCGACGAGGAGACCGGCGGCACTCACGGTACGGCCGAACTGGTGGCCGCCGGCCTGGTCCGGGCCGACGCGTGCATCGTCCCCGAGCCCACCGAGCTGCGGGTCGCGGTGGCCGAGCGCGGCTCCTGGCAGGCCCGGATCGAGGTGTCCGGCACGGCGGGGCACGGCGGCGACCCGGCTCGCGGACGCTCCGCCGTCGCGGACGCGGCGCGGATCACCACCGCGCTGCATCTGGCCCCCTTCCACCCACGCCCGCACCCGCTGCTGGGCAGCCCGACCTGCAACGTGGCGATGGTGCGCGGCGGGGTCGCCGCCAACGTGATCGCGCCGGGCTGCGCGTTGACCATCGACCGGCGCACGCTGCCCGGGGAGAGCGCCGAGGACGTGCACGCCTCGATCGTGCGGATGATCGACGCGGCCTGCCCGGACGTCGACTACCGGGTGATCCCCACCTTCTTCTGCGAGGGCTCCGAACTGCCGCTCCCGCACCCCTTCCCGGACTTCGTCGACGCCTGTCGGCCCGACGCCGGGCCGAACGAGGGCTTCGTCGGCCTGTATCTCGGCTCCGACGCCCGCTTCCTGCGCAACGACCTGCGCATTCCCACCGTCGTCTACGGGCCGGGCTCGATCCGTCAGGCGCACGGCGCCGACGAGTGGGTGGCCCTCGACGACCTCACCACGGCCGCACGCACCCTGGCCCGCGCCATGGCGGGATTCGCCGACTTCGCGGCGGATCAGGCCGCCGCCGACCGGCACCAGAGCAGACAAACGACCGAAAAAATGTAGATTCTGCCCCAGATGAAGGAGGGCACATGGTTGACCACGCAGGTGCGGTGACCGGCAGGCAGGCAACAGGGGCCGAGAACGCCCGCGGTCCGGTGCTGGAAACCCGCTCCATCGACTACGTCCCCCAGTCCGAGCGGCACGGCCGCGCCTGGCATCAGGCGCCGTTCTGGTTCACCGGACAGTTCGTCCCCACCACGATGGTCGTCGGCTTCGCGGGCCCGGTGCTGGGCCTGTCGATCGGCTGGTCGATCGTGGCCACCGTGCTGGGCATCCTGTTCGGCACCTGTTTCATGGCCTTCCACGCGAATCAGGGGCCCACCATGGGCCTGCCGCAGATGATCCAGTCCCGCGCCCAGTTCGGCACCCGCGGCGCACTCGTCCCGATGCTCGCGGTGATCTGCGTCTACATCGGCTTCAGCGCGTTCGGCGTGCTCCTGGCCTCCCAGGTGCTCGAATCGGTACTGCCCGGCTCCTCGACGGTGTGGGCCGTCGTGATCGTGCTGCTCGCGACCGGCGTGGCGATCGTCGGCTACGACCTGCTGCACACCGTCCTGCGCCTGCTGCCGTACCTGGTCGTGCCGATGTTCGCGATCCTCACCGTGCTGGCGCTGATCCACCTGGAGCCGCACCCGGTCGAGCACTCCGCCGCCTTCACCCCCGCGGCGGCACTGGCCCAGTTCGTCGCGGCGGCCGGCTACCAGCTCGGCTACGCGGTGTACGTCTCGGACTACTCCAGATATCTGCCCGCGGACACCTCCGAACGCGGCGTCATCGGTTGGACGTATGCCGGGGCCGCGCTGTCGGCGATCTGGCTGATGGTGCTCGGCAACTTCATCGCCGGTTCGGTACCGGTGCCCGACGCGCTGGTCAACCTCCAGGACATCGGCGACACCCTGTTCGACGGCTTCGGCAAGACCGCCGTGGTCGCCGTCCTGGTCCCGAGCGCGATCGCGGTGATGGGCGTCAACCTCTACGGCGCGATGCTCTCCGGCCTGAGCATCGTCCAGGCGTTCCGTCCGATCACCCTGACCCTACGCACCCGCGTCACCGGCATCGTGGCCGGCGCGGCGGTCGCCCTGGCCGTGGCCGAGGGCCTGCCGTCGAGATACCTGGGCAGCTTCAACGACTTCATCACGCTGATCCTCTACGTGCTGGCGCCGTGGACGGCGGTCAATCTGATCGACTACTACTTCGTCCGCCGGGGCCACTACGCCATCACCGAGATCTTCAGCCCGAACAGCATCTACGGGCGCTGGGGATGGCGCGGCCTGCTCTCCTACGCGCTGGGCGTCGCGGCCCTGGTGCCGTTCATGGTCACCGGCTTCTACACCGGGCCGATGGTCGACACCCTCGACGGCGCCGACATCGCCTTCGTCGTCGGGCTCGTGGTCTCCGGCGCGGCCTACTGGCTGACCACCCGGGGACTCGACCTCACCGCCGAGCAACAGGCCGTCGAACGCAGCAAGTTGCTCCTGGACGGCACCGACGCGGTGGCCCGCTCCCGCCCCCGCGCCGGCGGCTGGTCCCGCCCCGATCGCCGCGGTGCGGGCGGTCGGTGGTGAGCGGCGCATCCGCCCGCAACCACCCCCGCCCGCACCGCGGCGCCGTCCCGCCCGTCGACGGCTCACGGCTCGCCGCCGCCCGACGCCGCAGGGGGCGTCCGGTCAGCCCTCGGCCGGGAGTTGGTAGACGTTGTCCGGGGTCACGATCGAGGTGATCGCCTCGGCGAACAGCGTGCTCGGCTCGTTGCCCTCGTGCAGGATGTCGGTGTTGAGCAGGATCACCATCGTGGCGTCCTGTTCGGGCAGGTACATCGTCACGCTCTCATAACCCGGCAACGACCCGTTGTGCCCGACCCAACCGTGGGTGCGGAACAGACCCAGGCCGTACCCGGCGCCGTCGAAGCCGGGGACCGGCACGAACTTCTCCCGTTCCGCCTGGGTGGCCGGCGAGAGCAGGGTGCCGGTGGCGACCACCTTGGCCCAGCGGCGCAGGTCGTGCAGGTCGGAGATCATCGCGCCGGCCGCCCAGCCCCAGCTCGGGTTCCAGTCGGTCGCGTCGGCGACGTCGCCGCTCAACGTCTGGTCCGTGTACCCGTGCGCGTGCGGCTCGGGGAACTCGGCGCCCCTGGGGAACAGCGTGTGGTGCAGGCGGGCCGGCCCGGTGACGCGCTTGTGGACGAAGTCGGCGAGCGGCATGCGGCCGAGCTTCTCCACGACCAGACCGAGCAGCACGGTGTTGGTGTTGGAGTACTGGAACCGCGCACCCGGGGCGAAGACGTTCGGGTGCCGAAAGCCGTAGGCCAACAGTTCCTCGGGGGTGAACGGGCGGGTCGGGTCGGACAGCAGCGCGTTCACGAAGTCCGGGTCGGCGGTGTACGAGAACAGACCGCTGCGCATCTCCGCCAGTTGCCGGATGGTGATGTGCTCGCCGTCGGGAACACCGTCGAGGTAGGCGGAGATCGGGTCGTCCAGCCCGATCAGGCCGTCGTCGACCAGTTCCAGCAGGGCGGTGACGGTGAAGGTCTTGGTCTCGCTGCCGATCCGCATGTTGAGATCGGGCGTCATCGGCGCGCCGGTCGCCTTGTCGGCCACCCCGGTCGATCGCACGTAACTGCCCCGACCGGGCAGCCACAGGCCGACGGTCACCCCGGGAACGCCGGCCACCTGGCGGGTCTTCTCGATCGCCTCGTCGAGGCGGGCCACCAGCGCGGGGTCCAGACCGTCGGGTGGGCAGTCGTCGGGCGGATCGGCGGTGATCACGGCGGTGGTCGGCGGGCCGGCCTGGGCCGAGGGCACGGTCAGGGTGAACGGGACCAGGGCGGAGAGGGCGAACAGGACGGTGGCGAGGCGACACGCAGGGGCACGACGCATGGCGGGATGTCTCTTCCGAGAGTGGGGGATCCGGTCCGACCAAGATCACCCGTCGCCCCGGTCCCGGCCGCACACCGCACGAACACCGCCCGGCAGGTCCACCCGTATGGCCCCGACGCCGGCCACGATCGGCGGCCGAACGTCGGCGAGTCCACGGGTCTGCGAGTCGGCGCGCCGTCGTCGGGCGCGGCGTCAGGTGTCGGTGTCGGCCGCGTGCAGCAGCGAGCGCACCCGGCCGTCCGGGCCGAACCGGTATTGCAGGGCCCACTCGCAGAACTCGCGGGTCACCTCGTCCGGGTGGTCGCGCATGGCCTCCAGGAGTTCCTCGGACTCGTCCGTTCGCCCGGCCCGGCGGTCCTGGGCGGTGAAGGTCAGCAGATAGGCCAGTGCGCGCGACACCGGGTAGTACCGCTCGTCGCCCCTGGTCAGGTCGCCGATGGCAAGTCCGCGCAGGATCACGGCCGTTCCGGTGCGGACGGTTTTGAGGTTGCCGCGGTCCCGGGCGCCGAAGCCGGCGCCGAAACAGTCGCCGATGGCGAACAGCACGGCGTGCAGCTCGGTGATCCGGGCGTCCGTCGGTCCGGCCGCCAGTGCGGCGTACGCCTCCTTGCCCGCCTGGACCAGGATCCGCGCCACGGTGTTGTCCCGGCGCTGGAGGAAGCCGATGGCGAACAGCGCCCGTACCCGCAACCAGGACTGTTCCTTCTCGTGTTCGAGCACGTGTTCCAGCGCGTGCACGATCGCGCCGGTCCACCCGCCCGACAGCAGCGTGTCGACGGCCCGCCGCCGTTGCACCACGGCGTTTTGCAGGAGCAGGTGCAGGAACAGGGCCTTGGTGGGTTGCCGAATGCGCTCGGGGATCTCCTGCGAGTCCAGCGAATCGGCGGCGGCCCGCACGACGGCGAACCAGGATTCGTCCTCGGGGTCGGGGGTCGGCCACGTGTTGCAGACCGGCGTGCCGGCGTCGAGGACGGCTTCGAGGGTGGCCGCCGTCCAGCGCAGGCCCCCCGCCGTTCGCGCACCCGCCGCCTGCGCCCGGAACCACCGCACCAACTCCCGCAGTTCGCTCTCGACCGCACCCACACAACGCGCCTGCGCGTCGTCGCTGCGGTGTAACGGGTTCTGCACGAGCGTGCGTTGCCACAGTCCCAGTGCGGCGGTTCCGCGTTCCCTGATCGTCGACCCCGGGTCGGTCGCGCGCGCGATCAGCAGCTCGCGCACCCAGTCGTCCTCGGGCGGTGACCACGATCGGGGAATCACCACGGCCAGTTCCAGGTCCAGCGAACGTCCCGGGCACACGCTCCGGCGCCGCAGTTCCTCGGCGTCGGTCAGCAACCGGATCACCCACCCCTTGAGATGCGAGCTGGAGCTGAGGTTGTCCTCGCACAGGTGGACCAGTTGGGTGAGCACCCGCCAGTGTCGAAAGCCCAGCGGCGAGGTGCGCAGGGCGTCGCCGATCAGGTCGCCGAGATCGGCGTCGTAGGCGTACTTGGTGAGGCTGCCCAGCAATACCAGTGCGTCGATGTTGCGTGGTGTGGGCGGGGCGCCGCCGATCAACGCGAGTCGTTCGGCGATCGCATGGATCTTCTTCTTGTACTTCTGCCGCAACTCCGAGGACGAACGTCTGGCGTGCTCGACCGGCATGAACAGGGACAGCAGGGCCGACGCCTGGACCAGCACGGCGAATTCGGTGTCCGCGTCGTCCTGCAGGATCTCCCACGTCCACCCGGCCGGCAGGTGTGCCGGCAGGTTGTCGTTGCGGGCGAGTCCGCGCAGCCGGATGCCGAGCGAGTTCAGGCCGCCCAGGGATTCGGTGTCGGGGGCCAGTGCGACCAGGGTCCGGTCCAGGTTGCGCAGCCAATCGCCGGTCAGCGCCACCGGTTCGCGACTCGTCGCCCGGTTCGGGGACAACGCGCTCGTGGTCGGGCCGCGCAGGCTGCCGGTGATCTTCGCCGGCGCGCTGCCCGTTCCACGCGCCACGGCGTTCTGTGAAATCCCGTACCGCTCCAGGCGGGCCAACTGGGCGGCGAGCGCGTAGCGCATCAACTGCCCCACGTCGTCGATGTCGTCGACGCGGTGCCGAATACGTTCGTCGCCGGGCCTGAGGGCGTCACGGTCGACACCCTCGACGGCGGTGCGCTCTCCGGGGTTCATTCCGAAACGCTAACAGCGCTGTTCGCGCTGCGCACCGCACCTGTCGGTATGCGTGCCCAGCCTGTTACCGGTTCGCATCGGACCCGTCCTGACCTGCATGAACGACTTCGCCCGGGCAGCGGGACGACCTTGTCGGGCGAGCGCGAGGCCGCCCACGATGGGGATCGCAAGCCAATCCTCGGCACGACCCGACGCCCCCTTGGAGCGACATGCCCGAGATTTCCCCCGCCGCCGACCCGAGGGTCCCGCAGGTGGCGCACGCCCCCGGCGGGCAGCCGCAACCGGTCGACGAGCAGCCGCCGTTGGCCGCCCGCGGATCGCAATGGTCGGGCGCCCTCTACGCGTTCGGCTACATCGGCCTGGCCCGGTTGGCGCAGGCCGAGTTCGACCTCGACGGGGTCGTCGCCGCTCTCCCCCTGTACGCGGTGTCCGTGGCCGCCGCCGGGTCGACCGACGCGCTCGCCCGTCGCCTCACCGACCGACTCGCCCGGCGCGGTGGCGCGTTCCCGCGCGCGTGCCGCGGGATCGTCGCGGTGCTCGCCGCGTGCGTCCCGCCCCCGACGGCGCTCCCGTGGCTCGCCCCGCAAACCCTGGTCGACGTCCCGACGTCGGTGGCGGGTCCGGGTCCGGGTCGTGGCCCGGTCGGCGAACCCCTCGGCGGCCGGCCTCCGGTCCCCGAACGGCACCCGGACGTCGTCCCGAGCCGCAGACACCACCTGCGGCGCCGCCGGTCCGCCCCGTCCGACGCACGCTGATCCGCACACGCGAATCCGCCCACAGCGGATCTGCCCACAGCGGATCCGCTCTGGGCAGATCCGCCGGGTGTCGTCGGGCCCGGCGGCGCAAGGTTGCACCATGAGCGATGACACGAAACCCCCGCTGTTCCAGGAACACATGCGACGCGAGCTGTACGGGCAGCGCGTTCTGCTCCTCGACGGTCCGTTGGACGACGACAACGGCACGATGCTCACCACCCAACTGCTCGCCCTGGCGACCGAGGACCCCGCCGCGGACATCGCGTTGTGGATCCACTCGCCCGGCGGTTCGGTGCCCGCGATGCTCGCGATCCGCGACGTCATGCGGCTCGTCCCGTGCGACGTGTCCACCCTCGTCTTCGGCATCGCCTACAGCGCGGGCCAGTTCCTGCTCTCCTCGGGCGCACCGGGAAAGCGCCGGGCGCTGCCGCACTCGCGAGTGCTCATGCACCAGGGCTCGGCCGGCATCGGCGGGACCGCCGTCGACATCGAGTTGCAGGCCAACGACCTTCGGCACACCCGGGACACGGTGCTCGGTCTGATCGCGGAGGACACCGGCCAACCCATCGAACGCATCTTCGAGGACTCCCTGCACGACCGCTGGTACACCGCGCAGGAGGCCCTCGACTACGGCTTCATCGATGCGATCGTCCAGGAGTTCGACGAGATCGCCCCGCGCGGTGCTCGCCGAACCGCCAAGAGTGCCGGATTCCGGGGAGCCCTGTGATGAGTACCTACGCCATTCCGAACGTCATCACCCGCGACTCCCGCGGCGAACGCATCATGGACGTGTATTCGCACCTGCTCGCGGAGCGCGTCGTCTACCTGGGCACGGCCATCGACGCGGGTGTCGCCAACGCGCTCGTGACCCAGTTGTTGTTCCTGGAGGCGGACAACCACGAGCAGGAGATCCAGTTCTACATCAACTGCGAGGGCGGCGACCCCAGCGCCATGCTGGCGGTGTACGACACGATGCGCTACGTGCGTTCGGAGATCGCCACCACGTGTGTCGGGCAGGCCGTCGCGGTGGGGGCCGTGCTGCTCGCCGCGGGCGCCCCCGGCAAGCGCGCCGCGCTGCCCCACGCCCGGGTCGTGCTGCACCAGCCCGCCGCGCAGGGACGCGGCACCATCCCGGACCTGATCCTGCAGGCGGACGAGGTGGTGCGGGTGCGCTCGGACATCGAACGGATCCTCTCCCGGCACACCGGCCAGAGCACGACCACCCTGCGGGCGGACACCGATCACGACCGGGTCTTCACCGCGACGGGGGCGCAGGAGTACGGACTCGTCGACGTCGTGCTCGAAGAGCGGTGACGCGCCCGGATCGGCGCGCCACCACCGCCTGCGATCGGGCGGTCAGGCCGCCAGGGCGAACACGGTGCGGCCGACCGCGGTCGAACGAGCCTCCGGGCGGCGACTCTTCAGGTTCTCGCTGACCGCGAGGGTCAGATCGACCAGGGTGACGCCGAGGGCGCCGGCCATCGCCGCGATCATCTCGCTCGACGGTTCCTTGATACCGCGCTCCACCTCGGAGAGGTATTGCGGCGAAACGCCGGCGCGGCCCGCCGTCTCGACGAGCGTCTCGCCGCGGGCGTGGCGAAGCGAGCGCAGGCTCTCGCCGAGCAGATCCCGCCACAACGGCTCGCGACTCGGTGCGGTCGATCGACTCGGCGCGGTCGACCGGCGCGATCCGGGCGCGAGCGCGGGATCGCGGGTCGGTACGGGGGTCGGCGCCACTGCGGGCGCGGGCGCCGGGGCCGGTGCGGACGCGGAGGTCGGCGCGGCGTGCCGGTCGTCGTCGGTACGGGGCGAAAGCGGTGGGGCGGTCTCGGCCATGCCTCATGGTAGGCCGCCCTCCTCCCGCTTTCCCCCTTGTCCGCCCGCAGCGGAATCCGGTGCGGCGTCGAACCGGCGGGCACAGATGACGGATAGGGAGATTGTTGGTCTAGACCTTTGTGCCCCCATGCCGCACGCTGGATGCCACGTGCCCGTCCCGACCCCGCGTCGACGGAAGGCTCTCCCATGCGCATCCGCACCCTGTCACTCGCCCTGGTGACCACCGTGGCCGCCGCGCTCGCCTGCGCCCCGTCCGCCCGAGCCGAGGCAGGCCCCTCACCCGCGTCCGCGTCGGTCGTGCTCGTCTCCACGTCGGCGCAACTCAAGGCCGCACTGGGCGCGGCCGTCCCCGGCGACACCATTCGCCTCGCCGACGGCACCTACACGGGCAACTTCCAAACGACACGGGCCGGTCGCGCCGATGCCCGGATCACCCTGACCGGCTCGGCGAACGCGGTGCTGCGCACCAACACCGGCGGCGGCAACGCGCTGTACCTCAACGGCGCCTCCTACTGGACCGTGCGCGGCATCACCCTCACCCACGCCCAGAAGGGCATCATGATCGACGCCGCCCGCGGGGTGCTGGTCGACTCCGTCACGGTGCACGAACTCACCATGGAGGGCGTGCACTTCCGCAACTCCAGCAGCGACGGCGCGATCGTCGACTCGCGCATCCTGGACACCGGCCGGGACAACCGCGGGATGGGCGAGGGGGTGTACGTCGGCACCGCCAACAATCTTTCCGACCACAGCGACCGGGTACAGATCCTGCGCAACGTGATCGGCCCCGGGGTGCGCGGCGAGGGGGTGGACCTGAAGGAGGGCACCACCGGCGGCCGGGTCGCCGACAACACGTTCGACGGCACCGGCCTGACCGGCAACAACTACGACGACTCGTGGGTCGACGTGAAGGGCAACGGCTACCTGATCGAGCACAACACCGGCCGAAACACCACCAACAACGGCTTCGAGGTGCACACTCAGGCCCCGGGCTGGGGTTGTGGCACCGTCTTCCACGCGAACCACGCCGATCTGACCGGTGCGACCGGCCTCGACCGGCTCGCGATCCACGCCCCGGCGTACGGCGCCGGTTGCCCGATCACGGTCACCGCCGACAACACGGTCACGGGAGGCAACGGCCTGGTCGATCCGGGCGTGCCGGTCACCCCGTGAGGGCGCCGGCCTCGCCGATCGGCCGGGGACCGCGCCCGACTTCCGAAGGCGGGGCACGGTCCCGGCTTCCGGGTGCGGCCGCTCAGGTGCCGGCCAACGCCTGCGTCGGGGTCAGTCGGGACGCGCGGATCGAGGGGTGCACACCGGCGACCATGCCCACCAGGATCGCGCCGCCGAAGCCCGCGACGACGGAGGCCGGCGAGACCACCGCGGGCCAGTGTCGAAACCAGGCGTAGCCGAGGGTCGCGGCCACGCCCAGGGCGGTGCCGGCCAGGCCGCCGAGGGTGGACAGGGCGATGGACTCGGTGAGGAACTGGCTGCGGATCTGGCCACGATTGGCGCCCAGGGCGCGGCGCAGGCCGATCTCCTTTCGGCGTTCCAGGACCGAGATGAACATCGTGTTGGCCACCCCGATGCCACCGACCAGCAGGGCGACGCCGGCCAGCCCCAGGAACAGCGCGGAGAAGGTGTCCTCGGTCGCGCGCTTGGCGGCCAGCACGTCGGACGGGCGGCTGACCTGGACCAGACCGGGCAGCGCGGGGTGGACGGTCTGCGCCAGCACCGCGCGGACCGACTCGACGGCCGATTCGGCGGTGCGTACGTAGACGACGGTGGGATGGCCGTCGAAGCCCAGGTTCGTGCGCGCGGATTCCCAGCCGACCAGGACCGCACGATCGATGTCGGGGGCCAGCGGGGCGGGTGCGAGCACGCCGACGACGGTGAACCAGCGGTTGCCGATGATCACCTGGGGTGGCGCCTGACCCGGCGTCAACGTGTCGAAGCCGAGCCGGAGACCGGCCTCGTGGCCGAGTACGACGGTCGGGAAACGTTCGGTGACCGCGTCGAGGAAGCGCCCGGACCGCACCTTGCCGTGGATGGCGTCCAGGAGATTGGGTCGGCTCGCCAACACCGCGAGACCCGAGCTGTCGTTCGGGTCGACCCGGTCCGAACGGCGCACCACC
Organism: Embleya sp. NPDC020886; assembly: GCF_044333915.1. Lineage (NCBI taxonomy): Bacteria > Bacillati > Actinomycetota > Actinomycetes > Kitasatosporales > Streptomycetaceae > Embleya > Embleya sp. NPDC020886. The sequence continues at coordinate 218,401 of NZ_JBIRRX010000002.1, read as the reverse complement.
GCATGGGTGTTCGCGACCGCGCTGGTGAGGGTGACCGGGCCGATCCGGGCGGCCATCGCGTCGGCGGCCTCGGGCAGCAGCACCGGGGGCTTCTGGTCCGGTTGCGGTTCGGCGCGCAGGGTGTCCGTGCCCAGCGCGGCGAGTTCGTTCATCAACGCCTTCTGGCTCGACGCCGGGATCCCGATCACGATGATCATCGTCGCGATGCCGATCGAGATGCCCAGGGCGGACAGCGCCGCGCGCATCCTGCGTGTGCGGATGCCGAGCAGGCCGAGCCACAGGATGTCGGCCGGAGCCAGTCGCACGGGTCGGGTCGGGTCGCTCGCGTCGGCGGCCCGCGCCGAGCGGGCCCGGCGGCTCACGGGCAACCGCCGAGACCCGCGACCGGCACGGGTGTCGTGGCGGCCGCGTAGTCGGCCCCCTCGTACGCCGCGAATCCCGCGGACGTCCCCCGCTCCTGCGGCACTTCGGTCGCCGGGCGCCCGGTGTCGGCGACCAGGCGGCCGTCGCGGATCTCCACTCGGCGCGGCAGCCCCGCGGCGATGTCCCGGTCGTGGGTGATGATCGCGATGGTGGCTCCCTCGTCGTTCAATCGATGCAACAACTCCAGCACCGCCTGCCCGTTGGCCGTGTCCAGGGCGCCGGTCGGCTCGTCGGCCAGGACCAGGGCGGGTGCGTTGACCAACGCCCGTGCGATCGCGACGCGTTGGCGCTCGCCGCCGGAGAGTTCGTGGGGCCGATGTCCGGCCCGGCCGGCCAGTCCGACCCGGCCGAGTGCCTCCATCGCGAGCGGCAGCCGACGGCGACGCGGAACTCCCGCGTACAGCAGCCCGGTTGCCACGTTCTCCGCAGCGGTAAGCCCGTCGGTGAGGTGGAACTGTTGGAACACGAAGCCGAGCAGGCGTCCGCGCAGTGCGGAGAGCCGGCGATCCGACAGCGCGCCGACGTCGTGACCCAGGATCGACACCGTGCCCCCGGTCGGGGTGTCCAACGTGCCCATCAGGTTGAGCAGGGTGGACTTGCCCGAGCCGGACGGGCCGACGATGCCCACGAGTTCGCCGGCGGCGATGGCGAGCGATACGTCGTCCAGGGCCTTGACGCCGCCCGGATACGCCTTGCTCGCGTGCACGACCTCCAGGACGGGGCTCACGACGTGGTCACCACCCGCGTGCCGGGCTCCAGGCCGCTGCCCTCGACCTCGACCATGCCCTTGACGAACAGGCCGGTCCTGACCGCGATCAGCCGGCCGGCGGGCAGTTGTACGGCGTACCCGCCCTCGCGCAGGGCGAGCAACGCGCCGATCGGCACCGTCAGGACACCCTTGCGGGTCTCGGAGACGAAGCGCACCCGGACGGCGGCGGCGTCGAGGTTCTTCACCGCGGCGGAATCGTCGAGGGTGACGGTCACCATCATCTTCGCCCCGCCGACATCCGTCGCGCCCTCGACGGCGTCCTTGCGCTCGGTGCTGCGGCCGATCGCGGACACGGTGCCGGCGGCCTCGGTGTTGTCCGGGAGTACGACCGTCACCGAGGTGTCCACCGCGATCGAGCCGATGTCGGTGGCGGCAACGGGCACACCGACCGCCTTGGCGGTCGGCGTTACGGTCATCACCGGCGCGCCGGACGGGTCGTCACCGAGCCCGGCGGACAGCGCGCCCACCCGGATCTCGCCGGACAACACGGTGACATCGCCGACCTCCAGGACCCCGGTCTGCGCGGCCCCGAGTGCCTTCTGCCACTTCTTGACCGCCGCGGACAGCGCGGGCGTCCAGGTCGCCTCGCCCGCCGGCAGGCCGGCGGGTTGGCTGCCGACGTCGTAGCCGAGAGCCTTGAGGTTGTCCGCGACCATCCGCACGTCGCGGCCCTGCGGGGGCTTGGCGACGTCCTTCTTGCCGGTGTCCGTCCTGCCGGTGTCCTGCTTGGCGCCGCCCTGTCCGGAGGCGGACTGCTTGGGATCGGACTGCTTGGGGTCCGTCTGCCCGGTATCGGCCTTCCCCGCATCCGACTTGCCGTCCGTGCCGCCACTCGCCGTGTCCCCGGCCGCCCTGCCCAGCACGCGGAACATTGGGGTCGCCCCGTAGAAGAGTGAGACCGGTCGATCGTCGAGGCGATACAGCGCCTTGCCCCGGGTGATCGTTTCCCCGCTCTTGGGCAGCCACGTCACGATGCCCTTGCGGCCGGCCTTGAGCGGCTGTTCGGTCCCGAAGCCCAGCGTGCCCGGCAGATCGCGGGCATCCGACAGGTCGGTCCTGGTCACCGCGGCCGTCGCGACGCCCGCCGACTGCTTCGCGGCATCCGACGATCCGCCGCCGCGAGCGGTGACGGCGAACGCGGCGCCCGCGCCCAGGACCAGCACCACGACGACGACCGGGACGATCCGCCGCCCCCGCCCCCGCGCGCGCCGCGGCTCGCGGAATTCGACGGTGCCGGCGCCGTCCCGGTCAGCGCTTGCCACCGAACGCCTCCATCTTGCAGTCCCGTTCGACCTTGCGCTGCTGCTCGAAGCTCAATGTGGAATCGCCCGTGTAGGTCCATCCGTCGGAGACGACCTTGACCTTCAGACCCCTCGCGTTCATGCACTTGACCCACTCGCGCATGTCGTCGTCGTACTTCGGGTTCTGCTTGGGGTCCATCTCCGGGACCATCTCCGGCAACTTGATCTCGCACTCCTTGAACTCACGCGCGAACCTCTTGGTGCGCGCGATCTCGCCCTCCACCGAGCCGGTCTGCCGGATGTCCACGCCCTTGTCGACCAGACACGCCTCGTAGGTGTCCCACATGCGCTTCTCCTCCTCCTCCGACATGTCCAGCCGGCGCTTCGGTCGGCCGGCGGTCGACGGCTGGGACGCGTCGGCTTTCGTGGCGGGCGGCGCGGCGGCCCGGCCGCCGGGCGTACCGGGCGCGGCCGGCCGGTCCTTGGCCACCGCGTCGGCCGTGGGCAGCGAGGCGACCTGGGACGAGGACTTCCCGGAATCGTCGGCACCACATGCCGTCAGTACCAGCAGAGCGGCCAGCGCGACGCCGGACAGGCCGGCCGAACGGCTGCGGCGGGCGGACGGGAGGAACGGATGCATTCGAGGCATGGCCGTGATGTTGCCGCCCGGATGTCAGGAACCTGTCAGGTCGCGGTCAGGACCGCATCGGAACCGGGACGACCTGGGCCCGATGGCGATCCGACCAGGTCGGGGCACCCATGCACGCCCTAGCATCGGCGTCATGTGTGCGCACGTGTTGGTGGCCGAGGACGACGAGAAGCAGGCCGGACTGATCCGCCTCTACCTGGAGCGTGAGGGGCACCTGGTCACCGTCGTGCACGACGGACGGGACGCGCTGGACGCGGCCCGCACGAAGCGGCCCGACCTGCTGATCCTGGACGTGATGATGCCGCGCGTCGACGGTCTGGACGTCACGCGCATCCTGCGCCGGGAGAGCGAGCTGCCGATCCTGATGCTCACCGCGCGCTCGACCGAGGACGACCTGCTGCTCGGTCTGGACCTGGGGGCGGACGACTACCTGACCAAGCCGTACAGCCCGCGCGAGCTGATGGCCCGGGTGCGCACGCTGCTGCGCCGCAGCGGGCGCCCGACCGGTCCGCCCGACCCGGTCCTGCGGGTCGGCGCGCTCTCGGTGGACCCGGTGCGCCACGAGGTGACCGTGGACGGGCGCCGGGTGGACTGCACGCCCGGCGAGTTCCGGATCCTGGAGGCGCTGGCCACCGAGCCCGGTCGGGTGTACAGCCGGCAACAGTTGCTCGAACAGGCGCACGGGTTCGACCGGTACGTGACCACCCGCACGGTCGACGTGCACGTCATGAACCTGCGCCGGAAGATCGAGACCGACCCGCGACGCCCGGTGTATCTGGTGACGGTGTTCGGCGTCGGCTACAAGATCGGCGAGCCGAGCGTGCCCGCCCGCGGGGAGCACGACGGTGGCGCGTAGGGTCCCGCTGCACCGGAGTCTGCTCGTCCGACTGCTCGCCTCCTCGATCCTGGTCGCGGCGTGCGCGGTGGCGGCCACCGCGTGGCTGGCCGCGCAGACCACCGAGGGGGCCATCCGCGAGGGCCAGAGCCGGGTCCTGGCCGACGACACCCGGATCTACCGCACGTTGTCGACCTACGCGGCGACCCACGCGCAGTGGACCGGTATCGACCCGATCCTGCGCGAGTTGTCCCGGGACACCGGCCGCCGGATCGCGCTGACCACCCGCGAGGGCGCGCCGATCGCCGACTCGGACGCGGGACGGGGGTCGCCGCCGGCGTTCCGCCGCCCGTCGGCCGTCGTGGACCCGCTCGCGGTCGACGCGACCCTGGTGCCCACCACCGGATCCGACCGGATCGACCCGGAGGCGGTGGGGCCCTTCCGGCTCACCGACGCCGAACGGGCGCAGTCGCGCCGGGAGGCCGACACGGCGCTGCGGTGCCTGCGTACGGCGGGCCGCTCCGGCGACCTCACCCAGCGGCCGAACGGGCGCTCGGTCGTCACGATCGTGGGCGAGCCCGACACGGCCGGCGACGCCACCGGCCCCGGCGTGCTCCCGACGGAGCCGGGTCCGCTCCCCATGCCCGCGAGCGCGGCGGGCTCGGCCGGCCCGCAGTCCCCGAGCGTGACGTCCGATGCCGCCGGCGATCGTCCGGGCGGCGCCGGCCGGGCCTCGAACAACGCCGTCGCCCAGTCGTGCGGCCTCGACCGACCGACCGTGCCGACCGCGACCGAGCACAAGGCGCTGGACGAACTCAACGGCCTGTTCGCGGCCTGCCTGACCCGCAAGCGCATCGCGCCGCTCACCCTCGGCATCGACCTGACCTGGGACAAGGACGCCTCGCCCGTGGTCGCCCGGGACGTCGCCGCGTGCGTGGACACCGCCCGCCGCGAGCAGCTCACCCCCTACGTGGTGCCCGCGACGCTGCTGTTCGTGGGCGACCACGACGGCTCCACCGCCCCGGTGTTCGACCTGAGCCGAGCCGACACCGTACGCATCGCCGGCGTCGCCGCGTTGATCCTGCTGCTCACCGCGGCGGTCACCGGCGTGGTCGCCGCCCGGCTGATCCGGCCGTTGACCGCACTCACCGACGCGGCCCTGCGGATGCGCGACGGTGACGACGCGACGCGGGTGGATCTGCCCGCGAACCACGAGATCGGCCGGCTCGCGGAGGCGTTCAACGACATGTCCGAGCATCGGCTCCGGCTGGAGGAGCAGCGCAAGGAGATGGTCGGCGACGTGGCGCACGAGTTGCGCACGCCGCTGAGCAACATCCGCGGCTGGCTGGAGGCGGTCGAGGACGGGGTCGCGGTGCCGGACCGGGCGTTGACCTCCTCGCTGTTGGAGGAGGCGTTGTTGCTGCAACACGTGATCGACGATCTCCAGGACCTCGCCGAGGCCGACGCGGGTCGGCTCGGTCTGCGGCCGGAGTCGGTGTCGCCGCACGAGGTCGCCGAGCAGGTGGTGGCGGCGCATCTGGCCCGGGCCGGCGCGCAGGGCGTGGAACTGGTCCTGCGCGCCGACGCCGACCTGCGGATGTCGGCCGATCCGGTCCGGCTGCGCCAGATGGTGGGCAACCTGGTGTCCAACGCGGTGCGGCACACCTCGGACGGCGGGACGGTGACCGTGCACGCCTACCGGGACGGGTCGGAGATCGTGTTCGAGGTGACCGACACCGGCACCGGCATCGCGGCGGCGGACCTGCCGCACGTCTTCGACCGGTTCTGGCGGGCGGACAAGTCGCGCAACCGGCGCACCGGCGGCAGCGGGCTCGGCCTGGCGATCGTGCATCGGCTGGCGCGGGCGCACGGCGGTTCGGTCACGGTGCGCAGCACGCCCGGTGTGGGTTCGGTGTTCGCCATCCGCCTGCCGCGTTGAGCGGGCCGGATCCTGGTCGCGACGGCCTCGTCAGGACACGTCGCGGCGCAGGGCTCGACCGGCCAGGGCGCCGGTGGGCCGGCCGTCGCGCAGCGCGGGGGTGCCGTTGACCAGGACGTGCCGCATGCCGACGGCGTAGCTCGCCGGGTTCGCGTAGGTGGCCGTGTCCACGAAGTCGTCGGGCGCGAAGATCGCCACGTCGGCGTGCGCGCCGACCTGCAACACACCTCGATCGCGCAGCCGCAGCGTGGTCGCCGGCAGGCCGGTCATCCGGCGTACCGCCTCCTCCAGGGAGACGATCCCCTCGGCGCGCGCATAGCGGCCCAGCACCCGGGCGAAGGTGCCGTAGGCCCGAGGGTGCACGGGGTGGTCGGCGAAGCGCTCGTCGACCGCCGGCGCGTCCGAGTCCGAGCCCACCGACACCCACTCCCGGGCGAAGGCGAGTCGGATGTTGTCCTCGTTGCCGATGAAGTACGCGGCGTCGGCGTGCGGCTCCGCGAGCACGATGTCGAGCATCGTGGTGATCGGGTCGGCGTCGCCCCGGGCCTTGGCGACGTCCGCGATCGTCGAGCCGGTGGGAACGCCGATGTCCGGGTGATTCGACAGGATCACGATGCCCTCGGCGCCGCCGCTCATCCGCCACAGGCTCTCCCAGTCACCGCCCTCGCGCACCGCGTCCACGATCCGCGCCCGGCTCTCGGGGTCGCCGAGGCGCTGCCGGAGCGCCTTCGGGCCGCCGAGGTGGAAGGGCGGCGGGATCGCGGCCGACAGCAGGGTGCTACCGGCGATATAGGGGTAGATGTCGGCGGTCACCTCGACGCCGGCGGCCCGGGCGGCCTCGATCCGGTCCAGGACCGCGGGCATCTTGTGCCAGTTTTCCCGGCCGGCGGTCTTGAGGTGGTAGATCTCGGCGCGCGCGCCGGTGGCCCGGGCGATGTCGAGCAGTTCCTCGACGCCCTCCAGGAGGCGGTCGCCCTCGTTCCGCAGGTGCGAGATGTACAGCGCGTCGTGGCGGGCCAACACGTGGGCGTAGGCGATGAGTTCGTCCGTATCGGCGTAGCTGCCGGGCGGGTAGATCAGGGCCGAGCCCACGCCCAGGGCACCGTCCGCCAGTTCCTGTTCGAGCAGGGCACAGGCACCGGCCAGGTCGTCGGCGTCCAGCCGGCGGTCGTCGAGTCCGGCGACCGACATCCGGAGGTTGTCCGCCCCCACGAAGCTGGCCACGTTCTGACCGACGCCGCGGGCTTCGAGCTGCTCCAGGAACGCGCGCAGTCGCGGCCAGGAACGGTGGGTGCCCTCGGCCGACGGGCCGAGTTCGATCATGCCCTCGGTCATCGCGCCGGTCACCGGGCCGAGCGAGACGCCTTCACCGAAGATCTGCGTGGTGACCCCCTGATGGAGATCGGACAGGCCGCGGGGATCGTGCTGGAGGGAGAAGTAGGCGTGGCTCAGCACGTTGACGAAGCCCGGACAGACCACGCAGCCCCGCGCGTCGATCTCGTCCCGGCCCCGGGCGTCGCCGACGTCCCCGACCGCGACCACCCGTCCGGCGTCGACGGCGAGATCGCCGTCGAACGCGGGCGATCCGCTCCCGTCGACGAGGGAACCTGCGCGGACAACGAGATCGACCTGCATACGGAGCCTCTTTGGGTAACGAGTGAGCCGGCTTCCCGGGCGCCCCTCAGTATTGCCGCGACCGCACGGCCGGATCATGGCCGCCGGCACGAGCGACACCTCGAAGATGTGTGCATCCGCACGAAGACCGTCGCCCGCAACGCCGGCTGCCGACGGCGCATATGCGCTTGAGCGCGGAGCGGACTGCTCATACCGTACGGGCGTGTGAGCAACGCGTTGCGAGAGATCACGGAGGCCAACGCGCGCATCGTCGCGGCGGGCGAGTATTCGACACCCGAGGGCACGGTCGTGGTGGGACCCGCGCTGCGGGCGGCGATCTCGGGCACCGTGAGCCATCCGCCGGACGGGCCGATCGAATCGCATCCTGCGGGCGTCGGGCATGCGACGTCCTTCGAGGTCACCGTCGAGAACAGCCTCCAGGCCGCGCGGCGCCCGTTCTCGGCGGGAGGCGGACCGGTCGCGGTGTTGAACTTCGCGTCCGCGCGCAACCCGAGCGGCGGCTACCTGCGCGGAGCCCGGGCGGAGGAGGACCTCTGCCGCAACGCCCTGTTGTATCCCTGCCTCCTCGCGGCCCCCGACTTCCACGCCGCCCACCGCGCCGCCGACCCGTTCTACAGCGACCGAGTCCTGTGGTCCCCCGACGTCCCCGTGCATCGCGACGAGTGGGGTCGGTTGCTCGGCGAGCCGGCTCGGGTGTCCTTCCTCACCTGCGCCGCGCCCAACGCGGGCGAGGTCCTGCGCCGCGACCCGGGCGCGCGGCGGCGCATCCGGGAGACGTTGGGTCGGCGCGCGGGGCGGGTGCTGAGCGTGGCCCGCCTGCATGGCGCGCGGCAGTTGGTACCGGGGGCCTGGGGATGTGGGGTGTTCCGCAACGACCCACGCGACGTCGCGGCGGCGTTCCACGAGCGGCTCGGTACGGGCGGCGCGTTGGCCGGCGCGTTGGAGAGAGTGGTCTTCGCGGTCCCGGATCGTGCACCCGACGCGATCGACCGGGTGGCGTTCGGCGAACGATTCGGGGTCTGAACCGTCGGGTGTACCGGCCGTGTCGCCGAGTGCATACGCTGCCGGTGCGTGGTTGTCCGATGGTCCGTGGTCGCCGATTCCGGAGGCGGATGTGGTGCGTGACGGTGGGAGATTCGACGTCGTCGTGGTCGGGGGCGGCCACAACGGCCTGGTCGCGGCCGCGTATCTGGCCCGGGCGGGCCGGTCGGTGCTGGTATTGGAACGGCTGGACGAAGTGGGCGGCGCGGCGGTGTCCTGCCGGCCGTTCCCCGGGGTCGACGTGCGGTTGTCCCGGTATTCGTACCTGGTCAGCCTGTTGCCGCGGAAGATCGTGAACGACCTGGGGTTGCCCCTGGAACTGCGCCGGCGCCGGGTCGGCTCGTACACCCCGGTAGGCACCGGCGGCTTCCTGGTCGACGCCGCCGACCCCGAACGCACCCGCGCCGAACTGACCCGCTTCGCGGGCTCCCGCGAGGCCGACGCGTGGGAGCGACTCGGCGCGGACACGGCGCGACTGGCCGGCCGGGTGTTTCCCACCCTGACCGAACCGCTGCGTTCCGCAGCCGAGTTCCGCCGACTGGTGGACGACGACCGGGTGTGGGACGCGGTGTTCGCGCAGCCCCTGTCCGGCCTGATCGAGGCGGAGTTCGCCGACGACACGGTGCGCGGCGTGGTCGCGACGGACGCGCTGATCGGCACCTTCGCGCCGATGGACGACCCCGCGCTGCGGCAGAACCGCTGTTTCCTCTACCACGTCGTCGGCGGCGGAACGGGCGACTGGGACGTACCGGTGGGTGGCATGGGCGCCGTCACCTCGGCCCTTGCCGACGCGGCCCGCGCGGCGGGTGCGCACCTGCGCACCGGGGCGGCGGTCGGCTCGGTGGATCCCGACGGCGAGGTGCGGTACACGATCGGCGGCCGGGAGTACCGGGCGACGGGCGGGCACGTGCTCGCCGCCGTCGCGCCCGACACCCTGGACCGGCTCCTGGGCGCAACTCCCGACGGGCCCGCGCCGGAGGGGTCCCAGCTCAAGGTCAACATGGTCCTGGCCCGACTGCCGCGCCTGCGCGATCCGCTCGCGGAGCTGCGGCGGGCCTTCGCGGGCACGTTCCATGTCAACGAGGGCTATGCGCAGCTCGCGGCGGCGTACCGGCGGGCCGCGAACCGGGAGTTGCCGGCACTGCCACCGGGCGAGATGTACTGCCATACGCTGACCGACCCCTCCATCCTCGGTCCGCAGGCCCGGGCGGCGGGGGTGCACACGTTGACGTTGTTCGGACTGTACATGCCGGCGCGGTTGTTCGCCCAGGACAACGACGGCGTCCGGGCGAAGGCGTTGCGCGCGATGCTCGACTCCGTCGACAGCGTGCTCGCCGAGCCGATCGAGGACTGCCTGTTGCGCGACGGCGACGGCAACCCGTGTCTGGAGGTGCACACGCCGGCGGACCTGGAGCACGAACTCGGACTGCCCGCCGGGCACATCTTCCACCGCGACCTGTCCTGGCCGTACGCACGGGATACCGAGCCGCCCGGCGCGTGGGGTGTCGAGACGGCCCACGAGCGAATCCTGCTCTGCGGAGCCGGCGCGCGCCGCGGCGGCGGGGTGAGCGGCATCCCCGGCCACAACGCGGCCATGTCCCTCCTCCACCGCCGATCCCCCTGAGCCCACCCACGACGGGGCCACGGCAGTCGGCGGCACCCGGCAAGCGGGAGGCGCAGGGGCGCGGCCGGGCCGCGGCCCGGCGAGGGCGCGGCCCGGGCGGGAGGGCGTGGCCCGATGGCGGGCAGCCGGTGGGCGGGCGATGCGGTCGGCGGGATTCGCGCCCGGCGGGTTCGTGGGCCCGATCGCCGATGCCCGTCAGGTGCCCGAGGCCGACGTGGGCTCGGGGGTGGGCTCGCGGCCCGGCGCCGACGGGTGCCCTGCGGGCGGGGGCTCACTCGTGGTCGGTCCGGGCAGCACGCCCGTGGTGGGCCCGGGGCCGGGGAGTGCGGAGCGGCGGACGACCGTGACCGCAACGAGGGCGGCGACCGCCGCCGCCGTGCAGGTGAGGCCGAAGGCCGCCGTGTACCCGTACCCGCCCGCGAGTTGCCCTGCGGCCACGGCTGCCGCGCCCTGGCCGATGATCAGTCCGTTGCCGAGCAGCGTCATCGCCTCGGCCATCCGCTCGATCGGCGCGACGCGTTCGGCGAGACCGAAGATCGCGATCAGGTGCGGGGCGATGGCCAGGCCGAGCACGGCCACGGTGCCCGCGGTCCCCCACAGGCCGCCGCCCAGGAGCAGCGGCAGCACGAACAGCGCCTGCGCGGCGATGGCCACGCGCAACGTCCGGACCAGGTCCGTGCCCGCCGAGCGGCCGACGATCACCAGGCCCGCCGCCGTGCTGGTCACCGCCATGCCACCCCAGATCAGGCCCGCGAGCCCGGTGTTGCCCTCGGCCGCGGCGAGTGCGTTCGGCCCGGCGTTGGCCGAGCCCAGGATCAGCCCCTGGAAGGTCGCCATCGCGAACAGCGCGAGCAGTGCGGGTGAGACCAGCGTGGGCCCACCCCCGGAGCGCGCCGTGGGCACGCCGCGCGGCGCCGTCGGATGCAGCGCGAAGAGTACGCCGAACACCGCGATCAACACCGCCGCCAGGAGCAGGCCCGCGACCGGATGCACGGTGACGACGAGGAGGCCGGCCGGCGCCGGGCCGACCATGAAGCTCACCTCGTCCACCGTGGTGTCGAACGAGAGTGCACGACCGACCAATTCCGCGTCGCCGGGCCGATGCCGGCCCAACGAGATCCAACGGGTCCGGGACAGCGGCCCGATCTGAGGCACCGTCAGTCCGGCGAGGCCGGCGATCGCCACCTGCACCGGCAGCGGCGTCTCGGCGAGTACCGCCGCGACGAGCAGCGCGAGCAACACGGCGTTGCCGAGCGCGGCGACCGGCAGCACCGGGCGATGCCCGAGGCGATCGGCGAGCCGACCGATGCCCGGCCCGCCCACGGCCTCACCGGGCCCACAACATCCCGGCCACGAGCCCGGCGTCGCCGATCCCACTCAGCGAGGTGACCATGAGCAGCGTGCCGGTCGGACACAGCGCGGCCGGCAACCGGGCCAGAAACGACACGACCGCCGGCCTCGGCGGAACGAGGGTGAACACCGCACGGAAACCCACAACACCGGACATGGGACGCCTCCATCCGCACGCCGACCCACCCGTATCCCCGGCGCGCACCGATGCCCGTGCCCGGGACCGTATCCCAACCGCCCAACCCTTGAACAGAGTGTTGAAGCCAAGACACGCGCCTCGGGTCGTGGAACGGCACACCGTCGACCGAGGCGGGCAGTACGCGCCCTTTCGGGCGGAAGTACGTGCGCGCCCGACCGTCGGCCGCTCGCTCGGGGGCGAGAGGGAGACGATCGGGCGCAGTCGGTGCGGTCGGGATTGGTTCGGACCGGGTGGTGCATGGTGCGTGGGGTCAGACGCCCGCGATCGATTGGATCCAGGAGCGGTAGGCGGTCACGTTCGTGTACGCGGTGGTGGTCTGACGGTCGCTGGTGGAGGCGACGCCGACCTGGACACCGTTCGCCAGCATCGGACCGCCCGAGTCGCCGCCGGCGGTGATCCCGTTACCGCGCTGGGCACAGATCGCGGAACCGTTGTACGCGTCGCGGCAACCGCCGGTCACGGTCACGTTCGCGACCTTGAGGAACTGCGACTGGCAGTTGATCTCCTGGCCGCACCGCGACGTCGCGCCCCATCCGTAGACCTGGACGCTCTGCCCCACCGTCACCGAACCGGGCTGGCCCAACCGGGAGTAGGTGGCCGAGACCGAACGATCCAGCCGGACCAGGGCGAGGTCCGACGACGGACTGGTGTAGGTCTGGGCGCCGTTGGCGACGGTGCCGCCCGAGGTCTGGTCGAGGCTGCCGATGCGGAACGTCAACTGCCCGCCGCTGACGCAGTGTTTCGCGGTGAGGATCCAGGTGGGCGCGATGATGGTCGAGGTACAGGTCTGCCGGCCGGCGGAGAACAGGCGGGCCGCCCAGGGGGCGTTCTGCGCGTAACCGCCGCCGATGATCGGCTGGGGACCCACGGCCGCCGGACTCCCGTCCGAGACCGCGGCGTTCGCGGGGGCGGCGGTGGCGGAGGCCGTGGCACCGAGGGTGAGCACCATGAGCAATGCGGCCAAGACAGCGGGGACGATCCTGGTTGTTCGCAATGTTCCTCGTTTCCGAAGACACGCGGTATCTCGCGTGTGGTGTCCAGGAGGTACCAGGATCCCCAAGGCCGCCGGCCGCGGGTAATAGCAATCTTCCATCCCCCCGGCGCTATGCCCACACCCGAAACCGGTCCCGGCCGAGCTCACGAACGAAAGGCCCACCCGGCCGTCTACCGCACGCCGACGCCGACGAACGGGACCCTTTCGACCGCCACTCGGTACCGATCCACGCTCGACTGCCGGCTGAACTCACCTGCCGGCGCGCGGAGTTCGGGTCATCTTCACGCGTGTGACGCCGAGCAGGCCGGCCAGGGGCACGTTGGCCGTGGTCTGCTGCGGGCTCACCGTGAGGCCCTGGGCGCGGATGCGTTCGAGGAGGTGTTCGGCCAGCGGCATGATCAGGTGTCGGCCGCGGCAACGGTCCGAGGCATGGCCGAAGGGGAAGTATCCCGGGTGCTCGTCGGCGTCCGCGTCGACCCAGCGTTCCGGGCGGAAATCGTCCGGGTCGACCCACAGTTCGGGGTCGCGGTGGCTGAGCAGCGGGAGCAGCAGCACATCGTCGTCCGGGCCGATCCGGGAGTCCAGGGCGGGGAACTCCGGGGACGCCACCCGCAGGATGTTCCACGACGGGGGCAACAGGCGCAGGGACTCCAGCACGATGTGCCGGTTCGACGCGTCGGCGTCGAACGGCGAGCCGAGCCAGAGCGCGTTGGCGACCAGCGCGGACACGCCCAGGCACACCGGGGCCGCGACCCGTCGATACAGGCCCAACGCGTAGTGCCGCTGCTCCGGATCGGCGGCCGCCGCGGCGGTCAGCGCCGCGAGTTGCGACATCGGCGCGTCCGGGTCGGGCGCGCCGGGCAGTGCGGCGCTCGTTCGGACCGCCGCGCGAGCCAGTACGGGCACCGCCTCCAGTCGGCGATCCGTGAGCACGCGCAGCCGCCACGGATCGGGACGGAAAAGTAGATCACGAAGATAGGCGTGGCCCGCGTGCGGCCAGTTTCCGGAAAGATCCACGGAATCCACAACCGGCCCCTGCAAAGCGTCCCGGACGTCCCGCGAGAGCGCCTGCATCACCTCGGCCGCCTCCGCGCGGGCAATTGATCTTCCCTGCAGCGGTTTGAAAGTCGGCCGCTCGAATTCATGCGCCGATCTGCTCCCGAGCAGTTTCTCGATCAAGTCCGGGTCGGCGACTCCGACGGTGTCGGCGTCCACCCGAAAGAACTTCACACCGCGATGTTCCCGGAGGACTTCCTCGATCTTCGGCGAAAAGATCGTGACCCGGGCGCGCCCGGCCGTATCGGAGGGTCCGGAACGACTCGCACGACTCATCGCTGCTCCACGGGGGCGAGAGTCCCGCGCCCGGTGCCGCCGACGAACGGCGGCACCGGACGCGGGCCCGGACGGCGAACCGACGCATCGTCGGGTCGAGGTGGCGCTACCGCAGGAGTTCCGATCGTGCGGCGGGAGCGGGCACGACCCGCGTCGGTTCGATGATCGGCCGGTTCTCCGCCGGTATCGATCAGCTATACCAGATGTACCAGGTGGCGGACTTGATGGACTTCTCGGTCCTGAACCTCTTGGAGAAAGAGTTGACGATCTTGGTCACGACAACCTCCAGGTGACTGTGAACCGGCCGAGCCCTGCGTGACTCGGGCGGTCGGTGCGATAAAACATCGCTACAGAATCCGACTTTCCGATTCTCGTCGCCTGGAAAGTGAATCGCCGCACCCAAAGGCGCGTCAATGTGACGTGGATCACAGATCAAAAACGCCTATAACAAGCCGCTCATATCCGGCCGACGCTTATCCAAGCAAACTCTCACGAGATTCACACAAACAACGGAAAACATTTGTTTGTCGATCTTGCCCGGCACCCCGCGCCCGCCTCGACCTCGGGTCGGGGGTCGTGAACCTTTCCGGGGCGCGTGCCGACTTACCCGGCACATACGGTGCGACGGAGGGGGGCGGTGGTCGGGGACGGAAGCGAACTGTTGGTGGTGCGCTGCCAACTCGGGGAGCGGGAGGCGTTCACCGAATCGGTGGAGGCATGGCACGGGCCGCTGTGGCGGTATCTGCGCGGCACGGTCGACTCGGCGGCGATCACCGACGACCTCGCCCAGGAGACCTCGGTTCGGCCGTCGACCCCAACACCCCGTTCGTCGTGCGCCGGCGGGCGGGGTTCCCGGCGCGGTGGGCCGGGTTCCGGACGGTGGTCGCCTCGATCAGGGCCTCCAGTTCGGCGTCGGCCCACGGGCGGTGGTCGACCAGTGCGGCCCGGTGTCGCCCGGTGGCGATGTCCCGGAGGATGTCCTCGGCGGTCACGCCGGGGCCGAGCAGACGCGTGGTCGCGGGCGCGTGCCCGGTCCAGGCCCAGCGCAGCGACGCGCCCATGCTGTAGACCTCGGCGGCTTCGGTGAGGGGGACGGCGGCGTCGGGCTTTCCGTCCAGGAGTGCGCGGGCGATCTCGGGCGCGGTCGACTGGTCCATGCCGCCTCGATAGGGGTGCGGCAGCGGCAGGTCGCGATGGTGGGCGAGGTCGTGGTCGATGAACTCGACCGCGTTGCCCGGGGTGATCAGGATGTTGGCGGGTTGGATGTCGCCGTGCCGCCAACCGGCCGCGTGCAGTGCGGCGAGTCGGGTGAAGGCCCGATGGGCGATCCGGCGCAGGCTCGCCCGGGTGCCGGGGGTGCCGGTACGGCGGGCCGCGACGCACCAGTCCCACAGCGTGGTGCCCGGTCGCCAGCCGATCGCGATCCACGCACCGTCGCCGACCCGTGCGCTCGCGGCCCCCGCCGGATGCAGGCCCAGTTCGTGCAGCAGCGCGACGACGCGGGCCTCGTGCAGCAGCGCCGCGACGCCGGCGGGGTCGGCCGCGGTTCTGATCTTCCAGTGCCGGGTGCGCCAGGCGGCGGTGTGGTCCAAGGTCAGCGGGCGGGGGGCCTCGGCGATGCCCAGGCCGTCCAGGGCTGCGGCGAGCAGCGGATCCATCGTCACCTCCTCGTGGTCCGCGCGGACCGGCGGCGGGGCCGTCGGACGGCGCGGAACGCCGCCGGGCGGTGGTGCGGTTGCGCCCGGCGGCGGCCCATGCGACGTGCGGACGTCAGTCGTCCTTCTTCCACCGACCGGCTTCCTGGGTCCCGGTGTACTCGCCGATCGCGTCGTGGCCGTCCGCGTGGATCAGCGGTGTGCCGTCGGCCGTGACGTTGAGGCCGAGGGCGGCGTCGAAGTGGTGCTCGGGCAGCGGGGAGTGGGCTGCTCGGGCCGGGTCGGGAGAGGGGGCCCTGCGGGTGAGGATCAACGGTCGGACCATGGGATTCCTCCTGTCCGTTCGATGCGGGCGCCGCGGCGGGGACATGCCGTACCTCCGAGTGAACCCCGCGTCGCCGCGCCTGAACAGCCCCTACCGACGCCCGAATCGCGAAAACCTCCACCGCCGCGCCGGCCCGGTCGCCGGCCCGGCGAACCGGCCGTGGGGTTGCGCGATACGGAGGGGACGGGTGGGATCGACCGGTGGTCGCGTGCGCCGGCGGCGGACCCGGGCGGGGTCGGTACGCTGCCGTCATGTCGTCCCCGCCGGAGCCGGTCCTGCCGCCGTGGATCGAAGGGGATGTGTGCGGCTACTGCCCGTCGCTCCGGTTCGGTCCGGGCGAGTTCGACGTGGCCGCGCGGCCGGACCGGGCCTGGCCGTGGAAACCGGGCGAAGGGCGCCGAGTCGACGCGGAGTCCGGCGTCGGGGTGTGCGTGCATCCGGACAAGGTCCGGTTGCCGATCGGCCGCTGGGGCTCCGAAGGCCGACTCCCCGACCTGACCGCGTGGCGGGCCCCCGAACCCGCCCCGCCGGCCGCACCCGATCCGACCGCCCTCGCCCCGGCCGAGCCGTCGCAGGGCGCGCGGGTACGGCGCCTGCTCCACGACTCACGCCCCAGGATGCCGAAGTCGCGCCTCGCCGAGCGGCGTCCGCCGGCACGGCCCGCCGCAGCGATATCGGACCTGGTGTTGCCGGACGTCCCATCCGACCCCAGCCGGCTCGCGCACTGGGCACGGGACGTGCTGGACGCGGCGGAACCGGACCGGTTCGCCGACGTCCTGGCGGCGGTCGAACACGCGGCCACCGAGGTACACCCACCCGAAACGGTGATCGTCGCCCTGCGCGACGCGATGTCGTAGCCCGCCGCGAGGTGTGCCGCAGGCGAGCGGGCCGGGGCGCCTCGCCTGGCCTCAACCCCCCGTCGCCGTCGGCCGGTTCAGCCGACTCGGCGCAGGGCTCGGCCCATGTGCAGGAATTCGGCCTGCTTGCCCGCGCCGAGGAAGACGTACGACGGGTGTCGGCCGCCCTGGGGTTCGGCGGCGATCAGGGTCCGCGCGTCCAGCGGCACGACACGGCTGGTGACCGCCTCGTCGCCGACCAGTTCGGCGATCGGCCCGATGCAGCGCGTGGTGAAGGTCAGACCGTCCTCGGTGTCGGCGACGTCGATCTGCGCGGACGCCGACGCATAGCGGCCGACCACGTAGTCGGCGTCGATCGCCACCGGTTCGGCGGGCGGCGTGGGCAGTTCCCGGACCTCGACGCCGCCGAGGGTGGTGAGCAGTTCGCGGACCAGGTCGAAGACGCCGTACAGGGCACCGCCGTTGGTCAGCACCGCGACCGAGAACTCGCGCGAGGGCACCACGCGCAACATCGCGCCGTGACCGATCGTGCCGCCGTCGTGGCCGATGACGGGCTCGCCGGGCCAGTCGTACAGGTTCCAGCCCAGGCCCCACGACCTGCCGAGCCGGCCGTCCCCGATGATCTCGACCTGCGGTTCGCACATCGCTCGCGCGGACTCCTCCGACAACAGGCGCGTGCCGTTCGGCAGCAGCCCCCGGCGGATGTGTGCGTCGGCGAACACCAGCAGTTCCCGCGCGCTCGTCGCCAACATGCCCCCCGAGGGGCCGCCGGCGCGGGACATGTGGTGGACGGGCGCCTTGACCGGCGTGCCGTCCGGTCCGCCCAGGTGGCCGATGGCCGTGCGGTGCAGGATCGACTCGCTCGCGTCGTTGGCCACCTCGGTGATGCCGAGCGGCGTGAACACCCGTTCGCGCAGGGCCGCTTCCCAGGTGCGCCCGGTCAACACCTCGACCAGGCGGCCGAGCAGATCGAATCCGCTGTTGCAGTAGGAGAACGTCTCGCCCGGTGCGAAGAGGTGCGTGCCGGCGGTCGCCAGGCTCGCCTCCAGGCGCGCCAACGCGTCGTGCCCGGGCCCGTGGTCGTCGTACAGCTCGCCCTCGAAGCCTCCGGTGTGACACAGCAGGTGACGTACCGTCACCCGAGCGGCCGCGTCCTCGTCGACGAGCCGGAAGTCGGGGAGGTAGGTGCGGATCGGCACATCCAGGTCGATCAGGCCCTCGTCCACGAGCTGCATCACCAGGGTCGTGGTCCACACCTTGGTGATCGAGCCGACCTGGAACAGCGAGTCGGTCGTCGCGGGGTAGCCGGTCTCGACGTCGAGCACGCCCACCGCCGCGGCCACGGTGCGATCGCCCACCCGAACCGCGATGCTCGCGCCGGGTATGCCCGCCTTCTCGGCCAGCTCGGCCAGCCGGGCCCCGAGGTATTCGGGCGTCGGCAGGGACGCGGTCGTCCGCGACAGATCCGGGCGACCGGACGACGGTGTGGCGGCCGGGGGCGTGGCGGATCGTGCCATGGGCGAGCACCTCCTGGATGGGCGGCGGGAGCGCCGCGGTGAGCGCTCACGGTAGGCAGCGCGCGCAAACCCCGGCTCGTCGCCGACGACGAAGAACCGACAGCGAACCTGTGCGAATCGCCAACGCCGAAACGGGGTGATCCGGGTGATGCTCGGCGGGGCGTCCCGCGCCCCCGCGAACCGGCCGAGCAGGGCAACGAACGGGAGAACCCGATGGACGTATACATCTCGATCGACATGGAAGGCATCGCGGGCATCGCCACCATCGACCAGATCGTGCGCGGGGGCGGCGGCTATCGCAACGCACAGGAGATGATGACCGGCGAGGCGAACGCGGCCATCGAGGGAGCGTTCGCGGCGGGTGCGGAGCATGTCCTGATCAACGACAGTCACGGCACGATGGACAACCTGCTCGCGCGCGACCTGGACCCGCGGGCCCGGGTGATCCAGGGCAGCCCCAAGGCCCAGTGCATGGCGAGCGGCCTCGGCACGAACCACGGGGTGGCGCTGTTCATCGGCTACCACGCGGCGGCCGGCGCACCGGGCGTGCTCGCGCACACCTTCTCGTCCGACTTCGGCGCGGTGCGACTGAACAACCGACCCGTGACCGAGGCCGAGGTCAACGGCCTGCTCGCGGCCCAGCACGGCGTGCCGATCGGCCTGGTGACCGGCGACAACGAGGTCTGTGCGGCAACGGCCGCAGCGTTCCCGGGCGTGCTCACCGTCCCGGTCAAGACCGCCGAGGGCGTGCACGCGGCGAACAGCGTGCATCCGTCCACCGCCCAGGACCTGATCCGGGCCGGCGCGGCGGCGGCCGTGGAGAAGGCGGCGACCGTGGAGCCGTTGGAGCTGCCGGAGAAGTTCGTCTTCGAGGTCGGCTTCCAGATCCCGCTGGCCGCCGAGCTCGCCGCGGCCACGCCGGGCGCCGAGCGGGTGGACCAGCTCACCGTCCGCTGCGAGGCGCCCGACCCGAACGGCGTGATCGACCTGGTCACCATCTGGGCCACCATCGCCGCCCACTCCGCCCGCTCCCGACTGCCGATGCTGGCCGTCCGCTAGGCCCTGTCCGGCCCCGGGGAGCTCATCCCACGGGTGTCCGGGTACCCGGGACGCCGAGCAGCGCGAGTCGTTCGGCGTCCCGGGTGCGGGGTCGGCTGTGTAGACCGGAATGCGCAGGTCGCGGTCCGGCGTCGGTTCGCCCATCTGCGGATGGTCGACGGTCTTGCGCGCTGCCTCCGGCCGGGCCACTGCCCGCGGAGTCCCACAGCTCGGCGAACCGGACACTGTTCGCGCACAGTTCGGTGACCAGCCGACGGTCGGCCGGGTACCGATTCGCCGCAGCCCGCAACCGGGCGACCCGGGTGCGCTCCAAGTCGCGCTCGGCCTGTGCGGTTTGCCGGAAGCGACTGCCGGAGCCGAGTAATCGCCGCCACGTCGCGGGGCAGGCGCGGGTGGTCAGTCCGTGCGCGGGTGCCCGCGTCCGGGAAGTCGGGAGGTGCCCGTGACGGACATGACCAGCGAGTACAGCGTGGTGTTGGCGGCGAGGAACATGCGGTTGAGCTTGGGGCCGCCGAAGGTGATGTTGGCGACCGGTTCGGGGGTGCGGATGCGGCCGATGAGGGTGCCGTCGGGGTCGTAGCAGTGCACGCCGTCGGCCATCGCGGCGACCCACAGGCGGCCCCCGTCGTCGAAGCGGATGTTGTCGAACCGGCCTTCGCCCGGCCGACATTCGACGAAGACGGCGCCCTCGGACAGGGTCCCGTCCGCGCGCACGTCGAAGACCCGGACGTGGTTGGCCCGGGTGTCCGAGACGTAGAGCCGCTGCTCGTCCGGGGACAACACCAGCCCGTTCGGCCCGGCGAACCCGTCGGCCACCAGGCGCACTTCGGCGCTCTCCGGGTCGATGCGATAGACGTTGGTCGCTCCGATCTCGCTCTTCGCGCGGTACCCCTCGTAGTCGCTGGTGATGCCGAAGTCGGGGTCGGAGAAGTAGATCGAGCCGTCCGAGTGCACGACGGCGTCGTTGGGACTGTTCAGCCGCTTGCCACCGAAGCGATCGGCCAACACCGTTACGGAGCCGTCGTGTTCGGTGCGGGTGACCCGGCGGTTGCCCTGTTCGCAGGTGACCAGGCGGCCCTGCCCGTCGAGGGTGTTGCCGTTGGGATGCCCGGCCGGCGAGCGGAAGACGCCGACGACGCCGGTGCTCTCGTCCCAGCGCAACATGCGGTCGTTGGGGATGTCGCTCCAGATCAGGAAGCGGCCCGCCGGGAAGTAGAGCGGTCCCTCCGACCAACGACCGCCGGCGTGCAGGGTCTCCAGCCGATCGTCGCCGAAGACGCAGCGCTGCGTCCGGAAACGTTCGTCGATCACGTCGTAGATCGGGATGCGGGTGTCGGACATCGTCTCGCAACTCCTTGCAGTCACCGAACAGCATCTTGGTTCTCTGCATGAATACAGAATATGATTCGGTGACGTCAAGGCCCGATGCAACTCGCGCAAGGTGGCTCGCTACCATCGAGCCGCCGCGATCGGCACGCTCGGCGCGACTACGGAGGAGCAGGGCACACCCCATGGACGACATCGATCGGGACCTGCTCGCCCTGCTCCAGCACGACGCCGGGCGCACCTACGCCGAACTCGGCCGGGAGGTGGGACTGTCCGCCGGCGCCGCACACGAACGGGTGCGCAAGCTGCGGGCGAGCGGCGTCATCCGCCGTACCGCCGTCGACGTGGACCCGGCGGCGGTGGGCCTGGACGTACTGGCCTTCGTCACCGTCGACTCGGTGGCCTGGATGGGCGACTCCGGGCCGGCCTTCGCCGCCGTCGCCGAGATCCAGGAGGCGCATGTGATCGCCGGAACGGCCTCGGTGCTGCTCAAGGTCCGCACCGCCTCGACCGAGGCGATGCAGGACGTGCTGCGCCGCATCCACGCGATCGACGGGGTGAGCAGCACCCAGGCGACCATCGTGCTGGAAACCTTCTTCGAACGCACCGTCCCCACCGGCGGCACGACCGACTGAACCGGCCGCCGGCGACCGGCCGCGGCGGCCCGGCGCCGGTGTGTCGTCGCCGTTCGCGACGATGCCGTGCCCCACCGCGTACGCCCGGCGCACAGTGCGGTCACCGACGAAATCCCGGACCCGGCACGGTCCTTCCCGGAGACCGCTCCGAGCACGCCCGGCAGCGACACGTTTGGTCGAGCGTCCGGTCCGGGCGCCCTCCTCGCCCCCGCGCCTCGGTCGCACATCCGTGCGCTCTGCCGGGTCCGGACACACGCCAGAAGCATGAGCGGACACTCCCGCAGGCGACCTCGCCCGCACCGCCAGGAGGCACCGCGATGACCACGAAAGCCACCGGAGGAGACCCCTCCTCGCCCCGGTCGAAACCCGACTCCGCCGGCATCCCCCACCAGGTCGGCAGCGATCGACCGACCGGTCCGACCGCCGCCGAACAGCGCGCGACCGACCCGACCGCCGCCGAACCCGCGGACCAGGAACCGCGGTTCGCGCCACCCGGACGCGACACCGAGGAGGCGCTGACCAGGATCACCACCCGGGCGATGGCGGCCCGCCTGCCCCGACTGATCAGGCGCGCGATGCGCCTGGCCTGGCGGGCCGATCCGGGCGCGCTGGTCGCGCTGCTGGTGTGCCAGGTCCTCGCCGGACTCCTGGAGGCCGGCGGCCTGCTCGCGACGACGGGCACGATCACCGCCCTGATCTCCGCCGGCGACGTGGCCGACCGCCTGCGCGAGGCGCTGCCCTCGATCGTCCTGCTCGCCTCGGCGGTCGGCCTGCGTGCCGTACTGGGCATCGCCGTCGTCGGCCTGTCCGCGCGGGTCACCCCTCGCCTGGCCCGCGAATCCGAATGGCTGCTCCTCCAGGCCGCCTCCCGCGCCGAGTTGGCCGCCTACAACCATCCCGGCTACCAGGACCGGTGGGACGCGGCGGATCGCGGTCTACAGTCGATGCGCGGCCTGATGCCGCAGTCCCAGGACGTGCTCGCCGCCTGCGCGTCCCTGATCGCCGCCGCGTCCGTGCTCACCATCCTGCATCCGGTACTGCTCCCGTTGCTCCTGCTCGGCGCGCTCCCGCGCGGAGTCGCCGCGGTACGCGGGGCCAGGGTCGAGTACCTGACCACCCTGCGCACCCAGGACGAGCGCCGGCTGCTCAACATGCTGCGCTGGCACATCTCCGACCAACGCTGGGCCGACCAGGTGCGCGCCTGCACGATGGCGCCGTACCTGCTGAACCGATACTCGATCGCCGCCGAGCGCGTGCAACGCGTCACCCAGGCCGGTGCCTGGACCACCGCGAAGATCGGTCTGGTCGGCGCCGCCATGGGCGGCCTGGCCGCGAGCCTGGTCTGGGCCACCCTGGCCTACCTGCTCTCCAGCGGCCGGATGTCGGTGGCCGCCGCCGGCACCGCCGTCATCGCGCTGCGCACCGTCGGCACCGCACTGGGCGGCCTGGTGATCTCGGGCAGCCGGCTGTACAGCGTCGGCCTCTACCTCGACGACTGGGCCCGCTTCCTCGACGAAGCCGGCGGCCACGGCATGAAGCGGGGCACCCTCGCCCCAAAGTCGCCGGTCGTCGTACGCGCGGAGAACGTCACCTACCACTATCCGGGCAAGGCGACCGCCGCCGTGGCCGGCGTCGACCTGGAGGTGCGCAGGGGCCGGATCCTGGCCCTGGTCGGCGAGAACGGCTCCGGCAAGTCCACCCTCTCCCGGCTCCTGTGCGGCCTCTACCTGTCGCACGAGGGCCGGGTGAGCTGGGACGGGACCGACGTCGCGGAGCTGGACCCGCACGCCGCCTGGGCCCATCTCGGCTACGTGCCCCAGGAGATCGCCCGTTGGCCGCTGTCCGCCCGGCTGAACATCAACCTCGGGCAACCTCGCGCCGACGACGCCGACGCGCTCGATCGGGCGGCGGCGGCCTCCGGGGCGGACGACGTCATCGCCGGCCTCCCGCGCGGCCTCGCCACGTTGCTGGCCCGGGAGTGGTGGGGCGGCATCGACCCGTCCGTGGGGCAGTGGCAGCGCTTCGGCATCGCCCGCGCCCTGTACGCGGAACCGGGCCTGATCTGTCTGGACGAACCCACTTCCGCCCTCGACCCCCGAGCCGAACATCGCATCTTCGCCGGGCTGCGCGACATCGCCCGGGGCAGCGCCGTGGTCCTGGTCACCCACCGCCTGGCCAACGTGGCGGTGGCCGACGAGATCGTGGTGATGGAGTCGGGCCGGGTGGTGCAGCGCGGCACGTTCGAGGAACTCCTCGCCGATGCCGACGGGTTGTTCGCCGAGCTGTGGCGCCTGCAACAGGACCGCGGCACCGATGTGGACCCGCAACCGTGAACGAACCAGGCCACCCGTCGCCGCCCACCCCCTCCACCCCTCCACCCGCTCCGCAGGCGGACCGGCACCGGGGCGGGGGCCGGGGCCGGGGCCGGGGCCGGGGCCGGCAACACGCAACCCCTGCCCGACGACGACGAGGAAGGCCCGTTGTGGAGATCGGAACGAAGGTCGAGGCGGTCCGGGACCTCGGCGGGACGCTCGCCCAGTCGATTCCCGCGGGTGCCCGGGGTGTGGTCGTCGGCCGTCGGTTCGACGGACGCCTCGACGTGGCCTTCACTCTTCCGGGCCTGCTGGGCGGTACCCGCTCGGTCGAG
This sequence comes from Embleya sp. NPDC020886, assembly GCF_044333915.1. Taxonomy (NCBI): domain Bacteria; kingdom Bacillati; phylum Actinomycetota; class Actinomycetes; order Kitasatosporales; family Streptomycetaceae; genus Embleya; species Embleya sp. NPDC020886. The sequence goes on along the minus strand of NZ_JBIRRX010000002.1, from coordinate 194,349 downwards.
GTATCGGTGACCGACTCCGACGTGGCCACCCTCTGAACCCACCCGTCGATCGCCGGTCGGCACCGCGCCCCGCCCCGTGAGCGGCGCCGACCGGCCGAGCCGGGTCAGTGCGATTCGGCCAGGTCCTCCGCCGATCGCCGCACGGCCGCCGCCTCGTCGACGCGGCCGGCCTCCTCGTAGCGGTCGGCCAGTGCCTTCGCCACCTCGATCAGCGTGTCCGGTTCGACGTGGCCCAGTTCCAGGGCGGTCCCCAGGGCGCGGACCGTCGACTCCAATACGTCCACCAGCGCCGCCGGATCCCGACCGCCGGCCACCGCCGACGTGTAGGCCGCGTAGCCGAGAACGCCGAATCGCACGTGCGCGGCCCCGTTCCCGGGCTCGTCCACGCATAGCCGTCTCAGCACCTCGACGGCGGCACTCAGGCAGCGGAAGGCCATCGTGTGCCTGCCGAACGCGGTGAAGGCCGCGGCGCAGTCCTCGAAGGCGGTCGCGGTGGCGAACGCGTCCAGGACCGGCCAGTCGTCGCTGAGCAACTCGCATGCGGTGGACGCGCGGACCAGGGCGCGGCGCTCCTTGCCCTCGGCGGCCAGTTCGCGGGCCCGGCGGGCGAGGGCGCGGCCTCCGTTCCTGGGGCCGAGGTCGGCCGATCGTCGACCAAAGAGCATGGACATCCTCCGGTTCGTGCAGTGCGCGGGTCGACTCCGCACGGAGCCCACGAGGTTCCGACGCGCCGAACCCGCCGCCCGTTCCCCACCCGGCCGACCCGCCCCCGTCGGCCGCGCCCCGCCCGACCGGGCGAACCCGCCTGTCGGATCGCCGAGTTCACGGCGGACACCCACGCGTGTACGGGCCTCGGCGGGCCCGCGTCACCAAGAATTCATGCCGTGCGGGGTCCCGGAGGACCCGGCGGCTCGGGCACGCTGGGCGCGCCGATCCGCGTCCGGGTCCGGGCCGGATGCCGCCACCACCCTCGGGAGGCCCCGTCATGACCACCGCGACCGCACTGCGCCGTGCCGCAACCACCATATGCATAGCCGGACTTGCCCTCGCCGCGAGCGCCGCCGCGACCATCCCCGCGCAGGCCGCGCTGCCCACGCCGATATCCGCGGCGACCGCCCGCTCCCACCTGGCCGGCATGACCGCGACCGCCGAGACGCACGGCGACAGCTACGACCGCGACCTGTTCCCGACCTGGATCACCATCTCCGGGACCTGCGACACCCGCGAATGGATCCTCAAGCGCGACGGTAGCGGCGTGACCACCAACAGCGCGTGTACCGCGACCTCCGGTACCTGGACCAGCGCCTACGACAACGTGGTCACCACCAACCCGTCGACGTTCGACATCGACCACGTGGTACCGCTGTCCGAAGCCTGGGCGTCCGGCGCGTGGGCCTGGACCACGACCCGACGGCGCGCCTTCGCCAACGACGTGACCGCCCCGCAACTCATCGCCGTCTCGGCCTCGTCCAACCGCTCGAAGGGCGACAAGGACCCCGCCGAGTGGCTCCCGCAGACGTCCTACCGCTGCACCTACGCCCGAGCCTGGGTCCAGGTCAAGCACGACTACGCGCTCACCGTCGACGCCGGCGAGAAGAGCGCCCTCACCACCATCCTGAATGCCTGCTGACCCGACCCACCACGGGCCGTCACCCCGGCCGACGGCCCACCCGGCACGCCTTTGCCCCGGTCAGAAGCCGTACACCGTCCGGGCCGTGCCGCCGAAGACGCGGTCACGCTCGGCCGTCGACAGGTCGGCGCAGGTGCGTGCGGCGAGCGAGAACACCTCGTCGTAGGACGCGGCGAGGGTGCAGACCGGCCAGTCCGAGCCGAACATCGTGCGTTGCGGACCGAAGGTCTCCAACGCGTGGCGCGCGTACGGAAGAACCTCGGCGACCGTCCATTCCCGCCAGTCGGCTTCGGTGACGACACCGGACAGTTTGACCGTGACATTGGGCAGCGCGGCGATGTCGCGGATCGCCGCGGCCCACGGCTCCCGGTCGCCGGTGCCGATCTCGGGCTTGCCGATGTGGTCGAGCACGAAGGACAGTTCCGGATGCGCCCGGGCCACCCGGACCGCGGCGGCCAGTTGCGGCGGCTTGACCAGGAGGTCGTACACCAGGCCCGCGCGGGTCAGCTCGGCCAGCGCGCGGGCCACGTCCGGGCGCAGCAGCCAGTCCGGGTCGGGCTCGTCCTGTACCAGGTGCCGGATCCCGACCAGGTGCTCCCCGCCCGGACCGGCACGCAGCGCGGCGATCGAATCGGCGGCGTCCCGGGCGGTCAGGTCCACCCAGCCGACCACCGCCGCGACCGGTGTGCCCGGATCGGCCGCGATCGCCAGCAGCTCGGCGCTCTCCGCGGTGTCGGCCACCGCCTGGACGGCGATGGTGGCCACCTGCCCGCGGTGCCCGACCGCCGCCGCGAGTTCGCCCGGCCCGAACCGACCGCGCAGCGGGTCCGCCCAGGCGCCGTCCATCCACCCGTACTCGCGCTCCGCCGTGTCCCACAGGTGATGATGCGCGTCCACAAGCGCCGAAACGGTCACGCCTGGATCTCCTGTACCTGAGAGATAGTCATCGGATCATTGGGTTGCCTAGAGTGCGAGTCGCCGAAGAAACGGCAACAACCCTCAAGAATTGACCCGATCACTGAAGCGCGGTGGCCGACCCACTGTCAAGGCTCGGCACCACCCCCATCACCCATCACCCATCCAGGAGTTCATCCCATGCGCGTAGCCCTGCACACCCGACTCGCCCCAGGCCGCGAGGAAGAGTACGAACAGGCTCACCGCGAGGTGCCGGCCGAATTGACCGCCGCCATCCGAGCGGCCGGTGTGCACGAGTGGAACATCTGGCGCAGCGGCCTGGACCTGTTCCACGTGCTCGACTGCGACGACTACGGCGCCCTGCTCGACTCCCTCGCCGACCTGCCGGTCAACATCCGATGGCAGGCCCGCATGGGCGAGTTGACCCAGGTATCGCACGACTACTCGGCCGACGGCAAGGAGGCGACCCTGCCGCTGATCTGGAGTCTGTGATCTCCGTACGGACGGCAACGCACCGGAGACAAAGAGCCGATGTATGCGTTGCCGTCCGTACTGAAACAACAACTCGCCCCACGGCCCCAAATCACCTATTTCGCCACCAATACCGCACCAAGGAGCCGCATCGGAGCCGAGATTGCTCGCGAAACGGGACCCGAGGTATCGAGTCGGCCGCAGCACTCCGTAACCCTTGTGCGGCCAGAGATCGGATGTATAAGCTCCAGCTCGGCACGGGATCGCCTGGAGGGTGACCCAAACCCTCACATCCCTCCACGGCCGCCCCGAAAGGTGCCCCCGCGCGGCTCGATCACGGGGTCGATCCGAGCCGCGAGTCGACCGACAACTTACGGAGAACCATGAAGAGCTCAGGGATACGACGGCTCGCCGGCACGGTGGCGGGTGTCGCGGCGTTCGCGTTGGTGGCCTCGGCTTGCGGCAACGACGGTGCGTCCTCCTCGACCGACGGCAAGGTCACCCTCAAGTACTCGACGTGGTTCCCGACCGACGCGACGCTCCGCAAGACGATCGCCGCGTTCGAGACCGCGAACCCGAACATCAAGGTCGACCTCCAGCTCAGCACCAACTCCGACTACCAGAAGAAGCTTCCGCTGGCCCTGAACAGCGGTCAGAAGCTCGACCTGGTCGGCGTGCAGACCTCGGCGATGGCCGAGCAGTTGCACGCCAAGCTGACCCCGATCGCCGACCTGGGCATCGGCGACGACGTGCTGAATCGACTCGCGCCCAAGGCCCTCGACCAGAGCCGCAAGCTGGTCAAGGACGGCAAGCTCTACTTCATCCCGATGGGCCGACTCGGCTCGGCCGCCATGTTCTACAACAAGGACCTGCTCGACCGGGCCGGCGTGACCACCGTGCCCAAGACGATGGCCGAGCTCAAGGACGCGGTCACCAAGGTCAAGGCGACCGCGCCGGACAGCATCCCGGTCGTGATGGCCGGCGACTCGTGGTTCCAGGACGAGGTCGCGCTCACCGTGGCCGGGCAGACCACACCCACGCTGTTCAACGACATCCGCTACGGCAAGGGTCGCTGGGACAACGAGGCGTACGTCGGTGCCCTGCGCGACTACGCGGGCCTGTACAAGGACGGCACGCTCAGCAAGGACACCCTGGACCTGACCGGCACGCGCGCCACCGAGCTGTTCGCGTCCGGCAAGTCGGCCTTCTACCTGGGCGGTACCTGGGATGCGGGCATGCTCTCCCCGGGCTACCGCAGCGCCAACAAGATCGACATCAAGGACGTCGGCGCCGCCGCCCTGCCCGTGGTGAACCCGACCGCGACCCCCTCCCTGCGCGGCTTCATCGAGACCGGCCTGGCCGTCCCGAAGAACTCCAAGCACCCCAAGGAGGCGGCCGAGTTGCTCAAGTTCCTGACCGTCGGCGACGGCGTCTCCGTGTGGGGCGCGGACCTGGGGCTGTTCCCGAGCAAGAAGGACTTCGCCCTCGCTCCGGACATCCTGTCCACCGAGACCGCGAAGGCCGGGTACACCGCGCTGCAACAACTCGTGGACTCCTCCGTCGGCGAGCGCAACAACATGAGCGACTTCACCGTGGTCGCCGGCGACACCGTCAAAAAGGTCATCCAGGGCTCCGACCCCTCCTCCGAGGCGAAGAAGCTCCAGGAGGAGTTCACCAGCGGTCGCTACAGCAAGTAGGCGCCGACCGGCACGGCCGCCCGCATGCCCGCGGGTGGCCTCGACCCCACCTTCGGCAGGCAAGCTGCCCGCACCGCCCCCGATCGGCAAGGACGCCCATCATGACCACCACCGCCCCGGGCCCGGCCGGCACCGCGTCAGCCGGGGCCGGGCCGGCGGCCCCCCGCCGCCTGCCCGGCCTGCGCCGCGCAGGCAAAGCCGGTCGCGCACGCAAAGCCAAGAGGATCGACGGCCCGCAGCAGCGGGGCATGATGCGCACGGCGCTGCTGTTCCTGCTCCCGCTCCTCGCCTTCTATCTGGTGTTCTACGTCTTCGGCTTCGTGTTCCTGGCCCGCACCAGCCTCCAGCGCACCGATCTGTCCTTCATGGACCCGGAGTCGGTCGGCCTGGAGAACTACCGGCTGCTGTTCACCGACGACCGCTTCATCCGGGCGCTGCTGAACAACGTCGTGTTCGCCGCCGCCGCCGTCGCCGGCGCCCTGACCCTCGGCTTCTTCCTGGCCGTCGTGCTGAGCACCGGCATCCGCGGGCGCAAGGTCTTCTACGCGGTCTTCCTGGTGCCCTCGCTGATGCCCGTGGCGCTGATCGCCTCGGTGTTCGGCGGCATGATGGAAAGCCGCTACGGCACCCTCAACGAGACGTTGCGCAGCGCCCACCTGGACTTCCTGGCCGGCCACTGGCTGACCGAACCCGGCCTGGCCTACGCCGTGGTCATCGGCATCTTCGTCTACCTGGTCGGCCTGCCGATCATGTACTACACCGCCGACCTGAGCGCGCTGAACACCTCGCTCCTGGAGGCGGCCGTCCTGGACGGCGCGTCGTTCCCGCAGTTGTTGCGCACGATGTTGTTCCCGCTGATGCGCACCACCCACAAGACGGTGGTGATCTCGATCCTGCTGATGTCCTTCCGCGCCTTCGAGATCGTCTTCTTCTCGACCAAGGGCGGACCGGCCGGCGGCACCGAGATCTCCGGCACGTACGTGTACAACTACGCGACCTCGCCCGGTCCCCGAGTCGGCTACGCGTCGGCCGCCGCCGTGGTCGTCCTGCTGCTCGCGCTCCTGCTGTCCGCGATCCAGCTCCGTTTCAGCAAGAAGTCCGAGGAGTAGACCGTGGCCGAGACCAGCGACGCCATGCGCGTACTCACCGGTCGCAAGCGCGACCGCCGGATCCTCCAGGGCATGCTGCTGCTGATGGGCGCGATCTGGCTCTTCCCGATCTACGCGGCGATCAAGCGGTCGCTCGAGGGCGGCGGCACGGGCAACTACACCGCGCTGTTCACCGATCCGGTCGGCGACGTCACGATCTACGACACCTACCTGAACTCCTTCATCATCGCCGCGTTGCACGCCGCCATCGTGGTCGGCGTCGGCGCGCTCGCCGGATACGCCTTCTCCAAACTGCACTTCCGCGGCAAGGAGGCGCTGTACTACGGCATCGTGTTGTGCCTGGCCGTCCCGGGCACCGCGATCCTGGTGCCGCTGTACTACACGATCCGCGAGGCGGGTCTGTTCGACAACTACCTCGGCGTGGCGCTGCCCGAGGCCGCGCTGACCCTGCCGTTCGCGGTGCTGCTGCTGCGCAACTTCGGCGACAACATCCCCGATTCGCTGATCGAGGCGGCCCGGATGGACCGGGCCGGGCACTGGCAGGTGTTCCGTACGGTGTATCTGCCGCTGTGCCGGCCCGCGCTGGTCAACCTCTCCATCCTGTGCGTGATGTGGTCGCTCCAGGACTTCCTGTTCCCGAGCCTGCTGTTCACCGACGAGAAGTACACGACCGCCGCGAAGGCGGTGCAGTCCTTCCAGCAGTACCTGGCCACCAGCCCGTCGGACATCGGCAAGTACAACGCCTCGCTGGTGCTGCTCGCCGTGCCCGCGCTGCTGCTCGTCGTCTTCGGTCTGCGCTTCATCACCGCGGGCCTGACCAGCGGCGGGGTCAAGGAATGACCGCGCCCGCCTCGACCGCCCACCACCCCTTCTGCACGTTGGAGCACTCATGGCCCAGGTGATGTTGGACCAGGTGTCCAAGACCTACCCGAACGGGCACGTCGCGGTGCACGGCATGGATCTGGACATCGCCGACGGCGAGTTCCTGGTCCTGGTCGGCCCCTCGGGCTGCGGCAAGTCCACCCTGCTGCGGATGATCGCGGGCCTGGAATCGATCACCGGCGGCGAGTTGCGGATCGGCGAGCGGGTCGTCAACGACGTGCACCCGGGCGACCGCGACATCGCGATGGTGTTCCAGAACTACGCGCTCTACCCGCACTACACGGTGGCCCGCAACATCGCCTACCCGCTGCGCCTGGCCAAGCGGCCCAAGGACGAGATCGACCGGCGGGTGCGCGAGGTCGCGGCGATGCTGGAACTGACCGACTACCTCGACCGCAAGCCCGGCCAACTCTCCGGCGGCCAGCGCCAGCGGGTCGCGATGGGCCGGGCGATCATCCGCGACGCCGCACTGTTCCTGATGGACGAGCCGCTGTCGAACCTGGACGCCAAACTGCGCGTGCAGATGCGCGGCGAGATCGCCCGCCTACAGCGCCGGGTCGGCACCACGATGGTCTACGTGACGCACGATCAGGTCGAGGCGATGACCATGGGCCACCGGGTCGCGGTGCTCAGGGAGGGCCGACTCCAGCAGATCGGCACGCCCGACGAGATCTACCGCGCCCCCGCGAACACCTTCGTCGCGTCGTTCATGGGCACGCCGCCGATGAACCTGGTCGACGCGCACCTGCGCGGTACACGGACCGGCGCGAAGGCCGGTGCCGGGACCGGCGCCGAGGTGGCCCTCGGCGGCGTGGGCGTGCCGCTGCCCGAGAGCGTCCGGGGCCACGCCGATGGACCGGTCACCGTGGGCGTGCGGCCCGAGCACCTGCTCGACGCGTCGATCCTCGGCGACACCGCGACCCACGTGCGGATCCCGGCGATCGTCGAGTACGTCGAGGCCCTGGGCGCCGAGAAGAACGTCTATGTGACGCTCGGTTCGGCGCGCGGCGACGCGGCCTCGGCCGGTCCGCCGATCGCCTGCCGCTTCCCGGCGGAGAGCACCGTGTCGGCCGACGCGAAGGTCGAACTGGCCCTGGACCCCGCACGGATCCACCTGTTCGACGCCGCGTCCGGGGTTGCCCTGCGCTGACCGCGCCGCCCCACCCCGAACCCGCGACTGCCCGGCCGTACACCCGTACCGCCGGGCAGTCGTGTACGGCGCCGCCGCCTGGCCGCGGCGGCGCCGATCCATCAGCACCCTCCCGGCGACAAGCAAGGAGTCTTGACCGATGTTGAGACGATGGTGCACCATCCTGGCGACCACCGCGGCCATGTGCGCGCCGCTGGTGGTCGTCGCGCCCACCGCCCAGGCGGCGAGCGCCCCACGACCGGCCGAATCGGCGCCGGCCGCCGCACCGGGCGCCGTTCCGCAGGCGGGACAGGTCCCGCTGCCGGTCGACCAGAAGGCGGTCAAGGACAACGTCACGACCCTGATGGGCACGGCCGCCGAGCGCACACCCTCGATGTCCGTGTTCGCCCCCGACACCAGGAAGAACTTCTGGGTCGAGAACTTCAAGACCTCCGATGACTACCTCGCGTGGACGGTCACCGTGCCCAAGGGTGACGTGTACCGGATCACCGGGATGCTCAACGCGGCCCCGGGGCAGACGTTCCGGGTCGGCGTGCGGGGTTCGGCCGCGGCGACCGGCTTCGTGCAGCCGGGCGGCGGCTGGGCGCGCGTGGACGCGGGCAAGCTCACCCTGCCGTCCGGCACGTCCACGATCGTGCTCGACCGCACCGGGACGCTCGCCGGCGACGCGCAGGTCAAGTCGCTCGAACTGGTCCGGGAGAAGGACCGCCCGGCGCGCGAGGCGCGGATCGCCGCCGCGCGGGCGAACACCTCCGACTTCGCGTCGGCGGGCTACGGCCTGATGTTCCAGTACGGCTCGTGGGGCTTCCCGGAGAACGGCGGGCCGGCCAAGTCGCTCGACCGCCAGGCCGCCGACTTCGACGTGCCGGCCTTCGTCAAGATGGTCAAGGGCACCGGCGCGGCCTACGTGATCTGGTCGTACAGCTGGTGGGGTTACCACGTCGACGGCCCCAACGCGGCGATCGACAAGATCGTCGGCAACGGCGACCTGACCGCCCGGCGCGACCTGATCGGCGAGATCGCCGACGCACTGCACGCCGAGGGCCTGGGCTTCACGCTCTACTACCACCTGGGCACCGAGGACGCCGCCTGGTGGCCCACGCAGAAGTTCCCGGACACCTTCTACACCACCGGCACCGGCGACCGCAGCACGCTGCTGACCAATTGGAAGCAGGTCGTCGCGGACATCGGCAACCGCTACGGCACCAGGCTCGACGGCTTCTTCTTCGACGACGGCCTGATCTACTACCCGGCCCCCTTCGAGGAGTTGGAGAAGATCGCGCGCACCGGCAACCCCCGGCGCATGGTCTCCTGGAACTCGTGGATCCTGCCGCGTTACACCGACTTCCAGGACACCTACTTCGCCGAAGAGGTGCACGGCGAAGCGGTCGACGGCAGCGCACCGGTCGGCGGCAACGGCATCTTCCGGTCCGGACCGCAAAAGGGCCTGCTCCAGCACGCGATGTTCCGGATGGAGGACGACTGGGGCATCCACCTGCGCGGCCAGAAGATCGGTGGCCCGAACTTCTCCGCCAAGCAGGCCGTGGACTGGGCGCTCGACGCCGCCTCGCGCAAGGTCCCGCTCAGCTTCAACCTGATGATGTACGAGGACGGCAAGGTCTCCGAGCAGTCGTTGTCGATCCTCAACGAGGTGCGCCAGGCCCTGCGCGGCAACGCCGAACGCATCGACCCCGAGCCGGTGAACCAGGACGACGCCGGCTTCGCGTGGGACGGCGCGTGGCAACACACGAGCAACACGTGGAGCGGTGATCTCGGCGACGACGTGCAGGCGTCGACCGCGAACGGCAGTTCGGTCACCTACACGTTCACCGGCACGGCCGCCGACGTGCTGGGCCCGCGCAACCTGCTGGGCGGCAAGTACGACGTCTACCTCGACGGCGCGCTCGTCCAGCGGCTGGACGGCTTCTCGTGGTGGCCCAAGCCGCAGTCCGTGTTGTACGCGGCGCGCCACCTCGCACCGGGCACGCACACGATCAAGCTGGTCAAGGTGTCCGGCGTGCGGCTCACCATCGACGGCGCCCGGATGGTCGAGGGCCCGGCGGCGCTCAACGACACCGATTCGGCCGTCGCCTACCAGGGCGCCTGGACCCACTCCGGCAATCGCGGCGCCGGCGACCACGGCGACGACGTCACCTGGAGCTCGACGAACGGCGACTCGGTCACGATCACCTTCACCGGCAGCGCCGTCGACGTACTGGCCCCGATGGGCGACGGCTACGCAACCGCCGACGTCACCCTGGACGGCGTCGCGGTCGGCACCACCACCACCGACAACGGCGGCTCCTACGCGGCCCGCCAGAAGGTCTATTCGGCCCGATTCCCCACCTCGGGCCCGCACACCGTGACCCTCACCAAGACCGGCGGCAGCTACCTCCAGTTCGACGCGGCCTACGTCACCAAGTAGCCCCACACGCGAGACGACGACACAACAGCCGTACGGCACACCGAAAAGGGCCCGTTTCCCCGGTGGGGAAACGGGCCCGTCGGCTCGCCCTGCCCCAGTGCGGGGCGAGTCGGTTCTCAGCCGGCGGCGGCGAGTTCGGCCCACAGGGCCGCCGGGACGTGCCACTCGCCCATCTCGGCCGCGTCGGTTGCCTCGGCCGGGGTGCGGGCGCCGACCAGGACGGTGGCGACCGCGGGGTGGGCGGCGGCGAAGCCGATCGCGGCGGCCCGGAGCGGGACGTCGTATCCGGCGCAGATCTCCTTCAGCCGCAGGGCCCGCGCGAGCAGGTCGGCATCGGCCGGTGCGTAGTCGAAGTGCGCGCCCGGGCGTGGGTCGGCGAGCAACCCGCTGTTGTACACGCCGCCCGCCAGCACCGAGACGCCGCGCTCGGCGCAGTGGTCGAGCAACGCCGCGCCGCCGCGATCGAGCAGGGTGTATCGGCCGGCGAGCAGCACGCAGTCCACATCGGTTTCGGCGACGAAACGATCGAGCATCGCGGACTGGTTCATCCCGACCCCGATCGCACCCACGACGCCCTGCTCGCGCAGTGCCACCAGCGCGGGTACCGCCTCGTGCGCGGCCTGTTCCCAGTGTTCGTCGGGGTCGTGCACAAGCGCGATGTCGATCCGGTCCAACCCCAGGCGTTCCAGGCTGGCTTCGAGGCTGCGCCGCACACCGTCCGTGGAGTAGTCGCGCACGCGTCGCCGGCGCGGCGTGTCGACGAACCCGTCCGCGGCGGTGGGCGCGCCCGGGTCGTCGACGAGCAGCCGGCCGACCTTGGTCGAGATCGTGTAGGCGTCGCGCGGACGCCCGCGCAGCGCGGCCCCGAGCCGGGTCTCGGCCAGGCCCACCCCGTAGTGCGGCGCGACGTCGAAGCAGCGGATCCCGGCGGCCCACGCCGCCTCGACGGTCGCGTGCGCCAGGGCGTCGCTCGTCGCGGTGTACAGGTTGCCGAACGCCGCCGCCCCGAGCCCGATCGAGCCGGCGACCACGTGCGTTGTGCCGATGCGGTTGGTGTCCACGAACGATGCTCCCTTTGCCTGTGCTGAAGAACGACCGAGGAGTCGAGGGCGCGCACGATGCGTGCACCGCCCTCGACTCCAGGATTCCGGTCCCGATCGGGTTATTCCGGCCGCAGCCGCAGACCCTGCATGCCGCCGTCGACGGCGAGCGAGGCGCCGGTGGTGGAGGCGGCCAGCGGGCTCGCCAGCGAGCAGATCGCGAAGGCGACCTCGTCGGCGGCGACGAGCCGTCCCATCGGCTGGCGGGCGTCCAGGGCCGCCCGCTCGCGCGCGGGGTCGTCGGCGGCATCCAACAGCCGGCCGACCCACGGGGTGTCGGCGGTACCGGGGTTGACGCAGTTCACCCGGATGCCCTCGCGGACGTGGTCGGCCGCCATCGCCAGGGTCAGCGCGAGCACCGCGCCCTTGGAGGCGGAGTAGAGCGCGCGTTGCGGCAGGCCCGCGGTCGCGGCTATCGAGCAGGTGTTGACGATCGCCGCGTGCGCCGACGCGCGCAGGTGCGGCAGCGCGGCGCGGGTGACGCGGACCAGGCCGACCACGTTGACGTCCAACACCCGATGCCACTCGGCGTCCGCGTTGTCGGCCACCGTGCCGGCCGCGCCTATCCCGGCGTTGTTGACCAGGATGTCCAGGCCGCCGAGCCGCGCGACCGCGTCGCGCACGGCCGCGCCGACCGAGGCGTCGTCGGTGACGTCCGCGGTGAACGAGATCAGTTCGGGGTCGCCGGCCAGGGCGGCCGGGTCGCGGTCGAGCACGGCCACGGTCGCGCCCCGGGCGGTCAACATCCGGGCGGTGGCCAGCCCGATGCCGGACGCACCGCCGGTGACCAGGGCACGAAGGCCGGCGAAGTCTCCCGCGGCCGGCGTGCGGGTTGCGGACGGGATGCTCATGCGGAGACCTCCACGACGGGCGCCTGTGCGGCGCGATCGGCCACCCAGAACTCGCCGTCCGGGTAGCGGAATCGGGCGATCGAGGCGGGATGCATGGTGGACGAGAAGCCGGGCGCGGACGGCGCCCGGTAGTTCCCGTCGGTGATCACGACCGGGTCGAGGAAGTGCTCGTGCAGGTGGTCGACGTACTCGATCACCCGGTCCTCGATCCGGCCGCTGACCGCGACGTAGTCGAACATGGACAGGTGCTGGACCAGTTCGCACAGGCCCACACCGCCGGCGTGCGGGCACACCGGGACACCGAACTTGGCGGCCAGCAGCAGGATCGCGATGTTCTCGTTGACGCCGCCGACCCGGCACGCGTCGATCTGGACGAAGTCGATCGCCTCGGCCTGGAGCAACTGCTTGAAGACGATCCGGTTCTGCACGTGCTCGCCGGTGGCGACCTTGATCGGGCTGATCCCCCGGCGGATCGCCGCGTGCCCCAACACCTCGTCCGGGCTGGTGGGTTCCTCGATCCAGTGCGGGTCGAACGGGGCCAGCGAGCGCATCCATCCGATCGCCTCGGGCACGTCCCAGCGCTGGTTGGCGTCCACCGCGATCCGGATGTCGGGGCCGACGCTCTCCCGGGCGATCCGACAGCGCCGGACGTCGTCGGCCCGGTCGGCGCCGACCTTGAGCTTGATCTGGGTGAAGCCCTCGGCGACCGCCTCGCGGCACAACCGGGCGAGCTTTTCGTCGTCGTAGCCCAGCCACCCGGGCGAGGTCGTGTACGCGGGATACCCGCCGTCGCACAGCGTCTCGGCCCGCTCGGCCCGCCCCGACTCGGCGCGGCGCAGAATCGCCAGCGCGTCCTCGCGGGTGAGCGCGTCGCCGAGGTAGCGGAAGTCGACCAGGTCGACGATCTCCTCCGGCGTCAGCTCGGCGAGCAGTCGCCACAGCGGCTTGCCGGCGCGTTTGGCCCGCAGATCCCACGCGGCGTTGACCACCGCGGCGATGGCCATGTGCATGATGCCCTTCTCCGGGCCCAGCCAGCGGAACTGGCTGTCGCCGACCAGGGATCGGGAGAACGCGCCCAGGTCGTCCAGCAGTTCGTCCAGCGGCCGGCCGACCACGTGGGCGCGCAGCGCGTCGATCGCGGCGACCTGCACATCGTTGCCGCGCCCGATGGTGAACGCGAAGCCGTGTCCCTCGTGCCCGTCGGCGTCGTCGGTGCGCAGCACGACGTAGGCGGCCGAGTAGTCCGGGTCCGGGTTCATCGCGTCGGAGCCGTCGAGTTCCCGGGAGGTCGGGAAACGGATGTCCGTGGTCACCAGTTCGGTGACGACGGCGGCCGGGGTCGTGGGCCGTTCGGGTCGGGCGGGCCGGCTCACGCCGTTCGGATGCTGCGGGGTCACGTGTGGCTCCTCGGTTGTCGGCCGTGCGGCCCGGCCGCCGCGAACGGGGTGGGTTCCCGGTGGCGGGATGTCCGGGATGGGCGGGGCCCTGGCACCCCAGACATCCGATGTATACCGTGACCGCCCCGCATACGTCCAGCATTCGTCGGACCAATATCCCAGTCAGCGCTCGAAGTCAGCACAATCGACTTGTTTCGGCCCTCCACTATGGCCTATACATCGGATGACTGATTCGATGTACGCAAGACCCGATCACCCGAGGAGACCGTTGTGAAGCTGGTCCGTATAGGCGAGCCCGGTCGGGAACGCCCGGCCGTCCTGGATGCCGACGGGATCCCGCGCGACCTGTCCGGCGTGGTCGAGGACATCGACGCCGCGCTGCTCGCGGACCTGTCCGTGCTGCCCGACCCGGCGACCCTGCCACTCCTGGACGCGACCGGGCTGCGCTACGGCCCGCCGCTGGCCCGACCCGGGAAGATCGTGTGCGTGGGGCTGAACTACCACGACCACGCGCGCGAGACCGACGCCGCGATACCCGCCGAGCCGATCGTGTTCATGAAGGCCCCGGACACCGTGGTCGGCCCCGACGACACGGTCCTGGTGCCGCGCGCGTCGCTGGCCACCGACTGGGAGGTCGAACTCGCGATCGTGATCGGCCGCACCGCCGCATATCTGACCGCCGATCAGAACCCGTTGGATCACGTGGCCGGGTACACGATCAGCCACGACGTCTCCGAGCGCGACTTCCAGTTGCACCGAGGCGGCCAGTGGGACAAGGGCAAGAACTGCGCGACCTTCAACCCGCTCGGCCCGTGGCTGGTCACCGCCGACGAGGTGCCCGACCCGCAGGCGCTCGCGCTGACCCTCAGCGTCAACGGCACGCTCCGCCAGGACGGCAACACGGCCGAGATGATCTTCCCGGTGGCGTTCCTGGTCTCGTACCTGTCGCAGTTCATGACGCTGTATCCGGGCGACGTGATCAACACCGGCACCCCCGCCGGCGTCGCCCTCGGGCAGCCCGATCCCAAGCCGTACCTGCGCGCCGGCGACACCGTGGAGCTGGCCATCACCGGGCTCGGCGTCCAGCGACAGACCTTCGCCGACGCCTGACCCGTCCGGCGGTCCGGCCGGCGCACCCGGGTCGAGGTCCGACGCACGGGAGGGCCGGCTCGACCGACGGCGGGTCAGGCCACCTTGCGCAGCCACTGCTCGACACCCGCGATGTGCGCCGTCGACCACGACCGCGCGGCCTCCGCGTCGCCGCTCTCCAGCGCGTCCACGATCGCCTGGTGCTCGCGCACCGTGCGCTCCCACGAGTCGCTCTGGGTCAGACCGCGCCAGACCCGGGCGCGCATCGTGGGACTGGAGAGCGAGTCCAGCAGCGAACACAGCACGAGATTGCCGCTGAAGCCCGCGATCGCCTGATGGAAGCGCAGATCCTGCTCGATGAGCTGCTCGGGCGTCGGTTGCGGCTCGTCGACCTGCGCGAGGCCGCGCAGCTCGGCGATCCCGGCCGCGTCGATCCGGGCCGCGGCCAGCGCGGTGGCGGCCGGCTCCAGGATGCGTCGCACCTGGAGGAAGTCGAGCACGCTCTTGTCGTGGTGGAAGTCCACGACGAAGGCGATCGCGCCCATCAGCAGACCCGGCTCCAGACTCGTCACGTAGGTGCCGTCGCCCTGCCGGACGTCCAGGATCTGGATCAGCGACAACGCCTTGACCGCCTCGCGCAGCGAATTGCGCGAAAGTCCCAGCTTGGTGGCCAGATCCGCCTCTTTGGGAAGCTTGTCGCCGGGCCGAAGCTCCCCGGAGACGATCATCTCCTTGATCCTGTCGATGGCCTCGTCCGTCACAGCCATGCCGATGATCCTTCCAGAGGTCCGATGACTTCCAGTATGACGGGCCGGCCAACAAGAAGACAGGCCGGTCGGGTCGCCGCCCGCCGGCCGGTCCGCTCGTCCGTTCCGACCGCAGTCACCGCGGGTCGGGCGCCGGGCTGATCCGGAGCACCGTCGGCTCCGGCACGCCGGGCCGAACGGGCGGCACCGGCAAGCCTGCCAGGCCCGTCACGGTGCCCACGGTGCCGTCCCCACCGAGCCACACACACTCGGCGTGCGCGGCGCCGGCAAGCCGCGGGGGCGCCGAGACACCGGCACTCGGGCGGTCCAGGAAGGTCGCGTACAGGTCGCCGTCCCGCTCGGTGTAGCGCACCCGCAGACCCTCAGCCGTCCGATCTTCCGCCACCCGCCAGGAGCGGCTCCCGTACACCGCGTCACCGTTGACCGCGAGCCAGGCCCCCAACTCGCGCAGCGCCGCGTCCTGTTCCGGCGAGATTCGACCGGTCGCGTCCGGACCGATGCCCAGGAGCAGGTTTCCGCCCTTGCTCACCACGTCCATCAACAGTTCGACCAGGTCCGGCCCCGAGGTGGTCCACGACGCGTCCTCCTGGCGGTTGTAGCCGAAGGACAGTCCGACGCCGCGCACGGTCTCCCACTTGCTGCCGCCCGACGTGGCGCGGGTCGCGTACTCGGGCGTCAGGAAGTCGGGGGTGCCCGCGTAGAAGCGCTCGTTGACCACGCCGTCCGGAACGGCCTCGCGGTAGTGCGCGAAGAGTTTCTCCGGCTCGGCGGCCGACGGATAGCCGATGTCGTTCCACAACACGGCCGGCCGGTAGCGCTCGATCAGTTCGCGCCAGTGCGCGTCGGCGTAGCCGGCGTACTCCGGCGAGTCCGGTACGGCGCGGGCCACGTCGTCGGCGCGCAGGATCGGCAGGTTGGCGAAGGTCCAGTCGATGCCGCCGGAGTAGTAGATCCCGAAGCGCATCCCGCGGGCCTCGGCGGCGTCCCGGAACTCGCCGAGCACGTCCCGCTCCAGGGCCCAGTCGGGTCGGTGCGGGTTGGGGGTGTGGCTGGGCCACATCAGGAAACCGTCGTGGTGCTTGGCGAGCGGGACGACGTATCGGGCGCCGGCCGCCGCACACAACTGCGCCCACGGCTCGGGCGACCACTGCTCGACGGCCGCGGCGAAGTCGTCGCGGAAGTCGGCGTAGGTCCGGTCGCCGTAGGTCTCCCGGTGGTGGTGCCAGGTGGGACTGCCCGGCACGGACACCGAGTTCTGGTACCACTCGCTGTAGCTCGTGGTCACGATCGGATCGAACCCGTCCGCGTCCGCCTCGGCGTGGTAGGAGCGATCCCGGTCCGCCCCCTCGCCGTGCTCGGCGAGCAACCGGACCAGCCGATCGTCCAGCGGCGCCCACGCCGGCACCGAGTACAACCCCCACGTGATCATCACGCCGAGCTTGGCATCGTCGAACCAACCGGGGAGCGGGCGAACGGGATCGTCGTGACCGGGGGTCGATGCAGACATGCGAATCCTTGGGCAGGGACGGAGCAGCCGGGAAAGGTAGGATCAATATTCCTGGTTATGGCGCCCGTGACAAGGGTGTCCTTCGGGAAATGCGCTGATAGCGACCATACCGCCGGAAGATAGATCGGCTCTCTCGGCATGGATCGCCGCCGCAGTCCCGTCTCACCGACACCCGAGGGCGGGACCGGGGGCGCGGTCGGGGGCGGAGCACCGGCGCCGGAAGGCACGGAGTGTGACCCGGGTCACACAATCCGTGTCATACCGAAGGTCGTCACCGAACGTGTACGGGATGTCCGCTTTTCGCACACCGAAGGGACTCCATCATGCGCCTCCGCAACTTCGTCCTCGGTCTTGCCACCGGCAGCGCCGTCCTGGCCGGCACCGTGCTGGGCGCGGCGCCCGCCCAGGCGGCTCCGGCGACGGTCGCCTGCACGCATCCGTGCCACCCGCCGGCCAGCCCGGGCTACACCTACATCACCGACTACTACTGGGCCAGTGCCTGCAACGACACCGGCAACCAGGGCATCAACGCCCACCGCTGGTCCGCCTACCAGTGCACGGGCGGCGGCCAGTTCGAGAACTACGAACTGTGGGTGAAGTAGCCGGCCGGACCGGGCGGCCGGCCATGGCCCCCGGCCGTGGCGCCGCCCTCGGTGTCGTTCCCGCCGACAACTTGTCGGCGGGAACGACACACCCCACCCCGCGTGCGCCCGGCGGCGCGCGATCCGCCGGCTGCGCTCGGGAGCGCGCACGCAGTGGGTCGCGGCGGGGTTGTCCGGACCGGGCGGATGCCCGCAACGCGGCCGGGCGGTGGGCCTGTTGCCCCGGCTCGCATCCGAGGCCACCGCCCACCCGTCCCCGACCGCGCCGACGGGTGCGGACGTCCCCGGGGCTTAGGCCGAATGCCGCCGCGCGCTTACGCACATGCGGTATGGGCCGAAACACTGGACGGGTCCACTCCCAGACATCGTCAGGAGCAGCTCGTGAGGGTGACCATCGGCACGTGGAATCTGGAGAACCTCTTTCGCCCCGGCGAGCCGGGCGGACCCAAGGACGATCCCGCCTACCGGGTGAAGTTGGCCGCGTTGGCCGCGACGATCACCGAACTGGAACCCGATCTGCTCGGCGTCCAGGAGGTCGGCAATCCCGACGCCCTCGCCGACCTGGTGGCGTTGCTCGACGGCCAGTGGCACACCGCGCTGTCCGCCCACCCGGACGTGCGCGGCATCCGGGTCGGCTTCCTCGCGCGCAAGCCGCTCACCACCATCGCCGACGTCACCGCGTTCCCGGCCCAGTTCGAACCCCTCCAGAGCCAGGACACCGGCGTGCCGATCAGCGTCATGGGGCGCGGCGGCCTCGCCGTCACCCTCGAACCGGTACCCGGCCACACCCTCACCGCCGCCGTCTGCCACCTGAAGTCCAAGCTGCTCACCTATCCCGGCGAACGGCATGCGCCGCGCAACGAGGGAGAGCGCGCCCGTTACGCCGCCTACGCGTTGTGGCGTCGCGGCGCCGAGGCCGTCACGATGCGCGCCCTCGCCGATCGACTGCTCGCCGACGACGGCCGCACGCACGACGTCGTCCTGATGGGTGACCTCAACGACCAACCGCAGGCCGCCACCACCCAGATCCTCCTCGGCCCGCCCGGATCGCAGATCGGCACCGGCGGCTTCGACCACCCGGACCAAGGCGACGCATCCCGACTGTGGAACCTGGCCCCGCTGATCCCCGAAGACCAGCGCTTCTCCCGCGTCTTCGAGGGCCAGGGCGAGCTCATCGACCACCTCCTGGTCAGCCACGCGCTCCTGGCGCGCGTCGACAGCGTCGGCACCGGAACCGGCCGACCGCTGCCCTCCGTCACCGACCACCCCGGCGAACGCCGGGACAAGCCCGGCTCCGACCACGCACCCGTGGTCGCCCACCTCACCTACTGAAATCGGCACGGCCGCGCCCGACGTCGCCGAACTCGACCCGATTGGCACAGCGCGACCGATCCGGGTCGGCCGGGACGCCGCCGCCGACCGCGAACCCGCAGGTGCCGGCCCTGAGCGGCCTCCATCGCCGAGCCCCCGCGCAGCGGTTCACCCCCTGCGGGTCCGGCGAAACCCGAGGTGGGCGGCGCCCGGGCGACACCGCCGTTCGAGTGATCGGCGGTCGGCCGGCCGACTCGCCGCCCGCGCCCGTGATACCTCTGGAACGGCCTTTCCGGTCGGAGAAGGAGGATTCATGTCCGACACCATCCGTCCCGATGTCGATGCCCCGCCGGCGACCCGGGATTCCCGACTGACCGTGACCGTGTACCGGGTCGACCCGCACGGCACCCGGCTGATCCGGGGCTCCCGGGTCCACCACGGGACTCCCCCGTCGATGCTCGCCTTCCCCGAAGAACCCCGCTGCCGCTGTTCCGCGACCTGTCACTACCCGCACCCCGACGACGCGGCGCCACCCGACCCGCCCGACCCGTCCGAGCCGTAGCGCCGAACCATCGCCGGGACGGCTGTGTGGCCACTCCCCGACGGTTGTGGCAATCAGCCTTGCGGACACCGCCGTCCCGTCGACGCGCCCGGCTCGCGACCACCCTCCGGGCCGATCGCGCTCGATCTCGCGTTCCGCCGACGTGCCGACGGGGAACCGGAGATCCCCGCCGCTGCCGCGCTCATGCTCCACCGCGGCGAGTTCGCGCCGCTCCCGACCGTCCGAGCCGGCTCGCGGTGCCCGATCGTGTCGCGTGTGGCGGGTGGTGCGAGGATGCACAGCACATGTTTCTGTGAGAATCGTGTGACGCGACGGGATGAGAGTGACATGGACGCGAACCGGCCCACGCCTGCGCCGATCGAGCCGAGCGAATCAACCGGCCCGGGCGGGTCGAAGGGGTCCGGCGAACCGGAGTTCGTGATCGACACGACCACGCCGCACTCGGCGCGGATGTGGAACTTCTGGCTCGGCGGCAAGGACAACTACCCGATCGACCGGGCCCTGGGTGGGCAGTTACAGGAATCGTTCCCGCAGATCGTCGACATCGCCCGCGCCTCCCGGCGCTTCCAGGCGCGCGCCGTGCGCCATCTGGCGGGGACCGCCGGAATCCGGCAATTCCTGGACCTGGGCACGGGGTTGCCCACCGCGGACGCCACCCACGAGGTGGCCCAGCAGGTCGCTCCGCAGGCACGCATCGTCTACGTGGACAACGACCCGATCGTGCTCGCCCACGCCCGCGCGCTGTTGGGCGGTCGACCCGAGGGGGCCACCGCGTACGTGCCGGCCGACCTCACCGACACCGAGACCGTGTTGCGCGAGGCCGCCCGGACGCTCGACCTGGATCGACCGGTCGCGCTGATGCTGCTCTCCACCCTGGGCCACGTCACCGACGACGCCCGGGCCGCCGCCCTGTTGCGCGGCTATCTGGACGCGTTCCCCGCGGGCAGCCACCTGGTCCTGTGCGACACCATCGAAACGCCGCTGACCCGCGCCGCGTCGGACGAGTACGCCGAGGGCGGCGCCCTCCCGTACGTCTCGCGTCCCGCCGAGGTGCTGCGCTCCTTCGCCGACGGCCTGGAACTGCTCGAACCGGGCTTCGGTTCGATCAGCCTGTGGCGCCCCGACGAGCCGCTCACCACCGAGCCGGTCGATCAGTGGGGTTTCGTCGCGGTCAAACGCTGATCCTCCGCGTTATCCGCCGTCCGGGTGACCGGGTCGGCCGCGCCGCCGCACGGCGACGTGCACGTTGCGGTATTCGGGCTCGGCCTTCCCCGGCGGACAACTCGGCCCGGGAAGGCCGACGGCGTCGACGCGAATCCTCATCGGGCCGTGATCGCCCGGTCCGGTCATCCCCGCGGCGGCCCGCCACGCCGGGCGGAGCGTCGACCCGCGAACGGCAAGTCCGGTGCCACGCCCGAGAGTTCGCCGATCGCGTGGGTGCAGCGTTCGGTCACGCCCATGCATCGTGGGCAGAACATCTCACGCCGCCGTCGGCCTTCGCCGATGTCGTCGAGTCCGTGGTCCGGCTCGGCACCGTGCCGCACCGGCCGTCTGCGGCCCGGGGCCGGCCCGCCGGCACTCGGCGTGTTCGCGGCCGTTGTCGTCCTGCGCATGTTCGCTCCATCCGAAATGATCCGTCGCCTTCACCAGGAAAACCGCCGGCAACACTTCGCGCATGCCCGGGAACCGGCCCGGCGCGCCGCCACGCCCACCCGGGAGCCGAAGAACCCGGCCCCGACCATGGGGCCGCGCGGGTGAACCCGCGTCGCCGGCCCGGCCGCACCCGGGCCGATCGCGCACCGGGCACGCGTCAGCGGACGGGGGACCTCGTCCGGCCGCGCCCCCGCCCGGTGCCGACCGGCTCGGTCGCCTCCAACGTGCGGCCGTCCCGGTGTACCGCGAGGCGACGCAGCACCCGTTCGTCAGCGGTCGGGCGTTCCGGCACAAGTACCCGGACCGGGCGCCGGCGTACGTCGCCGACCACCCGGGGGTGGCTCGCGACGAGCGACGAGATCGCCGAGTGCCATGCCCGCATCACCGCGCGGAAGGCGGCATGGCCCCGGGCCGGTCCCCCCGGGCTCCCCGCCGGTACCCGCCGGCGGGGAGGGCGCCGGGTGATCGTAATCTTGCGCCCATGCCCGAAGAGCGTCCCCACTCCCCGGAACCATCGGCGGCGGCGGACTCTCCGCTGATCCGCAGTCTGCGCACGGCCGTCGAGGCGGCGCCGCACGAACTGCCGCTGCGCCTGCACCTCGCGCAGTTGTTGATCGAGGCCGGCAACCCGGACGCCGCCGTCGCGGAAGTGGCCGCCGTCCTCGGGCGGGCGCCGGGCGATCCGCAGGCGCGGGCACTGATGGCTCGGGCGATGGCCGCCCCCGCGTCGCCGCCGGTCGCCGAACCGGGCCCCCGGGCGGGCGGGTTCGACTGGGCCGCGGCCGAGCACGAGGTGGAGGGGGTGCTGCCACCCCGGTTCGTCGCACGATCGGACGAGGGCCGCGACGGGCCCGAAGCGCCCGTGGCGGCCGACGGCGGCGATCCGGGCGCGGCGGGCGCGTGGGACGTGCAGACGCCGGGGTCGCTGCGCCTTGCCGACGTCGGCGGGATGCAGGAGGTCAAGGATCGGCTGGAGGCCGCGTTCCTGGCCCCGATGCTCAATCCCGAGTTGCGCAGGCTGTACGGGAAGAGCCTGCGCGGGGGGCTGCTGCTGTACGGGCCGCCCGGCTGCGGGAAGACCTTCATCGCCCGCGCCGTGGCCGGCGAACTCGGCGCCGACTTCGTCTCGGTGTCCGTCAACGACGTGCTGGACATGTGGCTGGGCAACTCCGAGCGCAACATGCACGAGGTGTTCGCCACCGCCCGCCGCCGGGCGCCGTGCGTGGTCTTCCTCGACGAATTGGACGCACTCGGCGCCAAGCGCAGCCGTACCGCGCACGGCGGGATGCGTACCACCGTCAATCAACTGCTCACCGAGTTGGACGGGGTCGGCGACGACAACGAGGGCGTGTTCGTGCTCGCCGCGACCAACGTGCCCTGGGACGTGGATCTGGCGCTGCGCCGCCCGGGCCGACTGGACCGCACCCTGCTCGTGTTGCCGCCGGACCGTCCGGCCCGCGAGGCGATCCTGCGCTACCACCTGCGCGAGCGGCCCATCGCCTCGATCGACCTGGGCAAACTGGTCCGGATCACCGACGGGTTCTCCGGCGCGGATCTGGCGCACGTGTGCGAAAGCGCCGCCGAGGCCGCGCTGTTGGACTCCGTGCGCACCGGTTCGGTCCGGATGATCGACACTCGTGATCTGCTGGCGGCGGCGAAGGCGATCCGCCCCTCCACCGAGGCGTGGTTCGCGACCGCGCGCAACGTCGCGATGTTCGCCAACGAGGGCGGCACATACGACGACCTGCTCACCTACCTGAGGAAGACCGGAAAGTTGTGAGCGAACATCCGTTGTCCGCGCGGGCGCACGCGCTGATGCAGTTGGATCGGCACGAGGAGGCGGGCGAACTCCTCGCCCGCCGTGTCGCCGAGGACCCCGCCGACGCCCGGGCCTGGGTCCGACTCGCCTACGTACACCTCAATCTCGGGCACGACGAGGAGGTCGTGGCCGCGAGCGACGCCGCGTTGGCGGTCGCGCCGGACGACTACGAGGCGCTCCTGGTGCGCGTGTACGGTCTGCGCAAGTTGTGCCGCGGCGAGGAGGCGGAGGCCGCGGCGCGGGCCGCGATCGCCATCGCGCCCGACCTGTGGCAGGCGTACGCGGCGCTGTCCGAGGCGCTGAACTCGTGGCAGCCGCGCTGGCCCGAGGCGTTCGAGGCGGCCGGTACCGCGGTGCGGCTGGGGCCGGAGGCGGTCGGGGCGCATCGGGCGCTGTGGAAGGCGTCCCTGCTGGTCGGTCGAAACGACGTACGCGCGCAGGCGGTTCGCGAGGTTCTGCGGATCGACCCGCACAACGCCTGGGCCCTGAACGAACTCGCCGACCAGGCCGCGTATGCCGCCGCCCAACCGTCCCTGCTCGGCGCCGGGGCCAAACTGCCGGCCGCCGCCGATGCCGCCGCGACCGCGCTCGCCGCCGATCCCACCTCCGAACGGCTGCGCGCGGACGTGGACGCGGCCGTCTTCCGGATGTTGCGCGGCACCCGCTGGATCGCCTTGTCGTGCCTGGTGATCGCGGCTCTGGCCGGCCGGGTCTTCCCGACCGGGGACGACCCCACCGCACTGCCCGCTCCGCTCGGCATCCGGCTCTGGGCGTTGACCCTGATGGGCATCGCGTGGGGCCTGGGTGCGTGGCGCCGCTACCGGCGGTTGCGCACCGGGGTCAGGCTGAGCATGTGGTCGCTGATCCGGCGGGTCGGCTGGGCGCGTCTGGTCCTGGGCCAGACCGCGTGGTGCACCCTGATCGCGGTACTGATCGTGACGATCCCGTGGACCGGCCGACTCGTGCCCCAAGTCCTCTTCTGGGCAACCCTGGTCCCGATCCTGCTCACCATCCGCCTGGAACGCGCCGCCACCCGCTGAGCGTCGCCGGTCGTTTCCGGTTTCGTGCCGAGAAGCCGACCGGCGGCCGGTCCCCGTCGGGACCGGCCGCCGGTCGGCGGGGGCAGTCGGCCTCACACCCCCGTCAGCCGCCGTGCCGAGGGGCGCAGGTACACCGCCCAGGTCACCAGCAGGCACAGCCCGTAGAAGGCGAGGAAGGTCAGGTAGGCCGCGTCGCCCCGGCCGGAGTTCAGGAACGACTCGCGGAAGGCGATGTTGACCAGGACCCCGCCCAGCGCGCCGACCGCACCCGCGACGCCCATCAGCGCACCGGACTTGCGCCGCGCGGCCGGGCCCGGGCCGAGCTTGGCCGCGAAGATCGCCGGGATCATCTTGTACGCCGAGCCGTTGCCCAGTCCGCTGAACACGAACAGCAGCACGAAGCCGGTCAGGAACAGCCCGAGCGACTCCTGCCGCGAGGCCAGGTAGACCACGAACGCGGCGCCGGCCATCGCGACGAAGTTCCAGAACGTGACCCGCGCACCGCCCCATCGATCCGCGAACCAACCGCCGACCGGGCGCACCAGCGAGCCCAACAGCGGTCCCAGGAAGGTCAGGTAGGCCGCCTTGACCGGGGTGGCGAACTCGTCGTGGAACTGCACCTGGAGCACCTGCCCGAAAGCGAACCCGAAGCCGATGAACGACCCGAACGTGCCGATGTACAGCAGCGCCATCACCCAGGTGTGCGGCTCCCGGGCGACCTCGCGCATCGCGCCCTTGTCGTTGCGCAACGCGGGCAGGTTGTCCATGTAGCGCGCGGACGCCAACGCGGCGAGCACGATCAGCGGGATGTAGACCACGAGCAGCAGCCGAGGGTGCCCGGCCCCCGCCGTCGCGAGCACCGCGAGGCCGACCAACTGCACCGCCGGCACCCCGAGGTTGCCGCCGCCGGCGTTGATCCCGAGCGCCCACCCCTTGAGCCGCTGCGGGTAGAACGCGTTGATGTTCGCCATCGAGGAGGCGAAGTTGCCGCCGCCGACCCCGGCCAGCGCCGCGACCACCAGCAACGTGCGGTAGGAGACGCCCGGTTCCAACACGATCGCGATCGCCGCGGTGGGCAGCAGCAGCAACAGCGCGCTGACCACGGTCCAGTTGCGGCCGCCGAAGCGGGCGACCGCGAACGTGTACGGGATCCGCATCGCGCCGCCGACCAGGGTCGGCACCGCGGTCAGGGTGAACTTCTGCGCGGGGTCGAACCCGTACTCCGGGCCGAGGAAGAGCACGATGACCGACCACAGGCTCCAGACGGAGAAGCCGATGTGCTCGGACAGGACCGAGAAGATCAGGTTGCGCCGGGCGATCCGGGCCCCGGCCTGGGCCCAGAACACCTCGTCCTCGGGCCGCCAATCGTCGAGCGGGCCGGGCTCGGTTGCCGCAACGGGCTTGGACGTACTGGTGGTTGACGTGCTCGTCGTCACTGGGACCTGCCTGTCCGAGGAGGAAATTCCGGCTGACGGTCCCTCACGCTAGGAAGCACAGATTTCGGCGCACTACGTGCTGTCGGTCGCCGGCGCTACAACTCGCTCAGGATCGGCGTCGCGCCGGTGTGAGAATTCCGGGCGTACCCGGGCGCCGCTCAGCGCGCCCGAATCGCCCACGTGCGCAACGCGGCCGGCTCCCCGTCGGGGCCCTCGTCCTCGTCCAGGCAGGCACCCGTACGAAGGTCGAACACCTGCTTGTACATCGGCGACGCGACCGTGGGCACCGCGCCCCGCCGCCCGACGATGCCGCGCGAGATGACGTACGCGCCGCTGAACGGATCGCGGTTGGCCAACGCGTAGAGCTGCCCGGTCCGGTCCCGAAACACCGCGACCTGATGTCCCTCGATCAGCACCGCGACACCCCGGCCGGGCACCAGGTCGGCGTACGAACACACCGGCTGCCAACCGGTTTCGCCGGCGATCTCGACGGTGAGCGTGGTCGTCGACTCGATACTCGTGGTCATCGTCCGCGTACCTCCAACTTCTCGAACAACACGGGCTTGATCTGGTCCCGCTCGGCGGTGAACCGGACGGTGGGGTCGGGGGTGCCCGGCGCGTTGACGAAGGACACGAACCGGCGGACCCGATCGGGGTCCGCCAGCGTCTGGGCCCACTCGTCCCGGTAGGTGCCGACGTGCCGGGTCATCAAATCGTCCAGGTCGGCGCAGATCCCGAGCGAATCGTCGATGATCACCGCGCGCAGGTGGTCGAGGCCACCCTCCATCCGGGCCACCCAGGGCGCGGTGCGCTCCAGCCGGTCGGCGGTGCGGATGTAGAACATCAGGAAGCGGTCGATCGTGCGGATCAGCGTGTCGTGGTCCAGGTCGCTCGCCAGCAGGTCGGCGTGGCGCGGGGTCATCCCGCCGTTGCCGCCGACGTACAGATTCCAACCTTCGGTGGTGGCGATCACCCCGAAGTCCTTGCTCTGCGCCTCGGCGCACTCGCGGGCGCACCCGCTCACCGCGGACTTGAGCTTGTGCGGCGAACGCAGGCCCCGGTACCGCAGTTCGAGCTCGATCGCCAGGCCCACCGAGTCCTGTACGCCGTAGCGGCACCAGGTCTCGCCGACACACGACTTCACGGTCCGCAGCGCCTTGCCGTACGCGTGCCCCGACTCGAAGCCGGCGGCGACCAACCGGCTCCAGACCTGCGGGAGTTGGTCGACCGTCGCACCGAACAGGTCGATCCGCTGGCCGCCGGTGATCTTCGTGTACAGGCCGAAGTCGCGGGCGATCTCACCGATGGTGATCAGGCCCTCGGGGGTGATCTCACCGCCGGGGATGCGCGGGACGACCGAATACGAGCCGTTGCGCTGGATGTTGGCCAGGAAGTGGTCGTTGGTGTCCTGGAGCGCGGCCTGTTCGCCGTCGAGGATGTGCCCCTGGGCCAGACTCGCCAGGATCGAACCGACGGTGGGTTTGCAGATGTCGCACCCGTCACCGCCCGTCGTGCCGGCGCTGCCGTGCTCGTCGAGCAACCGGGTGAAGGAGGTGATGCCCTTGACCCGAACGATCTCGTACAACTCGGCGCGGGTGAGCTCGGCGAAGTGCTCGCACAACCCGCGCATGCTCTCGATCCCGGCGGCGGCCAGCTCCTCGGTCACGATCGTGCCGATCAGCTTGACGCAACTCCCGCATCCGGTACCGGCCTTGGTGCACTTCTTGACGGCGGGAAGATCGTGGCACCCCTGGGCGGTGACCGCGTTTCGGATCACCGCCTTGGTCACCGCGTGACACGAGCAGACCACGGCCTCGTCCGGCAGTTCGAACCGCACCGGCGCGCCCATCGACGCGGGCAACACGAGTTGCTCGGCCGGCACCGGCAGGGCCCCGCCGGTCAACGGCCGCAACGTGCCGTACGCCTCCGCGTCGCCGACCAGCACCCCACCGAGCAGCCGCCCGTCCGCGCCGATGACCAGCTTCTTGTACACGCCGGCCCGGGTGTTGGAGTAGAGCACCTCCACACATCCCTCGGCCGTGCCGTGTGCGTCGCCGAAGCTCGCCACCTCGACGCCGAGCAGCTTGAGCTTGGTCGACAGATCCGCGCCGGTGAATCCGTCCGTCCCGGCACCGGCGATCTCGGCCGCGGCCACCTCGGCCATCGCGTATCCCGGTGCGACCAACCCGTACACCCGCCCGTCGGCGGCCAGCGCACACTCGCCGATGGCCAGGATGTGCGCGTCCGCGGTCCGGCAGCGCTCGTCCACCACGATGCCGCCGCGCTCGCCCACCGCGAGGCCCGCGGCGCGGGCGAGTTGATCCCGTGGCCGCACTCCGGCCGAGAACACCACCAGATCGGCGGCCAGTTCGCTGCCGTCCGACAACGTCATGCCGGACACCCGCCCGTCGGCGCCGGTGGTGACGGCCTGCGTGCCCGCGCCGGTGTGCACGGTCACCCCCAATTCCTCGACCTTGCGCCGCAACACCTCCCCGCCGCCGTCGTCGACCTGGATCGCCATCAGCCTCGGTGCGAACTCGACCACGTGGGTGTCCAGCCCCATCGCGGTCAGCGCCCCGGCGGCCTCCAGTCCGAGCAGCCCGCCGCCGACCACCGCGCCGACCCGGGCACCGCGCGCGGCGGCCTCGATCGCCTCGACGTCCTCGATCGTGCGATACACGAAGCACCCGTCCGCGTCGTGCCCCGGCACCGGCGGCACGAACGGATACGACCCGGTCGCCAGCACGAGCACGTCGTACGGCACACTGCGGCCGGCCCGGGTGGTCACCGTACGGCCGACCCGATCGATCGCCTCGACCGGATCCCCGAGCCGAATGTCGATCTGATGTTGCCGTGCGAACTCGGCGCTGCACAAAGACAGTTCCTCCGCCGTCGCGCCCGAGAACCAGGACGTCAGATGCACCCGGTCATAGGCCCGCCGAGGCTCCTCGGCCAACACGGTGACGGCGACCCGCCCACCCGCCTGCTCGACGAGCGCCTCGACGAACCGCTGCCCCACCATGCCGTGGCCGACCACGACCACATTCGTCTTCCCGACATCACTCACGCCCGACTCCTCCACCGACACCAGAAAACCCCGAACCCGACACCGACACCCGCACCCGCCCGCACACACCTCCCGATCCCGCCGTCAACCACGCTCCCGACCCCGACCGGCGCCGAGCCGTCGGCGCGACGCGGTCATCGGTACGCCCCCGGCACCGCCAACAGGTGCAGCGGATCGGCCGGCAGCGGATCGTCGCGCTCGAAGGCCCGGGTCAGGGCACCGGCGGTGGACAGATCGCCGATCAGGATCCCGGCGACGAGGCGGTCGCCGCGCATGACGAGCTTCTTGTAGGCGTTGCGGGTCGGATCGGCGACGCGCACGACGTCGTCGCCCGCCCGCGCGCCCGTCGCGCCGAACGCGGCGACCGCCAACGGCCCGGCCGTCAGCCGCATCATCGGCCGCGACCCGGCGTAGCGCTGCCCGCCGCCGGTGAGGTGCGCGGCCAGTACGTCCGCCTGATCCCACGCCGCCGCCGCGAGCCCGTGTACGTCCCCGGCGAACTCGGCGCAGTCCCCGATGGCGTGGATGCCGTCCGCCGAGGTGCCCAGCCGGTCGTCCACCACGATGCCGGTGTCGACCCGCAGCCCCGCGTCCCGGGCGAGCGCGACCCGGGGACGCACCCCGCAGGCGAGCACGATCAGGTCCGCGTCGAGCACGTGTCCGTTGGCCAGTTCCACGCCGGTCACCCGGTCCGTGCCGGTCAGGGCCCGAGCCCGGTTGTCGAGGTAGACCGCGACACCGAGTTCGGCAAGGCCGGCGAGCAACGCGGCGGCGGCCGGCGCATCGAGGTGACGCTCCATCAGATGTGGTCCCTGGTGCACGATTTCGACCGCGACCCCGAGGGCCGCCAGAGCGCGTGCGGCGCTCACCCCGAGCACACCGCCACCGATCACCACGGCCCGCTCGGCCCCGGGTGCCGCGGCGGCCAGCGCGGCACAGTCGGCCAACGAGCGGAACGCGTGCACCCCCGCGAGCAGATCCAGACTCGGCTCACCACCGCGCCCGGCCGACCCGCTCGCCGTGCTCGCGACCCGCAGGTTCCGCATCGGCGGCAACACCGGCCCGGCGCCGGTCGCCAGCACGATCGCGTCGAACGTGTGCACCTCGCCGTCCGCCAACCGAAGCGCGCGCCGCCGCGCGTCGAGCGCGGCGACCCGCACCCCGACCCGCACCACCGCCGTCGGCCCGACCGGCAGCCCGATCGCCTCGGCTCCGAAGCGCGTGCTGAGCACGTCCGCGAGCAGTGCCCTGTTGTACGGCGGATGTGCCTCGTCCCCGAACATCGTCACCGAGATCCCGGGGTCGCGGGCCGCCACCTGCTGCGCGAACCGCGCCGCGGCCATCCCCGCGCCCACCACTCCGACCCGCACCACGCTCACCTCCCACCACCGGGGGCGCCGCTCGCCCGCGCGAGCACCGCCCCACCGAGACCATCGCTCGACGCGCCGGCACTGCCGCTCAGGGCCGCGCCCCCGCGTTCCCCCGCCGCCGACCCGGTCGACCCGGCTTCCCCGACCTTCCCGACCGGATCCAGGCGGACCGCGCACACCTTGAACTCCGGCATCCCCGACACCGGGTCCAGGGCCGCGTTCGTCACCGTGTTCGCCCGTCCCTCCCCCGCCCAGTGGAACGGCATGAACACCGTGTCCGGCCGGATCTCCCGGGACAGCCTGGCCGGCGCGACCGCGCGTCCTCGACGACTGGTGACCGAGACCGGGTCGCCCTCGCCCACCCCCATCCGCTCCGCCAGGTCCGGATGCAGTTCCACGAACGGCCCGGGCGCCGCCCGGTTCAGGGCCGGCACCCGGCGCGTCTGCGCCCCGCTCTGGTACTGGCTCAGCACCCGACCCGTGGTCAGATACAGCGGATACTCGGTATCCGGCTCCTCGGCCGAGGCCCGGTGCGTCGGCGCCGCGAAGCGCGCGCGCCCGTCCGGCGTGCCGAAGCGGTCCAGGAACAGCCGGGGCGTGCCCGGGTGGCCCACCTCCGGGCACGGCCAGAACACCCCGTCCTCGGCCCGGATGCGGTCGTACGTGATGCCCGCGTAGTCCGCCGCGCCGCCCGCCGACGCTCGACGCAGTTCGTCGAACACCTCCTCGGCGTCCGTCGCGAAGCCACGCTCGACACCCAGTCGCCGGGCGAGCGCGTTCAACGTGACCAGGTCCGTGCGCACGCCGTCCGGTACCGGCAGCGCCGCCCGACGCAGGATCACCCGGCCCTCCAGGTTCGTCGTGGTCCCGCTCTCCTCGGCCCACTGGGCGCCGGGCAACACGACGTCGGCCAGTGCCGCCGTCTCGGACAACACCACATCCGTCACCACCAGGAAGTCGAGCGCCGCGAGGCGGGCCGTCACGTGCGCCGCGTTCGGCGCGGACACCACCGGGTTCGAGCCCATCACGAACAGCGCGCGGATCTCCTCACCGCAGGAGTCCAACAGCTCGTACGCGGAACGCCCGGGCCCCGGCAGCGAATCCGGGTCCACTCCCCAGACCCCCGCCACGTGTGCCCGCGCGGCCGGGTCGGTGATCATCCGGTAGCCCGGCAACTGGTCGGCCTTCTGGCCGTGTTCGCGTCCGCCCTGCCCGTTGCCCTGGCCGGTCAGGCAGCCGTACCCGGACAGGGGTCGACCGGCCTTCCCGGCGGCCAGGCACAGATCGATCCAGGCCCCGACCGTGTCCACGCCCTTGCTCTGCTGCTCCGGGCCGCGGGCCGTCAGCACCATGGCCGCCGGCGCCGACGCGAACATCGCGACCGCGTCCCGCATCGCCTGCACCGGTACGCCGGTGATCCGCTCGACCCGCTCCGGCCAGTGCGCCATCGCCGCCGCCCGCGCCGCGTCGAAGCCGACCGTGCGCGCCGCCACGAACTCCTCGTCCACGTGTCCCTCGGCGATCAGCAGGTGCAGCAGACCCAGCGCGAGCGCCAGATCCGTGCCCGGCACCGGCTGAAGGTGCAGGTCGGCCTCGGCCGCCGTCCGGGTCCGCCGCGGGTCCACGACCACCAGTCGCCCGCCCGCCGCGCGCATGTCGGTGAAGTAGCGCAGCGCCGGCGGCATGGTGTCCGCCGGGTTGGCCCCGACCAGGATCACGCAGCCGGTCCGCGCGATGTCCTCCAGCGGAAACGGCAGCCCCCGATCGATCCCGAAGGCCGCCTTGCCCGCGGCCGCCGCCGAGGACATACAGAACCGGCCGTTGTAGTCGATGTTCGCCGTCCGCAGCACCACCCGGGCGAACTTCCCCAACAGGTACGCCTTCTCGTTGGTCAGGCCGCCCCCGCCGAACACCCCGACGGCATCGCGCCCGTGCGCCCGGCCGACCGCCGCCAATCCGGCCGCGACCCGGTCCGACGCGTCGTCCCATTCGGCCTCGCGCAGCACCCCGTCGCCGTCGCGCACCAGCGGCGCGGTCAGCCGTACCCCGCGCCGCAACACCTCGGCCGCACTCTGCCCCTTGCCGCACAGCGCACCGCGATTGACCGGAAACCCGGGCCGCTCGACCACCTCGACGAACACGTCCGGGGCAGCCGAAGCAGGCCATTCGCCCGACCCACCCGACTCGGGCGCGGCGGTCCGCAGGCCCATCCCGCACTGGAGTGAGCAGTACGGGCAATGGGTGTCCGTCGTCGTGGTCCCGGCGTGCGTCGTCATGTCGGTAGCGTCGCGACCTACGGTTACGCCGCCTGGTCTGTGATGTTGCGCCGACGGTACGGCTGCCTCACCGGCCCGGGTGTCGATCGTGAGAACCGCGACACCGAAGAGCCGCACGAGAAGTCGAGACCTAACCCCGGGGTGATCATGCCGCAACACCCCCGTAACGCCGGCCCGCCACTCTCCTTGCATGGTTACTCGGACAAACGCCGCCGCCGAACCCCTGGTCGGGCTCACCGTCGGTGTCACGGCCGCCCGGCGCCGCGACGAACTGGTCGCGCTGCTCGAACGTCGTGGCGCGAAGGTCGTGGGCACCGCGACGCTCAGCATCATTCCGCTGCGCGAGGACCACGTACTGCGGCTCGCCACCGAGCGCTGTCTGGTCGAACCGCTCGACTACGTGGTCGCGACGACCGGCGTGGGCTGGCGCGGTTGGATGAACGCGGCCGAGGGTTGGGGACGATCGGCCGAACTGCGCCGGGCCTGCGAGGCCGCGACGGTGATCAGTCGTGGTCCCAAGGCCACCGGGGCGGTGCGGGCGTCCGGGTTGCGCGAGACCTACTCGCCGGGTTCGGAGGCCAACGACGAGCTCCTGCACTGGTTGCTCGCCCGGGATCTGCGCGGCCGTCGGATAGCCCTCCAGGAACACGGCGCGCCACTAGGGGAGTTCGCCTCGATCCTGCGCGAGCGCGGCGCCGAGGTGATCGAGCTGCCGGTGTATCGGTGGGGGCCGCCGGAGGATCCGATCGCGGTACGCCGCCTGGTCGAGCAGGTGATCAGGAACGAGCTGCACGCGCTCACCTTCACCAGTGCGCCCGCGATCGGCGCGTTCCTCCAGGCGGCCGACGAACTGGGGCGACACGAGGAGGTGTTGACCGCGTTGCGGACGAGCGTGCTGCCCGTGTGCATAGGCGGGATCTGCGCCAAGCCGCTCACCGACGAGGGCGTGCAGGCGGTCTGGCCGGAGCGCGGGCGACTGGGTTCACTGGTACGCACGGTCACCGAGACGCTGCCCGGCCGGGTTCGACGGGAGCTGGACACCGGTACGGATCGCCTGATCCTCCAGGGCAGCGCGGTCCTGGTCGAGGGTGGCGTGATCTCGTTGTCGCCGGTGTCGGCGGCGGTCCTGCGCGCACTGGCCGAACGGCCGGGCTGGGTGCTCAGCCGCGCCGAACTCCTGCGCCGGGTCTGGCGGGACACCTCCGCCGACGAACACGCGGTCGAGGCGGCCGTGGCCCGATTGCGCACCTCGCTCGGACCGCACAAGGGCCTGATCAAGACCGTCACCAAGCGTGGCTACCGGCTGGCCGTCGCCGGCTGATCGGGGCCGACGGCCGTCCGGTGGGTTCCGGACCCGATCGCCGTGGCGATCGGGTCCGGAATCCGGCGGTGCTCAGCCCTTGGCGGCGTCGACGACGCCCGACGCGGCGACCACGATCTTGCCCTTGGTGGCGCCGGAGCGCGAACCGAGCTTCTCGATCTGGTCGACCAGCTCCTTGCCCTCGACGACCTCGCCGAAGACGACGTGCTTGCCGTCGAGCCAGGAGGTGACGGCGGTGGTGATGAAGAACTGCGAGCCGTTGGTGTTGCGGCCCGCGTTCGCCATCGACAGCAGGTACGGGCGGTCGTGCCTGAGGGTGAAGTTCTCGTCGGCGAACTTCTCCCCGAATATGCTCTTGCCACCGGTGCCGTCGCCGCGGGTGAAGTCGCCACCCTGGAGCATGAATTCCGGGATCACCCGGTGGAACGGCGAACCGGCGTAGCCGAAGCCGTGCTGTCCCGTCGCCAATTCACGGAAGTTGCGCGCGGTCTCCGGGACGACCTCGTCGAAGAGGGCGAAGACGATGCGGCCCTGGGGGGCGTCGTTGATGCTGATGTCGAAGTAGACGTTGCTCATGACGCCCATCCTGCCCTACTCGCGCGGCCCGACCCGTCGGGGGCTCCTCGGCCCACTGCTCCCCGACCGACGCCGACCCCCCTTCCTCCCCTCACCCGGCTCGACGGTTCAGGTGTTGCGCTCCGGTCGGCCGGGGCGCCAGATGCGCGGCCCGATGTCCAGCGCGAGGGCGGGCACGAGCAGGCTGCGGACCAGGAAAGTGTCCAGGAGCACGCCGATGGACACCAGAAGACCCTGCTGTAGGGACGTGACCGTCGGGATGACGGTGAGCACCGCGAAAGTGGCGGCGAGCACGATCCCCGCCGAGGTGATCACCCCGCCCGTGACGGTCAGCGCGGTCAGCATGCCCTCGCGGTGGCCGCGCCGGCGGACCTCCTCCCGGGCCCGGGTCATCAGGAACACGGTGTAGTCGATGCCGAGCGCGACCAGGAAGAGGAAGCCGAAGAGCAGCAGCCCCCGGTCGATGCGCGGATGACCCAGGGCACGGAAGACCAGGACGGCGGCACCCACCGCAGCGGCATAGGAGAGCACCACCGACAGCAGCAGCACGATCGGTGCCACCAGCGCCCGCAGCAGCACCACGAGCATGATCAGCACGATGCCGAGCACCAGCGGGATGAGCAGTTTCTCCTCGCTGCCCTGGGCGTCGGAGGTGTCGAGGGCAACCGCGCTCTGGCCGCCGACCACGGCGTCGGACGCGGCTCCGGGCGCGTGGTCGAGGGTGCTGCGCATCAGTTGCACGGTATGCCGGGCCGCCCGGGTGTCGGGGGCGTCGGCGAGGACCACGTCCAGGTGGGTCCACCCACCCGCGGACCGGTCGACGTTCGCCGATCGCACGCCCGGCACGCCGTCGAGTACGGCCAGCGCGGTCGTGGTTGCGCCCGTGGGCACGTAGACGTCGGCCGGCGCGGCGGATCCGGCGGGGAAGTGCGCGGCCAGGAG
This sequence comes from Embleya sp. NPDC020886, assembly GCF_044333915.1. Classification (NCBI taxonomy): domain Bacteria; kingdom Bacillati; phylum Actinomycetota; class Actinomycetes; order Kitasatosporales; family Streptomycetaceae; genus Embleya; species Embleya sp. NPDC020886. The sequence goes on along the minus strand of NZ_JBIRRX010000002.1, from coordinate 159,384 downwards.
TCGTTGGCCGCCGACCGAGTCGACCTCCTTGGTGAACTGCTCCGCCTGGGTCTGGCCGGTGCTCGTGGCGACGGCGCCGAGTGCGAGTGCACCCAGGACCAGTGCGGTGCCGATCCACAACAACCTCGGCGAGCGGCCCACCAGGTAGGCGACCATGGCCCACAACCCGCGACCGGCCCGGGCGGAGGATATGGCGGCGGCGTCCGGCGCGTAGCGCGGCACGAACGGCCAGAACGTCCAGCGGCCCAGGATCACCAGCAGCGCCGGCAGCAGCGAGGTCATCGCCAACGACACCACCGCGACCCCGATGGCCACCACCGGGCCGAGCCCCCGGGTGGAGTTCATGCTGCCGAACACCAGGCACAGCGTCGCCGCGATCACGGTGAGCGCGGACGCGGTGATCGCCGGCAGGCACCTGATCAGCGCCTGCGTCATCGCCTCGTGCCGGTCCTGATGCCGGCGCAGTTCCTCGCGGTAGCGGGCGACCAACAGCAGCGCGTAGTCGGTGCCGACCCCCAGGACCAGGACGGTCAGTACGTACGCGCTCTGCCCGTTGACCAACAATCCGGCGTGCTTGGCGAGCAGGTACACCACCCCGTTCGCGATCTGCGCGCCCAGGGCCACGGACACCAGTGGGATCAGCCACAGGACCGGACTGCGGTAGGTGATCAGCAGGAGCAGCGCGACCAGGCCGAGGGTCGCGCCGAGCAGGGCGACGTCCATCCCGGAGTAGATGTCGATGAAGTCGGCGACGTTGCCCGCCTGGCCGGTGATCCTGACGTCGAGCCCGCCCGGCGCGTTCGCCCGGGCGAGGTCGCGCAGGTCGTGGACGCCGTCGCCGAGCACCTCGCCGTCGTTCTTGGCGGTGCGCAGCGGAACGCTCAGGAACACCGCCTTGCGGTCCTCGGCGACGACCGGCGCGGGCACCGTTCCGGCCGCGGCGTCCTTCGTGGTGAGCGTGGTGCGGTCACCCTCGACCTTGGCCAGGTCGGCGTCGGTGAGGCCGCCGGCGCGGGCGTAGACGACGACGGCGGTGCTGACGTTCTTGTCGGCGAAGTGCTTCTCGCCGACGTCCATGGCCTTGGTCGACTGGGCGTTCGCGGGCAGCCAGGTCTGCGGGTCGTTGTCCTGGACCGAACCGATCTTCGCGGCGAGCGATCCGCCGACGGCGGTCAGCACGACCCAGATCGCCAGGACGGCCCACTTGGAGCGGCGGCCCGCGACCAGGCGGGCGTAGCGCTCCCAGCCGCGTGCGGGCGGTCTCGGTGGAGCGGAGGGCGGGGTCGCCGTCCGGGTTGTCGACATGGTCTTTCCTCTTGGCTCGGCGGCCCGGTCGGGGCCGGGCGGTGTCGGGACGAGGCGGTGCCGGCACGAAGGTGTCCCGGCACGAAGGCGTGCCGGTACAAGGGAGCGCCGGTACGAGGGAGTGCCGGTACGAGGGAGTGCCGCGACGAGCCGCGGTCAGTACGACAGCGAGACGCGGCGCCGGAAGACGGCGTGGTCGTCGAGGTGGCCCAGGACGAAGTCCGCGAGGTCGGCGCGGGAGATCTGCGTCGGCCGGTCCAGGGGGTCGTCCCCGTCGTGGGTGAATCGGTAGCTGCCGGTGTGTGGTCCGTTGCTGAGCATGGGGGCCCGGATGACGGTCCAGTCGACCGTGTCGTCGGCGGCCAGGTCGTCCTCCATGCGCCGCATGTCGGCGTAGGCGTGGCGGTGCAGCGGCCGGATGATCAGCCGGGTGACCAGGCGTTGGGCCGCCGGGGTACCGGCTCCCGAGTCCAGGGCACCGGAGGAGAGGCAGATCAGCCGCCGCACGCCCGCGCCGGCCATCGATCGACGCAGGTTGGCCGTGCCCTGCGAGTAGATCGTGGTGCGGGCCCGGGTGGTGGCGCCCAGGGCGCTGAGCACGGCGGCGTGGCCGGGCAGTACGACGTCGATCGAGGAGCGGTCCAGTGCGTCGCCGGCCACGACGCGCAGCCGTTCGTGGCGCGTGGTGATGCGTTCGGGGTGTCGGGCCAGGGCGGTGACGTGGTGGCCGGCGATCAGGGCCTGCCCGACCAGGCGGGCGCCCGTACCGCCGGCCGCGCCGACGACGAGCAGGTTCACGTCGTGGTCCGGTTCGCTCGCGGGCCGGCGGCGGGCCGACGGAAGGGCGGCGAGCCGGCGAGTTTGCCGCCGTCGATCGGCAGTGTGGCGCCGGTGATGAAGGACGACTCGTCCGAGCACAACCACACCACCGCCGCCGCGACCTCCTCCGGGAGGCCGATCCGCCGCATCGGCATGGCCTGGGCGGCGGCCTGCCGGGCCTGGTCGCCGGCGGCCTCCAGTTGTTCGGTGTGGATCGGTCCGGGCGCGAGCGCGTTGACCCGCAGGCCCGAGTCGGCGTAGTCGAGCGCGGCGGTGCGGGTGAGCCCGATCAGGCCGAACTTGGCCGCGACGTAGCCGCTCAGTCCGCCGACCGCCTGGAGTCCGGCGGTGGAGGACATGTTGACGATGGTGCCCGCGCCCCAGTCGAGCATCGCGGGGATCTCGTACTTCATGGCCAGGAAGACCCCGCGCAGGTTGACCGACAGCGCGCTGTCGAAGTCGGCGACGTCCACGTCGGCGAGCGGGGTGGGCGGGTGGCCGCCGCCGGCCGCGTTGTTGACCGCCGCGTCCAGGTGCCCGAATCGCTCCACGGTCGCGTCGACCAGGCGTTCGACGGAGGCGGCGTCGGTGACGTCGGTGGGCACGGCGAGTGCGCGACCGCCGGCCGTTTCGATCTCGGCGGCCAGCGCGGCCAGCGCGTCGGCGTTGCGGGCGGCGAGTACGACCGCCGCGCCGGCGCGGTGCAGGGCGCGTGCGGTGGCGGCGCCGATGCCGCGACTGGCGCCGGTCACGATCGCGACGCGGCCGTCGAGCGGTTGTGGGGTGGTCATGGTGCACTCCTGTATCGAGGATGGTCGAGAGTGGCGGGGTCGGCGGTCGCGTGTCGGAGTCGGAGATGGGAGACGAGCGATCGCGGCCGGCCCGAAAACGCTTCCGGGCAGGCCGGGGTAGGCGCGATCCGGTGGGTCGCGTAGGATTCAATGGACAGACAGTAAATCCAAAATGATGGAAGGGGCAAGCCGCATGAGTCCGCGTGTGTACAAGTCCGACAAGCGCCAATCCGCCGCAGAGGAGACCCGGCAGCGGATTCTGGCCGCCGCCCGCGCGCTGCTGGCGGCCCCGAAACCCACCCAGATCTCGGTGGACGCGATCGCCAAGGCGGCGGACGTGTCCCGGCAGACGATCTACAACGCCTTCGGCGGCAAGTCCGGCCTGCTGGAGGCCCTGTTCGACTCGCTCGCCACCCGGGCGGAGATCGACCTGCCGGCGGCCTTCGCCGCCGCCGATCCCGACACGGCGCTGCGCCGGTTCGCCGAGAGCTTCTGCCGCTTCTGGGCCTCGGATCCGGTCGTGATCCGCCGGCTGCGCGGCATGGCCGTCATGGACTCGGAACTGGACCGGTTGCTCCGCGAGCGCGACGACATGCGCCGCACCGCGCTGACCACGCTGCTGGACGCCCGGGAGCAGACGGCCGCCGACGAAACGATCGATGTCATCTGGCAGCTCACCGGTTTCGAGACCTACGACGGCCTGGCCCGCCGCGATCCCGCCCGGGACCCGGCGGCGGTGACCGCCCTGGTGGCGACCGCCGTGACAGCCGTGTACGCGGCGGCGGGCGACTGAGGCCGGTTCGCCGCACCCCGGTTCACCGGCCGCACGCTCGCTCGGATCGGCCTCGGTGTCGGTGCGGACGGATACATTCGCCGGAGCCGCCGGAGACTTGCCCCCCAACCAGGTCCGGCGGTGCGCCGAACGGTCCGCCGTCCCCCACGGGCGGCGGACCGTTCACCCGCTCAGCGCGATCGACCGGCGGCGTCGGCCTCGGCCCGCTGCACCAACTGTGCGATCAACGCGGCGAATCGGGACCACAGTTCGCGGGGAAGGCTGTGGCCCATGCCCTCGACCAGGACCGACTCGGCACCGGGGACGGCGGCGGCCGTCGCTGCTACCGCAGCGATCGTGGTCGGCGAGTCCGCGACGCCGACACGGTCGAGGAGCGGGCGTGCGGGATCACCATCGGGGTGTGCGTGAGCGGGTCGGGGGCGATGTCGCAGGCCAGGCCGAAGACCTCGTGTACCCGGGCGGCGGTGAGCACGTCGGCGGGCGGACCCTCGGCGACGACCCGGCCGGCCTTCATCACCACCAGGTTCGAGGCGAACCGGGCGGCCTGGTTGAGGTCGTGCAGCACCGCCACGATGGTGCGGCCCTCGGTGTTCAACTCGGCGCACAGTTCCAACAGGTCGTACTGGTGCGCGATGTCCAGGAAGGTGGTCGGCTCGTCCAGCAGCACGATCGGCGTCTGTTGGGCCAACACCATCGCGATCCAGGCCCGTTGGCGCTGACCGCCGGACAGGTCGCCCGCCGGGGTGCCGGCCAGGTCGGTCAGGCCGGTGCGGTCCAGCGCGAACGCGATCGCCCGGTCGTCGTCCGGCGACCACTGGCGCAGCAGGGTGTGGTGCGGGTGTCGCCCGCGCCGGACCAGGCCGCGCACGCTGATCCCCTCGGGCGCGATCGGGCTCTGCGGGAGCAGCGCGACCTTGCGGGCGAACTCGCGCCCCCGGTGGGTGTGTACGTCCCTGCCGTCGAGGGTGATCGTGCCGCGTACCGGCTCCAGCACCCGGGCGAAGGACTTGAGCAGGGTGGATTTGCCGCACCCGTTGGGACCGACGATGACGGTGAGGCCGCCGGGCGGGATGTCCAGGTCGACGCCTTCGACGACCGGGGCGCGGCCGTAGGTCAGGGTCAGCTCGCGGGCGCTCAGCCCGGCCGGGGCGGGCGCCGGTTTGCCGTTCACAGTCGTCCACTCCTCCATTCGCGGGTCAGCAGGTATCCGAGGTAGCCCCCGCCGAAGGCGAGCGTGTAGATGCCGACGGGCAGGGGTTCCACGTACGGCAGTTGTTGCGCGGCCAGGTCGGCGACGGTCAGCAGCAGCGCGCCCACCAGTGCGGACAACACCAGGTGTGGGCCGGTGCCGCGGGTCAGTCGGCGGGCGATCTGCGGCGCGGTCAGCGCGATGAAGGCGACCGGGCCGGCCACGGTGACCGCGCCGGCGGACAGCACGATGGCCAGTACGACGGCCGACGTGCGGGCTCGGCCCGGGTTGCCGCCGAGGGCGCGCGCCGTCTCGTCGCCCAGTTCGCCCAGGTCCAGGTGCCGGGACAGGGCGACGGCCGGGCCGATCACCACGAGCAGGACCAGCCCGATGGTGGTCGCGTCGTCCCAGGAGCGGGCCGCGACGCTGCCGTTGACGTAGGCGCTGAGCGCGCTCGCCTTGTCGCGTTCGACGACGTAGACGACGTACTGCGTGACGGCCGTGCCGATCGCGGCGACACCGATGCCGGCGACGACCAGGCGTCCCGGGTCGCGAAAGCCGCTGCCGGTGGCCAGATGCACGATGCCCATCGCACCGGTCGCGCCCAGGAGCGCGCCGATCCACACGGGGGTGTCGCCGGGCAGGGTGAGGGCGAAGATCGCCGCTCCGGCGCCCGCGCCGCTGCTGAGGCCGATCACGTCCGGGCTGGCCAGCGGGTTGCGGGTGGCGGTCTGGAACAGCGCGCCGGACAGCCCGAAGGCCGCGCCCGCCCCCAGGCACACCACCAGCCGCGGCCCGCGCAGCCGGTTGAGCACGAACTTCTCCTTGCCCTCCGCGCCGCCGAACACCGCGGGCAGCAGGTCGCCCGGGGCGATGCCCAGCCGACCCAGGGTCAGTGTGGCGACCGCGGCGGCGACGGTCAGCGCCAGTACGACGATCGCGGCGAGCACGCCGGCGCCGCGCACCGGAAGGGCGATCACCGACCCGATCCGCAGGTAGCCGCGTGGGCGCACGGTCTCCTTCGACGCGCTCATCCGCTCTCCCGCATCCGGCGTACGGCGATCAGCAGCGCGGGCGCGCCGACGAACGCGGTGACCACGCCCACCATCAGTTCCTGGGGACGCAGCAGGACTCGGCCGACGACGTCCGCGAGCAGCAGCAGGGCCGGCCCGAGCAGTGCGGCGAAGCCGACCTGGAGTCGGAAGTCGGTGCCCACCAGGGCGCGCACGATGTGCGGGACACCCAGGCCGACGAAGGCGATCGGGCCGACGGCCGCGGTGGCGGCGGCGCTGATCACGGTGGCCGCCGCGAGGCCGCCCGCACGCAGCATCGCCGGGTCGGCGCCGAGCGCGGTGGCCGATTCGTCGCCCAGGGCCAGCGCGTTCAGGCCGGGGCCGAGCAACAGCGCGACGCACAGGCCGAGTACGGCGAACGGCAGCACCGACCAGAAGACGTCCCAGTCGCGTCCGCCCAGTGCGCCGACGACCCAGTAGCGGTAGCTGTCGAAGACCTTGGGCTTGCTGAGCGCGACCGCCTGGATGTACGCGCCGAGCACCGCGGACGACACCGCGCCGGCCAGCACCAGTCGCACCGGACTGCCGCCCGGCCCGCCCGCGCCCAGGACGTGCACGAAGCAGCCGGCGAGCAGGGCGCCGGGCAGGGCCCACCACAGGGCCGCCCAGCTTCCGGTGGCGCCGGCGAACGCGGTGCCGGTGACGATGCCGGCCGCCGCGCCGGCGTTGATGCCCAGCAGTCCCGGGTCGGCGAGCGGGTTTCGGGTGACGCCCTGCATCAGGGTGCCGGCGACGGCCAGACAGGCGCCGGCGAGCACGCCGAGCGCGGTGCGCGGGTAGCGGCTCTCCACCACGGTGGTCAGGTACGGGTCGCCGCGGCCGGTCAGCACGGCCACGACGTCGCCGAACGAGGTCGTCTTGCTGCCGAACATCACGCTCGCCAGGAGCGCCACGGCAAGGAGCGCGAGGCTCGCGGTCAAAAGCGCGACGGTACGACCGGCGCCGGTGCGCGAGGCACCGACGCCGGTCGTACGCAGGCGCGAATCGGCACTCATCCGCGTCGGGTCTCGGCCTCGACTACTTGCCGGCCTTGGCGACCGCGGCGTCGATCAGCGGCAGGTAGCGCTCGATGCTCCACGGCACGGTCAGCGGGTTGATCATCGAGGACGCGGTGACGAACGGATTGTCGTTGCTCGCCACCACGGCGCCGCGCTTGACCGCCGGTATCGCCGCGTACAGGGGCTGGGCCTCGATCTCCTGGCGGGTCTTGGCATCGGTGTAGAAGGTGAAGACGACGTCGCTCGCGGCGAGCTTGTCGGCGTTCTCCAGGCCGATGATCGCCGAGTCGGTGCCGTCGGTCTCCGGGAAGGTGTTCACGATCGGGTCGAGCTTGAGCCCGAGCGAGGAGACCACCGAGACCCGCTGTTCCTCGGGCTTGAACACGCCCAGGGTGCCGGGACCGGTGGTGTAGATGTAGGAGAACGTGACGTTCTTGTAGTTCGGCCGGGTTGCGGCGGCATCCGCGAGTTGCTGCTTGATCTTGGCGGTCAGGTCCCGGGCCTTGTCCGGCTGCCCCAGTGCCTTGCCGACGATGTCGATCTGCTGGTCCCAGTCGGTGCTCCACGCCTTCTCCGGATACGCGACCGTGGGCGCGATGTCCTTGAGCAGGTCGTACTGCTTCCGGGTGAGGCCGGACCAGGGGGCGAGGATGACGTCCGGGTCGAGCGCGGCGATGGCCTCGATGTCGAGTTCCTCGCCGCCCTTGATCTGCTCGGGCAGTTTGCCGCCGGTCCTGGTGACCGCCTCGTGCACCCAGGGCAGGTAGCCGGACTTGTCGCTGCCCCACTCGTAGCTCTCGATGCCCACCGGGACCTGCCCCAGCGCGATCGCGGTCTCGGTCGATCCCTGGCCCAGCGTCACGATCCGCTCGGGCTTCCTGGTGATCCTCGCATCGCCCAGCGCGCTCTTGATGGTGACCGGGAACGCCGCCTGCGTGGCGGCGGGCGCGGACCCGGCGGGCGCGACGGGCGCACCGGCCTTGTCGCTCTCGGCGTCCTTGTCGTCGGAACCACAGGCGCCCAGCGTGAGGGCGAGTGCGGCGACGGCGGCCGGGACCGCGAGGCGGCGACGGAGCAGACCGATGGGGAGCGGGGACATCGATGACCTCTTTCTGTCCGACCGGGCGGTTTTTGCCAACCGAACAGTCGGTAATGGTTCCACTACGGTGCGTCGCCGAGCAGGGGCGGCGTCGTACGACCCGAATGCGCCGCACTTGTTAGGCAAGCCTAAGCTAAGCGTCCGGTGTGTCTCAATGCGCCCCTCGGTTCCGCGGCCCTCCCGGATCTATCGCCGGCCGGCGCCGAGCGGGTCGGGCCGGTCGGCCGCCGGGCGGGCCGCCGACTCCTGGCGGTAGTGGCTGGGACGTCCGTCACGGTGCACCAGCACCCCCAGGCGGGCCGCGTCGGCGCGGTGGAGCAGGTGCGGGCGACCGTCCGGGCGATGCAGGACGGTGGCGTGCCAGGGGGTGGCCCACACGTCCGGGGCGTCCAGGAGTCGGATGCCGAACTTCTCCGAGCCGCGTCGTTGCGGATGGATGGACAGGCGCAGCGCGTCCGGGTGCCGCTCGGCGATCAGGTCGCCCCAGGCGCGACTGCGCTGGATGACGCCGTACGCGCGGGTGCGGCACTCGCGTTGCAGCGCCGAGCGGGTGCCGGGGAAGTCCACCGCGTCCTCGAAGAGGAACCGGGTGATGCCGCGATACAGGCGCAGCGTGTCCTCGTCGGAGCGCACCTGGGCCCGCAACTGCGCGACGCCGGGCGCGTGTCGCGCGTGCAGCCAGGCACGTTTGTGCTCGTGGGTCTCCTCGCCGCGCACGTCGCGCAGGTCGAAGACGCCCAGGTGGCGCAGGTCGTCCCGGGCGATGATCGCGCGCAGTTCGTCGGCGTAGGCGTCGATGTGCGGGTCCGGGACCCCGATCAGGTCGGCGAAGACGTGGCCGTCCGAGCAGATCAGCATCCGGGCGCCGGGTGGGTGGACGCGGGCGATCGCGGCGCACAGTCGGTCCAGGAAGGCCAGGCTCAGGCGTTCGCCCTCGTCGGGGAGCCGGCCCAGGACCTTGTTCGGATTGGGTGACTTGCAGGGGAAGGCCGGGAGGGTCAACACGACGGGTTCGTCGCGGTCGACGAAGCGGGCCAGGCGGTCGAGTTGGTGTGGGAAGTCGGTGATCGATTCGGGCTCGGCGGCGGCGTCGCGGCCGGGCCGGCGCTCCTGCTCCGCCGCGCGCCGGTGGGGCAGCAGGAGGTTCAGGATCGCGGCGCCGACCGCGAGGGGGTGTGCGGGGTCGCGGGGTCGGGCGTCGTGCATGGGTCGGCTGCTCCGCGTGCTCAGTCGCGTGCGCGGTAGGTGACCGGCAGCGCGTCGACGCCGCGCGCGAGCACGGCCGGGATCCAGTCGATGTCCTCGACCGGTACCGCCGGAGCCAGGTCGGGCAGCCGCGCGAGCAGGGTGCCCAGGGCGACCTGGAGTTCGACCCGGGCCAGGGTTGCGGCGGGGCAGAAGTGGATGCCGTGTCCGAACGCGAGGTGCGGGTTGGGGCTGCGGTCGAAGTCGAGGGTGTCCGCGTCGGGGAAACGTTTCGGGTCCCGATTGGCCGCGCACAGCGAGACGATGACCGAGTCGCCGGCGGGCACGACGGTGCCGTGCAGGTCGTCGTCCGCGCCGAGGAAACGCCACGTGGTGAGTTCGAACGCGCTGTCGTAGCGCAGGAGTTCCTCGACTGCGCCGGGCAACAGGGAGGGGTCCGCGCGGAGTCGGGCCAGGTGCTCGGGATGGCGCAGCAGGGTCGTCAGCGCGGTGCTGATCTGGTTGGTGACCGGTTCCTGTCCGGCGACCAGGAGTTGGAAGACCATCGAGTCCAGTTCCTGGTCGGTGAGGTCGCCGGCACCGTGCGCGGCGACCAGTCGGCCGAGCAGGCCCTCGTCCGGGTGGGCGCGCCGGTCGGCGACGACGTCGGCGATGTAGCCCTGGAGTGCGCGCAACCGCCCCTCGTAGTCGGCACGTCCGGGATCGCGCGGCCCGACCGGCTGGACCACCTTGCACCACTCGCGCCGGAATCGGGCCGCCGACTCGGGCGGGAGGCCGATGACTTCGGCCAGCACCAGGAACGGGAAACGAGCGGCGAAACACGCGACGAGATCGGCGCCGCCGGTCACGGGCATGGCGTCGATCAGCGTGTCCGCGAGGTGTCGGATGCGCGGTCGCAGCGCGTCGATCCGACGTGGGGCGAACGCGTCGGTCACCAGGCGCCGCATCGCGGTGTGCTTGGGCGGGTCCTGATGCAGCAGATGCACCTGCAGTTGCGCGTGTTGCGGCTCGGGCATGATCGAGGCGAGGGCCCGCCAGCGATCGTTCCCCAGGTCGTGATTCTTCCCCAACCGCGGATCGTTGAGCGTGTCGAGCGCGGCCTCGTACCCGGTGACCAGCCAGGCCCCGAGCCCACTGGGAAAGCGCACCCGATGCACCGGCCCACGCTCTCGCAACTCGGCGTAGAGCGGGTAGGGATCACGTTTGTGCGCCCGCCCGTACAACTCGACGACTTCGGCGCGATCACGTTCCGGCTCAACGCGGTTCGGGCTGGACGTCGCCGTATTCGGGCCCGGTGCGGGGGCGTTCGGGTCCGGTGCGGACGTGCGGGTGCCGGGCTCGACCCCAGTCACGGGGGGTGGGTCTTCCTGGTGCGGGTTCCGCGCGGGGGCATACATATTCGAGTAGTCGCACGCACCCCGACTCCGGTTCCGACCAAGGGAAACCCGTCTCCCGGGGCCACCTCACCGCCCGTGCCGCGCCCACGGCGCGGCACGGGCAGGTCGGCGGCGGGAGCCGGTGGGGTCAGGGGCGTCGGGCCGCCCAGGCCGTCCGGTTGTTGCGCAGTGTCAGGTCGCGGCGGTTCGCCAGGGCGTCGGGGTGGTCGTCCGCCAACAGGTGGTCGAGTGTGTCGAGGTCGTCGGCGGCCAACCGGTCGTCGAACGCGTCGCGGAAGCGGCGCAGCAGACCGTCCGCGTAGCGTCGCGCACCCGGCGGCGCCGGACTCGCCTCGATCGTGAAGGTGTGCTGCGCGATCATCGTGAAACCGGCCCGCTCCAGGTACGGCCGCCAATCGGGGTGCGCGTTCGCCCCCGCCCGTGCCGCCACCTCGTGACAGCGCGCCTCCAGCCCGGGTCGGCCGATGCCGAGATCGTCGGGCAGGAAACGCGGCTGCGCGTCCATCTCGACGATCACCACCAGGCCGCCGGGGTTCAGCGCCGCGTACAGGTCGCGGAGCAGGCGGTCCGGATCGGCGAAGTGGTGCAGCGACGACACCGCCCACGCGATGTCCACGGCCTCGACGGACGGCCAGGCGACATCCAGGTCGGCCTGCACGATCCGGAGCCGATCCGCCGCGAGCCCGGCCCCCGGCGCCGCCGCGCACAGCCGGTCGAGCAGCGCCGCCGATCGATCGATCGCCACGATTTCGGCCGCCTCGAATCGCCGCGCCAGCGCCAGGCTCCCGGTGCCGGTGCCCGCGCCCACGTCGGCGATCCGGCGCGGCGCCTCGGGGGCGTGCCGGCGGACCCAGTCGGTCAATTCGTCCAGGTACGGCCCGAACACCTCGGCGTCCAGGTCCAGCATGTCGGCCCACCCGGATTCGTCGTGGCCGCCCCCCGGCGCGTCCGCGCCCGCATCCGGGAGCCGGTCCGCGTGTGTGTGGTGCGGGTGTGCGTGGTGGGGGTGCCGGTGCTGCTCGGGGTGCGGATGAGAGTGCGTGCTCATGGCTCAACGGTAGACGCATCCCTGCGCCCAACACATACACTATTGCCTATGACGCAAGAACTGGGTCTGGACAACATCGTCCGGCACCGTATCCGCGGGTTGCGCCTCGCGCGCGGCTGGTCGCTGGACGCCCTCGCCTCCCGCTGTCACCTGAGTCCGTCCAACCTGAGCCGGATCGAGACCGGGCACCGCCGGATCGCCCTCGACCAACTGGTCGCCATCGCCCGGGCCCTGGACACCACGCTCGACCAGCTCGTCGAGTCCGTCGACGACGAGGACGTGGTGATCCGGCCGCAGGAGTGTCACACCGAAGGCATGACCAGTTGGCTCCTGTCCGGCGAGCGCTCGCTGCACGGCGTCACCGTGGCGAAGCTGCGGATCACCCGCGACCGGCCGACCGGCACCGAACACCTGAAGGTGCATCCCGGCCGCGAATGGTTCACCGTGTTGTCCGGCACCGCCCGGCTGCAACTGGGTGAGCGGGTGATCCTGATCCAAGCCGGCCACGCGGCCGAGTTCTCCACGATGACCCCGCACTCCTTCGGGGCTCAGGACGAGCCGGTGGAACTCCTGATCATCCTCGACCACAACGGGGAACGCTCACACTTCCCATCCGGCACGACACCCCACCCGTAGCCCCGGTCACTCCGCCACTCGGCCTACCGCCGGGGCCGCCGGCACCGGGACAGCGACCTGTCGAGGTGTCGCTCGTTCACCGGGCATGAGCAATCACGTCCCGCCGACCGGCGACGCCCGCACCGTCGCCGACACCCGCCTCTCCCCCGAACAGCGTGCGGCCCTGGAACGGCTGACCTCGGCCGGCGACCGCGCCTGCGCCTGGCTCTGCGCACACGGCCGGCCGGGCGGGCCGGCCTGGGCCCTCGCGGGCGCGATCGAGCACGTTCTGCGCAGCCTGCAGGTCGCCGACCCCGCCGCCGACCCCGGTCCCGACCGTCGCGCCCGTCCCGGCGTCGACGCCGATCTGCTCCTCTACCTGGACCCGTACGCGAGCCCGGCCGGCCCGGTCCTCGGTGCCGTCCCGCTGACCGCCCCCGAAACCGTCGCCGTGCTCACCGCGGCCGGCTGTGCCCGAATCGCCCCGCAGGCGATGTCCCGCGCCGACTGGGCGGACCACCTGCGAGTCCTGGCCGACGCGATCGACGACGCCCTGGACCACGCCACCCACCCGTCCCGGTCCGCCGCCCCGAGCCCACGCCACTCGGCCTGAGCACCAGGACCGACCCACGACCGATCGAGCGAACGAACGCCGACACCGCCCGCCTGCTCACCCCCCGACCCGTCCGAGCCCCCGAACTTCCCTGGCCTGCGGGCAGTCCCCGGCAGCCACCCGTCCACGGCACCATGCCGACCCGGATCACGGGCCCCGACCCCCGCGGCGCTGCTCACGGTGAAGTCCCGGGTGGGCGGCGCCGGTTCGCGGCGCCGCCCACCCGGGACCGGTCACGCGTCGACGAACAACGCGGCCAGCGCCGCAGCCGCGGCCGGGTGGCGTTCGACCAGCGCGGCCCCCGGCGCGCCGACCTCCGCCGACGCCCACGGCTCGGTGCAACCCAGCAGCCCCGCCACCGCATCGCACGCGACCGGATGGGCCGCGAGCAGGGCGAGGCCGGGACCCCCGGCGCCCGAACGGCCGTCGGCCGGGCGGACCGCCGGCCCGGCGGGCGCCCGCCACGGCGGCACCCACGCGTCCAACGCCGCGAGCCGGCCCGGGAAGATCCGCCCGGCCTCGCGGATCAGCAGCGGCGCGAGTTCGGCGCCGCCGGAGCGCAACGTGCCGATCAGGGTCGGCAACCACGGCAGCAACACCGGGTCCGGCAGCCGGGCGAACGCGTTGGACACCGCCTCCACCACGAAGTCGGTCAACCCCGGCACCGGCTCCAGCGCGTGCACGAATCCGCTGAGGTATTGCGGATAGGCGGGCAACACCAGCGGATTGCCCAACAATTCGTCGCAGCGCCGGCGCAGTTCCGCCCGGGACAGCCCGCCGAGCTGTACTCGGGCCGCCCACGACAGGGCGACCTTCGCGGGCTCCTCGGGATGCGACTGCGCGACCGCCAACTCCAGTTGGGTCCTGTCACACCCCAGGGACAGGGCCAGGCTCTCCATCCCGAACAGGAAGCCCAGCATGGCCGCGACCTCACGCACACCGGCGTCCTCGTCGGTGAACGCGGTCGGCAGCAGCGTGCAGTAGTGCGCGTATCCGGTCTTGACGAACGACTCGATCCAGGTCGGCAGCACCGGCTCGCTGGTTCGGTAGTAGGCCAGCAACCGCCGTACCCTGCGCAACACTTCCGGCGCACCGTCGACGCTGCGCTCGGTCGCCAGCACGTCCAGTGCCCGACCGCCCAGTTCCTCGGCGAGTCGGCCGCCGCGCAGGTACAGCGTCGCGTCCTCGACGGCCGCCAGCACACTCGCCGCAGTGGCGTGCGGGCCGTAGGCGGCGCGGCGCAGTCGTTGTTCCAGCACCTGTTCGATACTGACGCCCTCGTAACCGAGTTCGATCAGCGCGCGCTGTTGGGTACCCAGCGCCAGGTCCCACGATTCCTGGATCGCCGGTTCGCCCAGCCGCCGCTCGCCCATGATCGGCCGGGCCGTGCCCGGCGGCATCAGATAGCGCAACATCCACAACACGTCGGAACAGCGCGCCAACTCCGGCCGGGCCGCGATATCCAACAACGCCCTGCGCACGCCCCGCTGTTCCAGGTTCAGCCCGAGCGGGGCGAGCCGGTCGTGCACGTCCCGCGCCAGCGGCGGCAGGGCGTCGTAGCCCACCTTGCCGATCCGGTCGCCGCCCATCATGATCTCGACCAGGCGGCGCACGTCGCGCCGACCCGGCACGACGTCCTTCTCGATGCAGGTGACCGCCGCGTCCTGGAAGTCGTACGGCGTGGGCTTGGCCCGGTCACGCATTTCGGCGAGCAGGATCGATGTCTCGAACACCGCGATGGCGTCCGCGGTGGAGGCGAGATAGCCGTTGCGGCGCGCGGCCCGCACGACCTCCACGGACCAGCCGAGCAGTTCGTCCTCGTCCAGTCGATCCAGCACCGGCGGCCGACCCAGGAAACCGGACAAGCGGTCGCCGGCCGGGGCGTCCGGCACGGCCGGCGCCGACGGTGCGGCCTTCGCGCTCTTCTTCGGCTTCGCGGCCTTCTTGGCGCCCGCCTGACCGACGAGCCGGAACGGTTGTGCGCCGGTACGTCGGAGGTTCTTCGCCCACACCGTCGCGGCGATCGACACCGACCCGGCCGCGAGGCCGAACTGCGCCTCGATCGCGGCGTGGCTGGAGGGGATCAGCCCGTATTGCCACGTGGTCGCGGTACGCGGGCCGATCTCGTAGGTGTCGGTGCCCTCGATGCCGAACTCGGCGACCCGGGCCGCCGCGTGGAAGGCGCCGCAGACGTAGAGGCAGTCCGCGGGATCGGTGCCGGTGGCGGCGAGGTGTTCGCGCATCCGGGTCCACATGTAGCGCTCGCGGTCCTCGTCCACCCGCACGCGCCGCGAGTCGCCGGGGGCCAGCCGCCGGAACAGGCTGCCGATCAACACCATGACCTGTCGGTAGGTGTCGTGGTCACAGTCGCCGAGTGGCAGTTCGACGTATTGGTGCCACCATTCCGACCAGTGCCGCACCCGTCCGTGCCGCAGCAGGTGCTCCTCCAGTTCGGCGAAGCGCGGACGCAGATCGCCGATCTCCAGGCCGATCGCGTCGCCGTGCAGCGCGCTTTCCTCCTCGGCCGGCGGCGCGTCCTGATCGGCCTGCTCGCCGCCGTCGCGGTCGCGTGGTTCCCACTGGTAGACGTGGTCCGAGGAACGGTCGACCAGGACCAGTTCGACCCCGGGGGTGTCCAACGCATAGGCGATCGCCTGGTATTCGGCGGATGCCTCGGTGATCGGCGCGACCACCGACAGCGGCGCCCACTCGATCGGGAAACCGTCGATCTCGGAGGCGAACGCCTGGACGGCCACCGGGAGCGTGCAGTTGCGCAGCTCGGACAGCAGCGGCGCCATGTCCTCGCAGAGTTCGAGATAGACCACCTTCGGCTGCTTGGCGCGCAGCCGTCGGGCCATCGCGATCGCCGAGGCGGGCGAGTGGTGGCAGACCGGGAAGATCTCCAGGGGTTCGCGGGCCGCCCGGTCGACGTCGTCGACGATGCCGAGCAGGATGTCCGCCAATGCGTCCGGCCCGTCGGCGAACGTCGCCGCCGCATCCCGGAGTTGACCGCGCAGCGCGTCGAACGCGCCCTCGTCCGGGGCGGTCACGACAGGGCGGCGATCGCCGTGCGACCACCCTCCAGGAACTCCGGCCAGTGCCCGCCCTCCTCCTTGCCGCGCGGCTCGATCACGCCGTGCAGGTACTTGTTGATGATGGCCAGATCCTCCGGTTCGCGTCGGGCCAGCGAGCCGACCAGGGAGGCGGCGAGGGTGTGTGCGGTCAACGCGCGGTCACCGAAGAAGTTGCCGTGCAGGATGGCGTCCTCCAGCACGCCGATCTGTTCGGCGGTGGACAACGACGACTCCAACCGCTCGTCGTCGCTGCCGGCCGCCGCCGAGGCGGCGCGCAGGTCGGCGAAGCTCTGCAACAGCACGTCCAGCAGCGTCGGCGGCACCTCCAGCTCGATCCGGTGCCGGCGCAGCAGTTCCTCGGTGCGGAAGCGGACGATCTCCGCCTCGCTCTTCTTGTTGGTCACCACCGGGATGCGGACGAAGTTGAAGCGGCGCTTGAGGGCGGAGGACAGGTCGTTGACGCCTCGGTCGCGGCTGTTGGCGGTGGCGATCACGGAGAAGCCCGGCTTGGCGAACACGATGGCGTCGTCGTCCAGTTCCGGCACCGAGACGTACTTCTCGGACAGGATGGAGATCAGCGCGTCCTGCACGTCGCTGGTGGATCGGGTGAGTTCCTCGAACCGGCCGATCGCGCCGGACTCCATCGCGGTCATGATCGGCGAGGGGATCATCGACTCCCGCGACTGGCCCTTGGCGATCACCATCGACACGTTCCACGAATACTTGATGTGGTCCTCGGTGGTGCCGGCGGTGCCCTGCACGACCAGGGTGGAGTTGCGGCAGATCGCGGCGGCCAACAGTTCGGCCAGCCAGCTCTTGCCGGTGCCCGGGTCGCCGATCAGCAGCAGGCCGCGGTCCGAGGCCAGTGTGACGATGGCGCGTTCGACGATGCTGCGGTCGCCGAACCACTTCTGGGCGATCTCCCGGTCGAGGCCGTCGGAGCGCTCGGAGCCCAGCACGAACAGGCGGATCATCTTCGGCGACAACCGCCAGGTGAAGGGCTTGGGGCCGTCGTCGACGGACTCCAGCCAGTCGAGTTCCTCGGCGTACTTGAGTTCGACGGGCGCGCGCAACAGGTCGGACATGTGAGGGAGCCTTTCTAGGCGAGGAACGTCTTGAGTTCGTGCACGAGCTTGCGGATGTGCCCGGAGATCACCGGTGTGCCCAGGTCCTTGAAGCGTTCGCGGAACCAGGGGTTGACACTGCCGCGACCGGAACTGGTCACCGAGCCGACCGGGATGAACTTGGCTCCCGAGCGGTGCACGGCCGCCATGTCGGCGAACAGCCGTTCGGTGTGCCATTCGTAGAAGTCGGAGATCCACACCACGACGGTGTTGCGCGGTTCGGCGATCTTGGGTCGGGCCAGGGCCATCGCGACCGTGCCGTCGGTGCCGCCGCCGAGTTGGGTGCGCAGCAGGGTCTCGAACGGGTCGTGCACCCACGGGGTGAGGTCGATGGCCTGGGTGTCGTAGGCGATCAGGTGTACGTCCACCTTCGGCAGTCCGGCGAAGATCGACGCCAGGATGGTGCAGTTGACCATCGAGTCGACCATCGAGCCGGACTGGTCCACGACCACGATCAGCCGCGAGGGAGTGGTCTTGCGGACGGTGTGCCGGTAGAAGAGGCGGTCGACGTACAACCGCTCCTCCTCGGGATCCCAGTTGGTGAGGTTCTTCCAGATCGTGCGGTCGATGTCGAGGTTGCGGAACACCCGCTTGGGCGGGATCGACCGATCCAGCGTGCCGACACTGGCCTTGGCCAGTTGGGTGCGCAGCACCTCGGCGACCTCGTCGACGAAGCGGCGGATCAGATCCTTGGCATTGGCCAACGCGACGCCGGACAGATTGTTCTTGTCCCGCAGCAGTTCCTCGATCAGCGACATGCTCGGGGTCAGTTGCGCCGCGAGCCGGGAGTCGGCGAGCACCTCGCGCAGCTTCATGCGTTTGACCAGGTCCGCCTCGATGGCGGCCAGTTCCGGGCCGATCGCCGGGATCAGCGTGCCGAGATCGGGTGTTCCGCCGCCGACGCCGGTGCCGGTCCGGCCGGCTGCTCGACCCGCGGCCCCGGGCCGACCGCCGCGCAGATCGCCGGGCTTGCAGCCGATCGCACGCTCCAGCCAGCCGGCGTCCGACTGCCAGCGGGACAACTGTTCGGCGCTGACGGTGCCCGATCCGGTGCCCAGTACATTGAGCAGCAACTTGCCCACCATCGCGGCGCGGCGCACCTCGGCGGCCCGGTCGCGGCCGTCCGGGTCCGGCTCGGGCACCATCAGGTCCTCGAACTCGGCGGCCAGTTCGGGGTGTCGCTGCACGATCGCGTCGACGGACGCCTGTGGGTCCAGCAGCGCGGGCGGCAGGCCGAGGTCCTCGACCACGGCCAGGCTCGCCGATTCGAGGCTTGCCTGCTCCTCCGGGTCGAACAGGCGGGCCAGAAGCCGCCAGTAGAGGACCTGCCGACGATTCTCGTCGGCGACCGGCTCGGTGACCGGCTCGGCTGCGGATGCGCCGGCAAGGTCGACGGAGGCGGACGCGGCGAGGTCGAGCGCGGCTTTCGGGACGGGTACAGTGCTCGGCTCGCTCATGTGCGCAACAACTTCCCGGCGCGTTCGCGCAACACCCGCACGGCTTCGCCGGCGGCCTGTTCGGCCTTGACGCCCACCTTGTCCGCGGTGCCGCCGGCCCAGGCGCCGGCGTGGATCGTGACGGTCTTCTTCTTGACCGCGGTCTCGACGGCGAGCGGCTGGATCCGGAAGTCGCCGGCGTCCCACCGCAGCAGGCCGATGCACGCGCTGGAGGTCGCGACGGCGTCGGGAGTGAGCGGTCCGGCCGAGGGGATGCGGTCCGCGTCGACGGCGATCCGGTGGCCCGCGAGCGTGAACGCGAGCCCGCCGTCCGCCCGGTCCACCCCGTAGTCCTCCAGGAACACCGGTATCGCGATGCCCGCCGGATGCCGGTCCAGGGGTGCGATCGCCCCGGCGCCGGCGCAGGGCAGCGCGACCCGGGCGGTGGCGAAAGCGTCGGCGGGCTTGCCGACCCGCGCGTGTGCGTCGCTCCAGATCAGGTCGCCCTCGGCGGTGATCGGCATGTCCGTCAGGTCCATCGAGCGCCCGTCGCCGGCCGCGGCCGACAACGACAGGTGCGGGCGCAGCAGTTGCCACCCGCCCACGCCGACCACGGTGTCCGGTTTGGGCGCCGAGACGCTCGCCCGGACCAGGCGGGCCGGGCCGCCGCCGGCGGGCTCGAACACCGCGTGCACCTGGGCCTGTACGGCGGTGGGGTGCTCGTGCAGGTCGATGCCGAGCGGCAACAGCCGGCCGGTCACGGTGTCGGTGCCGGGCGGTGCGACGGCGCCGGGATGGGTCAGCAACATCGCCCGCGACCACAGGTCGGCCCAGCGGCGCACCGGGATGCGATCCAGGGCCGCGCCGGGGCAGGACGCCGCGAGTTCGGCGGCGAAGCCGTCCAACAGCGTGGCCGAGCGGCGCAGCGTCGGGTCCGGGAGCATCGCGAAGACGACCTGCCCCGCTCCGGAGACCAGGTCGTGGTCGATGCCCTGCCAGCCGGCGCGGGCCAAGTCGGCGAGCCAGGCGCGGGCCGCGGCGAGCAGGTTCACCGCCGCGAACGTGCCGGACTCGACGGCCGGTTGCTCGGCGCGGGCTCGGCCGGTGGCCTCGTCGATCCGGGCCACCAGCGCGTCGTGGATCGCGCCGAGCAGCGCGGTGCGGGCGGCGGCCAGGACGAGCAGGTGCTCCTCGCTCGCGGCGCCGACCGACACCTTCTCGACCGCTTCGGCAACCGCGCCGGCCAGCGGGGTACCCCCGACGGCGGCGGCCAGTTCGGCCAACGCGGCGGCCTGCGCGGGCTGCGGTCGAAGCAGGCCGCCGATCAGGGTCCGGTCGAACGCCTCGACGACCGCGAGGGCCTCGTCGAGTCCGGCGATGGGTTCGGCGAGCAGGTCGGCGCGCATCAGGCCACCGCCCGGGTCGACGGGAACCACTGCATCTCCGGCAACGGCGCGGTGGTCGCGGCGAGTTCGAGATAGCCGAGGTGGCGCAGAAAGCGGCTGAAGACGGGAGCCGCGGCCGAACGATCGGCCTGCGCCGGGCGGGTGGCGGTCATCGCCTCGGTGATGGCCCGCGCGTCGGCCGCCGCGTCGACCCGCAGATAGCGCGCGACCCGGTCGGCGCCGTATTGGAGCACCGCCTCGGTGATCATCGCGCCGATGTGCTTGCAGAACGAGCCGTGCGCGCCGCCGCAGGGCCGGTTGTTGTTGGTGCTGCACGCGAAGGCGTAGCTGCGCGTCGCGATCGACGAGACGTAGACCCGCCCGATGTCCGAGCCGCTCGACACCACGCCCTGGAGGCGTCCGTCGGCCAGTTCGACGAACGGGACCTTGGCGAGCTTGCGCGGCCGGGCGGGTGGGATCACCCGCGCCGCGCTCGATGCCTCCCACACTTCCCCATCCGGGAACACACCATCTCCTTTACGCCCAGGGGATTCGGCCCGCCGGATCGACGGGACGCACCGAACGTACTGGTGATCACCGACAGCGCAGCCACCCGTCCAGGGCGGCGATGGTGGTGTCCGTGCAGGTGTGCACGATCGTGTGCCAGCCTCGCGCCAGGGCCGCGGCGCAGTTCGCGGGCACGTCGTCGATCAGCACACATCGATCCGCTCGCACGCCGGCCGTCGCCTCGGCGTGCGCGTAGATCCGCGGGTCGGGCTTGCTCAGGCCGCACACGTGCGAGGCGATCACGGTGTCGAACAGGCCCGGGTACAGGTGCGGTGCGGCGGCGTGCAGCAGCGCCTGTCGGTGTGGTTCCCATTCGAGCACGCTGTTGGTGAGCAGGCCGATCCGCACGCCGGGTCGTTCGACCGTGCGCAGGTGGGCGAGCAACCGGGTGTCGATCCGGCGGCCGTCGTACCAGTGGTCGCCGAAGCGGGTCAGGTCGATGCGTGGGATTCGCGGGGCGAGCGCGGCGGTGACCCGGCGGCCCCACTCGGCCTGGCTGATCCGGCCGCGTTCGAGTGCCTCCAGGTCGCCGGTGCATCCGGTGCCCGGGGCGAGGTCGTCGGCGACCCGGCGGACCGCTTCGCGGAACGCGTCCGCGGGCAGGTCGGCGGCGGTGAGCACGCGGTCGAGGGCCTCGTCGAGCGGTGAGGTCAGCACGCCGCCGAAGTCGCTCCACACCACGATGTCGGCGGTGGCTCGCGCGGCCGTCATGCCCGCACCTGGTCAGCCGCGCCGAGCCGCTGCCCGGCCACACGCTCGGCCTCGGCTCCGGCGTCGGCTCGGTCTCGCGCCCGGAGGTCGGGCCCGTCCGACTCCGGGTGCTCCACCCTCCGCCCGTCCGGTCCGAACAGGTGCAGCCGTTCGGCCGCGACCCGGACCCGGACCCGCTCCCCCGCCGCCCGGAACGGGCCCTCGGCGGGCACGGTGACCGCCCAGGACGAGCCACCCTCGACCGTGCTCCGGCAGGTCACCACCCGGCCGTCGCCGGTGTACTCGACGATGTCGACGATCCCGTCCACGACCAGCCCCGCACCGGTGAGCCCGCCCGCCGCCGACCCGAATCCGCCCGCGGGCGCCGCCTCCGGCACGCCGTCGGCCGGACGCCAACCCAACGACACCGGCCCCGCCGGCAACGGCTCGGCCGGGCCCGCGAGTCGCGCCTGCAACCCGGGGGCGCGCAGACCGACCCCGGCCGTTGTCGCCGACTCCTCGGCGATCGTTTCCACCGGTTGCAGGTTCATCGCCGGACTGCCGAGGAAGCCGGCCACGAACGTGTTCGCCGGTCGGCTGTACACCTCCTGCGGAGACCCGGCCTGGGAGAGTCGGCCACCGTCGAGCACCACCAGGTGGGTGGCCATCGACAGCGCCTCCAGTTGATCGTGCGTGACCAGCACCGCGGTGCAACCGAACTCGCGGTGCAGTCGCACCAGTTCGGCGCGCGCGTGATGGCGCAACTGGGCGTCGAGCGCGGACAGCGGCTCGTCCAGGAGCAGTACCGACGGACCCCGTACCAGGGCCCGGGCCAGCGCCACCCGTTGCCGTTCGCCGCCGGAGAGTTGGCTCGGCCGCCGGTGCTCCTTGCCGTCGAGCCGCACCAGGGCGCAGGCCCGCCGCACACTCTCCGCGATCTCGGCCCGGGACGCGGCGGCCGGCGCGTCGGCGCGCCCGGTCCGGGTGATCCGGGCGGTCAGCCCGCGACGGCGGTCGTGCCGGGCCTGGATGCGCAGGCCGAAGCCCACGTTCTCGGCGACGGTCATATGCGGGTAGAGCGCGAAGTCCTGGAAGACCATGGACAGATCGCGGCGGCCGGGCGGCAGGTCGGTGACGTCGGCGCCGTCGATGGCGATGTGTCCCGCGTCGGGTGTCTCCAGGCCCGCGATCAGCCGCAGGGCGGTGGACTTGCCGCATCCCGACGGGCCGACCACGACGGTGAACGAGCCCGGTGGGATGGTCAGTTCCGGCAGGTCCAGGGCCGGGCGGTCTGCGTCGGCGTAGGACTTGACGAGATCGCGCAGCACGATCCCGCCGAGGGCGGCTCGGTCGGTCATGTCGGGGGTCACCGCAATCCGGAGTGGAGGAACGCGTCGGCGACGCGACGCGAGGCGAACAGGTACACGGCGACCACGGGCAGCGTGGCGAGCATGGCCGCGGCCAGCAGCGGCCCGGGGTTGGGCCCTTCCTGGTTCTGGAACAGTTGCAGGCCCACCTGGATGGTGGTGTGTTCCCGGCTCGGCGCGGCCAACAGCGGCCACAGGTATTCGTTCCAGGTGCTGATGAACACCAGTACGGCGACCGCGCCCAGGGCCGGGCGCAGCAGCGGGAGCACGACGAAACGCAGGGTCTCCCACGGCGTCGCGCCCTCCAGCGCGGCGGCTCCGAGCAGGCCCGCCGGGATGGCCTTGACGTGCTCGTGCAGGAGCAACACGGCCAGTGCGCAGCCGGAGAGTTGCGGCAGCACCAGGCCGGGGTAGCTGTCCCGCCACCCGAGTTCGGCGAGCATCAGGAAGTGCGGCACGATCAGCGACTGGGTCGGCACGACCAGGGCCACCGCGAGCGCGCCCATCATCCAGCCGCGCAGCGGGACGTGGAAACGCACCAGGGCGTAGCCGGCGAGCACGCCGACCGTCAGTTGCGCGAGCGTGACACCGGCGGCCATCACGAAGGTGTTGACCAGCAGCCGGACGATCGGGAAGTCGTCCAGGGCACTGCGATAGTGCTCCAGGCTCGCCGGCCACGGCACCGGATCGGTGCCGTAGATGTCGTTGGCGGGTTTGAACGAGGTGATCAGCGCCCACAGGACCGGGAAGAGCATCGCGCCGGCGACGGCGAGCAGCACCGCGTGCCGGGCCCCCGCGCGCAGGACGCGGCCGACTCGCGGGGCACGCGGATACCCGGCGGCCCGCCGGTGGAGGGTGCGCGGTGCCGGGGTGGGCGGGTCAGCGTGGGCGGGCACGGGCGAACCTCCGGGTGACGCGTGCGGCCAGGACGCGCAGCGCGAACAGGGCGGTGAGCGCGAAGACGATGACGACAGCGGCGGCCGAGGCGGCGCCGATGTCGAAGAAGGTGAAGCCGTAGGTGTAGAGCCGGTGGTAGACGTTGTCGGTGCTGCCGTCGGGGCCGCCCTGGGTCAGCACGGCCACGTTGGTGAACACCCATTGGCCGGCCAGCACGACGCACACGAAGCCGAGCAGCACGGTGGTCCGGCGCAGTTGTGGCCAGACCACGAAGCGGGTGATCTCCCATTCGGTGGCGCCCTCGACGCGGGCGGCCTCGATACCGCGCCGGTCGATGCCGGCCAGGGCGGCGCCGAACAGCAGCATGTTCAGCGCGACGATCTTCGCCGCGGTGACCGCCACCACGACCGGCAGGGCGGTGTCGGGATCGCCGAGCCAGTTGCGGTCGGACCCCAGGCCCAGGCCGCCGAGCGTCGCGTTGGCGACCCCCTGGAGCGGGTTCAACACGAACTGCCAGGAAACGGCGGTGGCGACGGGGGCCAGCACCACCGGCAGGAAGAGCAGTGCCCGATAGATCTCCGAGCCGCGTCCCGGCCGCTTCCAGAGCATGATCGCCAGTCCCAGCGGCACGAACGTGGCGAAGGGGACCATCAGTACCACGTAGAGCAGCGTGCGCTGGATCGCCTGCGGGAACTCCGGTTCACCGAACAGGCGTTCGTAGTTGTCCAGGCCGACGAACGGTCGCCGGTCGGAGGTCAGATCCCAGTCCAGGAAGCTGAGCACGCCGGTGAACACGAGCGGCCCGTAGACCCACACGACCAGCGACGCCAACATCGGCGTGAGATAGAGCCAGGGCCCCACCCGCCCGGTGCGCCGGCCGCGCGCGGCTCGGGCGACGGTGCCCGCGCCCGGCTCCCCCGCCGGTGCGTCCGGCGCGCGCCGGCCGGGTGCGGTCCGCACCGCGGTCGTGCTCACGAGCGCGAGGCCAGCGAACGGATCTTGCTCGCGGCCTCGTTCAGCGTCCGGGCCGGATCGGCCTTGCGCAGCACGATCGGCTCCACCGCCTCGTCCTGGAGGGCCAACACCGCCTGATTGGCGCTGCGCCCGGGGAAGAACGTGTACGGGGTGACCGCGTCGAGTTGGTCGAGCGCGGGCAACAGGCGTTTGTTCTGCGCGAAGTAGTCGGCCAGGTGGGCGGGGTCGGTGACCAGTGCCGGGCGCAGCGGCAGATAGCCCATGTCCCGGGTGATCACGGTGAAGCCCTGCGCCCCGGTGAGGAAGGCGACGAACCGCCAGGCGGCGCGCTGTCGGGCCTTGTCCTTGGTGAGCACGGCCAGGCCCGCACCGGAGTAGGTCGGTCGGGCGGGTGCGTCGGTGAAGCGTGGGAAGCCGGCCGTGCGCAGGTCGAATTTGCCGTTCGCGGCCTTCTCGAAGTTGGTCAGCGCGGCGGTGCTGAGCACGATCATGGCCAGTTTGCCGCCCGCGAACGCCGCGACGGCGTCGTTCGCGGACACCGCGGGCGCGGCGCCGGAGACGGTGAGGTCCTGCAGCACGGTCAGCGCGCCGACGGCGGCCGGGTCGGCCACCGCGGGACTGCCGTCGGGGCGCAGCAGCGTGCCGCCGTTGCTCGCGATCACCGATTGGGTGAGGTAGTCGGACTTGCCGGCGTCGGCGACCGCGAAGTAGACGCCCTGTGCGCCGGTGCGGGTGACGGCCAGCGCCGCGTCCTTGATCTCGGCGACGGTGCGCGGCGCGCGGTCGGGGTCGAGCCCGGCCTTGCGGAAGAGGTCGGCGTTGTAGAACAACACCGGGATGGACATCGTGTACGGCATCGCCTTGACCTTGCCGTCGTGCCTGACCGCGTCGAGCACGCCCCGGGACATGCCGGCCACGTGGGCCTGCCAGTCGGCCGGGGAGACGAGGTCCTGGACCGGTACCAGGGGCAGGTTCGCGTACGCCTCGGCCATCTTGCTCCAGCCGATCTGCGCCACGTCGGGCGGATTGCCGGCGGCGGTGTCGGTGCGCAGCTTGGTGAGCACGTCCTTGACCGCGACGCCCTGCGGTCGGATCCGGATGTCGGGGTTGGCCGCGTGGAAGGCGTCGATGAGCTTTTGGGTGCCCTGTCCGCCGAGGTCGGGGGTGCCGTAATTGTAGGAGAGGAAGTCGAGCGTGACGGTCTTGCCACCACCCCCGCCGCTCCCGCCGCCGTCGGCGCCGCACGCGGTCAGCGCCGCCAGTCCGAACAGGCCCAGGACGGATCGGCGGGCCAGGACCGCGCCACCCCCACCGGCCCCGCCGGCCCGGCTCCGGGCCCGCACCGTCGGGACCGCCGGTATCCGAGCCGCCACTGTCCCTGTCGCCACTGTCCGTGTCGCCTGCATCACGAGCCTTTCCGAACGTCGAATCGAGCCCCGGGGTGGGCCAATCGCACGGGTCCGTCGTAGACCGCCTCCGCCTCGGCCCGGCGCGCCCGCAGCCAGGCCGGGTCGGCGGTGACGAAATGGGTGAGCACGAGCTGCCCGACACCGGCGGCGGCCGCGGCCCGACCGGCGTCGGCGGCGCTCAGGTGCCCGTGCGCACCGTTGTCGGTCTGCTCCAGCGTGGCTTCGGCGAGCAACAGATCCACGTCCCGGGCCAGTTCCGGCAGCGCGTCGGTCACCCCGGTGTCGCCGGTGTAGACCAACGTGCCGTCGGGGCTCTCGACACGCACGCCGCAATTGGGCGAGGAGTGCCGCAGTTCGTGCATCCGCACCCGACAGTCGGCGACGGCGAACGTGTCGCCGGAGGCGTACTCGCGCACCTCGAAAGCCAATTCGAAGGCTTGATCCAGCAGCGGCATGGTGCGCACCGGGAACAGCGCCGCCAGGCGGTCCAGCACGTCGCGGGCGCCGGCCGGGACGTAGAGCGGCAGCCGCCCCCGATCGGCGCGCGGCGGCGGCAGCGCGGCCCGCTTGAACGACTCGGGCAGATCGCCCGGGTAGGGCACCGTCGCGGCCAACAACCGCTTGCCGAGCGGGAGCAGGTCGTAGCAGTGGTCGAGGTGCATGTGGCTGATCACGACGGCGTCGAGCCGATCCGGCCGGGTGACCGACCCCAGGCCCGTCATCACGCCCGGACCGCAGTCGAGCAGGATGTGTCCGCCGGCCGAGGTGACGAGATAGCCCGAACTGGCCTGCCCGTCGGCCGGCATGCCCGAACGGCAGCCGAGCACGGTGAGTTGCATTTCCGAATCCGATCCACGAGTCGATGCGAAAGGCCGTGCCTTCGCACCGAAATCGTGATTCACCGGCCATGGACCGGCAATGAGCAATCGACGAACGCACCATTGCCTCGGACAATCGCCGCGGTCGGGCCGGGGCCGAGCACGCCGAAACGCGCCGAAAGCCGCGACCGTCGTTCCGCGCCGCCGTGCCTATGCCACCTCGATCGTCTCGACGCTGTCCAGGAACGCCGTCACGAGCGGGTCGTGATCGTCGGCGCGCCAGACCACGTCCAGGCTCAACATCGGTACGGGATCCACCAACGGCACCACGCTCAGACCACGCGTCGCCGGTTGGCCGGCCCGTACCGCGTCCGAGGCGAAGCCCACGACCGGTCTCGTGGAGACCACCACGCCGGTGGCACCGGTGTCGTCCACCTCGTCGGCGATGGTCAGGCTGATTCCGCTGTCCTGGGCGGCGCGCACGATGGTGTCGTACATCGCCGGGCTCTGCTCGCGTTGGAACAGTACGCAGGGCTGGTGCGCGAGTTCGCGAAAGGCCACCCGCTCGCGCCGCGCCCACGGATGCCCGTCGCCGACCACCGCGACCAGCGGCAGCGACAACAGCCGACGGGACCGCAACCGCGCGCTCAGTGGCCGGCCGAAGATCAACGCGACGTCCAGCTCACCCGCGAGCAGACCGGACAATTGCGGCCCGCTGCGCTTCTCCCACAACGACGTCAGCACCCCCGGATGCTCCTCGGCCAGCCGCTGCAACGTCGGCGGCAACACCCGCTGCCCGGCCGGGAAGTTGAACCCGACCCGCACCGTGCCCACCCGCCCGGCCGCCGCCTCCCGGGCCAGATCGGCGGCCTTGGCCAACCGTTCGACGATGCCCTGCGCCTCGGCCCGAAATACCTGCCCGGCCGGGGTCAGTCGTACCTCGTGCGAGGTGCGGGCGACCAATACGACGCCCAATTCTTTTTCGAGACGTTGGAGTTGCTGACTCAACGAGGGTTGCGCGAGATGCAGCCGTTCGGCCGCCCGGCCGAAATGCAGTTCGTCGGCAATCGCGAGAAAAGACTCCAGGTAACGGAATTCCATGTGCCACCTTTCCCGGAGCGCGTGCCTGCGCCAACCTAGCCGCGTCCGCACAACACCCGATGACCACCGGGTGCCCACCCGACGAACTTCAGCCGCGCCGCCGGCGCGCCGGGCCCGAAGGTCACGTTTCGGTGGCTACCGGTATGCGGCCGAGCACGGTAGGTTCCCGCCGTACCGATTTCGAGGGGGATCGGCCCGATGCCGGGAGGGCCCATGGTCGAGTCGGCGCCGAGCGAGGTTGACGCACGACCGATTCCCAGCGACGCCGACGTCATACGGCGCGGGGTGCTGATCGGACTGGGCGTGCTGACGGTGATCCAGTGGCGACTGGCGGCCTGGAATCCGTGGAACCTGGAGATCTTCCGACACCAGGCCCTGACGAGCGGGTCCCTGGCGACCTCGGTCGTGTTGGCGTCCGTGTGCATCGAGGGCTGGTGGACCTTCCGAGGGTGTTTCCCCCGACTGTTGCTCGGCCTGGCGGGGATCCCGCTCGCCTTCTTGGCGTTGATCGCACTGTGCAGCACGTTCGTCTGGAAACAGACGGTGCACGGCGTCGAGGCGGTCTCGCCCGACGGCCGGGTGCAGGCCGTACGGATAAGCACCGCCGGGCTGTTGCGATCCTCGGGCGGACTCGTGCTGCGCATCACCGACGGTCTGGATCGGCGTTCGGACGTGCTGTACGAGTGCGACGAGGAACAGCAACTCGCCGGCGCACGTTTCCTCGACGATCGCACCCTGGAGATCACCGACCGGAACGGCCCGAAGACCGTCCTGGTGCGCTTCGACAAGAACCTGAACCCGCGCGGCGCGACGCCGTGCCCCTGACTCGAACCCCGGGTCGGACCGGGTCCGGGCGCCCGGCCGGGGCGGACAACGCGCGCGCCGGCGCGGGTGGTCCCGGGGGGCGGCTGCGCCTATGGCATCGTGACGGGTTCGGTGGGCGGCGGCGCCCCGACCAACGTGAGAGGTCTTGACGTGCCCGAAGACGTATTCGCCCTGCCCGTCCTCCGGCGGCTCGACGACCACCTCTCGCTGCGCCGGCTGGGCGAGCTGGAGGTGGTCGTGGTGGACCACCCGCGAGTACGTGCCGCGCTCGCCCTCCAGGGCGCGCACCTGTTCGCCTGGCAGCCGCAGGGCGCGGAGCCGGTGTTGTGGCTGAGCGACGACGGGGTCTTCGAGGAGGGTCGGGCGGTCCGCGGCGGCGTACCGATCTGCTGGCCGTGGTTCGGACCGGCGGGTCGCCCGAACCACGGGTTCGCCCGCATCCTGCCGTGGACACTGCTCGACTCCGGCGCGGCCGACGACGCGCTGCACCTGAGCCTGGTCCTGCGCGACGACGAGCGGTCGCGGGCGTACTGGCCGTTCGCGTTCGAGGTGGAGGCCCGCTTCACGCTGGGCCCGCGAGAGTGCCGGATCGAGCTGACGGCGCGCGGCGACTTCGAGAGCACCGCCGCGCTGCACACCTACCTGCGGGTGGGCGACCTGGCCGGCGTCCGGATCACCGGTCTGGACGGGCCCTACCTCGACAAGGTCCTCGACGTCGAGGCGGACACGGACAAGGACCCGGACACCGGCGAGGACGGGCTGTCCTTCCCGGACCGGATCGACCGCATCTACACCCGCCCGGACGACGTCACCCGGGTGCACGACCGGACCGGGGGGCGCGTCGTCGAGGTGCGGCACGCCGGACACAGCGACGTGGTGGTGTGGAACCCGGGCGCGGAACTCACCCGCACGATGGCCGATGTGCCCGACGACGGCTGGCGGGAGTTCGTCTGTGTGGAGACCGCCCGCGTGTGCAAACCGCTGGCCGCCGACCCGCACGCACCCACCCGCCTGACCGCGACGCTCCGGATCGCGACCGACGCGTAGGCCCCGGCGACGGGACGACCCCGGCCCGACGCACGAGCCGGCCCGCCCCGGCACGAAAAAACGGCGCCGCCCGCATTGCGGGCGGCGCCGTCGACGTCGAGGCCGGTGAGGGTGGCCGCCTCACGGCGGAAGGCACACCGTGGCTCCAGCCGAGCGGTATTCCACGGAGGCAATGGTTGGGCCCGGGGGCACACCCTCACCGACACCTCCATAACCTACCCCCTTGCCGGATCATTCCCGGGCCGGCGCACCCGGTTCCGCCGATCCGGTTGCCGGCGGCGCGGCGGGCTCGGCGGGTCGCCGCATCCATCGGCCGCGCAACAACTCGCCGACGACGAAGGCCACCACGGAGGCGATGATCAGCAGCGGCAGCTCCGCCGCGGCGTCCTTGCCCAGCAGCATCGCCGCCAGGACCGTCGCGGAGACCGGCAACCGCAGCGTGGCCGACCCGGCCGCGGCCAGGCCCACCGCCAACCCGGACAGCGTGGCGAGGCCGGGCAGGCTCGCGCAGAGCACTCCGGCCGCACCACCGAGCAGCAGCACCGGGAACACCGGCCCACCGCGCAGGGTGGCCATCGAGAGGGACCAGGCCGCCCCCTTGAAGACCAGGAGCAGTGCCAGCGCCGACACCGGCCACGCGTTCGGGTCGGCGGCCAGCACGGCCAGCGTCGACTGGCCGGAGAGGGCCGCCTCCGCCGGCGAGCGGTCGGTGCAGAGGGCGTACGCGGCGATCAGCACGCCCACCCCGATCCCGCCGCCCACCGACCACCACGCCGCGCGGCCGGCCGCCCGGTCGGCGACGCGGCGTGCGAACGTCATCGCCAACACCACACCGCACGCGATCGCCGCCGCGAGCGGGACGCCCCACAACACGTCGCCCACCCGCAACGACCGGCTCGGCGGCAGCGTCGACAGGGACAGGGACCCGATGGACAGGCCGCTCCACGAGCCGAAGCCGGTGAACACCACGCCGCCCACGCCGCTCGCGAGCAGGCACGGGAGGATCAGGGCGAACAACCGGGGGCCGCCCATTCCCGCCGCCTCGATCACCAGTACGGCGGCCACCAGCGGATTCCCGAAGACCGTCGCGATCGCCGCCGTCGAACCGACCGCCGCGAGCACGGCCACCAACCGGGGAGCCGCAGCGCGGCGGGCCGAGCGAACGGCCACGAGCGCGAGCCCGCTCCCGAGTGCCATCAACGGCGATTCCGGACCCAGGACCGCGCCCAGCGGCAGGCTCGCCAGCGCCGCGAGCAACACGCCCGGGAGCGCCGACGGCGCCGTCGGGCGCCCGCCGAGACCCTCCACCGGCAGATGCCCGCCCTTCCCCGGCAGGTAGCTGCTCACCGCGGCCACGATCGAGCCGGCCAGGGTGAGCAGCGGAAGCGGCCACCACCACGGCGGGTCGGCGTAGCCGAGTTCGTGCGGGAGGTGCTCCCACAGCCCGTTCTGCGCCGCGTGCTCGGCGGCGAGGAACCCGAACGCGGCCAGCGAGATCGGAATGCCCACCAGCGCGGACAACAGCAACAACCGGAGATAGCCGGGGCTGCTCAGCACGTCGTGCAGTTCACGCGTCTCGGCCGCTTCCCTGGCCCGCTCCACCGGCACGTCCCCTCCGTCGCGAGGCCGGCCGACTCCGTCCTCCCGATCAGGCTCCGGTACCGGCCCGGGTCCGGCATTTCGAGAGGCGTCGCCTCTCGGCCGAATGGCGTCCCCGCACCCGCCCCGCCCGACGGTGCGACCGGGCCGGCAACCGAACGGCAGCCGAACGGTTTCCGGCCCGCCGGGCAACTTTCCGTCCGGTCGCCGTCGGCGTTTTATGGATCGCAATGAACGCGGCGGGACGCGACCAAAGTCGCCGAATTCCCGGAAAGGCGGCGCCGACACGCCGGCCCGGCGAATAACCTCCGGAGCGGCCGAGTTCGACACGGCCAATGCCCCGGCCGAAGTTCCCGCGCCCGGGTGGTCGGCGGTTTCCCCACGTGCGGATCGGCGCACGCGCGCCGGCGGGCGGCCCCGAGATCGGCAACGACCCCGCAGGCGGAGTGCCTGCGGGGTCGTGGTGGAATCCGGGTCGTGGTCGTATCCCGGCGATGCCGGGCCTCGCCCGTGCGGAAGTCCCGCCGCGGACGGTCGACCGAACGCCGGACGACGCGCGAGATACCGGCCGTCAGTGGGCGGCCTGGTACCTCTCGATGAGATCCGCCGGAACCCGTCCGCGTGCATTGACCTCGATGCCTTGCGACCGCGCCCATTCGCGGACCTTCACCGGGTCCGGGCCCTGACCGGTGGAACGCGCTCCCTTGCGGCCGCGCCGGGCGGCGGTACCCGTCTTGCGGGCGGCACCGAAGTAGGGCGCCAACTTGTCCAACAACTGCTGGTAGGTGTCCTCGCCGAGGTCGATCTCGTAGGTGACGCCATCCAACGCAAAAGTATGGGTTGCGATGTCTTCACCGGTCTCGCCGGTGACATCATCGGTGTAGAGCGTGACTACGCGCTGAGCCATTGTGGAGAATCCCCTTCCTGGGAGCGGGGAGATCGTACACCCAGACCGGAAGACCGACCCCCTCGAAATCGACGACGGATAGCGACTCCGGATCTCATCGGCACGGAACGCCCACTGCGGCGTTGCGATCAATGGCCGCACGAGTTCCTGTGGTAGACCGAGACGGTTATGCCTTCGCCGCCGACCGGCGAAAGGTCGGCCGCCGGGAAGATCCCGAAGCCGGGCATTTGCCGGCCATCCCGGGCGGCCATTGGTAATCGTCGCGATTCCCGCCCCGATCCGCCGGGCGATCGACATAGGGTGTGCGGAAGCCGCCGTGCGGGCACCCCGTGGGGGCCGGCGGGCCGGCCGGCTTCCGCTCCCCCGGCACCCGGAGTTGGCGTTGTTGTTTCGACACGAGGTACTGACCAGGATCGCGTCCGGCGAGGTCGACCTGGCGTTCCGACGCTGGCGCACACCCGCCGTCCGTCCCGGGACCGGACTGCGCACCGAGGTCGGTGTACTGGAGGTCGGCACGGTCGAGGCGGTGTCGCCCGACGACGTCGGCGACCGGGACGCGCAACGCGCGGGCTACCCCGGCCGAGCGGAGTTGCTGGCCGACCAACGCCCGGGCGAAGACCGGCAGTTGTACCGGATCACGCTACGCCTGGCGGGCGCGGACCCACGGGTGGGACTGCGTGCGGACACCGACCTGTCGACGGCGGACCTCGACGAGATCGTCGCGGGCCTGCGCCGTCTGGACGCGCGCAGCGGACGCGGTCCGTGGACCACCGCGATGCTGGCACTGATCGACGCCAACCCCGCCGTACGAGCCCCCGATCTGGCCGCCGGCGTCGGCCGGGAGACCGCCCGTTTCAAGGCGGACGTACGCAAACTCAAGGAACGCGGCCTGACCGAGAGCCTGGCCGTCGGCTACCGGATCTCACCGCGCGGCAAACTGGTCCTCGATCACCTGGTCCGCACCGCGCCGGACTGAGCACCGCGGGCCGCGGGGGCGCCGGCGAGTCGCGAGGGGGGCAGCGTGACGGGCACCGGGCGCACCGCGCGGCCGTGTTCGTCCAGCAGCCGACCCATGCGCTTGGGGCTGTGCAGGGCGACGGCACGGTCGCGGATTTCCAGGTCCGGGAAACGTTCGGACAGGCCGGCCTCGAAGCCGGCCATGCCGTCCAGTCCGTGCAGCCACACGATGATCAGCAGGTTGTGCGGGCCGCTGACGGACACGCACGAACGCACCTGTTCCATCCGGGCGACCGCGTTGCCGGTGAACCGGAGATTTCCGTGCGCGACGTTCGCCAGATAGACCACCATGGCCCGGAACCCGGCCGACGGGTGGGCGATGTCGCACCGGAACGAGATGTCCTGGTCGCGGATCATCCGCTGGACCCGGCGGCGCGCGGTGTGTTCGCTCATGCCGGTCGCGGCGCCCAACTCGGTGTAGCCGAGCCGACCGTCCCCGCCCAGGGCCCGCAGCAGGCTCCAGTCCTCCGCCGAGCGTTCCTGGGACCGGGTGCTGTAGACGATCGGCCGGAGCGGGCTCGCGGGCGGGAGCCGGGCGCGCGCGGCGGGTTCCATCGCCCGCATCCGCCAGTCGCCGCCCGCACTGAAGAGCGTGACGCCCAGCCGGGTGCGGGTGGAGAGCACGCCCGGTAGTGCGCCGATGTCGCGGTGCACGACGTGCCCGAGGGTGGGCAGGTCGGGGGCGGCCAGGGACAGGAACAGGTCGAAGTCGCCGGTCATCTCGTCCACGCTGAAGACCCAGGGCCGTTCGGCCGTCGCGGCGATGATCCGGTCGAGTGCGCGGGGTCGGCACCTGACCTCGACGTAGGCAACCGCGGCCGATTTCGCCGAGGTGTGTGCGGTGACCCAGGCCAGGCCCTGCGCCCGCATCCGGTCCCAGCGCCGGGCCACCGTGGTCGCGTCCACGCCGAGCGCCGAACCGACGCGGGACCAGGGAGCGCGGGGCGCGGCCTGGAGCGCCTCCACGATCGCGAGATCGAGTTCGGAGAATCGCCCGCCGGAATCCTGCGCATCGCTCATCGACAGGATGCTATCCGGCAATTCCCGCCCGACGGCGCGACGAACCCGGATCCTGGCCGTACGCCAGGCCCCTGCCAAGGAGACCCGTTGTCTCTCGCTCCCTCGCGCGCCAAGCCGGCCGCGGACCGGTCGTCTCGGGTCCGACACCCTTGGCTGCGCTACCTGTTGGGTCGGCTCGCGGGTGTCGTCCTGGTGCCGGCCGTCCTGGTCGTGGGCACGTTCGCGATCGTGCAACTGCTGCCGGGGGATCCGGCCGCGGTCGCGGCGGGGCGAAACGCGGACCCGGCACAGACCGAACGGGTGCGGCACGAATTGGGGTTGGACAGGTCGTGGGTCGCGCGATTCGGCGACTACGTGTCCGGGTTGGCGACCGGCGATCTGGGCACGTCCTACCGCAGCGGCGAGCCCGTCACCGACGTGTTGGCACAACGACTGCCCTACGCCATTGAGTTGGTGCTGGCGGCGATCCTGGTGGGGTCGGTGGTCGCGGCCTCGTCGACCTCGACGCCCGGGACGGGTGGGCCGTTGTCGGCCGGGCTGCTCGGCGGCACGGTGGTCGCGGCGAGCGTGTTCGCCTGGCCGGGGTTGGGGGCGCGGGTGGTCGAGGCGATTCTCAACCGGGACTACCCGGTGGTCCAGGGCGCGGTGTTGGCGCTGGGCGTGCCGGCGTGCCTGGTCGGCCTCGCGGTGGATCTGCTGCTCGCGCTGCCGAACCGGAACACGCTCACCGGAAACCCGCAGGCATGACGGCCCGCGGGGACGACCCCGACCGCCGAACGGGTCGGGTCGGCCGTCGGGTTCGCCGCCGTGCGGATCAGCCGTGTTCGAGCGCGACCTTCCGCAGGGCGCGATCCAGCGGCTCGGGAAGCCACCAGGCCCGAGGCACGACCGCGCGGCAGCCGCACGGGAATTCGCGAAACGCTACCCGTGATCGGCAGCATGGTGGGTGCCCCGAGCGGCGCCGCCCGGCGCGATCAGCCCTGTCTCGTAGGCCAGGACCACCGCCTGCACCCGGTCGCGCAGGTTGAGTTTCGACAGGATGCGGCCGATGTGCGTCTTGACCGTGGTCGGGCTCAGCGACAGGCGCTCGGCCAGTTCGGCGTTGCTCAGGCCGGTGGCCAGCAGCCGGAGCACCTCCAACTCGCGCGGAGTCAACTCGGACAGGTCGCGCGGCGGTGTCCCGCGTGGCTCGTCGTGGTGCGCGAAGCGCTCGATCAGTCGGCGGGTGATGGTCGGCGCGAGCAGTGCGTCGCCGGCCTGGACCAGGCACACCGCGGCGACCAGTTGCTCCGGCGTGACGTCCTTGAGCAGGAAACCGCTGGCTCCGGCGGTGAGCGCGGCGTAGACGTAGTGGTCCAGGTCGTACGTGGTCAGGATGATCACCCGGGTGCCGGTCGAGCCGCCATCGGCCAGGATGCGCCGGGTCGCCTCGATGCCGTCCATCTGCGGCATCCGGATGTCCATCAGCACCACGTCGGGCCGGGTGCGCCGGACGGCGGCGATCGCCTCGGCGCCGTTGGCCGCCTCGGCCGCCACCTCGATGCCGTCGGAGGCCAGGATCATCCCGAAGCCGGTCCGCACCAGCGCCTGGTCGTCGGCGATGACCACCCGCAGGGCCGGCCGGTTCACGCCGTCCGCCACGGAATGCGGGCCCGGATGCGATATCCGCCCGTGAGGGTCGGGCCGACGGTCAACTCTCCGTCGTAGACCGCCAGTCGCTCGCGCAAGCCGATCAACCCGCGCCCATTGCCGTCCAGCGCCCGGCCGCCGGGCCCGCCACCGGTGTCGGTGACCTCGATCTCCAGGCAGTCGTCGGCATATCCGAGGACGACGCTCGCCGCCGCGCCGGGCGCGTGCTTGATCGTGTTGGTCAGCGCCTCCTGGACCACCCGGTAGGCCGCCAGGTCCACCCCGGGCGGCAGCGGGTCCGCCGGCAGCGACATCGCGACGCGTACCGGGGTGCCGGCCGCGCGTACCCGTTCGATCAGCTCGTCCAACCGGTCGAGTCCGGGTTGGGGTTCGAGGTCGTCGGGACGCTCGTGGTCGGCCGCGGCGAGCAGCCCCATCACATGGCGCAGTTCGGCCATCGCCGCCCGCCCGCCGGCCTCGACCGCGAGCAGCGCCTCCTTGGAACGTTCCGGCGCCGCGTCCATCACCTTGCGCGCCGCACCCGCCTGGATAACCATCACGCTGACATTGTGCGTCACGACGTCGTGCAATTCGGCGGCGATCCTGGACCGTTCCTCCTCGACGGCCCGGCGGGTGGCCTGTTCCTGGGCCTGTTGCAGCCGGGTGTACCGATCCCGGCTCGCCGCCAACTCCCGTCGCCAGAACAGCACCAGCCCGGCGAGTGCCCCCGCCACCAGCAGCACCACACCCGGGCTCGACCAGCCCGGCAGGATCGGCGCCGAGTCCCGGAAGGCGACACCGGCCAAAACCGCGGCGCCCACCAACACGCAGACCGCACGCACCCGGTAGCGGCTGTAGACGACGGCGCTGTACGCGCCGATCACGCAGGTCAGCACGGTGATCCAGGACGCGCCGTCCTCGCCGATGGCCACCCCCGCGCACAACACCGCGGTGAACGCGGCCAGCGGGTATCGACGTCGGACGGCCAACGGAAGCGCGGAGAGCACCACGAACGGCCAGGGCACGGACGAGGGCACGTATTCCGGCCCCCAGACTTCCGGCGGCCGCGGCGGCTCGGGGGGCCGGGACGGATCGGAGGGCTCGGGCGGCTCGAACGGAACGACGCGTTGCATGTCCTGGACCGGGCCACTGTCGGGATACCGCACCGCCACGACCAGGGCGAGCAGGGTCAGCACGATCGCCAGCACCGCGTCGACCCGCACCGCCCGTCGCGACAACGGGACCTGTCCCGGCTCCGGGCGCAGCACGATCGCCAGCCGCGCCCGCCACCCACGCCGGACCGCCGGCTCGTCTTCGCCTTCCACCGGTTCATTGTGCGACCCACCCCCGCCGGGCCGCATCCGCCTGCCCGACCACGGCCCGCTCCCCAGGGCGTACTTCGCAGGGATGACCCCGCGCCCGAGTCCGCCGCAGGGAGGGCCGAATGTCGGTTGGCAGGCCGACGCGCCCGGTGCGGGTCCGCCCCTACGTTCGCTGGGCCGGCAAGGACACGGCGCACTCGCGATCGTTAGGACGGACGATTCCCATGACCAACGTGATCGAACTGGCGGGCGTGGCCAAGCGCTACGACAGCGCCGGCGCGCCCGCGCTCGGACCGCTCGACCTCGGCGTCGCCCGGGGTGAGGCGCTCGCGATCACCGGGCCCTCCGGCAGCGGCAAGTCCACGCTGCTCAACCTGGTCGCCGGCCTGGACCGGCCGACCGAGGGCACGGTGACGGTGGCCGGGCGGCGCATCGACGCGCTGAGCGAGCACGCGCTGGCCCACTTCCGCCGCGAACACATCGGCATGGTCTTCCAGTTCTTCAATCTGCTGGACGACCTCACGGTGGCGGACAACATCCGACTGCCCGCCCAGTTGACCGGGACCTCCCGACGCAAGGCGGCGGCCCGGGCCGGCGAACTGATGGAGGTGCTGGGCATCGAGCGGCATGCCGACGCCTACCCGGGTCGGTTGTCCGGTGGCGAACGGCAACGGGTCGCGGTGGCCCGGGCGTTGGTGAATCGGCCCGCGCTGCTGCTCGCCGACGAGCCGACCGGCGCGCTGGACACCGCGTCGGGGCACGACGTACGGGAGTTGCTGGTGAACCTGCACCGGGACGGGCAGACCATCGTGCTGGTCACCCACGACCTGGCGTTGGCCCGAGCGTGCGCGAGTCGCACGATCCACCTGGTCGACGGACACCTGGCGCTCGACCCGAGTGCGGAGCCGGTGCGATGAGCGGCTTCGGTACCGGCGCACTGGGTCGGGTGGTGCGCTCCGGGGTGGGCCGGCGACGGGTGCAGACGCTGGTGGTGGCGCTGGCCACGATGATGGCCGTGGCCTCGGCGGTGGTCGCCGGATCGCTCATGGTCGCCGCGAACGCGCCCTTCGACCACGCCTTCGGGCACCAGCACGGCGCGCACCTGAGCGTGCAGTTCGACCCGGCGGCGGTGGATTCGGCGCAGGTGCGGGCCACCGGGCGGGCCGGTGGGGTCACCGCGACGGCGGGACCGTTCCCGGTGACGACGATCCGCCCGGTGGACAGCCACGGCGGGCGTCCGCCGACGCTGACCCTGGTCGGGCGGTCCAAGCCGGACGCCGACGTGGACGACCTGGACCTGAGGTCGGGCCGATGGGCGGCCGGTCCGGGCGAGATCGTCATGTCCGCGTCCTTCGCCGGCCCCGACATCAGGCTCGGCGCCACGCTGCGTGCCGGGGATGCCGCCGACGCGCCGACTCTGACCATCGTGGGCATCGCCATGTCGGCGAGCAAGACCGCCGACGCGTGGGCCACGCCCGAACAGGTCACCACGTTGGGCCCGGCGGCCGGCCCGCTCACCACGCAGATGCTCTACCGCTTCGCCGCGGCCGGCACCGGCGACGACATCGCCGCCGCCCGGGCCCGGCTCGCCGCGGCGGTGCCCGCCGGTGCGCTGCTGGGCAGTCAGTCGTACCTGGACACCAAGCGCGCCGCCGACCGCAACGCCGCGCCGACCATCCCGTTCCTGCTGGCGTTCGGCGCGCTCGGCATCGCGATGTCGGTGATCATCGTCGGCAGCGTGGTCAGCGGCGCGGTCGGCACCGGGCTGCGCCGGATCGGCATCCTCAAGGCGATCGGCTTCACCCCGCGCGAGGTGGTCCGCGCCTATGTGGCCCAGGCGTTGATCCCGGCCGGCGTCGGCATCGCGCTGGGGGTGCTGCTGGGCAACGTGATGGCGCTGCCGCTGCTGGCGGACACCGAGGAGGTGTACGGGGACACCTCGTTGTCGGTGGCGTGGTGGGTGGATGTCGTGGTGCCCGCCGCCGCGTTGCTCATCGTCACGGTCGCGGCGCTGGTGCCGGCGCTGCGCGCCGGTCGGCTGCGCACGGTCGAGGCGATCGCGATCGGCCGGGCTCCGCGCACCGGGCGGGGTCGGTGGGCGCATCGCGCGGCGGACCGACTGCCGCTGCCGCGGGCGGTGACCTACGGTCTGGCGAGCCCGTTCGCACATCCGGTCCGGATGATCGCGATGTTGCTCGCGGTGGCCTTCGGCACGGTCGCGGCGACCTTCGCGGTGGGGCTGACCTCGTCCCTGAACGCGGTCGGCCGGGCGCAGGACCCGGAGAACCGGGCGGCGATCACCGTGCTCGGCGGCGTTGGGCCCGCCGGCCACTCCGGACCCGGTGAGCCGGCCGGGCCGGGCCCCGGGAAGGGCGGAGCTGGCGGGCAGGCCGATCCCGCGCCGGTGCGCGCCGCGATCGAGGCCCAGCCGGGCACCGGCTCCTACTACGGCCTGACCCGGACCGAGGTCACCGTGGCCGGCATCGCCGGCGCGGTCCAGGCCGCCCTGTACGAGGGGGATTCGCGCAGCGGCGCCTACGAGATGATCGCGGGCCGTTGGCTCGGCGGCCCCGGGGAGGCCGTGGTGCCCACCCGCTTCCTGGACCGCACCGGCACCGGGATCGGCGACACGGTCCGGGTGACCCTCGGGGGCGACACCCGGACGTTGCGGATCGTCGGCGAGGTCTTCGACACCTCGGACGACGGCATGCGGGTGCACGCCGGCCTCGTCGACTTCGCCGCCGCCCGTCCCGACGTGTTCCTGGTGGAGCCGAAGCCGGGTGTGTCGACCGCCGGGTATGCCGAGCAACTGGGCTCGGTGTTGCGTCCGTTGGGCGGCGAGGTGTTGATCAACTCGCCTTCGCGGGCCGACGGTCTGCTGCTGATCCTGGACGCGATGGCCGTCCTGCTCACCCTCATGCTGGTCTCGGTGGCGGCGCTGGGCGTACTCAACTCGGTCGTCCTCGACACCCGTGAGCGGGTCCACGACATCGGCGTGTGCAAGGCCCTGGGCATGACGCCGAGGCAGACCGTGGGCCTGGTTCTCGCCTCGGTGGGCGGCATCGGTCTGCTCGGCGGCCTGATCGGGGTGCCGGCCGGGTTCGCCCTGCACGGCTACGTGCTGCCGGTGATGGGACGCGCGGCCGGCACCGACCTGCCGCCGAGCATCCTCGACGTGTACGGCACGCCGGAGCTGATCCTGCTCGGCCTGGCGGGCGTGCTGATCGCGGTCCTGGGCGCGGCCGTGCCGGCGAGCTGGGCGGCCCGCACGCGCACGGCGACGGCGCTGCGCACCGAGTAAGCCCGCGGCGCGGGTCCGGGCGGCCGACCGGCGGCCCGGACCCGGTGTCGGGTGCGGCTCAGGGCTGGGACCGGACCTCCCACAGGTCCGGGAAGACCGGGGAGAACAGGGTCGCGCGCAGATACGCGGCGCCGGCCGAGCCGCCCGTGCCGATCTGGGCGCCGATGGTGCGCTCGACCATCTTCATGTGCCGGTAGCGCCATTCCTGGAGGCCCTCGTCGATGTCGACGAGGGCCTCGCAGATCTGCGCGCCGGGCCCGGTGTCGTCGAGGTAGACGGCCCGGAGGGTCTCCTGTACCTCCGGGTCCGGTCGCCATGCGGTGCTCGTGTCGCGCTCCAGGACCCGCTCGGGAACCGGGTAGCCCAGCCCCGCGAGGTGCCGCAGCAGCGAGTCGAACACCGACGGGCGGTGGGCGGCGGCCTTGAGCCCCTCGTCCGCACCGACGTCGTAGCCGCCGAACTCGCGTCGCCCCAGCACCGCTTCCAACTCGCGGAACTGCGCGGACTGGAACCCGCTGGAGGTGCCGAGCGCGTCGCGGAAGGACGCGAACTGCCGGGGCGTCATGGTCTCCAGGATGTCCAACTGGCCGACGACGGTCTTCAGGATCTTGGCGACCCGCCGCGCCGTGTGCAGGGCGCCCACGCCGTTGCCGCCCGCCAGTTGTCGCTGGAGCAGGGCCACCTCGTGCAGGATCTGCTTGAACCACAACTCGTAGACCTGGTGGATGACGACGAACAACATCTCGTCGTGCGCGTCCGTCCTGGGCTCCTGGCACGACAGCAGCGTGTCCAGGCGCAGATAGCTTCCGTACGTGACGGCCGGGGCGTCGCTCATCGTCGCTTGTTCTCCTTGCGGGCTTGGATACCGTTCCGACGGGCCGGAAACGACGGGCACCATCCTGTGCCGGTCGAGGACTTTCCGGAATGGCCGACGCACGGAAGGAAGCCGGGT
Source organism: Embleya sp. NPDC020886 (assembly GCF_044333915.1). NCBI lineage: Bacteria > Bacillati > Actinomycetota > Actinomycetes > Kitasatosporales > Streptomycetaceae > Embleya > Embleya sp. NPDC020886. The sequence goes on along the minus strand of NZ_JBIRRX010000002.1, from coordinate 117,976 downwards.
GGATGTCATGATCGCCACGCGTTCGGCCCGGTCGGGTTTACGTATGTGAACCGCCCGGCCGGCGGTTGGGCTAGCCGCCCGGACCGGGCGGGTCCGGGAGGTCCGCGTCGGGGCCCGCTCCGGTCGACCGTCGGCGCAGGCCGACCTGCACGGCACCCAGGACGACCCGCCCGATCACGCCCAGCGCGACCAGGTTCACCAACATCTGGATCATGGCCACCACACGCGCGACCTCGGACGTCGGCGCGATGTCGCCGAAGCCGACGGTGGTGAACACGGTGACGGTGAAGTAGAGCGCGTCGGTTCGGGTCAGCGGTTCGGTGAAGGCGTCCGCGCGGTCCGATCCGATCATGAAATAGAACGCGGCGAAGAGCACCAGGAGGAAGGGCAGCAGGATGGACAGCGCCTCGACGGCCCGCAGTCGTGGTCGGTCGGCGCGGGTGATCGCGTCGATCTGCCAGAGCACCAGGGCGGCGAACACGAGCAGCCCGACGCCGAGGCCGATTCCGGCGGCGACGTCCAGGGGGCGGTCCAACGGAAGCACGTAGTACAGGACCAGCAGCAGGACGGCGGTGACCAGGCCACGCAGCAGCCCGAGCAGCACCATCCGTCGGCCGACCGGATCCTTGGTGGCGAACAACGTTCCTCGCAACGTCGACGTCGGATCTCCGGGCGACTGGTCCGAGGTGAAGATCCGCCTCCTCGGGGGCCACCTTAGCCCGCATTTGCGACAAATTCGGGTGAACGGGTCGGCGTGGCGTGTGGTCGGGGACCGGGTTTCGCCGGCGTGTCCGCCGTGCGCTCGGCCCTCCCCGCGACCGCCGAGCCCGACCCGGTGGTTGCCTCGGCGCCGCGGCGGCACTAACGTCGAAGGGTGACTGCCGGGTCGGCCATGGGCCATTCACGAGTAGGGCACCCGGCCTCGGCGTGATGCCCAGGCGGGCCAGAGCCCCGCCCTTCTCCTCTCCGTCTCCTCGCTTCCGGCGCCCGCACGCGGCGCCCGTTCGTACGGATTTCCAGACCGGAGAGGGTCCCACCGATGACGCACGACCAGCAGCAGACCCCGCAACTTCCGATATCCACCGTGCAGTTGAACCACACCGCGATCTACGCCGCGGACCGGCGGGCGGCGGCCGAATTCCTCGCCACGGTCCTGGGCCTGGAGGTCGGCGCCCCGTTCGGGCCGTTCCTGCCCATCGACCTCGGCAACGGCGTGACGCTCGACTATTACGAGAAGCGCGACGAGCCGATCCAGTCCCAGCACTACGCGTTCCTGGTCCCGGAGGGGCGGTTCGACGGCATGATCGCCCGCCTGGAGGCGCTCGGCGTCACCTACTACGCCGACCCGCACCACACCCGCCCCGGCGAGATCAACGACCTCTTCGGCGGCCGCGGCGCCTACTTCGAGGACCCGAACCGCCACAACATGGAAATCCTGACCCGCCCGTACGTGCGCCCCTAGGGCATGTCCTCGATGCCCGGGGGCGGACACCTGCCCGCCCCCGGGCGGCACGGCGGGATGGGACAAGGACGGAACGGGACGGCCGGACGATCACGCGGTGACCATTTCCGAACCGGGTCGCGGATCCGTCCGGAAGCGGTAACAGCGGGACGCGCGGGCCGCGGTGGCGGCTAGGTTCCTGGGACGACGGGTCGCCGCAGGGCGTTTCGCACGTGGATCGGTCCGGGGGGACGTGGTCCGCGACCCGTCTTCGTACTACACCGAATCCGGGGGGAACACGGTGCGAAGCTCCGTCAAGTCCACGCGCGTAGTCCGTCGATCCGTACGGCGCGCCGCGCTGCCGCTCACCGCGCTCGTCCTGATCGCGGGGCTGAGCGCCTGCGAATCCGCCGGCGGCGACGGCGACAAGGCGAATCCGAAGGCCGTTTCGACGCAACCGGGCAAGTTTGGGGAGGCGCCCGGCACCAGGCCGCCCGCGGACAAGCCCGGCGAGAAGCCGGCCGACAAACCCGCGGACACGTCCGCGGACCCGAAGGCACCGCAGAACAAGGCGCCCGCGACCAAGGCCCAATTGACCGCCGCACTGCTGAACGCGCAGGAACTCCCCGCGGGACTGACCGTCAAGGGGACCGTCGACCCGAACCGGAGCGATTCGCCGACCGTCTCCGATCCGCGCTGCCAACCGATGCTCGGTCAGGGCCGAACCAGCTCCGCCACCATCGAACGCAACCTCGTGGGCGGCACCGATCCGCAGGGCGTCGTCCAGCCCGACACCGACATCGTACTGAGCAGTTACGCACTCGACCGGCTCGACCGGCAGTGGTCCACCTACCTGGTTGCGGCGAAGACCTGTAAGCGGTTCACCTTCCAAGTCGACGGCGGAACGGTCGAATTCCAAGTGCTCGACGTGCGCCTCGACGCCTACGGTCCGGGCAGCATCGAGATCTCCTCGATGTTGCGGGTCGGCGGCGCCACCGCGCCGTTCACCCAGGCCATCGCCCGAGTCGGCACGACCGTGGTGCAGTTGCAGGCAAGCGGCGAGGACGGCACCACGACCGCGCCGACCTTCCCGGACCACCTCGTGCAGGGTCAGATCGACAAGGTCCGGTCCGAGATCGGCGGCTGACGGCGTCAACGGGCCCCGGCGACCGGGCCGTTCGGGTGATCCACGACCGAACGGACCGGTCGCCCGCCGGACCCTCGATTCGCCGAGGGGGCCACCCTCCGCGACGGGTGGGCGACCGGTCCCGGCGCCGATCCGCGCCCCGCCATTGACGTCGCCCCGTCGCGGCACGACGATGATTCGCGGCCCGCCCCACACGCGCGATTCGAGAGAACCGCCTTCGGCACGGTGAGGACCGCTGGTGGCGCACACCGATCCCACGCGGCACGACCTGCTGCTCCTGGCCCGGCGTCGGCTCGCCGCCGGGGGCGTCGTCCTGTACGGGCCGAGCGGGATCGGCAAGACCTTCCTGCTGCGCTCGCTGATCGACACGGCCGATCCCAAGGCGCTCGTACTGGTCACCGAACCGGGCCCCGACGACCGGGAGTTGCCCTTCTCCTCGCTGGCCGACCTGTTCGGCCCGGTCGACGACGAAGTGCTCCGTACCCTGCCCCCACCACAACGCTCCGCACTGCGCGTCGTGCTGTGTCGCGAAGCGCCGGGCCCGGGCGGCCCGGACCCGCTCGCCCTGCGCCTGGGCGTGCTCGCACTGTTGCGCGCGTTGTCCGCGCGCGGCCCGATACTCCTCGGCATCGACGGCGCGCAATGGGTGGACGCGGCCGGCGCCGAGGTGCTGGCCTTCGCCGCCCGGCGGCTGGACCCGGCCGCGATCCGGGTCGTCGTCGCGGAGACCTCGGATCCGCCGGCCGGCCCGGTGACCGGCGGCAGGTTCTGCCCCGGCACCCCCTTCGAACTCGAACTGCCCGCCCTGGGCCTGCCGGAGACCCGCGATCTCCTCGACCGCCACCGGGTCGACCACGTGCCCGGCCACGACCCCGTTGCCGGCGACCACCGGCCGCTGCCGCACTGGCTGAGCAGGCAGGTGTACGAGGCGAGCGCGGGCAACCCGATGTACGCGCTCGAACTCGACCGCGCGCTGCGCCGGTTGCCCCGTCTCCCAGCCCGCGACCAGCCGTTGCCGGTGCCCGATCGGCTGCGCCGACTGCTCACCGCGCGCCTGGAGGGGCTGCCGGCCGAGGCCCGCCGGCTGCTCCTGCTGGTCGGCGCCGGCAGCCGGCCCACCATCGGCCTGCTGCGCGCCGCGAGCGAACTGGGCCGGCGCGTGCCCGCCCAGGCGATTGCCGCGCCGACCGCCGGGTCGGACGGACCGGGCGGCGAAGGGGTCCGGCCCACCGTGGCCGGTGCCGTCGCCGCCGGCATCCTCGACGTGTGCGAGGACGGGGACCGATTGCGGTTCACCCACCCGCTGTTCGCCGCCGCGCTGTACGCCGACGGCTCGCCGGAGGAGCGCCGGGCCGCGCACGCCGCGCTCGCCGAGGTGTCGGGCGATCCGGTCGACCGGGCCCGGCACCTGGCGTTGGCCGCGCCGTGGCCGGACGAACGGGTCGCGGCGACGGTGATCGCCGCCGCCGCGCAGGCCCGGCGCCGGGGCCTGCCGGACGAGGCCGCGGCCCTGGCCCGACTCGCGGTGGCCCGAACGCCCGACGAACACGCCGACCGCCGCTGCGAACGTTGCCTGGAGGGCGCCGGGCACGCGTATGCCGCGGCCGACTACGAACTCTCGCGTGAACTGGCGCACCGCGTCTTCACGTACGGGTCCACGCCCGGGCAACGCGTCCGGGCCTGCATCCAGATCATCAACGCGGCCAACCAGGCACTGCACGACCTGGACGAGGTGTTCGCCGAGGCATTCGCCCAGGTCGGCGACGACCTGTGCGGTCGCGCCCGACTGCACTACCTGCGCGCCTGCAAGGCACACATCAGCGACGGCAACTCCGCCGTTGCGTGGGCCGAGGCCGCCCGGGCCGCGGCACTCGCCCGGCAGGCCGAGGATCTGACCACCGAGCAGGTGGCGCTCGCCCTCCAGGCGTTCGTGGGCACCCTGCAGGGCCGTCCGGACGCACGCGATCCGCTCACCCGGGCATTGGCCCGCCCGCAGGACGCGGGGCCCACCGGGCGGCACGCCGGACCTCGGGCGGTCAAGGCCCGGTTGGACTTCTTCGCCGACCGCCTCGTCGACGCGGGCGCCGAACTCGATCGTATGTTGCGTCGGGCCGAGGAGTCCGACGACGCGGAGGAGCGGGTGTTCGTGCTCTGTGCCAGGATCGACGTCGACGTGCGGGCCGGGCGCTGCGACCGGGCGATGGCCGGCGCTCACGAGGTGTTGCGGCTGGCCCGGGACATGGGCGCCTACCTCGGCCAGGTGTACTACGCGGTGGCGGTCGCGGAGGCCGCGGGCGGGGACCTGGAACGCGGTGCGGAGTCGGCCCGCGAGGGGGTGCGCGCCGCACGGGCCGACCAGGAACAGGTGTACCTGCCGCTCGCGCTGTGCGTACTGGGCCAGATCCAACGGCGATTGGGCGATCCGGTCGGCGCCGTGGGCTGCCTGGGCCGGGCCCGCGCCATCGCCGCCCGGCGCGGCATCGTCGACCCGGCGGCGATTCCGTGGTCGGTGGACCTGGCCGAGGCGCTGCTGGCGCTGGGCGACCACGCCCAGGCCCGCGCGATCGTCGACGAGGTCCGGGGCACCGCGGTCCGGTTGGGCCGGGACGGGGTGGTGGCGTCGCTGACCCGGGCGGACGCGATGGTGCGCGGCGAGTCCGGCGACCTGGTGGGCGCGGCCTCGTGCCTGCGCGAGACCGCCGCGCGCCACCACGAACTCGGGCTTCCCATCGAGCACGGTCGCGACCTGTTGGCGCTGGGCGCGGTGGAGTTGCGGCGCCGGCACCCGGCCGCCGCGCTGACCTCGTGGCGGGCCGCGGAGACGGCCTTCGCACAGGCGGACGCGCGTCCCTGGCTCGACCGCACCCGGACCGAACTCGCCCGCCTGACCCGCGTGGCCGACCCCGAACCGGGCGAGCGGCCCGGCGAGGCCCGCAGTCGCGCGCTGACGCCCGCCGAACACCGGGTGGCCGAACTGGTCGGCGACGGCGCGACCAATCGCGAGATCGCCACCCGCCTGTTCCTGTCCGCCAAGACGGTCGAGTCCACCCTGACCCGGGTCTACCGCAAACTCGGCATCCGCTCGCGCGCCGACCTGATCAGGCTCTCCCTGGACCCGTCCGGCGAACCGGACCCGCCGGGCTGACCCGCGGCGCCGCACACCGCATCCGGACACGCCGCCCGCCGGGCGGCTCGCAGGGGGCCACCGGGAAACCCCCTGCTTTGCGCTCGGGGGGTTCCCGGTCGGCAGCCGGTGGATGAGCGTTGCACGTGTTCCCCTCCGCCGGCCGGCGAGGGGCTTCCTCCCCCGACCCGGACGCCGTGTCGTGCCTGCCATGTCACCCATGTCGTCCGGGTCGTCCGACACCGCGTGCTCCGTCCCGTCCGCGGTGTGCCCTCGCCGGTCGCGTCCCCCTCGATCTCCGCCCGGCGTGCCAAGCGCCGGGCGAGAAGGAGACACGATGATTCTGCGGAATCGCGGTACGGCCCGGTCCGCCGCAGCCGATTCGGCCCCCACGCCCCGGCATTGGCGGACCCTCTGCGCCGGCCTGACCGCCGCGGTCTTCCTGGCCACGCCGCCGGCCGGCACCGCGACGGCGGCACCCGCCACGAAGCCGTCCGTCGCCGCGCCGCTCAAGATCGCCCCGACGGCGCCGGCCGGCTACCGCTCGGCGCAACTGAACTTCACCGAACTGACGCAGACCCAGAACCAGTGGTGCTGGGCCGGGACCGGACTGTCCGTGGCCCGATACCTCGGTCGCGGGTTGAGCACCAACCAGAACACCTTCTGCGACTACGCCCGAGGGTTGCCCGCCGGCTACCCGTGCCCCAACCAGCCCGGCGAACTCAGCGACGTGCAACGAGCCTGGACCCGCCTGGGCCTGACGCCCGGTCGCATCACCGGGACGTTGGACTTCGGCACGGTCGCCTCCTCGATCGACGCCAACTCGCCGATCGAGGTCGGCATCTACTGGACCGCGGGTGGTGGCCACGCGAACGTGCTGTACGGCTACGACTCGGCCAACGGCACGGTGATGTACGCGGACCCGTGGCCCGCCAGCCCGCGCTACGGCGAGATGGATTACGACTCGTACGTCAGCAACTACGAGTTCCAGTGGGCCGAGTCCCTGTACGGAGAGGCGTGAGCGTGATGACCGACAACCACCCTTCCCCCGAGGCCGTTTCGCACCCCTCGCAGCCCCGTCCGGTACGCTCGCGAGCCCTGCGGCGCCGGGGCGGAGCACTCGCCGCCGTCGGCATCGGCGCGCTGTTGTTCCTGGCCCCCGCGGCGTCCGCCGCGGCCGGCTCCGGGTCCGACAACGCGGCCCTGGCAGGCGGCGACGCGCCCACCGCCGCCGACCGCGGCGCGGCCCTCCGGACGCTGGCCACCCCCGCGACCACCAGCCGACTGGCCGCGTTCTTCGTACACCTGGAGCAGCGCGCGGCGGCCCAGGCCGGTGCCGTCGTGCGGTCCGAGGTCGCCCCGGAGGCGGCCGCCGCGCAGGCCCCGCAGCTCGTCGGCGCCTCGGTTCCGATCTACTCGCTCAACGCGGACTTCGTCCGGGGCAAGACGTCCGCGCCGGTGGCCGACTTCGCCTATCTGGCCACCGAGGCCCGTTCGGCGGCGGGCGTCGAGGCGACGGTGTGGACGGTTCGCGACCGGACCACCCGGGCCTGGCGCGTCACCAATGTGCTCTCCGGAAGCGACGAGGTCGGCTTCGCCCGGCAGGCGGCCGGCGACCTGGTGTTCACCGAGCCGCAGATCGCCGCGTGGTACCACGTGCGCGACGGCCGGGTATTGCCGCTGAACCCCGCCGCCCGGGAGTCGGTCGGCGCGAACGGCACGACCGTGGCGTCGTATCGGCAACTCGTGCACGGCCGATACGGCGACAAGCTCCCCGGCTCGGACTACCAACGATCCGGCAAGGTCGGCGGCTTCGCCACGAACGGGGCCCCCGTCGCGAACGTGCACGACGACGGGTTCGCCCCGTCCGACCTGATCCTGCCGGGAAGTGCGGCGGGCGCGGCCGTCCTGGGCATCGGCACGTTGGTGATCCGCCGCCGACGCCCGACAACGGCCTGATTCCGTCCCTCCCCCTCTGCCCCGCCGTCCCACGAGCCGAGGTCGTGGGGCGGCGGCCCCGGCATCCCCCGGATCCGACCCCGCCGGCGACGCGCGGCACCGGTTGGCCGAATCCGGCGACTTCGGATCGGCCCGCGACCCGATCACCGCGTTCCCGGATGTGCCGTCCGGGCGGGCCCGCTCGACCGGCGCGGCCCGCGCCGCCGTTCACCGCACGGGCCGAGCCCACCCGCCACGCGCCCCGCGAACGCGCTCTCGAACCTTGCTGCGGCGGCCCGAACTCGGTTGCTCCGGCGCCCTGTTGTCGTCGTCGACGACCGCATACCCGCCGGGCGCACCCCGGAACGTCCGGGTCCGGTTCGCCCGACCCGGCCCTGTCCCTCCCGTCCCGGATCGCCCGACGAGCGGTCGGGGCCGGATCGGGAATGGCCGGCAATCGCCGTCGAGGCCCCGAGGGCCCTCGATCCCGCCCTCGACCCGGTCCTCGACCTCGATCGATTCCATGCAATCGCAACACGGCGCGGGTACAGTCGCATCCCACACGTCAGCCGGCCGAACCGCTCATAGAGTGGCACCGGACGGGCTACGGGCGGCGGGTCGCATGCAACGATCCGGTGCCGACGGAAAGAGGTGCGGGTGAGCGGGAGAGTGGATGGCGGTCACGGCCGGAGACATGTGCGTCGACGCGGTGCGGCGGCCCTGGGCCCGAGCCCCAGCACCCGTACCACCCGTGCCACCCGCGATCAGCTCAACCTGCTCAACGAGGCGAGCATACTGATCGGTACCACCCTCGATCTGAAGACCACCGCGCAGGAACTGGCCGACTTCATCGTGCCGCGCCTGGCCGATGCCGCCGCCGTCGATCTGCTGGAGTCGGTGATCAGGGGCGAGGAGGGCCAACGCCCGAGCGGCCGGGGCAGACCGGAGCGGCGGGCGATGGCCGTGTCGGCCATCGAGCGACTCACCGACCTGGAGCCCGACGAGGTGGGCGAGCTGTCCACGTCGGCGCCGGACCGGGATTCGCGCTTCACTCGGGCCCTGGCCGACGGCCGGCCACTGCTGATCAGCCGCTTCGGGCCGGACGACTACGAAGAGCTGGCGCCCACCCCCAGCGCCGCCGACAAGCTTCGCCAGGCGGGCGTGCACACCTATCTGATGGTGCCGCTGATCGCCCGCGGTGTGCTGCTGGGCCATGCCGACTTCATCCGCGCGAGCGGCCGGCCCGGCTTCACCGAGGCCGACCTCGCCCTGGCCGTCCAGCTCGCCGCCAAGGCCGCGGTGGACGTGGACAACGCCCGGCTCTACGGGCGCGAACGCGAACACGTGGCCCGGCTCCAGCGGAACCTGCTCCCGCGCGTGACCCCGCGCACCCCGGGTCTGGCGGTGGCCTCCCGCTACATCCCGACCGCCGATCCGCTGGGCGTGGGCGGCGACTGGTTCGACGTGGCGCCGCTGCCGGGCGGGCGGACCGCCCTCGTGGTGGGGGACGTGATGAGCCACGGCATGGCCGCGGCCGCCGTCACCGGCGTATTGCGTGCCGTCGCGCGCACCCTGATGGCCCTGGACCTGACCCCCGAACGTATGCTCGCCCGCCTGGACCTGGCCGCCCGCGACCTCGAGGACGATCAGATCGCCACGTGTCTGTGCGCGGTCTACGACCCGGCCGAGGCCAGTTACACCCTGGTCAGCGCCGGACATCCGCCGCCGTTGTTGGTCACCCCGGACGGCAAGGCGTCGTTCGTGGACGTGCCGGTCGGCGCGCCGATCGGCACCGGCGTCATCCCCTACGATCCGCTGCGGCTGACCATCCCGCCGGGCAGCCGACTGGTGCTCTACACCGACGGGCTGGTCAAGTCGCGCACCGAGGACATCGACGTACAACTGGCCCGACTGCGCACGCGGGCCGCCGGGTTGGGGCCGGTCGGGTTGGACTCCGGGGCACTCGGCGACCTCGCGCCGGGCGGCGGGGCCCGCTTCGACGAGGCCGTGGTGCTGGTGGCCGCCGCCGAAGAGCCGTTGCTGGGAACGGACTTGTACACCTGGGACCTGCCCCCGGGCGGCGCGGCGGCGGGGGTGGCGCGCAAGCTGGTCCGGGAGCAGCTCGACGTCTGGCAGCTCGGCGACCTCTCGGACGTGACCGAACTGGTGGTCAGCGAACTGGTCGGCAACGCGCTGCGGTACGGCGTCGCGCCGGGCCAACTGCGGCTGTTGCGGCACGATCGGCTGGTCGTGGAGGTCTCCGACACCGGCCCGGATCTGCCCCAGATCCAACACTCCTCACTGAGCGACGAGGGCGGCCGGGGCCTGCAATTGATCAACATGCTCTGCCGAGGCTGGGGTTCGTGCCGCACCCCGACCGGCAAGATCGTCTGGGCCGAACAGGACATCCCGTAGCGGTGGTGCACCGGACCGCCGCCCGGTTCGGGGCGGCGGTCGGGCGAGCGGGTCCGGCGCCGATGTGCGGGCCGGCCACGCCTTGCGGTCTCAGGGGCAGATCGGGTCGGCGGCCGTGGGCGGGACGCGAACCGCGTCCCAGGCGGTCTTGGTCTTGCGGAAGACGTCGCAGGTGGGGTCCAGGGCCTTGGCCGCCCACAGGGTCAGCCGACGCTCCGAGCGGAAGTCCGTATTGCCGCTGCGCAACAACAGGGCCTGGTAGACGATCCTGGCGGCCGTCCGAACGCCCACGCCGGTGACGGGGATGGGGACACAGGTCGGGCTGTCGGGCTTGCCCGCGCCGGGATGCGCGCCCTCCGCGAGCAGGTAGAACCAGTGGTTGAACACGCCCGCCGCACGGTACGGGTCCATGGTCGGGACGGCCGAGCTGTAGCAGTTCGCGTCGCCGCGCAACGACGGGTCGTACATGAAGCGCAACGGTCCGGTCCCGGCCACGTTGATCGTCTCGCCGATCACGTAGTCCGGGGTGTCGAAGGGGGCCGGTTCGTTGGCGTACGCCTCGGTCACGGTGCCCATGATGTCCGCGAAGCCCTCGGCCAGACCCGGCTCCACGAACGTGCCGGGGCTCGTCGCGTCGACGCCGTGCGCGTACTCGTGGCCGACCAGGTCCATCGAGGTCAGCCACTGGTTGCCGGTGCTGTGGCCGATCACGATCTTGCTGCCGTCCCAATAGAGTTGCACGGCGTTCAGGCCGACCTGGATCGGCCAGGCGCCGCCGGTGCCGTTCTGTCCGTTGCGGCCGAGCCAGTTGCGGAACATGTCGAACTGCTTCTGCGCGGCCCACATGGCGTCCACGCAGCCGGTCTCGATGTTGGTGGGGTTTCCGTTGCCCCAGTCGTCGACGGGCTTGGTGACCACACCGCCGACGCCGTATTTCGCACAGCTCAGGTTCGCCCGGATCGGGTCGCGCAACGAGTACGAGGAGCCGGAGTTCTGCGTGTCGATGGTGATCGGGTTGGGGCCGTTCCAGGCGCTGTGGCCGACTCCGGCCCGCACCTCGTCGACGGAGTCGAGTACCGCGCCGGTCGACGCGTCGACGAAGACGTGCAGCCTGCTGGGCGCGGTCTCGGTGCGCCCGATCAGGACACTCTCCCAGGCCAGTCGCGCGGCACTCGCGTCGAGCCGCACCACCAGGCGATGGCTGTCGACCCGATCGACCACGGGCAGCCGCGTCCGCGCGGTGCGCTCGGCCGCCGGTCCACTCACGGCCGGCCGGGTCGGCACGTCGATGCGCACGTCGCCGGCCGTTTGTACGGTGTGCACCCGGCCGCTCCCGTCGGCCAACACCGCTGCGTCGCCGCCGACGACGGGTAGGTCGCGGTAGCTGCGCCCGTACGAGATCGAGTACATGTCGCCGATCCAGGCCAGCACGGTCTGCCGGCGGTAGCGCTCACCGGGCGAGACGGGGGCCTTTGGGCCGACCATCGCCCGGTCGGCCGCGGCGACGGCGGCGGCGCGGGAGTCGGCCGCGAGCAGCGGTCGTGGTCGGGCGGCGTCCGAACGGGCGGTGGTGCCGATCAACAAACCGAGCAGGACGGCCAGGACGGTCCCGAACGTCAGCGTTCTGCGATGCATCGAGGCTCCTCGGATGGAAGACGGACCCCGACCACGAATCCGACCGCCGCCGCTCCCACGTCCGGAACGAACAGCCCACCACATAAGCCGTTTTCGTCGCCCGAGCGCTCGAAACGCTCACACCGTCCCGCTCCCACGTCAAGCACCCGCACCCCCACCGTCACATTCCGGCAAACCCCCGGGCGCGGGGCGCACGGGCGGCGCGGGGCGCGGGAGGGGACGGGGCGGTTTGGTGCGGTGCACGAGGCGGGGTGCGGGGGCTCGGCGGGCGAGGCGAGGCCAGGAGGCGGAGGCGCTCGGGGCGGGGCTTGGGGGGCTCGGCGCGCGAGGCGGGACGGGGCCGCGTGGGGCGAAGCGGGACACCGAGGGGCTCGGGCGGTGCGGTGCACGGGGCGGGGTGCCGGGGCTCCGCGCGAGGCCGGACGGGGCGGCGCGAGGCGAGGCAGGAGGCGGAGGCACTCGGGGCGATGCGGTGCGGGACACCGAGGGGCTCGGGGCGATGCGGTGCGGTGCACGGGGCGGGGTGCCGGGGCTCCGCGCGAGGCGGGGCACGAGGCGGAGAAGCTCGGGGCGGGGCGACGTGGCAGGGAGTGGGACGGGGGTGGCCTGGCGCGGCGCGGTGTCGGGTCGGAGGGCGGAGCAAGTCCGGCGGGTGGTGCGGCGGTTCGGAGGCGGCGGCGCGCCGTGGTTGGCATCGGGCGCGACTCGGCGCGGTGTCGGGCGGCGGAAGCAAGCCCGGTGGCGCGGCCGAGGCCGGGACCACGCGAAATCGCGCGGCGCGGGGGTCGGGCGAGGCTGCGGGGCAAGTCCGGCGGATGGTGGGGCGGTTTCCGGGTGGGGGTGTGGTTTTCCGCAGGGGGGTTGGGCGTTGGGCCTCATGGTGTGCGAGGTCGTGGTCTCGCAGGCTGGTCTTGCCGGTGGTTCGGGGTCCGTTCGGATGGGGCGGGCTCGCATCGGGTGAGCGAGGAGGTCGGCGGATGCCGAGGAACAGGGTGCGGGTGGCGGCGGTCGCCCAGGGGGCGCGGGGCACGTCTTCGGTGGTCGCGCGGGCCAGGGGGCTGGTCAAGGAGTACGGTTCCGGACCGACCCGGGTCGCGGCGTTGGCGGGCGTGGACGTGGACATCGTGCGCGGCACCTTCACCGCGATCATGGGGCCGTCCGGCTCCGGCAAGTCGACGCTGATGCAGTGTCTGGCCGGCCTGGACACCGCGACCCGGGGCAGCGTGGCGATCGGCGATACCGAGTTGGCCGGTCTCGACGATGCCGCCTTGACCGAACTGCGGCGCGACCGGCTCGGGTTCGTCTTCCAGGCGTTCAACCTGCTGCCCACGCTGTCCGCCCTGGAGAACATCACGCTGCCGGTGGAGATCGCCGGACGCCGGGTCGACCGGGCCCGCCTGGATCGCATCGTCGCGGCCACCGGGTTGGCCGGGCGATTGGCCCATCGACCCGCCGAGTTGTCCGGTGGCCAACAACAACGCGTCGCCGTCGCTCGGGCGTTGGTGTCCCGACCGGAGATCGTCTTCGCCGACGAACCGACCGGGAACCTGGACTCGCGAGCCGGCACCGAGGTGCTCGAACTGCTCCGGCGCGGCGTACACGAGTGGGGCCAGAGCGTGCTGATGGTCACCCACGACCCGAACGCGGCGGCCTACGCGGACCGGGTGCTGTTCCTGGCCGACGGCCGGATCGTGGACGACCTGCCCCGCCCCACGGCGGAGGCCGTGTTCGAGCGCATGGGACGCCTCGACGGCCCCGGCCGAAACATCGCCTCCGCGGCTCCCGCAGCCGCGTTCGGCCACGACGCGAGCGAGGTGCGCGCGTGACGCTCGCTCGGATCGCGCTGCGCGGGGTCGTGGCGCACAAGTCCCGCATGCTCCTGGCTCTGGCGGCGATCGCCCTGGGCACCGCGTTCGTGGCCGGCACGCTGGTGTTCCGCGACTCGGTCACGGCGTCCGCCCGTTCGTCGTTCGCCGAATCGACGGCGGACGTGACGGTGACGCCCCGTGGGAACGGCGGCGACCGCCAGGACGGTACCGGCCTGCCCGCGACCCTGCCCGGTCGGGTGCTGGACGCGGCGACTCGCGCCGACGGCGTGCGCGCCGCGTACGGGCGGGTGCACGTGCCGGACACGGTCGTGCTGGACGGCCGTGGCAGGCCGCTGAGTTCACGGGGGGACCTCGTCGCCGACTGGCCGGCCGATGCCGGGTCCGCGCCACGGCTGACCGCAGGACGCGCGCCGATCGCCCCGGCGGAGCTGGTCGTGTCGGCGAACGCCGCTGCGAAGCACGGGATTCGACTCGGCGATCGACTGCGGATCATGGCCGTCCCCGGTACCTTCGAGGCCACCGTGGTGGGCTTGGCCCGAGACCGCGCGGACCGGGCGCACGACGCCGACCTCTTCCTGGACGCCGCCACCGCGCAGCGTCGACTCCTGGGCGGACCGGACCGGTTCACCTCCATCGCCGTCACCGCCGAGCCCGGGGTGCCGGATGCGCGGTTGCGCGATCGGGTTCTGGCCGCGCTGCCCGATCCCGCCGGCCACACCGTCCGGACCCGCGACGCGGAGGCCGCCGCGCGCGGCGACGCCGCCGGCGCCTCGTTGCGCGTGGTCACCTACCTCATGCTCGGATTCGCCGGGATCTCCGTGCTCGTCGGCGTGTTCCTGATCGGCAACACCTTCTCCATGCTGGTCGCCGCGCGGACCCGACAGAGCGGACTGCTGCGCGCCGTCGGGGCCGGGCGCGGCCAGGTGAACCGCCTGATCCTGGGCGAGGCGGGGCTGCTGGGCATCGCCGGGTCCACCCTGGGCCTGGCGCTGGGCGTGGCACTCGCGGCCGGACTGATCCGCATCGTCGGACGGGTCGGCGCCGGCCCGGCGGCGAGCCTGCCCACGGTGCATTGGTCGACCCCGGCGGTCGCGTACCTGGTGGGCGTGTCGATCACCCTGGTGGCGGCCTATCTGCCGGCTCGGCGGGCCGGCCGGGTGTCCCCGATGGCGGCGTTGCTGCGCGAAGCCGGGCCCGGGACCCGACGCCCGCTGCGCACCCGCAATCTCGTGGCCGGCACGAGCGGTGTGCTGGGCACCGGTGCGCTGTTGCTCGCGGTACGTGCGGACGATCTCGCGGCGGCCGGGCCGTTGCTCGCGGCCGGTGTCCTGCTCACCCTCCTGGCCACCGTGGCCGGCGCGCCGCTGCTGAGCGTATGGGCGGTGCGCGGCCTGGATCGGCTGCTCGCGTCCCGTTCCGGGCCGATCGGCCGGCTCGCCCGCGGCAACGCGATTCGCGACCCTCGGCGCACCGGCGCCACCGCCTCGGCCCTGATGGTCGGCATCGCGCTGGTGAGCTTCCTGTCCCTGGTCGCCGCGTCGTTGGTCACCTCCGTCGACGGCCAACTCGAACGCACCGTGAACGCGGACTACTTCGTGCTCTCCTCCCGACCGATGACCGAGCAGGTGGCGCGCGTGGTCCGGGAGACGCCGGGCCTGGACCACGTCACCGCCCAACAGACCGTACGGGCCGACCTGATCACCGCACACGGCACCGACCGCGATCACGATCTCACCGCGACCACCGAGCGCTTCACCGACGACTTCCGGCTCGCCTTCTCCGCCGGCGACACGCGCTCGACGCTGGCCCCGGGCGGCGACGGGATCACCGTGCCGCAGGCGTTCGCCGACGAGCACCGGCTCGCGGTCGGCGATCCGGTCCAGGTGCGCTTCCACGGCGGCGGTACCGCCCGGCTCCGGGTCGGCGGCATCGTGCGCGACGGGGACGTGTTCGCCTCCGGCGCGACCTACATCGGCACCCACGTGGTCCGCGCACACCTGCCCGCCGAGCAAATGCCGCTGGACGACGTGTACTTCGCCACCGCCGCGGCGGGCGCGGACCGGGCCGAGGTGTACGCGGCCCTGGCGAAGCGCCTGGACGCCTTCCCGCAGACCAAGGTCCGCGACCGGGACAGCTACCGCAAGGCGTTGCACGACACGGTCGCCCTGGCCCTGGACCTGGTGTACGCGCTGCTCGCGCTGGCGATCCTGGTGGCCGTCCTGGGCGTGGTCAACACCCTCGCCCTGTCCGTGGTCGAACGCACCCGGGAGATGGCCCTGTTGCGGGCGCTGGGGCTGACCCGGCGGCGGATTCGCCGGATGATCCGCGCGGAGGCGGTCCTGATCGCCGTGGTCGGCGCGGTCCTGGGTCTGCTGCCCGGTCTGGCCTGGGGCGCGGCCACCCAGCGCGTACTGGCGACCAAGGGCCTGGACACCCTGACCGTCCCGTGGCCGACCTGCGCGGCCGTCCTGGTCGGCGCGGTCGCCGCCGGCACCCTCGCCGCGTGGCTCCCCTCCCGCCGGGCGGCCCGGGTCCACCTGCGCGAGGCGATGGCCGGCGCGGGATGAGCCGTCGAACCAGGGGCGGCGGCGACGTCCTCGCCGCCTCGGGCCCGGCCCGGGTGACCCGCCCGGTCGGACCGACCGGGTCGGATGAGAGGCTCGACGCACCGAGACGACGTGGGCGAACGAAGTGGGGAAGGGTGTCGCAGGATTCGGGTCGGGGGACGGCCACGGGACGAGTCCGCGGATTCGCGGCACCGGTGCGCGCCGGCGCGCGAAGCGTCGCGGACGCGGTCGGGGTGCTCTTCAAGGGCACGCTGACCGTCGTGCCGACCGCCCTGTTCCTGGTGGTGGCCGGCCTGCTGCGCGCGGGCCTCCTCGGGTCCGGCTCGCGCGGGCACGTGCCCGGCCCGGTCGGCCGCGCCGCACGCAGGCTGACCGAACTGGAACGCAGCCGGCTGGCCGGGCCCGCCGATCCCGACCCGACCCGACCGACCCACCCCGATCCGGGCCCGATCCACCCGATCCCGAGCGATCCGCGGCGGCTGATCCGCTATCTCGCGGCGCGGATGCCGATCGCCCTGCTCGGCGGTGCCCTGCTCGTGCTCACCGGCGGCGGGGTCGGGTTCGCCGCGGTGATGGTGGGCGCGTGGCTCGCGGGCAGTCCGAACACCACCACGACCGACGTACTGATCCTGATCCCCTCCGGACTGGCCCTGTTCGCCCTGGCGTCGTACGGCCTGGTCGGCCTCGCGAAGAGCGATCGGGCCCTGGCCCGGCGGCTGCTCGAACCGGACCGGAACGAGGTACTGCGCCGTCGCGTCGACGAGTTGGCCGCCAGCCGGGCGGGCGTGGTCGAGGCCGTGCACGAGGAACGACGGCGGATCGAACGCGATCTGCACGACGGTGTACAACAACGCCTGGTCGCGCTGGGCATGTTGCTCGGCCGGGCCCGGCGCGGCGGCGATCCGGCGCGGACCGACGAGTTGTTGCGGCAGGCACACGAGCAGGCCCAGCAGGCGCTGATCGACCTGCGGGACGTGGCGTGGCGGATCCATCCGACCGGGCTGGACGACGGCGGGCTGCGCGCGGTGCTGGAGACGATCGCCGAACGTTCCCCGGTGCGGGTCGGGTTGACCTACCACGTCGCCGCGGAGCCGGCGCCGATCGTGGCCACCGCCGTCTACTTCGTGGTCGCGGAGGCGATCACCAATACCGTCAAGCACGCGCACGCCGACGCCGTCACGGTGTCCGTCGCCGGCACCGAGGGCAACGCGGTGCGGGTACGCATCGTCGACGACGGCGTCGGCGGCGCGGATGCCGCCGGCGGCGGCCTGTCCGGGCTGGCCCGCCGGGTCGCCGCCCTGGACGGAACCCTGCGGGTGGACAGTCCGCCCGGAGGCCCCACCACGATCACCGCGGAGGTGCCGTGCGCATAGTCCTGGCCGACGATTCGGCGCTGCTGCGGGAGGGGTTGGCCCGGCTGCTCGCCGACGAGGGACACGAGGTGGTCGCCAGTGTCGGCGACGGCGACGCCATGGTCGAGGCGGTCGACCGGCACGTCCCGGACGTGGTGGTGGCCGACGTACGGATGCCGCCCACGCACACGGACGAGGGCCTGCGGGCCGCCCTGGAGGTGCGCCGCCGCCGGCCCGGGGTGGGCGTACTGGTGCTCTCCCAGTACATCGAAAAGCGGTACGCCGTCGAGTTGTTGACCGACGACGGCGCGGCCGTGGGCTACCTGCTCAAGGATCGGGTCGCGCACGTGGACGACTTCCTCGACGCACTGGCCCGAGTCGCCGCCGGCGGCGCCGCGTTCGACCCCGAGGTGGTGCGCCAACTCCTCGCCCGGACCAGCCACGTCGACCCGCTGGACCGGCTCACCCCGCGCGAACGCGAGGTATTGGCACACATGGCGGAGGGCCGCACGAACGCCGCCATCGCCCAGGCCCTGCACGTGTCGCAGAGCGCGGTGGAAAAGCACGTCAACGCGATCTTCGACCGACTCGACGTGGCCCACCCGTCCGGATCGGGATACAGCCGCCGGGTCCTGGCCATCCTGCGCTACCTGGGCTCCTGACACCGGCGGAGCCGCCTTCGCCCCGGCTCCAGAGCGGCGTTCACGCCTTGGCCCGACCCGGCCCGCGGGCCGTACCGTCGATCCCGGATCGCACTCGACGGCGCGGCGGCCCGCTGCCGGCGGTTGCCGGGCGGGGACCGATCCCCGTTCGGTCCCCGCCCGGGTCGGGTCCGGGCCCGACGACGCCCTGCACGGCCGCGGCCTCCGCCCCGTGTCGGATCCTCGGCCCTCGGCAAGCGCACCACCCGGGTCACCCCCGTCACCGGCAAGCCTGACGGACCGGACGGTGTCTGAAAACGCCTTTCAGCCTGAGCCGAAACCTGCTGGTCCGGGGACGTTCGAGGACGCACACTGTCGTCGTCCTCCCCTGCTCCGCGCCGGCCGGGAGGCGCCACGGGGGCATCGCGAACACGACGAACACGACGAACACGGGCATGGGGGTACATCGGTGCTGCGCATCCACTTCACCGCGGAGGACCTGGTCCGGACCCGGCTCGCCACGACCCTCGGTGCGGCGGCCGAGACGTATCACAGCCTGGAACTGTTACACGGGCGGCGCAGACCACTGCCCTTCCGGGCCTGGCGCACCGCGGTGGCCGGCCGGCCGGAGGCGGCGACGGGTCCGCTCACCGCGCTGATGACGGTACGCGGCCCCGGGATCGACCTGCGCACGCTGGTGGGGGACTCGTTCTCGCTCGACGAGGGCATC
Organism: Embleya sp. NPDC020886; assembly: GCF_044333915.1. Taxonomy (NCBI): domain Bacteria; kingdom Bacillati; phylum Actinomycetota; class Actinomycetes; order Kitasatosporales; family Streptomycetaceae; genus Embleya; species Embleya sp. NPDC020886. The sequence goes on along the minus strand of NZ_JBIRRX010000002.1, from coordinate 99,157 downwards.
GAGAACCTGCTCGCGGTGCCCACCCGGCGGCTGCGCAAGGAAATGGCGAACCTGACCTTCGACCCCGCCCACACGACCTGGGTCCGCGACTTCCTGGACGGCGGCCGGGAACCGCGCCGCGAGTTCGCCGAAGCCCTGCGCGCGTGGCACGACGTGACACTCGCGCCGTTCGGCCCCCGGATCCGGTCCCATCTGGAGTCCGTGCGCGCCGGGTATGCGCGCACCCTGCTCGAAGGTGGTGTCGAGCGCCTGCTGGCCGAGTTGTGTGTGCCGCTCGTCCGGTGGAAGCCGCCGATCCTGGAGGTGGACTACCCCAGGGACGACGACATCCGGCTGGGCGGTCGAGGTCTGCTGATCGCACCGACCGTGTTCCTGTGGCGGCAGGCGATGTTGGTCCACGACGTCGAGGACGACACCGCGCCGTTTTTGCTCGCCGTGCCCACGGTGCGCGAGCTCCGGGACGGCGTCGCGCTGTGGGAACCCGACCCGGGCGGCGACCGGGCACTGGGCGCGCTGCTGGGGCAGACCCGGGCCGCCGCACTGACGGTGATCAACGAGGGGTGCAGCACCACGGAGTTGGCCCGTCGGCTGAACATGTCGCCGGCCTCCGCGAGCCAACACGCGACCGTACTGCGCAACGCCCGGCTGATCACCACCACCCGGCAGGGCGGTGCGGTCCTGCACGCCCTGACCCCACTGGGCCTCGAACTCCTCGGCGCCGGCCCCTTCCACCCCACCCCCGCCTGAGCTCGGGCTCGCCCGCGCCCGTCCCGCTCAATCCGTCGTCGGCAGCGCCGCGATCAGGGCGTTCGCCGCGGAGCAGCACAGGAACAGGCCGAGGTCGCCGACCGTGGACGTCGCCGCGGCGGCCTGCGTCGGCGGCGCCGGCACCGAGGTCGCCGGCGCCTGGAGCAGTTCGCGGTGGCGCAGCAGGGCTTGCAGGACGGCGAGCAACCCCCAGGCGCCCCAGGCCGGTTCGGTACGCGCGGCCCGACCCGTGGCGGCGCCGAGCGCGATCGAGCGAATCGTTTCGGCGTGACTCGCGCCGAGCCGGTTCGTGGCCTCCACACCGATCCGGGCCGCGAGGTGGTCGTGTACGAGGAATCGGCTCGTCATCAGGGCCGCGCTGAGCTTCAACGCCCCGGGCCCGGTCCGGGACAGCGCACCGGGGTCCTTGGCGCGGCGCAACAGGGCCCGGCGCCGCCGTAGTTCGAACGCGACCGGCGGCAGCAGATTCGGGTGGAACGCCGCTTCGGCGACCTGTCGATCGTCGAGTCCGGGCACCATGTCCCGTACCAACCCGGGTGCGGCGGACCCGATCACCGTCCCGGTCGCCCGCAACCAGCGGTGCGCGCCGCCGAGTTCGAGCCGAGGCAGATCACGCAGCGCGAGGTCGGTGACCAGGCCGCGCAGTATCGAGGAAAGCTCGGCCGCCCGCTCGGGCGGCAGTCCCAGCGCTTCGAGCCCCGCGGCGGGATCGGCCGCGGCGTCGTCCACGGGTTCGTCCGGTGCACCCCGTCGATTCCACAACCCCATGTCGACCTCCCATCCGGTTCGTTCGATCCGGTCGCCTCGCCGTCATCGTCACATGCCGAAGCCCCCACGCGCGGAAGGGATCGCGTGGGGGCTTCGGGGTATCGGGTCCGGCGCCGGCCGTGGATACGGCGCGGCCTGAGGCGGATTACGAGAGGCTGGTGGAGTCGGCCGTCTTCGGCCGGCGGCGCGCGGATCCCAACAGCGGGACGAGATTGAGCAGGAGACCGACGATCGCGACGCCGGTGACCAGGTTCGCACCGGGCCGGTAGGCGCCGAAGTCGGTGTCCCCGGCGGTGGCGCCGGTGGTGACGGCGGTGACCACGGCCAGTACGAGCGCCGCGCCGACCTGGCCGGAGGTCTGCACCAGGCCGGAGGCGAGGCCCTGTTCGGAGTCCTCGATGCCCTCGGTGGCCTGGGACATGATCGAGCTGAAGCCGAAGGCGAAGCCGCCGCCGAGGAGCAACATCGTGGGCAGCACGGTGAAGGCGTAGTTCGGCGTGCCGCCGGCGGTGGCCAGGAACCACAGGTAGCCCAGGCTCATCGAGGCCATCGACGCGATCAGCAGCGGCGCGGTGCCGTAGCGGTTGATCAGGCGTCCGGTGAACGGCGAGCCGAAGGCCACCACGAGGCCGGCGGGCAGCAGGGCCAGGGCCATCCGCAGCGCGGACCAGCCCAGACCGTCCTGGAGGTAGAGCGTCATCATGAACTGGAAGCTCATGTAGGAGCCCATCAGCGCGACGATGCTCAGGTTGGCCCGCACCACCGTGCCGATCCGCAGGATGCCGAAGCGCACGAGCGGGTGGGCGATGCGCTTCTCGACGAACACGAACGTGGTGAGCAGTGCGGCGGCCAGGACGACCGAGCCGAGCGTGATGGGCGCGGTCCAGCCGCGTTCGGGCGCCGAGACGACGGTGTAGACGGCGAGCAACATGCCGCCGCTGAGGGTGACCGCGCCGACCAGGTCGTGGCCGCCGGAGTCGGCGGGACGGTCGCGCGGGATCAGGATGTAGCCGGCGATCAGGGCCAGGATGGCCAGCGGTACCGGGGTCAGGAAGGTCCAGCGCCAGCCGAATTCGGTGAGCAGACCACCCAGGATCAGGCCGGAGGAGTAGCCGCTGGCACCGAAGACGGAGAACACCGAGAGCGCTCGGTTGCGGGCCGGGCCCTCCGGGAACGTCGTGGTCAGGATGGACAGTGCGGTCGGCGCGGTGAAGGCCGCGGCCAGACCCTTGACAAAGCGGCTGGCGATCAGCAGGCCGCCGCTGTCCACCAGGCCGCCGAGCAGCGAGGCGGCGGCGAACACCGCGAGTGCGATCAGGAAGACCCGGCGCCGGCCGAGCAGGTCGGCGGTGCGACCGCCGAGCATCATCAGGCCGCCGTATCCGAGCACGTACCCGTTGACGATCCACTGGAGCGAGGTCGCGGACATGCCCAGTTCGTGGCCGATCGACGGCAGCGCGACGCCGACCATCGAGACGTCGAGGCCGTCCAGGAACAGGACGAGGCACAACACGGCCAAAACGCCCCAGAGTCTGGGGGTCCAGTGTGGAGCGGACGGGCTCGGGTCGGACGGGAGGACGGAGGGCTCGCGGGAGGACGGTCCCGCGTAGGTCTCGACTGTTGGGGCCATGACGACGAACATATATGCGCGCGCATTGAATGTCTACGCATTAAATGTGAGAGCAATAAATGTGTGGGCAATAAATTCACTTGCATATTCTGCTGCGAGGCGCTACCGTGACGCGATGAAGACCGAGGAGCCGCTGATCGAGAGCTGGCGCAACCTGTTGTCGCAGTACAGCCGGGTGGCCCACGAACTCGACCGTGCCCTCCAGGCGGAGCACTGCCTGACGATGAGCGACTTCGAGGTGCTGGACCGCCTGATCGCCGCCGACGGCTGCAAGGCCCGCATCCACGACCTGGTCGGCGATCTGCACCTGAGCCAGAGCGCCTCCTCGCGGGCCGTCGCCCGCCTGGAGAAGTGCGGCCTCGTGGAGCGCGCGATGTGCGACACCGACCGCCGAGGCGTCTTCGTCACCGCGACGGATCGCGGCCGAGACCTGCACGATGCGGCGCGACAGACGCAACTCGCGGTATTGCAGAAGCACTTGGCCTGATCGCAGCGGACCCACCCCGGCCGCGACCGGCTCGTCCCGTTCATCCGTTCGTCCCGCTCCGGAGGAATCTGGTGAAGTGGGTTCCTGGTTCGGCTCGGCGCATCGGCGACAAGGCGTTGCTGCCGGTGCTGCTCGTGGTGGCGCTCGCGGTGGCGGGGGTTTGGGTGGTGTTCAACGCCGCGCTCACAGCCGCCGTCGCGCGGGATCTCGTGGTCGACGGCCCGAACGGGCGTTGGATCGACATCCCGCTCGGAAGCTGCGGGACGGTGTTCTTCGCCGCGATGGCGGGCGTGCCGGTCGGGGCTGCGGCGGGCTTGGCCGGGGCGTTCCACGAACGGGTGGGGCGGATCTGCTTCGTCGTGGGACTGGTGCTCGGGGGCGTCGGGGTGCCTTGGTTGCTTTGGCATTCGGGCGTGGTTCCCCCGTTGGGCGACTTCTCGCCGTCGGGGGGCGGGGACGGGGGCTGACACCGGTCGGGGCCGTGAGCACGGTGCGCGGGACCGGTTCCGGGTGCACGGCCGGTTGCCGGCGCGTTCCGACCGAATCGCGGACCCGGTGGTCGATGCCGCCGATCGCCACCGGCGGATCCGCCGTGGTGCACCCGGCCGACCGCGGCGCGCCAAGTCCCGCTCCACGCCGCACAGATGGATGGCCGGATGGGGCCGCGGCGGCGTGCGGTCGGGGTGGGATAGCGTCGCGCGTATGTCCGAAGCCCCGAGGATTCGTCCCTGCCTTCCCGCCGACGCGGACGCCGCCGTCGACGTCTGGTCCCGGGCGAGCCGCATCGCGCATCCGTTCATCCCGGACGAGGGCGCGGGTGAGCGCGAGCGGGAGATGCGCGAGACCTACCTCGTGCACGCCGACAATTGGGTCGCCGAGGCCGACGGTCGGGTGGTCGGGCTGCTCGGGCTCATCCTCGGCGAGATCGACGGCGTGGTCTGTGGTGAGATCGGTGGCCTGTTCGTGGCGCCCGAGGCCCAGGGCACCGGCGTGGGCCGGCTGCTCGTCGAGCACGCGGCGACGCTGCACGGCGCGTTGACGCTGGACGTGTACGAGAAGAACAGCCGGGCGCGCCGCTTCTACGCCCGCGTCGGTTTCACCGAACACAGCCGTCGCACCGACGCGGCCCACGACGAGATCCTGCTCAAACTCGTTCGCCCGACGCCACCCGGCTGAGCGGGGCTCGCCGGACGACGGGCGCCGGTGTGCCGGCCCGACTCCCGCGCTACGGGCCGTAGTCCCGGCCGACGACGAGGGGTTGCCCGGCCGAATCGGCGACGGCCAGGTCCCGTCCGGCTTCGATCCGGCCGTGCACCGTGTACTGGTAGCAGGGAAACCGGATGCAGACGACCGGGTGGCCGACGCCGTACAACACCGGAAACCCGGTGCGATTGGCGATCGAGAGCGCCGGGCCGGTGACGGTGTATCCGGCGTCGCCGCGCTCCTCGATGTCCCGCGCGGGCACCACGGTTCGCGTCCCGGTGAGGTCGTGGCCACTGTGGACACACAGACTGGCCGCCGGGCACGACTCCGGGTCGACGGCGTCCGCGCAGGCGGTCGGGGCGAGGGCCAACACGCCCACGAGCAAGCCGGCTGCCGCCGCGGCACCGGTGCCCGATGTGCACATCACGCGAGTGTCCTCACTCTCGATGACCCGGCGGACGAAATGCCGGACAAGGCATGGTCCTTGCGCCCGTGACGCCGAGGCCGACCATGGTCGGGCCGTCGCCTCGGGCGAGCCCTTGCGGGGAGTCGGCGAACCGGGTGCGGGCGCCGGCCCCGACCGGCCCCGCACGCTGTCGCGAGCCACCGCGCAGAGGTTGAACACCGGGCCCGCCGGCGGCATTTGGGCCGTCGCCTACCCTTGCTCGCGGTCGAGCAGCAGGTCCGTGGACACCATCCGGCCGGAGAACACGGTGATCGGGCAACCTCGCCATCGTTTTCCGCCCGCTGCTCAGTCGGCGGTCAGGCGCAGGACCAGGTTGGCCCGATCGATGGCCTCCAGGACGGGGGCGGGGGCGACCTCGGCCGCGCGAGCCGCCTCGGCGAGCGCGTCGGGATCGGACCGGGCCAGGTCGGCCACCGTGCGGTCGCCGAGCAGGTCGGCCAGCCGCGCGGTCCGGGAGACGCCGAGCAGGTGGCGCGCGGGCATGCCCCGGACCTCCGCAGGCCCGCCGGCGGCCAGGATCTCCCGGGTGTGGGTCGAGGCGAAGGCGTGCGCGAGGGCCTGGCGGGTGACCTCGGTCCAACCCACGGCCTCCCGGCCGTCACCGGGTTGCCCGCAGTAGAACCCGAACCCGCCGAACGAGGCGGTGAATCGACGGTTGCGCAGTTGGTCCACGCTCGGCGTCCCGTCGGCGGCGACGGTGAAGTCGGCCAGCACCACCCAGGGTTGACTCGGACACGGCGGACACGGGCGGGTGCCGGTCTCGTTGATCCGGGACGAACAACCGGTGGTCTCGCCACGCGGGTCGTCCTCGCCGTGCACGTATACCTCGGGCAGCGTGTCCAGCACGCCGAGCCGAAAGCCCTCGCGGACCCGGCTGTACTCGCACGCGGTGTCCTCGCAGCCGCAGCCGGCCGCCGCCACCGGCACCGTCAGGCATTCGTCGTAGCGCACCGCGAGGTAGTACGTCCGGCCGGGGTCGCGCCGCTCGCGCACCGGCGCACACCACGGGTCGGCCGGCGGCGGGCACCCGTCGGTGCCGCCCGGCAGCGCGTCGCGCACGTCCACCCTGACCCGGTGGTCGACCACGATCTCGTCCCCGTACGGGCCCAGCACATAGCCGGGCGAGACGTCCAGCAGCCAGGGCAACCGGCCGCCGTCGCCGAAGCCGACCGCGCGCACACCCACCCCGCACACCACGCCCCACCCGTGCAGCACCCGGTTGTGCCGGCGCATCCGGTCCAGCAGCCAGACGCCGGTCTGGGCCAGATCCTCGGGGCCGACGAGTTGACCGCCGAACCAGCGCGGGCGCAGCCGCCCGCCGGCACTCCCGGCCAGGCAGTCGCCGCACCCGCAGGACGCGGAGCCGCCTCCCCCGCCGCCGCCCCCGTCACAGCCGCATCCGCAGCCGCCCTGCCCGGCCACCGCAATGGGCCGGATCGTCTTCTCGTGCCCGCTCAACGTCCCTCAACTCCTCGATGTGCGTCGTCTCGATGGCGCCGCGCGCCCGAACTCCCGGGCCGCCGGGCCGCTCCGGGCGCTCCCGGGCGCGGGCGCCGTGCGGCGCCCGGGTCGGCGGTCACTGCGGTGCCACCTCGAACGCGAGGTGCACGAACCCGCCGGGGTCGCCGTCGAACAGGTCGACCGCGACGCTCGACCGGGCGCCGAGCGCGGCGATCCGCGGCGCCGGCGACAGGCTCTGCTGCCCGGACCAGATCGAGAAGAGCGTGTGGTTGTCCAGCCCGGTCCCCACGAAGACCGCGTCCAGCGGCAGGGTCGGCTCGTCCGCGCCCACCGGCGGCACCGCGCTCGCCGTCGACGAGCGCACCTGGAGCAGGAACACCGCGGCCGGTTCGCCGGCGGAGGGCAGCCGCGCCCCCTCCGCCTCGAACGTGTACGTCACCGACTCCGCCTCCGGATCCGCGTCGGCCCCCCGCCGCGCCCCGGATCCCAGCTCCAGGCGGCGGAAGCCGGCGAGCCGATCCCCATCGCGCAGCGCCTGGAACAGGCGCACCCAGCCGTCCGGTTCGGCCGTCGCGGCGTCGGCGAGCGCCCGATCCACCGTGAGTTCGACGTGCGGGGCGCGGGCGAACCGGGTCAGGTCCCGGCGCAGCGGCCCGGCGGCGTCCAGGCGCGATCCGCCCTGCGGCCACACCCGCAGCAGGCGCGGGCCGGCCGCGACCCTCGCGGTCGGCGGGGGCGGCGGCGCGAACACGTGCAACTCGCCGCCCTGCGTGCCGTTCCCGGTCGGGAACGGCGGCACCGCGGCGAGCGGCGCCCGATCGATCAGCGCGGCCAGACCGGTGTCCTTGGCGTTGCCGGGGGCCATCGCCCACAGCGTGTTGCGGTCCTCGGCGGTGAGCCCGGTGCCCACCAGATCGGGGTCCACGGCCAGGCCGTCCGGATCCTGTGCCTTCGGCGGCCCGGAGACCGCCACCCGGGAGCCGACCACGAACACGGTCTGGGTGAGCAGCCCGTTGCCGTCGAGTTCGACGGTGTAGGCCGCGCCCTCGCCGCCGGGCGGCACGGTGACCCGGGTGAGGGCGCCGGCGGCCCGGGTCAACTTCAGCCGGCGCGCCCCGGTGTGGTCGAGCTGCCACAGGCCCAGCCACGGATTCGGCGCGTCGAACGCCGCGTCGACCAGTTGGCGATCGAAGGCGATCTCCAACCGCTTGTCGGCTACGAACGCCCGCCACGTGGCGGGCGTCGCGCCGGCGCCGACCTGCGGCCACAGCGCGGTGATCCGAGGCGGGAGGGTGCGGCCGGCGCAACACGCGTCCACCCGCCCGGCCAGGCACATCAGCAGGTCGAACAACACCCGGTTGGAGTACACGACCGGCCGCGCGGTCACCGCGTCCAGATCCGGCGCGCCCTCCGGGGAGTAGGTCACCGTGGCCAGGACCAGGCAGTCGTCGTCGCACCCGCACTCGTGCTCGACCGTGTCCGCGACCTGCTCGCGCCGATCGAAGTGCGCGCCGGGCCGGGCGGGGAAGATCGCCGCGCACTGCTCCTCGCTCAGCCCGACCTCGTCCGGCTCGCCCGCGGTGATCCGGATCAGGAAGCGCTCCAGGGTGAGCGAGGGCACGCACTCCTCGCGCACCTCGCAGTCCACCACCGGCGTGCGGACGAACTCGCTCCCGCACTCGTGCCGACACAGCCGCACCGCGACGGTGCCGTCCCGAACCGGTTGGCCGTGCGGTGCGCCGGCGCAGTCGGTGGGTTGGTACGGCTCCTCGATCCGCACCGGGCGATCCACCACGATCAGCCGGCCGTGCCCGTCCACCGCCGCGCCGGGGAAGACGGTCACCGTGCCGTCCTCCTGCAACTCCGCGTCCAGGCCGCACAACACGCCGGGGCCCAGGCCCAGCCGGGCCAGCGTGGCGGCGGTCTGTCGGTGGTAGTCCTGTTCGAGGTTCCAGTGCCGGACGTCCATCAGCTTGCCCGGGTAGAACCGGTTGCGTACCGGCGGCGCGGGAGCCCCGTCCGCACCTGCGTCGCAGCCGCATCCCGTGTCCGCCGCGTGGTCCTGACGGTGCTGACTCACTTGTGCTCAACCCCTTGGAGATGGTCGGGTGGTCGACCCGCGACCGCCTGGTGTGGGAAGCGTCGTGTCGAGCCGTGTCTCGACGGGACCGCCGACGTGCGCCGGGGCCGGTCCGGGCAACCGGATCGCGGTGCCGAGCGCGGGGCCGGCACCCGCGGCCCAGTCCGGCGGCGGGCCGGCCACGTGGGTGTCGATGCCGACCCGTCCCGGGATCGCGCCGTACCGTTCGACCCGCACCCGGGCGAACACGTGTGCCGGGCGCTCCCGTTCCACCACGCGGGCGATCTCGGGCAACGCGTCGGCGTGGGTCGGCGGGACGTGCACGCACACCCGGTGCGCGAACGCGGTGTACAGCGGCAGTCCTCGGTCCTGCGCGGGGACCAGGTGGGCGCCGTCGAGCACGGCCGTGGCGTCGAGCACCGGGGGTCCCGGATCCGCGACGTGCACCGCGGTGTCCCGGCCGAGGCCGCCGCTGCCCAACCGCCAGACGCCGGCCGCCGACAGCGGTTCGGACAACCGCACGGTGACGCCGGTCTCCCGGGCGACCGCCTCGATCAGCCCGGCGGGCGTGCCGCGGCGACCGTGCGCGGCGTACGCGCCGGCGATGTCCGCGCGGCGGGCGGCCGGGTCGGCGGGGCGCGACGGCGCGGCGTCCACCCAGCGGGCCAGCCGGTCCAGCCACGGGTCGTCCGGGCGGTCCGGGGCGGAGCCGGGGTCGAGCGAGGCGGGCAGTTCCTCCAACTCGCGCACCGACGCGTCGTGCGCGCCTGCGAGCAGGCCCAGCAGTCGGCCCAGCGTGCCCGAGCCGTCGTCGTCGCCGGTGTACGCGGCGGGCAGCGCGTCCAGCAGGCCCCGGCCCACGTGTTCGACCCGCACGTCGTCCACGCGCGGGGTGCCGCGTCCGTCGCCGAGCAGTTCGACCGCGATCCACAACCGGGCCCCGGGCGGGGCGGGGCCGACCAGTACGCGTACGTCCAGGCCCGGCAACGGGCCGGCCCGCCAACGGCCCGGGGCGGTCGGCACCGGCGCGTCGTCGGGATCCGCGCTCGCCGGATCGGGCGGATCGGGCGGGGCGCCGGCGGGCGCGAGCATGGTCCACAGCCGTACGTGCGTGCCGGGCGGCGCGGGTTCGGCGAGCAACACCCGGACGCGGTCCCAGTGTTCGATGCCGGGCGGCTCGATCGGCGCGGGCAGCACGACGACGCCGCGGGTACCGGTACGCCGCGGGCCCAGTCGGGCGATCCCGCCGGGGCCGGCCACGAACACCCGCCCGCATCGGTCGACGGCGATCCCGGCGAGGTCGCCGGCGGCCACCAGCCGGGCCGGCGCGCCGTCGTCCGGGACCAGCACGACCCCCGGTCCGGGTCGCTGCCGGGCGCCGCCGGCCACGAGCACCCCCTCGGGCACCCGGACCGCGGCCAGACCGCCGACCCGCTCCCGGGCCGCGCGCAGCACCGGATCCTCGGCGGGCGGCGGGTCGGTCCACGGGGCGAGGTACTCGCCGGTGTCGGCGCGCACGACCACACCCCGCGCCCGGTCCGGCTCGTCCCCCACCACCAACAGCCGCCCGCCGTCCAGCAGCCACAACCCGCGCGGCCGACGCGGCGCCGCCGGATCGCCGGTCGCCACGTCCAAACAGCCCAGCACGCACACCACGTGGTCGCAGCCGTCCACCCGCAACACCCGCCCGTGCCCCGGATCGGCGACCACGATCGTGCCGTCGGCCGCGACCACCAGCCCCAACGGCCCACCCGCCGGATCGAGATCGGCGCTCGCGATCGGTTCCAGGGCCGCCGTACCCGGGCTCAGCACCACCCGCTCGCCGTCCGCGTACACCCCCTCGAAGCGGGCTCCGGGCCAGCGCCCCAGCGCGTTGACCCAGCGGTAGCCGGCCACGCCGCTCACGCCCCCTCCACCCCCATCCACGCGATGTGCCAACCCAGTTCGCTCCGCACCAGGTTCGGCGTCTCCAGGTCCGCGAGTACCGCGGCCGGATTGAGCGGCAACGTCGTGGTGCCCCCGACGACACCGCCGATCCGCCCGGCGGGCAGCGGCACCAGCACGGTCAGCCGGCCCGGCTCCGCGTCGGCCACATACGGCGTGCCGTCGAGCACGCACGCCAGACCACCGGGAGCGGCGGACGCGCTCAACTCCCGGTCGCCGTCCAGCCGGACCGTGTACGCGGGCGTGTCCCCGAACCCCGCCGCACCGGTGTCCACCACCGTGCGCAGCCCGATCACCACCCCCGAGGCCGGGTCCCGGACGGCCGTCCACACGGTGCCGAACGCGCTCGTCGCACCGGTGGCCACGTACGGCGTCGGCAGCACCGCCAGCACCCGGCGCCCGGCCGGATCGGGCGGCGCGGTCAGCGCGCAGCCGCGCACCGTCACCGTCGCGAGCAACACGTCCAGCCCTTCGCGCAGTTCGGCCGGCGTCCGCCACGCGGCCGTCGGGCCGTCGGCGAACCGCACCGCCCCGACCACCCCACAGGCGCCGGCCCGGGTGCGCACGTCCGCCTCGTCGTCCTCGGTCCAGCGCAACGTCAGGCAGAACACCACGTCGCCGCCGTCCGGCCCGGCGGCCACCGCCGGCACGTCCAACTCGGCGCCGTCGGACAGGATCAGGTCCCGGCCGAACGCGTCCAGCGCGTAGCCCGCACCGATCGCGACCCGCTTGGCGCCCCGGGCACCGGTGGCCTCCAGACCAAGCGCCACGCCCCACCCGTGCAGCACCCGGTTGTGCAACCAGCGCCGCGAACGCTCCACCGCGACCGCGTCGTTCAGGTCGGCGGCGGCGAGCACCCCGCCGCCGAAGAAGTTCGGGCGATGGGTCGGCGGCAGCGCCGCGCCATTCGTGGTCGGGCCGGTCATGCGGACGTTCCCCTCGCTCGTGGACCCGGCCGGACGCCGGGTGGATCACCGGCACGGCCCTCGGCCGCCGCCGGACCGCGGAGTCCGCGCGGCACGTGGACCACCGGCCGGGTACACGGCACCGGGCACGGCGGGTCGGCCGGCCCGGACAGTGCCGGGACCGGTCGCGCGCCGAGCACGGCCGTCCAGGCGAACGCCATCGGCACGGCCGAGACCTTCGGCTGCTCGTCGACGTCGCCGGACTCGGGCAGCGCGTGCCGCACGACGACGCGGAAACCGGTCCGGTCGACCTCCGCGACCTGCACGGTGCTGCCGCCGGTCCCGGCCGGCGACGGCCCCTCGGCGGTGACGAAGACCTGTGGCACGTCGGCGAACGCCCGCGCGAAGTCGACCCGCGCCGACCACTGCACGCGCGAGCCCTCGGCCGCGATCGCACCCCGGGCCGCCCGCCCCGCGAGCACCACGGTCGGACCGGGTCGGTGCGCGTTGCGCCGGGCCCCGTCGCCGACCTGCAACCGGCCGGTGTCGGTGCGGTACACCGCGAGCGGCACGTCCCCCGGCCCGGCCACACCACCGGGCTCCACCAGGCACGCCCGCCCCCGCGGCCCACCCCGCTCGGGACGCAACACCACCGACACCGGCCCGGACCCCGCGACCGACACCGAGACCACGTCATCGGCACCGAGCACCACCAACTCCCCGGCACGCGTGAGCGCCACGCCGGGTTCGACCAGCACCCGCCCGTCACCGATCGCCCACACTTCGAGCCCCACCGCGACACCCCACGTGCGATGCGCGGCGCGGGTGTGCCGAGCCAGGACCGTCGCCTCGTTCGCGGTGAGATCACGCACATCGGCGGCCCCCAACCGCACCCCGGACTCCTCGACCACCCGATCCGCGACCCCGGTCATCGACCCACCTCCGCGCGGGCGGTACGCACCGTGTGGGTGCCGGGGACCACGAGCGCGGTCGGTGGCACGCACAGGCCGGCGCAGCCCGGGGGGCCGTCGTCGGCGCGCAGTGCGAGGGCGGTGACGTGGTCCACGCCGGGGGCCTCGTCCAGCACGCGCAGCACCTCGCTGCGGTGTACGTCGCGGCCGAACGGCCAACCGGTGCCGTGTGGTCCGCCGGTGATCGGGTGCAGGAACGTGTCCAGCGCGGCCCGGACCGCTGCGGTCGTCGCGCCCGGATCGGCGCCCGGGAGCAGCGCCACGCTCACCTCCGCGCTCACCACGACATAGCGCGGCCCGGTGACGAACAGGCGGGTGCCGGTGGTGCGCAGCCCGGCCAGGTGTCGGCGCACCACGCGCAGCAGGCCGGCGGTGGGTTCGGGGCGGCCTCGCGGGAGGGTGGGCAGCACGACCACGCTCACGCAGCCCGCCGCGACCAGGCCGGGCAGCCGCGGGTCGGTCTCGGCGAACGCGCGGACCCGGGCGATCCGGGTGCCGGGGGTGTCCAGGGCGCAGCGCTCGACGCCGGCCAGGGTCACCGCGCGTTCGGGCGGGGCGAGCCGAAGCACTGCGGCGCGGGGCAGCTCGTCCAGGGAGTGGGCGTCGGTCGCGGCGAGCGCGTCCACGAGGCGTTCGTGCGCCCACAGCGCCCGTTCGGCGCGGGCCGCGGCGGCGGCGGTGTCCTCGGCGTCGGCGCCGCCCACCGCCGGGCCGACCAGGGTGACGGTGAGCGCGCCGGGGGCGGGCGGCACGCCCAGGAGTACGCGGGTGCGGGCGTCGGGCGCGAGGACCACGGGCGCGGGCGGGGCCAGGGCCGCGCCGCGCGCTCCGGAGGTGGTGCGGTAGGCGGCGAGCACGGTGCGGCCGAGTTCGGGCACTCGGCCCGCGCGGCCGTCGCCGAAGGTGAGCGTGCCGGTCGCGGCGTCGAGCACGGCGTGCAGGTCGGTGCGACCGGCCGCGTCCAGATCGGGGACCAGCCGGACCGGTTCGACGCCGCCCGCCGGATCGGCCAACCACACCCGGTACGGCCCCGGCGTCGCCCCGTCCGGCGCGATCGCGCCGCCGGGCAGGACGAACGTCTGCTCGGGTGCGCCGTCGCCGACGCCCGCCGCGACGAGTTCGGCCACCAGTCGCCCGGGGGCCGCCGACGTCGGCGCGATCCAGCGCAGGATCCGCACCATCGGCGCGGCCGGGTCGTCGGTCCGCACGGTACGTACCAGGCGCGCCGCGTCCACGGTGATCGCCAGCGGCACCAGGGCGCCTTCGACCAGGGCCGCCGCGCCGACGAGCACGGCCGTCGGGGCGACGTCGTAGCCGCCGACGGCCGCCGTGGCCAGGACCGCCTCGACCGCGTCGGCGACCACCCGGCGCACCCGCGGCGGCGCGTCGGGCCGGCCCCGGTCGAGCCGGCAGCGCAACCAGGCCCGGCTCCCGGCCGCGCCGAGCGGCTCGACCGGCAGCCCGGCCGACCCGATCCGCAGCCGCACGGCACCGGATCGGCTCAACGCCGCGGTGCGATCCACCACATCCCCGAGCGGTTGCCAGACCCCGCCCACCCACGCCTCCCAGACGGTGCGCGCGTCGTGGTGCGGCGCGGTGCCGACAGCCCCGACCGGACCCACGAACCCCCCACCGCCCTGCGGCAGGTCACCCGCGGCATCCACCGAATCCGAGCCGGCCTCCGCGGACCGCGCCGCCGAGGCACCGACGCCCCCGACCCGACCCGGGTCCGGATACCGCCCGAATCCCCCGCCCCACCCCGCCCGAGCACCCGCACCCGCACCCCCGTCGCCGTCGGAATCCGGGTCGGCGTCCAGGTACAGCGCGAGTGTCGTGCCCGCCGGCAACGCTCGGTCCAGGCCCAGGACGAGCGCGGCGCCCGGGCGCGGGTCGGGGCCGAGGGCGTCCACCGCGGTGCCGCCGAGCAGCGTGGGGGTGTGGTCGGTCCAGCCGAGGGTGTGGTCCCATCGCCCGGCCGTGCCGTCGTCGGTGCCCGCCGCGACCACCGCCGCGCCGGTCAACGGCAGCGCCTCCACCGTCTCCAGGCCGGTCGCGGCCTCGGCCCCGTGTGCGACGAAGCCGAGCCGGGCGGGCAGTACGGCCGGCGCGCCCGGTCCGGACCGGACCGAGAGCACCACCCGCGCCGCGCTCGGCCCGGCCGGATACACCCCGAGCAGGGCCAGCAGTTTGCGCCGGTGCCGGTCGGTGACCCGCGAGGCCCGATAGACGTCGGTGTCCACGAGCCACGCGAGCATTTCGAGCACCGCGATGCCGGGATCGGAGTGGTTGTGGTCGGTCCACTGCGGACTCTCCAACGGCAACAACGCCCGGACCTCGGCGACCAGATCCGGCCAACGTCGGGTGTCCGAACTCGGCGGAAACAGCGGCATGGTTCAGCGCTCCCTTCCGGGCGATCGCAAGGACCGCGAACACGGCGACGCCGAAGGCGCCGTCGTACCGCCCGCGCACGACGACCCCGAAGGCGCCGAAGACCCCGGCGACCCCTGTGTCGCCCCGGCAAGCCGCACCACCAGTGCGCCGGCGCACACCACCGCGTCCGCGGCCGGCCGCACCGCGTCGCCGGCCGGCACCCCGTCCACCGTCAGGTCGAGCGCGGTCACCACGTCCACCCCGGGCACCGCCTCCAGCCGCCGGGCCAGATCGGACAGGTACACGCCGCGGCCGAACGGCCATCCGGTCCCGTCCGGACCGCCGTCGAGCGGATGCAGGAAGCGGGCCAGATCGGCGAGCACCGCGCCGCGCACCGGCCCGGCGTCCCCGGCCCGGGTCGGCCGCACCGTGGCGGCGACCCCGACCGGAAAGTAGCGCGCGCCCTCGACCACCAGCCGGGCCGCCGCCGGCATCCGGGCCCGGACCGCGTCGCGCACCCGACGCAACAATTCGCCGGTGGGCTCCGGCCGGTCGCTGCCGTCCCGAGGCACCACGACCAGCCGGACCACGCCCGGCGACACCCGCCCGTGTCGGTCGCGCGCACCCAACGCGCGGGCCGCCGCGATCGCCGGGACGGTCTCCCGGGCCAGCGCGGCCACATCGGTCTCGGTCAGCGCGAGCCGGCGGTGCCGCAGCAGCGCGGGGCCGCGCCGCAACACGTCGGGAAAACCTTCGGCGTCGGTGCCACCGCTCGCTCCGCGCGGATTGCTCACCCCGCCCACGGCCACCGCGCCGACCGCCTGGGTGATCGCGCCGGCGGGCACGTTGCCGGCCGCGCCGCCGCCGGAGCGATACACCCGCAACCGCACGTTGTCCGGCCCCACGGGAGGCACTCGTCCGTGCCCGTTCCCGCCGAACAACACCCGTCCGGTCGCGTGGTCGCACACGTACACCCGGTCGCCCGGCCCGGCCAGGCCCAGCGAGGGCACCTCGTCCCAGCGCACCCACACCGCGCCCACCCGGCCGGTGCGCGGATCGGCCACGGTGCGCAGCGCCGCGCCCGCCCGCTCGGCCAACTCCCGTTGCAGCAGCGGCAGGTCGACCGCGGCCCGGTCGCCGTCGAGTTCGCGCACCTCCAGCACGGCGCCGTCCAGCACCGGCGTGCGCAGCGTGCGGAAGACCTGCCCGGCGCTGCCGTCGGCCGAGCCGAGCAGTTCGTCGGTGATCGTCTGTACCTGCCGCACCTGCGCCGCGTTGGGCACCAGCGCGTTCAGGGTCGGCTGCGGGGGCTCGGCCTCGGCCGGGAAGCGGGCCCGGATCCAGGTGCGGGGCGTGCCGAACCGGGCCGGCGGCGCGTCGCGAAGTTCGCCGCCGGCGTAGGCGCGGGTGAGCCGGTCCCGTACGGTGAGCGTCGCCCCGTCGGCGGCGGCCACCACGACCGGCTCGCCGCCGCGCAGGTCGGTGAGCAACAGCCGGTCGCCGGGCGCGAATCGGGCGGCGGCGCCGCGCCCGAGCAGGGTGATCGTGTGGTCGGCCGCGCCCGTGACCGGTGCCCCGGGTGGGCCGCCGGTGCCGGGCCAGATCAGGCCGACCACGCCCGCCCGGGTGAAGCCCTCGGTGCCGTCGTCGGTGGCCAACGCGACCCAGCCGGTGCCGTCGTAGCCCTCCCAGGTGGGCCGTACCGGCACCGCGTCGGGGTCCTCGCCGGCGGGCTCGACGTACAGGCCCAGGCGGTCGGCGGGCAGTTCGCCGTCGAAGCCCAGATACAACGTCGGGGCGGTCTCGACCATCGGCCGAAACGGGGTCGCGCCGGAGCCGGGGAAGGCGAGGGCGGCGGTCAGGTCCGCCCACGCGTGGTCGTCGAGCGCGAGCGTGTGCCGCGGGTCGGCCGGCCCGGCGACATGTCGGTAGAACACTTCGAAGCGGTCCAGCACCGGCGGCCGGGGTTCCACCACGGGCAGGAAGTTGAGCACGCCGGACTTGTCGGTCCAACTCACCTGACGCAGGAACGAGAAGCTGCCGCGTTCCAGCCGGGCCCGCAACCAGCGGCGTTCGTCGCCGGTCACCGAGGCCGGCGCCCAGTCGTCCGGCACCGTGAAATGCAGGGCGCCCGAGCGTTGCAGGGCCAGCACGGCGGGGGCGCCCGCCGCGCCGATCGCCCGCCAGCGGGTGCCGTCGAAGTACTCCCAGGTCACCTCCGGCGCGGTGAGCTGGTTCGGGGTCTGGGCCCCGGCGACCGCCTTGAGCAGGTCCTCCGGTGCCAGGTTCTCCAGCGCGGCGGCGATGGTACGGGCCGTCGTCACCTGGGTGTCCACGGCGGCCTTGGCGGCGTCGATGCGCGCGGTCACGTCGGTGACGAACACCTGCGGGTCGGAGCTGAGGAAGGACGGCAGCGGGGTGTCCGCCAGGTAGGGGGTGGGCGTGGCCAGCACGGTGCCCAGCGCCGACCCGAGCGCGCCGTGTGCGGCGACCACCTGCGCGTCCGTGCCGTTCGCGAGCGCCTGGGCCAGCGCGGCCCGAGGCGCGGTCAACGTGCTCGCGCCGGCGGACAGTTGCGCGGTGGCGTCGGCGGTGGCCAGGAGCAGCGCGGCGCTCGCGCGCGGGGCGCCGCCGAGCGCGGCCAGCGCGGCGGCCAGGTCGGCGGCCGGATCGGCGGCGGTCTGCGCGGCCTTGACCCGGTCGCGGGCGGAGCCGACGTTGGCGAACAGGCCCGGTTCGGCCTGCGCGGCGCCGCGCAACGAGGTCAGCGCGTCCCGCAGGTGCGCCTTGACCTGGGTGTACCACGTGGTCGGGTCCTCGCCGGACAGCGGCGAGACCACCGCTCGTCCCAGGTCGCCGCTGACCGCCGTCAGCGCGGCCAACCTGGTCGCCACGGCGCGGATGTCGGCCACCGTCTTGTCGCGGAACTCCTTGGCGTTCTGTACCCCGCCGGTCAGTTCGCCGGTGCGCTGGTCGGCCTCCTCGGCCGCGGTGCGGGGGCGGCCCACCACCACGGTCACCCGGGCGCCCGGCTTGGCGAACGCGGCGTCGCAGGCCACGTGGAACGCGCTGCCGCGCACCGGTGCCGGGCCCAGCGGGGTGAACGCCCGGGTCAGGTCCACCGCCTGCGCGTCGGCGACCGCCTTGTCCGGAACCAGGCCGGTTCGCAGGGTCAGGTCCAGGTGGGCGGGGGCGTCCAGGGCCAGCGGCGCGGTGAGGTCGTCGGGGTCGTCCAACGGGAAATAGTCCACGCCCGGCTTCGGCACGGCCGTGCCCGCGGTGAACGTGTCGGCGGCGGTCGGCGGCACGGTGACGCCGAACCGTACGGTGTGGCCCTGGTGTTCGGCCGCGACGACGACCGGGGTGTCGGGCTTCGCGGCGAGGTTCTCCTTGCCGCCCGCCGTGGTGTCCACGACGTGCAGGGTCGCCGCGTCCGGCGCCGCGGTGCCGTGCGCGGCGTGGATGGTCACCGTCGTGTCGGCACCGGTCGGCGGACCCGCGAACAGCGCCAGGCGGGCGTGCGAACCGACCGTCGCGAGCCGCAGGTGCGCCAACTCCGGTGCCACGAAGCCCGGCCGCCCGCTCAGTTGCGAATCCAACCGGGCCCGGAGCCAATACGACTCGGTGCCCGAGACGGTGGTGGCCACCGCCGTCGCACACGGCGCGACCAGACGCACCGTGCCGGAGCGGGTCAGGCCCAGAGTCCCGTCCCGGGACGCGTCGTCGCCGGCGCCCCAGGGCGCGAACGGCCGCCAGGCCGTGCCGTCCCACCACGTCCAGGTGATCCGCAGCGCGGTCGAGGCCGGCCGGCGCAACGCGATGGTGATCTCCACCGTCGCCCGCCCGGCGAACGCCAATAGCGTCTCGTGCGCGAGGTACAACTCCCGTACGGCGGGCCGCAGTCCGGTGAACAGCGTGACCGGGCGGCGGGCCGGCACGTCGGCCGAGTGGTCGGCGGCGGCGTCCGCGCCCGGGTCCAGGCTCCACACCTCGACCAGCGGCGCGCCCGCCAGCGCCACCGTCTCGCGGGTCTCGAAGATCAGCGGCGCGTCCTGTCCGGGCACGGTGGCACCCAGCCGCGACCCGGCGCTCACCCGGGCCCCGCTCACCCCGGGCAACGCCTGCAACAACACGGTGCCGGCGGCGCCCTGCGCGGGCAGCAGCGACACCCCCACCAGGTCGAGCAGCGCGGCCAGTTGCCGATCCGGCAGCGCGGCCAGCCGCTCCTCCAACGCGGCCAGCAGCGCGCCGAGCCCGTGCGCCACGCCCATCGACGGTCCGCCCGGGGTGGGATGCCAGTCGGGCACCCACCCGGTACGCGCGGCCAACAACGCGGCGACCACCTCGGCCCTGCTGCGCGGCGCGCTCACGTGGCCGCCCCCTCGTGCAGATGGAACGGATAGACCAGGTTGTAGAAGGTGTTGGTGGCCCGGATCCGGTAGTCGATGCGCACGTCGAGCCGACCGGCCGCACGATCGGCCACCGACACGTCCACGCCCAGCACGTCGATCCGCGGCTCCCACGCGGTCAAACCCTGTTCCACCCGCAGTCGCACCAGTGCGGCGGTGGCCGCGGTGACCGGCTCGAACAACATGTCCTCCAGTCCGGCCCCGAAGTCGGGCCGCATCACCCGCTCGCCGCGCCGGGTGCCCAGGATGAGCAGCACCGACTGCCGGACCTTCTCCGGCCCCGCCGCCTGGGCCGCCTCACCCAGCGGGTCCAGCCGGGCCGGCGCGGCCCAGCCCCGCCCCAGCACGGCGGCATCGTCGGGCGTACGCCCCACCGGGTCGGGGGTCGCCGGAGCGGTCGGTTCGGCCACCGTCAACCTCCGATCAACACGGTCGGCACACCCGCCACCACCGGCGCGCCGCAGCCCGCCAGATCGCCCTGGCGCAGCGCGCCGCGCCCCCCGACGAGCACCGTCGCGGAGCCCTTGGTGAACGGCGACGGCGGGTGCACGGCGGGTGGTGGGAACGCGCACGCGTGCATGTCGCCCTGCACGGCGGCGGGCAGTCCGCCGATCAGCACGGTGGGCACGCCGGGTCCCGTGACCAGGCCGGGGTGACCGGTGGGGTCGGTGACACGCGCTGCTGCGGGCACGGGCGGCCTCCTTCAGGGTGATCGGACAGGGGCAACGGCGAACGGGAACAGGTCAGTTGATCTTCACGATGGCGCCCTGGATGCTGCACGTCGCGGCGGCCTGGATGTCCGCGCGGGTCGCGTTCGCGGACAGACCGTTGCCCGCCTTGACGCTCACGTCCAGGCCGCTCACCTCCACCGAGCGGGTGCCCGAGACGGTCACCGCGCCGGACGTGCTCAGCGAGATCTTCGCGGCGCCGCCGGCCACGGCCAGGGTGATCCCGTCGACGGCGAGCTCGATCGAGTGCCCCAGCGCGTGGGTCAACGTGATCGACTGCACGAGGTCGTCGATGACCACCTCGTGGCCCACCGGCGTGCGGATGGCCCGCTTGGTGACCGAGTCGGTGGGCAGGTCCACCGGGGGACGCGAGGTCATCGTCCACAACCCCCCGAGCACGTACGGCTCGCGCACGTCGCCGCCGCGGAACGCGACCAACACCTCGTCGTCCGGTTGCGGCATGAACCACACCCCCGAGCCGGAGCCGGCCACCGTGGCGCACACCCGCGCCCAGGGCTCGACGCCCGGCAACCACGCGTACTTGACCTGCACCCGGCCGGCCCCGGTCAGGTCCAGGTTGTCCACCACCGTGGCGGGCGCCACGCCGGTCACCAGCGGGCTGTCGGACTCGTGGATGTCGTCGAGGGCGTCGAAGAGCGGTTCGAACATGCGGTCCTCCCAGGAATCGAGCGATACACGGCAACGGGTCGAGGCGGGCGGGCGGTTGTTCACGAATTGGGCGCCGGCAGCGACAACAACCCGCCCTGGACCCGCACCGCGCCCTGGGACGCGGGCGGGATGCCGCCGAACCAGATCTCCTTGCGCAGGTCGAACGAGGTGCGATAGCCGCCGCCGTCGAGGGTGTGCTGCGCCGAAACCACCCGCCACAGGCCGCCGAACGTCTCCCCGACGCCCTCGATCCGCAACACCCGTCCGGCGGTGATCCGCGGATCGCCGACGCACGTCCCACTCGCGGTGACGCGCCGGTTCAACCTCGGCAGCAGCTTGGACACGATCAGCCGCGGCGCGGTGGCGATGGTCACCGGCTCGTCGACCAGGAGCACCTCGCGGGCGGGCCGTGCGTCCGCCGCCCCCGGAGCGTCGCCGGGCGGCTGCGCGAATCCCGGTGTCACCGCGATCGCGAGCGCCTGACGATCCCAGTCGTAGCCGACCGAGACGGTCAGTTCGAGCCCGATCTCCGGTCGCCACACCCGCACCGACACCTTCGCGACCTGGCCCACCGTACTGATCCGCGGGGTGAACTCCATCAGCGAACGCCCGTAGCGCAAGGTCACGTCGGAGGAGAGGTTCCCTGCGGGCGACATCAACCGAAGCACGAAGCCTGCCGGTTCCGCGTCGTGGTCGACAATCAACTCCCACGCGTTCTCCACCGCGATCTTCTTCAGGAAGTCGAGCGTGGTCTCGGAGTGTTGGCGGCGCACCACCCGTTGGCGCATGCTCGGGTCCTCGACGGTGGCCACCACGTCCACCACACCCAGCGCCGCGGACAGGAACGCGCCCAGCGGGTCGAGCAGCGGCACCATGCCGTGTTCGACCGCGAGCAGCGGCGCGACCACCAGGTCCGGCAGCGGAATCACCCCGAGCTTGGGCACCGGTACGCCGAACCAGCGTGCCGGCGAGGCGGCGGCGAGTCGGGTCCGCCGGTCCTGCGCGACCACCCGCAACATCGGCATGCCGTCGGAGGGGAAACTCGCCTCGGTGCCCACGACTTCGCCCACGAACAGCCGGCTCGGCTCGTCCGGCGCGTAGCCGAGCGCGATGCTCACCTCGGTGTCCAGCCGGAACAGCGGGTCGTCCAGCCAACGCAACCCCTCGTTGGCGAGCGACACCTCCAGCCGATCGGCGTCGCCCATGCCGGTCTGGCAGACCACGCCGGTGACCGAGCCGCGCAACGCCGCCGACGCCGGCCGGCCGGCGAAGCGCAGCCGCATCTCCGGGGCGTACTGCGGGAACGCGCTCATGCGGGCACCTCCCTGGGCGGCGCGTCGAAGACCTCGTTCGTGGCCGGGTCCCGATACGGCAGGCGGGGCAACTGAAGTGTCGCGCCGACCGGCAACACCCGGGGATCGTCCAGGCCGTTGTGCAGCGCGATCGGCCGCCACGCGGACGCCGAGCCGTACTCGCGCCAGGCGATCGACTGCACACTCTCCCCGGCGACCACGGTGTGTGCCTTGGTGTAGTCCGAGGTCTGCCGCTTGACCTCCTTGGCCTCCATGTCCACATTGCGGAACTCGCTGAAGGAGACCGTCAGTCGGGCCCGCACCGGGGTGCCGTCCGGCTTGAACATGACGAACTTCTGCACGACCCGGGTCAGCACGCACGTGAAGGTCAGGCCGGCCCACGCGAACACCAGCGGCGGCGGCGCGTGCAACGTGGGATCGATGTCCATCAGATCCACGATCCGCCGGACCAGGATCCGGACGTCGCTGCCCGCGCCCGCCTGGTCGTTCGCCTCCAGCGAGTCGAGGAACAGCTCCATCTCCAGCGTCTGCGCGTTGCCGTGCACGAACTGCACGATCGGCGCGGACAGCCCCGGCACCGGGAGTTGGGCGTAGGTGGTGTCCCGGTTGATCGTGTAGTCCTCCGGGTTGAACAACACCCGGGTACGGGCCCCGGTGACGCTGTTGGTGATCGTCGCGCGTTCCATCACGGTCATCGGCTCCACCCCCGACGTTCCCGGCGGGCCAGCACCCGACGGTCGATCTCCCGGACCACCCCGTCCACCAGGCGCGGCAGATCGGCCGAGGTGAGCGCGGGCGCCGGCGCGCCGGGGCCGTACGCCTGATCGCCCCGCGCGCGCACCGACGGGTCCGCCGGCGCGGGCTGCCGCTCGGCCGGGGTCGGGGTCGGCGCCGGGCGGCCGGGCAGCGCCAACGTCAAGCCAACGCGCGGGCCGCGGCTCCGGCCGGGCGGGGTGGCCGGCCCACCCGCACGCGGGGTCGCGCCGGGCCGGCCCGGTTCCTCGATCCGCCGACCGTGGTCGACGCCGTGCTCGTACAACTCCCGCGTCACCCGCGCCCGTTCGGCCACCGCACGACCGGGCCCCGCGAACGCGGTCCGCAACACCGGCGCGGGCAACCGACCCGATCCGGCGGCCGGCGCGCCGAACGACCCGCCCGGCTGCGGGCCGCCGAGCGCGACCATGCGTGGCACGCTCACCCGCACGTCCAGTCGCACGTGTGCGCAGCGCCGGATGTCCGGAGCGGCCCCGGGCGTCGGGCGCGGTGCGCGCCCGAGGGCCGGACGCGGCGGCAGGTGCAACACCAGGCCGACCCCGGGCGACCAGGGCTCCACCCGGCCGGCGGCCCGATGACCGGCGATGCCCTCGGCCCGGGACCGGACGCCGGCGAGCATCGCCGCCGAGGCGGATCGGACCGGCCATCCGGCCGACGGTGCGGGTGCTGCCGTGACGATCACGGTCTTCTCCTTTCGCGGTAGGTATCTCGCGGTGCGGGTCTCGCGGTGCGCGGTTGTCGGGTGTGCGGTACTCGGCTCGGTGCTCGGTGTGCGGTCCTCGGTGTGCGGTCCTCGCCTCGAAGTCGGCGGTCGGTGCCCGGTATTCGCCCCGGCGACCGATGTGCCGTCCTCGGGAATCGCCACGCCCGGTGCGCCCGGCGCTAGTTCGCCTCGTTGAGGCGTTGGTTGATGGCCGACACCCGCTCCACCCACCGACGGCGCTCGCCGTGGTCGAGGCTCATCAGCTCGGCATGCGACCAGTGCAGGTGGTAGGCGACGAAGGCGATCTCCTCCCTCAGCCGATCGACCGGATATCCACGGATCCCCCCAGGCGCTCGTGGCCCGGACGGACCTCCTCACCGCAGTTCGGGCAGGACCCGGGTGCCGAACGGACCGGCTCGTCCACGGTGTTGATCCGGTTGTAGAGCTCCTGGAGATGCGCCAGGTCGGCGGCGAACAGGGTCTCGATGGTGCGCGGCGTCACCGTCTCCACGCCACCCACCCGGGTGACCACCCGGCTGAGCAGAATCACCGACAGGTAGGCCGGATTGCGCTGCACGCGCGGGTCGGCCAACGGCAGGATCTCGTCGGCGGCGGTGGCCAATCGCATCGTGCCGTCACGATGCAGCGCGCCGTCCTCGCCGAGCAGCCCGATCGGCAGGGTGAAATCGTGTTCGATCTGCAGCATCGTCACTGGACTCGCACCAGACCCTCGTGGACCAGTTCGAGGGCCTCGATCGCGATGTCGTCGGACTCGGCGGTCAGCGGCGGCGCGGTGTACTTGGTCGGCCAGGCCCGGACGAAGTTCCACCGCGCGGTCACCACCCCGCGCCGATCCAACAACAACACCGCGCCGTTGCGCCGCAGGATGTCGCCCTCGACGATCTGCTGATGCCACTCGTACAACTCGGTGTCGGTGGTCATGCCCCACTTGAGCATGATGTTCGCGTACTTCGCCTGACCGGGGAACTTGTACGGGGTGATGTTCCACCCGCCCTCGCGGTGCTCGATCACGTCCACCGTCGCGTCGAGGCCGGTCACCTCGTGGAACCCGACCCGGATGATGCCGTCGAGTTCGACCTTGAAGTTGAAGTTGACAAAGGGATCCTGGATATCGCCCGTGCTCACGGCGTCCTCCGCTGCCTGTCCGTTGCCGATCCTGGGTGCCCGCGAACGGGCCCGCCCGCGGTCTGGGTGCGCGCCGCCGCGCGCGGCCGGCCCGCTACTGTTCGCTCACCTCCGCGCCGCCGTCCCAGATGCCGATCCGGACCACGATGAACTCCGCCGGATAGACCGGCTGTACGCCGACCTCGATGTAGAGCAACCCGAGTTTGCGGGTGCCGGGCGGATTCAACGCCTCGTCGATGCGGACGAAGAAGGCGTCCTTGGCCTTGGCGCCGAACAGCGCGCCGTCCCGCCAGACCCGGGTGAGGAATTCGGTGAGGGTGTGCCGGAGCCGGCCCCACAACTCCAGGTCGTTCGGCTCGAACACGGCGCCGCGCAGCCCGAGTTGGATCGACTCCTCCAGGAACAGGAACAACCGCCGCACGTTGATGTACTGCCAGTTGCGGTCGCCCGTCGTGGTCCGTGCGCCCCACACCACCGGCGACCCGCGTCCGGGCAGGATCCGCAGCGCGTTCACGCCGTCCGGGTTGAGCAGGCCCTGATCCGCGTCGCCGAGCCGGCGTTCCAACCCGAGCGCACCCGCGATGCCGACATTGGCCGGGGCCTTGTGCACCCCGCGGGTCGCGTCGGTGTGCGCGTAGATCCCGGCGATGTGCCCGGACGGCGGCTGGAGCACCACCGCCGCCTTCGACGGGTCGCGGAGCTGGATCCACGGGTAGTACAACGCCGCGAAGCCCTTGTCCAACGCGCCGGTGAGCTGCGCGCGTTGCGCCTTGACGGTGACCACGTCGACGCCGGGCGCACTGTCCAGGATCGCGAAGCGGTCGTGGAGCGACTCGCAGTGCTCGACGATCGCCCGCTGCGCGCCAATGTCGGTACAACCCGGGGCCAGGACCAGCGAGATCTCGTCGATCGGCCGCAACAGCCGCAGATGCTCGTCGATCCGCCCGGCGACATCCGCCCAGGACGTCGCCGGGGCGTCGGCGACCGCACCCGCCAACACGTACGTCCCGGCCTTGGGCCGCGGATCGCCCGCCGGCGTCGGGGCGTTCGCCGGAATCACGATCCGCAGGTAGTTCGCGGGCACCGCCGGGCCGCCCCACCAGCGCGGATGCGAGGCCGTCGTGGACAGGTTCGGGTAGGTGGCCACGCTGCCGTCGCGGTCGGTGACGGTGAGGTCGAACTCGGCCGTGGCCACCCGGGTGGGCCCGGTCAGCTTGTAGGTCTTGGTGAGCGGCCTGCGCAGGGTGATCGCGTCGTTGGTGACCGCGGCGACGATCCCCCACTCGGTGCTGGTGCCGTCGCCGATCCGCACCGACGAGCCGACCGGTACCAGCGGGCGCAGCGCGACACCGGCCGGCACGGTGAACCGCAACACCGTGTCGCCGGGGACCGGATCAGCCGAGGTCACCGTGCCGCCGACGAAGTCGATCGTGCCGGACAGACCCTCGTCGAGCACGATCGTGTCCGGCGCCTGCACCGACTTCACCCGCAGCGTCCGGGTCTCCGCGCCCTTGGCCACCAACACCCGTTCACCGGCGGCCAGACCGTCGACCGCGTTCACCGTGAGCACCCGCCGGGTGGCGTCCACGGCGGTGATGTTCGCCGTCCCGCGCACCACCGGCAGATCCGTCCCGGCGCCCGCCGCGGTCAACGCGGCGGCCAACGCGCTCGAATCCACGATCCGCACCGAACCACCCGCGCCGTCCGGGCCGTCCACCAGCGCCACCGCGCGGGCCACCGCCGGTGCGCCCGTCGCGCGACCCGGCAGATCGACACCTGCGGGTGTGGCCGTGCCCACCCGCAGCACGAAGCACTGGGTGCCGCCGTTGCGGAAGAACCCGTCCACCGCGAGCGGCAGATAGTAGGGCACGTCGCCGCCGTCCACCGGCGGCCCGAACAGCGCGGTGAACGCGTCCGGGCTGGTCACCAGGGTGGGTTCGGCGATCGGCCCCTGTGCGCTGATGCCGATGAACGCCGCGACACTGGTCGACACGCCCTGGATGGGCGCGGCGGGCTCGGTCTCTTCGATGTAGACGCCGGGGTACGAGACCTGCACGGCCATGGCGGGTGTCCTCTCAGGTGAAGCGCAGTTCGATCAACGCGTCGGGTGAACCGGGGACCTGGACGTCGGCGGGTGCGGGCGGCGGCAGTCCGGTGGCGGTGACCCGCGCCAGGTAGGCGCCCGGCCGCAGGCCGACGAGCACGAAGCGCCCGTCGTCGCCGCTGCGCACCCGTGCCACCTCGCGGCCCGCCGGGTCCGCCAACACGACGTCCGCGTCCGGCACCGGGATCGGCGGCACCGCCGGGCCGCCGGTGGCGTCGAGCACCAGGCCGCCCACGTCGGCGAGTTGCTCGCCGGCACCGGTTTCCCCCGGGACGGCGTCGTAGGAGGTCAGCACCGTGTGCACGACGCCGTCGAGCCGCCGATCCGGTTCCGGGACCGGCATGGTGACGATCAGATACACGGCCGGCCGCCACGAGGTGGCCCGGCCGACGGTGCCCCAGAACTCGGCGAGCTTGCCGAAGCCGTCCGGCGGCACCACCTCCACCGGCAGCTCCGCATCACGCAACGTCGGGTGCAGCTTGGCCAGTTGCTCGGGCGTCAGGATCGCCGAGGCGACCATCGGGTCCGCGTCGAGCAGCAACGTCAGGACCGCACCGAGCACCGTGTGCTCCTGCTCGGTGGCGGGCATCTGGGCACTGTCCTTGGCCGCGTTCCACGCGGTGATCAGGTAGTGGCAGCGGATCCACGCCGGCTCCCGGCGGTCCACGATCCCGGCGGCGGTGCCGACCCGCCGCCGGATGTTCATCCGCCGATGCCGATCCTCGCGCAGGTCCACCAGCGCACAGTTGACCCACACCCCGGTACTCGCGCCGACCCGCTGTCGCCAGTCGTCGTCGGGCGGCTGAAACCCGATCCGCGCACTCGTCAGCCCGGGCACCCCGGCGACCAGCGTCTCCCGAATGATCAGGTCGAGGATGTCGATCACGGCTTTCTGCCCTTCGGGGAGGCCGGTTCGAAGACGAGGGCCTCGTTGTCGGGCGCACCCTGCCACCAGTAGGTGATCCGGCCTCCGGTGCGGTTCGCGGCTTGCTGCATCGCCCGCACACAGGGGCCGCAGGGGTCGTACTGGCCGATGATGTGCATCGTCTGCCCGGGCTTCAGCGGGATCTCGTGCACCGCCTTGAACTCGGTGTGGCTCTCGTCGTTGGCCTGCCGCATCCCCACCTCCGCCCGCCGCGCCTTGCCGACACCACCGCTGTGAATCGTCGTCCCGTCCCGCACCAGGAGGCCGGTCTCGTCGTCGACGACCACCACGTGCGCCTGGTGCGGAGGCCGATATTCGCTCGCCCTTTCGCGCTCCACGTCGGGTCCCGAACGTCGCAGGTACCGCTCGGTCAGGACCTTCCCGGCCAGGGAATCGCCGCTCTTCTCCAGAGCCGCGAGCACGCGGTCCGACTGGCCCTCGTAATAGGTCTTCAGCCGGTTGTAGGTGTCCTCGTCCGAGAAGATGCCGGCGCGCGACTCCTTGGCCCGGGCCTTGGCCTCCTTGAGCTGCTGCCGATGAGCCTGCTCGGTCGTCTTCGGTGC
This sequence comes from Embleya sp. NPDC020886, assembly GCF_044333915.1. Classification (NCBI taxonomy): domain Bacteria; kingdom Bacillati; phylum Actinomycetota; class Actinomycetes; order Kitasatosporales; family Streptomycetaceae; genus Embleya; species Embleya sp. NPDC020886. The sequence continues at coordinate 70,770 of NZ_JBIRRX010000002.1, read as the reverse complement.
GGCTTTCGCCGATGCGGCCCTGTCCGCAGCCGCCTTGCGGTCGGCGGCCTTCTTCGCCGCGGCCTCCTTCCGAGCCGCGGTCGCCGCCTTCTTGTCGGCGGCCTTCTTCGCGGCGTCTTCCTTGCGGGCCGCAGTCGCCGCCTTGCGGTCGGCAACCTTCTTCGCCGCGGCCTCCTTCCGAGCCGCCGCAGCCTCTTTCCGGGCCCCGGTCGCCGCCTTGCGGTCGACTACCTTCTTCGCGGCGGCCTCCTTCCGAGCCGCCGCAGCCGCCTTTCCGTCCGACGCCTTCTGCGCCGCAGCCGCCTTGGCCTTCGGGACCGGAGCCTTCGCCGGGGCCGGCGCAGCCGTCCCCGCGCCGTGTTGCGCCTCTCCGACGTCGGCCGATCCGGAGGCGGCCTTGGCCGGAGGCACCGAGGGTGCCTTCACCGGTGCCTTCACCGGCGCGGCCTCGGGCACCGGAACCTGCTCGACCGAACCCGCCGAACCCGCCCGCCCCGGCTCGGCCTTCGCCGAACTCGCGCTCGTCGCGCCGGCCTGCTCCGCCGTACCGGCCGCCGGGACCGGCGTCACGGCCTGCGACGTGTGCCCGGTGCGCTTGGCCGCGGCCTTCCCCGGAACGTTCGTGACAGTGGGCTTCGTACCGCCGGCCTTCGGCGCGGCAGCCGGCACCGCGGGTGTCGGCGGCACGACGGCGGGCGCGGTCACCGGTGGCGCCGGCGTGTCCAACGGAGTGTGCGGCTCGCCGCCCGAGCGTGGCTGCGTCGGTGCCGTCGATTCCTCCTTGCCCGCCTTCGGCGAGCCGGCCGCCGGTGCCCCCTCACCACGAGCCTTCGCAGTCCGGCTCAGCGCGGCCTGCAGAAGAATCTGGTGCAGCAGAGCCAGGACGGCCTTCGCCAAGTCCTTCGCGTCCTGCTTGAGCGCGGCGTCCCGGTCCGCTCCGGGCGCCCGCGCCCGGTCCTGCGCCATCCGCACCACCAACGGCTTGAGCGTCACCCCCGCCAACGCCAGGTCGATCAGCAGCCGGGCGATCTTCTTGTTGGCACCGCCCGCGCGCATGCCGGCCACGGTGAGCACCGCGGCGACCACGGCCGTCCAGAATTCCTCGGTGGGCGACCCACCGTGCGGAATCCTGTTGAAGGCGTCGATGATCGGCTTGATGGCACCCACGATGTTCACCGCGGCAAGCGCGGTCTTGACCACCTCGACGTCGAGCGCCGTGAGCACGACCTTCGCGCCCAGTTGCCCGAAGATCTCGTACAACTCCCGATCGGTGAACAGGTCGTCGTTCTGCGGCCTCGTGGTCCCGAAGGTCTGGTCGTACTTCTTCTCGACCCAGTCACCGCCTGCGGTGACCAGTGGGGCGATGGTGGGTGCATGGGTCGTCGGATCGACCAGATCGACCGTCTTGGCCCAGTCGCGCACCGCGTCCAGCACCGGCGCGCCGGCCAACGCATCGGATGTGGCCCGCACCCGTGCCTTGTTCTCGGCGCTCAGGTCCAGGTCCGACGTCACCCTGTCGACGGCCTGCCGCCGCAACTCCTGCACGCTGTACAGGAACCCGACCAGGGTGTCCGGGATCCCGGCCAGTTCCAGCAGGACTCCCTCCGCCATGCCCAGGTTCTGCATGTTGAGGGCACGCGCCTCCGCCTTGGCCGCGGCCTGGTCCGGGTCCTCCCCGCCCTTGGGCGCACGCGACACCCCGGCCGCCGTACCGCCCGCAACGGGCGCGGACAGTCCCGCGGCGGCCCGCGCGCCCGCGCCGTGCGCGGCGCCCTCGGCGGCGGTGCCCGACGGGTGCACCCCGTCCGGCCCGGGCGCCGGGCCACCGCGCCGCTGCTGGAGCACGTGCGCGAGTTCGTGACCGATCAGCGCCCGCCCGGCCGGCGAGTGCGGGTCGTAGCGGCCCGGCCCGAACACGACGTGCCGACCCACCGCGTACGCCTTCGCGTCCAGGCGATCGGCGGACGCCGCCGCCTCGGCGTCGGTGTGCACCACCACGTCACCCAGCGACGCACCGAACGAGCGCTCCATCGGAGCCCGTACCGACGCGTCCAGCGGCCGGGCGTGCTCGGTCCGCGACTCCAGCGCGGCGGGCAGGTGCGCCCCGGCGCCGCCGCCCGCCTTCGGGCCCGACGCCATCAGAGCACCCCGAGCGCGACGGGTGCCGGTGGCAGGGGCCCGATCTTGTCGTACTCGCGTGCCATCGCGCGCAGCACCGCGGCCCGGTCCAGGACCCGCCCGTCGGCTGCCGCCAAGTGCGCCGCCGCGACCGCGACGTTGTGGATGTGGCCGCCGGAAAGCGGGTAGTTCTCCGCCAGTTCGGCCAGGTCCACGTCGACGTCGCGCGGCAGCGCGGGCGGCCAGACGCCCTGCCAGATCCGCCGCCGCTCGGCGACCTCGGGAAACGGGAAGTGCACGCAGTAGGTCAGCCGCCGGATGAACGCGTCGTCCATGTGGTGCAGCAGGTTCGTGGCCAGCACCGCGAGCCCGTCGTGATCCTCCAACCGCTGGAGCAGGTAGGCCACTTCCAGGTTGGCGTAGCGATCCCGCGCGTCGTGCACCTCGCTGCGTTTGCCGAACAGCGCGTCGCACTCGTCGAACAGGAGCACCGCGTCGGTGCGCGCGGCGGCGGTGAACACCGCATCCAGGTTCTGTTCGGTCTCGCCGATGTACTTGGACACCACCGACGCCAGGTCCACCCGATAGAGCGGCAGTCCGAGCCGGCCCGCGACCAGCCGCGCGGCGAACGTTTTGCCGGTGCCGCTGGGCCCGGCGAACAACACCGACACGCCGCGTCCCTGGCCCGGCCGCGCGGCGAATCCGTGTTCGTCGAGCACCGTGCGATGGGCGCCCAGATGCGCGCACACGTCGTGCAGCCGCTCGCCGACGTCGGTCGGCACGACCAGCGCCGACCAGTCCTGCGACGTGCTCAACCGGGTGGCGAGCCGACCCAGTTCGCCGCCGGTGACCCGCGCGGCCACCTCGGCCGCCTCGGTCGCGGCGATCCGCGGTTCGCCGCCCCCCTCGACCCGTCCCCGGGCCCTGGCGGCCACCGCGTCCAGGGTCTGCCGCAGTTCGGGGCCGGCAAGGTGGGTCCACCCGGCCAGTGGATCCGCCCCGACACCGCCGGTGACCCGCACACCCCACTCGGCCAGCGCTGCGGTGAGGCCGCCCGGGCCGCCCGTCGCCGGCGCGCGCCGCACGGGCAACGAGACCACCCGCTCGGCCGGCACCTCCGGCCCGGTCGGCGCGAGCGAGTCGGGGCCGCCGATCACGACGGCGTGCGGGAACCGCTCCCATACCGACGCGGCCGGCGTCAGCGTGTGCGCGTCCACCACGAGCACGGCCTCTCGCAGGATCGCCTCGGCGGCCAGTCCGCGCACCAGGGCCGGGTCGGTCAGCGCCTCCGGTCGTACGGTCAACGCCCGACGACCGGCCCGGGACACACTCCACCAGGCCAGATCCAGACCCTGCGCCGGCGCCGCGCCGTAGAGGTGGGTCAGCGTCGGGTCGTCCCCCGCGAGCCGGCCGACCAACACCTCGGCGGTCTCCGGATCGGCCACGCCGGCGGGCACGTAGGTGTCCAGGGTCGCGAACGGCACCAGTTCGTCGGCCAGTCGGGCCACCGCGAAGATCCGCCGCAACAGCACGGCCGAGGGCCGCACGGCGCTCGCGTACGAGGGCCCGGAGCCGGTGCCGAGCGGCTCGACCATCCCGCAGCGCACCAGTGGCCCCGCCGACGAGAGCCGCACCGCGATCGTCGCCCGGTCCGCACCGTTCGCACAGCACAACCGGGCGAGCAGGTCGAGCGTCGGGTACGGCTGCCCGGGATCCCGCTGCAGCCACCCGATCACCCGACCGAACGCGGGGTCCAGGTCGGGTGCGAGCGCCAACGCCACGACGGCCAGATCGAACGCGTCGAAGCCGTGGCGGGTCAGCGGCGTGGCGATGTGCGCGGGCAACGGTGGGCCCGTTATTACTGCGGGCTCCGGGCGCGGTTCGTCCGCCAGCGCGGCGAGCACCTCGCCGTACGACGGATAGAGCCGCTCCAACGAACTCTCCTCGGGCTGCCGGTCGATCGCCGCCACGGCCCGGGACAACACGTCCGCGATCCACCGCTCCAGGCCGGAGAGGTCGGGAATCGCGGATGCGCTCGCGGCGATCGAGGCGGTGGCGGCCATGTCGCGATCCTTGATCATCGGCCGGAAGCACGTCATCCACCCGAAAGGACGATCTTTGCCGGCCCGGGAGTAGATCCGCGGTGGACCGCAGACGTCGCCACCTCCACCCGAGGTGGAGATCGAGGTCCACCCCATCGAAACCGGGCCCGACTTCCGAACGGACCGCGGCCGGTTGCGGATGCCCGTCCGCCGGGCGTCCACAACCGGCCGCGGAGCGCGCGCACATCGCCGGCAGGCGCGCGCACGGCGTGCGCGCGCCCTGGGTGTATCCACCGGGGAACTTCAGGACACGCCCTACGGCGCATCCACTTCAGGAGCGCTTCTGCCCACCGTCGACCGGCAGTTCGTGATCCGGCGCACGCCGGGTGCGCACCGAGCGCAGCAACATCGCCGCGGCCTCGCGATGCGGCACTCCCAACTTGCGCAGTACCGCGTGCACATGGGTCTTGACGGTGGAGAGGCCGATGGACAACTGCCGGGCGATCTCGTGATTGCTCATCCCCTCGGCCATCAGGAAGAGGATCTCCCGTTCGCGCGCGGTGAGCGTCTCCGGCAACGCGGGCACCCCGCGCTGCGCACCGATGGCGGGCGACTGCACCCGTTGCAACAGCAGCGCGGCGATCCGCGGACTGCACGAAGCCTCGCCACGCACCACGCCGACGATGGCCGCGGCGGTCTCCAACACGGAGTACTCCAGCCCGATGAAGCCCGCCACCCCGGCCTCCGCGGCGGTGATCACGTCGTCGCGCGCCTCGTCCACCCCGAGCGCGATCAGTCGGGTCTCCGGCGAGCCGTGCCGAATCGCGCGGATCGCCGCGATGCTGTCGGGCGTCGCGAGATCGAGCAGGAGTACCGAGGGGCGCAGACGGCGGGCGCCGGCCACCGCCTCGGAGGCGGAGCCTCCGGAGCCGACCAGGCGCAACGCCGGTTCGTCGGCGAGTGCGCGCATGGTGGCTTCGCGATAGATCCGGACCGGGGTGATCACGACTACCTCGATCGCCGCACTCATCGGCTTCTCACTGCCCCCCGCCGTCGCACGCACACCGGGCGATCGCGCGCCACCCTCCCGCGCTTCCCTCGCACGGGGTGCCGCATCCGGTGACTGTGACCATCGACCGACCACACACGGTAATCGACTGGTCGCGCTAAGAGTACCGCCGCCGTCGACACCTCGCCACAAGCCCCACAACTCCGGGGCGGTGGCGCAAAATCCGCCGACGCGCGGCACGTCGACACCCGCACGATCGAACCCCCGCCGACCGCGCCGCCGCCGATCGCGCCGCCGCCGGGCCGACCACCCGGATCCGCGAATCAGGAGAGCGACTGCACCGGCCGCCGAGTCGTCGTCTCGATCTCACCCGCCGCCTTGTCCAGCAACTGCCGGGTCAGATCGGTCAACGCCCGGGCCGCCGCGATCTCCTCGCCGACCTGCGGCTGATCCGGGTCCTCCGGGAAGCGGCTCGCATGGGCATGCGAGCGCATCTCCGTTCCGTCCCGCAGCCGAAGGAGTGCGGCGGCCTCGGTGCGCTTGCCGTCCTCCTTGAACTCCATCTCGATGTGCCATCCGACGATCTGCATGAGTGTCGCCTCCAAGCCCCCGATCCGATCGGTGCCGGTCGTCCCCTCCGCACCGACATGGTGCGACCCGCGCACCACGATGCTCCGCTCCCTTCCGTCATCCCGATCCGGGTTCCGCGTCTCCGGGTTCCGCGTCGTCCGCGACCCGGCCGGCCGACGCCGGATCCTCGCCCGCCCGCCCGTCGCCCGCCGGCGATCCGGTCACGGTGACCCGGGCCGGACGCAACAACCGATCACCCACCCGGTATCCGGGGGTGTGCACCACCGAACAGATCGGCGGATCCGTCCCGGGCTCGCCCCGAAACGCCAACGCGTCGTGGATGTACGGGTCGAACTCGTCTCCGACCGCGCCGAACCCGGACAATCCCAGCGCCGCCAGCGTGTGCTCCAGCGCCTCGACCGCCCCGGCCACCCCCGGGGTCACCGCGCCGGCGGCACCGGCCCGGTCGAAGTCGTCGACCACCGGCAACAGCGGCGTGAGCACATTGGCCAGCGCGACCTCGCGCATCGCGAGCCGATCCCGCCGCACATGCGCCCGATAGGTGTCGTAGTCGGCCTGGAGCCGCCGCAGTTCGTCCGCTCGCTCGCCCAACTGCCCGCGCAGCGCCGCGATCTCGGCCAACAGAGCGGCCAGGATCGGCGATTGCGGACGTTCGACGGGAACCGGCAACAGCCCCGGGCCGGTGGAGGTCCGGTTCATCCGGTACCACCTCCCCGCTTGTCGTCGTCGACGATCTCGGCATCGACCACGTCGTCGTCGGCGTCGGTGCCGGGTCCGGCTCCGGCGCCCGCTCCGGCCGCGCTCTCGGCGCCGGGCTGCGCGTTCGCGTACATCGCACTGCCCATGCGTTGGCTGATCGTGCCGACCTTCTCCGCGGCGTCGCGGATGGCGGCCAGGTCCTCGCCCTTGAGCGCGTCCTTGAGCTCGGTCAGCGACGTCTCGACCTCGGTCTTGACGTCGGCCGGCACCTTGTCGCTGTTGTCCTTGATGAACTTCTCGGTGGTGTACACCAGTTGCTCGGCCTGGTTGCGGGTCTCCGCGGCCTCGCGACGCTGGTGGTCCTCCTCCGCGTGCGCCTCCGCCTCGCGCATCATCCGGTCGATGTCGTCCTTGGGCAGGCCCGAGCCGCCGGTGATGGTCATCGACTGCTCCTTGCCCGTGCCCAGGTCCTTCGCGGACACGTGCACGATGCCGTTGGCGTCGATGTCGAAGGTGACCTCGACCTGCGGCAGCCCGCGCGGGGCCGGCGGCAGACCGGTCAGCTCGAACATGCCGAGCTTCTTGTTGTACGCGGCGATCTCGCGCTCGCCCTGGAACACCTGGATCTGCACCGACGGCTGATTGTCGTCCGCCGTGGTGAAGATCTCCGAACGCTTGGTCGGGATCGTGGTGTTGCGCTCGATCAGCTTGGTCATGATGCCGCCCTTGGTCTCGATACCGAGAGACAGCGGCGTCACGTCCAGCAGCAGGACGTCCTTGACCTCACCCTTGAGCACACCGGCCTGGAGCGCGGCGCCGACCGCGACGACCTCGTCCGGGTTCACACCCTTGTTCGGCTCCTTGCCGTCGGTGAGTTCGCGGACCAGGTCGGCGACGGCCGGCATCCGGGTCGAGCCGCCCACCAGCACCACCTGGTCGACGTCGGTGACCGCGATGCCCGCGTCCTTGATCGCGGCGTGGAACGGCCCGCGGCAGCGCTCCAGCAGATCGACCGTGAGCTGCTGGAACTGGGCGCGGGTGAGCTTCTCGTCCAGGTGCAGCGGGCCCTCGGCCGAGGCCGTGATGTAGGGCAGGTTGATCGAGGTCTCGGTCGCGCTCGACAACTCGACCTTGGCCTTCTCCGCCGCCTCGCGCAGACGTTGCAGCGCCATCTTGTCCTTGGACAGGTCCACGCCGTGCGCGTTCTTGAACTGCTTGACCAGGTGGTCCATCACCCGCTGATCCCAGTCGTCGCCGCCCAGATGGGTGTCGCCGTGCGTGGCCTTGACCTCCACCACGCCCTCGCCGATCTCCAACAGGGACACGTCGAAGGTGCCACCGCCCAGGTCGAACACCAGGATCGTCTGATCACGCACCTTGTCCAGGCCGTAGGCCAGCGCCGCCGCGGTGGGCTCGTTGACGATGCGCAGCACGTTGAGCCCGGCGATCTCGCCGGCCTCCTTGGTGGCCTGGCGCTGGGCGTCGTCGAAGTACGCCGGCACCGTGACCACCGCGTCGGTGACCTTCTCGCCCAGGTACGCCTCGGCGTCGCGCTTGAGTTTCTGCAACACCCGTGCGGCGATCTCCTGCGCGGTGTAGCGCTTGCCGTCGATGTCGCCGACGTCGGGGAAGTGCCACGAGTTGTCGCCCATGTGCCGCTTCACCGAGCGGGCGGTGCGCTCCACGTTGGTCACCGCCTGGCGCTTGGCCACCTCGCCGACCAGCACCTCACCGTTCTTCGCGAACGCCACCACCGACGGCGTGGTCCGTGCCCCTTCCGCATTCGTGATGACGGTGGGTTCACCGGCTTCGAGAACCGCGACCACCGAATTGGTCGTGCCGAGGTCGATACCGACCGGACGTGCCATGAGGAAGCTCCTCGTCGAACGTCGAGTGCTCCGGTGGCCGATTCCGCGTCCGCGCCCCGGCGCCACCGGCACCGCGAGCACCCCCGAGCCACGGACCCGCCACCGGACTCTCGTACCTAGCGGCCGTGCGGGTACTACCTCCGGAATATGACCCACATGCCCCCATGTCAACCGCAACCACGCCGATCACCGCACTCCCTCCACCAACGGTGACCGCACCCACACGTCGGGTGGCCGGCGACCTGGGGCGGTCGGGCCGCGCGCATCCGCCGGGTGACCCCGCCGTCACCCTTCGGACGTGCCGTCGTCCGCCGTCGGCGCGGGCCGGTGGTCCGCCGGTCGGGCGCGGGTCGTGGATCGTTCATCGAATTCGGCTTGGCAGCGGGCCGGCGAAGCGATGTGCTGGTGGCGTTCGTGTTCGATCGGTTGTCTGTCCACGATCCGCAACTCCCGTGACCACGACGGCGGATGCCCGCGTGGTCGCGCCCGGGCCGGAGGTTGAATCCTGATGCGTCGACGTTCCCCGCGCCGAGCCGTCACCGCCACCATCAGCGCCGTGTGCGGCGCCGTACTGACCGTCGCCCTGACCACCTCGCCCGCCCTGGCGGCCGACGAGTGGCGACAGACGTCCAGCAGGACCTTCCTGCTCCTGGATGCCCTGCAGCGTTCCCAGGGCGTCGCCACCGACGGGCAGAGCTGGTTCTTCTCCTGGCAGAACGGGCTCCAGCGCACCACCCTGGACGGTTCCAGGATCGTCGACAAGCCGTTCGCGATCCCCAAGCGGATCGCCGACCTCGGCGGCAACCACATCGGCGACATCGACTATCACGACGGAAGGATCTACGCCCCCATCGAGGACGGCAGCGGGTATCGGCACCCCTTCATCGCGCTGTTCGACGCCCGGACCCTGGAGTTCACCGGCACCGCGTACGAACTCCCGCAGCCCCTGCACACCCAGGGCGTGCCGTGGGTGGCCGTCGACGCGGCCCGCGGCTACGTCTATACCGCCGAGTGGAACAACACCACCGCGCTCAACGTGTTCGCCCTGGCCGACCTGTCGTTCGTCAAGCAGGTGCCGCTGAGCACGACGGTCGGCCGGATCCAGGGCGCCAAGATGTATCAGGGCAGGCTCTACGCGTCCGCCGACAACGACCGCAAGTCGATCTACCGGATCGATCCGGACACCGGCGTCGTCGCCGACGTGCTCGACCGCGACCTGCCCGCCGGCACCGAGGCGGAGGGGCTGGCCTTCCTGCCCACCGCGGACGGCGCGGTGCTGCACACCCTGGACGTGGCGCCCTCGCGGCTGTGGGTGAACTTCCGCAACTACCGACCCGTCGGCACGAGCTGACCGCCGCCGATCCGGTGCTCGGGGCCCGCCGCCAACCTGGTGGTGGACGGCGGCGGCCCTCGACATAATGCAGGGGCAATCTATTGCACGACGGCGATCCGATGCCGGGACGGCTTTCGCGTGGGGCGAGGGCTGCGGGCCGATCGCGCGGGCCGAACCCGCCTGCGATCGATGGGCATCGGGCTCATCGACCGTCGTAGGCAAGGAGCGACGACGTGGTCTTTCCCCTTCCCCGTACCCTCGCGGCCCTGCGCGTGGCCCGCGAGGCCGCCCAGACCATTCGCCGGGCCGGGCGCCCCCGGCGGATCCGACTCAAGTCCTCCGCCGCGGACCTGGTCACCGCGACCGACCTGCGGGTGGAGAAACTGGTCCGGGCCTGGCTGAGCAGCCACTACCCGCAGGACGCGGTGGTCGGCGAAGAGGGCGGCGGGTTGGCCGAGTTGGATCTGCGTCGGCCGACCTGGTTCGTGGATCCGCTGGACGGCACCACCAACTTCGCCCACGGCCTGCCGCATTACGCGTGCGCGATCGCGTTCTGGGACGGTGAGCAACTCGCGCTCGGCGTGGTCGCCGACGCGACCCGGCGCCGGACCTACTGGGCCGAGGCCGGGCGCGGCGCCTACGAGGGGCGCAAGCGCCTGCAGGTTTCGGACACCCGCACGTTGGGCCGCAGTGTGATCGCCACCGGCTTCCCGCCGTCCCGGGCCACCGATCCGGACAACAATCTGGCCGAGTTCCTGTCCGTGGTCAACGACACCCGCGACGTGCGCCGGCTGGGCTGCGCCGGCATCGATCTGTCCTGGGTGGCGGCCGGTCGCCTGGACGCCTACTGGGAGCAGCGCTGCGGCCCGTGGGACTGGGCGCCCGGCGCGATCCTGGTGCGCGAGGCCGGTGGTCGGGCCAGCACGTTCGACGGGACCGACTGGAAGCCCGGCGACGGCGAACTGGTGGCCTCCAACGGCGCGATCCACGACCGCCTGCTGCGCTCGTTCGCACAGGCCCGGGCCGGCGCCGGGCTGCCCGCCCGGCCGATCGCGGCCTGACCGGGCACACCCGCCGGCACCGGCGCCGGGACCGCGAGCGGTGCTCGCGGTCCCGGCGCCGGTCAGCCTCGGGCCGCCCGCTCGGCCCGGGCCAGGTCCATGCGCTCGCGGGCCGCGGTCACCTGCGGCCGCGCCGAGACCTCGGGCACCCCCACGTCCCACCAAGCGCCGGCGTCGGTCCACCGGTCGGGGCGGGTACGCACGACCACCACGGACGGCCGCCGGGCCGAGCGCGCCGCCGTGTACGCCTGGGCCAACTCCTCGACGGTGTCCGCGGTGAACACCTCGGCGCCCAACGCCGCGGCGTGCGCGGCGAAGTCGACCCGGTGGTCGGCGGCGGCGCCCGGCCCCCGGCAGTCGGTGATCATGTTGTTGAACGGCGCCGCGCCCTGGCCCTCCTGGAGTCGGGCGATCACCGCGTAGCCGCCGTTGTCGCAGACCACCGCGACGAACCGGTGTCCGGACAGGACCGCCGAGTACAACTCGGAGTTGAGCATCAGGTAGGAGCCGTCGCCGAGCAGGGTGGTGACCACGCCAGTCGGCCGCGCCATCGCGGCGCCCCACGCGCCGGCGATCTCGTAGCCCATGCAGGAGAAGCCGTACTCGACGTCCATCGTCGCCGCGCCGACCGGCCCGTCGGCCCGCCAGCCGCCGACCAGTTCGCCGGGCAGCCCGCCGGCCGCGGTCAGCACGTAGTCGTCGGGTCCGGAGATGGTGTTGACCACGCCCACGACCTGCGCGTACGTCGGCGGCCCGGCGGGCTCGCCCGGCGCGCGCAGCCGATCGACCAGGCCGTCCCAGGCCCGCCGCTCGTGCTCGGCCCGGGCGGTCCAGGCCGGGTCCGCCCGCCATTCGCCCAGCAGCGGCCCGAGTTCGCGCAGCGCCTCGCGGGCGTCCGCGGTCACCGGTGCGGCGCCGCGCTTGACCGCGTCGAACCGGGCCGCGTTGATCGACACCAGGCGCGCGTCGGCGGCGAACACGGTGCCCGACGCGGTGGTGAAGTCCTGCAGGCGGGTGCCCACGGCCAGGATCAGGTCGGCGTCGGCGGCGAGCGCGTTGGCCGAGGCGGAGCCGGTCACCCCGAGCGGTCCGGCGTGCAGCGGGTGGTCGTGCGGGAGCAGGGTGCGCCCGGCGACCGTCTCGGCGAACGGGACACCGTGCGCCCGGGCCAGCCGCAACACCTCGTCCGCCGCGCCCGAGTAGCGCACCCCGCCGCCGACCACCAGCAGCGGACGCCGGGCGGCCCGCAACAGCGCTGCCGCCTCCGCGAGTTCGCCCAGGTCGGCGCGCGGTCGCGGCGGCCGGTGCAGGCGCGGCGCGAACAGGCCCGGCGGGAAGTCGAATGCCTCGGCCTGGACATCCTGCGGCAGCGCGAGCGTGACCGGCCCGCAGTCGGCCGGATCGGTCAGCACCCGGGCCACCTGCGGGAGGGTGGCGATCAGTTGTTCCGGGCGGGTGATCCGGTCCCAGTAGCGACTGACCGCGCGGAAGGCGTCGTTGACGGTGGTGCTCGGGTCGTGGAAGTGCTCGACCTGTTGCAACACCGGGTCGGGGGCGCGGCCGGCGAAGGTGTCGCCGACCAGCAGCAGCAGCGGCAGCCGGTTGGCGTGCGCGACACCCGCGGCGGTGACCATGTTCAGCGCGCCGGGCCCGATCGAGGAGGTGGCCGTGAGCACTTGGCGACGTTGGGTGGCCCGGGCGTAGCCGACCGCGGCCAGGGCCATGCCCTGTTCGTTCTGGCCGCGCCAGACCGGCATCGCCGCGCCGGCCTCGTGCAGCGCGTCGCCCAGGCCGAGCACGTTGCCGTGGCCGAAGATGGCGAACACGCCGGGGAACAGCCGGACCCGGCGGCCGTCCGGGAGTTCGCTCTCCTGCGCCACCAGCCAGCGGACCAGGGCCTGCGCGGTGGTCAGCCGCACGGTCGCACCGGGCGTCGCGTCGGCGGAGGTGGTCCGCGTGCTCATCGCTCTCCTCCTTCCGGCGCCGGCGACGTCATCGGGCACCTGGGGTCGGGCGTCTGTTCGGCCCAGCTCTCCCGGACCCAGTGGTGGGCGGGGTCGTCGCAGGCGAGCATCGCCCGCTCGTCGCCGGGGCCGGCCATCACGTTGAGGTAGTAGAGGTGGTGTCCGGGGGTGGCGACGCAGGGGCCGTGGTAGCCGCGCGGGACGAGGAAGACGTCGCCGTCGCGCACCGTCACCGTCTCGTCGATCGTGCCGTCGGTGGTGTAGGTGCGGTGCAAACCGAAGCCGATCCGGTCGGGGGTGCGGCCGTCCCGGCCGGCCACCCGGAAGAAGTAGATCTCCTCGTTGACGCTCTCGTGGGCGCTCGCCGTGTCGTGCTTGTGCGGCGGGTGGGAGGACCAGTTGCCGTCGGGGGTGAGGATCTCGCAGACGATCAGCTTGTCCGCCTCGAACACGTCGGGGGTCAGCAGGTTGTTGGCCTGTCGGGTCGCGCGTCCGGCGCCGCGCACCTCGACCGGCACGCCGGCCGCCGGGCCGTACGCCGGGTCCAGTCGCCGGCCGGCCCGGGCCGAGGCGAGCGCGAGTTGGCAGCCGTGCTCGGTGGACAGCCGCAGTTCGGCGTCGCGCGGCACGTAGGCGAAGTCCGACACGGCGGTGAACACGGTGTCGCGTCCGGCCAGTTCGAATCGGCGTCCCTCGGTCTGCACGGTGGCCGAACCGGCCAGCGGGATCACCGCGAACTCGTGTTCCCCGGTGGCAAGTTCCCGCCGGCCGCCCGGAGGCAGGTGCAGCACTCGCAGGCCGCTGTAGGTCCAGCCGGCGAGTTCGGGGGTGATCAGCAGCGGGTCCTCGGCGCCGGTGGCGGTGCCCCAGGGGTGGAACAGGGTCGGGTCGTTCACGCGATCACCTCGATCGGCCGCGGGTTCGCGGCGCGCAACACCCGGGCGGCGGCGGCCACCGCGCCGCGCACGTCGCCGTCCGCCGGGTAGAGCAGCGCGCGGCCCACCACCAGGCCGCGCACGGCCGGTTGGGCCAGGGCGCGCCCCCACGAGGACAGGTCGGCCTGCGGGTCGGCCGAGGGCACGCCGCCCAGCACGACGGTCGGCAGGGTGGTCGCGCCGGCCACCCGGTCCGGCTCCTCGGTGGCGGGCAGCTTGAGCCACGTGTAGGCGGAGGTGGTGCCCAGGGCCGAGGCGACGGTCACCGCGCGTACGTTGGCGGCGGTGCCGCGATCGAGGACGAGCCGGGTGCCTTCGCGCCGGTAGGGCAGTGGTTCGATCATCGCCCGGATGCCGTGCCCGGCCAGTTCGCTGACCGCGCGGGCGCAGCCCTCCAGGGTGGGGACGGTGCCCGGGTCCTCGTCGACGATGCGCAGCAACATCTTGCCGCCGTCGAGCCGGTATCGGCGGATCGCGTCCGCGTCGTAGCCGGTGAAGCGGTCGTCTATCTCCCAGGACGCGCCGGCCAGGCCGCCCCGGTTCATCGAACCGATCACCACCTTGTCCTCCAGCGCACCCAGGAGCAGCAGTTCCTCGATCACGTCGGGGGTGCCCAGGACCCCGTCCACGTCCGGGTGTTCGAGGGCGGCGACCAGTCGGCCGAGCAGGTCGCGTCGGTCGGCCATGGCGAGCGGGTCGGCGCCCACCCCGAGCGAGCCGCGCCCGGGGTGGTCGGCGGCGACCAGGAAGAGGGTGCCGTGCGCGGAGAGCAGGCTCGGGCGGCGCCGGCGCTCGGCGTAGGCGGCGCGTACCGCGTGCGGCCGGTTCGCCCGGGTCGCCAGCAGGTCGGTCCAGTCGCGGTCGCTGATCACGTTCGGTTCTCCCGCGTCGGGTGGTTCATGAATTTCTCGATCTCCGCGTCGGTGGGCATCGCGTCGGCGCACGCGAGTCGGGCGGCGACCAGCGCCCCGGCGGCGTTGGCGTATTCGGCGATGCGGATCGGGTCCCAGCCGGCCAGCAGGCCGTGCACGAGGGCCCCGCCGAAGGCGTCGCCGGCGCCGAGCCCGCAGACCGCCTCGACCCGGCGCGGGGCGACCGTGGCACTGCCTTCGGGGGTGGCCACCAGGACTCCTTGGCCGCCCTTCTTGACCAGGACCAGGCGCACGCCGCGGTCGAGCAGTCGGCGGGCCGCCTCGTCCGGGTCCGCCGTGCCGACCGCGATCTCCACTTCGGTCCGGTTGCCCACCACGACCGTGGCCTCGTCGAGGAGTTCGCCGATGTGGCGGCGGGCGGTGCCCGGGTCGGGCCAGAACATCGGACGGTAGTCGAGGTCGAGCACGGTGTGCGCGCGACGGCCGCGCACCGCGAGCATCCGCCGATGGGTGCCGCGCGAGGGCTCGATGCTCGCCCCGGTGCCGGTCACCCACAACACCGGTACCTCGCGCACCAGTTGCCAGGGCACGTCCTGGTCGGTGAGGGTGAGGTCGGGGGCCACCGGGAGCCGATAGAACAGCAGCGGCGGGTCTTCGGGCGGGTCCAGGGCGCAGAAGACCACCGGGGTGAGCAGCCGTTCGTGGCCGGCCACCCAGGTCGGGTCGACGCCGAAGTCGGCCAGCGCGGTGCGCACATAGGTGCCGAACGGGTCGGCGCCGACCTTGGTCAGTACGGCGGAGCGGCGGCCCAGCCGGGCGGCGGCGACCGCCACGTTGGTGGCGGTGCCGCCGAGCGACCTGGCGAAGGTCTCGACCCGCTCCAGCGGCACGCCGCTCTGTTGCGGGTAGAGGTCGACGCCGACGCGGCCGACGGTGAGCACGTCCGGGATCGGGCCCGGGGCCGGGCCGCGGTCGGGTCGGGCGGCGTCGGCCGGCTCCGGCGCGGACTCGGTCATGTCTTGGCCTCGGCATCCAACTCGTGGGCGAGTGCCTCCAGTTCGGCGCCGCCGGCCATCTGCCGGGTGAGTTCGGCGAGGGTGATGTCGGATTTGCCGAAGCAGCCCTGGCTGCGGCCCCGGTTGAGCAGCAGGAAGCGGTCGCCCACCGGGTAGGCGTGGTGCGGGTTGTGGGTGATGAACACCACGCCCAGGCCCCGGTCTCGGGCCCGCGCGATGTAGCGCAGTACGACGCCGGCCTGCTTGACGCCGAGCGCGGCGGTGGGCTCGTCCAGGATCAGCACCCTGGCGCCGAAGTGCACGGCCCGGGCGATCGCCACGCACTGGCGCTCGCCGCCGGAGAGCGTGCCCACCGGCTGCTCGACGTCGCGCAGGTCGATGCCCATGTCGGACAGGGCCCGGCGGGTGGTGGCGCGGGCGGTGGCGATGTCCAGCCGGGAGAACGGGCCGCGGCCCTTGCGCGGTTCGGAGCCGAGGAAGAAGTTGCGCCACACGCTCATCAGCGGCACCACCGCCAGGTCCTGGTAGACCGTGGCGATGCCCCGGTCGAGCGCGTGTCGGGGCGAGGCGAACCGCACCGGTGCGCCCTCCACGAGGTAGCTGCCGCTGTCGTTGGCGTGCACGCCCGCCAGGATCTTGATGAAGGTCGACTTGCCCGCGCCGTTGTCGCCCAGGACGCACGTCACCTCGCCGGCGTCGACCGTCACCGAGACGTCGTCGAGGGCGATCACGCTGCCGAACCGCTTGCCGACGCCGCGCAGTTCGAGCAGGTGCGCGCCGGTGCCGGGACCGCTCGGCGGAGCCTTGGAAGCACCGGCGGCGCTCTCGCCGCCGCCCGCTTGCCCGGCCGGCGGCCGAGTGGGTGGATTCGTCATCGACGGGACCTCTCCGCGCGGCGCCGGAAGGAGTTGTTGACCAGGACGGCCGCGAGCAACATCACGCCGAGGAAGAGCTGGAACCAGTCGCTGTTCCACTTCGCGTAGACGATGCCCTGGCGCGCCATGCCGAAGATCAGCGCGCCCACGGCGGCGCCGATCGCCGAGCCGTAGCCGCCGGTGAGCAGGCAACCGCCGATCACCGCGGCGATGATGTACTGGAATTCCAGGCCGATGCCCTGATTGGCCTGGACCGAGGTGTAGCGCAGGATGTTGATCGAGCCGACCAGCCAGCCGGCGCCGGCGGTGGTCATGAACAACACGATCTTGGTCCGGTCCACCGGGACGCCGACGTTGCGCGCGCTGATCGGCGCGCCGCCGACCGCGTAGATCCAGTTGCCGAACCGGGTCCGGGCGAGCAGCCAGGTCGCCAACGCGGCCAGCACCAGCCACCACAAAACCGAGACCTGGATCTCGGTGCCGGCGATCGCCATCGTCGAGGCGAAGAACCGGCCGGCCGACTCGTATCCGTCGGTCGAGCGCATCCCGCTGACCTGGACGCTGTTCGTCACGTGCCGGGTGACCCCGAGGTTGAGGCCCTGCAACGCCAGGAAGGTGCCCAACGTGATGATGAAGCTGGGCAGTCCGGTGCGCACCACGAGCCAACCGTTGAGCGCGCCGACGGCGAGGGCGAACAGCAGCGACACGGCGAGCGCGGGCCACACCGACCAGCCGGCCCTGGTCGCCAGCATCGCGGTGATGAGCGCGGTCGAGGCGGTCATCACGCCGGCGGACAGGTCGAACTCGCCGCCGATCATCAGCAGCGCCACGGCCACCGCCATGATGCCCAGGGTGGCCGAGTCGTCCAGCCAGGTCGCCGCCCCGGCGGCGGTGAAGAAGCCGTCCGCGACGAACCCGAAGAAGCCCATCACCAGCACCGCGCCGATCAGCGAGCCCAGTTCCGGTCGGATCAGCAGTCGGTGCACGAGCCGGGCGGGAGCGACCCGTTCGTCCGGCCCGGGCTCGCCGGTGCCGGACGGGGCCGGAACCGCGCGGCCGGCCGCCTCCTCGGTGGGCGCCGAGGGCGTCGTGCCACTCGTGCTCATCTGGTCCCCCGCTGCGCGTATTCGGCCACCGCGCCGACGTTGTTCCGGTCGACGAAGCCGGGTCCGGTCAGTACCGGCTTGCCGCCGCCGACCGTGTTGGCGTTGTCCCGGTAGAGCTTGATCATCACGACCGGCAGGTAGCCCTGGAGATATTGCTGTTGGTCCACCGCGAAGACGATTTTGCCGTCCTTGATCCCGGTGACCACGTCCGGGTTGAGGTCGAAGGTGGCGATCTGTGCCTTGGACTTCGCGTCGCCCACCGCGCCCACCGCGACCGCGGCGACCTGCGGGTTGAGCGCGAGCACCGCGTCGATCGAGGAGTCCGACTGGAGCGCGCCGCGAATGCGGGCCTGGATGTCGGTGGGGTTGCCGATGTCCACCTGGAGCGTCTGGGTCGCGCCGCCGAAGCCGGCCTTGGCGCCGTCGCAGCGCTGGTTCAGGCCGATGTTGCCCGCCTCGTGGATGACGCACAACATCTTGGTCCGGCCGGCCTGCTTGAGCTTGGCGCCGGCCGCCTCGCCGGCGATCGACTCGTCCTGGCCGACGTGCGCGAGCGCGCCGAACTCGGTGGATCTGCTCTGCCCGGAGTTGATGGTGATCACCGGAATGCCCTTCGCGGTGGCCGCCTTGATCGAGTTCGCCAGCGCGTCCGGGTTGGCCATCGAGACCACGATGCCGCCCACCCCCTGGGTGACCGCGTTGTCGATCAGCCGGGCCTGTCCGGCCGGGTCGCCGTCGCCCTGGTACCGGACGTCCACGCCCAGCTTCCTCCCCGCGTCCTGCGCGCCGTTCTGGACGACGTTCCAAAAGGCGTCCCCCGCCGATCCGTGGGTGATCACGGACACGGTGTTGTTGCCCTTGGCGGCGGCGGGCGGCGCGCTCCTGGGGGTCTTCTCGGCATCCGGGTCGCTGCCGGACGGGCTGCTGCAGGCGGCGAGGACGAGCGCGGATACGCCTAGCGCGGCGGCGAATCCGAGGGAACGTCGGGGCATCGAATACTCCTCGTCAGGACGGTCGGAACGGTCGGGACGAACGGGTCGGGTCGGGCGGCGGTCCGAATCCGGTGCGCGGGCGCGTCGACGGGTGGGCGGGTACGGCGGCACGGGCGCGCGGCCCGATACCGATGTCGTACCCGGCCGGGCGACCGGCAAGGGGGGCGCCGACCCACCGGGCGCCGGCGTCAGTTGCCGCGCAGGTGCGCCAGACTGCGCGCGGTGTCGCGGCGCGGCAGGTCCGCGTCGGCCGGGTCGTCGGTCAGCCGGGTGTCCTGTTCGAGCACGTACCAGCCGCGGTAGCCGGCCGCGTGCAGCGTCGCCACGATCTCGGCGACCGGGACGTCGCCTCGGCCGAGCGGGCGGTAGATGCCGCGCTGGACGGCCTCGGCGTAGGTCAGCGAGCCGGCCCGCACCAGGGCGGCGAGGGGGGCGTGCACGTCCTTGAGGTGCACGTGGCCGATCCGGTCGGGGTGCCGGCGGACCAGGTCCAGCGGGTCGGTGCCACCGATCAGCAGGTGGCCGGTGTCCAGGCACAGCGGCAAAGTGCTGTCGGCGAGGAAACGTTCCACCTCCGCCGAGGTCTCCACATGTGTGCCCACGTGCGGGTGCACGGTGGTGCGCAGGCCGTGTGCCCCGGCGATGCGGGCGATCCGGTCGGCCGTGTCGATCAGGCATCGCCATTGCTCGTCGGACGGTTCGGACCGGGTGTCGTAGCCGTCCTGGCCGGTGGCGGCGGCCAGCACGAGCACCTCGCCCCCGGCCGCGGCGATCAACGCGGCCGTGCGTTCCGCCGCCGCGGTCGACCGGGCGACCAGGTCCCGCTCGTGCAGCACGAGCGCGGCGAACGAGCCGACCAGGGTCAGGCCGTGCGCCGCCAACACGCCCTTGAGCAGCGTGGGATCCTCCGGCAGGTAGCCGGGCGGCCCCGACTCGGTGGCGGTCAGGCCGAGCTCGGCCATCTCGCCGAGCACGGTGTCCACCGGCAACATCGGGCCCCAACCGGGCACTTCGCACACGCCCCAGGAGATCGGCGCACCGGCCGGCCGCAGGTCCGGCCCGGCCGGGCGGCCCGAAGCGGATTCGGTCGAGGGCGGCGACGGGTTCATCGGGCCACCTCCGTGACCGACGCCGCCGCGCCCGCCGCGGCGAGTACGGCCGCCGGCTCGATCGGCCGGCCCTCGCGACGCGACCGCTCGCACGCCTGCGCCAGCACCAGACCGGCCAGCGAGTCGCGCACCGGGGACGGATTGGCCATCCGCCCGGCGACCACCTCGACGAACACCCGCATCTCGTTGTCGTAGGCACGGGCGAATCGTTCCGGGAAGCCCGCGTAGGCGTCCGGGCCGGCCTGCGGACCGTCCGCCTCCAGCGAGGTCAACGGCGTCCGGGGATCCAGGCCCACCGCGAGCGACTGGGCCGAGCCCAGCACCTCGATCCGGTGGTCGTAGCCCGCCGGGTCGTGTCGGCCGCCGGTGAGCACCGCGTGTGCCCCGCTCACGAAACGCAGCAGCACGACCGCGTTGTCCACGTCGTCCGCCTGCGCGAACGCCTCGTCCACCAGCACCGAGCCGCTCGCGAACACCTCGACGACCGGTTCGCCGAGCAACCACGGCACCGCGTCCAGGTCGTGGATGAGCAGGTCGCGGAAGATCCCGCCGGACGCGGGCAGATAGCCCGGGTCCGGCGGCACGGCGTCCTGGCCGACCGCGCGCACCAGGTACGGCGTACCCATCTCGCCCGCGTCCAGGCGGCGCTTCAACTCCAGCACGGCCGGATCGAAGCGGCGCTGGAAACCGACCAGGACCGGCACGCCGCTCGCCTCCACGTCCGCGATCAGCGCGATCATCGCGGCGATGTCCGACGCGATCGGCTTCTCGCACAGCGTCGGCACACCGGCGGCCACCGTCCGGCGCAACATCTGCGGGTGGGTGTCGGTGGGGGTGGCCACCACGACGCCGTCGACCGTGTCGAGCAGGGTCTTCGGGTCGTCGACCGCCTCGACGCCGAGTTCCTTCGCCAGGGCCGGCGCCCGGCCCGGTTGCGGGTCGAACAGGACCAGTTCGTCGACCGTCTCCAGGCTCGTGAGGTTCCGCGCGTGCATCGCGCCGATTCGCCCCACACCTGCGACTCCGATACGCATCAGGTTCTTTTCTCCAGTGGGCCGGCGGACAACGGACTTCGACGGTCGCCTGTTCGACCGCCGGGGGACGAAGCAGCCCCGGATCGCCGCGCTCCATTTTTGGAGCGCTCCAATCCGGGAACGCCACAAGACTGATACTCGCCGTCCGAGCGTGTCAAGGGTCACTCGTCACCTTCGCCGCGTGTTGCCGACACACCCGAGCCGGTGGGTAATACCGCCATTCGACGGACCGTTCGAGGCGTCCGCGCCGGGATCGCTTGGAGCGCTCCATTCGTTGGAGCGCTCCAACCGTGTAATCTTCGTGCCGCGGCCGTGGGCCGTCCGAGCGCCGGGTTCGTCGGCGTCGCCGGAGCGCCGATCGTGCGGGGGCGGCGCCACGGCATCGGGTGGGTGGGGTCGCGGTGGTGCGGGTCGCGGGCCCATCGGAGGGTCGACCGCGTCGAGTCGGCGCACGTCCATCCCCGGACACCCGACGACGCGGCCGCGGCTGCGCACGGGGAGATCATCGGAGGAAAGGTGAGCATCAGTGTCCGGTCCCACTCTCGAGGACGTCGCCGCCCGCGCCGGGGTGTCCCGCTCGCTCGTGTCGCTGGTGATGCGCGACTCGCCCAAGGTCGGCGAGGTGCGCCGCCAGGCCGTGCTGGCCGCGGCCCGCGAGTTGGGCTACCGCCCCAACCTCAACGCCCGCACCCTGGCCACCGGCAGCAGCAGCACGCTGGGCGTGATGATCTCCGACCTGCACAACCCGTACTTCGCCGAGGTGGTCGACGGCGTCGAGGCCGCCGCGCACGCGTGCGGCATGGACATCATCCTGGGCACCGGCGGACGCCGTCCGGCGCACGAACGCCGCAGCCTGGAACGCCTGCTCCAGTTCCGACCCGCGGGCCTGATCCTGCTCGGCCCGGTCCTGGAGACCGCCGCGATCGAGGAGGCCGCCGCCCAGGTGCCCACCGTGCTGGTGGCCCGCAGCGTGCGAGCCGCCCGGGTGGACACCGTCAACGACGACGGCGCCACCGGATCGGCGCTGGCCGTCGAGCACCTGGCCGCCCTGGGCCACCGCGACATCGTGCACGTGGACGGCGGCGCCGGCTCGCAGGCCGCGGTCCGCCGCCGCGGCTACGAACAGGCGATGACGCGCCTGGCGTTGGGCCGCCACCTGTCCGTCGTGCCGAGCGAGTACACCGACACCGGCGGCGCCCGGGCCGCGCGAGCCCTGCTGGAGCGCGACACCCTCCCGACGGCCATCGTCGCGGCCAACGACTTCAACGCGGTCGGCATCATCGGCGAACTGTCCGCGTCCGGCGTGCGGGTGCCCCTGGACGTCTCCGTGGTCGGCTACGACAACACCCACCTGGCCGGCCTGCGACACATCGGCCTGACCACGATCAATCAGCCGCGCGAGGAAATGGGCCGGCTGGCCACCGAAACCCTCCTGCAACGCCTGCGCGGCGAACGCACCAAGGCGGCCCGCCACCTCCTGCACCCGAAACTGGTGACCCGCACCAGCACCGCACCCCCGAGGCGGGCGGACCGACCGGATTAATTACTATTATCTGCGCTTCGCCGATACGAGGCCGGCTTATGCCAATGCCTTCGAATCACCGGTCGCGCGCGCAGGGTACCGGCTGTGCGAAACACCGCCCGGAAGGGCTCGGCCGCCACGATGGCCGAATCTTCGCCGCACCCTTCGAGGTTTATCGCGGCGCTCCGCATTGTTTCGACGCGAGGCAAAGTCCTTTCGGCCGAAATCCCGGCTCCGGGGCCGGGCCGGCCGACCCGAAGCCCGGTCACCGGTCGTGCCCGACTCCCCTTTGATCCTTCGAAACCACCCGTATGGTCGCCGACCGAACGGTGCCGGGACAGGGAATTCGCCGGCCTGCGGGAAAGTCCGCCACCGACCGCGACACTCGCGGGAAATGCCGCCGTGGCCTGCGAAAACGCAATCGGTCGTTGATATCGACGACGCGGGTTGTCTACCGTCTGCGCCAAGTGCAGACCGCACCCCCGTTATTCGCCGTGCAGTCACGGCCGAACTCGCGACCCGGTCGCGAGGTGGAGGCAACGAAGCGCTCGTCACCAGCATCCGGGCGATTCGGATGGCCGGAACGGATTCCTCGCGGATCGCCGCCGGCCGTACCCCACAGGGGGAATTCCGAAGGGAATCCATGCTTTCTCACAGCACGTCGCACCGGGACGAATCGCGCCCGGCCGGCGGCCGGCGCCGCCTCCGCGACACGGCGGTCGTCGGTGTCGTGGCGACCTCGATCCTGGGCTTCACGGCAATGACCCAGGCCCGGGCGGCGGACGACGCCACCTGGGACCGGGTCGCACACTGCGAGAGCGGCGGCAACTGGTCCACCGAAACCGGCAACGGCTACCACGGCGGGCTCCAGTTCAACGAGCGCACCTGGAGGGCCAACGGCGGCAAGGGCCGGGCGCAGGACGCGCCCAAGGCGGAGCAGATCCGCGTCGCCGAGAACGTCCTGCGATCACAGGGGGCGGGTGCCTGGCCCGTCTGCGGACGCAAAGCCGGTCTCGCCGGCGCCGGCCCCGCCCGTCGCACCGAACGCAGCGCGGCCGAACGCCCCGGGCGCGCCAAGAAGTCCGCCACATCCACTCGGCCGGCCTCCGGCCCTCAAGAGCAATCGGCCGCCGCTCCCGAAGAGTCGCGCCGGCCCGCGGACGCCGCCGAGGTCGTCGTCCGGCCCGGCGACACCCTCTCCGGCATCGCCGACGAGCAACAATTCCCGGGCGGCTGGCCCGCCCTGTACGCCAGGAACCGGGAGGCGGTGGGCCCCGACCCCGACCTGATCCAGCCGGGTCAACGCCTGTCGCTGCGCTGACGCGTCACACCGCGCGCGGGAGGTCGGGGCCGGCCCCGACCTCCCGGCACGGGCTACATCGGGGTGACGTACGCACCCGCGATGCCGCCGTCGACCAGGAACTCGGCGGCGTTGACGAAGGACGAGTCGTCACTGGCCAGGAACGCGACCGCGGCCGCGATTTCCTCCGGCTCGGCGAATCGGCCGACCGGGATGTGCACCAGCCGACGGGCCGCCCGCTCCGGGTCCTTGGCGAACAGCTCCTTGAGCAGCGGGGTGTTCACCGGCCCCGGGCACAGCGCGTTGACCCGGATGCCCTCCCGGGCGAACTGCACGCCCAGTTCCCGCGACATCGCGAGCACACCGCCCTTGGACGCGGTGTAGGAGATCTGCGAGGTCGCCGCGCCCATCACCGCCACGAAGGACGCGGTGTTGATGATCGAGCCCCGGCCCTGTTCCCGCATGTACGGCAACGCGGCCTTGCAACACAGGAACACCGAGGTCAGGTTGACCTCCTGGACCCGGCGCCACGCGTCCAGGCCGGTGGTCAGGATCGAGTCGTCGTCGGGCGGCGAGATGCCCGCGTTGTTGAACGCGACGTCGACCGAACCGTAGGTGTCGAACGCGGTCTTGAACAGGGCCTCGACCTGCTCGGCGTCGGTGACGTCGACCCGCACGAAGAGCCCGCCGACCTCGTCGGCGGCGGCCTTGCCGGATGCCTCGTCGATGTCGGCGCACACCACGTTCGCGCCTTCGGAGGCCAGTCGCCGGGCGGAGGCCAGGCCGATACCGCTGCCCGCTCCGGTGACGACGGCGGTGCGGCCGACCAGGCGGCGGCACACGGGGGTCTGCTCGGTCACTCAACTCTCCTCGGTGCTGGTGGACGCGGTGCCGGTGGATCCGGTACCGCAGGACTCGCTGCTGATGAACACGTTCTTGATCTCGGTGAAGGCCGCCAACGCGTCCGGACCCAGCTCACGGCCCAGCCCGGACTGCCCGAACCCGCCGAACGGGGTCGAATAGCGCACGCTGCTGTGCGAGTTGACGGACAGGTTCCCGGCCCGCACCGCCCGCGAGACGCGCAGCGCGCGACCGACGTCCCGGGTCCACAACGACCCGGACAGGCCGTACGCGGTGGCGTTGGCCAGCCGGATCGCGTCGGCCTCGTCGTCGAACGGCAGGACCACCGCGACCGGGCCGAAGATCTCCTCCACGGCCGTGCGATCCTCGGCGGACTCGGGCGTGAGCACCGTCGCCGGATACCAGAAGCCCTTGCCGGTGGGCGCCTCGCCGCGGATCGCCGCCGGCGCGTCCTGCGGTACGTAGGAGCGCACCCGCTCGCGATGCGCGGCGGAGATCAGCGGGCCCATCTGCGTGTCCGGGTCCCCGGGGTCGCCGACCCGGAAGGCCCGCACCGCCGGTTCGAGCAGGTCCATGAAGCGGTGGTAGACGTCGCGCTGCACCAGGATGCGGGTACGCGCGCAGCAGTCCTGTCCGGTGTTGTCCAGGAACGCGCCCGGCGCGGCGGCCGCGGCGGCCTCGATGTCCGCGTCGGCGAAGACGATGTTCGCGCTCTTGCCGCCCAGTTCGAGGGTGACCCGCTTGACCCCGGCGGCACACCTGGCCATGATGTCCCGGCCCACGGCGGTGGATCCGGTGAAGACCACCTTGGCCACACCGGGGTGTTCCACCAGCGCCCGGCCGGCAACCGGGCCGGCTCCCGGCAACACCTGGAACAGGCCCTCGGGCAGCCCGGCGACCAGGCCCAGTTCGGCCAGCCGCAGGGCGCTCAGCGGGGTGGTCTCGGCGGGCTTGAGCACCACCGCGTTGCCGGCCGCGAGCGCGGGGGCCAGACCCCACGCGGCGATCGGCATCGGGAAGTTCCAGGGCGCGATCACCGCGACCACGCCGAGCGGCTCGTGGAAGGTGATGTCCAGGCCGCCGGCGACCGGGATCTGCCGGCCGGTCAGGCGTTCGACGCCGCCGGCCGCGTAGTCCAGCAGGTCGCGTACGTTGCCCGCCTCCCAGCGGGCGTTCCCGATCGGGTGGCCGGCCTCGCGTACCTCCAGTCGGGCGAGTTCCTCGACGTGCTCGTCCACGACGACGGCGAAGCGGCGCAACACGCGGGCCCGCTCGCCGGGCGCGAACGCCGCCCACTTCACGGCGGCGCGGCCCGCCCGGGCCACCGCCGCGTCGACGTCGTGCGCCGAACTCGCCCGGACGGTCGCGATGACCTCTTCGGTGGTGGGATCGAGGATGTCGTGCTGGTGCGGCCCGTCGGGGTCCGGTCGGTCGTGGCGTTCGTGCTGCTGGGACACCGCTTTGATCCTCACATGCGCTCGAAGGAGCGGAATCGCTCCCGGTCGGTCACTGCCGTGTCGTACGCGTCCTGTTCGACCTGCGCCGTGTGCAGGTGGTGGGCCACCACCTCGGCGCCGAAGGCGTGTTCGGCGATGGTCGAGGAGCCCCACGGCTCGGCGGCCCCGCCCGGCGTGCCGGGCACGTGCGGCGCGTCACCGGTGTAGGCGTCGCCGGGTTCGAGTTCGTGCTCGATCCCGTGCAGGCCGACCGCGATCATCGCGGCGACCGCGAGGTGGGGGCTGACGTCGCCGCCGGGAAGGCGGTTCTCGAAGCGGTGCGCGTGGCCCGCAGCGCACACGTGCGGTCGTCCGGCCCCCGGGCGACCTTCGACCCGCCCGGTGCCCAACACCGAGTGCTCGACGTTGTATCGGTCGGCCGGCGTCAGGCCGCGGTAGGCACGGTCCCAGCCGGCCGCGTAGTTGTCCCTGAACAGGATGAACTCGAGTTCGGTGGCCGCGTGCGCGGGCCGGCCGTGCTCGGCGAGCCGGTCGAGTCGGCGCCGCAGGATCTGCCGGGGCGAGGCCGCGACCGGGGAACCGTCGTGCCACAACAGGTCCGCATCGAGCTGCGCGGTGCCGGGATGCCACGGGGTGCGGCGCAGGGTGGCCGGGTCGGGGCACATCACGAAGTCACCGTATCCGCGTTCCCGGGACGACATCGCGTAACCGGCCACCGTGTTCATGTCGGAAGTCCACGGCGAGCAGGTGGTCGCAGCCCTCGGCACCGTGGGCGAGCGCGTCGTCCAGGCTCGGTGAACGCCGGGACTACCGTGTCGATTTCGCCGGTGTCGACGAGCGCGCAGTTCGTCGACGGACGGCGGGGGCGTTCGGTCTGCCAAGGGAGTGCTTCCTGTCGGTCCAACCGGAAGCCATAAGGTATGGCGGAGAACCATTGATTGGGAAGAGCTGGAGGGAGGGATCGTGGACGAGCAATCCGGGCCGGGCCCGAGCGACGGTCTGGCGCCGCTGTTGCGGCCGGTGCGGGTGGGCAACGGCTTCGAGGAGGCGCTGGAGCAGATCCTCCAGGTGATCCGATTGGGCCTGGTGTCCGAGGGCGACCGGCTGCCCTCCGAACGCGATCTGGCCGATCGGCTCGGGGTCAGCCGGGTGACCCTGCGCGAGGTGCTCAAGGTGTTGGCCGATCAGGGCATCGTGGAGAGCCGCCGGGGTCGCTACGGCGGCACGTTCGTGCACGAGCGCCCGGGGCCGGTCGGCGACGGGTCGGCCGCCGAGTTGCGCCGCCGGATCACGACCGTGGACGTGGAGGACACGCTGCGCTTTCGCGAGGTGCTGGAGGTGGGCGCGGCCGGGCTGTGTGCGGCGCAGGGGCTGGACCGGGCCCAGGCCGTGCGGTTGCGGGAGGCGCTGGCGCAGACCCGGGACGCGCCGCTGGCCGAGTACCGACGGCGGGACACGCTGCTGCATCTGACCGTGGCCCGGTTGTCCGGCTCGCCGTCCCTGGCCGGGCAGTACGCGGCGGTACGGGCCACGGTGAACGACCTGCTTGACTGCATACCGCTGCTCGTACGTAATCTGGAACACTCGCAGCACCAGCACACCGCACTGGTCGAGGCGATCCTGGACGGCGATCCGGACGCGGCGGCCGAGGTGATGCGCGAGCACTGCGCCGGAACCGCAGCCCTGCTGCGCGGCTTCCTCGCCTGATCCGGGCGCCCCGGCCGCCGGCCGCACCCGCCGGCGCGAAGGACGTCCTCCACAGGCTTGCGCCGCGACGGCCTGTCGAGTAAAGGTGTGGTATCGAACCAATGATTGACCGCCGCAATCCCGAGGAACCGAGCGACCCTGTATGACCAAACCACTGATCGGTATCAGCACCTACCACGAGGAAACCGCCCGCTGGGGGGTGTGGCGGCTACCGGCGATGTTGCTCCCTGTCGACTATCCGACGCACTTCCAACGTGCGGGCGGCCTGGCGGTGCTGTTGCCGCCGGACGCCCCGGAGGCGGCGGCCGAGGCGGTGGCCCGGGTGGACGCCGTGGTGATCGCGGGTGGTCCGGACGTACGGCCCGCCCGTTACGGCGCCGAGCCGCATGCCCGAACCGGTGTCCCTGACGAGGCCCGGGACGCGTGGGAGAGCGCGTTGATCGAGGCGGCGCTGGCCTCGAACACACCGCTGCTGGGGATCTGCCGCGGCATGCAACTGCTCAACGTGGTGCTGGGCGGCACGCTGATCCAGCACGTGCCGGACGTGGTCGGCCACAGTGGGCACACCGGCCCGCCCGGCCGCATGGTGGCGCACGTCGTCACGCCGGTTCCCGGCACGCTGTTCGCTTCGCTGGGCACCGAGGCGTACGAGGTGCCGACCTACCACCACCAGGCGGTGGACCGGCTCGGCCGGGGCCTGGTGCCCGGTGCGCGGGCCTTGGACGGCCTCGTCGAGGCGGTGGAGCTGCCGGGCGAGACGTTCACGATGGGGGTCCAGTGGCATCCCGAGGCCGGGACGGACGCGCGGCTGGCCGACGCGCTGATCGCCGCCGCCCGCCGGCTGCGGCCGATGCCGGTGCCGGAGCCGATGTCGGAGCTGATTCCGGTGCCGGAGCCGATGTCGGAGGTACCGTCGGAGCCGATTCCGGTCTCGGAGCCGCTGTCGGAGCCGGCGGCCTGAGGCGCGCACCCGACGGTCGCATTCGCCCCCTCCTGGGGCCGGCGCACCGGCGATCCCGCGGCATCGCTCACCGCCGCGCCCGCCGCCGCCCCGGGCTCATCCGACGGGCGGTGGCGGAGCGGTCGGCCGATCGTGGGTGAGCAGGCCGTCCGCGAGCGGCGCGAGCCGGGCCGGCGCCTCGGCGTCGTCGGTCACGATCGGCTCGCCGGGCGCATCGCCACCGGCGAGCGCGAGCAGCCGCGGCCCGGGCCGATCGTCGACCAGTCCCAGCAGCAGATGGTGCACCGGCGTGTACGGCAACATGAAGCCCAGGTCGGGACGCCCCGGGGCGATCGCCTCCGGCAGCGCCGACTCGTCGGTCCGGCGGAGCCGCAGCGGCACGATCGGCCGGGTCGCGCCGGTGAGCGACTCGCGTTCGAGGCCCCCGATCACGGCATGCGGCTCGATCTCGCCGAGCGAACGGGCCAGCACCGCGAACGGTTCGTCCGCCCGCCCGGTGCGCTCGCGCAGCCGCGCCACCGCCTCCTCGTCGGCCGCGGCGCAGAGCAGGTGATAGCCGCCGATGCCCTTGACCGCCAGGATCTCCCCGTCGGCGAGCATCCGGCGCGCCTCGTCCACGGTGCCGAAGCCGATCGGGGCACCCTCCGCGTCGATCAGGGACAGCCGTGGCCCGCAGGCGTGGCACGAGACGGAGGGTGTGCGAAAACGCCGGTCGCCGGGGTCGGCGTACTCCCGGGCGCAGTCCGCGCACATCGGGAAGTCCGCCATCGTGGTGTGCGCACGCTCGTAGGGCAGTGCGGTGGCGATGCCGATCCGGGGACCGCAGTCGGCGCACGTGATGAACGGATGCAGGTGGCGACGATCGGTGGGGTCGGCCAACTCGGCCAGACAGCGCGCGCACGTGGCGGCGTCCGGCGGGATCCCGGCACGGCGCGCGGCACCCGGCTCCACCGACCCGGACGCCGCGGTCGTGCACGCGGTGTCGCCGCCGATCGCGGGTTCCTCGTCGGTGATCGCCGCGACCGCGACGGGCGCGGGCGGGTCGCTTTCGAGCCGGCGGCCGCCCGAGCCGTCGCCGGCCGCATGATCGTGCCCGTGCCCGGGTTCGTCGAATTCCACCGTCTCGTGCATCGGCTCTCCTGGTTCGCCGGTCCGGCACCTCGGCCCACCGGCTCGACGTGCCCGAGCCCGGGGCTCCATTACAGGCACCGTCGGTGATCCGTCCCGGCACCCACGCCGTGACCGCCTCCCGGCGTACACCATTCGCCGCAACCCGCGACTGGCCCGGTCCGGCGGATCCCGGTGGATCGGGCCGCGTCGTCCGGTGTCGGGCGGCGCGGCCCCACCGGGATCCGGCCTACGTCGTCACCGGGCTCACCACCGCCCGGTCCGCCGGGTCCAGGGACATCGTCGCCTCCAGGAGCGCCTCCAGCGCGGGGTCCGACCACGGGCGCACGGCGGCCAGTGGTGGACGATGCCGCCCGGTGGCGATGTCCTCCAGAATGTCGGCGGCGCCGATCCGCCCGCCGATCACCCGGTCGGTGGCCGGCGCCCGGCCCGTCCACGCCGCCCGGAACGAGGCGCCCAGGCTGTACAGCTCGGCGGCGTCGGTGAGGCGCACGTGGTGTCCGGGGCCGGTGTCCAGGAGTTGCCGGGCGATCTCGGGGGCCGTGGTCAGGTCCATCCCGCCCCGGTAGGGGACCGGCAACGGGAGCAGATCCGGGTGGTGGGTCAGATCGTGGTCGATGAACTCGATCCCGGCCCCCGGGGTGACCAGGATGTTCATCGGCTGGATGTCCCCGTGGTGCCAGCCCATCACATGCAGCCGCGCCAGCGCCGCGAACGCCTGCCGGGCCAGCACGAACAATCGATCCGGGAGGCCGGGGCCGGTGCGCCGGGCCGACTCGCACCAACGCCACAGGGTCACCCCGGGGCGCCACTCGACCGCCGTCCACACGCCGTCGTCGACGTGCCCGTGCGCGCCGCCGACCGGATACAGGCCCTGCCCGCGCAGGATGGTCAACACGCGCGCCTCGTGGTGCAGCGACGCGGCGTCGGCCGACCCCCTGGCCGTCTTGATCCGCCACCCTCCGGCCCGCCAGGCATGCGTGTGATGCGAGGTCAGCGGGCGTGGCCGGTCGGCGATGCCGAGGGTCTCCAACGCGGCGGCGAGCAGCGGATCCATGGTCACAGTCTGGCGGACGCGCAGGTTCCGATGGTGCCGCGCCGGGCCGGGCCCACGCACAGGGTGCGGGCGATCTGTGCCGAGATGGGCAGGCCGGTGGCACTCTCGATCCAGCCGAACTCGCCCACGCAGTTGGTCTCCAGGTAGGTCCAGCCGGCCGAGGTGACCACGAAGTCCAGCGCGGCGTACGCCAATCCCAGGTCGCGCACGTGCTCGACGCAGGCCCTGGCGATCTCCGCCGGCGGATCGATCGCCCGGTATCGGGCCGCCTCCAGCGGGACGGCCCGCCAGTCGAGCGCGCCGTCCGTCGTGATCGCCGCGGCGAACACCCGGTCGTCCACGACGGTCACCCGCGCGTCGAACAGTCGATCCTCGACCAGGGCTTGCAGGTAGTGCAGGGTGCCGGCGATGCCGGTCAGATCATCGGAGAGGTGGATCCGGGTGGTCGGGATGAAGGTGGTGTGCCGTTGGGTGAGCGCCTTGACCACGACCTTGTCCCGGTGCGCCGCGATGAACGCGCGAGCCGCCTGCGGATCGCTGGTGAACAGCGTGTCCGGCACGGTGAATCCGTTGCGCGCTGCGGTCGCCAGTTGGGTGGGCTTGTGCAGCGAGGCCGCCACGACGATGGGATCGTCGATCCACACCTTCAGCGGGTGGGCTCGCAACAGGCCCAGCAGTGCGGTGGTGTTCTCGTCCGCGCGCCAGCGTTCCTCGGCGCGGGCCAGTGCGTCCGGCCGGGTGGGTTTGCGCCAGTAGACCGCACAGCGCTCGTCCAGGGTCACCGACACCCGCCCCGAGGTCAGCACGGTGTGCCAACGGCCGGCGGCGAACCGGCCGGTGACCAACGGGCGTTCGCGCATGCGGCCCGGATCCAGGCGGAGCAGGGCCACGGGGCCGCCGAGGAGGTGCGCGGCCACCATGTCGGCGGTCAGATCCTCCTCGGTGGCCACGATCACGACGCTCGCGTCGCGATCAGTCATCCTTCTTGTATCCCCTGGGCTCCTGGGTTCCGGTGTAGGTGCCCGAGTCGACCGCGTGGATCAACAGCGTGCCGCCCGGGGTGACGTTGACGCACAGGTCGGGATCGTAGTGATGCCGGGGCAGTGCGGGCGCGGCTCGGGTGGGGACGGGGGCCCTGCGGCCGAGAATCAAGGGACCGGGCATGACCTCTCCTGACTGTGGGTGTCCGACGAACCCGAACGGTGCGTCATCTTCATCAACGCCCGGATGGGGCACATCAGTTGCACCTGCATGGCAAAAAGAGACGACCGACCCGGAGCAATCCCGGCCGAAGCCGTGCCGAACGGACGGGCGATCAACGGATCTGCGCGCAGGTGATCTCGACGACCAGGTCGAGATGTCGGCCGGCCATGCCGCGCGAGGCGGTCACCCCGAACGCGGTGCGATCGACGCGGGCGGTCGCCCGGACCGAGAACGCCCGGGGCAGCACGTCGATCGCCACTATCGACACCGGCACGGCTCGCGCGACGCCCCGCACGGTGAGTGTGCCGGTCGGCATGTCACGGCCCAAGCGATCGGCGGCGAAGGTGATCGTGGGATGTCGGTCGGCGTCCAGGAAGCGGGCCGAACGCACCACCTTGTCCCGCGCCGCACTGGGCGCGGTGAAACTCGCCGCGTCGATCTCCACCCGCGCCCGGGAGGCGGCCGGTGGCTCCACGACGTCGATCGTCCCGGCCGAGATCGCGAAGCTCCCCCGGACCGGCAGCAGCCCGAAGACGTGCCTGGTCCGAAAGGTGATGGTGGAGCCGGCCGGGTCGATCTCGTAGTGGCCCGGCCGGGGAGTGTCGGTCGCGTACTCTCGTCGGGTTTCCATGGATCCATTGCAGCGGGCGGCTCAGGCCGGCCGGTAGAGCCGATCGTCGTCGGCGCAAGCGACGAAGTACGGGTCCTCGGCGAGGACATACGACTTTCGTAGGTTTCCGCTCGGCCGAAAGGCCGGCGGAGCACCCATCCCGATGGAGGTGACCTACCGTATGGCCGTGACCGACTGTCGATGGGACCAACGGCACCCGGTCGCCGTCGACGTCGGTTGGCGCTCTTCTTCGCGCCGCTCGACACCGCGGCGACCCTGTGGGGCCTGGTCTGGTGGCCGGCCCACCCCGGTCCGCTCGCCTGGACGATGCGGGCGGCCGAGGTACTCGCGGGCCTGGGCGAGGGCCGGTCCAACGCACAGATCGCGTCCCGCCTGTTCCTGTCGGAGGCCACCGTGAAGGGCTACGTCTCCCGACCGCTCGACAAACTCGGCTGCGCCAACCGCACCCAGGCGGGCCTGATCGCCCACGACGCGGGCACCTGACGCCCGGGTCGACCTGACAGGATGGCCGCATGCCCCTGGTGGAAGCGTCGGTCGAGGTCCCGGTCGATCCCGCGACGGCGTTCGCGATCTCCCAGACCACCGGCGCGGTGCGCCGACGGTGGGATCCGTTCATCCGCAGCCAACGCTTCCTGGACGGCGCGACCGAGCCGGGCAAGGGCGTCCGCACCCTCACCGTCCACCGGGCCGGCTTTCGGATGATCAGCGAATACGTCTCGTACCAACCGCCGACGAACGTGGGCATGCGGATGGTCGAGGGATCGTGGTTCTTCGCCAGGATGGGCGGCGGCCGGCGCTTCACCGCGATCCCGAACGACCCGAACCGCGCCCGAGCCGTCTGGCGCTACAACTTCACCTGCCACCCCCGCTGGTTGGCACCGATCGCCGAGCGCATCGGGACACTCGTGTTTCGACGCGAGATCGAGCACCGGATCGCCCGCTTCGCGCGCGCCTGTTCGGACCCGGTCGTGCCGGCGGCGATCCGCGACGACCGGGTGCCTCCGGCGGGACGTGATCGAGCGGCGCCCGACTGAGCGACGAGGTGCCCCCGGCGCGGGCGGCGCGGCCGATCAGGTGCCGCCGCCCGCGGCGGATGCGCCGCCGGCCAGGCGTTCCTCCAGGCGCTTGCCCTCGATGTCGGGGTCGGGGACGTATTTGGCGAACCACTGCGGGTGGTACCAGAGCTTGGCGCGGACGATCGCCATCGTCGCCGGGACCAGGGTCAGCCGGACCACGAAGGCGTCCAGGAAGACACCGACCGCGAAGCTGAAGCCGATCGCCTTGATGGTCGGATCGTCGGTGAACATGAAGGCGACGAAAATCGCGAACATGATCAGCGCGGCGGCCGTCACCACCCGCGCGGACAGTGCGGTGCCGCGCGCGACCGCACCGCGCGCATCGCCCGTGGTGGTGAAGTCCTCCTTGATCCGGGAGACGACGAACACCTCGTAGTCGCTGGACAATCCGAAGATGATCGCGAGCATCAGGATCGGCAGGAAGCTGATCGTCTCGGTCGGGGTGATGCCGAAGATGTGCTCGCCCCAGCCCCATTGGAACATCGCAACCTGGGCGCCGAAGGCCGCCCCGACCGACAGCAGGAAGCCGATGATCGACGTGATCGGCACCAGGATGGTCCGAAACGCGAGGGTGAGCAGCACGAACGCCAGCCCGATCACCACGATCAGGAACACCGGCAGCGCGGCGGAGAGCTTGGCGGACACGTCGATGTTGGACGCGGTACTGCCGCCGACCAGGATCGGGGCGCCGACGCCGGCCTCGATCGCCGCACGGTTGTCCCGAATGCGGTGCACCAGGTCGGCGGTGGCGCCGGAGTTGGGCCCGGTCGTGGGGATCACCCGGACCACGGCGACCTGGTCGTTCGTGGCGAGCGGGCCTGCCGCCGCCACATCCGGCTGCTGTTTGAGCGCGGTCACCAGGTTCTGCATACCGGTCTGATTCACCGGCCCGTCGGCGACCACCAGGAGGGGCCCGTTGAACCCGGGTCCGAAGCTCGCCGCGGTCAGGTCGTAGGCCTTGCGTTGGGTGGAGGACTTCGGTTGCGAGGCGCCGCTGGGCAGCCCCAGTTCCATGCTCGTCGCCGGGATCGCCAGCACGAGCAACAGGCCGATACCGACGACCAGCGTCGGGATCCGAAAGCGCACCACGAAACGTGCCCAGGACGCGCCGAAGGTCCGGGCCGGTTCGGTCGCGGTGATCCGCGCAACCTCCTCGTGGTGCCCGGGCCGCAGGCGCGTGTCGATGAACGAGACGACCTTGGGCCCGGCGAAGCCCAGGATCGCGGGCAGCAGGGTGAGCGCGATCAGCAACGCGACCGCCACCGCCGCGGCGGCGCACAAGCCCATCACGGTCAGGAACGGGATGCCCACGACGGCCAGCCCGCACAGGGCGATGACGACGGTGAGGCCGGCGAAGACCACCGAGCTGCCGGCGGTGCCCAGGGCCAGGGCCCCGGACTCCTCGACGGCCATCCCGCCGATCAGATTGTTGCGGTGTCTGAACAGGATGAAGAGTCCGTAGTCGATGCCGCAGGACAACCCGAGCATCAGCGCCACCGTGGTGGACGCGGACGCGATGGTCACCACCGACGCGACGGCGGTCACGCCCATCAGGACGACCACCACACCGATGATCGCGGTGACGATCGGCACGCCGGCGGCCACCACCGCGCCGAACGTGATCAGCAGGATGACCAGCGCGATCGCCAGACCGATGACCTCCGGCAGTTCGGAGGGGGTGATCCGCCAGCCCGGGTACACACTGCCCGAGTACTCGACCTCGACCCCGGCCTGCCGAGCCGGTGCCACCGCGTCCTTCAGCGCGTCCAGGGTGGAGTCCTCGACGTCGGCCGGCTGCACGGAGTACTGCACCCAGCCGAGCGCGACCTGCTGGTCCGGTGCCACCCCCTGATCGGTGAACGGGTCGGACACGGACACCACTTGCGGCACCGTCCGCAACTGCGCGACGGCCGCCTCGATGCCGGCCTGCGGACCCTGGTCGGTGACCTTGGCCGTGCCCTTCGCGGCGAACACCACCTGGGTCTGGGCGCCGCCGAGCGCAGGCAGCTTCTCGTTCAGCAGGTCGGTCGTACGCTGCGACTCGGTCCCGGGGATCGTGAACGTGTCGTCGGTCTTGCCCCCGCTCACCGTCGCGAGCACGACGGCGGCCACCGCAACGGCCAGCCACACCGCCAACACGAGGCGCCGATGCCGAAACGCCCATTGCCCCAGCCGGAACAGATAGGTGGACAAGCCGCTTCCCTCCGCACCGACCGACAGGCCGCAACCCCTGCACGGACCGCCACACGACGCCCCGCACCCGCATTCATGATTCGCCCATATTTTCCCTGTTTCGCCCCATCGATCCGCGTCGACGCGCCGACGAACCCGAGGCCGGCGCCGAACCGAACGGCGCGTCGGAGGGCCGGACGAGCCCGCGCCCACGTCGGGGCCGGAACACCGCGGGGGTGGTCTTCGTGGTTGTATCGAGCGGACGTCCGACTCCCGATGGGAAGACCATTGCCCCTGCCCGGCCCGGATTCGACCCGGCGAGCCCTCGGTGCGGTCCGGAACTGGCTGGTTTCGGCTCCCGGTACCTATCTCTGGCTGCTGATCCTCCATGTGACGACGGCCGATCTGTATGTGCGGCTGACCGCCGACGAGCGCATCACCTTCCTACGGCACCGGAGCACGAACCTGCACAACCTCGACGTCGCGCCGCTGCGGGTGTTGGTGGCCAGCGCCGTGTGGGACCAGGGGATGCATCTGCTCAAGTTCACCGTGATGTTCACCGTGTTGTGCGCGGTCGCCGAGCGGTGGATCGGGACTCGGCGATGGCTGGCCGTGGTCGCCCTCGGGCACGTGGGCGCCACCTTCGTCAGCCAGGCGATCGTGCTGGCGCAGATCCACGCCGGCACCCTGCCGCAAAGTACGCGGTTCCAACCGGACGTCGGCCCCAGCTACGGATACATGGCCGTCGCGGGGCTGCTCTGCTACCGGATCGTCGGACCATGGCGCCTGCCCTACTTCGCGGGCCTGGCCCTGTACGTCGTCCTACCGCTGCTCGTCCACCGCGACTTCACCGCGATCGGACACCTCAGCGCGGTATTGATCGGGCTGTGCTGCCGCCGGCTCACGCGCGGACGACCGAAGTGGGACTCGGGGGCGTGGTGGCGCGCGACACGTCCGCGCCTCGACCCGCGCCTCGTGCTCGCGAAGCGGTGACGAGACACGACGTCGCACCATGCCGTTAATGGGATTTTTGTCCGAAATGAACGGCTAATCTCCCTGCATGCACGCATGGAATGGCAGGTCCCAGCCCCTCGGCGCCACCTTCGACGGCTCGGGCACCAACTTCGCGGTGTTCTCCGAGGTCGCCGAGCGCGTCGAGCTCGCGCTGATCGACGACGACGGCACCGAACGGCGGGTGCCGCTGCCCGAGGTGGACGGCTTCGTGTGGCACGGGTACCTGCCCGGCGTCGGTCCGGGCACACGCTACGGGTATCGCGTCCACGGACCGCACGATCCCGACCGCGGGCATCGTTGCAACCCCGCGAAGATCCTGATCGACCCCTACGCCAGGGCGATCGACGGCACCACCGACGGCGACCCGTCGCTGCTCGACTACCGCCCCGAGGCCCGGGATCAACAGAACACGTCGGACAACCTGGGTCACACCATGTTGTCGGTGGTGACCGATTCGACCTTCGACTGGGGCGACGACCGCAGCCCGAACCGGCCGTACCACGAGACGGTGATCTACGAGGCGCACGTCAAGGGCATGACCCGCACCCATCCCGACGTCCCGGAACACCGACGCGGCACCTACGCCGGCCTCGCCCACCCCGCCGTGATCGAGCACCTGACCACCCTCGGCGTCACCGCGATCGAGTTGATGCCGGTACACCAGTTCGTCCAGGACGGCTCGCTGCTCGACCGAGGGTTGTCGAACTACTGGGGCTACAACACCATCGGCTTCCTCGCCCCGCACAACGCCTACTCGTCCTCCGGGACCCGAGGCGAACAGGTCACCGAGTTCAAGGCGATGGTCAAGGCCCTGCACGCCGCCGGGATCGAGGTCATCCTCGACGTCGTCTACAACCACACCGCCGAGGGCAACGAACTGGGCCCGACCCTGTCCTTCCGCGGCATCGACAACGCCTCGTACTACCGTCTGGTGGACGACGATCCGGCGCACTACTACGACACCACCGGCACCGGGAACAGCCTGCTGATGCGCCACCCCAACGTGCTCCAGTTGATCATGGACTCGCTGCGCCACTGGGTCACCGAGATGCACGTCGACGGCTTCCGTTTCGATCTGGCGGCCACCCTGGCCCGGCAGTTCCACGAGGTGGACCGGCTCTCCGCGTTCTTCGACCTGGTCCAGCAGGATCCGGTGGTCAGCCGGGTCAAGTTGATCGCCGAGCCGTGGGATCTGGGCGAAGGCGGCTACCAGGTGGGCAACTTCCCACCGCTGTGGAGCGAGTGGAACGGCAAGTACCGGGACTGTGTACGCGACTTCTGGCGCGGTACGGACGGCGTGTTGCCCGAGTTCGCGGCCCGGCTGACCGGTTCCTCCGACCTGTACACGAGCGAGCATCGCAGGCCGCTCGCGGGCGTCAACTTCGTCACCGCACACGACGGCTTCACCCTGCGCGACCTGGTGTCGTACAACGGCAAGCACAACCGGGCCAACGGCGAACAGGGCCGCGACGGCGCCGACGACAACCGCTCGTGGAACTCCGGCGCCGAGGGCGACACCGACGACCCGAGCGTGTGCGCGCTGCGCGAGCGCCGCCAACGCAACCTGCTCACCACGCTGTTCGTCGCGCAGGGTGTGCCGATGCTCGCACACGGCGACGAACTCGGCCGCAGCCAGCAGGGCAACAACAACGTGTACTGCCAGGACAACGAGATCGCGTGGATGGACTGGGCCCGGGCCGCCGCCGACCCGGCCCGCCGAAACCTGCTGGAGTTCACCCGCGGCCTGGTCCGACTCCGCGCCGCGCACCCGGTGTTGCGCCGCCGGCGCTTCTTCCGCGGCGACGGCGCCGACGGCCCGGCCGACCTGCTGTGGTTCCGCCCGGACGGCGCGGAGATGACCGGGGCGGACTGGGACCGCCCCGACGCCCGCTCGGTGGTGGTCTTCCTCAACGGGGACGCCATCTCCGAACGCGACGCACGAGGCGGGCCGATCGTCGACGACTCGTTCCTGTTCGTGCTCAACGCCCACTACGAGGGCATCGAGGTCCGCATCCCGGTCCTGCGCGACGGGGGCGACGTGTGGCACGTCGCGGTCGACACCGCCGACCCGGACGGCGCGGACGAGGTGGAGGTCAAGGCGGGCGGCGTCCGGGCCGTGCGGGCGCACAGCGCCCTCGTCCTGATCCGGCGCCGCCACCCCGAATGAGCGCGGCCCGCGTCGCCTCGCCGCCGGGCTTCCGCACGGCGGGGCGACGCGGACCGGCCGCCGATCAGTCCCGGTTCGACGGGTGGAGCGTACCGGCGTAACGGCGGGTGAACCCGTCCGCCGCCGCGACCGTGACGTCGTAGCGGCCGTGCGCGTCGGTCGGCCACGTCACGGTGTCCCGGTCCCGGGCGCCGACCCACTGATCCCGGGCCGTGCCGCCGAAGTCGTTCGGCGTGATGGTGAACCGCAGGTCGGTGTCCCCCTCGTTGCCCAGCCGCAGTTCCACCCGGCCCGCGTCGGGCCGCCGACCGTGCAGCGTGGCCCGGACCGAGGGCACGGCGATGTCGCGCTGCGGGTCGCGGACCACGGTGCCGGCGAAGCGCCGGACGAAGCCGTCCGCACCGTGCACGCTGAAGTCGTAGACGCCGTCGGTGCCGGCCGCGTCCCACACGTAGGTCGCGCTCTTGCCCGGTGCGACGGTGAACGGGGTGCCCGCGAACGGGAGCACGATGTTGGGGAACACGGTGAAGTGATAGGTCACCGTGCCCTCGTTGGCCAGCGTGCACTGCACCCGGCCGGTCTTGCGGTCGACGGTGACATCCGCCCAGGGACGGTACGGCAGCGGCCGATGCGGGCGGTAACCGGGTTCCTGGGTGGGCACCTGCTGGGCGCCCGCCGCCGGCAGTTTGACGCCGGGCAGCGCCTTGGCCGCGTCCGCCTTGGCGATCAAGGGGTTGGTGTCCGGCAGCGCCGGAATCGTGTAGTCGGGGCGGGTGAAGTCGAAGCACGAGGTGAGGTCGCCGCAGACCGCGCGGCGCCAGGCGGAGATGTTGGGTTCGTTCACCCCGGTCACCGTCTCCAGGAAGCGCAGCACCGAAGTGTGGTCGGCCACCTGGGAGTTGACCTGACCGCCGCGGCTCCAGGGCGAGGCGATCCACAGCGGTACGCGCGAGCCCAGGCCGATCGGCCGGCCGCCGACGAACTCCTCGGGGGTGCCCGGCTCGGGCATCGGCGGCACCACGTGGTCGAAGTAGCCGTCGTTCTCGTCGTACATCAGCAGGAACACGGTGTGCTTCCACACCTCGGGGTTGGCGAACATCGACTGCATCGCGGTGTTCACCCAGTGCGCGCCGTAGTTGGGCCCGGCGTCCGGGTGTTCGCTGAACAGGTAGGGCGCGACCAACCAGGAGACGGTGGGCAGCGTGCCGTCCTTGCAGTGCGCGTCGAACGCGGTCAGGTCCCACTTGGTCATCGCGTTGATGTAACGCGGGTCGTCCTTGGGGAAGTTGTGGAACTGCTTGAAGTAGGACAGGCCGTTGTCGTCGTAGTCGCCGTAGCGCTCGTCCTTGCTCGGGTTGTGGTAGACGCGCCAGCTCACCCCGGCTGCGGACAACCGCTCGGCGTAGGTGGTCCAGTCGGCGACCGGGTTGTCGGTGACGGGGGTGTTGTCGGTCCACGGGCCGGTGGTGCCGTCCCGGCCGGGTCCGGCGGTGCCCGACCACAGGTAGAGCCGGTTCGGGTCGGTGGGGCCGTTGAGCGAGGTGAAGTAGGCGTCGCAGACCGTGAACGCGTCGGCGAGGGCGTACTGGTACGGGATGTCCTCGCGGGTGAAGTAGCCCATCGAGCGTTCGCCCTTGGCCGCGACCCAGCGGTTCTGCGCACCGTTGTTGACCGCGGTGTGGCCGGTGCTCCAGTCGTGCGGGAGGCCGCCGGCGTTCTGCGCGTTGTACTTGGTGGAGTCCATCCGATACGGCAACAGGTAGCCGCCGTCGGTGCGGCCGGGGTGCGGCTGGCGGAACACGTCGTCGCCGTTCGGCAACACCAGGCCCTGGCGGTCGGCGAAGCCGCGCACGCCGGCGAGGGCGCCGAGGTAGTGGTCGAAGCTGCGGTTCTCCTGCATCAGGATCACCACGTGCCGAACGTCCTTGATACTGCCGGGCTTCGGCCGACGGGCGGCGTCCGCGGCGGGATCGGGTGTCGGGTCGGCGTACGCGGGGGTCGCGGTGAAGCCCACCGCGCCGGCCGCGCCGACGGCGGCGGAGGCGCCCACGAAGGAGCGGCGGCTGAACTCGGTCATGACGAAACGGTCCTTTTCGGAAGGGGAGGGGACGCGGGTCAGGCGCGCAACGTGAAGGTGGCGACGGCGGCGGCATGGTCGCTGGGCCAGCCGTTGCCGGCGGTGCCCGGGATCGGCTTGGGCCAGCCGGTGACCAGGCTGTGCGCCTCCTCGGCGGACAGCGGTCCGGCGGTGTGCAGCGCGTCGATCCGGTCCTGCGGTTGGGTCGGGTCCACCGGCGACCAGGTGTTGCCGGGCTCGCGCGCCGGGTCATGGTGTCGGTCACGGAACACGTCGGCCAGTCGGGCCTGTTCGAGCAGTTGGGTGACCGGCCAGCGCACCGGCCCGGACGTCCCGTGCGCGCCGGCGGTGCGGGCGGTCCAGTCCAGGTGCGAGGGCGAGGACAGGGCGCCCGCGAGCAGTACCGGGGTGTCCCGGGCGGCACGCAGGTCGGGCGCCATCGCCGCGACCAGGGCTCCGGCCTGGCGGTAGCGCAGGCTCGCCCGTTCGGCCGCCTCGGCCTGCGCGGGGGTGCGGCCGCGCCGAATCCCGATCGGCCCGTAGTCCCCCTCGTCCAGGCGCGTGGTCCACACCCGGACGGCACGCACCCCGGGCGCCCGCACGGTCGCCGCCACCGCCGGCAGCTCGGCGCTCGCCGGGCGCGGGTCGGTGAGCGGGTGCCGGCTGATCAGCGCGAGTCCGGCCGCGTCCTCGTGGACCGCCCAACCCAGCGCCTGGGCCACCGCCTTGCCCAGCACGCCACCGGTGTCCTGCAACGCCAGGACGTCCAGCTCCTGGGTCAGCGCGAGCCGCAACACCTTGGTCACCGCGCCGTCCACGTGCTTGCCCGCGTCCCACGCGTCGAGGCCGGCGACCTTGAGCGTGACGGCGCGCGCGTTGCGCCGGACCGGTATCTGCACGGTGAGCTGCGAGGTGGCGCCGGTCGCGCCGTCGCGGCCTTCGACCACGAGGACGCCCGGCCGGCGCGCGCCGGTGCGCGGGCCCTCGGCGGTGACCACGCCGTCGGCACCGACGCCGAGCCACCCGTCGCCGCCGCGGGCCCGGAAGGTGACGCCCTGGCCGGACTGTTGCCCGTTCGAGGCGGTCCACAGCCCGGCCAGGCGCACGGTCGCGGTCTCCCCCGGGGCGATCGCCGCACCGGTGACGGTGTCCACCGCGAACCGGGGCCGGGGCGGCACCGGCCGCACCGCGAAACCGAACGGCGTGGTCTGCGCCAGGATGCCGTAGCCGTCCTTGGCCAACAGGTAGGCGGTGTAGGGGCCGTCCGTAAGGCCCTGCGTGTCGATGGTCACCTCGCCCTCGGCGGTGGTGACGTACTTCCAGGCCAACGACCCCCCGCTGCCCGGCTGCCGAGCCCCGTCGTAGACCCCGACCCAGTTCTTCGCGTGCGGCGCGTCGGTGGCGAACCGAAAGGTCAGCGCATCACCCTCCTTCGGCACGGTGGGACGCAGAAGAGTGAGCAAACTCCCTGACATATCGTCAATTCCTTTCCACAACAGAGGCGGCGACGTCGAGACGGAGAACGGCACCCGAGCACCCGAGCCGAGAACCGGGGCCGGCGGAGCCGACGACTACGGGGTGAACCGGCGTGCGCGCGGTGCAACTGCGCCCGCTCGTGGGCGAACTCGGGACCTGGGAGTCGTGTCCGGGGCAGGGCCGACGGTGATCGAGATGTTGCGGCCACGGAAGGTGGGCACGGAAATGCTCCAGGCGGAAGTCGAGTTGTCTGTACAACTCGGCTCAGTAGGCCGGCACCCGATGGCCGGGGCGTGAACACATCCGCACCGCCGGGCAAGCTTCACGGGAAGAGCCGGCGCTCCCGGACCGGGCCACGAGGGCGAGTGCCGCCCCGCGCGATCGGCGGCACGGCGGACGGAGCAACAACCGGGCACCCACCGGCTTCGGCCGCCGGGTGGGCCGAGCAACGATACGCAGGGCGATGGGTCGGACCCGAAAGGTCACGACGCACACGGGCGGAGAGGCCCACGCTCCCGCGCCGGGCCGAGTCTCCGCTTGTCAAGTCTCCTACGGAGAGTTATAAGGTGGAGTGCACCTTCTGTACCCAGGCCCCCTCCGTGGCCCGAGAAAAATGGCGCGCGGCAGCACGGCGCGCGGCGCCGGACCACGACGGGTCCTCCCCGGCGCAGAGGTCGGTGCGGACCGCCGCACCGGCGTCCCGAGGCCGCCCGTCCCGGTCGCCGGCCGGCCCGCCCGCCCCGATCGCCTCGACGGCTGACGGAAGACGGAAGAAGGGCCGATACGATGCCGATGCGATGGGAATCCTTCCTCGCGGCAGTCCAGGAGCGGGGCGAATACTCCTCCCCCGAGGAGGCGGAACGAGCCGTCCGGGTCGTCCTCGCCCTCCTGGGCGCACACCTCGTCGGCGGCGAAAGTGCCGAGCTGGCCGCCCGGCTCCCCGAGACCTGCGCCGTGGTGCTGCTCAACCCGCTCCCCGCACACGAGCCACTCAGTGCCGACCGCTTCGTCCGGGCCACCGGCGCGTGGATCGAGGGCGCGACCGACGAAACCGCGAAATGGGACGTCGGAGCGGTACTCAGCGTCGTGGCCGACGCCACCGACGAAAATCTGATGAGCCGCCTGCTCCTGCAACTGCCGCCGGGCTACGACATGCTCTTCGGCCGCCCCCGACGCTGACTCGTCGGGTCGCGCCGCGGTGGCTCAGGCCGGTTCGACGCGCAGGAACCGGGTGAGCAACAGCCGCAACATCGGCGCCTGCTCCAGTGGGGCGAAGCCCGGATCGGTCGCCAGCCGTGCGAAGACCCCGTCGATCTGAGCCGCGATCCAGGTCGCCGCGTCGTCGGCGTTCAGCCCGGCGTCGATCCGCCCGGCCGCGGCGGCACGACGCAACAAATCGGCGATGCCGGACCGGAGTTGGCGGTCGTTGCGGGCCACCAGCGCGGCGATGCCCTCGTCTCGCTGGGCCTCCGCCGCGGTGTCCAGCGCGAGACCCGCGAACTCGGGGTCGGCGGCCAGCTCGACGACCGTGTCGATCAGCGTGAACAGCGCCGCGAGCGCGTCCTCCTCGGCGACCAGCCGTTCCAGGAACTCTGCGGTCTGCACGCCCTCGCTCTCGATCAGCGCCACGATGATCGCGTGCTTGCTCGGGAAGTAGTGGAAGAGATTCCCCGGACTCATCCCCGCGCGTTTGCAGATGTCCGCGGTCCGGGTGCCGTGGAAGCCCATCTGCGCGAAGCAGGACGCGGCGGCCTCCAGAATCTGGCGTCGCTTGGCTGCGTGCTTGACGGGATCGACGGTGCGCATGGGGCACTCACTCTACCGCGCACCCGCCGCCCCGCGTCGCCGGCCGGCCGGCGACGCGCAGACGCACGATGAGCCGGAACCGGATCGACGGATCACCGGCGAGGCTCCGACAAGATCGACCCACGGCCGCCGAACACCGTCGCGCGACCGCCCCGATCGCGCATCCGGCCCGCACCCCCGAACCCGACCGACGTCGGCCGCGTCCGCCGCCGGGCCTCCGCCCGGGCCGCACTCCCCCGGCCCCTCGTCACCCCAAAGGTTCCGCCGCGTGCTCCGCCCCCGGTTTGCGCGCCAGGAAGACCGCGTGC
Source organism: Embleya sp. NPDC020886 (assembly GCF_044333915.1). Taxonomy (NCBI): domain Bacteria; kingdom Bacillati; phylum Actinomycetota; class Actinomycetes; order Kitasatosporales; family Streptomycetaceae; genus Embleya; species Embleya sp. NPDC020886. Next base: position 26,223 of record NZ_JBIRRX010000002.1, on the reverse strand, counting down.
CGCCGCTTCACCCCGTCGCCGGGCTCGCATTCCAGCCGCGCGGTGACCACCAGCCCGGCCCGCCCCAACAGGCCCACGATCTGCTCGGCCGGCAGGAAGTACGACGCGTAGGAGACCGGATGTCCCCCGTACGCCCGAGTCGGCCGCACCTGCTCGCCGTCCCCGATGTAGTCGCCCAACATGAGCCACCCACCGGGCGCGAGGGTACGGGCGAATTCGGCGAAGACCATCGGCAGGCACTCCGGTGGCGTGTGATGAATGACGAAATAGCAGAGAATCCCGCCGAGTTCGTCATTCGCGATGTCCAGCGCGGTCATCGATCCCGGCACGAACCGCAGTTCCGGATGGGCCCGTCGAGCCGACTCGATCATCCTCGGCGACAGGTCGACGCCGAAGGCGGCCAACCCCAGCGAGGCCAGATACGCGGTCACCTGCCCCGGCCCGCAGCCCAGATCGGCGACCGGCCCACGATCCGCGACCCGCACGAGTTCGGCGAACGCGCCCAACATCGAGCGCGACAACGGATCCAACTCCGCCGGCGCCTTCACCACCCGGGCGTATTCATCGCAAACAGTGTCGTACGACCGCCGAATCGCCGCCAAATAGGACGGCTCGACCATCCGATCAACCCCTTCCACCAACGCGAATCCACCGCAACAACCGGCCCGGGCCCGCCGATTCGTCGCACGCCGGCCCGAACTGCCGTTCGTCACAGTAGTCTCGGCACAACCGTGCCGGTGGTTGTCCGAAGGGTGAACCCGTGACGTCGATATCGCACAACGACGAGGACGCCTGGCGGCTGCCGCGTCTGGACGAGGTCGAGGCGGAAACCGTCCCGGCCGGGATCGATACGAGCATCCCGCACACCGCGCGGATCTACGACTATCTCTTGGGCGGCAAGAACAACTTCGCCGTGGACCGCGCGGCGGCCGAGCACATCCTGGCCGCGATGCCGGATCTGCCCACCACGCTCCGGCTCAATCGGCTCTTCCTCCAGCGCAGCGTGCGCTACGCCGCGCGGCGCGGCATCCGGCAGTTCCTGGACATCGGCACCGGCATCCCCACCGGCGGCAACACCCACGAGGCGGCACACCAGGTCGCGCCGGACGCCCGGGTGGCGTACGTGGACAACGACCCGATCGTGCTCGTGCACGGTCGGGCGCTGATGACCGACGCCGGCCCCGGACGCACCACCTTCACCCGGGCCGACCTGCGCGACCCGAAGGCGATCCTGACCGCACCCGAGGTGCTGGAGGTGATCGACTTCGCCGAGCCGGTCGCGCTGATGCTGGTCGCCATCCTGCACTTCGTCAGGGACGAGGAGAACCCGGAGCAGATCGTCGCCAAACTGCGCGACGCCCTCGCCCCGGGCAGCATGCTCATCCTGTCGCACGCGTCCTGGGACGCCGACCCCGCTCGTGGCCGGGCCGGTGCGGCCGGCTGGAAGAACGCCTCCGCCGAGATGACCATGCGCGACCACGATCGGGTCCTGGCCTTCTTCGACGGCTTCGAGCTGGTCGAACCACCCGGCATCCGCCCGCACTGGAACCCGGACGGCGAACCCGAGGATGCCTTGGACTCCCTCGAAAACGTATGGGGCTACGGCGGCGTCGGCCACCTGCGCTGAACCGCGGCACGGGTCGACGGACCCGAAGGCCCGTCGTCCCGACATCGGCCGCCGTACTCAGCCCCCGGCCGGCCCGGTCGGCCACGGCGCCTGCCCCGGCCACGGCGCGGCCTCTTCCAACTGCGCCGACAGTCGCAGCAGTTCCGCCTCGGCCCCGAGCCGACCGGTGAGCTGGATCGCCACCGGCAGGCCCGCCTCGTCGAAGCCCGCCGGCACGCTCGCCGCGGGCAGCCCCGAGACGTTGAACACCGAGGTGAACCAGGTCATCTTCGCCGCGTGCGCGTACATGCTCGCCGGGTTGCTCGTGTCCAACACCCCGAGTTCGGGTACCGGAACACCCAACGTCGGGCTCAGCCACACGTCGTGGGTTTCGAAGAACGGCGCCACCTCGCGACCGATCCGAACCACCGTCTGCAGCGCGCGGACCAGATCCTGGCCGCGCATGCCGACCGTGTTCTCGCGGATCACTCGGGTGAACGGTTCGAGGTCGTCCTCGCGCAATTCGCGGCCCAGTTCGGCGAGTCGGTCGTCGATCTGGGTGTTCGTGGCCGCCGCCATCACCTGGCCGAGGGCCCGGCCGGTCGCCGGACCGTCCCACACCGGCGCGCCCTCCTCGACCCGATGGCCCAACTCGGCGAGCAGCGCCGCCGTGCGCTCGACCGCCCGAACGGCCGCCGGGTGGGCCGGCGTTCCGTCCACACTCGCCGTCGCGAAGCCGATCCGCAGCCGCCCCGGCGCGGTGTCCAACGCGGCCAGGAAGGATCCGGCGGCCGGCATCGGCAGCGTGGCGTACGGCTCGCCGGCGACGGGGCCGGCGGCGACGTCGAGCAGCGCCGCGGAGTCGCGGACCGTACGGGTGACCGCGTGCGCCATCGCCAACGGGTAGGCCAGCGCGGACAGACCGTGGTCGTCCGGAACCCGGCCGCGCGAGGGCTTGAGCCCGAACAGGCCGCAGCACGCCGCCGGAATCCGAATCGAGCCGCCGCCGTCGTTGGCGTGCGCGGCGGGCAACATCCCGCCCGCTACGGCCGCCGCCGAGCCGCCGGAGGAACCGCCCGTCGAATGGGTGGTCCGCCACGGGTTGCGCGACGGGCCGTGCAGAAGCGGTTCGGTACTGGCGTTCTTGCCGAATTCGGGAGTGTTGGTCTTGCCCACGATCACCAGTCCGGCGCGGCGGTAGCGGGTGGCCAACTCGCCGTCCCGCTCGGCGACCGCGTCGGCGAACAACCGCGAACCGTGCGTACTCACCATGCCGGCGACATCACAGGCGAGGTCCTTCACCGCGAACGGCACACCCCGCAGCGGCCCGTCGGGCAGGACCCCCTCGGCCTCGGCCCGAGCCGCCTCGAACCGGGTGGCCACGAACGCGTGCAGCGCCGGGTCGCGCTCCTGGATCCGAGCGATCACCGCGTCGAGAATCTCGATCGGCTTGACCGTGCCCTGCCGCACGAGATCGGCCAACCCCACCGCGTCGTTGTCGTCCAGCAGTTCACCGGTGTCCATGGTGGTGCCTCGTTTCGATCGCCTCGATCGATCGCCTCGATCGATCAAATGCATGATGCAGTCAAGCAATCGAGATGACAAGGACGACAATCGACCGACCGTCGGCATGACCCCCGTCCCGACGGGAATCGCGATTCGGGGAACGTGTCACCCCCGCTGGCGGTTGAAGACCCGAGGGAGACACGATCCGGGGGCGACGCGCCGCGAGCACGGGGCGCCCCAGGACGACACGACCCGAGGCCGACACAGGGAGAGTGGACGATGGCACGTAACGTAGCGGCTCGGCGACTGGTCGCGGGCGGGCTGGCGCTGGCCGCCGCCGGGTGGGCCCTGCGGGACGTCCCGGCGGAATTCGGTGGGCGGGCCGAAGGAGAGCGGCTCGCCCGCTTTCTGCGCTCGCCGCAGTTCCACGAGGGCGCGTTCCGCAACCCGGTGCCCGCCGACCTGGTCGCGGCCGGCAGCGCACCGCAGCTCATCGGCCAGATGCTCCGCAATCGCGACGAGCGCCGCCCCGCCGCCCCCGTGCCGCTGGTCACCTCGCCGAGCACACCGCCGGCCCAGGACGGGCTGAGCGCCGTCTGGTACGGCCACGCGACCACCCTGGTCGAGATCGAGGGCCGCCGGGTGTTGTTCGACCCGGTCTGGAGCGAGCGGGTGTCCCCCACCCAACTCGTCGGCCCGCGCCGGCTGCACCCGCTCCCGATCCCCTCGGCCGCGCTGCCGACCCTGGACGCGGTGGTCATCTCGCACGATCACTACGACCACCTCGACCGGGCGACGGTACGCACCCTCACCGCCACCCAGACCGCGCCGTTCCTGGTACCCCTGGGCATCGGCGCCCACCTGGAGCGCTGGAACGTACCCGCCTCCCGCATCATCGAACTCGACTGGGAGGAGGACGCCGTCGTCGCCGGCCTGCGCTTCACCGCGACCGCGGCCCGCCACTTCTCCGGTCGCACCCTGCGCCGCAACGACACGCTCTGGGGCTCCTGGGTCGTCGCCGGCACCCGACACCGGGTCTTCTACGCCGGCGACTCCGGCTACTTCGACGGCTACGCCCGCATCGGCGCGGCGCACGGCCCGTTCGACCTGACCCTGATGCCGATCGGCGCCTACAGCCCGAGTTGGCCCGACATCCACATGAACCCGGAGGAGGCGATCACCGCCCACCTCGACCTCGGCGGCCGGGTGTTGCTGCCGGTGCACTGGGCCACCTTCAACCTGGCGCTGCACCCGTGGGCCGAACCGGTCGACCGCCTGTGGCGCGAGGCCAAGGCCAAGGACGTACAACTCGCCGTCCCCCGCCCCGGCGACCGCATCGACACCGCCACGCCGTCCCAGCCGACCCCCTGGTGGAACCTGCTCACCAACACCGCCTGACCACGCTTCGCGCCCCGTACCGGCGCGCGACCCGGAGGCGAAAGGCGGAGGAGGGCGGGGGCGGAATACGGAATACGGGGGAAAAGCCTCGGTGGAGACCTCCCGGACCGCAGTAGCATCGGCCGCCTGTGATCTCAGCGAGGGGAGCATCGCGTGCGGGCGATCGTGGGCGTGACCGTATCGGCCGTCATCCTGTTGGCGGCCTGCGACGACACCGACTCCGCGAAGGACCGAACCGCGCCCCCGCCCTCGACGACCGCACCCGGCGCGGTCGTTCCGCCGCCGGCGACATCCGCACCGCCGGCATCGACCGCCTCCGGCGCACCGAGCCCGGCGGCCCCGTCCCAGACCCGGGCGGCACCGCAGGGCCGGTCGACCGAGGCGGCGATCCAGCGCTACGAGCAGTACCTGCACGCCGTGGGCCGCGAGGACCTCACCACGGTCTGCGAAATCGCCGGCCCGGCGGCCAAGCAGGCCGAGCGGGAGGGCGCCGGCCCGTGCACCGCGTCCTTCCCGATCACCTTCCAAATGATCTCCCCCGCGCAGAAGAAGGCCCTGCAAACCGCCACGGTCGACCCCAAGCTGGTCTCGGTGCGTCCGCCCGACAAGGTGCACGTCCCGGTCGGAGCGGTCCGCGCCACCGTCCGGTTCTCCGAGAGCGGCCTCGGCGACATCACCCTCCAGTACCTCGACAACGCGTGGTACATCGTCGCCTGACCGGGGCGGGCCGACCCACTACCGCGCGCCTCGGGCCACCCGACGCGCGGACACCCGGCCGCCGACCGCGATGCCCCACGCGAGCACGAGCAACAGCGCGGCGACCACGAACGTGGCCCGCATCCCGTCGGCGACCGCCCCGCCCCGCGCCGTGGTGACGTCGTCGGTGCCCGACGCGAACGCGAACACCGCGCCCATGACCGACGTTCCGGTGATCAGCCCGAGATTGCGCGACAGGTTGAGCATCCCGGACACGACACCCCGTCGGTCCGGTGGGACATCGGCCAGCACGGCGGTGTTGTTCGCGGTCTGGAACACCGCATAGCCGGCCGTGACGACCACGATCGGCACGAGGTAGCCGGCCACGCCGAACGACGCCGGTGACATCGACAACCCGAACGCGCCGACGGCCATCGCACCGAGCCCGACCACGGTCATCCGAGTCGCGCCGAACCGGTCCGCCAGGCGACCGGCCGACACCCCGATCAGCGCGGCGACCACCGGACCGACCGACAACACGAGCCCGACCAGGGTGTCCCGCAGCCCGAGCGTGCGGGCGAGGTAGAACGGCCCGACCACGAGCGTGGCCATCATCACCGTCGACACCAGCACACTCATCGCCAGGCTCCCGCCCAGCATCGGTTCGCGGAACATCGCCGGCCGGATCAGCGGTGCGTCCGCCCTCCCCTGGGCCCGAACGAACAGCACGACCCCGAAGACGGCGGCGAGCAGCAGCGCCACGTTGAGTCGGCCGAAACGGCCGTGCCCGAGCGTCATGGCGAGCGCGTACGCCGCGAGCGTCAGCGCGAGCAGCAGCGTGCCCAGGTAATCGAAGCCGGCCCGCGCCGTCCCGGCCTCGCGTCGGTCGATCGGCAGATGGCGGTACACCAGGACCAGCGTCACCAGGCCCAGCGCCGCGTTGACGAGGAAGATCATCCGCCAGCCGGGTCCGGCCAGCAACGCACCGCCCACGGACGGGCCGAGCGCGGTACCGATCGCGGACATCGTGCCGAGCAGGCCCATCGCGCGCCCGGTCCGCGCCTTGGGCACCGTCTCGCCCACGAACGCCATGGTCAGCGCCATCATCGCGGCCGCGCCAAGGCCCTGCGCCGCCCGCGCGGCGATCAGCAGCCACAACGAGGGCGCCAGGGCGCACAGGACCGAGGCCACCGTGAACAGCAGGATCCCGGCCGACAACAACCGGCGCCGACCGAACAGATCGCCGAGCCGCCCGACGCCGACGATCACGGTCGTGATGGCGAGGAGGTAGGCCAGGACGACCCACTGCACCGCCTGGAAGGAGGCGTCGAACGTGCCGGCCAGGGTCGGCAGCGCGACATTGGCGACGCTGGTGCCGAGCGACGCAGCCAACATGGACGAGGACAGCCCGGCCAACGCCCAGCGCACCGCCGCTGCCTGCTTCGCACCGCCGGTCACCGCCTCGGTTGCCGGCGCGTCGGTCGTTCTTCGGATTGCACCGTGTGGGCTCATGCCGAGGAGGGTGTTCCGCACCGCACTCTCCCGGCAATTCTTGTTGCCATTTTCGGGACACCGGAGTGGAATGCCCCCATGGACAACGCACCGGCCCATCAAGCGGTCCTGGACGAGGTCGCGCCACGACTGCGGCGCCTGCGCGCCCACCACGGCCTCACCCTGGCCGCGCTCTCCGCGGCGACCGGCATCTCCAAGAGCACCCTGTCCCGGCTGGAGTCCGGCCAACGCCGGCCCAGCCTGGAACTGTTGTTGCCACTGGCCGGCGTCTACCACGTACCGCTGGACGACCTGGTCGGCGCGCCCGAGGTCGGCGACCCCCGCGTACGGCTGACCCCGCGCCCGCTGCCGAGCGGCGGCACGTCGGTGTCGCTGACCCGAACCCCCGGCCCGCTCCAAGCGTTCAAGATGATCATCGCCGACCGGGGCACCGAGCCGAATCTGCGCACCCACGAGGGCTACGAGTGGCTGTACGTGCTCACCGGCAGACTGCGCCTGGTACTGGCCGACCACGACCTGGTCCTCGGCCCGGGCGAGGCCGCCGAGTGGGACACCCGGCTGCCGCACTGGTTCGGCAGCGCGGACGGCCGCCCGGTCGAGATCCTCAGCCTCTTCGGCAGACAGGGCGAGCGCATGCACGTCCGCGCCAAACCGCACTCCTGACCACCGGCGGCGGCGCGTGCCGGGCACCCCGGCCACGACGCGCTCGGGGCGGTTGCGGTGCCGACGGGATTCGAACCCGCGGAAGGGGACGGGCAGGCCCGCCCGTTACCCCCTCGATCGACGCGACGGGAACCTCCGCCGCGTCGATTGCAATGGGCCGCTCTGCCACGGCACCCCAACCTGCGGAACCGCGCAATCCCGCTGGGGGTGAGCGTAGTTGCGCGGCACGCGCGGGCCACCCGATTTTTCGCCGCGGCGCACCGGGTCGGGGCCGCCCCGGAGGATCCCGGCGCGGCCCCGAGAGGCACTCAGTGGCTCGGCAACACGCACACCGAGTCGAGCCCGAGCACGTGGTTGAGCCGACCGAAGGCCAGCCAGGACCCGATCGCCATGCTCAGCTCGACGATCTCGGCCTGGGTGTAGTGCGCGGTCATCCGGGCCCAGAACTCGTCGTCCAGGTTGTGGTGGTCCACCGCGTACCGCTCGGCGTATTCGGCGGCCAACCGGGTGCGGTCGTCGAAGACCTCGGTGGTGCGCCACTCGGTGACCGCGACGTCGAAGCCGTCCTCGACCTTGTCCCCGTCGCGTTCGGTGCGCCAGTCGAGGCAGAAGATGCACCCGTTGATCTGGGCGATCCGCAGCCGCGCGGCCTCGAATTCGCGCAGGCCCAGCTTCGAGGCGTCGTAGACCTTCATCGAGAACGTGGAGGCCGCGATGCCGATCTCGGGCACCATCTCCGCCCACACGTAGGCGAGCGGGTCCTTGTCCTCGGGAATGTCGATCTGCATGGTTACTTCCTTCCGAGCTTGCCGACTGCGGGACGGAGCGGAATGTCGAGCGCGTCGTAGAGCCCGGGTTCGGCGGCGACCAGCCAGTCGATGGCGCCGACGAGTCGGCCGACCGCGGTGGCGTTCCCGCCCGCCGACCGGTTCGTGCCCTCGTCGGTGGCCTCGACCGTCACCTCGATCCGCGGGCGTCCCTCGATGACCACCCGGTGGGCCCCGTCGCCGTTGGGCGGTGTGGGCCAGTCCGGCGCGCAGGAGGGGTGGATCCGGGTCACGTGCTCGATCACGATCCGGGGCTCGCCGTCGACGATGCCCTGCACCTCGAACCGCACCGCGCCCTGCGTGCCCGCCTCGAACTCGCCCATCGTCGTGGTGCGTACCGTGCTCTCCAGCGGCCGGCGGTCCATCGTCTCCCGGATCTCGTCCAGTTCGACGCCCAACGCCCGTGCCATCAACCGGATTTGCCCGCCCCACACCATGGTCGGCATGTCCGGCCACAACATCGGCGCCCCGTAGTCCATCGGCTGCCCCATGCCGACCAGATTCCGGACCGAGTCCTCCTGGTCGTAGGTGGAGTAGTCGAAGATCTCCTGGCAGCGGATCGCGTCCACGGTGGTGCCCAACCCGCTGATCAGCAGCGGCAGTACGTCGTTGCCCCAGCCCGGGTCCACGCCGGAGACGAACAGCGACCCGCCGCCCGCCGCGATGGCGGCAAGTACCGGCTCGCGCAACTCCGTTGGGGCGTTGCGCTGGTCGTAGAGCGCGTACAGGGCGGGGGTGACCACCACGGCACCGGCCCGGATCGCCCGGACGATGTCGTCGAGCGCCTCGTCGGGACGGATGTCGCCGGACGCGGCGTACACCACCGCGCCCGGCCCGGCGGCCAGCACCGCGTCGATGTCGTTCTCGGCCGCGACACCCAACTCGTGGTCCAACCCCGCCAGTTCACCCGCATCGCGGCCGACCTTGTCGGGATTGTGCACCAACACCGCCGCGAGCTTCAGCGCCGGATGCGCCTCGACGGCGCGGATGGCCGCACGGCCGACGTTCCCGGTACCCCAGACAACCGTGGAAATCATGCGCTGGAGGGTAGCGAGGGCCCTCGACGGTTCATAGGGCCACGACCGGAAAAGATGACCGGTTGGCCGAACCCGCGTCCGACGCGGGCTCGGTCGCCGTGCCCGGACGGCTCACTGTTCGCCCAGGACCATCCACGTGTCGGTGGCGCCGAGCGGTACGAAGCCCACCTGCGCGTAGACCGCGTGCGCGTCCGCCGTGGCCAGCATCAGGCGCCGTATGCCGGCGGGCGCGAGGTGGTCCCGCACGTGCGCGGCCAACGCGGTGCCCAGGCCCTTGCCCCGGACGTCGGGCGCGATGTACACGTCGCAGAGCCAGCCGAAGGTGGCCCCGTCGGTGATCACCCGGGCATAGCCGACCTGGGCCCCGGAGGCCGTGTCGTAGACCCCGAAGTTGAGCGACCCGGCGATCGCCGTGTCCAGCTTCTCCCGCGTGCGCCCCAACGCCCAATACGCGTCGAGCGACAACCAGCGGTGGATCAGCGCGGCGTCGAGCCGGGTCGGGTCGGTCGAGATTTCGTAGCCGTCGGGCAGGTGAAAGTCCATCCCCGGATCCAACCAGCCGGCCCCTGCGGACGACCACCCGTTAATCGGCCGCCCGTTGTCCGGGCCGCGTTCAAAGTGTGGGCACCAGGGCCTCCGCGCGCGCCCGCAGGCCGGGCACCCCGTCCCGCCCGGGGGTGATCAGGCGCAGCCGGAGCAGGTGGCCTCGGCCGGGGCCGGGGGTGTCGCGTTGCAGGGTGCCGGTGACGCAGTCGAAGGTGGCCGCGTCCGTGTGCCGGACGAAGAAGGCCGGGCCGGCGATCCCGGCGAGCAGTTCGATCGCGTCGGCCAACAGGCGGGGGCTGCGCGGTCTGGCGTGCTCGACGTCGACGGCGTAGACGCCGTCCGGCAATACGGTGGCGCCGCGCAGCCGCCAGGGCGACCCGGGGAGATCACAGGCGACGCGCAGTCTGGGCAGCAGATCCGTTGCGGGATCCGCCGCCGGCCAGCCCGGCCGGGTCGTCTGCTCGGCCAACTCGTGCAAGGCGTCCCCGGGCGCCTCTTCACCCGACACGCCGAAGAAATCGTCCATGACAGTCACTGTAAGTCGAAGAGTCGTAACCGGCTTCCCCGCAGCGCCCGGGTCGACCCGCGTCGGGGCTCAGAACAGCCGGGCGGCCCTGGTGCTCTCGGATTCCTCCAGTTCGAGCAGCCGTCGCTTGCGTTCGAGTCCGCCGGCGAAGCCGGTCAGCTTCCCGTCGCTGCCGACGACGCGATGACAGGCCACGATGATCGAGATCGGGTTGTGCCCGACCGCCTGGCCCACCGACTGGGCCAGCGCCTTGTTCCCCAACCGCTCGGCGAGTGCCCCGTAGGTGGTGGTCTCGCCGAACGGGATCTCCCGGAGCATCGCCCACACCTGCTCCTGGAACGCATCGCCGTGCGTGGCGATGGGCAGGTCGAACGCGGTCCGGTCGCCGTCGAGGTATTCGGCCAATTGGGTCGCCGCCGCCGCGAGCAACGGGTCCCGGCGATGGTCGACCCGCCGGCCGAGGCTCTCCTCGGGAGGCAGGTACCAGTGTTGCGGGAAGTAGAGGCCCACGATGGCATCCTGCGCCGCCACCACGGTGAGCCCGCCCAGCGAGGTGTCGACGATCGAGTGCCGTGTGTCCATGGTGCCGATCTCCCCTGTCGCGATGTGTGTGCCCATCCTTCACCCCCGCGTCCGCCGGCCGCGCGGAGCCCGCGGGATGTGCGATCCGGCGCGGTTTGCCGAAGCGGCAAAGAAGTTTGTGACGGTGGAAAAGTCGCCACATGATCGGGGTCCGCACCCAGACCCGGGAGTTTTCATGACACGGCCTGCCCACACCGCGGCCCCCGTCCATCGGCTGATCCCCTCCCCCGCCGGCCGCATCCATCTGGTGGAGCAGGGCACCGGCCCGCTGGTCCTGCTCGTGCACGGGTTCCCCGATTCCTGGTACGGCTGGCGCCGGCAACTGGCCAACCTGGCGGCGGCCGGCCATCGGGCGGTCGCCATCGACGTCCGGGGCTACGGCCGCTCGTCCAAGCCTTCGGACGTCGCCGCGTATCGAATGCTGGAGTTGATCGAGGACAACGTCGCCGTCGTCGAGGCGCTGGGCGAGCGTTCGGCGGTGATCGTCGGGCACGACTGGGGCTCGACCATCGCCGCCGGGTCCGCGCTCGTGCGGCCGGACGTCTTTCGCGCGGTCGGGTTGCTGAGTGTGCCGTACACCCCGCCGGGCGGGCCGAAGCCCGGTGACGTGTTCGCGGCGATGGGCGGCGAGGAGGAGTTCTACGTCCGGTACTTCCAGGAGCCCGGCCGCGCCGAGGCGGAGATCGAGCCGGACGTGCGGGGGTGGCTGGCCGGGTTCTACGCCGCGCTGTCCGCCGACACGATGCCGGCCGCCGACGCGCCGGACCCGCACTTCGTCGGCCGCGGCGGCCGGTTGCGCGACCGTTTCCCCGAAGGTCGCCTGCCGGGGTGGCTCGACGAGGCCGATCTCGACGTCTACGCCGGTGAGTTCGAGCGGACCGGGATGACCGGCGCGCTCAACCGCTACCGGAACATGGACCGGGACTGGGCCGACCTCGCGGCCTACGCCGGCGCGCCGATCACCCAGCCCTCGCTGTTCCTGGGCGGCGCCCTGGACGCCTCCACCATGTGGCTGTCCGACGCGATCGAGGCATTCCCCACCACGCTGCCCGGCCTGGTCCACTCGCGGATCCTGGACGGTTGCGGCCACTGGCTCCACCACGAGCGCCCCACCGAGGTCGACCGGCTTCTGGTCGACTGGCTGGCCGGCCTACCGAGCTGACAAGTCCCTTGCCCGGAAGACGGGTTGCCGGCACGCGCCGACTCCGGCACGGGCTCGGGCGGTGAACAGACGTTCGGTGTCGACCGCGACATCCGGTGGGTCGGGCCCGGCCGAAGTCGCGGTCAGAGCACCGGGACCACCGCCACCGGGCAGTGGGCGTGGTGCAGGACGGCGTGCGTGGTCGGGCCCAACCTCATCGGCAGGGGGCCGTGTCGTCGGTGCGAGGCGACGACCACGAGGGCGCCGCCGGTGGACACGCAGACCAGGTCGCGCCCGGCCGACCCGTTCATCACCACGGTGTCCACCGGCAGTTCGGGATACTCGAACCGGATCGGATCGAGCACCGTGTCGACCATCCGGCCGCGCTCGGCGGCGATCTCGTCGACGTCGTACATCGACGGCAACATCAGGCTGGGCGCCAGGCCCGTCACCGGGAGCGCCCACGAGTGCACACCACGCAGCCCGCCCAGCCGGAGCGCCCGGTCCGCCGCGAACTCGGCGGCCGGTCCGTCCTCGGGGCCGGCGATGCCCACCACCACACCGCTCGCGTCCTCGGCCGCGTCGGCGTGCACCACCACGACCGGGCACGACGAGTGCGCACACACCCGCAGCGACACCGATCCCAGCAGCAGGCCGGTGAAGCCGCCGTGACCGCGACTGCCCATCACCATGGTGTCCGCGCGGGCGCTCGCCGCGAGCAGCGATTCGGCGGCGTCGCCCTCACGGACCGAGCCCTCCACGACCGCTCCGGCGAAGTGCGCGCGCACCCGGGCGCAGGCGGCGTCGACCAGCGCGTGTGCCCGCTCGCGCAGCTCGACCCGATGTCGGTGGCCGAGCCCGCCGACCGGCACGGCGGTGACCACGTACAGCGGTACCCGCCGGGCGACGGCGTCCTGCGCGGCCCAATCCAGGGCCCGGTCGGCGGCGGGCGAACCGTCGTGACCGACCAGGACCCCGAGAGCGACTTCGCTGTGTGTGGACGACATGACATTCACCTCGACGGGGCGCTCGGCACACGCACGGCCCGGCACGCGCATTGCCCGACACGCGCACGGCCGCGTCGCGTGGATTCTCCCGCTAGCGCGCCGCGTAGACGTTCTCGGCGAAGGCGGCGATCTGTTCCTCCGAGAGGTGTCGTGCCACGTCCGCCTCGCTGATCATGCCGACCAGGCGCTTACGCGCGATCACCGGCAGTCGACGGATCTGGTGCACCTGCATCTCGCTCAGCACCTCGGCGATGTCCGCGTCCGCGTCGATCCAGCGGGGCGTGCCCTCGCACAGCTCGCCGGCCGTGACGCGCGCCGGGTCGTGGCTGGCGGCAAGGCACTTGATGACGATGTCGCGGTCGGTGATGATCCCGCACAGCCGCTCGTTCGCGTCGCTGACCGGGAGCGAACCCACGTCGAGTCGGCGCATCAGTTGCGCGGCCCGATCCAGCGTCTCGGTCTGCGGAATCCACTGCGCGCCCTCGTGCATGATGTCCTTGGCCATGGTCATGATGGTGCCTCTCGTCAGGCCCGCCGACGGCAGCACACCGACCGCGGGCTCGGGACCACGCCGCGAGCGCCGTGACGCGGTCCTTCCATCGTCTCCGCCCCACTCCCGGTCGGCCACCCGGGTGAATGACGGCCCGACCGGAACACCCTCGATGGCGCCCGACGTGGGGTCGGGGGCGGCGGCAGGTGGGCCGGGCGGCGGACGAAGGTGCTCGGCAGACCGCGACATCGCCGCCTGTGCGGGCACCACGCCGGCGACCGTGTACCGCTATGTCGGGTCCAAGGACCGGCTGTTGCACGATGTGGTGATCGAATGGGCCGAGTGAACCGCCGCCCACCCGGGCGAGGTGACCTACCGGGGCGGCGCGGCCTTCCGGGACATCGTGCGTCGGGTGGCCCGCGATCCGGCCCTCGTCGAGGCGGGCATCGTCTCCTTCCGCGCCGGACGACCCGGGCCGGCCGGACGACGAGGGCAAGGCGCCGGCCCCGGGACACGTCCTGGTCGCCTGCCTGCTCGACATCACCTCCGGCCGCACCCACCCGGAGCAGACCTGCGCCCACATCGACACGGCGGCACACCCGATCTTCCGATGACCCGCCGCGCCGCACCCCGAACCTCCGGGCGGGTTCAGCCGATTGCGCCGGTCGACGAGCCGGTGGCGGGTCGGCGTTCGACGAGGCGGGCGAGCAGGCCGTGCCGTGGGGACAGGAGCAGGGAGAGCACGAAGACGGCGCCGGCCACCAGCGCGATGGTCGCTCCGGCGGCGACGTCGTAGTGCCGGGAGATCTCCAGCCCGGCCGACGCGCTGCCGATGCCCAGTGCGCCGGCCAGCACGGTGGTGCGGGCGAGCGAGTCGGTCCACAGTCGGGCGGTGGCGGCCGGCGCCACCAGCAACGCCATCGTGAGCATGATGCCCACCGCCGGGGTGAGCACCACGATCACGGCCTGGACGATCAGCAGGAGCAACAGGTCCAGCGCGGTCACCGGATGCCCGGCGGCACGCATGCCCTCGTGGTCGAACGCGGCGAAGGTGAGTTCCTTGGCGCACAGGCCGAGCACGAGCAGGATCACCGCCGCGGTGCCGGCCGTGACCACGAGGTCGTGGGTGTCGACGGTGACGATGGAACCGACCAGGAACGCGGAGAGTTTGCGGTCTCCGGCGGGACCGGCGGCAACCAGGGCGGCGCCCAGGGCGAAGCCGGCCGCCAGGATCACCCCGGTCGCACCGGACGCGGTCCGGCCCGGTCGTCGGGTCAGGCCGACGACGGCCAGCGACAACACCACGCCCACCGCGGCACCGCCGAGGTAGATGTCCAGGCCCAGGATCGAGGCGAGCACGACGCCGGGGAAGGTGGCATGGGTCATCGCCATGGCGTGGAAGGCCAGCTTGCGCAGCACCACCTGCACGCCGACGACGCCGGCGAGCAGACCGACCAGACCGGCCTCGGCGTAGGCGCGGTGGGTGTACGTGTCGAACCAGGTCATCGGGGGCTCCCGGTCGGCCGGGGAAGACCCGACGGGGCGGGCATTCCTGCGGCCGGTGCGTGGGCGGACGCGCGCAGGCCGCGCCGGCGGACGAGGCCGGCCGCGACCAGGGCGAGCAGGTAGGCCGCGACCAGGGTCAGGACGACGGTCGGCCCGGTGGGCAGCGCGACGTCGTGGTCGATCGAAGCGGTGTAGCTGATGATCAGGCCGAAGTATCCGCACAGCACGGCCGAGCCGACGCCGATCGTGACGATCGTGCCCAGTCGGCCGCCCAGGGTGCGGCCGATGGCCGCCGGGACCACCAGCAGCGCCAGCACCAGCGCGGTGCCGATGGTGCGGACCGCGGCGACCACGGTCAGCGCGATCACCAGGTTCAACGCCAGGTCCAGCGCGCCGACCCGGTGGCCGGCGGCGCGGGCGGCCTCGACGTCGAAGCTGCGCAGGAACAGTTCTCGGCCGAGCGCCGCGAGCACGGCCAGACACAGCACGGCGACCACCGCGGTCTCGACGATCTGCGTGCGGGAGGTGTAGAGGATCTGGCCGAACAGGAAGGTCTGCAGGTCGGCGGCATAGGAGTGGCTGCGCGAGACCACGATCACCCCGATCGAGAACATCGCGGTCAGGACGATGGCCAGCGCGGCGTCGTCGCTGGTGCGCCGGTTGCGGGTGAGCAGGGTCAGTACGCACGCGGTGATGCCCGCCGCGATCAGCGCGCCCTCGAAGACGCCGTCGGCGCCCTGGAGGGCGAAGCCGATCGCGACGCCCGGGAATACCGTGTGGGTGAGCGCGTCGGCGACGAACTCCAGTCGGCGCAGCGCGACGAACGCGCCGACGGTGCCGCACAGGACGCCCAGGATGGTGAGTTCGATCAGGGCCCGGGTCAGGTAGGGGACCCGGAAGGGCTCCAGGAGCAGGGTGGTGTCCACGGCGGCCTCAGCCCGGGGTGACGACGAGGCGCCCGGCGTCGAGTTCGAGGACCTGTCCGCCGTAGCAGGCGCACAGCAGTTCCGACGTGAGCGCGGACTCGGTTCGGGTGAAGGCGAATTGCCTGCGGTTGACCAGACAGGTCTGCTCGCACAGCCGTTGTGCCACGGCGAGGTCGTGCGTGCTGACCAGGACCGCGGTGCCGGCTGCCTTGGCCTGGGCGAGGGCGTCGATCAGGGCCTCCTGGCTCACCGCGTCGACGCCGTTGAACGGCTCGTCCAGGACCAGGATCGGCGGTTGCGCGGAGAGCGCGCGGGCCAGCAGGACGCGCTGGCGTTGGCCCCCGGACAGGGCGCCGAAGCGGGTGTTCGCGCGGTCGGCGAGGCCGACCAGGGCCAGCGCCTCGTCGGCGGCGGCCCGATCTCGGCGGCCGGGTCGCCGCAGTCGGCCGATCAGCCGGTAGCGGCCCATGAGCACCACCTGGCGTGCGGTGACCGGGAATTCCGGGTCGAGATCGGCCGCCTGCGGTACGTAGCCGACCAGCGCGCGGGCCGCGGCCGGGCGGCGCCCCGCCACGGTGACCGCGCCGGCGACCACCGGAACCAGGCCCAGGACGGCCTTGATCAGCGTGGACTTGCCGCCGCCGTTGGGACCGACCAGGGCCACCGCCTGGCCGGCCGGGACGCGTCCGTCGACCCGACTCAGGGCCGGGGTGCGGTCGTAGGCCATGGTCGCCTCGGTGAAGCGCACGGGATCCGGTGTGGTCTCGATGGGCTCGCTCACCTCAGCCCCGCAGTGCGGCGACGATGGTGTCGGTGTTGTGCGCCTCGGCCGTGAGGTAGGTGGCCCCGGCGGAGCCGGGCGCGCCGAGCGAGTCGGCGTAGAGCGAGTCGTCGCCGTCGACGACCTTGACGCCCGCCTCCCGGGCGATGGTCGCGGCGGTCTTGGGCGGCAGCGCGCTTTCGGCGAACACCGCCTTGGCGCCGGTGGCCTTGATCCTGGCCACGACGTCCTCGATCCGGCTGCCGGAGAGTTCGGCCTGGTCGTCGAAGCTCGGGATGATCGAGCCGACGAACTCCAGCCGGTAACGGTCGACGTAGTAGCCCAGCGCGTCGTGGTTGGTGACCAGTTTGCGGTTGGCCGCCGGAATGGTGTCCAGCTTGGCCCGGTTGTCGGCGTCCAGGGCGTCGAGTTTGGCGCCGTAGCCGGCGAGGTTGTTCTCGTACACCTTGGCGTTGGCCCCGTCGGCGGTGCTCAACGCCTTGGCGATGTTGGTCACCATCACCTTGGCGGCCTGCGGGTCGTGCCAGATGTGCGGATCGTACTCGCCGTGTTCCTCGTGCTTCTCGGGCTCCGCGGACTTCCCGTGTTCCTCGTGTTCCTCGTGCTCGCCCTTGCGCAACTGCACCCCGACGGAGGTGTCCACGACCGGGCCCTCGAAGCCCGCGGCCCGAACCGCCTTGGGCAACCACGCCTTCTCCATGTCGACGCCGTTTTGTACGACCAGCTTGGCCGCGCGCAGCGCGTTCAGGTCGGCCGGCGTCGCCTCGTACTCGTGGGCGCTCGCGTTGGCCTTGATCAACTGGGTCACCTCGACCCGGTCGCCGCCGATGTTGCGCACGAAGTCGGCGACCTGCGTCGTGGTCGCGACGACCTTGATCCGGGGCCCGGTACCGGCGCCGGCCGCCGGTCCGGCGGACTCGATCCGGTTCCCGCCCTTGCCGTCGTCGGTGTCCTTGTCGTCGGAGCCGCACGCGGTGAGGGTTGCGGCGGTCAGGGCGGTGGCGGCGACGGCGAACATCGCGCGGGTGGATATGCGCATGAGAACTCTCCAGGCAGGGGTGTATCGACGCATCGATCGGCGGATGTCGCCTCGATCGTCCGATAATGAAAACCATAATCATCTGAGAAACCCGTGTCCAGGCCGGGGTCGAGCGCGGCCGGGGACCGGGGAGAGCCCGGCCGGGGTCGAGCGCGGGTCGGCATCAGGCGCTCGGGTCGAGGAATTCCTCGAACGGTCGGTCACGGCGCACCGATGGCCCGGATGGGATGTGCACGGGCGACGACACCAAAAACGCCGGTGTCCCCCGGCACGGGTGGGCCGGGGGACACCGAGGTGGGGCGGGCGGGTGCTACGGCCTCGACGCCGCAGCCGGTGGTTGTGGATCGGCCCGCCGTTCGGCCGCGGCGCCGGCGGCGCCGGTCGGATCGCCCTCCGGGGTCGTTGCTTCGGCCGCGGTCCGGCCCGAAGCGGCCGTCGGCACCGGGGTGTCCGAGGTCGCGGCGGTGCCGGCGCCGGCGGCGGAACGGACGGCTTCGGCGCGCACGAGGGCGCTCATGAGCAGATATGCGTCAAGGGGCATGGCGGAATCTCCCGGGTTCGCGGGGCTGAGGAATCGAACGCGGACACGCCGGTCCGGCCACGCGCCCCGGGGGTGTCCGGCGGACGGGACCCGGACGGCGGTGGCTCGGCGGCGGTGATCGCTCAGCAGCGCAGGACGACGGTCCGGACCGGGGTCGGTCCGGGCAGGCCCGTGGCGGTACGGGCGCGCAGTTCGCCGGCCAGGGCCGGATCGGCCGGCCGGGATCCGACGGTGCCCACCGGGGCGGCGGCCGACGCGGTGGTGGAATGGTGCCGCGGCCGGGCGGTGGCCGACGTGCACGCGGGGCCGACGGCGGGGCCGTGCCGGCCACCGGTCTCGCCGGCGGGCGTGGCGCTGCGCACCGAGTGGTCGCCGGGCGGCCCGTCGCCGGGCACGTCGCCGGTGACGGACGAGGCGGCGCGGCCGACCGTGCCCACCGCACAGCGGTCCGGATCCGGCGCGACGCGGTGTGCCACGCCGGGCACGTGGGTCGCGTGCAACAGGGCCATCAGGGCGATCAGCACGATCACCCCGAACACGCCGTGCCGGGCGGAAACGCCACCGGCCGCGACCTGCCCCATCCTGACCTCCCTCGGTACCGCTCTCCGAGAGAACCTCCGATTTCCGCCGTCGGCACGGCAACGAGGCCGAACCGACCCGGATTTCACCCGATCCGGCGAATCCACCCCACCGGGGACCGCCGTATCGACGCCGATCGACCGCCGGCCGCCACCATCGGCCGCATGGACCATCCGTCCGCTTGGCCGATAGCGTCGGCCGCATGGACGACACGGCCGCACCCCACAGACCCACGCTGCGCAAGGATGCCGCGCGCAATCGGCGCCGGATCCTGGACGCCGCGCGCGAGCTGGTGCGCCGGGGCAGGCCGCCGCAGCTCAACGCGGTCGCACTGGCCGCCGACGTCGGCGTCGGCACCGTCTATCGGCACTTCCCCACCCCCGAGGCGCTGCTCGAGGCACTCGCCGCCGACCGGTTCGCGGAGTTGATCCAGCACGCCCGCCGGGCCGCCGAACTGCCGGATCCGCGGCAGGCGCTACGGGGCTTCCTGGCCGCCGCGCTGACCGCCTACGCCCAGGACGAGGCGTTCACCGCGGCCGCCTTCGGCCCCGACGCCGCCACCACCGAAACCGTGGAGCTGCGCGACCATCTGCTGCGCGCGACCGGCGAGCTGCTGGCTCGTACGGCCGGCGCCGAGGCGCTGCGCCCGCCCCTGGGCCCCACCGACCTCCAGCTCATGCTCTGCGGCCTGGGCTTCGCCATCCGGCACTCCCCGCACCGGAACGACCCCGAGTCGGCGACGCGCTACCTGGACGCGCTCCTGGACGGCGCCCTGGTCGCGGCGGCGGGAGATGCGACCGACTGACGCCGGGAGGGGCTGTGGCAGGGTCGGGGCATGCCCTTCGATCACAACGACCACTATCATCCGCTGCTGTTGCGCCAGGTGCCGAGGAACAGTCGCACGGCGTTGGACGTGGGCTGCGGCACCGGGCGGTTCGCGCGCCGGCTCGCCGCCTCGGGCATCGCGGTCGACGCGATCGATCCGGCCGAGGAGGCAATCGCCGAGGCCCGTCGTCCGACCCGGGCCACGCCGAGTGCGCCGCGTCCACGCTTCCGGTGCGCCGACGTCACCGAAATCGAACTGCCGGCCGGGCACTACGACTTCATCTCGTGCCTGGCGAGCATCCACCACGTCCCGTTCGACACCGTCGCCGGCCTGCGCGACGCGCTCGCGCCGGGTGGGGTCCTGGTGATCCTGGGTTGCCACCCCGAGCACACCCCGCTCGACTGGGCGTACAGCCTGGCCGCCGTCCCGATCAACGCCGCCGCGCGGCTCGTCGTGGCGGCGAAGGAGCGACGCGGCGGGCGCGCCGGCGCACCCGAGCCGGCCACCACCGCGCCGGTGCGTCCGCCGACGATGCCGTTGCCGCTGATCCGGCGGGAGGCCGCGGCGCTGTTGCCCGGCTGCACGGTGCGCCGCTTGCTCTTCTGGCGCTATCTGCTCGTGTACCGCGCCCGGGGCTGACCAGCGCCGTCCGCGGGAATCCTGATCCGACACGGTCGGGCCGGGGCGGCGTATTATAGCTCTGGAACGGAAAACCGCCGGCGCCCCGGGATCCGAGCCCCCACGACACCTCGTCTGGCTCGTGTGCCAGGCGGCCCAGCGGGTCGGTCACCGGCGCCTTCGGCGCGACCGGCCGCCGGGCCACACAATCGACAGTGCCGGGTGGTGGTCTGGAGGAGTCATGCGCCGCACTGGCGATTCGACATTGTTGATGGAACCCGACGCCCTGCAGTGTGCGCTGTTCGGCGTGCAATTCCCGGCCCGGCCGGCAGCCCTGACGGCGGCGGCCGCGACGAACGGCGCCGCGGCCTGGGTCACCCGGGCGTTGGCGATGTTGCCGGAACGCCCCTACGAGGGGCCGAACCAGGTCTGCATGGCCCTGTGCGGCCGACACGCGGCCATGGACCCGGGCCTGTGACACCGCCCGGGGCGGACGAGGCGGCGGCCGGGTCCCCGGGTGTCGCCGTCCGGCGTCGTGCCGTCGCTCACCGTCGCACGGTCGCGGGGGCCTCGACCTCCAGGTGACGCCGCCCGGCGCGACCCCGGTACTCCAGCACCACCCAACCGAGCCCGCCCAGCACCCGCGCGCACTCGCGCAGCGCCGTCTCCGCCTCGTGGCGTGCACCGCTCCCCCTCGGGCCCGGCCACTCCACCCGGACCACCGCGGGATGCTCGGTCGCGGTGACGCAGTAGCCGGTCGCGGTGCGTTCGCCCCGCTCGTCGACCGCCGACGGCGGCACCCCGGCCGCCTCCAACGACAGGCCGATCGCCCGCACCATCCGCACCCGCTCCCACTCGGCGGGCACCGAACCCGGATCGGCAACCGCCGTGTTCACCACCGCGCGAATGCGCAGCAACGCGTCGAACGCGTCCCGCACCGCCGCCGCCCGCTCCGCCGTCCCCGCGCCGGGCGCCGCCGCCGGCCGCACCTCGGCACCGGTCGCCGGCTCGAAGCCGCCCGCCGCTTCCGAAGAGACCATGCCCCCAGCGTAGGTGCGCGCCCGGACCCGCGACCCCGGCACCGGCCGGGGTCGCGGGTCCGGCTCGGGGTCGGCCGGTGCGGTCGCGGCAGGACTGGGCGGGTTGCCGGTGGTCGGCCGCGATCCGGTAGGCGGCGACCAGGAGCGGCAGCGAGTCGCTCGCGGCCTGGTTGATCGTGCCGGTGAGGGACAGTCGGCGGGCCGGGGCGTAGAGCTGGAAGGCGCCGAAGAAGCCCTGGTGCACCCAGACTTCCTCACCGTCCAGGACGAACCGCCGGATTCCCATGGCCAGTTGTCCGTCCGGCCCGGGTGTGAGCATGGCTCGCAGGGTGCGCGGGTCGCGGAACAGGCGTCCCTCGAACAGGCCCCGGACGAACCGGGTGAGGTCCGCCGACGTGCTCACCAGCCCGCCTCCGCCGAAGGTGTCGAACGTGGGGTTGCAGTCGCGCGTGTCGACGTCGCCGATGTAGGCATGCGAGAGCGGCGCGGCGCGCGGGCGTTCCCAGTGTTCGAGACAGGTGTCGCGCATGCCCAGCGGATCCAGCACCAGGTCACGGTAGACCCGGTGCAGCGGTCGTCCGGTCACCCGCTCGATCACGAAGCCGGCGAGCACGTAACCGGTGTCCTGGTAGTGCGAGCCGGCCCCGGGCGGGAAGTACGGACTGCCGTGCGTGATCGCGTATTCGACTGCCGGACTGAAGACATGCCGCTCGATCCGCCGTTCGATCCGCCGACCTTCGCCAAAATGTGCCGATACGTCGACCTTCGTTGACCGGATGCCGATCCCGGTGTGAGGGTTCCCTCGCTCGGGCGACGAACCCGGCGCAGTGGTGGTCGGATTCGTGGTCGGGGCGTCCTTCAACCCGAGGAGCCTCGATGAATCGCAGAAAGCTGACGATCGGGTCGGTCCTGACCCTGCTCGCCGGCCTGGTGATCGGCACCACCACCCCATCGAACGCGACAGCACCACCGACCCCCTTTTCCGCCGCCGCTCGCACGGCGGCGATCGACGCGGCCGACCGGGCCGTCGCCGCCGGCCCGAACGCACTGGCCAAGGTGCCCGGAGAAAGCTATCTGCGGAGCCTGGTGACGCCGTGGGTGGACAACCTCTATTCGATCGCCTACACCCGCACCTACCGCGGCCTGCCCGTCGTCGGCGGCGACGCCGCCGTGTTGGCCGACGGCACCGGCACGGTCCACGTCGTGGAGCCGGGCAGCGCGGTGCCCGCCGACGTCCCGACCGAGCCGACCGTCCCCGCCGCCGTCGCCGAGAGCACCGCCCGGACCCGCCTGGCCGCCGTCGACCGGGTCGACGCACGTCGCCTGGTGGTGCGGGTCGGTCCGGACGCCACTCGACTGGCCTGGGAAACCGTGCTGATCGGCCGCACCGACTCGGCGCCCGGCAAACTGCACGTGTTCGTCGACGCCCGCACCGGCGCGGTGCTCGACTCCTACGACGACGTGCGCGCCGGCACCGGCCACAGCAAGTGGAACGGCCCCGACCCGATCACCATCACCACGGCCGGCTCCGGCGGCAGCTACTTCATGCAGGATCTGACCCGCCCCGGCCTGAGTTGCGCGAGGTTCAACGCCGGCGTGCTCACCAAGCCCGTCGACGACTGGGGCACCGGCAATCCCACCAGCATCGAGACCGGCTGCGTCGACTCCATGTGGGCCGCGCAGAAGGAATGGGACATGCTGCGCACCTGGCTCGGCCGCAACGGGCACAACGGCACCGGCGGCACGTGGCCGGTGGTCGTCGGATTGAACCAGGTCAACGCCTACTTCGACGACACCAAGGTGGTCATCGGCCACGACAACAGGGGCCAGTGGTTGGGCGCGATGGACGTCGTGGGCCACGAGTACGCGCACGGCATCGACAAGACCAGCCCCGGCTACCCGTTCGCGGCCCCGGGCTTGTTCGAGGGCACCGGCGACATCTTCGGCGCACTCACGGAGGCATACGCCAACGAACCCCCGCCGTTCGACGTCCCGGACTACACCGTCGGCGAGATGGTCGACCTGGGCTCCAACCCGCTCCGCTACATGTACAACCCCTCCCTCGCCGGTGACCCGAACTGCTACGCGAGCACCATGCCGCCGGAGCCGCACCGGGCGGCCGGTCCGCTGAACCACTGGTTCTACCTGCTCGCCGAGGGCAGCAATCCCGGCGGCGGCAAGCCCGTCAGCCCGACCTGCAACAACACCACCCTCACCGGGGTCGGTATCCAACCGGCCGGCAAGGTCTTCTACGGCGGCCTGCTGCTCAGGACGAGCGGCACGAACTACCCGAAGGTACGGCGGCAGACCCTGTACGCGGCCAAGGCACTCGACCCCACGTGCGCCCTGTTCAAGAAGACCAGGGACGCCTGGAACGCGGTCGGCGTGCCGGCGACGGCCGGCGACCCCACCTGCCCCTGACCCGTGATCCCGCGCCTCCCGCGCCGTCGAGGCGGCGCGGGAGGCGCGGGAGGCGGGTGACCGCGCGACCGGAACGCCGGGGTCCACGATTTCGCCAGTATTTGCTGGCCTCGCCGGATCCCTTCGCTCGGGACACGTGGCCGTGTGAGTGTTTCGCTCGCTCGGGCACGAACCCCGGCGTGCACGGTCGGCCGCAACGCCCATAAGGCGCGCGGCACAAAGCCGGATTCGTGGTCGAGGTTTGCCTTCCACTCAAGGAGCCTCGATGAATCGCAGAACGACCACGGCCGGGACCGTCCTGGCCATGCTCGCCGGTTTGGCGATCGGCACGGTTGCTCAGCCGGCCGCCGCCGACCCGCCTCCCCCTCCCGGCTCGCAGTCCCTGGCGGTCTCCGCCGCCGACCGGGCCGCGGCCAGCGGTCTGGACACCCTCGCGAAGGGTCCCGACGAGGAGTACCAGCGGCAGTCGGTGACCCCGTGGGTCAACGACCTGTACTCCGTCTCCTACCAGCGCACCTACCGCGGCATCCCGGTGGTCGGCGGCGACGCCGTCGTGCTCACGGACGGCCGGGGCCGGGTCCGGGCGACCCAGTCCTCGACCGACGCCCGAATAAACGTCCAGGTGCAACCCGTGGTGGCGGCCGGCGCGGCCGAGGCCACCTCCAAAACCAGGCTCGCGGTCGTGGACAAGGTCGAGTCGCACCGCCTGGTCGTCCGGGTCAAGGACGACAAGAGTGCGCTGGCCTGGGAAACCGTGCTGGTCGGTCGTACCGCGACCGCGCCCAGCAGGCTGCACGTGTTCGTCGACGCGAGCACGGGCACGGTGCTCGACACCGTCGACGACGTCAAGGCCGGCACCGGCAACAGCCAGTGGAACGGCCCGAATCCGCTCACCATCGACACCACCAACTCCGGTGGTTCGTATTCCCTGCGCGACCCGAACCGTCCCGGCCTGACCTGCTCCGACTACAGCAGCGGCCAGGTCTTCACGAAGTCCAGCGACTCGTGGGGCAACGGTCAGGCGTCCAGCAAGGAGACCGGCTGCGTCGACGTCATGTGGGCGGCGCAGAAGGAATGGAACATGCTCCGCGACTGGCTCGGTCGCAACGGGCACAACGGCAACGGCGGGAGCTGGCCGGTCAAGGTCGGCCTCAACGACGTCAACGCCTACTGGGACGGCTCGTCCATTTCCATCGGCCACAACCAGTCGAACCAGTGGATCGGCTCGATGGACGTCGTCGGCCACGAGTTCGGCCACGGCATCGACCAGAACACCCCCGGCGGCACCAGCGGCGAAGCCGGACTCGGTGAAGGCACCGGCGACATCATGGGTGCGCTGACCGAGGCGTACACCAACGAGCCCTCGCCGTACGACGTCCCCGACTACACCGTCGGCGAGACCGTCAACCTGGTCGGCCAGGGCCCGATCCGCTACATGTACAAGCCCTCCACCAACGGCGACCCGGACTGCTACAGCTCCTCGATCCCGAGCACCGAGGAGCACGCGGCGGCCGGCCCGCTGAACCACTGGTTCTACCTGCTGGCCGAGGGCACCAACCCCGGCGGCGGCAAGCCCACCAGCCCCACCTGCAACAGCAGCACCCTGACCGGCGTCGGCATCCAGCAGGCCGGCAAGGTCTTCTACGGCGGCATGCTGCTCAAGACCAGCGGCATGACCTACAAGAGGTACCGGACCGCGACGCTCAACGCGGCCAAGACCCTCGACTCCACCTGCGCGCTGTTCAACAAGACCAAGGCGGCCTGGGACGCGGTCAGCGTGCCGGCCCAGACCGGTGACCCGACCTGCACCGGCAACCCGGGTCCGGACTTCTCGATCAACGTCAACCCGACCTCGGGCACCGTGGTACCCAACGCGTCCGTCTCGATCAACGTGGGCACCACCACCACCCAGGGCACGGCGCAGAACGTCGCGCTGACCGCCTCCGGTCTGCCCAACGGCGTGACCGCGCAGTTCAACCCGAGCACCGTGCAGTCCGGCGGCAGCTCGACCCTGACCCTGTCCGCCGGTGCGAACCCGACGGCCGGCACCTTCACGGTGACGGTGACCGGTACCGGCGCAGTCACCCACACCGCCCAGTACACCTTGACGGTGACCGGTCCGGGCAACCCGACCGATCCGCCGAACATCAGTGTGACCAACGTCCAGGCGCACCTGACCCAGCTCAACCAGATCGCGTCGCAGAACGGCGGCAACCGCCGCGCGGGCAGCGCGGGTTACACGGCCTCCGTCGCCTACGTCAAGGGCAAGCTCCAGGCCGCGGGCTTCACCGTCAGCGAGCAGACCTGCACCTCGTGCACCTACCGCTCCAACAACCTGATCGCCGACTGGCCCGGCGGCCCCGCCGACTCGGTCGTCATGTTCGGCGCCCACCTCGACAGCGTCTCCGC
>NZ_JBIRRX010000001.1:1062815-1609121 GCF_044333915.1 Embleya sp. NPDC020886 | reverse complement strand
GCGGAGCGGGTGGGTGCTTTCGTCGGGTCCGCCGGGGAGCCTTCCCGAGTGGGCCGGGTGTTCGCGGCCGGCGGTCGCGTCTTGGTCGGCAGCGGGAGGCCCAGTGCTAAACGGTCGACGTGGACCGGCGGAGATCAGCCCGGTCCCACCGTCACCGGCGGTCAGGAGCCCTGGGCACCCCGGCGAGACGCAGGCGTTGCTCGCCGGAAAGGCGCTGGCAACGGCGGAGCGGGAGGGCGGCCCGGTCAGGTCCGCCGGGGAGCCTTCCCGAGTCGGTCGGGCCGTTTCGGCGGGCGGTGGGTGTGTGGTGGCGGGAGGGTGAGGAGAAGAGCGGGCCGTGAGTGGGCGGTTCCGGTCGTCGGAGTGCGCAACCCGGCCCCCGGCACGCGCTCTCGCCGCCCGGTCACGTAAAACCCCAGGTCAGTGGACCCCCGGGGCCGGGAAGCCGTCTCGGGATCCTGGTCGTGACTTTTCAGGCTCGCGGACGGCTCTCCGCCCGGGCGCGCCGACCGGAAACGCCCACCGAGAGTCATGACCCACGCGAAATCCGCCGCCGGGGTGCACACCCCGGCCCTCGGCACCCACTCTCACCGACCGCTCCCACAAAACCGCAGGTCAGCGGACCCTCGGGTGCGGGGAGCCGTCTCGGGGTCCGGCTCGTGACCCTTGAGGCTCGCGGGCGGCTCTCCGCCCGGCGGCTCCGACCGGAAACGCCCACCGAGAGTCATGACCCACGCGGAATCCGCCGCCGGGGTGCACACCCCGGCCCTCGGCACCCACTCTCACCGACCGCTCCCACAAAACCGCAGGTCAGCGCTAAACAGCGGGCCCGAAGGCGTCCCGCCATCCGGATCGAGACCTGCCCAACCCACTGGCAGCCCTTCCACACTGCGCACCCACCCCGAAACCCCCGCCGAAACGCCCCGACCCATTCGGAAAGGCTCCCCGGCGGACCCGACCGGACCGCCCTCCCTCCGCGCCGTTGCCAGCGCCTTTCCGGCAAGCAATGCCCGCGTCTCGCCGGGGAACCCAGCGCTCCTGACCGCCGGTGACCGTGGGACCGGGCCCATCTCCGCCAGCCCACGCCGACCGTTTAGCACAAGGCCATCCGCCGCCGACCAAGACGCGACCGCCGGCCGCGAACACCCGACCAACCCGGGAAGGCTCCCCGGCGGACCCGACGAAAGCACCCACCCGCTCCGCCGTTGCCAGCGCCTTTCCGGCGAGCAACACCCGCGTCTCGCCGGGGTGCCCAGGGCTCCCGGCCGCCGGTGACCGTGGGACCGGGCCCATCTCCGCGGATCCACGCCGACCGTTTAGCACTGAGCCATCCGCTGCCGACCAAGGCGCAACCGCCGGCCGCGAACACCCGACCAACCCGGGAAGGCTCCCCGGCGGACCCGACGAAAGCACCCACCCGCTCCGCCGTTGCCAGCGCCTTTCCGGCGAGCAACGCGCGCATCTCGCCGGGGAACCCAGGGCTCCCGGCCGCCGGTGACGGTGGGACCGGGCCCATCTCCGCCAGCCCACGCCGACCGTTTAGCACAAGGCCATCCGCTGCCGACCAACACGCGACCGCCGGCCACAAAGCACCCAACCCACCCGGAAAGGCCCCTCGGCGAACCCGCGAAACCGTCCCCTTCGACGGCGAGGGCGGCTCAGGCGGTGGCGCGTGGCGCGGCGCGCGCGGCGCGCGGACTCCGGCCACGCACTGGGGCCGAGTAAAAGTCGGGTGAACCGACCGAAACGACGAACACACTGATGTGGCGGGCAGGGAAGCCGGTCCGGATGGGGCAAGGCCCGACGGCACCTGCCGCGACTCGGGCCCGCGGCACCCCCGGCGCTACCGCGAACTCGACCCCCGGCGCGTCAGCGCCCACGACTTGCCCGTCGCCCGTCGCCCGGTGATAGTGACCGCCGACCGCCGACCGCCGACCGCCGACCCCCACCCCCCCACCCCCGTCACGAGCCCCCGCCGAGCCCGCCGCCCCGCGCGGAGCGCGGTCCAATCCGTGACGCTGTGTGTGCGCCCGGCGCGAGCGATTATCACAACCGATCATGATCGGCCAAATTTGATGCGCTTGTGAACGGGTGGTATAGGGGCATCTCATGATCAACATCGTCCGTGAGTGGCGAACCGTTTAGGCTCCCCTATTTCTCACCCTGTGTGATTTTTGCCTGCACGCAACCGTTTCTGATCGATCATCAGGTGGGGAAGATCACACCATGATCGTTCCCTACCCGTGTCGCAGATCACATCGCAAGGGGCCTAGGATGGGCGCCGTTCCGGCAGCTTGTGAACCCGGTCACATGCGTGACATCGGGGGACTGAGAAGGGAGATGGGAGCGCGGTGAACCTGTACGCGCCGATCCTCGTGCTCGGGGGCATTGCCCTGGCCTTCGGACTGGTCTCCCTCGTGATGGGGGCGCTCACCGGGCCCAAGCGCTACAACCGGGCCAAGCTCGAAGCCTACGAATGTGGCATCGAGCCGACCCCGCAGCCGGTCGGCGGCGGGCGATTCCCGGTCAAGTACTACCTGACGGCGATGCTCTTCATCGTCTTCGACATCGAGATCGTCTTCCTCTACCCGTGGGCCGTCTACTTCGACTCTCTCGGGATGTTCGGTCTGGTCGAGATGGTCCTGTTCGTCGCCGCGGTCTTCGTCGCCTACGCCTACCTGTGGCGTCGCGGCGGCCTGGAGTGGGACTGACCATGCGGCCCGTGAACCACGACGCCCGGACGAGCCGACACGCCCAGGCTTCCCCCAACGACTGACCGAGAGAGGGCATCCGCGTGGGTATCGAGGAGAAGCTGCCCAGCGGCTTCCTGTTGAGCACCGTGGAAGGGCTGGCCGGCTACTTCCGCAAGGGATCCTTCTGGCCGGCCACGTTCGGACTCGCGTGCTGCGCGATCGAGATGATGGCGACCGGCGCCGGCCGCTACGACCTGGCCCGGTTCGGCATGGAGGTCTTCCGGGCCTCGCCCCGCCAGGCCGACCTGATGATCGTCGCCGGCCGGGTCAGCCAGAAGATGGCGCCGGTCCTGCGGCAGATCTACGACCAGATGCCCAACCCCAAGTGGGTGTTGTCGATGGGCGTGTGCGCGTCCTCGGGCGGCATGTTCAACAACTACGCGATCGTCCAGGGCGTCGACCACGTGGTGCCGGTGGACATCTACCTCCCCGGTTGCCCGCCGCGGCCGGAGATGCTGATGGACGCGATCATCAAGCTCCGCGAGGAGATCCAGGCGATGCCGCTGGGCGTCAACCGCGAGAAGGCGGCCCGCGCCGCCGAGCAGGCCGCCATGAAGGCGCTGCCCACCATCGAGATGTTGCCCGCGAGCGCCCGCCGCGGCGCGCACGAGCTCAACCCCGGCATTCCGGTCGGCCACGCACCCGAGGGGGGCACCCGGTGAGTACACCCCCGAACCCCACGCCCGAGGAGAAGGCCCAGCTCCCCGCCCCCCGCGACATCCACGGCGAACCGACCGGCGAACCCGTCGAGGTCCGGCACGGCATGTTCGGCGCGAGCGGATCGGGCGACACCTCCGGCTACGGCAAGCTGGTCCGTACCGTCGCCTTCCCCGGCGCCGCCGCCCGCCCCTACGGCGGCCCGCGCGGAACCGCGGCCGGCGAGGGCGAGTTCGACCTGGTCGCCGACGAACTCTCCGGCGCCCTCGCGGAAGCCGGCATCGAGTTCGACGAGGCGGTCGAGAAGGTCGTCGTCGACCGCGGCGAACTCACCTTCCACGTGCGTCGCGAGTCGTT
This sequence comes from Embleya sp. NPDC020886, assembly GCF_044333915.1. Taxonomy (NCBI): domain Bacteria; kingdom Bacillati; phylum Actinomycetota; class Actinomycetes; order Kitasatosporales; family Streptomycetaceae; genus Embleya; species Embleya sp. NPDC020886. The sequence continues at coordinate 1,605,354 of NZ_JBIRRX010000001.1, read as the reverse complement.
GCCCCGGATCGCGCTGACCCTGCGCAACGACCCGGCCCTGCGCTTCGAGTTGTGCACCGGCGTGTCCGGCACGCACTACCCGCAGGAGACCGGCCGCGAGCTGCACGCGGTCTACCACCTGCGCTCGATCACCCACAATCGGGCGGTCCGCCTGGAAGTGAGCGTGCCCGACGCCGACCCGCACCTGCCGTCCCTGGTGAGCGTGTATCCCGCGCTGGACTGGCACGAGCGGGAGACCTACGACTTCTTCGGCCTCGTCTTCGACGGCCACCCCGCGCTCACGCGCATCCTCATGCCGGACGACTGGCCCGGCCACCCGCAGCGGAAGGACTACCCGCTCGGCGGCGTGCCCGTCGAGTACAAGGGCGCCCAGATCCCGCCGCCCGACCAGCGGAGGTCGTACAACTGATGAGCGATCAGACAACGACACCCCCATCCGCCGCGCACGCGCGGGAGACCACCGAGGGCCGGGTCTACACGGTCACCGGCTCCGACTGGGACGAAGTGGTCCAGGCCGCGGCCGACGCCGACGAGCGCATCGTCGTCAACATGGGCCCGCAACACCCGTCCACCCACGGCGTGTTGCGACTGATCCTGGAGATCGACGGGGAGAGCGTCACCGAGGCCCGGTGCGGAATCGGTTACCTGCACACCGGCATCGAGAAGAACCTGGAGTTCCGCAACTGGACCCAGGGCGTCACCTTCGTGACGCGCATGGACTACCTGATGCCGCTGCACAACGAGACCGCTTACTGCCTCGCGGTGGAGAAGCTGCTCGGCATCACCGACGACATCCCCGAGCGCGCGCAGGTGATCCGGGTCCTGCTCATGGAGCTCAACCGGATCTCCTCGCACATGGTCTGCCTGGCCACCGGCGGCATGGAGATCGGCGCGCTCACCGTGATGACCTTCGGGTTCCGCGACCGCGAACTGATCCTCGACGTGTTCGAGATGATCACCGGGCTCCGGATGAACCACGCCTACATCCGCCCGGGTGGCCTCGCCCAGGACCTCCCGCCCGGCGCCGTGGACAAGGTCCGCGAGCTGGTGAACATCCTGCCCGGCCGGATCCGCGAGTACGAACTGCTGCTCAACGACAACGCGATCTTCAAGGGCCGCACCCAGGGCATCGGCTACCTCGACCTGGCCGGCTGCATGGCGCTGGGTCTGACCGGCCCGGTGCTGCGCTCCACCGGCCTGCCGCACGACCTGCGCAAGACACAGCCCTACTGCGGCTACGAGAACTACGAGTTCGACGTGGCCACCGCCGACTCGTGCGACTCCTGGGGGCGGTACCTGATCCGCATCGAGGAGATGAAGCAGTCGCTGCGGATCGTCGAACAGTGCCTGGACCGACTCGCTCCCGGACCGGTCATGGTCGGCGACAAGAAGATCGCCTGGCCCGCGCAACTCGCGCTCGGCGCCGACGGTCTGGGCAACTCGCCCGTGCACATCGCGAACATCATGGGCACCTCGATGGAGTCCCTGATCCACCACTTCAAGCTGGTCACCGAGGGCTTTCGGGTACCGCCCGGCCAGGTCTACAGCGCGATCGAGTCGCCGCGCGGCGAACTGGGCGTACACGCGGTCAGCGACGGTGGCACCCGCCCCTACCGCGTGCACTTCCGCGACCCCTCGTTCAACAACCTGCAGGCCATGGCCGCGATGTGCGAAGGCGGTCAGGTGGCCGACGTGATCGTCGCAGTGGCGGGCCTCGACCCCGTCATGGGAGGTGTCGACCGATGAGTACGGACCTGGGCATGCCGATGCCCCCGGCCAAGCCGGCTCCGCCGTTTCCGCCCGAGGTGCGGGCCCGCCTGGAGGTGGACGCGAAAGAGGTGATCGGGCGCTACCCACAGGCCCGTTCGGCGCTGCTGCCGCTGCTGCACCTGGTGCAGGCCGAAGAGGGCTACGTGACCGGCACCGGCATCGAGTTCTGCGCCGACATCCTGGGCCTGACCACGGCGGAGGTCTCCGCGGTCTCGACCTTCTACACGATGTACCGACGTCGCCAGGGCGGCGACTTCCACGTCGGCGTCTGTACCAACACGCTGTGCGCGGTGATGGGCGGCGACGAGATCTTCGCGAGCCTGAAGGACCACCTCGGGATCGGCAACAAGGAGACCACCGCCGACGGCGTGGTCACCCTGGAGCACATCGAGTGCAACGCCGCCTGCGACTACGCGCCCGTGGTGATGGTCAACTGGGAGTTCTTCGACGACGCGACCCCGCAGTCGGCCAAGGAACTCGTGGACGACCTGCGCGCGGGCAAGGACGCGGTGCCCACCCGCGGCGCGCGCCTGTGCACCTTCCGGGACACCTCGCGGATCCTGGCCGGCTTCCCCGACGAGCGCCCCGGCGCGGTCGACGAGGGCGGCGCGGGCGGTGCCGCCAGCCTGGTCGGCCTGCGCATCGCCAACGGCACGAACACCGACGAGCCGACCCGCCGCCCCAAGATCGTGGGCAGCCCGCGCAGCGCGGCCGAGCAGGCCGCGAACGAGCAGCCCCCCGCGCCGAGTTCGCACGACGCCCCGGCGCCCACCGCCGAGTCCGACCCGGCCCACCCCGCGCCGCCCACCGGGGCCGCGACCGACCAGGACGGGGACCAAGCGCCGTGACCGACCCCTCCCTCCTCACCCCCGTGCTCTCCGCGAACTGGGACGAGCACCGGCCGTGGTCGCTGGACACCTACCGGCGCGACGGCGGCTACGACGGCCTGCGCAAGGCGCTGGCGATGCACCCCGACGAGGTGATCCAGACCGTCAAGGACTCCGGCCTGCGCGGTCGCGGCGGCGCGGGCTTCCCCACCGGCATGAAGTGGGGCTTCATCCCGCAAAACGACGGCAAGCCGCACTACCTCGTGGTCAACGCCGACGAATCCGAGCCGGGAACCTGCAAGGACATCCCGCTCATGTACGCCAACCCGCACGTGCTGATCGAGGGCGTGATCATCGCGTCCTACGCGATCCGCTCCGAGCACGCGTTCATCTACGTGCGCGGCGAAGTGGTCCCGGTGCTGCGCCGACTGCACAACGCGGTCCGTGAGGCGTACGCCGCCGGCTACCTCGGCAAGAACGTGCAGGGCTCGGGCTTCGACCTCGAACTCACCGTGCACGCGGGCGCCGGCGCCTACATCTGCGGCGAGGAGACCGCGCTGCTCGACTCGCTGGAGGGCCGCCGCGGTCAGCCCCGACTGCGCCCGCCGTTCCCGGCGGTGGCCGGCCTGTACGCGTCCCCGACCTGCGTGAACAACGTCGAGTCGATCGCCTCGGTGCCGCCGATCCTGAACAAGGGCGTCGAGTGGTTCCGCTCGATGGGCTCGGAGAAGTCGCCCGGCTTCACGCTGTACTCGCTGTCCGGACACGTCAAGCGGCCCGGCCAGTACGAGGCCCCGCTCGGGGTGACCCTGCGCCAACTGCTCGACCTGGCGGGCGGGGTGCGCGAGGGACACCGGATCAAGTTCTGGACGCCGGGCGGCTCGTCCACGCCGATGTTCACCGACGAGCACCTGGACGTACCGCTGGACTACGAGGGCGTCGGCGCCGCCGGATCCATGCTCGGCACCAAGGCGCTGCAGATCTTCGACGAGACCGTGTGCGTGGTGCGCGCGGTGTTGCGCTGGACCGAGTTCTACGAGCACGAGTCCTGCGGCAAGTGCACGCCGTGTCGCGAAGGCACCTATTGGCTCACCCAGTTGCTCACCCGCCTGGAACGCGGCGAGGGCACCGAAGCGGACCTGGAGACGTTGCTCGACGTCGCCGACAACATCCTCGGCAAGTCGTTCTGCGCGCTGGGCGACGGTGCCGCGAGCCCGATCCAGTCCTCGCTCAAGTACTTCCGCGACGAATATCTGGCGCACTTCGAGCACGGCGGCTGTCCGTTCGACACCGCGGCATCCACCGCGTGGGCGAGCACAGCCCCCGCTTCCATCGGGGCAGGAGCGCAGAGCTGACATGACCGTCACGACCAACACCCCAGCGGGTGGGCCGCCGGCACCCAAGCCGGAGGACCTCGTCACCATCTCGGTGGACGGGATCGACGTCTCCGTGCCCAAGGGCACCCTGGTGATCCGGGCGGCCGAGCTGATCGGCATCCAGATCCCCCGGTTCTGCGACCACCCGCTGCTCGACCCGGTCGGCGCGTGCCGGCAGTGCCTGGTCGACGTCGAGGGCCAGCGCAAACCGCTCGCCTCGTGCACCACCACCGTCACCGACGGCATGGTGGTGCGCACCCAACTCACCTCGCCCGTCGCGAAGAAGTCGCAGGACGGGGTGATGGAGCTGCTGCTGATCAACCACCCCCTGGACTGCCCCGTCTGCGACAAGGGCGGCGAGTGCCCGCTGCAGAACCAGGCGATGGGCGCGGGTCGTTCCGCCTCGCGTTTCGCCGAGGTCAAGCGGACCTTCCCCAAGCCGCTGCGGATCTCCTCCGAAGTGCTGCTGGACCGCGAGCGCTGCGTGTTGTGCGCACGCTGCACCCGCTTCTCCGAACAGGTCGCGGGCGACCCGTTCATCGCGCTGATCGAACGCGGCGCACTGCAACAGGTCGGGATCTACGAGAAGCAGCCCTTCGAGTCCTACTTCTCCGGCAACACCATCCAGATCTGCCCGGTCGGCGCCCTCACCTCGGCCGCGTACCGCTTCCGCGCCCGGCCGTTCGACCTGGTGTCCTCCCCGACCACGTGCGAGCACTGCGCGTCCGGGTGCTCGCTGCGCGCCGACCACCGACGGGGCAAGGTGCTGCGCCGGCTCGCCGGCGACGAGCCCGAGGTCAACGAGGAATGGAACTGCGACAAGGGCCGCTTCGCGTTCCGCTACGCCACCCGACAGGACCGGCTCACCTCCCCACTGATCCGGGACGAGGAGAGCGGCGAACTGGTTCCCGCGTCCTGGTCCGAGGCGCTGAGTGTGGCCGCGCGCGGGCTCGCCGCCGCACGCGGCTCGGCCGGCGTCCTGGTCGGCGGGCGGGCCACGCTGGAGGACGCCTACGCGTACGGCAAGTTCGCCCGAGTCGCGCTGGACAGCAACGACATCGACTTCCGGGCCCGCGAACACTCGGCCGAGGAGGCCGACTTCCTCGCCGCCCGGGTGGCCGGCAGCGGGCTCGGGGTGACCTACGCCGACCTGGAGAAGGCCCCCGGCGTACTCCTGGTCGGGTTCGAGCCCGAGGACGAATCGCCGATCGTGTTCCTGCGGCTGCGCAAGGCCGCCCGCAAGGGCCTGAAGGTCTACGGCATCGCGCCGTTCGCCTCGGCCGGCCTGGTCCGGATGAAGGGCACGCTGTTGCGGGCGGCCCCCGGCACCGAGACCGAGTGGCTCTGTGCGCTCGGCGACCCGGCGGTCGAGGGCGAACTCCCGCGCGCCGCCGCCGAACTGCTGCGCACCCCGGGCACCATCGTGCTCGTCGGCGAGCGCCTGGCGGGCGTGCCCGGCGCATTGGCCGAGGTCACCGCGCTGGCCGCGGCCACCGGCGCCCGACTCGCCTGGATCCCGCGCCGGGCCGGCGAGCGCGGCGCGCTGGACGCGGGCGCGCTGTACAACCTGCTTCCCGGCGGGCGACCGGTCGGCGACCCGGCGGCCCGAGCCGAGACGGCCGCCGCCTGGGCGGTCGCCGACCTGCCCGGCGGCTACGGCCTGGACACCACCTCGATGCTCACCGCGGTCCGCGAACAACGCCTGGGGGCCCTGGTGGTCGGCGGTGTCGAGGTGGACGACCTGCCCGACCCGGCCGGCGCGATCGCCGCGCTGGACGCGGCCCGCTTCGTGGTCAGCCTGGAGCTGCGGCACAGCGCGGTCACCGAACGCGCCGACGTGGTCTTCCCGGTCGCCGCACCCGCCGAGAAGCCCGGCACCTTCGTCGACTGGGAGGGCCGCGAGCGCCCGTTCGCCACCGTGCTGAAGAAGGACCAGCTCACCGGCGACCTGGCCGCGGTGATGTCCGACCTGCGCGTGCTCGACGCGATCGCCGAGGCGATGGCCGAGCAGTGCGAGGGCACCCCGATCGACCTGCCCTCGCTCACCGCCGCCCGCCGCGAACTGCGCCGGCTCGGCCGGTGGGGCGGCGACCGGGGACCGGCCCCCGAGGGCACCGCCCGCGAACTCCCGCGCCCCGGCGCGGGCGAAGCCGTACTGGCCACCTGGCGGCTGCTCCTGGACGAGGGCCGGGGCCAGGACGGCGAACCCCATCTGGCGGGCACCCGGCGCACGCCGGTGGTCCGGCTCTGTGCCTCCACGGCCGCCGAGATCGGCGCCGAGGACGGGAGCGGCGTCACCGTGACCTCGTTGCACGGGGAGATCACGTTGCCGCTGCGCATCACCGACATGACCGAGCGGGTGGTCTTCCTGCCCGCGAACTCGCCCGGCTCCTCGGTGCGTCGCGCACTGGGCGTCGGCGCCGGCGAACTGGTTCGGATTCGGCCGGCGGTCGTGGACCTGGCCAACGCCGAAGGTCCCCCCAACGGAACCGGCCGCAACGGTCGGACCGCACACGTTCATGAGGAGGAGCGGTGACGGACAGCGGCATGCAGCTCGCCGCGGTCGGGTTCGGTACCGACGTCTGGTGGCTGATCCTGCTCAAGGCGGTGCTCATCTTCGCGTTCTGCGTCGTCATGACGCTGTTCGCGATCTGGTGGGAACGCAAGGTCGTGGCCTGGATGCAGATGCGCATCGGGCCCAAGTACACCGGCCCACAGGGCCTGCTCCAGTCCCTCGCGGACGGCGTGAAGCTCGCGCTCAAGGAGGACATCACCGTCAAGGGCGCCGACAAGGCCGTCTACATCATCGCCCCGATCGTGGCGATGGTCCCGGCGTTCATGGCGTTCGCGGTGATCCCCTTCGGGCCCGAGGTCTCGATGTTCGGGCACCGCACCAATCTGCAACTGACCGACCTGCCGGTCGCGGTCCTCTACATCCTCGCGGTCGCGTCCGTGGGCATCTACGGCATCGTGCTCGCGGGCTGGTCCTCCGGCTCGACCTACCCGCTGCTCGGCGGGCTGCGCAGCTCGGCGCAGATGATCTCCTACGAGATCGCGATGGGCCTGTCGTTCGCGGCGGTGTTCCTCTACGCCGGCTCGATGTCCACCTCGGAGATCGTCGCCGCCCAGCAGGACACCTGGTACGCGGTGCTGCTGCCGGTCTCGTTCATCATCTACGTCGTCGCGATGATCGGTGAGACCAACCGGGCGCCGTTCGACCTTCCCGAGGCCGAGGGCGAGCTGGTCGGCGGATTCCACACCGAGTACTCGTCGCTGAAGTTCGCGCTGTTCTTCCTCGCCGAGTACGTGAACATGGTGGTGGTCAGCTCGCTGGCGACCACCCTGTTCCTCGGCGGCTACCTCGCGCCGTGGCCGATCACCGCGGTCTGGGACGGCGCCAACTCCGGTTGGTGGCCCTTCCTCTGGTACTTCCTCAAGGTCCAGGCCTTCATCTTCGTGTTCATCTGGCTGCGCGGCACGCTGCCGCGGTTCCGCTACGACCAGTTCATGAAGATCGGCTGGAAGGTGCTGATCCCGCTCTCGTTGGTGTGGCTGATGCTGGTGGCCACCGTGCGTGCGCTCAAGAACGAGGGCTACGAGCAGTCCCGGATCGTGTTGTGGGTCGCGGGCGGCGTGGTCGCCCTGCTCCTGCTGTCGATCCTGTGGGACGCGATCACCCCCGACCGGGACGAGGAGGCGGACGCGAAGGCGGCCGGACCCGAACCGTTCGACCCGATGGCGGGCGGGTTCCCCGTACCGCCGATGCCGGGACAACAACTTCCGCCGGTGCCGCGCCGCAACGTGCGCAAACCCGAGCCGGTCGGTGCGCCGGCCGCGGCGGAGCCCCCGGCCGACCGCACTGAAGGAGAGGCATAGACCCGTGCCCAAGTTCCTCGGACCGGTCGCGGGGTTCGGTGTCACCTTCGCGACGATGTTCAAGAAGGCGAACACCGAGTACTACCCGTACGAGAAGAAGGTCACCGCACCGCGATTCCACGGCCGGCACCAGCTCAACCGGTACGCCGACGGGCTGGAGAAGTGCATCGGCTGCGAACTGTGCGCGTGGGCGTGTCCCGCCGACGCGATCTTCGTGGAGGGTGCCGACAACACCGACGAGGAGCGTTTCTCGCCCGGTGAGCGGTACGGCCGCAACTACCAGATCAACTACCTGCGCTGCATTTTCTGCGGCCTGTGCATCGAGGCGTGCCCGACCCGGGCGCTGACCATGACCAACGAGTTCGAGCTCGCCGACACCAGCCGGGCGAGCCTGATCTTCACCAAGGAACAGCTCCTCGCACCGCTGTACGAGGGCATGGTCCCGGCGCCGCACGAGATGTACCCGGGCACCACCGACACCGACTACTACCTGGGCAAGGTCACCGCGGCCGCGCCCGGCACGGTGACCCAGGAGCCCCGGGAGTCGGCCGAGGAGCACAAGCAGCGGACGGAGGCGGGCCGATGAGTCCCGGAATCGACTTCGCGGCCGAGGTCACCAAGACCTCCACCGGTGAGGCGCTGCAGTTCTGGGTGCTCGCGGTCGTCGCGCTGATCGGTGCCCTGGCCACCGTCTTCATGAAGAAGGCGGTGCACAGCGCGCTCGCGCTGGTGACCACGATGATGTGCCTGGCGATCTTCTACCTGGCCCAGGGCGCGGTGTTCCTGGGCATCGTGCAGATCGTGGTCTACACCGGCGCGATCATGATGTTGTTCCTGTTCGTGCTGATGCTGGTCGGCGTGACCTCGGTGGACTCGCTCAAGGAGACGCTGAAGGGCCAGCGGATCGCCGCGGTCGGGCTGGGCCTGGGCTTCGGCATCCTGCTCGTGGCGGGCATCGCCAACGCGTCGATCACACACTTCACCGCGCTCGCCACCAAGGCGCCGGGCAACCGCCCGGTCTACCCGGCGGAGACGAACGACGAGGCGTTGGCCGCGGCGTCCCAGGGCAACGTGCAGGGTCTGGCACACCAGATCTTCACCAAGTACATCTGGGCCTTCGAGATGACCAGCGCACTGCTGATCACCGCGGCGGTCGGCGCGATGGTGCTCGCGCACCGCGAACGCCTGGTGGCGCGCAAGACCCAGCGCGAGTTGTCCGAGCAGCGGGTGCGCGAGAACAAGCAGGTCACGCCGCTGCCCACGCCCGGGGTGTACGCCCGGCACAACGCCGTGGACGTGCCCGCGCTGCTGCCGGACGGCAGCATCTCGCAACTGTCGATCAACGGCACCCTGCGCGCCCGCGGCCAGATCCGCGACGTCAGCGCCGAGGCGGTGCACAGCGTCGCCGAACTGGAGAGCGCCGGTAGCGACGCCGACGACGAGGCGTGGCCGGACGAGTCGGACGCTCGCTCGTCCGCACCGGTGCCCACCGCCCGGCAGGAACACGACGACGCCGACTCTTCGGCGGGCGACGGCTCGGGCAACGAGGTTGCCGCCGGCGCAGGCTCCAAGGAGGGGCGCCCGTGAACCCGGTGAACTACCTGTACCTGTCCGCGCTGTTGTTCACCATCGGCGCGGCCGGGGTCCTGCTCCGGCGCAACGCGATCGTCGTGTTCATGTGCGTCGAACTGATGCTGAACGCGTGCAACCTCGCGTTCGTCACGTTCGGCCGCATGCACGACAACCTCGACGGCCAGATCATCGCGTTCTTCACGATGGTCGTCGCCGCGTGCGAGGTCGTGGTCGGACTGTCCATCATCATCGCCATCTTCCGCAGCCGCCGGTCGGCCTCGGTCGACGACGCCAGCCTCATGAAGTGGTAGGTCGGAACCGGTGATCGAAACCTCCTCCCTGGCCTCCGGCGTCGTGCTCGCCAACGAGGGCGGCGGCGGGCTGCACTCCGTCGCGGCAACCGGCGCCTATTCGGCGATGTGGCTGGTCGTCGGCCTGCCGCTGCTGGGCGCGCTGCTGTTGCTCGTCGGTGGCAAGCGCACCAACGCCTTCGGCCACATCCTCGGCACCGCGATGGCCCTCGGGTCGTTCGTGGTCGGCGTGGTCCTGTTCGTGACCATGCTCGGCAAGGACGACGCGGACCGCTCGGTCGACCAGCACCTGTGGACCTGGGCGCCGGTCAACGAGTTCCAGGCCGACATCGGTCTGCACCTGGACCAGTTGTCCATCGTCTTCGTGTTGCTGATCACCGGTGTGGGCTCGCTGATCCACATCTACTCGATCGGCTACATGGCGCACGACGAGAACCGTCGGCGCTTCTTCGGCTACCTGAACCTGTTCGTCGGCGCGATGCTGCTGCTGGTGCTGGCGAACAACTACCTTCTGCTGTACGCCGGTTGGGAGGGTGTGGGGCTTGCCTCCTACCTGCTGATCGGTTTCTGGCAGCACAAGCCCAGCGCCGCGACCGCCGCCAAGAAGGCGTTCATCATGAACCGCGTCGGCGACTTCGGTCTGGCCGTGGCGATCTTCCTGATGTTCACCACGTTCGGCTCCTTCGACTTCGCCGACGTGCTCGGCGGCAGTGCGAGTGCGAGCGACGGCACGATGACCGCGATCGGCTTGATGTTGCTGCTCGCCGCGTGCGGCAAGTCGGCGCAATTCCCGCTCCAGGCGTGGCTCGGCGACGCGATGGAGGGTCCGACCCCGGTCTCCGCGCTGATCCACGCGGCGACCATGGTCACCGCCGGCGTGTACCTGATCACCCGGTCCGCGGAGATCTTCAACGCCTCGCCGGACGCCCAACTCGCGGTCACCATCGTCGGTGCGATCACCGTGCTGTTCGGGGCGATCGTGGGTTGCGCCAAGGACGACATCAAGAAGGCGCTGGCCGCCTCCACGATGAGCCAGATCGGCTACATGATCCTGGCCGCGGGCCTGGGTCCGATCGGCTACGCGTTCGCGATCATGCACCTGGTCACGCACGGCTTCTTCAAGGCCGGGCTGTTCCTGGGCGCGGGTTCGGTCATGCACGGCATGAACGACGAGGTCGACATGCGCCGCTACGGCGGCCTGCGCAAGTACATGCCGATCACCTTCGTCACGTTCGGCCTGGGCTACCTGGCGATCATCGGCTTCCCGCTGCTGTCCGGGTTCTTCTCCAAGGACAAGATCATCGAGGCGGCGTTCGCCAAGGGCGGCACCTCGGGTTGGATCCTGGGCGCGGTCACCCTGCTGGCGGCCGGCCTCACCGCGTATTACATGACGCGCGTGATGCTGATGACCTTCTTCGGCAAGGAACGTTGGAAGGAGGCGCCGGCGGGCGCGCCGGCCGACTGGCACGAGCCGCACCCGCACGAGTCGCCGACCTCGATGACCGGTCCGATGATCCTGCTCGCGTTCGGATCGGTGTTCGCGGGCGGGTTGTTCGTACTCAACGATTCGTTTGTCAAATGGCTGACGCCCGTCACCGGCTTCTCGCACGGCGATCCGCCGATGAGCGAGTGGGCGGTCACCGGTATGGCGCTCTCGATGGTCGCGCTCGGCTCGGCGGTGGCCTACCTGCAGTACGCCCGTCGGGACGTGCCCGCGGTGGCGCCGGCCGCGAGCCTGGTCACCGTCGCGGCGCGGCGGGACCTGTACCAGGACGCGGTCAACGAGGGCCTGGTGATGCGGCCCGGCCAGTACCTGACCCGCCTGCTCGTGTGGTTCGACAACCGCGGCGTGGACGGATTCGTGGGCGGACTCGCGGCGTTCATCGGCGGCACCTCGGCGCGCGTGCGCAAGGTGCAGACCGGGTTCGTGCGTTCGTACGCGCTGTCCATGTTCGGCGGCACGCTGCTGGTCGTGGCCTGCACGCTGATGGCTCGGATGGCCTGAACATGACCATCCGGACACGACCCCAGCTCGCCCACCCCGTAGGCGCCTTGGCGGAGGGACTTCGATGAACGGCCACTTTCCCTGGCTGACGACGCTCGCGGCGCTGCCGTTCGTCGGCGGGCTGTGCGTCGCCGCCGTGCCGGCCGGCAAGCGCAAGCTCGCCAAGAACGTGGCGTTGTTGTTCAGCCTGCTCACCCTCGCCGTCGCGATCGTGGTGGCGACCAGATTCGACAACGACGGCGACCGGTTCCAGGTCACCGAAAGCTACAGCTGGATCTCCTCGTTCGGCGTGCGCTGGTCGCTGGGCGTGGACGGGATCGGCCTGGTGCTGATCCTGCTCACCGCGGTGCTGATGCCGCTGCTGATCCTGGCCTCGTGGCACGACGCGGACACGGCGCCGGTGAACGCCGACGGATCGGCCGGCACCGGCAAGGCCGCGCCGCGCAGCACGCACGCGTTCTTCGCGCTGATGTTGCTGGTCGAGGCGATGGTCGTGGTGTCCTTCGCGGCCACCGACGTGTTCATGTTCTACGTCTTCTTCGAAGCCATGCTGATCCCGATGTACTTCCTGATCGGTGGCTTCGGCGGCCCGCAACGCTCTTACGCGGCGGTCAAGTTCCTGCTCTACAACCTGCTCGGCGGCCTGGTCATGCTGGCCGCCGTGGTCGGTCTGTACGTGGCCACCGCCAACCAGGGCATCGGCATCGACGGGCACGGCACCTTCGACTTCGTGAAGATCTCGCAGGCCGTGGCCACCGGCCAACTGGACATCGACCCGACCGCGGAGAAGGCGCTGTTCCTGGGCTTCATGTTCGCGTTCGCGGTCAAGGCGCCGCTCTGGCCGTTCCACACCTGGTTGCCGGACACCATGACCGAGGCCACGCCCGGCATCGCGGTGCTGGTCACCGCGATGGTGGACAAGGTCGGCACGTTCGCGATGTTGCGGTTCTGCCTGGAGATCTTCCCCGACGCCTCGAAGTACTTCGCCCCGGCGGTGATCACCCTCGCGGTGATCGGGATCATCTACGGCGCGCTGCTCGCGGTCGGCCAGACCGACATCAAGCGGCTGATCGCGTACACGTCCATCTCGCACTTCGGCTTCATCATCCTGGGCATCTTCGTGATGACCAGTCAGGGTCAGTCGGGCGCCACGCTGTACATGGTCAACCACGGGTTCTCCACCGCGGCCCTGCTGCTGATCGCGGGCTTCCTGATCACCCGCCGCGGCAGCAAGACGATCGCCGACTTCGGTGGCGTGCAAAAGGTCGCCCCGATTCTCGCGGGTACGTTCCTGGTGGCCGGACTCGCGACCCTCTCGATGCCCGGACTCGCCCCGTTCGTGAGCGAGTTCCTGGTGTTGGTGGGCGCGTTCGCGAAGTACAAGGTGGCGGCGATCTTCGCCACCACCGGCATCGTGCTCGCCGCCCTGTACGTGCTGGTGCTGTACCAACGCACGATGACCGGCCCACTGCGGCCGGGCAATGAGAAGCTCCGCGACCTGGTGCCGCGCGAACTGGCGGTCGTGGTACCGCTGATCGCGTTCCTGCTCGTGCTCGGCGTCTACCCGAAGCCGGTGCTCGACGCGGTGAACCCGGCCGTGGACCACACGCTCAGCCGGGTGGAGCAGAAGGACCCGGCGCCCACCAAGCCCATCGAACAGGCCGCGGGCACCGAGGCGCACACCACTGGAGGCTCCAAGTGAGCATGAGCACCGCCGCAACGGCAACGCTCGCCGTGACGAAGGTGGACGCGCCCACCATCGAATACGGCAAGCTCTCGCCGATCCTGATCATCGCCGGCGTCGCGGTGGTGGGCGTGCTGATCGAGGCGTTCCTGCCTCGGCCGGCCCGCTACCGCGCGCAGCTCACGGTGGCCCTGGTCGGCATGATCGGCGCGTTCGGCGCGGTCGTCTGGCTCGCCCGCGACCTGCCGGACGACCACCGGGGCAGCATCACCGCGATGGGCGCGGTCGCCGTGGACGGCCCGTCGTTGTTCCTGCAGGGCACGCTGCTGCTGATCGGCATCGCGTCGGTGCTGCTCATCGGCGAGCGCAGGCTGGAGCCGGCCGGCGGCGACGCGTTCGCCCCGCAGGCCGCGGCGGCGCCGGGCAGTCAGCAGGAGAAGGACGCGACGGCGGCGGGCTGGACGCAGACCGAGGTCTACCCGCTGACCATGTTCTCGCTGGTGGGCATGCTGCTCTTCCCGGCGGCGAACGACCTGTTGATGATGTTCGTCGCGCTCGAGGTGTTGTCCCTGCCGCTCTACCTGCTGTGCGGGCTGGCCCGGCGCAACCGGCTGCTCTCCCAGGAGGCCGCGCTCAAGTACTTCCTGCTCGGCGCGTTCTCCTCGGCGTTCTTCCTGTTCGGCGTGGCCATGCTCTACGGCTACTCGGGCAGCGTCTCGCTGGACAAGATCGGGGTGGCCTCGGCCGGCGCGATGGACAACGACGCGCTGCTGCTGATCGGGCTCGCGATGGTGGCGGTCGGCCTGCTGTTCAAGGTCGGCGCGGTGCCGTTCCACTCCTGGACGCCGGACGTGTACCAGGGCGCGCCGACCCCGATCACCGGGTTCATGGCGGCGGCCACCAAGGTGGCCGCGTTCGGCGCGATGATGCGCTTCTTCTACGTCGCGCTGCCGGGCATGCGCTGGGACTGGCGGCCGGTGATGATCGGCGTCGCGATCGCGACCATGGTCGCCGGCGCGATCATCGCGATCACCCAGACGGACGTGAAGCGACTGCTGGCCTACTCCTCGATCGCCCACGCGGGTTTCATCCTGACCGGAATGATCGCGATGAACGACGCGGGCGTGTCGTCCACGATGTTCTACCTTGTGGCCTATGGGTTCGTCACTCTGGGTGCATTCGCGGTCGTCACTCTGGTGCGCGACGCGCGCGGCGAGGCGACCCACCTGTCCCATTGGGCGGGGCTGGGCAGGCGTTCCCCGCTGGTCGCAGGAGTGTTCGCACTGTTCCTGCTCGCCTTCGCCGGCATCCCGCTGACCAGCGGTTTCGCCGGAAAGTTCGCGGTCTTCCAGGCGGCGGCGCGCGGTGGTGCGGGCAGCCTGGTGGTGGTCGGTGTGCTGTGCAGCGCGGTTGCCGCGTTCTTCTACGTACGGGTGATCGTGTTGATGTTCTTCTCGGAGCCCAAGGTCGACGGTCCGACCGTTGTCGTACCGAGCGTGATGACCACCGCTGCCATCGCGCTGGGGGTAGCCGTTACCGTGGTCCTTGGCATCCTCCCGCAGCCCGTACTGGACCTCGCGGACAAGGCAGCCTTGTTCGTCCATTAGGCAAGACGCAGAGACTCTGCGTGATCGACAGGAGAGAACCGTCATGGCGATCGTGGGGCCCTTCGGGCTGAGCGTCACGGACGAGACTCTCGATGCCGAGATCAGGGCGGGGATGGCCGCCGTGGAGCAGGAGCTCCTGGCGGCCACCAAGAGCGAGTTCCCCTACCTGACGCAGACCTCGCGGCACCTGGTCGAGGCGGGCGGCAAGCGGTTCCGGCCGCTGCTGGTGCTGCTGGCCGCCCAATTCGGCGACTGGCAGGCGCCGGGCGTGGTGCCGGCGGCGGTGGTGTGCGAACTGACCCACCTGGCCACGCTGTACCACGACGACGTGATGGACGAGGCACTGCTGCGGCGCGGCGCGCCCAGCGCCAACTCCCGGTGGGACAACTCGGTCGCGATCCTGACCGGCGACTTCCTGTTCGCCCGGGCCTCGGAGATCGTCGCCGACCTGGGCAACGAGGCGGTGCGGATCCAGGCGCGGGCGTTCGCCCGGCTGGTGACCGGCCAGATTCGCGAGACGGTCGGTCCGCGCCCGGGCGACGACCCGGTCGAGCACTACCTGTCGGTGATGGCGGACAAGACCGGCTCGCTGATCGCGGCGTCGGGCCAGTTCGGTGCGATGTTCGCGGGCGCGGACGAGCACGTGGTGGACATCCTGACCCGGTACGGCGAGCGGTTCGGCGTCGCGTTCCAACTCGCGGACGACGTGCTCGACATCGCCAGCGAGGCGACCGAGTCGGGCAAGACCCCGGGCACCGACCTGCGCGAGGGAGTGCCGACGCTGCCGGTGCTGCACCTGCGGGCGGGGGTGACCGGTTCGTCGCCGGCGGCCGATCGGCACCTGCTCGCGCTGCTGGACGGACCGATCACCGACGACGCCGAGCACGCGGAGGCCCTCGGGCTGTTGCGTGCCCACCCGGCGCTCGCGAAGGCCCGTGAGGACACCCGGCGTTATGCCGAGGCGGCGCGCGAGGTGCTGGCGCCGCTGCCCGAATGCAGCGCCAAGCGGGCCCTGTCGTCGCTGTGCGAGCTGGTCGTCGAGCGCAGCGCGTAGTTCGTCCCGCCGGCCCGCCCGTGGATCACGCGGGCGGGCCGCGGTCTGCCCAGGGAGTGCTCGGCGGCTGCTCCCCCGGGAGTAGCGCGTGGGGTGCCATGTCACCATCAAGTCCTGTGCCCGAGGGTCCCGCACGTCTTGAGGGTGACGTTTTGCAGTGACGTACGGCCGACGCCGATGGCCCGGTGCCGATGATCCCCTTGTGGTGTCGCATTCGACATCGAATCAGGGGGCAATCTCCATGACTCGCACCACCCGCCGATCCGTTCCGTGGCGCTTCGCGGTACCGGCCGCGATCGCCGCCGCGACCGTCGGTGCCGTGACGTTCGGCCCGAGCGCGTTCGCCGACGACTCGCATCCGGGACTACCGGACCGGACCGCCGAGCAACTCGTCGCCGAGGTCGCCGCAGCCCGGACCGACGCGCTCACCGGCACCGTCCGCATCGACAGCGACCTGGGCCTGCCCACGCTGCCCGGCAAGGCCGGCGGCAACGGCCCGCAGGCGCTGTTGTCCGGCACCAACAAGCTCCAGGTGGCCCTGGACGGCCCGGACCGGCAGCGGATCGGTCTGATGTCCGATCTGGCCGAGTACAACGTCATCCACAACGGCCGCGACGTGTGGACCTACGACAGCCGCACGCACGCGGTGACGCACGGCACCTTCGACGGGGGCCGCTCCGACGTCGCGTCGCTGGTGCCGACCACGCCGCAGGACGCGGCCCGGCAACTGCTCGACCTGGTCGGCCCGACCACCGACGTCCGGGTCGAGGGGACCGGTCGGGTCGCCGGGCACGACGTGTACAAGCTGCGCTTCGCGCCCAGGAGCCAGGGCAGTCTGATCGCCGCCGCGACGGTGTTCGTGGACGCGAAGACCGGGGTGCCGCTGCGGGTGACCGTGGACTCCGTCAAGGGCGGCAAGCCCGCGATCGACATCGGCTTCGAGCAGGTCTCGTACGACAAGCCCGCGGCCGGCACCTTCGACTTCAAGCCGCCGGCCGGCGCCCGGGTCGAGGAGGTCAAGCCGAACGAGGTGCGGCCGGCGCTGCCGGACACGCCGGGCGCACCCGGCAAGTCCGCGGCGCCGACCGGGGGGCACGTCGAGCCGGGGCTGCTGGGCGAGGGCTGGTCGACCGTGGTCGAGCTGCCCGCGGGCGGCGACGCCAAGGAAGCCGCCCGGCTGATGGGCAAGCTGGGCAAGCCGGTTCCGGGCGGGACGTTGATCGACACCCGCCTGCTGAACGTGTTGCGCACCGACTCGGGCCGGGTCTTCGCCGGCGCGGTCGACGCGGACACGCTGCAGCGGATCGCGGCACAGCGATGACCGCGTCCACGGCGGTCGGTACCGCCGCGATCCGTACCGAGGGGCTGTCCAAGCGCTACGGCCGGGACCGGCTCGCCGTGGACGGACTCGACCTGATCGTGCCGGCCGGTTCCGTCTTCGGGTTCCTCGGGCCCAACGGTTCCGGGAAGACCACGACCATCCGGATGTTGCTCGGCCTGATCCGGCCGAGCAGCGGTTCGGTCACCCTGCTCGACGGCCCCATGCCCGGGGCCGTCGGGCAGGTGTTGCCCAGGGTCGGCGCGCTGATCGAAGGCCCGGCCCACTACGGCTTCCTGACGGGGCGACAGAACCTGGACCGACTGGACGCCGCCGACCCCACCTCGGACCCGCGCACCCGCGACGCCCGGGTGGACGAGGCACTGGCCAAGGTCGGCCTGACGGCGGTGGCCGGGCGCAAGGCGCGGGCCTACTCGCTGGGCATGAAGCAGCGGCTGGGCATCGCGTCCGCGCTGCTGCGTCCGCGCGACCTGCTGGTGCTCGACGAGCCGACCAACGGCCTGGACCCGCAGGGCATGCGCGAGATCCGGACGCTGATCCGGGGGTTGGCCGCGGACGGCACGACGGTGTTCCTGTCCTCGCACCTGCTGGACGAGATCGAGCAGGTGTGCACGGATGTCGCGGTGATGAGCCACGGCAAGCTGATCACCCAGGGCACGGTGGAATCCCTGCGCGCCGGCACCCGGGCCCGGTTGGTCGTCACGACTCCCGACGCGGAGGCGGCGGTCGTGGTGCTGGGCAGGCTCGGCGCGACCGACATCGTCACCACTCGCGACGGTGTCGAGGCCGACCCGGCGCCGTTGGAGCCGGACGAGGTCTGCGCGGCGCTGGTCCGCGCCGACGTGCGGGTGCGTTCGTTCACTCTGGCGCGACCGTCCCTGGAGGACGCGTTCGTCGCCCTGACCGGAGAAGGCTTCGATGTCACCGACTGACGCACTCCCCAAGACGGGTGTCCTGTCGCCCGCGTTCCGGTACGCGGCGGGCACCGAGGCGTTCGGGTCCGAGCGGTTGCCGAGGCTGCGCGGGTTGATGCGCAGCGAGCTGCGGTTGGTCTTCCTGCGTCCGCGCACGGCAGCGATGTTGGGCTTCCTGGCCTTCGTACCGGTCATGCTCGGGGTCGCGCTGCGCTACTTCCACGACGGCGGCTCCTCGGGCGGCAACGGTGGCGGGACGGTGGACTTCGTGAACCAGGTCACCGGCAACGGGCTGTTCCTGGTCTTCGCGTCGCTGGCCGCCGCGCTGCCGTTCTTCCTGCCGATGACGGTCGGCGTGGTGGCGGGCGACTCGATCGCGGGCGAGGCGCACGCCGGGACGCTGCGCTATCTGCTGGTCGCGCCGGCCGGGCGGACCCGGTTGTTGTCGGTGAAGTTCGCCGGGGTGCTGGCGTTCTGCCTGGCCGCGACGCTCACGGTGGCGCTGTCCGCGTTGGTGGTGGGCGCGGCGCTGTTTCCGATGGGCGATGTGCCGCTGTTGACCGGCGACACCATCTCGATGGGCGAGGCGTCCTGGCGGGCGGTGTTGATCGCGCTGTGTGTGGCGGCCTCGCTGGTGGGCCTCGCGGCGATCGGGCTGTTCGTGTCGACGCTGACCACGGTGCCGGTGGCGGCGATGGCGACCACGGTCGGCGTGGTGATCGTGACCGCGATCCTGACCGGCATCCCGCAGTTGTCGGCGATCCATCCGTGGTTGTTCACCGACGGCTGGATGAGCTTCGGCGACCTGTTGCGCAATCCGATCCCGACCGACGAGATCGTCCGCAACCTCGGCATCCAGGCGGCCTATACGGCGATCTTCGGTGCGGCGGCCTGGGCGCGGATGACCGAGCGCGACATCACCACGTGAGCGGGACGGGGCCGGCCGCGGTCGCGGCCGGCGACTCGTCCGGGTGAATGTCCGGTTGCCTCGGGGGCCCGGTGTGCATGTACGCCGATATGAGGATGCGCGCGGCGATCGCGATGGTGTCGGTGGCTGCGGCCGCGTTGTTCGGGTCGGTGTCCGCGAGGGCGGCATCGACCGACGCCGCGCCGGCGGAGCTCTATTCGTACCTGGTGTTGACCCCCTCGGTCGGGACGGCGCAGACGGCGCTCGCCGAGTCGGCGGTGCGGCGGGCCGGCGGCGTGGTGGTGTACGCGTACGGGCCGGTCGGCGTGGTGGTGGCGCACGGTGGGCCGGAGTTCGCGGCGGCGGTGCGGGGGCGGCCCGGGGTGGCGCGGGTGGGGGCCACGCGCACGGTGCCGTTGCGGGGGCGGGCGCGCGGGCGGGCGCCGGAGCGGGCGGGGGCGGCCGGGCTGCCGGCGGTGGGGTCCGGGGGGGCCGTTGCGGATCCGGCCGAGGCGGCGCAGTGGAATCTGGCGATGGTGCACGCGTACGAGGCGCAACGGATCACCGAGGGCAGCGCGGACGTGGTGGTCGCGGTGGCCGATTCGGGCGTGGACGACCGGCATCCGGACCTGGCGCCGAACTTCGCCGCCGAACTGTCCGCGGACTGCTCGACGGGTCGGCCGATCCGGGCGGACGCGGCGTGGCGGGCGCCGCGCTCGGATCACGGCACCCACGTGGCCGGCACCATCGCGGCGGCGCGCGACGGGCACGGGGTGCTGGGGGTGGCGCCGGGGGTGCGGATCGCGGCGCTGCGGTTGGGCGACGCGGACGCGCTGTTCCACGGCGAGGCGAGCGTGTGCGGATTCGTCTGGTTGGCCGAGCACGCGGATCAGGGGCTGCGGATCGCCAACCACAGCTACTACAACGACCCGTGGTGGCTGCTGTGTCCGGACGACGAGGACCAGGCGGTGATCCACGAGGCGGTGCGTCGGGCGGCGGCGTACGCGGCGGACCGGGGCGTGTTGTCGATCGCGGCGGCGGGCAACGACGCCTACGACCTCGCGCACAAGACGGTGGATCCGCGCAGCCCGAACGACGCGGCCACCCGGCCGGCGCGACCGAGGCCGGTGAACGACGAGTGCCGCCAGTTGCCCGCCGAGCTCCCGGGGGTGATCACGGTCGCCGCGGTGGGTGCGAACGGACTACGGGCCGGCTACTCGAACACGGGCCTGGGTGTGCTGGATCTGGCCGGGCCCGGTGGCGATGGCGCGGCGGGTGGCGAGGGGGTGTTGTCCACGTCGGGCGACGGCGGCTGGGCGCGGAAGCAGGGCACGTCGATGGCGGCGCCGGCGGTGACCGGGGTGGCCGCGCTGATCGCCTCGATGCATCCGACGTGGGGGCCGGCCGCGATCACCGCCCGGTTGTACGCGACGGCGGGCAGGCCGGAGTGCGTGGCGCCGTGCGTCCCGGCGGGCGACGTCGACTCGTTCCACGGCCACGGTCTGGTGAACGCGTTGCGGGCGGTGCGGTCGTCGAGCGGACCGGCCGGGCGCGGGTGAGGCCCGTCGGTCATACTCCGGCCCATGAAAATCGCACGCTCGTTGGCCCTGCTGGTCGGCGCGCTCACGCTGATCACCGCATGTACCTCGGACAAGTCCTCGTCGTCGAACCCAGCCGGCCCGAAAAGCACGCCGCCCTCGGTCGCACCGCCGTCGGCCGGGTCCGCCGCCCCTGCCGCCCCCGCCGAGGCGACGGAAGCCGCGTCCGCCACGCCGATCATCGCCGTCGACCCGAACAACCCGAATCGGCCGAACCTGCCCGACCTCCAGGCACGTTGGTGGGCCTGGGCGGCCAAGAGCACGAGCGGCACGAATCCGCTCGCCGATCGCAACGGCGAGCAGTGCGACCGCAACCAGGCGACCACCGCGTGGTACCTCGCGGGCAGCTCCGAGGGCCCGGCGATTCGGCGTTGCCGGATGGTCACCCGGGCACCCGTCGCGTTCCCGGTGGTGAACCTGAAGGGCACCCAGGCGGAGTGTGCGCGGTTCATGGCCGACGCCAAGGGCTCGGTCGAGTTGGACGGCAAGCAGATCCGGCCGGACCGGTTCGACGCCGCGCCGATCCGCTTCACCGGGGTCGAGGGCAATGCGATCACCGGCAACGCCGAGGAGGTGAACACCTACGCGTGCGGCCTGTGGGTGCAGTTGGCCCCGCTCGGCGAGGGCACCCACACGCTCGCCGTCCGCGGCTCCGCGGGCACGGTGACCACCGTGGTGGACTACACCCTGAACGTCACGGCGCGCTGACCGGCGGTCGGTGGGCGCGCAGGGCGGTGACGTGCGTGTCACGGGAGACCGGGCCACCGAAGCGGAGTCGGTCGTAGGCGGTGAACTCCGGCTCCAGTAGGTCGAGTTCGTCGACCAGCGCAGCCAGGGACGTGGTCGACGTCGGGGAGTCCCGGTCGGCCGCGGTCAGGGCGGCGTCGATCGCGGCGACCAGGTCGCCCTTGCGGCGGATGGTGGTCGGCGACACCGCGTGCAGGCAGACGTATTGGCCGCTGAGGTAGGCGTGCCACTCCTCCTCGCCCTCGGCCGGATCGTCCCAGTGCCGGAGGAACCAGGCCCGCAGCCGATCCGTGCCGCCGGCCGCGTCGGCGAGGGCGAACAGGTCGGCGGGCACCATCTCGGCGCCGTCCGAGCGCAGATACCCGGGCAACGGCAGCAGCCGGGCGAGCATCAGCTCGCGCACCTCGTCCGGAGCACGTCCGAGTCTGCGGCACAGCTCGCCCAACTCGACGAACTGCCGATCCACGTACGCGTCGTCCGCCGCCGTCATCGGGTGATCCCCGTTGACCTCCCGAAACCGCACGGCCACGGCCCGCGCAGCCGCCGATCGCCGATCGCCTGGCTCCACCATCGCCCCGCCTCCACTTCGTCCCCGAACACCCACCCTCGGAAGCTAGTCCGCCGATTTTTCGGCCCCCGCCGAACGATCCGCGTGCTACCGGGGGCCGGCCTGCCAAGGTGGCGCAATGACTGCTCCCCTGCGCGACTACGGGTATGTCGGACCGGCGGACATCCGAGCCGAGGCCGTGCGGGCCGACACCGAGGGCCGGCCGCTGCGCTCGGCGGCGGACTTCGCGACCTGGGTCGAGGCGCAGGAACACGACGAGCCCTTCACGTATGTGGTCGGACTCGACGGGGTGTTGCGGCTCGCGCCGCGGCGCGGTGAGCATGTCGCCTGCGCGGCCGGCGAGCGGGTGCTCGCCGCGGGCGAGGTGGCGTTCGCGATCGAGGACGGAGAGTGGGCGGTGGTCGAGATCGGCAACCAGTCGACCGGCTACTGCCCGGAGCCGCGCTCGTGGCCGGCGGTCGCGGCGGCGCTCGCCCGGATCGGAGTGGCCGGCCCCGAGGGGTTCACCCACGAGTTCGTCTTCCGGCGGTGTCCGGATTGCGGGGAACGCAACGTGGTCAAGGAGGGCGACTTCGTGTGCGCGTGTTGTGCGGCCGAGCTGCCGGCGGATTGGAACTTCGAGTGAACGCCCAGGTCACGGGCGTGCGCTGACAGCTCGGCGGGCGTCGGGGTGGGCGCTGACAGCGGGGTGTGGCGGTGGTCAGCGCGCTGTGCGGGGGTTGCCGGCGGTGCGGCGGATGCTCTACGACATGGACACCACGAGCAGCACCACCGCCAAGACCCCCCAAGTGATCGGCTCCTTCGTCCGCTTCGTCGTCTTCGGCGGCGGTGTCGGCCTCGCGAGCAGCGCGACGCTGATCCTGCTCTGCGGCCACCTGCCGTTCGCCGCGGCCAACGCGCTGGTGACCGTCGGCTCGACGCTGATCGCGACCGAGTTGCACAGCCGATTCACCTTCGGCCGGGACAAGCCCGGCACGAGCGACCACGTCAAGGCGGCGCTGACGGTACTGGTCTGCTACCTGTTCACCACGGCCGCGATGCTGACCCTGCAGGCGATCCAGCCGCAGGCCGGCGTGCTGGTGCGGCAGGCGGTCTACCTCTCCGCCTCCGGCCTGGCCGGCATCGGCCGGTTCGCCTTCATGCGACTGGTGATCTTCGCGAAGAAGAGCCCGACCGGCCCGAAGGCCACGCCGCGTGTGCTCGCCCGCGAAGCGGTGGCGACGGCGGCCTGACCGGCGGCGCCCGGACGGCGACCGCGACGACCGACGGGTCGGCTCGCGGGGAACGGCGACTGTGTCCCGCCGACTCCCCGTTCGAGCCGACCCGTACGTCGTCTCAGGCGACGAAGCAGAACTCGTTGCCCTCCGGATCGAGCATCACCCGGAACGACCCCTGCTCGTCGGTGACCGCAGGCCCCCGCGCACTCGCTCCGAGCGAGATCGCCAGCGCCACCGCCGCGTCCAGATCGGCCACCCTCAGGTCCAGGTGCAACCGGTTCTTCCCGGCCTTGTCCTCGGGCACCGGCTGAAACGCCATCCGCGCCGAGCCGGGCGGTTCGACGTGCGACCACCCCCGCGCCCGATCCACCGGCTCCCCACCCAACAACCCGGCCCAGAACCGGACCAACAACCCCGGCTCCCGGGCGTCCACCACGATCTGATGCAACTCGACACGCATACCCGAAAGCCTAGAAGACCCCACCGCTGCCCGATCGGGTGAACCGGGCCGCGAGTGCCACTACGGCATCGACGGCAAAACTAGGCTGATGCCGTTGCCTCGGGGAGAGGAGGGCCGGGTGTGATGACCGCCGGATCGGTGTATCCCCATCGTGTGGAAACCGATGAGGAGCCGACGTCGCCGCTACTGGCCGAGTTCTTCGCGCTGTCCGAGCGGCTGACCAACGATCGTGTGGAGTTCATCGACGGGAACATCAACGTGGCACCACCGCCGGATGGAGACCACGAGACGATCGTCGATCAATTGCGGTTGCAGATGTTGGGTTCGGCAATCGCGTTGAGTGCTTCCGGCAACAAGGGACTCGCATTGCCCGGCGGGGACTTCGTCGTCCCGGACGCGACCTACGTGGCGCGCGGCGGACTGCGCCACGCGCCTTCGTGGATGCCGCCGGACGATGTGCTGCTCGTGGTCGAGGTGACCTCCTCCGACCCGACCCGCGATCGAATGAAGAAGTACCGCGCCTACGCCCTCGCCGGCATCCCCTTTTACCTCCTGGTGGATCGCCAGAACGGCAAGGTGATCCTGTTCTCCGATCCGGAGCGGGACGCGTACGCCGGCCGCAACGAGGTCGCCTTCGGCAAAAAGCTTGCCCTCCCGGCCCCGTTCGCCCTGACCATCGACACCGCCGACCTGGTCGACTGAGCAGGAGGAAGACCACCGCTGCCCGATCGGGTGAACCGGAATCGGGAGGTTACTGTGCCGTGGGACCCGAAACTAGGCTGAGGGTGTTGCCGTGGGGAGGGGAGGAGCGGGTGTGATGTCCGTCGATGCCGTGTACACACCGGGTGTGGAAACCGATGACGATGCGATGCCGGATCCGCTGCAGGTGTTCCTCGCCCCGTCCGAGCGACTTCACGTCGACTGAACCGTGGGGATGTGATCCCGTGTCGGATGATGCCTCGGACAGTGGCCTGAGCCCGCTTGCCCGGCGGGTGCTCGCGTGCATGTTGGCGGTGCCGGAGGGGATCAGATTCACCGGCAAGGACGTGGCCGATGTGATGCCGGAGGGGCAGTATCGGGTGCAGAAGGCGCTGCGCGAACTCGGGGCGACGGGACATCGGACCGTGCGGCGGTTGCAGCGGCCCAACGGGCAGTTCTATGTCGAGGTCGAATACCACGCGATACCCGTCCGGGCCGACGACTCGTCGCCGGATTGAAGTGATCACGCAACCGCGAAGCACCGCTGTCGAGTGGCCGCCGGCGCGGCGAGGTGCTCGAACAAGCGCTCACTAGGATCTCGATCATGGGGCGAACGACGGTCGAGACGATGCGAAACCACTTTCACGAGGTCGCGACCACCCGCGGCTACGTGCTCGATCCGGCCCAGCACGAGGCCGTCCAGCGGCTCGCCGAACTCGGCGCCGCGCTGAGCCGGGGTCGCGGACACGGCCTGTTCCACCGCCGCCCGGTCGCGGGGCTGTATCTGTGGGGCCCGGTGGGTCGGGGCAAGACCTGGCTGCTCGACACGTTCTTCGCGGCCGTACCGCTGCCCGCCGAGCGGCGCACCAGGGTGCACTTCCACGCGTTCTTCCGCCGCCTGCACGAGGCGGTCGACCGGCACCGCGACGACCACGGCCACGAGCACAGCGCCGTCGACGCGGCCCTGTCCGAACTGGTGGGCGACGTCGACCTGTTGTGCTTCGACGAGTTCCACGTGCACGACCCGGGCGATGCGATGCTGGTCACCCGGCTGCTCCGGGAGTTGCACGCGCGCGGCGTCGTCCTGGTCTGTACGTCCAACTATCCGCCCGCCGGCCTGCTGCCCAGTCCGCTCCACCACCACCTGTTCGAGCCGACGATCCGCGAGATCGAGGAGCGGATGACCACCGTCACCGTGGCCGGTCCGCAGGACTACCGGTCCCTGACCCGGGTCGGCACCGCGGCCGGCGAGTTCGGCGAAGGCGCGGTGTTGTGGCCCGGCGACCCCGAGCAACTGCGCGGACAGGGCCTGGTTCCGCCGACCCCCGACGAGGCACGCATACTGCGGGTGAACCGCCGCGATCTGGCCGTCCGGGCGGCCCGACCGGGCGAGTTGTGGGGCGGGTTCGCCGCGCTGTGCGAGGGCCGGACCTCGGCGCTGGACTACCTCGTGCTCGCCGAGACGTACCCGACGTGGGTGATCGGCGCGCTGCCCCCGCTCAAGACCGCGAGCGCCGAGGCCCGACAACGCTTCGTGAATCTGATCGACGTCTGCTGCGACGCCGACGTGCGGCTGTTCCTGTGCAGCGACCGCCCCCTGGCCGAAGTGCTCGCCGGCGACGACCTGCCGACCGACATCTCCCGCACCGCCAGCCGCCTGGGTCTGCTCCGCCGGGTGGGCCGGTCCGACGCTCGCGAGAACGGCTCGGCGTCGGCTCAATCGTCCTCCGGCAGCAGTTCGTAGTTCGGGTCGGACATCGCCAGGTGGCCCTCGGCCTCGCCGACCACCCCCCTGACCCGCATCCGCCGGCCCGGTTCCACCCCGGCGAGTTGCCGGCGCCCGTGGAAGAGCAGCAGCAGGCCGCCGGTGCGGTCGTACAACTCGACCTCCAGGGCCGGCCGGGCGGTCTCCGGCGACGGGGACACCGAACGCACCCGGCCGACCACCTCGGCCCGTTGCCGCCACTTGAGCTGGGCGACCGAGGCGGGCCCGACCACGCGGGGGACCGGCTCCGGTTCGGCGTCCGTCACCGGCAACAACCGCGGCACACACTTCGCCGGCGGCACCTCCGGGGGCGCGGACGGTCGATGCGCCATCGCCGCGGCCACGTCGAACGGCACGACGGTGGCGATCGCGTGCGGCACCCGGGTCAGCGCGGACGCGATCGAATCGCTGGTCCGGCCGTGCAACAGGCGGCCGATCAACGGCGGATAGGTGTGTCGAGGCAGCAGCAGGGTGATCCCGGACGCGCCGTCCGCCACCTCGCGCGCGGCCAATTCCAACACCGCCCGGGCGAGCCGCCGGTCCGGGCACTCGATCAGCTCCAGCGGGATGTCGGCGGCCCGGCTCGCCTCCCAGCGCTTGCGCAGCTTCTTGGCATGCCGACTGTCCAACACGAAGTGCGCCGCCCGCAGATCGTCGGCCCGCAGCGCGCGGGCGTAGCGCACCGCCTGGAGCACCGCGACGTCGAGCGAGTCGACCAGCACCACCACCACCGACCGGTCCCGCAGCCCGAAGTCCGCCGTGGCCGGGGCCGCCGCCAGCGCCGCCGCCTCCTCCCGGTAGCGCCGGTTGACCCCGATCAACGCCCACACGCCCAGTGGAAACAGCACCACCACCAGCCACGCGCCCTCGGTGAACTTGGTGATCGCGAAGATCAGCACCACCGCGGCCGAGACCACCGCCGCGAGCGCGTTCACCACGCACCCGGCCCGCCATTGCCCGGTGCGCTGGGTCCAGTGATGCTTCGTCAGCCCGGCACCGGCCATCATGAACCCGGTGAACACGCCGATCGCGTACAGCGCGACCAGCGAGTCCACACTCGCCTGGGTCACCAGCAGCAGCGCGACGGCGGGCACCGCGAGCAGGATGATCCCGTTCGAGAAGGCCAGCCGGTGCCCGCGCCGGCGCAACATCTTGGGCAGGAACGCGTCCTCGGCGACGAAGTCGGCCAGGAACGGGAAGCCGTTGAACGGCGTGTTCGCGCCGGTGTACAGGATCAGCGCGGTGGCCAGTTGCACGAAGATCAGCCCGGCCCGCCCGAATACGCCCCCGCCCAGCACCAGGTGCGCCTCCTGCGCGATCACCGTCGGGTCGCCGTCCACATAGGGGATCGCGTGCGTGGCGCGCGCGAGCAGCGAGATGCCCAGCACCAGCGTCGCGAGCACCAGCGACATCGCCACCAGCGTCTTGCGCGCGTTGCGCCCCTGCGGTTCGCGGAAGGTGGACACGCTGTTCGAGAGCGCCTCCAGGCCGGTCAGCGAGGACCCGCCGTTGGCGAAGGCCCGCAGCACCACGAACAGCGACGCGCCGTAGAGCAGTCCGCTGCCCGACGTGCCCAGCGGCACCGCGCCGGCCGCGTGCACGTTTGCCTGGGGCAGCGAGCCGTCGCTCGCCCAGCGCACCAGCGCGACCGCGAACACCATCGCCATCGCGCCGATGAACAGGTACGCCGGCAGCGCGAACGCCCGCCCGGCCTCCTTGACCCCGCGCAGGTTGCCGTAGAACAGCACCCCGACCACACCGACGCAGATCTCCGGCTTCCAGCCGCTGATGTCGGTACCCCACACCAGATGCAGCAACGACGCGATGGCGTCGGTGCCGGCCGCCGTCTGCACCGCGACGGTGACCACGTAGTCGATCAGCAGCGCGACCGAGGCGACCTGCGCGACGCGCGGTCCGAAGTTGTCCCGAGCCACGATGTAGGAGCCGCCGGCCTTGGTGTACAGGCCGACCACGTCCCAGTAGGACAACGTCAGCAACAGCAGCACCGCGAGGATCGTGTAGGTGACCGGCAGCACCAGGGTGAAGGCGGCGACGCCGATGTAGGGCACCAGTGCGCGCAACATCTGCTCGGTGCCGTACGCCGAGGACGAGATGCAGTCCGAGGCGAGCACGCCGAGCGCGGTCGGGTTGGACAACTTCTCGCCGCGCAGTCGCGAGCTGACCAGGGGCGGGCCGAGCAGTCGTTTCTTGACGCGATAGCCGACCGTCTCGGGAATCCGGACATCCACGCTGAGCGGAGCGGGCGGGCCGGTGGGTGACTGCATGCCCCTCGGCTGCCCGGGCGTCGTGCCGCACATGCCCACGCTCGGCCGAACAGGGGCGGTACGCGAGCGGGGCCCGCGGAAGATCCGCGGGCCCCGCTCGGTGGCGACGCGTCCGGGCGTCGAGGTCCCGCTAGTCGATCGTCCAGGTGTCGTTGCCGCGGATCAGCGAGGACAGGTCACCGGGGCCCCCAGCGCTCGCCGCCTCGGCCATCTGGGCGGACATCAGTCGGTCGTAGACCGGCCGCCGGATGTCGCGGAAGACGCCGATGGGGGTGTGCGTGTTGCTGGTCAGGTCACCGAGTCGGGTCAGCGCGAAGGCCAACTCCGGGTTGTCCGCGTGCGCGTCGTGCACCATCAGCGCGTCCTCGCCGACCTTGGCCACCTCGGCCACGTCCAGCGAACCGCCCGCGCCGCGGATGACGCCGAACTGGCCGTCGGCGCCGAACCGGATCGGCTGCCCGTGCTCCAGCCGAATGGTCACGTCGTCGCGCTGCGCGGGGTCCTTGAGCTGCTCGAACGCGCCGTCGTTGAAGATGTTGCAGTTCTGGTAGATCTCCACCAGCGCGGTGCCCTCGTGGGCCGCCGCCGCGCGCAGCACCGAGGTCAGGTGCTTGCGGTCGGAGTCGATCGACCGGGCCACGAACGACGCCTCGGCGCCGATGGCCACCGACAACGGGTTGAACGGGTGGTCGAGCGAGCCCATCGGGGTGGACTTGGTGATCTTGCCGGTCTCGGAGGTCGGCGAGTACTGACCCTTGGTCAGGCCGTAGATCCGGTTGTTGAACAGCAGGATCTTCAGGTTGACGTTGCGCCGCAGCGCGTGGATCAGGTGGTTGCCGCCGATCGAGAGCGCGTCGCCGTCACCGGTGACCACCCAGACCGAGAGGTCCTCGCGCGAGGTGGACAGGCCGGTGGCGATGGCCGGGGCGCGGCCGTGGATCGAGTGCATGCCGTACGTGTTCATGTAGTACGGGAAGCGGCTGGAGCAGCCGATGCCCGAGACCCACACGATGTTCTCCTTGCGGAGACCGAGCTCGGGCATGAAGCCCTGCACCGCCGCCAGGATCGCGTAGTCCCCGCAACCCGGGCACCAGCGCACCTCCTGGTCCGACTTGAAGTCCTTCATGGACTGCTTGCCGTCGGCCTTCGGGATCAGCGACAGCGAAGGGAAGCCGCCAGCGCCGTTCGCAGACTCAGACACTCTCGATCACTTCCTGGATCACGTGAGCCAGTTCCTCGGACTTGAACGGCAGGCCGCGGACCTGGTTGTACGACATGGCGTCCACGAGGAATTTGCCGCGCAGGAGCAGGGCGAGCTGACCCAGGTTCATCTCCGGGACGATCACCTTGTCGTACGACTTGAGGACCTCGGCCGTGTTGGCCGGGAACGGGTTGAGGTGGCGCAGGTGGGCCTGCGCGACCTTGCCGCCCGCGGCCCGTACCCGACGGACGCCGGCGGCGATCGGGCCGTAGGTGGAGCCCCACCCGATCACGAGCACCTTGGCGTCGCCGGTCGCGTCGTCGACCCACAGCGGCTCGATGTCCTGCGCGATGCCGTCCACCTTGGCCTGCCGGGTGCGCACCATCAGGTCGTGGTTGGCCGGGTCGTAGGAGATCGAACCGATCCCGTCGGCCTTCTCGATCCCGCCGATGCGGTGCTCCAGACCCGGCGTGCCGGGGACCGCCCACGGGCGGGCCAGCGTCTCGGGGTCACGCTTGTACGGCCAGAACTCCTTGGTTCCGTCCGGCATCTCCTGGTTCGGCTCGGTCGCGAACTCGACCCGCAGGTCCGGCAGTTCGGACGTCTCCGGCAGTCGCCAGGGCTCCGAGCCGTTGGCCAGGTAGCCGTCGGAGAGCAGGAAGACCGGGGTGCGGTACTTCAGCGCGATCCGGGCCGCCTCGATGGTGGCCGCGAAGCAGTCGGACGGGGTCTGCGGGGCGACGATCGGCACCGGCGCCTCGCCGTTGCGGCCGAACATGGCCTGGAGCAGGTCGGACTGCTCGGTCTTGGTCGGCAGACCGGTCGAGGGCCCGCCGCGCTGCACGTCGATGATCAGCAGCGGCAGCTCCAGGGAGACCGCGAGGCCGATCGTCTCGGACTTGAGCGCGACACCCGGACCGGAGGTGGTGGTCACGCCGAGCGCACCGCCGAAGGAGGCACCGAGCGCGGCGCCGATGCCCGCGATCTCGTCCTCGGCCTGGAACGTGCGCACGCCGAAGTTCTTGTGCTTGGCCAGCTCGTGCAGGATGTCCGAGGCCGGGGTGATCGGGTACGAACCGAGGTAGATCGGCAGCTCGGACAGTTGCCCGGCGGCCACCAGGCCGTAGGACAGCGCGAGGTTGCCGGTGATGTTGCGGTACGTCCCGGCGGGCAGCTTGGCCGGGGCCACCTCGTAGGAGACCGCGAAGTCGTCCGTGGTCTCGCCGAAGTTCCAACCCGCCTTGAAGGCGGCCACGTTCGCCTCGGCGATCACCGGCAGCTTGGCGAACTTCTTGCGCAGGAAGGCGATGGTCGCCTCGGTCGGCCGGTGGTACAGCCAGGACAGCAGACCGAGCGCGAACATGTTCTTCGCTCGTTCGGCGTCCTTCTTGGAGATCTCGAACTCGGCCAGCGAGCCGACCGTCAACGTGGTCAGCGGGATCGCGTGCACGTTGTAGGCGTCCAGCGAGCCGTCCTCCAGCGGACTGTTCGCATAGCCGACCTTGGCCATCGCGCGCTTGGAGAACTCGTCGGTGTTGACGATGATCTCGGCCCCGCGGGGCAGGTCGCGGATGTTGGCCTTGAGCGCTGCCGGGTTCATCGCGACCAGGACGGTCGGGGCGTCGCCCGGCGTCAGGATGTCGTGGTCGGCGAAGTGGAGCTGGAAACTCGATACACCCGGCAGGGTGCCCGCGGGTGCCCGAATCTCGGCGGGGAAATTGGGAAGGGTCGACAGATCGTTTCCGAACGTCGCCGTTTCGGACGTGAAACGGTCGCCTGTGAGCTGCATTCCGTCACCGGAATCGCCTGCGAACCGGATCACTACCCGGTCGAGCTGCTTGACCTGCTTGGTCACGGGGATGGACCTCCTCGGCGCTGCGGCGGTTGGTCCGCGCACCGCGCGGATGTCGCAGTTTTCATCGTACGGCGGTACAGATGGGGGCCGTGGCGCCCCCCGGAGCGGGCGAGGATCCGCCCTGGCGCGCGACGTGAGCGGCGTCACGCTTCGGACATGGCCCGCAGGGGGGTTCATATCCGTCTAATTCCGGACAAACAAAGAGTCCGCCCCGCTCTGGGGCGGCTGCTCCGATCGACCGGATGATTGCATGGGTCCAGTAATTCGATCCCTACGATGTCAGGATCCGAGATACGCGAGTACCGCGAGGACCCGTCTGTGATCGGTGTCACTGGGTGCGAGACCGAGCTTGCCGAAGATGTTGCTGACGTGTTTCTCCACCGCGCCGTCGGACACCACCAGGGCCTGTGCCACCGCCGCGTTGGTGCGTCCCTCGGCCATCAGACCGAGCACCTCGCGCTCGCGCGGTGTGAGCCTTTCCACCACGTCGCGCTTGCGGGAGCGGCCGAGCAACTGGGAGACCACCTCGGGGTCGAGCGCGGTGCCGCCGCTCGCGACCCGCTCGACCGCCGCGACGAAGTCGCCGACGTCGGCGACCCGGTCCTTGAGCAGATAGCCGACGCCACTGGTGTTGCCCGCGAGCAGTTCCGTCGCGTACTGCTCCTCGACGTACTGTGACAGGACAAGCACGCCGACCTCCGGCAGCGTCGCCCGCATCCGTACCGCCGCCCGAATGCCCTCGTCGGTGTGGGTGGGCGGCATCCGCACGTCCACGACGCACACGTCGGGCCGCAGTTTCCCCGCGATGGCGACCAGTTGCTCGGCGTCCCCGACCTCGCCCACGACCTCGTGACCGCGAGCGGTCAACAAGCGGGACAAACCGTCTCTAAGTAGTACGGAATCCTCAGCGATGACGACGCGCACAGCGTTCACATCCCCCAAATCCGGTAGCCGCACCCGGAGAGCGGGTGCGGCTACAGTCTTCCGGATTCGAGTCGGTGCGGTGGCCCTGGGGGAGTCGGATCTCAGGCCGGGCGCACCCTCACAGCGGCAGCCACACGGTGATCCGGGTGGGACCGCCCTCGGGGCTGTCCACACTGAGCGTGCCGTCCACGCCGCGCACCCGCTCGGTCAGGCCGGCCAGGCCGGATCCCTTGCCCGTCGCGGCGCCGCCCGCGCCGTCGTCGGCGACGATCAGATACATCCGGCCGTCCCGGTGGCCCACCGTCACCCACGCGTGCGTGGCGCGCGCGTGCTTGGAGACGTTGGTCAGCAGTTCCGACGCGCAGAAGTAGGCGACCGACTCGATCGGGGCGGGCGGTCGGTCGGGCAGGTCCACCTCGACTCGGACCGGAACCGTGCAGCGGGCCGCGATCGAGGACAGCGCCGCGTCCAGCCCCCGGTCGGTGAGCACCGCCGGGTGGATGCCCCGGGCCAGATCGCGCAACTCCTGGAGGGCGAGCTTGACCTCGTCGTGGGCGGAGGAGACCATCCGCGCGGTCTCGGTGTCCTGACTCGTGCTCAGGTTCTCCTTCGCCATGCCCAGGTCCATCGCCAGCGCCACCAGTCGGGCCTGCGCACCGTCGTGCAGGTCGCGCTCGATCCGGCGCAGGTCCGACGCGGCGGTGTCGACCGCGGCCCCCCGGGACACGGTCAGATCGCGCACCTGCTCGGACAGGAAGGCCGTGCCGAGCAACCCACGCACCATCGCCCGATCCACGTTGGCCATGCCGCGCACCAGCCACGGGGTCGCGAAGAACAGCACCACGCCCGCCACCACGGTCAGCGACACCGGGCCCGGCCCGGCCAGGTAGTGATCGGCGCCCGGCGCGTGCGGCCCGTCGCCCCGCAGCAGCGCGCCCGGCATGTCGGCCCGGCGATACAGCGGCTGGATCAGCGGATAGGCGATCGCGCTCAGCGAGGTCGCCCACAACGCCGTGGTCACGGCGAAGGTGAAAACACCCCAGGGCAGTTGCAGGAACAGATAGAGACTGGCCCGCCACCCGGCCCGGTCGGTCAGCCCGGATCGGATCCACCCGGTGGGCCCGGGGCGGCGCTGCACCGGCGCCGGCGCCCGGACGTGCTCGTCCAGCAGCGCGCTCGCCCGAGCCCGCTCCAGACGGCCGAACGCCCTGCTGCCCAGCAGGGTCAGCGCCAACAGCGGCAGGCCCAGCAGGAACAGGGGGGTGAGGCCGATGCCGAGCATGATGAACACCACGGCGTAGGTGAAACCGATGATGCCGACGGGCAGATTCAGCGCCAGATGGATCGTGTCGGTCCACGTGCGCACCGTGAACGGCGCGCGCAGGATGCCCGGCCGCGCTCGGGCCGGGACATCACCTGTGGACCCGTCGTAGGCAGTCGCGGGTGAGGGCATGGACATGGAGTTGCCTCGCTGGGAGAGAAGCCGATCCGTTGGGTCAACTCTGCCGGTTGCTCCGGGCGGGGCCCATGGCGCGGGTCGGTGTCTTGGGGGTGGGGTTGTCCCTACCACCTTCGGCTCGGGGGCGGTATCGCCGATCCGGCCGGTCGGCCGCACTGGACACCGGGGACAGGTCCGGCGCAACCCCCATAGACTCCCGTGCCACAAACGTACGCAACGAACACGCAACGTTCGGGCAATGTCGATCGGGAGGCGGACGCCGGGTGGAGGGCTACTACGGAACGTACGCGCTCGTGGGTCTGGTGCTGCTCGTCGCGTCGGCCTTCGTCGCGGTGGCGTTCGCCGGCGGGCGACTGCTGCGACCGAGCGTACCCACGCACGAGAAGCTCACGACCTACGAGTGCGGCGTCGACCCGGTGGGCGCGGGGTGGGCGCAGGTCCACATCCGCTACTACCTCTACGCCTATCTGTACGTCATCTTCGCGGTCGACGTGATCTACCTGTTTCCCTGGGCGACGGTGTTCGACGCGCCCGGCTTCGGCGCCACCACCCTGGTGGAGATGTTCGTGTTCGTCGGCTTCCTGGCCACCGGACTGCTGTACGCGTGGCGGAAGGGCGTGCTCGCATGGACCTGACACCTGCACCGGTGGAGCGCACACCGGTCGACCTGCCGCCGCCTCGGCTCGGGGTGCTCTCCCGGCTCGCGCCGGACCCGGTGCGGCTGGTGCTGAACTGGGGACGGCGCTACTCCCTCTGGGTGTTCAACTTCGGCCTGGCCTGCTGCGCGATCGAGTTCATCGCGTCCTCGATGGCCCGGCACGACTTCATCCGGCTCGGCGTGATCCCGTTCGCGCCGGGCCCCCGCCAGGCCGACCTGATGGTCGTGTCGGGGACGGTCAGCGACAAGATGGCGCCCGCGATCAAGCGGCTGTACGAGCAGATGCCCGAGCCCAAGTACGTGATCTCGTTCGGATCCTGCGCGAACTGCGGCGGGCCGTACTGGGATTCGTACTGCGTGACCAAGGGCGTGGACCAGATGGTGCCGGTGGACGTCTACGTGCCCGGCTGCCCGCCTCGGCCGGAGGCGCTGCTCCAGGGCATCCTCAAGCTCCAGGAGCGGATCGCGGTGGAGAACCCGGCCGAGCGATACGGGCGCAAGCTGCCGGCCGCCGCGCTCGGCCGCCCGCTGGTCGCACCGCCGGCGCCGCCGCGGGGGGACGCCCGATGACGCCGGAGGAGCTCGGCGCGGCACTGGGCACGGACCTGGTGCTCGCCGTCTCGGACGCATACGGGCTGCACACTGTCGATGTCGCCCCGAAACACTGGGTCGCCGCGCTGACCGCGGCGCGGGACGGGCTCGGCTGCGCGTTCTTCGACTGGCTCACCGCGGTGGACGAACTCGCCGACGGCTTCGACGTGGTCGCGCACGTGTGCGCGATCCCGACCGGGCCCAGGTTGTTGCTGCGCACGCGCGTGCCGCGCGAGGCCGCGGTGCTGGCGACCGCGTCCGGGGTGTACGCCGGGGCCCGCTGGCACGAGCGCGAGACGCACGAGATGTTCGGCATCGACTTCACCGACCACCCGGGGCTGGACCCGCTGTTGTTGCCGGACGGCTTCGAGGGACACCCGCTGCGCAAGGAATTCGTCCTGGCCGCTCGGGTGGCCAAGGCATGGCCGGGCGCCAAGGAGCCGGGCGAGTCCGATCACGGCGGTGGACCGGGCCGCTCGCCGGGCCGTCGCCGCACGCTGCCGCCGGGCGTGCCCGACCCGGCGACCTGGGGTCCGCACAAGGAGGAGGCGGCGGCCGAGGCCGCTGCCGCCGCCGAGGAACGCCCGCGCCGCGCCCGCAGCGCCGCGGCCGGTTCGGCGAGCCGGGCCGGCGAGGGCGCACCACCCGCACGTCGCACCCGCAGCGCCGCGCAGGGTTCGGCGAGCCAGGCCGACGAGACCCCGCCGCCGCCCGCGCGCCGTTCGCGCAGCGCGGCCGACGGTTCGGCGAGCCAGGCGCCGCCGACACCCGCGGCCGAACCCCCGGACAGCGGCGCGTCCACCGAAGGGGACGCCCCGTGAGTCTCCTCGACGTGTGCCTGCGGCTCGCCCTCGTGCTCGGGGCGTTCCTGGTGCTGCCCCTGCTGATCGGCCAGACCGAGCACAAGGTGATGGCGCACATGCAGGCCCGGGTCGGCCCGATCTACGCGGGCGCCTTCCACGGCTGGGCCCAATTGGTCGCCGACGGCGTCAAGTTCGCCCAGAAGGAGGACATCGTCCCGGCCGGCGCCGACCGCAGAGTGTTCAAGCTCGCGCCGGCCGTCGCGCTGATCCCCTACTTCGTGGTGCTGATCGCCATCCCGATCGGGCCGCACGGCCTGGTCGGCCGCACCGTCGACGCCGGCATCGTGTTCGTGCTCGCGGTGATGGGCGTCGGCGTGCTCGGTTCGCTGATGGGCGGCTGGGCCTCGGCCAACAAGTACTCGCTGCTCGGCGGCATTCGCTCGGCCGCCCAACTCATGGCCTACGAACTGCCGATGTTGCTGGCCGCGGCCTCGGTCGCGATGGCCGCCGGGACCGTGTCGCTGCCCGGCATCGTCGAGGGCTTCGAGTGGTGGTGGCTGCCCTGGCAGGCGATCGGCGGCGTGGTCTTCTTCACCGCCGGCCTGGCCGAGATCCAGCGCCCGCCGTTCGACATGCCGGTCGCCGACTCGGAGATCATCTTCGGCGCCTACACCGAGTACTCCGGCCTGCGCTTCGCGCTGTTCCTGCTGTCCGAGTACGCCGGGATCCTGATCGTCTGCGCGCTGACCACCGTGCTGTTCCTGGGCGGTTGGCACGGACCGTGGTCGGACTCGGTCGGCTGGTTGTGGACCCTGCTCAAGACCGGGCTGCTCGCGTTCGTGGTGATCTGGCTGCGGGTCAGCTATCCGCGACTGCGCGAGGACCAACTGCAAAAGCTCGCGTGGACGGTGTTCGTCCCGCTCGCGCTCGGCCAACTCGTCCTGACCGGCGTGGTAAAGGTGGCGACCTGATGAAGGGCCTGGCCAAGGGCCTGGCGGTGACCCTCAAGACCCTCACCAAGAGGTCCGTCACCCAGTCCTATCCGGAGGTCATGCCGGAACTGCCGCCCCGCTCGCGCGGGGTGATCGCGCTGTTCGAGGAGAACTGCACGGTCTGCATGTTGTGCGCACGCGAATGCCCGGACTGGTGCATCTACATCGACTCGCACAAGGAGGTCGTGCCCGCCCGCGAACCCGGCGCGCGCGACCGCACCCGCAACGTGCTCGACCGCTTCGCGATCGACTTCGCGCTGTGCATGTACTGCGGGATCTGCGTCGAGGTGTGCCCGTTCGACGCGCTGTTCTGGTCGCCGGAGTTCGAGTACGCGACCGGCGACATCCACGAACTCACCCACGAGAAGGACAAGCTGCGCGCGTGGATGTGGACCGTCCCGCCGCCACCCGCACTGGACGAGCACGCCGAGGACCCCAAGGAACTGATCCAGGCCCGCAAGGCCGTCGAGAAGGCGGAGAAGGCCGCGGCGGCGGCCGCGGCCGCCGCGTCGAAACCGGAGGAGACCCCGTGAACCTCGCCGCCACCGAGCACGGTTTCCTCTCGCCCACCGGCGCCGAGATCGCCTTCGTGCTGATCGGCCTGGTCGTGCTCGGCTCCGCGCTGCTCGTGGTGAGCACCCGTCAGGTGGTGCACGCCGCATTGTGGCTGGTGGTCACGCTCGGCGGCCTGGCCGCCGAGTACCTGCTGCTCACCGCCGAGTTCATCGCCTGGGTCCAGGTGCTGATCTACGTCGGCGCGGTCGTGGTGTTGCTGCTGTTCGGCCTGATGCTCACCAAGGCGCCGATCGGCTACTCCGAACCGGTCGACCCGATCGCCCGGATCCCGGCCGCCGCGGTCGCGCTGGGCGCCACCGCGACCCTGCTCACCGTGATCGTGGACGCGTTCCGCACCGCCTACCTGCACCTGGGCGAGGACACCGTGGGCAGCACCGAGGTCACCGGACAGAGCCTGTTCAAGGTGTGGGTGTTGCCGTTCGAGGTGTTGTCCGTGTTGCTGCTGGCCGCGCTGATCGGCGCCATCGTGCTCTCCCGTTCCCGCTCGCGCGTGCACTCGGGCCGGAAGGACTGACCCCGCGATGCATCTGGTCTACCCGCTCGTCCTCGCCGTCCTGCTGTTCGGCATCGGGCTCTACGGGGTGATCGCGCGCCGCAACGCGATCCTCGTCCTGATGTCGATCGAGCTGATGCTCAACGCGGTCAACGTCAACCTGGTCGCGTTCGACATGTACCTGCGCGACACGCTGCACGCCGGTCAGGCGCTGACCCTGTTCGTGATCACCATCGCCGCCGCCGAGATCGGCCTGGGCCTGGCGATCGTGCTGCTGGTCTACCGCAACCGGGCCACCACCGACATTCCCGAACTGCGCGAGCTCGCCGAGCACAAGGAGGGATCGGTATGACGGTCGCCGCCGCGACGGCCACCGGCCTGCCCGCGCTCGCCGCCCT
Organism: Embleya sp. NPDC020886; assembly: GCF_044333915.1. Taxonomy (NCBI): domain Bacteria; kingdom Bacillati; phylum Actinomycetota; class Actinomycetes; order Kitasatosporales; family Streptomycetaceae; genus Embleya; species Embleya sp. NPDC020886. Next base: position 1,566,823 of record NZ_JBIRRX010000001.1, on the reverse strand, counting down.
GCTCGGGCTGTTCCTCGGCCGCCGGGTGCGCCCGGTCCTGATCGCGGTACCCGCCGCCCTGGTCGCCTGCGGCCTCGCGATCGCGGTGGCCGCCGGCATCGGCGACGACGTGCGCGATTCGGCGGTGCGGCTGACCCCCACCGGCGCCCTGGACATCACCCTGGGGCTGCGTGTGGACGGACTCGCGGCGCTGTCCGCGGTGCTGGTCACCGCGGTCGCGCTGCTGGTCCAGGTCTACTCGGCCGCCTACCTGCGTCGGGACCCGCGCTACTCGTCCTACGCCGCGCTGGTGTCGTTGTTCACCGCCGCGATGTTGCTCGTCGTGTACACCGGCGACCTGATCGTGCTCCTGGTCGGCTGGGAGGTGATGGGCGTCTGCTCGTACTTCCTGATCGGTCACCACTGGGAGACCGAAGCGGCCCGCTCGGCCTCGATCAAGGCGTTCGTGGTCACCAAGCTCGGCGACGTGCCGTTCCTGATCGGCATCCTGGTGCTCGCCGCGGGCGCCGACTCGTTCCGGATCCGCGACGTGCTCGCCGCGGTGCCCGAGGGCGGCGCGGGCTGGGTCACCGCGGGCACCCTGCTGATGCTCGGCGGCGTCGCGGGCAAGTCCGCCCAGGTGCCCCTGCAGACCTGGTTGCCGGACGCGATGGCCGGCCCGACCCCGGTGTCCGCGCTGATCCACGCGGCCACCATGGTCGCCGCCGGCGCCTACCTGGTGGCCCGCCTGTACCCGGCCTTCCTGGCCGCGCACGCGACGCTGATCGTGCTCGCGGTGCTGGCCGCGGTGACCATGATCGGCTCGGCCCTGGCCGCGCTCGCCCAGGAGGACCTCAAGCGGGTGCTCGCCTGGTCGACGGTCGGCCAACTCGCCTACATGACCGGCGGGCTCGCCGTCGGCGGACGCGACGCGGCGGTGTTCCACCTGCTCTCGCACGGCGCGTTCAAGGCGCTGCTCTTCCTCGGCGCCGGGGTGGCCGTCCACGTCGCCGGGACCGGCGCGCTGGCCGGCATGGGCGGGCTGCGACGCCGGGCACCGATCGCGTTCTGGACCATGACCGCCGGGCTCGCCGCACTCGCGGGCGTGCCGCCGTTCGCCGGCTTCTTCAGCAAGGAGGCGGTGCTCGGCGCGGCCGAGCACACCGCCGCCGGGCACGGTTCCGTCCCGACGGTGGCCGGTTGGCTGGTCCTGGTGGCCGGGCTGCTCACCGCCGTGTTGACCGCGGCCTACGCGACCCGGGTGTGGTTGCGGGTGTTCTTCGGGCCGACCCGCGAGGGCGCGGCCGGCGCGGAGGTGCCCGCGCACGCGGACGCGGCGGACTACGGCAGGACCGCGCAGGCGGGTGAGGCGCCCGCCGCGATGGTGTGGCCGCTGATCGTGCTCGCGGTGCCCACCGTGCTGTTCGGCTTCGTGGCGTTCCCGGGCCTGCCGTCCTTCGGCAGCGACCTGGGCTATCCCGACCTGGCCCCGCACCTGTGGACGACCGTGCTCGCGCTGCTCGCCCTGGTCCTGGGCGCCGGCGCGGTCGCCGCGTCGTGGCGGCGCGACCCGGCCGCCGATCCGGCCCGGATGCCGGGTCGGCTGCGCGGTCCGGCGCTGCGCGGGTTCGACGTGGACCGGTTGTACGCGGCGCTGGTTCTGACCCCGGTCCGACTCGCCGCCAGGGCGGCCCGGTTCGCGGACACGGCCGTCGTCGACACCTACGTCGAGGGCGCCGCGCAGAGCGCGTGGCTGCTCGGCGGCGGGATTCGCCGGGGCCAGAACGGCAACGCCCGGCTCTACCTGACCGGCCTGTTCGCGGGCGTGGTCGTGCTCGCCGTCGCCGTGGCGGTGGGTTCGTGACCCGCGCGCGATCGTTGCCCCCGACGCCCTCTCATGCCCAGGAGACCTCGCGGTGAGCGTCGTGCTGATCCTCGTCGTGGCCGTGCCGTTGCTCGGCGCCGCCCTGCTCGCCCTGCCCGGGGTCGGAGATCGCGCGGCCCGACTGGTCGGCGTCGGCGCGAGTGCGGCGACCCTGGTCGGGGCCGTGCTGCTCGCGTGCGACTTCGACCGCGGGCGCGGGATGCAGTTCGAGACCGACGTGTCCTGGGCGCCCTCGCTGGGCCTGCGCTTCCACCTGGGCATCGACGGCATCTCGCTGCCGCTGCTGCTGCTCACCGCGCTGCTCACGTTGCTGGTCGCCGTCCACAGCCTGTGGAACATTCCGCCCGGAGGCGACGCCCGCGCGTTCGTCGCGCTGTTCCTGCTCCTGGAGACCGGCACGCTGGGCACCTTCGCGGCGCTCGACCTGATCCTGTTCTTCCTCTTCTTCGAGGTCGTCCTGGTCCCGATGTACTTCCTCATCAACCGCTGGGGAAGTCCGGGCGAACGCGGCCCGGCCTCGTACAAGTTCATCCTGTACACGCTGCTCGGCTCGGCCGTGATGCTGCTCGGCTTCCTGCTGATCCAGGCGAAGACCGGCACCTTCGACATGGTCGAACTCGCCGAGCGGCACGGCGCGGGCATGTCGCACGGCGTCCAGGTGCTGGCGTTCCTGGCGATCGGTCTGGGCCTGGCGGTCAAGGTGCCGATGTGGCCGCTGCACACCTGGCTGCCCGACGCGCACACCGCCGCACCGACGGCCGGTTCCGTGCTGCTGGCCGGCGTGCTGCTCAAGATGGGTACCTACGGCCTGATCCGGATCGCGGTGCCGATGTTGCCGGAGGGCGCCGAGACGTTCGCGCCGTATCTGGCCGCGTTCGGCGTGGTCGGCATCGTGTACGGCTCGCTGGTGTGCCTGGCGCTGCTGCGTGACCCGGACGGCGACCTCAAGCGCATCATCGCCTACTCGTCGGTGGGCCACATGGGCTTCGCGCTGCTCGGCATCGCCACCCTCACCCCGCAGGGCGTCAATGGCGCGCTGTTCGTCAACATCGGCCACGGCCTGGTCACCGGCCTGCTGTTCTTTTTGGCCGGCGCGGTCAAGGACCGGCACGGCACCGCGCTGTTGGGCCGACTCGGCGGCGGGATGTACGGCCGCACCCCCCGGCTCGGCGCGCTCGTCGCGTTCGGCGCGGTGGCCGGCCTCGGGCTGCCCGGGCTGGCCGGGTTCTGGGGCGAACTGCTCGCGATGTACGGCGCGTACGAGCCCGCGGCCGGGTTGTCCACCGGCGGCTACCGGACCTTCCTGGTCCTGGCCGGCCTGGGCACCGTGCTGACCGCGGCCTACATGCTCGGTCTGGTCCGCCGGTTGTGCATGGGCCCGGCGGGCGAGGCCCCGACGGGCCGGCCGGAGGTCGACGTGACCGGCCGCGAGGTCGTGGTGTGGACCCCGCTCGTCGCGCTGACCCTGCTCGCCGGCCTGTGGCCGGCCACAGTGCTCGCGATCACCGACCCGGCCGTGCGCGCCCTCATGGGAGGCAGTTGACATGCCGTTCGACGTCCAGTCGATCGACTGGCTCGCGATCGGGCCGGTGGTCGCGGTCGCGGTCGCGGCCCTCGTGGTGCTGCTCGCGGACCTGTTCCTGGAGGGTGCGCGCAAGGCCGTGCTGCCCTGGCTGACCCTGGCCGGACTCGGCGCGGCGCTGGTGTCCTTGCTGCCGCTGCACAGGGACGACTCCACTGCGCGCGGCACCTTCTGCTCGCCGTCGGGCTGCTCGTACGTGGTCACCGACCTGACCCTGGTGCTGCAACTGGTGCTGCTCGGCTCGGCGGTCGTGGTGGTGCTGCTGTCGATGCCGATGTCCTCGGTGCCCAGGACGGGGGAGACCGAGGGCGAGGTGCCCGGCGGCGAGTACCACTTCCTGCTGCTGTCCTCGGTGACCGGCGCGGTCGCGCTGGCCGGCGCGCGCGACCTGCTGACCCTGGTGGTCGCCCTGGAGACGTTGTCGCTGCCCGCGTTCGCGCTGGTGGGCCTGCGCCGGGACGGCCCGGGCGGCGAGGCGGCCCTGAAGTTCTTCCTGCTGTCCGTGGCCGCGACGGCGGTGATGTTGTTCGGCGTGAGCCTGGTCTACGGGAGCACCGGCAGCGTGCACCTGGCCAGGATCGCGGCCGACCTGGAGCGGCTGGATCCGCGGTTGACCGCGGTGGCCGCGACCGGCGCGATGTTGACCATGGTCGGGTTCGCCTTCAAGGTCGCGGCGGTGCCGTTCCACTTCTGGGTGCCGGACACCTATCGCGGCGCGCCGATCCCGGTCGCCGCCTACCTGTCCGTGGTCTCCAAGACCGCCGGCTTCGCCGGACTGCTCCTGGTCGCCGGCATCGCCTTCCGGCCGTACGCGCACATCTGGGGTCCGGCGCTCGCGGTGCTCGCCGCGGCGACGATGACCGCGGGCAATGTGGCCGCACTGCGCCAGACGGACGCGGTGCGGCTGTTGGCGTGGTCCTCGATCGCCCAGTCGGGCTACGTGCTGGTCCCGTTCGGAACCGCCGCCGGGCACGGCGAGGACCTGGCCGACACGCTGCCCGCGGCCGTCGCCTACCTCGCGGTGTACGCGGTGATGAACCTGGGCGCGTTCGCGGTGGTGACCCTGGTGGCGCGCGAGCGCGGCGGCCTGGTCTCCGATCACCGCGCGCTGTTCCGCTCGCGTCCGGTCGGCGCCGCGGCGATGGCGTTCTTCCTGCTGTGCCTGGCCGGCATCCCGCCGGGGCTGGCCGGGCTGTTCGCGAAGGTGACCGTGTTCCAGGCGGTGATCGACTCCGGCACCGGCTGGCTCGCGGTGGTGATGGCGGTCAACGTGGTGATCGGGCTGTACTACTACCTGGTGTGGACCGCGCAGTTGTTCGCGCCCGCCCTACCGGGGCCGCCGAGCCCCGCGGGCGGCCGGTCCGGCGCGGTCGACGGCGCGGTTCGCACGCCGGCCCCGTTGGTCGCCGCACTGGTGGTCACCGGGGCGCTCGGGGTGCTGCTCTCGGTCGCGCCACAGGTGGTGCTGCACGTGCTCACCGTGCCGGGTCTACTGGGCTGACCTGCGGTTCCGGCCCCGGAGCGGGGGTTATGCCCGCTCCGGGAGGGAACTCTGCGAGGCGTTGTCCCGTTGCGAAAGAAGAGACAACGGGCAGAGGGCGACAAGCCGGCGGATATTCCGCAAGGACCCGCATTGTCACCCCTGGGACGCTTGCGAGAGGACTCTGCCGTGCACGGCCAGCACAACGGACTGAAGACCGCCGTACTGCTCGGCGGCATGTCGGCGCTCATCCTGGTCGTCGGCAGCTTCTTCGGTCGGACCGGGTTGATCATCGCCCTGTTCGTGGCCCTGGCCACGAACGGCTACGCCTACTTCAACAGCGACAAGATCGCACTGCGCTCGATGCGCGCGCGCCCGGTCAGCGAGGCGGAGAACCCCGAGCTGTACCGGATCGTGCGCGAGCTCTCCAACGACGCCCGGCAGCCGATGCCGCGGCTGTACATCTCGCCCACCGAGGCCCCGAACGCCTTCGCCACCGGCCGCAACCCGCGCAACGCGGCGGTGTGTTGTACGACCGGCATCCTGCGCATCCTGGACGCGCGCGAGTTGCGCGGGGTGATCGGGCACGAGCTGTCGCACGTCTACAACCGGGACATCCTGATCTCGTCGGTGGCCGGTGCGCTGGCCAGCGTGATCATGTTCCTGGTCAACTTCGCGTGGCTGATCCCGATCGGCCGCAGCAACGACGACGACGGTCCGGGCCTGTTCGGGATGCTGGCGATCATGATCCTGGGCCCGCTCGCGGCGAGTGTCATCCAGTTGGCGGTCAGTCGTTCGCGTGAATATCAGGCGGACGCCTCAGGGGCCCGGCTCACCGGCGACCCGATGGCGCTGGCGAGCGCGCTGCGCAAGCTGGACGCGGGCACCCAGGCGCTGCCGCTGCCGCCGGAGCCGAAGTTGCAGACCACCAGCTCGCTGATGATCGCCAACCCGTTCCGGCGCGGCGCGGGCGGGATGAGCAAGCTGTTCTCGACGCACCCGCCGATGGCGGACCGGATCGCCCGGCTCGAGGCGATGGCGGGGCACTGACCCGCGCCGCCGCTCGACGGGTTCGGGCTCGGGTGGGTCGTGGGCCGTCCGTCCCGACCCTCGGCCCCGACCGTCAGTCCTGCGGGGGACGTCAGCGGACGCGGGGCGGGGTAGAACAAGTCCGTGAAAACTGTCCTGAACATCATTTGGCTCGTGTTCTCCGGCCTGTGGCTGGCCATCGGCTACGCCATCGCCGGCATTGTCTGCTTTCTGCTGTTCTTCCTCGTCGTGACCATCCCACTGGGCATCGCCTCCTTCCGGATCGCGGCCTACGCGCTGTGGCCGTTCGGTCGTCGGGTGGAGTGGCGGCGCGACGCCGGCGCCGGGTCGCTGCTCGGCAACATCCTGTGGATCGTGCTGTTCGGCTGGTGGCTGGCGCTCGCCCACCTGGTCACCGGCGTCATCCTGTGCATCACGGTGATCGGCATCCCGCTCGGGTTGGCCAACTTCAAGCTCATCCCGGTTTCGCTCACCCCGCTGGGCCGCGAGATCGTCTCGACCGACGACCCGATGCACGTGGGCGTCTGACCGGACCACCGCACCCGCCGTCCGGGCCCGGCGCCCACCGGGCGACCCCGCCGTCCGAGCCCGGCCGGCCGTACGGACGGCCGTCCGGGCGGCCCTTGGTCGACCGGCCGGCGCTGGGCCCGGACAGGCCAATCGCGTGATCTCGTACGAGGGAGACCCGCGGCAACCGCTGTAGCCGCGCTCCCGGTGTGTCGATATGTCCCGGTAGGCCCGGGTAGACGCACTGCACCGGGAATGGACCCCACCGGGAAACGAACCCCATCGGGAAGCGCGGAGGTTGCCGTGGCGGCGACGGTCAGTGTCATCGTTCCGACCCGCGACCGCACGGCCCTGCTGGCCGATGCCCTGCGCAGCGTGGCCCTCCAGGGCATGCGGGACATCGAGGTCGTCGTGGTCAACGACGGCGGCGCGGACGTCGCGGGGGTGCTGCCGCTGGGCGTCCGGGGGATGACCGTACGACTGCTCTCCTTCCCCCGCTCACGCGGCCCGGCCGCGGCCCGCAACGCCGGTCTGGAGATCGCCACCGGGCGCTTCGTCGCCTTCCTCGACGACGACGACATGTACCTGCCGGGCCACCTGGACCGGGCCCTGGCCGCGCTGGAGAGCACCGGCTCGGACGCGATCTACGCGGACTGCATCCTCAGCGGCGACCGGACGATGCCGGGCGAGACGCCGGGCAGCGCGTACCACTACGACTTCCCGTACGACCCGGACATGCTCTCGGTGGCCAACTTCGTGCCGACCACCGCCGTGGTCGCGCGCAATCCCGCGCACACCGCGCCCGCGTCCTGGTTCCGCTTCGACCCCGAACTGCCGCTCCTGGTCGACTGGTCGTTGTGGCTGCGGCTGGTGCACGACCGGGGCTGGTCGTTCGCCCGGTTGTCCGAGCCGGGTGTGGTCTATCACCGGGAACCGGTCGATTCGAGCCTGTCCGGCGGCGCGGCGGCCCAACTCGACTCGCTGGACCGGTACGAGGACACCTACCGCACGATCGTCGCCCGCTGGCCCGTGCCGCCCACCGGCCGCGTCGCCCGCTTCCGCCGGCACGCGCTGACCATGTTCGCGATCGCCCGGGAGCAACTCTCCACCGGCGCGCACCTGGCCCCGTTCGCCTACGAGGACGCCCTCCGCGTCCTGCACGCGGGCTTCACCGGCCGTCTGGAGGAGGACACCGTCCCCACCCGCCTGTCCACCGTCCTGACCGGCACCGACGCCCACACCATCGACGCCTGCGGCCCCCTGGTGGAACGCGTGCAGCAATAGGGCGTGGCGGGGTCGGCCCGGCCGGGCCGACCACAAAGGGCACAGCGAGGACCGTGGACCCACCGTCCCCGGCGATCCGTCCTCGCTGTGCCCTCGACCCGGGTACCACCGGGCCCGCCGCCACCGCGCCGCCGCACGTCACCGCAGGCCGACGGCCTCGGTCAGCGGTAGTTCACGAACTGCAACGCGAAGTCCAGGTCCTTGCCCTTGAGCAGCGCGATGACCTCCTGGAGGTCGTCCCGGTTCTTGGACGACACCCGCAGCTCCTCGCCCTGGATCTGCGCCTTGACGCCCTTGGGGCCCTCGTCGCGGATGATCTTGGAGACCTTCTTCGCGTTCTCCTGGGAGATGCCCTCCTGGATCGACGCGAAGATCTTGTACTCCTTGCCGGACGCCTTCGGCTCACCGGCGTCGAGCGACTTGAGCGAGATGCTGCGCTTGATCAGCTTGCCCTGGAACACGTCGAGGATCGCGTTCACACGCTCCTCGGAGTTGGCGCGCAACTCGATCTGCTCGCCGGTCCAGCCGATGTGCGCGCCGACGTTCTTGAAGTCGAACCGCTGCGCGATCTCCTTCGAGGTCTGGTTCAGCGCGTTGTCGACCTCCTGACGGTCGACCTTGGACACGATGTCGAAAGAGGAGTCAGCCAAGGCTCGGAATCGCTTTCTGTGGGATCTGAGTGGGAAAAAAGGCAACCCCACCACCCTAGAGCGTCCCCCACGACCCCGACCCCGACCGCACACCCCCACCCGATCCGATACCGAGTGGCGAACCACCCCGGGTGGTCCGCTATTGTTGTCCCGTCGCGCCGCAAGGCGCACACGGCGGGTTGCCCGAGCGGCCAAAGGGAGCAGACTGTAAATCTGCCGGTGTATGCCTACGTTGGTTCGAACCCAACACCCGCCACACCGTGAAAGACGGCTTCTGACCAGAGGTTTTGGTCAGGGGCCGTTTTTTGTTGTCCGGGGGCGTAGGGGCGGCCGTCCGGGTGGAGCCTGGTGGACGGCGGGGGATGCCGCCGATGGGGTGAGCAGGGCGCCGAGGGCAAGTCGACGTGGATGGATGACGGCGAGGGTGCTCGGGTGGGTTCGGCGTCTCGGATATCCGGCGACGGGCCCGACGGGTTGCGATTCGCCTTCGCGCGGGCGTCCGACGGGTCGGCCAGGATGGGAGCACGACGACTACGGGCGGACGCCACGGGGGAGCGGATGAGCGTGAACGGCAACGACGAATCGGTGTCGCGGGAACTGGTCGACTACTGCGCGACCCTGCCGGGAGCGCCCGTGGGCGCCTCGGTGCTGCTGCGCGATCGCCACGGCGGGCTCGTGGTGGTGGAGCCCAACTACAAGCCCGGTTTGGATCTGCCCGGCGGGATGGCCGAGGAGGGGGAGGCCCCGCACGAGGCCGCCGCCCGCGAGGTGCGCGAGGAACTGGGTCTGGACATCACCGTCGGCCGGTTGCTCGCGGTGTCCGCGACCTCGGCCGGGACGTTCGGGCGGGTCGTGCTCGACTTCCTCTTCGACGGGCCGACGCTGACCGACGAGCAGGTCGCGGCGCTGGCCCCGGCGGACGACGAACTGGACGCGGTGTACGTGCTCACCCCCGACCAGGCGCTGCCGCGCTTTCCCGGGCGGACCCGGCGGCGGGTGTCGGTGGCGTTGGAGGCGTACGCGTCGGGGGCCTGTCTGTACATGGTCGACGGGCGCGAGTACCGGCCGGCCAAGGAGCGGGTGTGGCACGAGGACGAGCCGATCCCGGCCGGCACCGCGGTCGGCCGGGCGGCGGGGTGGTTGTTCGACCCCGAGGGCCGGGTCCTGCTGGTCGGTGACCCGGACGGCGGGTACGCGCTGCCCGGCGGCGGTGCCGAGCCCGAGGACGCGGACGTACTGGCGACGCTGACGCGCGAGGTCGCCGAGGAGGCCAACGCGGTGCTCGGGAAGATCACCCACGTGGGCTACCTGTCCGATCCGGACGGCAGCGACGTCAGGTCCCGCAGCGCCGCCCGGATCGTCGCGCTCGGCCCGCTCGCCCCCGACCCGGCGACCGGCTGGTCGTGGAGCCGCGCCCTGGTCACCCCGCGCCGTGCCGCCGCGCTCCTCAGCGGCGGCTACGACGCCCGCCTGCCCCAGGCCCTCGCCGCCCAGCGCATCGCCCACGAACGCCTCGGCGTCCCGATCCTGGACGACGACAGCCGAGTCGACGTCCCCCCGGCCGGCGTCACCTTCGAATAGCCACCGCGGATGCCGCCCGCCCGCCCACGCCCGCCACTCGTGCCCGCTCGGCGCCGGCAGGCCACCATGCCCACCGGCGCCCGCCACCCGTGCCCGCCCTAAAGCGCCCGGTTCAAGTGGTGGGTCAAGTCCCCCACGTAGTCGGTGATCATGTGGCGGCGAGTGAACCGCCAGCTCCCGTCGGCCCGTTCGAAGGTGTCGTGGTAGCGGCCGGTGAAGATCGGTTGCAGGGGGAAGTCGGGCAGGGACTGGAAGACCGTGACGTAGCTGCGGCACGTCCCGGTGCCCGCCTCGTCGTCCACGTCCAGGACCAGGTTCGTGGTCACGTGCCGGGTGTGCGGTGTGCCGTTGTCGGGGTAGCAGCGGGTCCACGCCTCGAACATCGCCCGCGCCCCCGCCGCGCCCGCGACCTCCAGTTCCCGGCCCTCGGAGGTGATCACCGCGTGCGCGAACAACTCGCCCACGCCCGCGTAGTCGCCGGCGTCGACGCGCTCGGCGTACAGCCCGATCAGATTCGGAATCGCGTGGTATCCGGACGACATGACGGCGGCCTCCCGACCTTCGACGCGTCGTGCCGCGGGCACCGCCGACCGGCGATGCCCGCGGCACGACCAAAGCAGGACCGGCCGACGGTAACTGACATGGCGTCAGATGTCTGCCCGGATGTTTTTCGTCAGTTCCAGCAACTCCGCCTCGCGATCCGCCCGCTCCCGAGGCCACCCCGGGGCGTCCGGTCGGGTCTGCCACGGATGCGGCCCCTCCGACGGCCGGTACTCCACCCCCAGCGCGTCCAGCCGGGCCAGGTGGGCCGACGTCAACCGCCCGGCGAACTCGGCGAAGTCGCCGGGACCCGACCACACCGCCTCGGCGAACGCGCACAACCGCGGGAAGGCCATGTAGTCGATCCGCCGCACCGAGTCCATGTGCTCGGTCCAGATCTGCGCCTGCCCACCCAACACCCGCGCGCCCTCCTCGGCGGACAACGCCGCGGGCACCGGCCGGAAGGCGTACGCGTCCGCCAGCGTCAACAGCGGCCCCACCGGAATCGGCTCGTCCACGTCCTCGCCCTGGCGGTAGTCGAAGTACACCGAGGTGTCCGGGCACGCCACCACGTCGAATCCGGCCCGGGCCGCCGCGATCGTGCCGTGCTCGCCGCGCCAGCCGCCGATCAGCGCGTCCGAGGGCACCGCCGCCCCGCCCCCCAGCACCTCGTCCCAGCCGAACAGTCGCCGCCCGTGCGCGGCCAGCATCACGGCCAACTCGCCCACGAACCAGCCGCCGAGCGAGCCCGGGTCGGCATGCCCCATCCGCTCCCACGGCTCGGTCGGCACCTCGTCGCCGCCCACGCACACATACCGGGACGGGAAGATCGCGCACACCTCCGCCAGCACGTCGCGGCAGAAGCCCAGCGCCTCCTCGGTCGGCGCGAGCACCCCGTCGGACACTCCGCCCCACCGGGTGCGCACCCCCTCCACCGGTACCGCGCCGAGCGACGGATAGGCCGCCACCGCCGCCTGCGTATGCCCCGGCAGGTCGATCTCGGGCACCACGGTGATGTGCCGATCGGCCGCGTACGCGACGATCTCGCGCAGGTCCTCGCCCGTGTAGTAGCCGCCGTGCGGTCGCCGGTCGAACGTCTCGTGCTGCCGCGCCCCCCGCATGCTGCCGGTGCGCCACGCGCCCACCGAGGTCAGCCGGGGCCACCGCGGCACCTCGATCCGCCAGCCCTGGTCGTCGGTCAGATGCAGGTGCAGCACGTTCAACCGGTGCACCGCCATCAGGTCCACGAAGCGCAGCACGTCCTGCTTGGGCAGGAAGTGCCGGGCCACGTCCAGCATCACCCCACGCCAGGCGAAGGCCGGCTCGTCCTCGATCACGCCCACCGGCAGCGCCCATCGGTCGGTGCCCACCCGGGCGCGCCGGAACACGTTCGCCGGCAGCAGTTGGCGCAGCGTCTGCAGGCCCGCGAACACCCCGGCCGCCGAGCCGCCGCGCAGCTCGACCGCCGACGTGGTGACCTCCAGCCGGTATCCCTCGGCCGGCAGCCCCGCCGGGTCCAGGACCAGGGCGATACCCGGACCGGACGCCAGGAGGCACCCGGTCGCCGGGCCGAGCGCACCGCGCAACCAGGCCGCCTCGGCGGCCAGCTCGGGTGGATGGGTCAGCCCGGTGGTCTCCGTCAACACGAAGGCGCCGGCCCCGGGCACGACCCGAACGGGCCGGGGCACCACGGACAGGTTCGCAGGGAACGTCGTCACCGGATCAGTCCTTCACCGCTCCGCCGAGCCCCGAGACCAGGTGCCGCTGTACCAGCACGAAGAAGATCAGGACCGGAATGGTCATCAGGGTGGACGCGGCCATGATGCCGCCCCAGTCGTTCTCGTCCGGCTTGAAGAACACCATCAGCGCCGCCGGCAGCGTCTGGTGGTCGGTGTCCAGGATGAACGTCTTGGCGAAGACGAAGTCGTTCCACGCGGTGATGAACGAGAACACCGACGTGGCCGCGAGCCCGGGCGCCACCAGGGGGAACAGGATCCGCCACAGGATGGTGAACCGGTTCGCGCCGTCGATCCGGGCGGCTTCCTCCAGCGATTCGGGGATCGCCTTGACGAAGCCGCGCAACATCCAGATCGCGAACGGCAGCGAGAAGGCCAGGTTGACCAGCATCAGCGAGCCGAGCGTGCTGAGCCCGAACCCGGGCGCGACCGTGCCGATGTCGCGGACCAGGAAGAACAGCGGGATGGTCAGCGCCTCGACCGGCACCATCTGGGCGACCAGGAACATCACCAGGATCGTGGTGCGGAACTTGAAATGGAACCGGGTCAGCGCCACCGCGGCCAGGAACGACACCAGGCCGGAGAGCACGACCACCACGGTGGCCACGATCAGGCTGTTGAGGAAGTAGCCGCCGAAGCCGCTGACCCCGAACGCGTCGCGGAAGTTGTCCAGCGTCGGATGCCACGTCCACGGCCGCGGGTCGACCGAGTTGATCTCGCCGTCCGGCTTGAGCGCGGAGAGCACCATCCAGTACAGCGGGAACACGGTGACCAGCGCGATCACGATCGCGGTGATGTTGGCGATGCGCCGGGACACCTTGCGGTCGCCCCTGACGCGACGCGGCCCGAGCGGGCGTACGGCGGACGTACTGTTCACAGCTCCTCCCCAGAGCGACGCAGCGCGCGGATGTAGAAGATCGTGACCACGAGCAGGATCAGCGTCATCAACACGCCGATCGCCGCGCCCAGGCTGTAGTCCGAGGACGCGAACGCCTTCTGGTACGCGTACACGTTGAGCACCAGGTTCTGGCCGGCGATGCCGCCGCCCCCGGTCATCACGTAGATCTGGGTGAAGACCTTGAAGTCCCAGATGATCGACTGGATCACCACGATGGTCAGGATCGGCCGCAGGATCGGCAACATCACGTGCCGGAAGGTGGTCCACGTGGACGCGCCGTCCAGCCGGGCCGCCTCCAGGACGGAGACCGGGATCGACTCGATGCCCGCGTACAGCGAGATCATCACGAACGGGAACGAGTGCCACACGACCACGACGCCGACCAGCGCGAACGCGGACCACTTCTCGTAGAACCAGTTGTGGCCCTGCATGCCCAGGACCTCGTTGACCAGGCCCAGGTTGGTGTCGAACAGGAACATCCACACCGTCGAGCCGGTCATCGCCGGTGCCGCCCACGCGCCGAGCGCGGCGAACAGCAGCAGCAGCCGCGGCCACTTGCCGATCCGGGTCAGCAGCACCGCGAGCGCCGCGCCCACCACGAGGGTGGCCACCACGCAGGCCGCCGCGAAGATCACCGTCTGGACCAACACGTCCCAGAACTGGTCGTCGCCCAGCAGGGTCGAGTAATTGTCGAAGCCGACGAACTCGGCGACCTCGCCCGCCGACGCCTGCGGCTGGCCGAAGTCGAGGAAGGACAGCAGCCCGAGCTGGTAGAGCGGGTAGCCGAACAGCGGGATCAGGATGGCCGCGGCCGGCAGCAGCAGCCAGAACGGCATCCACGAACGACGCCGCCCGGCCGTGGTCTTCTTCGCGCCGCCGCGCGGGCGGACCGGGGCCGAGGCCGGCCGGTCCGCCCGCGCGGGCGTGGTGGTCGTGGTCACCGTGCTACTTCCCGGCGAACGCGTTGTCGATCGCGGTCTTGGCCTCGCCCGTCGCGCCCGGGACGTCGGACTTGCCGGTGACCACCTTCTGGAACATGGTCGGCACCACCGACTGCGAGTCGATCTTGGCCCACGCGGCGTCCTTGGGCACGAACTTGGTGCCCGCGTTCAGGGTGTCGATGAACGGCTTGAGCCACGGGTCCTTGGCCACCACGTCACCGCGCGCCGAGGCGAGCGTGGGCAGGTTGCCCATCGCGTCGAACATCTGGAGCTGGTACTTCTTGCCGCCCAGGATCTTCATGAAGTCGACCGCGAGCGAACGGTGCTGCGAGGACTTCATCACGCCGAGGTCGTTGCCGCCGGAGAAGGCCGGCGCGATCGAGCCCGGGGTGGTGCCCGGCAGCGGGACGACCGCGTACTTGCCCTTGGCCACGCCCGCCTCGACCGCGCTGCGCGAGGAGTTGGGCAGGATCGCCATGCCCGCGGTGCCGGCCGCGAAGGCTTCCACCGTCTTGCCGCCGGTCAGGTCGGCGCACTGCTGCGGCGGACAGATGTCCTTGCCGAACAGGTCGGTGTACGCCTTGACGCCGGCCTGCGACTGCGGCGAGTCGATCGCGGCGGCGTACTTGCCGCCCTGCTGGGTGGCGATCTCGCCGCCGTTGGCCCACAGGAAGGGCAGGCCGCCGAAGGTGTACTTGCCGCCGACCGCGATGCCGAGCATGTCCGGCTTGGCCTGGCGCACCTTCTTCGCGGCCTCGACCAGCTCGGCGTACGAGGTCGGGGGCTTGAGGCCGAGCTCGGTGAACACGTCGGTGCGGTAGTACAGCGAGCGCAGGCCCAGCCACCACGGCAGACCGTAGGTCTTGCCGTCGACCAGCGTGGTGTCCTTGAGGTCCTTGGGCAGGTCGCCCGCCTCCGACCAGTTGCCCAGGTCGGCGGAGATGTCCGCGAGGCCGCCGGCAGCGACGTAACCGAACAGGTCGGTGTTGCCGAATTCGACCACGTCCGGCGCGCTGTTCGGGTCGTTGAACGCGCCCTTCATCTTCTCCGCACGCGGACCCGCGTCGGTGGGTATGTAGCCGATCTCGACGTTCACCTTGGGGTGCGCGGTCTTGAAGTCGGCGACCGCCGCGTTGACCACCTTCTCCTTCGGTGCGCGGTTCGCCTCGTCGTACAGCCACACCTTGAGCGTGCCGGTCTGTTCGTCGGCGGACTTCGACTTGGACGCCGTGCCCGGCGCGCACGCCGCCAGCGCGATGCCGGCCACTGCGACGGCGGCCAAACTCCGGATCTTCACGACAATTCCTCCTGCGGCGAGGCAGGCCGGAGCGACCGCGGGCGATGCCGCGACCCGAGGGTCGGCCTGTACGTCTGGACGTCTGCATCAATCGACACGAACGGGCCGCAAGGGGAAACAGTCCGGTGCGGCGTGAGCGGGACGTTAGAAAGCGACGCCGCGTTCCGACAAGGCGTCCCGGCGAACGTTGTGCACTGCAAAACTGTGTGCTGCGAAAGTGGTACCGGGTGCTCACGGACACGTAACGTCCCTGCTCGGTCGATCCGACGGCCATCCGCTCGACACCGAACGTTTGCGACTCGCTCGAAGGCGCGGGACGCGCGGGACGTGACGCGAACGACACGAACGACACCAGGACAGGGAGGGCGCGCCATGTACGACGTACGGCCGCGCGGCGGGCAGGTGCTCGGCGGCACCGACGGATCGGCGGCCGCCGCCCCCGTACTCTCGTCCGGAGCCCCGACGGGTCACACGCCCGGACGCCTTGTCGGGTCGTCCTGAGGACATGCCAGTGAGCATCCACGAGCACCAGCGCGGCACCGACGACGCATCGAGCGAATCGCGCGGCGAGACCCGAGGCGGAGCGCGCCCCGAGTCGCCGCCGCCGCGCAACCAGTCCGCGTCGTTGCGCCGCGCCCTCGCCGTCCTGGAGCAGGTCCGCGACCACGCCGGCGCCGAGGGCCTGAGCCTGACCGAACTCGCCGACGCGCTCGGTCTGTCCAAGAGCACCGTGTTGCGGCTGGCCCAGCCGCTCCTGGACACCGGACTGCTCGCCCGCGACCGCCGGCACGGCCACTTCCGCCTCGGCCCCGGCGCGCTCGCACTCGGCCAGGCGTACCTGGCCGGCATCGACCTGCGCACCGCCGCCGCCGAGGAGGCGCACCGGCTGATGCGCGAGGCCGGCGGCACCGTGCACCTGTGCGTCCCGGACGCGCCGCACATCGTCTACATCGACAAGGTCGAGAACGAGACCGCCGTGCGGATGGCCTCGCGGATCGGCAGCCGAGCGCCGATGTACTGCACGGCCGTCGGCAAGGCGATGCTCGCCTGGTTGCCCGAGGAGATCTTCACCCAGGTGGTCGACGCGGGCCTGCCCACCGTCACCGCACGCACCCTGACCGATCCCACGCTGTTGCGCACCGAACTGGCCCGGATCCGCAACCGGGGCTACTCGGTCGACGATCGGGAGAACGAGCCCGAGGTGCGCTGTGTGGCAGCGCCTATCTTCGATCACAACGACGTCGTGGTCGGAGCGCTGTCGGTCTCCGGTCTGACGTCCCGCGTCACCGCCGCGCGGGTTCGTGAACTGGGACCCGCGGTCGCGGCGGCGGCCCTCCGTGTATCGCGCACCCTGGGAGCGACCCGATGACCCTCGACTCGTACACCAAAGGCACCTGGCTGCCGTATGAGGAACTCACCGACGACGAACTCGGGGCCGCCGAACACAGCCTGTTCGACGGTCCGTTCACCTGGCCGGTGATGGTCGCGCGCAAGTCCGCGCTGCTCGCGAACGTGGCCACGATGGCCGAGTACACCGTGCGCCACGGCGTGTTGTTCGCACCGCACGGCAAGACGACCATGTCGCCCGAGCTGTTCGCCGAGCAATTGGCCGCGGGTGCCTGGGGGATCACCGTGGCGACCGCGAACCAGGCGCTGGCCGCGCACCGGTTCCGGGTGCCGCGGATCATCCTGGCCAACGAGGTGCTGGACGAGAAGGTGCTGCGCTGGGCCGCGACCCGGCCCGACCTGCTGTTCTACGTGGACTCGCGGGCCGGCGTGGAGGTGGCCGGCCGGGCGCTGGCGGCGGTGCCCGGCGGGAAGTTGTCGGTACTGATCGAGCTGGGTCGCCCGGGTGGGCGGACCGGCTGCCGGAGCATCGCCGAGGGCGTCGAACTGGCCCGGGTCGCCGCCGCGGTGCCGGGGCTGACCGTGGCGGGCGTGGCCGGCTACGAGGGTGGCCTGCCGGACGCCGCCGCGGTGTCCGGCTGGTTGCGCGAACTGGCGGCCCTGGCCGACGGGATCGCCGAGCTGGTGCCCGGCACGCCGATCGTCTCGGCGGGCGGCAGCGCGTGGTTCGACGCGGTCGTGGACGTGCTCGCGCCGGACGGCGAGCCGCTCGCCGACCGCACGATCATCCTGCGCAGCGGCGCCTACGTCTCGCACGACGACGGCCTGTACGCCCGCGTGACGCCGTTCGTGCGGCACCCCGAGGAGGGCTCGCTCGCGGGCGCCCTGGAGGTGTGGGCCCAGGTGGTCTCCGCGCCCGAGCCGGGCCTTGCCGTACTCGGCGCGGGTCGGCGCGACGTGCCCTTCGACCAGGACCTGCCGATCCCGTTGCGGGTGCGCGCGCTGGACGGGACACTGCGCGACGCGGGGCCGGCGCGTGTGGTCAGGCTCGACGACCAGCACGCCTACGTCGACCTCGGCGACAGCACGATGGCCCCGGGCGAGCTGGTCTGCCTGGGGATCTCGCACCCCTGTACGGCCTTCGACAAGTGGCGCGCGGTGCCGGTGGTGGACGACGACCACCGCGTCGTGGACGTGCTGAACACCCACTTCTGACCCGGCCGCCGGAACCGGCGCCGACCCCCGGCACCGTTTCGGCGCCGGACCGAACCCACCCCGGATCGATGCGTCGATCCCGAATCCGATGCCACCGACGACGCGCATCCGGCGAGAGGACATCATGAGCGCCGAACCCCGGGAAGTCCCGGACGTGGTCACGCTCGGCGAGACCATGGTGCTGCTCACCGCGCCGCGGATCGGCCCGCTGCGGCACGCCCGCACGCTCGACGTCGCCACCGGCGGGGCCGAGAGCAACCTGGCGATCGGGGTCACCCGACTCGGCGGGCGGGCCGCCTGGATCGGTCGGGTCGGCGACGACGAGTTCGGCCGGCTGGTGCTGAGCGTGCTCGGCGGCGAAGGGCTGGACACGCGCGGCGCGGTGGTCGACCCGGACGCGCCCACCGGGTTGATGGTCAAGGCCCGGCGGACCAGCGCGGTCACCGACGTGCGCTACTACCGTGCGGGCAGCGCCGGTTCGCGGCTGTGTCCCGAGGATGTGGATCCCGCGCTGGTGCGTTCCGCCCGGATCCTGCACGTCACCGGCATCACGCCCGCACTGTCCGCGACCGCGCGGGCGGCGGTGCGCGCGGCCGTGGCCGAGGCGAACGCGGCCGGCGTACCGGTCTCGCTCGATGTCAACTATCGACGGGCGCTGTGGTCGGTCGAGGACGCCGCGGCCGAACTGCGGGCACTGGCCGCCGCCGCGGACATCGTGTTCGCCACCGAGGAGGAGGCCCGCCTCGTGCTCAAGGCGCCGGCGCACACCCCGCTGCTCGACCTCGCCCGCGAACTCGGCGCGCTCGGCCCCGGCCAGGTATTGCTCAAGCAGGGTGCGCGCGGCGCCGTCGCGATCGTGGACGGCCACGTGCACGACGTGCCGCCGCACCGGGTCGACGAGGTCGACCCGGTGGGCGCGGGCGACGCGTTCGCCGCCGGTTATCTCGCCGAACTGGTCGAGGGCGGAACGGTGGCGGCCCGGTTGGCCACCGCCGCCGCGGCCGGCGCGTTCGCGGTCACCGTGCCCGGCGACTGGGAGGGACTGCCCCGCCGGGACGAACTGCGACTGCTCCGACGCGACGACGCGGTCGCCCGCTGAACCGCCGGCCCGCCGGCCCGCCCAGAGGTCGATCGGGGGTGCGAACCACCGCGGTCCACAAGCGGATCCGCACCGACGGCCGCGTCGGTCACAGCGGTTGGAGGAACTCCAGCCGGTTGCCCACCGCGTCCTGCGCGTAGCACCGGCGATGGCCGGGGAACTCGCCGTCGGGGACGACCTCGGTGCCGTTCGCGGTGAGCCGGGCGATCACCTCGTCCAGGTCGGAGACCAGGATGCCGGGATGCGCCTTGCGCGCGGGTCGGAAGTCGGCCTCGACGCCGAGATGGATCTCCAGCGTGCCGGCGCGCACCCACAGGCCGCCGCGCGCGGCCAACACCGGCGGCTTGGCGACCTCGGTCATGCCCAGGACGCCGAGGTAGAAGGCGCGGCACGCGTCCTCGCTGCCGGCCGGAATGGCGAGCTGTACGTGGTGCAGGGCGAAGGTTGTCATGCGCGCATGCCTACTCCATCGCCGCGCCGCCGCCAATCCCCTCCGGCCGGGCGCCGACCCGATCCGCCCGGCGCATGGGACGGCCCCGCCCGATGCGTGGAAGAACGCACCGAGCGGGGCCGAGGTGCCTGGTCAGCCCTGGTTGACGCAGACGTTGCCGATCGCCGGGTTGAGCAGCCCGACGATGTTGACGGTGTTGCCGCACAGGTTGATCGGGACGTGAACCGGAACCTGGATGTTGTTGCCGGAGATCACACCGGGCGAACCCACGGCCGCGCCGTCCGCGTCGGAGCCGGCCAGGGCGGGGCCGGCAGCGCCCGCGAGAGCGGCGCCCACAGTGGCGGTCAGGACGGCGGCCTTGGCGATACGCGACATCTTGTGTCGGTCCTTTCGGTTCGTACAGTCCACCCGCGGCGGGTGGATCCTGCACAACGCGCCAGGCGGCTCTCGGATACGGCGACACCGCCGAACGAGCGGTTGTGGCGGGCAAATTACCCCGGATGGGCGGCGGCCCGGAGCCGCAGGGCCAGTTCGTGCGCGACCTGGGCGAGTTCCGCGGGTGCCGTCGCGGACAGTGCGCCGAGCACCTCCGCCGTCGCCTCGACGACCGCGCGCGGCACCGCCACCGGGGCCAGTCCGTCCAGCACCGAACGGGTCCGCGCCGCGACCGGCACCGGTTCGAAGGCCGCCGGGGGAGTGGCCGGCCCGGCCGGGCCGAGCGGATCCCCGTCCGGCCCGGGGCCGGGAATCAGGCTGCGCAGACCTCTGGGCACGGCGGGCACTGTCATTCCACCGAAGTTAGTGCAACCGCCGTCGCGAGTTTCCCCGGCAGGCGCGATATTCGGCCATCGCCCGCAGTTTCCCTCAGGGTTTCATCCTGTCGGGTGACGGCGCTGTCGGATTCGGCGGCTAACGTTCCCGCCAACCTGGTCACCGGCGCAAGGCGCCTTGTGCCGCTTGGCATTTGACGGGTTGTCACCGACTTTCTCGGACGGCAGTGGAGGGAACGATCGTGGGATGGATCCCGGCGGGCGACTATGAGGTCGCCCTGCAGGACGGCAAGGTGGTGTGCCGCAATGCCAAGGGGCGGCAACTGAAGTCGGTGCCCGGGAAGCTCGCCGAGGACCCGGCCGTGGTGGGCCTGCGTCAACTCGTCGAGTGGCTGGAACGCCACGACCGCACCTGCCTGGACGCGGTCGAGCGCTGGATGATCGGCTCGCTCCCGGTCCCGGTCGCGGTGCTCTCCCGAGTGTGGCCGGATCCCTCCTGGCAGCGCGTCCTGCGCGACCTGGTGGTCACCGCAGACGGCGCCGACGTGGCCGGATTCCTGCGCGGTGCGGACCCCGAGCGCGGCGTCGGCATCGTCGACCCCGACGGCGACACCGTCTACCTCGACGCACAGACCATCCGGATCCCGCACCCGGTGTTGCTGGAGGACCTGGAGGACCTGCGCGAGTTCGCCGTCGAACTGGGGGTCGAGCAGCGCGTACAGCAGCTCTACCGCGAGGTGTGGCACCGACCCGCGGACCTGGACGGCAGCCGCAGCGCCGTCGAGGAGTTCTCCGGCGGGCGCTACGACCAGTTGCGCTTCCTGATCGGCCGGGCCACCCAGTCGGGTTACCAGGTGCGTGGCGGCCAGGCCGTGTGCACGGTGCTCGACGGAGGTCGCGAGATCGAGGCCCGGATGTGGCTGGGCGACTACGACGGCTACGAGGAGACCGAGACCGGCTCGGTCTCCTGGACCGAGGGCGGCGGCACGCTGACCCTGGACCGGGTCCCGCCGGTGGCCTGGTCGGAAGGCATGCGCATGGGCGCCGCGCTGTACGCGGGCCGCACGATCGAGACCACGGAGGACGCGGCATGAACACCACCGGCACGAGCACCACCCCCGACAACGCGCGCGGCCTGCTGGACGCGGGCGGCATCCTGCCGGTCGGCACCCTGACCGGCGACGACATCGACACGCTCACCGTGCGCACCTACCTGCACGCCGCGTTCGCGGACCGCCCGATCGTCCGGCTGGTCCCGGGGACGCTGGGCGAGGCGGAGGACCTGGCCCTCGGCTTCCTGGGCCTGGCCCGCGAGCCGGACGCCCCCGAGGTCGGCCAGGTCCGCCGCGAGGCACTCGGCTTCCCGGCCTGGGCCCTGGTCAACGACCCGGCCAACGGACACCACGCGCTGGCCCTGGTCCGCGACATCGAGCGGCTGGACCGCCAGGCCAAGACCAAGCCCGGCGCGGCCAAGGACGGCTTCGACCAACTGGCGGTGCGGCTGGGCCGGGCCGTACCGCACTTCCTGCCCACCTTCCACGAGCAGGCCGCGCGGATCTTCCTCAAGCACGACAACAAGACCTACGCGTCCGCCTTCTTCGGCAAGGCCCGCGAGGCCGAGCGGGTGCACAACCTGCCGATCGAGGAGGAGCGGCTGCGCGCGGTCTTCCTGGAGTTCGCCTTCGCCGGCGCGCTGACCGCCAAGGCGCTCAAGGAACACGCCAAGGCGCTGGCCGTGCGCCTGGGTCCGGCCCAGGCGTGGGTGCAGTTCCGCCAACTCGCGGTGGAACGCTGCACCGCGGGCATGCCGCCGTACGCCGGCCTGGCCGAGGACGCCCGTGCGCTGATCCGGGCGGCCGGCGGCGACCACACCGTCGAGGAGTTCGCCCTGCTGCGCGAACTGCTCGCCACACCGGCGATCGGCCGGGCGCCGCTGTCCTTCTGGAAGGTCAACCGCAAGCCGCTGGCGACG
Source organism: Embleya sp. NPDC020886 (assembly GCF_044333915.1). Lineage (NCBI taxonomy): Bacteria > Bacillati > Actinomycetota > Actinomycetes > Kitasatosporales > Streptomycetaceae > Embleya > Embleya sp. NPDC020886. Next base: position 1,544,559 of record NZ_JBIRRX010000001.1, on the reverse strand, counting down.
CTGGCCGCCGCCGAGCCCGAGGTGCGGGCCCGCCTGCTGGAGATCCTGCCCACCCCCGGCGGCACGGTCGAGGACGCCGACCTCGACGGATTCTGGCTCGACCTGCTCGCCGAGGCGGGCACCCTGGACCTGCTGGCCGACGGCGACCTCGCGCCCGGCGCCCGCGCCCAGTGGCTCGCCCGCTGGGCCGCGCACTCCCGACGCGGCTGGCGCTACAGCCCGCGCAACGAGCGCACCGCGAAACTGATGGTCCGGATGGCGGGCGCGCTGCGCGCCGAGGCGGTGCCGGTCGACCTGTTCAACGGCAACGGTTGGCGCGCCGGCGTCGACATCGACCTGCTGGACGTGGCCCTGACCGAGGGCATACCGCTGGCCGACCCGAAGCCCAACGGCTCGTTCGACCTCGACGAGTGGTGGAGCGACCAGGCCGCGGGCCGCCGCGAGCTGGCCGCGATCGCCGCCGACGAACGCCACCTTCCGCTGCTGTATCGGGCGATCGGCAACCTCAAGAGCAACCACCACAGGGCCACCGCCGAGCATCCGGTGTTGCGCGGGGTGCTCGCGAACTGGCTGACCGAGCAGGGCGCCAAGGTCACCTCGGCGGCCGGCCTGCCCGCCGCCGAGCGCGAATTCTCGGTGCTCAACGGGTTCCGTTCGGTGGCCGAGGAGGTCACCCCGGACGTGGTCGCCCGGGTCCGCGCGTTCGACCCGGTCGCCCTGCTGAGGAACACGCTGCGGGCCGGCGTCTACGACGAACTCGGCTGGCCGGCCCTGGAGGAGGCCGCCGGGATGTTCGGCCACAAGCACAAGATCGTCGTCGACGAGGCGTGGCCCGCGCTCGTGCTCTCCACCGAGAAGCGCGCGGTCGTGGTCGGTCCCGAGGGCATCCTGCTCGTGCACGAGCCGCGCCTGCCCAAGGAACGCGTGACCTGGCAGCGGGTCCAGTACCGCTACGTCGACGGACAACTCCTGGTCGCCTGGTACAACAAGGAATACGACTGGGAGGGCTACTGGTCCGGACGCCCGACCGAGACGTTCCTGCTCGCCGGCGAGGGCTTCGGCCGCTCGGACAGCGACACCCGGCTCTCCCTCGAACTGCCCGACGGCGGCCGGACCACCGGTGGCCGCCCGCTGTACGCCGGTGACACCAAGGTGCCGCCGCGTCGCGGCGTGCTCACCGACGGCACCACGCACTGGTCCCTCGACTTCGACCGCGGCGACCGCAAGTGGACCGAGTACGACCCGGCCACCGGCATCCACGGCCGCGCCTCGCTGCCCGCCCCGTTCGCCGCCGCAGTCGCCGACGGCGGCACGCTCGTGGTCGACCGGTGCGAACTGCTGCCGCTGCTGCCCGGCCTGGAGAACAGCCCGCTGGGCACCGACGGCACGCTGCTCGGCCACTGGGTCCGGGTGGACGGCGACACGGTCACCGCCGGATCGGTGGACGGGCGCACCGTCGGCACCCCCGTGCGCAACCGGCGGCACGGCGACGGCATGCCGCAGGAGGTGCCCATCGGCACGCTGCGCCTGCCCGGCGGCGCCGCCCCGACGGTGGTCTTCGAGAACGGCAACGTGTCGCTGTGGTCCGGTGACGTGCTGCTCGGCTACTGCATCGGCAACCAGGGCGGCATCGAGCTGGCCACCGGCAGCCGGATCGTCCCCGAGGTCGCGTTCTGGCACGCGCTGCGACCTCGCGACGAGGCCGGCTCGCTGGCCCTGCGCGCGCTCACCCCCGAGCGCGCCGCCGCACTGGTCGCCGAGGTGCACGCGGACCACGAGCGGGCGCAGGCCGAGTACGCCATCGCCAAGAAGTCCGGGGACAAGTCCAAGGCCAACCGGCCCGACTCGGTGCGGATCGCCCCGGTGCGCCTGCTGCTGCCCGAGCTCGGCCACGCCGGACTGGTCCGCAGCGTCGCCACCCTGGCCTCGACCACCGCCCGCCTCGCCGGCCGGCTGCGCGATTTCGGCAGGATCACCGTCAAGGAGCAGAAGACCCGCGAGGTGCCCACCGGCCCCGAGCACGGCAGGGACGACGAGTTGCGCTCGGCGCTCGCCGGGACCGCGGGCATCGGCCGCTCCGGCTACTACGGCTCGGGCGGGACCATGTGGACCACGGTGAACCACATCACCGCCGTGGCCGAGGCGCTGACCCGCACCGACGGCCCGGCCGAGTGGACCGTCGAGGACGTCCGGCTCACCCATCCGCAGCTCGGCTGGCACGAACTGCTCGACCGCCGCGCCGCGCTGCTCGCCCGCGCCCTGTCCCCGTTCACCTCCGAGGAGCACCGCGCGTCGTTGCTCGTGGTCCTGCAGGCGCTCACCGCCGGGCCGCTGGGCACTCCCGCCGGGACGCTGCGCACGGTCGTCCTGTGCGAGCCCTCCCCCAAGAAGAAGAACAAGGAGCACAAGCGGCAGGGCCGCACCATCCGGCGCGGCGACCGTACGGTGTTCATCCTGGACAGCCAGTACACCTACGGCAACGACAAGGACCACTGGGTCGCGCTCGACCACGACCCCTCGGGCCGATTCGACGCGATCGACGGCTTCACCACCCACGAGGAACACCGCTACGTCGAGCCGATGTCCGCCGAGCGGGTCGCCGCCGTGCTGGACGGGATCCGCACGAACGGGCCCGTCCCGTGGCGGCCCGAGGCGGTGCCGGCCCTGGTCGAGGGCACCGGCCTGGGCCGGGCCGAGGCGAGCGTGCTGCTGGCCGGCATGGTCGCGGACGACCTGGACAAGGACCGGCGAGCGGTGCTCGGACTCAAGGCCGCCGAGGCGACCAACGCCCGCGAGCAGTTGGACCGGCTCGACGCCGGCGCGCGGGCCGGCGTCCTGGGCGCGCTGATTCCCGAGCAGGTGTCGGACATCCCCACCCTGTGGACGACGGGCCCCGACCTCGCGGCCGGCTGCCGGGCGTGGGACGCCGCGTTCGGCCGGGTGCTGCGCTTGTCCGAGGAGGTCGCGGCGGACGCCCGGGGCATCCCCTCGGCCTCGTTCGAGTACGTGCTCACGCCGGAATCGTTCCGGTGGATCACCGGCACCTCCACCCACACGGTGGACAAGGACGGCCGGCTGCTCGCCTCCGACCCACAGGCGGTGCCCAGCGGCAACGTCCTGAACCACATGGTGTCCGCCCTCGTCTGGCTCGCCTACCGACTGCCCTACGGCGACCCGTTGCGCGCCCAACTGCCGCACGCGCTCGGCATGCTGCGCACCCGGCTGGCCGACCCGGGCCTGGTCTTCGACCTGGACATCGAGTACGCCGAGCGCGGCTCCACCGCCACCCTGCTGCGCGAGGCGGTCGGCCTGCCCGCCACCGGCGGCGCGGACCCGGACGGCGTGCTGCGCATCGAGGACCGCTTCTGGCTCCGGCCCTGGTACGGCGACAGCGAGTTCGCCGAGGTGCGACCCGCCGGCTTCACCGGCGCCGACGACCCGTGGTTCGACCGGCTGATCGCGCTCCGCGGCGCCGCGAACTCCGCGAGCCTGAAGGCGTTCCGCCGGATCCTGGACCCGGCCTTCGAGGAACTCCTGCGCGCCGACGGCCCGCCCGGCATCCCGCAGGACCCGGCGTACGCGGTGCCCGACCTGGTCGCCGAGGTGACCAAGACGCACGGCCTCGGCGAGGACGCGGCGATCCTCTACCTCCAGTTGCTCGCCCTGCCGGACCCCACGGACCGTCAGGTGGCCCGCTGGACCGGCTGGAAGCCCGCACGGCTGAAGAAGGCCCGCGCCGAACTCGCGGCCACCGACCTGGTCGTCGAGGCCAAGCGCTCGCGCGCCGGACGCACGTTGTTCGTGCCCGGTGGCTGGAGCGCGCTGAAGAACCCGGCGCTGCCCCTGGAGACCTGGAAGGAAGGGCTGTACCCGCAGCCCACGCACACCGTGATCGTGCCCGACCGCCCGGTCCCCGAACTGTTCCGCCGGGCCTGGCAACGTGTGCTCGACGGCGATGCGCCAGGCTTCGAACAACTCGTCACCCGCACCACCCGGAAGGGCCGCCGCTGATGGCAACCGCAACCGAACCCGCCACGAGCGCGCGCCAGATACAACCCCCCGAGGACCTGTACGCCCAGGAACTCGCCTTCCTGGCCGCCTACGACCGCGGCCCGCGCCCGCCCGCCTGGCGACTGACCCCGCGCGCGGTGGTCATCTTCGTGATGGGCAGCGGCGACGAACTCAAGCTGCCCGAACCGGTCGAGGGCCTGCCGCGGGCCCTGACCATCGGCGCCAAGTTCGTCGGCGAACGTGCCCTCGTCGAGCGCTGCGTGGTCACCCTCGCCGGCGAACGCGGCCTGCTCCTGGTCGGCGAGCCCGGCACCGCCAAGTCGATGTTGTCCGAACTGCTGGCCGCCGCCGTGTGCGGCACCAGCGGACTCACCGTGCAGGGCACCGCCGGCACCACCGAGGACCAGCTCAAGTACGGCTGGAACTACGCGCTGCTGCTCGCCCAGGGCCCCAGCCGGGGTGCCCTGGTGCCCTCGCCGGTGCTCACCGCGATGACCACCGGCGCGGTGGCCCGGATCGAAGAGGTCACCCGCTGCCTGCCCGAGGTGCAGGACGCGCTGGTCTCGCTGTTGTCCGAGCGCCGGATCGCCGTCCCCGAACTCGCGGGCGGCGCCGACGCCCAGGTGCACGCCGCACCCGGGTTCACCCTGATCGCCACCGCGAACCTGCGCGACCGGGGCGTCTCGGAGATGTCCGCCGCGCTCAAGCGCCGGTTCAACTTCGAGACGGTCGGCCCGATCGGCGACCACGACGCGGAGATCGCGCTGGTCCGCCGGCAGGCCCGGGCCGCGGTGGAACGCACCGGGACGGCCTACGCCGTCGACGACACGGTGCTGGAGGTACTGGTCACCGCGTTCCGTGACCTGCGCACCGGCCGCTCCGCCGAGGGATGGGAGATCGAACGCCCCTCCACCGTCCTGAGCACCGCCGAGGCGGTCTCGGTGGCGTCCTCGCTCGCACTGGCCGCGGCCTACTTCCCGGGCGACCGGGACGTGCTGAGCCTGCTCCCGGGCCACCTGCTCGGGGTCGCGAAGAAGGACGACCCGGCCGACGCCGCCCGGCTCCTGTCCTACTGGGACGCCGCGGTGCGCCGCCGCGCGGAACACGGCTCGGCCACCTGGCGCACCCTGTGGGACCTGCGCGGAGTCCTGGAGGGCTGACGAGGTGTCGACCACACGTACGGACGGGCCCATCGACGAGGCCCGTCCGGCTGCCGAGCGCCTGGCGGCGTCCCGGCAGCCCTACCTGATCGGGGTGCGCCACCACGCCCCCTCGCTCGCCGCCGCCGTCCCGGCCCTGCTGGACGCGGCCCGCCCCGACGTGCTCCTTGTCGAACTGCCGCACGAGGCCGCGCCCTGGCTGCAATGGCTCGCACACGAGGACACTCGCGCGCCGATCGCCCTGGCCGGCACCGGCCGGGGCGGCCTCGGCTTCTACCCGTTCGCCGACTTCTCGCCGGAGTTGGCCGCGCTGCGCTGGGCCGCCCGCAACGGTGTCCCGGCGATCCCGTGCGACCTTCCGCTGGGCCACCCCGGATGGGACCGCACCGACCGCGCGCCCGACGGCGAGGGCGCGGAGGCCGGAGCGGAGACCGGTGCGGGCGGCCTGCACGCCGCGTTGCGCGACCGGCTCACCGGCCGGGCCGGCGACGACCTGTGGGACCGGCTGGTCGAGGCCACCGCACCCGGCTCGACCGCCGAGGCGATCCGCCGGGCGGCGCTCACCGTCGGCTGGGCCCTGCGCCGGGACGCGGGCACCGTGGACCCGGTCGACCTGCGCCGCGAGGCGTGGATGCGCGCCACGCTCCACGAGGCGACCACCATCGGCGCGCGCGCCGCGGTGGTGCTCGGCGCGTTCCACGCACCGGCGCTGCTCGAACCGGCCCCGTCCGAACCGGACACCACCACACCCGCCGCCGAGATCGCCGACGTCACGATGTCGCTGATCCCGTACACCTACCCGCTCCTGGACGCCCGCTCCGGCTACCCGGCCGGCATCCGCGACCCGGAATGGCAGCAACGCGTACTGGAATCCGGCGGCGACCCGGCCGCGCTGCACGAGGCGCTGATCGCCGCGGCCGTGCGGATCTGCACCGACCTGCGCGGCCAGGGCCACCCCAGCGGACCGGCCGACGCCCGCGAGATCGTCCGGCTCGCCGGCGACCTGGCCAACCTGCGCGGACTGCCCGCGGCGGGCCGCGGCGAACTGCTCGAAGCGGTACAGACCGTGCTCACCCACGGCGAGCCGCTGGGCCGGGGCCGATCGGTGGCCCGCGCACTCGAACGTGTCCTGGTCGGCAAACGAGCCGGCCGCCCGGCGCCGGCCGCACCGCGCAGCGGCCTGGGCCCCGAGGTGGAGCGCCGGATCACCGAACTCGGCCTGCCCGGCCCCGCCGACCCGGCCGAACGCGACCTGCGCCTGGACCCGCTGCGCAGCGACCTGGACCGGCGGCGCGAACTGCTCCTGCAACAACTGACGACCTGTCGGATCCCGTACGCCGAACCGGTCGCGGTGGTCGGCGCCGGCGGCGCGGACGCGGTCACCACCCGCTGGCGGGTGCGCTGGACCCCGTCCGTGGCGGCCCTGTTGGACGCGGCCGGCGTCCGGGGCGTGACCCCGGAACAGGCCGCCGAGGGCACCCTGCGCGCACAACACCGAGCCGAACTCGACGAGGGCGGCCCCACGGCGGAACAGATCCTCACCGGCCTGGAACGCGCCGCCGCGTGCGGCCTGTCCGACCTGACCGCCACCCGACTGAACGAGACCGGCCAGACCCTGCCCACCATCGCCACCCTGCCGAACCTGCTCACCGCCCTGACCCTGACCGACCGCATCCACGCCGGCCACCTGGGCGCCACCCCCCGAACCCCCGACCCGACACCCCCCACCCCACCCACCGCCACCGCGCCCCCCGACCCGAAGTCGACGACGCGCCCCGACGCCGTGTCCGCCGCCACCCCCGGCACCCTCGACCCGGCCCGCACCGACTCGGACACGCGTCCCGGTGCCGGTGAGGACGTCACCCAGACCCTGCTCACCGCCGCCGTCCGCCACCTCGACGGTCTGACCGGATCCGACGACCCCGCCGACGCCCGGGCCCTGGCCGATCTGGCCGAGCGCGCCGACACGTTCGGCGGGATCCGGTTGACCACGGGACTGGCCCGACTGGCCGCCGACGGCTCGCCGCTGATGTCCGCCGCGGCCGGCGCCGTGCGCGTCCTGCTCGGCCACGAGGACCCGGCCGACCTCGGCGACCGGATCGGCTCGTGGCTCGACACCGCGACCACCCCGGCCGCCCGGGCCGACCTGACCCGCCGGCTCACCGGCTTGCTCACCGCGGCCGGCCCGCTCCTGCAGACCGGCGGCCCGGTCCTGGCGGCTCTCCTGGACCGCGTCGACACCCTCGCCGACCGCCCGTTCCTGGACCGGCTGCCGGCCCTGCGCGGCGGCTTCGACACACTCAGCCCCGCCGCCCGCGACCGCGTCCTCGACGCGGTGGCCGACCACCTCGGCGACCGGGTGGACACCGACGCCGACCCGATCGCCCTGGCCCACTGGACCTCCGCCGACCTGACCGCCCACCAGGCCCTGGCCCACCGATCCCTGCTTCCCCCGCCCACCCCCACGAACGCTGCCGAGCCGGCCGCCGCCCCCGCGCCCGCGGCAACTCCCGCCGCCGGCCCGGTGAGCGGGTGGGCGCAATCCCGACCCCACCAGGACGCCCCTGCGGCCATCCCCCCACAACAGCGCTGGAAACTGATCCTCGGCCGCCGCTCCGACCACCTCCAGGGCAACGCCCGGCAGATGGCCACCGCGCTCGACGAGCTCTACGGCACCGGCCGAGGCGAAGGCTCCCGCAGCGACCTCGGCAACGGCGACCGAGGCGGCCGACAGGCCCCCTACCCCGGCGTCCGGGAATGGTCCGAGGACCTGATCGCCCTCTTCGGCTCCGACATCCGCGAGGAGGTCCTGGCCGCCGCCGCGGCAGCCGGCCGTACCGACGTCCTCACCCACCTCGACCCCGCCGCGGCCCGCCCCTCGGTGGACCTGCTCAAAACCGTGCTGGCCCACGCCGGCGGCCTCCCCGAGGCCAAACTCGCGCTGCTGCGCCCGCTGATCTCCCGGATCGTCGCCGAACTCACCCGCGAACTCGCCACCCGGCTGCGACCTGCCCTCACCGGCATCACCACCCCACGCCCCACCCGCCGTCCCGGCGGCGCCCTGGACCTGCCGCGCACCCTGCGCGCCAACCTCGGCACCGCCCGCCGCACGGCCGACGGAACCGTGGTCGTGGTCCCGGAGCGGCCGATCTTCCGCACCCGGTCGAGCCGCAGCAACGACTGGCGGCTGATCCTGGTCGTGGACGTGTCCGGCTCGATGGAGGCATCGACCATCTGGTCCGCGCTCACCGCGTCGATCCTGGCCGGCGTCCCGTCGCTGAGCACCCACTTCCTGGCCTTCTCCACCGAGGTGATCGACCTCACCGAGCACGTGCACGACCCGCTCGGCCTGCTCCTGGAGGTCGAGGTCGGCGGCGGCACGCACATCGCCGCCGGCCTGCGCGCCGCCCGCGAACTGGTCACCGTGCCCTCCCGCACGCTGATCACCGTGATCAGCGACTTCGAGGAGGGCTACCCCCTGGGCGGCCTGCTCGCCGAGGTACGCACCCTGGCCTCCTCCGGCTGCCACATCCTGGGTTGCGCGAGCCTGGACGACGCGGGTCGCCCGCGCTACTCCGCCGCCGTCGCCGGCAGCCTCGTCGCCGCCGGCATGCCGGTCGCCGCCCTGAGCCCCACCGAACTGGCCCGCTGGGTCGGAGAGAAGGTCCGATGAGCACCCAGGGCCTGCCACCGGTCGCGCCGGACGTCACCGCCGGCATCATCGAGGCGCTCACCCCGCGCCTGCGCAAACGCCTGGACGCCGCGATCGACAAGCTCGCCGCGTACCCGGTCTCCCGCGACGGCGACACCGTACGGATCACCGTCGGCGAGGACGCCGAGCTGACCCTGTCCATCCCCACCGGATCGGTCACCCGCGCCGAGGACCTGCACTGCTCGTGCCTGCTCGCTCCGGCCTGTGTACACCGCGCCGCAGCCGCCGCCTCGGCCCCGGTCGCCGATGCCGAACCCACCCCGGAAACCTCGAACACCCCCGACCCCCAAGGCACTTCGAGCACCACCGAGACCCCCGACCCGAACACCGCCACAACACCGCACCAAGCCGCCGCAAGCACGGAGCCCGGCGCCGGCACCGAGCCCACCGGTGCCGAACGCGCCGCCGCCGACGCGTTGTGGACGGCCGGCGCCGCGATCGTGGACGCCGGCGTCGACACCGCCGGCGCCGTCCTCCAGGCCGGCCTGCTGCGCGCCGCGCACACCGCACGCCTGGCCGGACTGCACCGGGCGTCCGCCGCCGCCGTCGCGGTGGCCACCGGCCTGCGCACCGCCCGGGCCGGCGATCCCGCGTACCGGCTCACCGACCTGGTCGCCGCGCTGCGCGAACTGCTCGACGTGGCGCACCTCCTGCGCACCTCGACGGGGGAGACCGCCCCGGCCCTCGACGCGTTGCGCGGCACCTCCCGCCGGGCCTACGCACCGGCCGGGTCGTTGCGGCTGTACGGGCTGTTCACCGAACCCGTACTGACCGCCCGCGGCTTCGCGGGCGCGGTGACCACCACCGTCGACCCGACCGGCACCCTGCGCACCATCGGCGACGTCGCCCCCGGCGGCGCCGACCGCGCGGTCGGCGCCGCGACCCGCGCGATCCGGGTCGGCGACACCTCCATCGACCCGGTCGCGCTCACCCGCGCCGGCCTGGTCGTCTCCGGCGCCACCGTGTCCGCCGGCGGCCGGCTCGGCGCCGGCCAGGGGGTCCGCGCGGCCCGGGCCGGTGGCGCGGCCTGGACCGACGAGCCGCTCGGCGCGCTGTGGGACGTGCCGCCGGCCACCCAGGTCGACAGCGTCGTCGGCCACCGCGATCGGCCCGCCGACGACCGCCCCGCAGGCGCCGACCTGGTCTTCCTCGACGTCACCGTGCTCGGCCCGACCCCCGGCGCCCGGGACCGGGTCCACGCCGTCTGCGCCGGACTCGATGTGCACCTGCTCGTCGCGCACGCCGACCCCGCCTTCGCCTACCGCGACAACCTGCGCCTGCTGGCGACCTGTCCGGGCCTGCGCTTGCGGCTGATCGGCCGCCTCGAACCCGGCGCCGACCGTGCCGTGCGGGTGCTCGCGGTCGGCGTCCCGCCGGGCGACGGACCGACACTGCGACTGGCCGAGGACCGGCTGGGCCGGGTCGACCTGGGCCTGGACCGGCTGCACCGCGCCGACCTCCCGGCCGCCGCGTCGACCCCCGCCGTGACCGTCGCGGCCGAGGAACTCCCGGCCGGCCCGCTGTACCTGATGCACCGTCACGTAGAGCGAGCGATCAGCGGCGGTCGGCCGGTGCTCGCGCTGGCCGGTTCCACCGCCGCCGACACCGCTCGACTGCGCCGGGTCGGGCTGGCCACGGGAGCGACCCTGGTCGAGCGCCTCGGGCAGGTCGCGGCGGGCCGCGAACGGGATGTTTTCGGGCGTCTTCGCGCGGGCGACAACGACCTTTTGTCCGCCGCGTGGCTGGCCGCCGCCGTCTACGCGCAAACCGTCGAAGGTGCTCTGACCAGGGCTGTTTGGTCCGCCGAGCAGTAGAGCCGGGGGCGTTGCGCCAATCGATTTCCGATCGGTGACGGGCAGCGTGTATGGTTTTCCTGCTCGCCCCAATAGCTCAGTCGGTAGAGCGTCTCCATGGTAAGGAGAAGGTCTACGGTTCGATTCCGTATTGGGGCTCAGACGATGGGATCCCCGCCTGGAAACAGGCGGGGGCCTCGTTGAGGCGGCGTAGCTCAGACGGTAGAGCAAGCGGCTCATAATCGCTGTGTCACCGGTTCAAGTCCGGTCGCCGCTACCAAGCGAGCCGATTCGGGGGAGACTCCGCATCGGCTGCTTTTGCTGTATTCACCCCTGACCGCAAGGAAGGCACTCCAGTGGCTGCCACCGACGTCCGCCCGAAGATCACGCTGGCCTGCGTGGAGTGCAAGGAGCGGAACTACATCACCAAGAAGAACCGGCGTAACGACCCGGACCGTCTTGAGATGAAGAAGCACTGCCCCCGCTGCAACGCGCACACCGCGCACCGCGAAACCCGCTAGGCGGTTCGCACCACGACACCGACGAGGCCACTCCCCATCAGGGGGGTGGCCTCGTTGTCGTATTCTCCGCAGCGTTGCCCGCACCGGCCCGCCACCCACCAGGGAGAACCGCTACATGCCGCTGGACGCGAAGTTCATCGGGCGGACGTATCCGCCCACCGAGCCGTACGAGGTGGGTCGGGAGAAGATCCGCGAGTTCGCCGCCGCGATCGGCGACCCCGATCCCGCGTACAACGACCCCGAGGCGGCCAAGGCGCTCGGCCACCCGGACGTGATCGCGCCGCCGACCTTCGCGATCGTGGTCACCATGCGCGCCGCGGACCAGGTGGTCTACGACCCCGAGCTGGGCCTGGACTACTCGCGCGTCGTGCACGGCGACCAGAAGTTCACCTACACCCGCCCGGTCCGCGCCGGCGACCGGCTGACCGTGGTGACCACCGTGGACAACATCAAGTCCCTCGCGGGCAACGACATCCTCACCACGCGCGCCGAGGTGACCACCGTGGAGGGCGAGCACATCGTCACCGCGCTCTCGACCCTGGTGGCCCGCGCCGCGGCCGACGACTCGGAGGGCTGACCATGACCGCCAAGATCTCCTTCGACGACGTCGCGGTCGGCACCGAACTGCCCGCCCGCAGTTTCCCGGTCACCCGGGAGACCCTGGTCCGCTACGCGGGCGCCTCGGGCGACTTCAACCCGATCCACTGGAACGGCCGGTTCGCCACCGAGGTCGGCCTGCCGGACGTGATCGCGCACGGCATGTTCACCATGGCAGAGGCCGCGCGGGTGGTCACCGAGTGGCTCGGCGACCCGGGCGCGCTGATCGAGTTCGGCGTGCGCTTCACCAAGCCGGTCGTGGTCGCGGACACCGTCGAGGGCGCGACCATCGAGGTCACCGGCAAGGTCGCGGTGCTCCTGGACGATCGCCGGGCCCGGGTGGACCTGGTGGTCACCGCCGGCGGTGCCAAGGTCCTGGGTGTGCCCAGGGCCGTGGTCCAGCTCGCCTGAGTCCCGCCCCGGTCGGGATGCGAGAATCCAACGGTGCAGCCTGAAACCGACGCGCCTCTCGCCTCCCTGACCACCCTCCGCCTCGGCGGTCCGGCCCGTCGGCTCCACACGGCCACGACCACCGACGCGGTGCCGGCGATCGTTCGTGCCGCCGACGAGCAGGGCATCGCGTTGCTCGTGCTCGGCGGCGGCAGCAACCTGGTCGTCGGCGACGACGGATTCCCGGGGGACGTACTGCGGATCGCCACCACCGGGCTGCACCTGGACGGCACCGACCTGAGCGTCGAGGCCGGCGTGCCGTGGGACGACGTGGTCACCGCCGCCGTCGCCGCGGGCCTGTCCGGCATCGAATGCCTCGCGGGCATCCCGGGCAGTGCCGGCGCGACGCCGGTGCAGAACGTCGGGGCGTACGGCCAGGAGGTCGCCGAGACGATCACCGCGGTCGAGGTCTACGACCGGACCGAGCGCGCCCTGCGCACGTTGACCGCCGCCGAATGCCGCTTCACCTACCGGCACAGCGTCTTCAAGGGCGACGACCGCTTCGTGGTGTTGCGAGTGCGCTTCCGGCTGCGCGACGACGCGGGCCGCTCGGCGCCGATCCGGTACGCCGAACTGGCTCGTACGCTCGGCGTCGAGCCGGGCGAGCAGGTCCCGGTCGAGGCGGCCCGGACGGCGGTGCTGAGCCTGCGGCGCGGCAAGGGCATGGTGCTGGACCCGGCCGACCACGACACCTGGAGCGCGGGCTCGTTCTTCACCAACCCGATCCTCACCCACGACGCCTTCGCCGAGCTGACCGCCCGAACCTCGCGGCACCTGGGCCCCGACGTCACCCCGCCGCGCTACCCCTCCGGCGCCGACCACGTGAAGACCTCCGCGGCCTGGCTGATCGAGCGGGCCGGCTTCACCAAGGGCTACGGACAGGGCCGGGCGCGCATCTCCACCAAGCACACGCTGGCCCTGACCAACCGCGGCGAGGCCAGCACCGAGGACCTGCTCACCCTGGCCCGCGAGGTGCGCGACGGCGTGCACGAGGTGTTCGGCGTGACCCTGATCAACGAACCGGTCCTGATCAACGCCGAGCTCTGACCCGGGGCCGGCCGCGCCCTTCGGTCACCGAGCCGGCGGCCGGGCGGGCAGCAGATCCGCCCGCGCCGCGACACCGGGCGCCGCCAGCCACCCGTCCACCCCGTCCAGCAGCGCGCGCTGTACGTGCGCCGGCGCCACCGAGCCCAGGATCGACTGCCGGGCCAGCTCGGCCAACTCCGCGTCGTCGAAACCGTGATCGTCGCGAGCCGACTCGTACTGCGCGGCCAACCGCGAACCGAACAACAACGGATCGTCGGCGCCCAACGCGATCGGCACCCCCGCGTCGAACAACCTCCGCAGCGGCACATCCGCGGCCTTGTCGTAGACGCCGAGCGCGACGTTGGACGCCGGGCACACCTCGCACACGATCCGCCGCCGCGCGAGCAGCGCCATCAATTCGGGATCCTCCACCACCCGGATCCCGTGCCCGAGCCGGCGCGCGCCCAATATGTCCACGCATTCGCGGATGCTGCGCGGCCCGTCCAACTCGCCGCCGTGCGGGTTCGCGAACAGCCCGGCGTGCCGGGCGATCTCGAAGGCCCGCTCGAACGCGGGCGCCCGCCCCCGCCGCTCGTCGTTGGACAGCCCGAAGCCGACCACACCCCGGTCGGTGTACTGCGCGGCGAGCCGGGCCAGCGTGCGCGCCTCCAACTGGTGCTTGGTGCGATTCGCCGCGATCACCACGGCGATCCCGATCCCGGTCGCCTCCCGGGCGGCCTCCACCGCGTCCAGCACGATCTCGACCGCCGGCGTCAACCCGCCCAGGCGCGGCGCGTACGAGGTCGGATCCACCTGGATCTCCAACCAGCCCGAACCCTCGGACCGGTCGTCCTCCGCCGCCTCGCGGACCAGCCGGTGCATGTCGTCCGGCGTGCGCACACACGAGCGGGCGATGTCGTACAGCCGCTGGAACCGGAACCAGCCCCGCTCGTCGGTGGCCCGCAATCGTGGTGGTCGACCCGAGGTCAGCGAGTCGGGCAGCCGCACTCCGTGCAGATCCGCCAGTTCCAACAGGGTTTGCGACCGCATGGATCCCGTGAAGTGCAGGTGGAGATGAGCCTTCGGGAGGGTGCGGACATCGCGTGCGGGACGATCCATCCACAGATCATGGACCACCGGCCCCTCGCACGTGAGGGGTACTGCGGATGATCCCCTGAAGGAGAGCCGAAACTTCGGCGGCCGGCACGTGAACGACCGCGCTGGCGCCGCGCCTACCGCTTCGCCTCGCCCAGCAGCCGGGCGATCCGCTCGATCCCCTCGACCAGGTCCTCGTCCCCGAGCGCGTAGGACAGCCGCAGATAGCCCTGGGTGCCGAACGCCTCGCCCGGCACCACGGCCACCTCGACCTCGTCCAGGATCAGGGCCGCCAACTCGGCCGAGGTCGCCGGCCGCACCCCCCGGATCTCCTTGCCCAGCACCCCCTTGACCGACGGGTAGACGTAGAACGCGCCCTTGGGCTCGGGGCACCGCACGCCCGGGATCTCGTTCAGCATCCGCACGATCGTGCGCCGGCGCCGGTCGAAGGCGACCTTCATCGTCTCCACCGCGGCCGGATCGCCGGTCAGCGCGGCGAGCGCGGCGGCCTGCGCGACGTTGCACACGTTCGAGGTGGCGTGCGACTGGAAGTTGGTGGCCGCCTTGATCACGTCCTCGGGAGCGATGATCCAACCGACCCGCCAGCCGGTCATCGCATACGTCTTGGCGACCCCGTTGACGATCACGCAGCGGTCCGCGAGCTCGGGCACCAGCACCGGCATCGACACGAATTCGGCGTCGTCGTAGACCAGGTGCTCGTAGATCTCGTCGGTCAACACCCACAGCCCGTGTTCGAGGGCCCAGCGCCCGATCGCCTCGGTCTGCTCCCGCGAGTACACCGCGCCGGTCGGGTTCGACGGCGAGACGAACACCAGCACCTTGGTGCGCTCGGTGCGCGCCGCCTCCAACTGCTCGACGGACACCAGGTAGTCGGTGCCCTCGTCGGCGACCACGGCCACCGGGACCCCGCCCGCGAGCTTGATCGACTCCGGGTAGGTGGTCCAGTACGGCGCCGGCACGAGCACCTCGTCGCCCGGGTCCAGGACGGCCGCGAACGCCTCGTGGATCGCCTGCTTGCCGCCGTTGGTCACCAGGACCCGGGCCGGGTCCACCACCAGGCCCGAGTCACGCAGCGTCTTGGCCACGATCGCGGCCTTCAGCTCGGGCAGCCCGCCGGCCGGCGTGTAGCGGTGGAACCTCGGCTCGCGACAGGCCGCGACCGCCGCCTCCACGATGTGCTCGGGCGTGGGGAAATCCGGCTCGCCCGCGCCGAAGCCGACCACGGGTCGACCGGCGGCCTTGAGCGCCTTGGCCTTGGCGTCGACCGCGAGCGTCGCGGACTCGGCGATGGCACCGACGAGGGCCGAGACCCGGCGCTTGGCGGTGGGCCCGGACGGGGAGCTGGGGGTGGGAGCCGTCATGCCGGCCATGGTCGCATTTCCGCCTCGGCGCGGGCCTGTCGATTTCGCGCCGGCGCGTCGATCCGGCGGACCCGCGCGGCACGGGTTCGACCTGACGCACCGGACCCCGTACACTCGACGCTTGGCGGTCCCAACCTGCATGCTGCCGCGCCCGAAAATGTTGTGTTCTCGGGTCGGTGTCTCCGCTAGGTTGATGACCACGTGAAGGGCACTAGCTCAATTGGCAGAGCACCGGTCTCCAAAACCGGGGGTTGGGGGTTCAAGTCCCTCGTGCCCTGCGATGTGCGAACCGCTGTCGATCCTCGGATCGACCGTGGCTCGTACGCAGTCAGCGCAAACTGTCGGCGCCGACAACCCCGTCGGTGATCACGGTCGGACCGGATCAGGTGAGGACGAGTTGACGGAGGCCCACGGCTCCACGGCTACGCCTGAGCACAGCAGCTCTGATGGCCGCGGCTCCGACGACGAGCCCCCCGGCGGTCGCCGGGCGAACCGCCCGAAGGGTTCTTCGGGCAAGCCGGAGCAGAAGAAGAAGAACCTGTTCGCGCGGGCGGCTCTTTTCTACCGGCAAATCATCGCCGAGCTGCGCAAGGTCGTTTGGCCGACCCGCAACGAGCTGAGCACGTACACCACGGTGGTCATCGTGTTCTGCCTGATGATCATCGGCATCGTCTACGGACTCGACCTCGGCTTCGCGAAGGCCGCGCTCGCCATCTTCGGCTGAGCCTCACCCCTTTTCGCAGCGCGCCTGCAACGACCGTTCGACCCCCAGCCAGGAAGAAGTACCCAACGTGTCTGACCCGAACCTGTCCGCCGACAACTCCGCCGACGAGACGGTGGCCCTGTCGGAGCAGGCGGAGGCCGCAGCTTTCGAGGACGCAGACCTCGAAGACGCGGCCGAGGCCCCGGCCGTCTCCACCGATGACGAAGTGGAAGACACCGAGGCCACCGAGGACGACGACGCCGAGGACGCGGACGACGAGTTCGAGGACGACGACGCCGAAGCCGCCGAGGCCGAGGACGACGACGCCGAGCTCGAGGACGCCCCCGAGGGCGACCCGGTCGAGGACTTCAAGGACGCGCTCCGCCGCGCCCCGGGCGAGTGGTACGTCATCCACTCGTACGCGGGCTACGAGAACCGCGTGAAGGCCAACCTCGAGTCCCGCACCACCTCGCTCAACATGGAGGAGTACATCTTCCAGGTCGAGGTGCCGCAGGAAGAGGTCGTCGAGATCAAGAACGGCCAGCGCAAGACCGTCAAGCGCAACAAGTTCCCCGGCTACGTGCTGGTCCGGATGGACCTGACGAACGAGTCGTGGGGCGCGGTCCGGAACACCCCCGGGGTGACCGGCTTCGTCGGCAACGCGCACGAGCCCTTCCCGCTCACCCTCGACGAGGTCGTCAAGATCCTCGCCCCCGAGGAGGAGAAGGCGGCCGGCGGCGGCAGCGGTGCCAAGAGCACGACCGAGGTCAAGGTGCTCGACTTCGAGGTCGGCGACTCGGTCACCGTCATCGACGGTCCCTTCGCGACGCTGCAGGCGACGATCAACGAGATCAACGCCGACTCGCAGAAGGTCAAGGGTCTGGTGGAGATCTTCGGGCGCGAGACGCCGGTCGAGCTCTCGTTCAGCCAGATCCAGAAGAACTGATACTTCCCCCAGGTGGGACCCCGTTTCGCCGGGGTCGCATCCGGGTGGTGGACAAGGCGCCCTCACAACGGTGGTTATCGTTGAGGGGGCGCCGCACCGCGTGGCGGGCCCGAACACGTCCGCGCTCCGCGTGGTGATCGGGACGTACATCTCGTCGAAGGACCCGGAAAAAATGCCTCCCAAGAAGAAGAAGCTGTCAGCGATCATCAAGCTGCAGATCAAGGCCGGCGCAGCCACGCCGGCCCCGCCGGTCGGTCCCGCTCTGGGCCAGCACGGCGTCAACATCATGGAGTTCTGCAAGGCGTACAACGCGGCGACCGAGTCGCAGCGTGGCGACATCGTCCCGGTGGAGATCTCGGTCTACGAAGACCGTTCCTTCACCTTCGTGACGAAGACGCCGCCGGCCGCGCGCCTGATCCTCAAGGCCGCCGGTGTCGAGAAGGGCTCGGGCGAGCCGCACAAGACCAAGGTCGCCAAGGTCACCCGCGAGCAGATCCGCGGCATCGCGCAGACCAAGATGGCCGACCTGAACGCCAACGACATCGACGCCGCGGAGAAGATCATCTCCGGCACCGCGCGTTCGATGGGCATCACGGTCGAGGGCTGATCGAGCCCCGCAGTCCGGCAGTACCAGAACCGACGCGAGGACGTGCGCGAAAGCCCACGACCTGGCGGAGTGGAAGGGTCCGCGCGACCCGCTCCCACCACAACTCCTTTCGGAATTTCAGGAGCTTTCAGTGAAGCGCAGCAAGTCCTACCGCGAGGCCGACACCAAGGTCGACCACGACCGGCTCTACTCGCCGCTCGAGGCCGTTCGCCTGGCCAAGGAGACCTCGCCCTCCAAGTTCGCCGGCACCGTCGAGGTGGCCATGCGCCTGGGCGTCGACCCGCGCAAGGCCGACCAGATGGTCCGCAGCACCGTCATCCTCCCGCACGGCACCGGCAAGACCGCCCGGGTCCTGGTCTTCGCGACCGGTGACCGTGCCGAGGCTGCCAAGGCCGCCGGCGCCGACATCGTCGGCTCCGACGAGCTGATCGACGAGGTCGCGAAGGGTCGGCTCGACTTCGACGCCGTCGTCGCCACCCCGGACCTGATGGGCAAGGTCGGCCGCCTGGGCCGTGTGCTCGGCCCGCGTGGCCTCATGCCCAACCCGAAGACCGGCACGGTCACGCCCGACGTGGCGAAGGCCGTGAACGAGATCAAGGGCGGCAAGATCGAGTTCCGCGTCGACAAGCACTCGAACCTGCACTTCATCATCGGCAAGACGACGTTCGACGACACCCAGCTCGTCGAGAACTACGCCGCCGCCCTCGAAGAGGTGCTCCGCGCGAAGCCGTCGGCCGCCAAGGGTCGCTACATCAAGAAGGTCGGCGTCTCGACCACGATGGGCCCCGGCATCCAGGTCGACCCGAACCGCGTCCGCAACCTCCTGGTGGAGGAAGAGGCGGTCTGATCCGCCCGCACGCGAACGAGGCCCGGCACACCCCGCGGTGTGCCGGGCCTCGGCACGTTCGCCGTCGGCCCGCCCGCCGCGAACCGATTTGCTCCGAACGAGTGCCATCGCGTACCTTGGCACCGAGCCAAAGACCGTCGGTCGTTGTCGTCGTGCCGTAAGGCAGGGTCGGCAAACGAAGGTTCCGCATCGCGGACGGCCTGCGCAGGTGTGAACGTGAGACGTTGCCCCCGAGACCCGCGGACTCCGCGTGTTTCGAGGATGTACGCCCCGTGCGCCTGCGCCGGGGCGTTTTTGTATGTGGACCCCTTCCGCCCTGCGGACCGGCGTATTCATCCGGCACACGATCGACCGCCACGGTCGATCGGCAATCGCATCGCGGAAGGAGGCCAGCCCTATGGCGAGGCCCGACAAGGCGGCCGCGGTCGCCGAGCTCACGGAGCAGTTCCGTGACTCGAACGCCGCAGTGCTGACCGAGTACCGCGGACTCACCGTCGCGCAGCTCAAGGAGCTGCGTCGTTCGCTCGGTGAGAACGCGCAGTACGCCGTGGTGAAGAACACGCTGACCAAGATCGCCGCCAACCAGGCGGGCATCGCTCAGTTGGACGACCTCTTCGAAGGCCCGTCCGCGATCGCGTTCGTCACGGGTGACCCCGTGGAGGCCGCGAAGAGCCTGCGTGACTTCGCCAAGGCGAACCCCCTTCTCGTCATCAAGGGCGGCGTCCTTGAGGGCAAGGCGCTCAGCGCCGACGAGATCAAGAAGCTCGCGGACCTCGAGTCCCGCGAGGTGCTGCTGTCCAAGCTGGCGGGCGCCATGAAGGGAACCATGGCCAAGGCCGCGGCGACCTTCCAGGCTCCGCTCACGGAGTTCGTCCGCACCGCGGACGCGCTGCGCGCGAAGGTCGAGCAGGGCGGTGCCGGCGAGCCGGCTCCCGCCGCCGAGGCCGAGACCGCCGAGTAGTTCGGCAGTCGCGACCTTGGTCGCCGGGGGCAGCGCCCCCGCCATCCCACACCACCCGGCACCAGCCGAATTGATCAGGAAGGACCGCCGATCATGGCGAAGCTCAGCAACGACGAGCTGCTTGCGTCGTTCAAGGAAATGACCCTCATCGAGCTCTCGGACTTCGTGAAGCTCTTCGAGGAGACCTTCGACGTCAAGGCTGCCGCCCCGGCCGCCGTCGCCGTCGGTGGCCCGGTCGCCGTCGCGGACGCGCCCGAGGAGCAGGACGAGTTCGACGTCATCCTCACGGGTGCCGGCGAGAAGAAGATCCAGGTCATCAAGGAGGTGCGCGCGCTCACGAGCCTCGGTCTGAAGGAGGCCAAGGACCTCGTGGACTCCGCCCCCAAGGCGCTCCTGGAGAAGGTCTCGAAGGAGGCCGCCGAGAAGGCGAAGGCTGCCCTCGAAGGCGCCGGCGCCTCGGTCGAGGTCAAGTAATTCGACGCCGCCCCTTCGGGCGGCATCACCGAAGGCGATCGTCCGTCAGGGCGATCGCCTTCGGGCTTTTCCGGACCGGATCACGGACCGTTCGACGGCGCCGGGCGACCCCCGCGGCGAGCCGCCCAGAGTCGGACATACCTCTCTCGGCCTCGCTCGAAAGGGTGATACTCCCAACACTCTCGGCGTCCGCCGAACCCGCTCGTACCAGGCCCGTCGCGCCTCGCCGAGGGCGCGCGCCAGGGCGCGCGGACCCTCTCGTGAGCCGCCGGATCCGGTCGTTGTCGGACGGGCGGTCTACCGTGTTTTCCAGGCTTCCCGAGGCTCCTCGCGAACCCGGTCGGCCGATGTGACGAGACTCTCGTCGCAGGCCGCAGGATCGGGACCTCCGTCCGGTTTTCCCGGGGCGCGGAAGGGTTCCGTCGGCTCTGAGGGGGAAAGCAACCCCTTGACGAACGGATCGGGGCGCGCAATTCTTCGGACGCACCCCTGAAGCACGGTTGCCGGATGGTTTCTGAATCCGGGTGGTGGACCGGCCCTTCGTAGGGGCTGGACAGCGGTGTGCCTTGTGGCTACACTGACCCTTTGCGCTGCCTATCGACTTCTCCCGGTGTATGAACCCGGGCCGTCTTGTATGCGCATAGTGAGTCCGAGCCCTCGGAAGGACCCCTCTTGGCCGCCTCGCGCACCGCCTCCGCTACCAACCCCGGCGCCGCCACTGCCCCGCTCCGCATCTCCTTCGCCAAGATCAGGGAACCCCTGGAGGTTCCGAACCTTCTCGCGTTGCAGACCGAGAGCTTCGACTGGCTGCTCGGCAACAGTGCGTGGAAGGCACGGGTCGAGGCCGCCCTCGCGGGCGGACAGGATGTGCCCACCAAGTCCGGCCTCGAAGAGATCTTCGAAGAGATCTCTCCGATCGAGGACTTCTCCGGTTCGATGTCCCTGACGTTCCGGGACCACCGGTTCGAGCCTCCGAAGAACTCCATCGAGGAGTGCAAGGAGCGCGACTTCACGTACTCGGCGCCGCTGTTCGTCACGGCCGAGTTCACCAACAACGAGACCGGCGAGATCAAGAGCCAGACGGTCTTCATGGGCGACTTCCCGCTCATGACGAACAAGGGCACCTTCATCATCAACGGCACCGAGCGTGTCGTGGTGTCCCAGCTCGTGCGCTCCCCGGGTGTCTACTTCGACAGCCAGGTCGACAAGACGTCCGACAAGGACATCTTCAGCGCGAAGGTCATCCCCTCGCGTGGTGCCTGGCTGGAGCTGGAGATCGACAAGCGCGACACCGTCGGTGTCCGCATCGACCGCAAGCGCAAGCAGAGCGTCACCGTGCTGCTGAAGGCGCTCGGCTGGACCGACTCCCAGATCCTCGAGGAGTTCGGCCAGTACGAGTCGATGCGGCAGACCCTGGAGAAGGACCACACCCAGGGCCAGGACGACGCGCTGCTGGACATCTACCGCAAGCTGCGTCCGGGGGAGCCGCCGACCCGCGAGGCCGCGCAGACCCTGCTCGAGAACCTCTACTTCAACCCGAAGCGTTACGACCTCGCCAAGGTCGGCCGCTACAAGGTGAACAAGAAGCTCGGGGTCGAGCAGGCGCTGGACGCCGGCGTCATGACCGTCGAAGACGTCATCGCGACCATCAAGTACCTGGTCAAGCTGCACGCCGGCGAAGAGGCCATGGAAGGCGCGTCGGGCCAGGAGATCGTGGTCGAGGTCGACGACATCGACCACTTCGGCAACCGTCGCCTGCGCAACGTCGGCGAGCTCATCCAGAACCAGGTCCGTACCGGCCTGGCCCGGATGGAGCGCGTCGTCCGCGAGCGGATGACCACCCAGGACGTCGAGGCGATCACGCCGCAGACCCTGATCAACATCCGGCCGGTCGTCGCCTCCATCAAGGAGTTCTTCGGCACCAGCCAGTTGTCCCAGTTCATGGACCAGACGAACCCGCTGTCGGGCCTGACCCACAAGCGTCGTCTCTCCGCCCTGGGCCCCGGTGGCCTCTCGCGTGAGCGGGCCGGCTTCGAGGTCCGTGACGTGCACCCCTCGCACTACGGCCGGATGTGCCCGATCGAGACCCCCGAAGGCCCGAACATCGGCCTGATCGGCTCGCTCGCGTCCTACGGTCGGGTCAACGCGTTCGGCTTCGTGGAAACCCCGTACCGCAAGGTGATCGAGGGCCGGGTCACCGACGGCATCGACTACCTGACGGCCGACGAGGAAGACCGCTTCGTCATCGCCCAGGCGAACGCGCCGCTCAAGGAAGACGACGTCTTCGCCGAGGCCCGTGTGCTCGTGCGTCGCCGCGGCGGCGAGATCGACTACATCCCCGGCGACGAAGTCGACTACATGGACGTCTCGCCGCGCCAGATGGTGTCGGTCGCGACCGCGATGATCCCCTTCCTCGAGCACGACGACGCGAACCGCGCGCTCATGGGCTCGAACATGATGCGCCAGGCCGTGCCGCTGCTGAAGGCGGAGTCCCCGCTGGTGGGCACCGGCATGGAGTACCGCGCCGCGGTCGACGCCGCCGACGTGATCACCGCCGAGAAGCCGGGTGTGGTCCAGGACGTCTCGGCCGACTACATCACCGTGATGAACGACGACGCGACGTACACCACGTACCGCGTGCAGAAGTTCATGCGCTCGAACCAGGGCACGTCCTTCAACCAGAAGGTCGTCGTCGACGAGGGCGCGCGGGTCGAGGCCGGCCAGGTGCTGGCCGACGGTCCGTGCACCGAAGAGGGCGAGATGGCCCTCGGCAAGAACCTGCTCGTGGCGTTCATGCCGTGGGAGGGTCACAACTACGAAGACGCGATCATCCTGTCGCAGCGTCTGGTGCAGGACGACGTGCTCTCCTCGATTCACATCGAGGAGCACGAGGTCGACGCCCGGGACACCAAGCTCGGCCCGGAGGAGATCACCCGGGACATCCCGAACGTCTCCGAAGAGGTCCTCGCGGACCTGGACGAGCGCGGCATCATCCGGATCGGCGCCGACGTCGTACCCGGCGACATCCTGGTCGGCAAGGTCACGCCCAAGGGTGAGACCGAGCTGACCCCGGAGGAGCGTCTGCTCCGTGCGATCTTCGGCGAGAAGGCGCGCGAGGTGCGCGACACCTCGCTCAAGGTCCCGCACGGCGAGTCCGGCAAGGTCATCGGCGTGCGCGTCTTCGACCGCGAGGCCGGCGACGAGCTGCCGCCGGGCGTGAACCAGCTGGTCCGCGTCTACGTCGCGCAGAAGCGCAAGATCACCGACGGTGACAAGCTCGCCGGTCGACACGGCAACAAGGGCGTCATCTCGAAGATCCTGCCGGTCGAGGACATGCCGTTCCTGGAGGACGGCACCCCGGTCGACATCATCCTCAACCCGCTCGGTGTCCCGTCCCGCATGAACCCGGGTCAGGTCCTGGAGACGCACCTCGGCTGGATCGCCAAGACCGGCTGGAGCGTCGAGGGCGACGACGAGGACTGGAAGGGTCGCCTCCGGGCGATCGCGGCCGACCAGGGTGCCCCCGGCACCAACGTCGCCACCCCGGTCTTCGACGGTGCGCGCGAGGAGGAGATCACCGGTCTCCTCGACTCGACCAACAAGACCCGCGACGGCGTCCGTCTGATCGACGGCACCGGCAAGGCGAAGATGTACGACGGCCGCTCCGGCGAGCCGTTCCCGCACCCGGTGTCGGTCGGGTACATGTACATCCTCAAGCTGCACCACCTGGTCGACGACAAGCTGCACGCCCGGTCGACCGGTCCCTACTCGATGATCACCCAGCAGCCGCTGGGTGGTAAGGCCCAGTTCGGTGGCCAGCGCTTCGGTGAGATGGAGGTGTGGGCACTCGAGGCATACGGTGCCGCCTACGCGCTCCAGGAGCTGCTGACCATCAAGTCCGACGACGTCCTCGGCCGAGTCAAGGTCTACGAGGCGATCGTCAAGGGCGAGAACATCCCGGAGCCGGGCATCCCCGAGTCCTTCAAGGTGCTCATCAAGGAGATGCAGTCGCTCTGCCTCAACGTGGAGGTCCTCTCCAGCGACGGTATGTCGATCGAGATGCGCGACACCGACGAGGACGTCTTCCGCGCTGCGGAGGAGCTTGGTATCGACCTGTCGCGGCGTGAGCCGAGCAGCGTCGAAGAGGTCTGAGGCTCCCTCCCGGGTCCGGCCGTGAGGCCGGCCCCGGGATTTCGACCCCAGTCCTGATGAAGACACACACTGGTGAGCACGGCACAGCCCCAGCCGTGACCGCCGGGACCAAACCCCGAAAGAGGGATTGACGAAACAGTGCTCGACGTCAACTTCTTCGACGAGCTGCGTATCGGCCTCGCTACCGCAGACGACATCCGCCAGTGGTCGCACGGTGAAGTCAAGAAGCCCGAGACCATCAACTACCGCACCCTGAAGCCGGAAAAGGACGGGCTCTTCTGCGAGAAGATCTTCGGTCCGACCCGGGACTGGGAGTGCTACTGCGGCAAGTACAAGCGCGTCCGCTTCAAGGGCATCATTTGTGAGCGCTGCGGCGTCGAGGTCACTCGCGCCAAGGTGCGTCGTGAGCGCATGGGCCACATCGAGCTCGCCGCGCCCGTCACGCACATCTGGTACTTCAAGGGCGTGCCCAGCCGCCTCGGCTACCTGCTCGACCTCGCCCCGAAGGACCTCGAAAAGGTCATCTACTTCGCGGCGTACATGATCACGTACGTCGACGACGAGCGTCGCCAGCGCGACCTGCCGTCCCTCGACGCCAAGATCTCGGTCGAGCGTCAGCAGATCGAGCAGCGTCGTGACGCCAGCGTCGAAGAGCGCCAGAAGAAGCTCGAGACCGACCTCGCCGAGCTGGAGGCCGAGGGCGCCAAGTCCGACGTCCGCCGCAAGGTGCGCGAAGGTGCCGAGCGTGAGATGAAGCAGCTTCGCGACCGCAACCAGCGCGAGCTCGACCGTCTCGACGACGTCTGGACCCGGTTCAAGAACCTCAAGGTCCAGGACCTCGAAGGCGACGAGATCCTCTTCCGTGAGATGCGTGACCGTTTCGGCACGTACTTCATGGGCGGCATGGGCGCGCAGGCGCTCCAGCGTCGGCTGGAGTCGTTCGACCTCGACGCCGAGGCCGAGAAGCTGCGCGAGATCATCCGCACCGGCAAGGGCCAGAAGAAGACCCGCGCGCTCAAGCGCCTCAAGGTCGTCTCCGCGTTCCAGCAGACCCGGAACAGCCCCAACGGCATGGTCCTGGACTGCGTCCCGGTGATCCCGCCGGACCTGCGTCCGATGGTGCAGCTGGACGGTGGCCGCTTCGCGACCTCCGACCTGAACGACCTGTACCGCCGCGTGATCAACCGCAACAACCGGTTGAAGCGTCTGCTCGACCTCGGTGCCCCCGAGATCATCGTGAACAACGAGAAGCGGATGCTCCAGGAGGCCGTCGACGCGCTGTTCGACAACGGCCGCCGCGGTCGTCCGGTGACCGGCCCGGGCAACCGGCCGCTCAAGTCGCTGTCCGACATGCTCAAGGGCAAGCAGGGTCGTTTCCGTCAGAACCTGCTCGGCAAGCGCGTGGACTACTCCGCGCGTTCGGTCATCGTCGTCGGCCCGCAGCTCAAGCTGCACCAGTGCGGTCTGCCGAAGGCCATGGCGCTCGAGCTGTTCAAGCCGTTCGTGATGAAGCGCCTGGTGGACCTCAACCACGCGCAGAACATCAAGTCGGCCAAGCGCATGGTCGAGCGCGCCCGCCCCGTGGTGTGGGACGTGCTCGAAGAGGTCATCGCCGAGCACCCGGTGCTGCTCAACCGGGCACCGACGCTGCACCGTCTGGGCATCCAGGCGTTCGAGCCGCAGCTCGTCGAGGGCAAGGCCATCCAGATCCACCCGCTCGTGTGCACCGCGTTCAACGCGGACTTCGACGGTGACCAGATGGCCGTTCACCTGCCGCTCTCCGCGGAGGCGCAGGCCGAGGCCCGCATCCTCATGCTGTCCAGCAACAACATCCTGAAGCCGGCCGACGGTCGCCCCGTCACCATGCCGACCCAGGACATGGTGCTCGGGCTGTTCTTCCTGACCTCCGAGCGGGAGATCACCAAGGGCGACGGGCGCGTCTTCGCGTCCACGGCCGAGGCGATCATGGCGTTCGACGCCCGTGAGCTCGACCTGCAGGCGAAGATCGAGCTGCGGCTGCCGGCGGGTACCGTCCCGTCGCGCGGCTGGGTCGCGCCCGAGGGCTGGGAGCCCGGTTCGCCGCTGCGCGTGCGCACCTCGCTCGGTCGCGCGTTGTTCAACGAGCTCCTGCCGGCGGACTACCCGTTCGTCGACGAGGAGATCGGCAAGAAGACGCTGTCGATCATCGTGAACGACCTGGCGGAGCGGTACCCGAAGGTGGTCGTGGCGGCAACGCTGGACAACCTGAAGGAGGCCGGCTTCCACTGGGCCACCCGTTCCGGTGTCACCGTCTCCATCTCCGACGTCGTCGTGCCGCCGGCGAAGAAGGAGATCCTGGAGCGCTTCGAGGCCCAGGCCGAGAAGGTGCAGAAGCAGTACGAGCGTGGCCTGATCACCAAGGACGAGCGTCAGCAGGAGCAGATTCAGATCTGGACCAAGGCGACCAACGAGGTTGCCGAGGCGATGAACCTGAACTTCCCCAAGACGAACCCCATCTTCATGATGGTCGACTCGGGTGCCCGCGGAAACATGATGCAGATGCGTCAGATCGCGGGTATGCGTGGTCTGGTGTCGAACGCCAAGAACGAGACGATTCCCCGTCCCATCAAGGCGTCCTTCCGTGAGGGTCTGTCCGTCCTCGAGTACTTCATCTCGACGCACGGTGCCCGTAAGGGTCTGGCCGACACCGCGCTGCGTACCGCCGACTCGGGTTACCTGACCCGTCGTCTGGTGGACGTGTCGCAGGACGTGATCGTGCGCGAGGAGGACTGCGGCACCGACCGCGGCCTCGTCCTGTCGATCGCCACCCGCGGCGCCGACGGCGTGCTCCGCAAGGACGACGACGTCGAGACCAGCGTGTACGCCCGCAACCTGGCCGAGGACGTCGTCGTCGACGGCAAGGTGCTGGCCCCGGCCAACGCCGACCTCGGCGACGTGATCATCAACCACCTCGTCGCCGAAGGCGTCGAGTCGGTGAAGACGCGTTCGGTCCTGACCTGTGAGTCCAAGGTCGGCACCTGCGCCATGTGCTACGGCCGCTCCCTGGCGACCGGCAAGCTCGTGGACATCGGCGAGGCGGTCGGCATCATCGCCGCCCAGTCGATCGGTGAGCCCGGCACCCAGCTCACGATGCGTACCTTCCACACCGGTGGTGTGGCGGGTGACGACATCACGCAGGGTCTGCCGCGTGTCGTCGAGCTCTTCGAGGCGCGCACCCCCAAGGGTGTCGCCCCGATCAGCGAGGCGGCCGGTCGGGTGCGCATCGAGGACACCGAGAAGACCCGCAAGGTCGTGGTGGTCCCGGACGACGGTTCCGAGGAACTGGCGTACGCGGTCAGCAAGCGCTCGCGCCTGCTGGTCGACGAGGGCGACCACGTCGACGTCGGTCAGAAGATGCTCGTCGGCGCGGTCAACCCGCACGACGTGCTGCGCATCCTCGGCCAGCGTGCCGTGCAGATCCACCTCGTGGCGGAGGTCCAGCAGGTCTACCGCTCGCAGGGTGTGTCGATCCACGACAAGCACATCGAGATCATCATTCGGCAGATGCTCCGCCGCGTGACGATCATCGAGTCGGGCGACGCCGAGCTGCTTCCGGGCGAGCTCGTCGAGCGTGGCCGGTTCGAGACCGAGAACCGTCGGGTGATGTCCGAGAGCGGGCACCCGGCCTCGGGTCGTCCGCAGCTCATGGGCATCACGAAGGCGTCGCTGGCCACCGAGTCGTGGCTGTCGGCGGCCTCCTTCCAGGAGACCACCCGAGTGCTGACCGACGCGGCGATCCACGCCAAGTCGGACCCGCTGCTGGGCCTGAAGGAGAACGTGATCCTCGGCAAGCTCATCCCGGCCGGTACGGGCATGCCCCGCTACCGCAACATCCGGGTCGAGCCCACCGAAGAGGCCAAGGCCGCGATGTACTCGATGTCCGGGTACGACGAGGCGGACTACTCCGCGTTCGGTTCCGGCTCCGGCCAGGCCGTCCCGCTGGAGGAGTACGACTTCGGCGGCTACCAGGGCTGATCAGCCCCCGGTCGACGCACAGGGCCGCCATCCTTCGGGGTGGCGGCCCTGTCGCATATCCATACCTTCGGTACGCGGACCCTCTCCACCGCGCGACGATCGGTGCGACGATACCGGCGACGCGTCGTCCCACCCCGGGAGAACCTCCATGAGCACCCCTGGCGGGTCCGAGTACGGGCCCTATCGAGAGCAGCCGTACGGCGACGCGCAGAACCCGTACGGCGAGCCGTACCCGCCCTACGGATACGGCTACGGACCGGGGGAGTCGCCCGCGCCCTACGGCTACGGCCAGGCGCCGCAGTACGGGCAGCAGCCGCCGTACGGATACGGCTACCCCCAGCACCCCGGCTACGGCGGCTACCTGCCCCAGCCGGGCACCAACGGCCTGGCCATCGCGTCGATGATCCTGGGCATCCTGTGGCTCTACTGGCTGGGCAGCCTGCTCGCGGTGATCTTCGGACACATAGCGCTGGCCCAGACCGCTCGTACCGGCCAGCAGGGTCGGGGCATGGCGATCGCCGGCGTGGTGCTGGGCTGGATCGGCATGGCCCTGCTGGCGCTGACCATCGTGGTCCTGGTCCTGGATTCGAACAATGACGACTATTCGGACTACCTGCATCTGTTCGGCGCACTGCGCGCGGTGTGCTGAGTCACGTTCGCGCCCCCGGTGGGGAACCGGGCGCGCGCTCGTTCGCCTCGGGCCGCAATGCCGGGTACGGTGGGGCTCGGAGGGTGATGTACCGCCCTGAACGATTCGGTGCTCCACCACGGTGAGAGCACCGAATTCCATGTCGTGGCGGGGGTCTTTCTTTTCGCTTTGACCTCTGCTGCTGTGGTAGGTAGTCTCTCTCCTTGTGCCTGGGGTGTCCCCGGGCTCTTGTGGCTGCGCTCACCGCGATCCCGACGGGATCTGTGCGTGAGAGGCCCGAGAGACCGACCCACAGCCTCCTAAGCAAGCACACTCCCAAGACCGGGCGACACGCCCGACCGCGGGGGTCGGACTTGCGGTTGGCTCCGGCGTCGACCGGGATGCAGGCCGATTCAGACATTGCAGTCGCTTCAAAAAGACCGCTCGGCACGAAGAAGACGGAGACGCGGTGCCCACGATCCAGCAGCTGGTCCGAAAGGGCCGCCAGGACAAGGTCGACAAGGCCAAGACTCCGGCGCTCAAGGGGAGCCCGCAGCGTCGCGGCGTGTGCACCCGTGTTTACACGACGACGCCGAAGAAGCCGAACTCGGCGCTTCGCAAGGTCGCGCGTGTGCGCCTCACGAGTGGCATCGAAGTGACGGCCTACATTCCCGGTGAGGGTCACAACCTCCAGGAGCACTCGATCGTGCTCGTTCGCGGTGGTCGTGTGAAGGACCTCCCCGGTGTCCGCTACAAGATCATTCGTGGTTCGCTCGACACCCAGGGTGTCAAGAACCGCAAGCAGGCGCGCAGCCGCTACGGCGCGAAGAAGGAGAAGAGCTAATGCCGCGTAAGGGCCCTGCCCCCAAGCGACCGGTCATCATCGACCCGGTTTACAACTCGCCGTTGGTCACCTCGCTGGTGAACAAGGTCCTGTCGCACGGTAAGCGCTCCGTCGCCGAGAAGATCGTCTACGGCGCTCTCGAAGGTTGCCGCGAGAAGACCGGTACCGACCCGGTCATCACGCTCAAGCGTGCCCTCGAGAACGTGAAGCCGACCCTCGAGGTCCGCAGCCGCCGTGTCGGTGGCGCGACCTACCAGGTGCCGGTCGAGGTCCGTCCGGGCCGCTCCACGACCCTCGCTCTCCGCTGGCTCGTCGGCTACTCCCGCGCTCGTCGCGAGAAGACGATGACCGAGCGTCTGATGAACGAGCTGCTGGACGCGAGCAACGGTCTCGGTGCCGCGGTCAAGCGCCGCGAGGACACGCACAAGATGGCCGAGTCCAACAAGGCCTTCGCGCACTACCGCTGGTAGTTCCACCCGCAACGACGAGAAGCCGAGAGAAGACAAGCCACGATGGCTACCACTGCTCTTGATCTGGCCAAGGTCCGAAACATCGGCATCATGGCCCACATCGACGCGGGCAAGACCACCACCACCGAGCGGATCCTGTTCTACACAGGCGTCAACTACAAAATCGGTGAGGTTCATGAGGGCGCTGCCACCATGGACTGGATGGAACAGGAGCAGGAGCGCGGCATCACCATCACGTCTGCCGCGACGACCTGTCACTGGACGCTCGAAGACGTCGATCACACGATCAACATCATCGACACCCCTGGCCACGTCGACTTCACCGTCGAGGTGGAGCGTTCGCTGCGCGTGCTCGACGGCGCCGTCACCGTCTTCGACGGTGTCGCCGGCGTGGAGCCGCAGTCCGAGACCGTTTGGCGTCAGGCCGACCGGTACGGCGTGCCGCGTATCTGCTTCGTGAACAAGCTCGACCGCACCGGCGCCGAGTTCCACCGCTGTGTCGACATGATCGACGAGCGACTGGGCGCGGTTCCGCTGGTCATGCAGCTTCCGATCGGCACCGAGATGGACTTCCAGGGCGTAGTCGACCTGGTCGCCATGAAGGCTCTGGTCTGGTCGGCCGAGGCTGCCAAGGGCGAGATGTACGACGTCGTCGACATCCCCGCCACGCACACCGAGGCCGCCGCCGAGTACCGCGGCAAGCTGCTCGAGACGATCGCCGAATTCGACGACGAGATGATGGAGCTGTACCTGGAGGGCACCGAGCCCACCACGGAGCAGCTCATGGCCGCGATCCGTCGCGCCACCATCGCCTCGACGCTGGGTGACAACAAGGACAAGCCGACGTTCACCCCGGTGTTCTGCGGTACCGCGTTCAAGAACAAGGGCGTTCAGCCCCTGCTCGACGCGGTCGTTCGTTACCTGCCGTCGCCGCTCGACATCTCGGGCATCGAGGGCCACGACGTCAACGACGCCGAGAAGTCCATCGTTCGCCAGCCGAGCGACGCCGAGCCCTTCGCCGGTCTCGCGTTCAAGATCATGCGCGACCCGCACCTCGGGAAGCTCACCTTCGTCCGGGTCTACTCGGGTGTCCTGGAAGCCGGCAGCTTCGTGCTGAACTCGGTCAAGGGCAAGAAGGAGCGCATCGGCAAGATCTACCGGATGCACGCGAACAAGCGTGAGGAGATCCCGTCGGTCGGCGCGGGCGACATCATCGCCGTGATGGGTCTCAAGGACACCACCACCGGTGAGACGCTCTGCGACCCGGCGAACCCGGTGATCCTGGAGTCGATGACCTTCCCGGCTCCGGTCATCCAGGTCGCGATCGAGCCGAAGTCCAAGGGTGCGCAGGAGAAGCTGGGTGTCGCCATCCAGTCCCTCGCGGCCGAGGACCCCTCGTTCCAGGTGCACACCGACGAGGAGACCGGCCAGACCATCATCGGTGGCATGGGCGAGCTGCACCTCGAGGTGCTGGTCGACCGGATGCGCCGTGAGTTCGGTGTCGAGGCCAACGTCGGCAAGCCGCAGGTGGCCTACCGCGAGACGATCCGCAAGGTCGTCGAGCGAGTGGACTACACGCACAAGAAGCAGACCGGTGGTACCGGTCAGTTCGCCAAGGTGCAGATCGCGCTCGAGCCGCTCGAGGGTGACGCGTACGAGTTCGTCAACAAGGTCACCGGTGGCCGTATCCCCAGGGAGTACATCCCCTCGGTGGACGCGGGTGCGCAGGAGGCCATGCAGTACGGCGTTCTCGCCGGCTACCCGATGGTCGGCGTGCGTCTGACGCTGATCGACGGTGGCTACCACGAGGTCGACTCGTCCGAACTCGCGTTCAAGATCGCCGGTTCGCAGGCGTTCAAGGAAGCGGCTCGGCAGGCCAGTCCGGCTCTTCTGGAGCCGATGATGGCCGTCGAGGTCACCACGCCCGAGGACTACATGGGCGATGTGATCGGCGACCTCAACTCGCGTCGCGGCCAGATCCAGGCCATGGACGAGCGCTTTGGTGCGCGCGTCGTCAAGGCCTTGGTCCCGCTGTCGGAGATGTTCGGCTATGTCGGCGACCTCCGCAGCAAGACCTCGGGTCGCGCGAGCTACTCCATGCAGTTCGACTCCTACGCCGAGGTTCCGAGGAACGTCGCCGAGGAGATCATCGCCAAGTCGCGCGGCGAGTAATCACCGCCACCGCGGCACCAGCGATACCAGGGGGACCCGGAGTCCACAGGACTCCGGTGCCCCCGCCCCGGCTCACCCCCGATACCCGACGTCGTACGGCGTAAAGAACCAGTCCACAGGAGGACCCCAGTGGCGAAGGCTAAGTTCGAGCGGACTAAGCCGCACGTCAACATCGGCACCATTGGTCACATCGACCACGGTAAGACGACGCTGACCGCGGCGATTACCAAGGTGCTGCACGACGCGTACCCGGACCTGAACCCCTTCACGCCGTTCGACCAGATCGACAAGGCGCCGGAGGAGCGGCAGCGCGGTATCACGATCTCGATCGCGCACGTCGAGTACCAGACGGAGAACCGTCACTACGCGCACGTCGACTGCCCCGGGCACGCCGACTACATCAAGAACATGATCACCGGTGCCGCGCAGATGGACGGCGCGATCCTCGTGGTCGCCGCCACCGACGGCCCGATGCCGCAGACCAAGGAGCACGTGCTCCTGGCCCGCCAGGTCGGCGTTCCGTACATCGTGGTCGCGCTGAACAAGGCCGACATGGTGGACGACGAGGAGATCCTGGAGCTCGTCGAGCTCGAGGTGCGCG
This sequence comes from Embleya sp. NPDC020886, assembly GCF_044333915.1. Lineage (NCBI taxonomy): Bacteria > Bacillati > Actinomycetota > Actinomycetes > Kitasatosporales > Streptomycetaceae > Embleya > Embleya sp. NPDC020886. Next base: position 1,511,393 of record NZ_JBIRRX010000001.1, on the reverse strand, counting down.
AGCTCCTCTCGGAGTACGAGTTCCCGGGCGACGACCTTCCGGTCGTGCGGGTCTCGGCGCTCAAGGCGCTCGAGGGCGACAAGGAGTGGGGCGAGAAGCTTCTCGGTCTCATGGCCGCCGTCGACGAGTCGATCCCGACGCCGCCGCGTGACACCGACATGCCGTTCCTGATGCCCGTCGAGGACGTCTTCACGATCACCGGTCGTGGCACCGTCGTCACCGGCCGCATCGAGCGTGGCATCGTCAAGGTCAACGAGACCGTCGACATCATCGGTATCAAGCTGGAGAAGACCACCACCACGGTCACCGGCATCGAGATGTTCCGCAAGCTGCTCGACGAGGGCCAGGCGGGCGAGAACGTCGGTCTGCTCCTCCGCGGCATCAAGCGCGAGGACGTCGAGCGCGGCCAGGTCATCATCAAGCCGGGTTCGGTCACGCCGCACACCGACTTCGAGGCCCAGGTCTACATCCTGTCGAAGGACGAGGGTGGCCGTCACACCCCCTTCTTCAACAACTACCGGCCGCAGTTCTACTTCCGTACGACGGACGTGACCGGCGTGGTGACCCTCCCCGAGGGCACCGAGATGGTCATGCCGGGTGACAACACCGGCATGGACGTCGCGCTGATCCAGCCGATCGCCATGGAAGAGGGCCTGCGTTTCGCCATCCGCGAGGGTGGCCGCACCGTGGGCGCCGGCCAGGTCGTCAAGATCAAGAAGTGATGAAATCCCGCCCGCCGGTCCACCTGGGTCGGCGGGCGGGGCTTTGTCCGGATCGATTCCACCCCCAAGGTGGGACCGGATATCCACTGCTCGGGGGCTCCCTCAAACCTGGGAGAGCCGCTCGATTGGCCAAGCCCGCCATTCGTGGGGCATACTAGCCAAGTTGCTCGGATAGACAACGGGCTGCGCCGTGCCTGTCGCACAGACGGGATCGGGCGCCGGCCCAGTTGACTCCGAGCAATCGGTGGACTTCTGTCCTGCCACCCATGCAGCCGGCGTCGTCGCTTAGCGACCTCGTGTCGTCCTTTCGCTTGCCGCAGCGAAGGTGACGCCGAGAGTACGTTGCCCAGGCCCCCAGGCCGCCCGTAAGGGTTTCCAAGGGGTGCTTGTGAGCAACAGAGCGACACGCCCGACCGCGGGGGTCGGCGGGGAAGGGAAACCCCAACGGGTTTTCAGCCCAAGTCTTCTCCCCGTGTCAGCGGGGGTGATCCGCAGCGGTACGAGAGAAGGAATTCGAAGCAGCCATGGCGGGACAGAAGATCCGCATCAGGCTCAAGGCCTACGACCACGAGGTCATCGACAGTTCGGCGAAGAAGATCGTCGAGACGGTGACGCGTACTGGTGCGCAGGTTGCGGGACCGGTGCCGCTGCCGACCGAGAAGAACGTGTACTGCGTCATCCGCTCGCCGCACAAGTACAAGGACTCGCGCGAGCACTTCGAGATGCGCACTCACAAGCGGCTCATCGACATCCTCGACCCCACGCCGAAGACGGTCGACTCGCTTATGCGTCTCGACCTGCCGGCCGGCGTCGACATCGAGATCAAGCTCTGAGGACGCACCGACGATGACGAAGCAGATGAAGGGCATTCTGGGCAAGAAGCTCGGCATGACCCAGGTCTGGGACGAGAACAACCGCGTCGTTCCAGTGACTGTGGTCGAGGCCGGGCCCTGCGTCGTGACCCAGGTCCGCAACGCCGAGGTCGACGGCTACTCGGCCGTCCAGATTGCGTTCGGCGCGATCGACCCGCGCAAGGTGAACAAGCCGCTCGCCGGCCACTTCGCCAAGGCCGGGGTGACCCCGCGTCGCCACCTGATCGAGCTCCGCACCTCCGACGCCGGCGAGTACACGCTGGCGCAGGAGATCACCGCCGAGGTGTTCGAGGCCGGCCAGAAGGTCGACGTCATGGGCACCTCGAAGGGCAAGGGCACGGCCGGTGTCATGAAGCGACACGGCTTCAAGGGTCTCGGCAGCTCGCACGGTACGCAGCGCAAGCACCGCTCGCCCGGCTCGATCGGTGGCTGCGCCACCCCGGGTCGTGTGTTCAAGGGCGTGCGCATGGCAGGCCGCATGGGTAACGAGCGCGTCTCCACCCAGAACCTGACCGTGCACGCTGTGGACGCGGAGAAGGGCCTGCTCCTGATCAAGGGCGCGGTCCCCGGTCCCAACGGCGGCCTGGTTCTGGTGCGCACTGCTGCGAAGGGTGTGTGAATTTCATGACCAGCATTGACGTTCTTTCGCCCGCCGGCGAGAAGTCCGGGACGATCGAGCTCCCCGCGGGGCTGTTCGACGTCCAGGTGAGCATCCCGACGATTCACCAGGTCGTCGTGGCGCAGCTCGCCGCGGCTCGTCAGGGCACGCACAAGACCAAGACTCGTGGCGAGGTCCGCGGTGGTGGGCGCAAGCCGTACCGCCAGAAGGGCACCGGTCGCGCCCGTCAGGGCTCGACCCGCGCGCCGCAGTTCGCCGGTGGTGGCGTCGTGCACGGTCCCGTGCCGCGTGACTACGAGCAGCGGACCCCGAAGAAGATGAAGGCGTCCGCCCTGCGCGGTGCCCTCTCCGACCGGGCGCGTCACGAGCGCATCCACTGCGTTTCCGCGCTGATCGAGGGCGACAAGCCGTCGGTCAAGGCGGCGAAGACGCTGCTCGGCAAGATCAGTGAGCGCAAGCACGTGCTCCTGGTCGTCGAGAAGTCCGACACCACTGCCTGGCTGAGCGCCCGCAACCTTCCGCAGGTGCACTTGCTCGAGGTCGGGCAGCTGAACACCTACGACGTGCTCGTCTCCGACGACGTGGTCTTCACGAAGGCCGCTCTGGAGCGCTTCATCGCCGGACCGGCCCAGGCCGCCTCGGCGGTCGCGAGCTCCGACGAGCTCGAAGGGAGCCACGCGTGAGCACCGACACCGTCGAGAGCACGACGAAGGTCACCAGCAAGACCTACACCGACCCGCGCGACGTGCTGCTGAAGCCGGTGATCTCGGAGAAGAGCTACGGGCTCATCGACGAGAACAAGTACACGTTCATCGTGCACCCCGACGCCAACAAGACTCAGATCAAGCAGGCCGTCATCGCGGTCTTCGGGGTCAAGGTCGAGAGCGTCAACACGATCAACCGCGTCGGTAAGCGCAAGCGCACCAAGACCGGTTTCGGCAAGCGCAAGGACACGAAGCGCGCGATCGTCACCCTTGCAGAGGGCGAGCGGATCGACATCTTCGGTGGACCCGTCGGCTGACGGCCGCTGATACGGACGAGGACTAAGAGAAGCCATGGGCATCCGCAAGTACAAGCCGACGACGCCGGGCCGTCGTGGCGCCAGCGTCGCCGACTTCGTCGAGATCACGCGGTCCGAGCCGGAGAAGTCGCTGGTCCGCCCTCTGCACAGCAAGGGTGGTCGTAACAACCACGGCCGTGTGACTGCTCGCCACCAGGGTGGCGGACACAAGCGCGCGTACCGACTGATCGACTTCCGGCGCAACGACAAGGACGGCGTTCCGGCGAAGGTCGCTCACATCGAGTACGACCCGAACCGCACCGCGCGCATCGCTCTTCTGCACTACGCGGACGGCGAGAAGCGCTACATCCTGTGCCCGAACAAGCTGAAGCAGGGCGACCGGATCGAGAACGGTCCGGGCGCCGACATCAAGCCGGGCAACAACATGCCGCTCCGGAACATCCCGGTCGGTACGGTCATCCACGCCATCGAGCTTCGGCCCGGTGGCGGCGCGAAGATCGCCCGTTCCGCGGGTGTCAGCGTGCAGCTGCTGGCGAAGGAGGGTGCTCACGCGACCCTCCGCATGCCCTCGGGCGAAATTCGCCTGGTGGACGTGCGCTGCCGGGCGACGATCGGCGAGATCGGCAATGCCGAGCAGTCGAACATCAACTGGGGCAAGGCCGGTCGCATGCGCTGGAAGGGCAAGCGCCCGACCGTCCGCGGTGTGGCGATGAACCCCATCGACCACCCGCACGGTGGTGGTGAGGGTAAGACCTCTGGTGGTCGCCACCCGGTGAGCCCCTGGGGTAAGCCCGAGGGTCGTACTCGCCGGCCGAAGAAGGCCAGCGACAAGCTCATCATCCGCCGCCGCAAGACGAACAAGAAGCGCTAGGAGCAGTCTCGATGCCGCGCAGTCTCAAGAAGGGACCCTTCGTCGACGGCCACCTCATCAAGAAGGTGGACGTACAGAACGACAAGGGAACCAAGAACGTCATCAAGACCTGGTCCCGTCGCTCGATGATCGTCCCGGCGATGTTGGGCCACACGATCGCGGTGCACGACGGCCGTAAGCACGTCCCGGTGTTCGTGACCGAGTCGATGGTCGGCCACAAGCTCGGCGAGTTCGCGCCGACTCGGACCTTCCGCGGTCACGAGAAGGACGACCGGAAGTCGCGTCGTCGCTGACGCGGCGAATCGCATGGATATCGAGATGAGCAAGGGGACGTCGATGGAAGCCAGGGCTCAGGCGCGGTACATCCGCGTCACGCCCATGAAGGCCCGCCGTGTGGTGGACCTCATCCGTGGCATGAACGCCGCGGAGGCCCAGGCGGTCCTGCGATTCGCTCCGCAGGCCGCGAGTGAGCCGGTCGGCAAGGTGCTGGACAGCGCCATTGCCAACGCCGGTCACAACCACAACTTGGACACGAACATCCTGTACGTGTCCGCCGCCTACGTGGACGAGGGTCCGACCCTCAAGCGTTTCCGTCCGCGGGCACAGGGCCGGGCGTACCGCATCCGCAAGCGCACCAGCCACATCACCGTGGTTGTCGCCGAGAAGGAGAGGACCCGCTAGTGGGCCAGAAGGTTAACCCGCACGGGTTCCGTCTCGGCATCACCACGGACTTCAAGTCCCGGTGGTACGCCGACAAGCTTTACAAGGACTACGTCGGCGAGGACGTCAAGATTCGTCAGATGATGACGAAGGGCATGGAGCGCGCCGGGATCTCGAAGGTCGAGATCGAGCGCACCCGTGAGCGCGTCCGCGTCGACATCCACACCGCCCGGCCGGGCATCGTCATCGGCCGTCGTGGTGCGGAGGCCGACCGCATCCGCGGTGAGCTCGAGAAGCTCACCGGCAAGCAGGTTCAGCTCAACATCCTCGAGGTCAAGAACCCCGAGGTGGACGCTCAGCTTGTGGCGCAGGGTGTGGCCGAGCAGCTCTCGAGCCGCGTGTCCTTCCGCCGCGCGATGCGCAAGGCGATGCAGAGCTCCATGAAGGCCGGGGCCAAGGGCATCAAGATCCAGTGCGGTGGTCGTCTGGGTGGGGCCGAAATGTCCCGCTCGGAGTTCTACCGTGAGGGTCGCGTGCCGCTGCACACGCTGCGCGCCAACGTCGACTACGGCTTCTTCGAGGCCCGTACGACGTTCGGTCGCATCGGTGTGAAGGTGTGGATCTACAAGGGCGACGTGAAGAACATCGCCGAGGTTCGCGCCGAGAACGCTGCGGCTCGTGCCAGCAACCGTCCCGCCCGCGGCGGCGCTCCCGAGCGTCCCCGTCGTGGTGGCGAGGGTGGCGGCGGCGGTCGTGGCGGCGAGCGCGGTGGCCGCGGTGGCCGCGGCGGACGTCCGCAGCAGAACGACGCGCAGGCCACCGGTTCCTCGGACACCGGCTCCGCGCCGGCGGCCGAGGCTGTGAACTCGGCGCCCGAATCCGGATCGGAGGCCTGACCCCGATGCTGATCCCCCGCAGGGTCAAGCACCGCAAGCAGCACCACCCCAAGCGTGGTGGCCGCGCCAAGGGCGGTACGGAACTGGCGTTCGGCGAGTACGGCATCCAGGCCCTGGGCCAGGCGTACGTGACCAACCGTCAGATCGAGTCCGCTCGTATTGCCATCACCCGGCACATTCGCCGTGGTGGCAAGGTGTGGATCAACATCTACCCCGACCGTCCGCTGACCAAGAAGCCTGCCGAGACCCGCATGGGTTCCGGTAAGGGCTCGCCCGAGTGGTGGGTCGCGAACGTCAAGCCCGGTCGGGTGATGTTCGAACTGTCGTACCCGAACGAGAAGGTGGCTCGTGAGGCGCTTACCCGCGCCGTGCACAAGCTGCCGATGAAGTGCCGGATCGTCCGGCGCGAGGCTGGTGAGGCGTGATGGCGGCCGTTACCAAGGCGTCCGAGCTCCGCGAACTCGGTGACGAGGAAATCGTCGCCAAGCTCCGCGAAGCCAAGGAGGAGCTGTTCAACCTCCGTTTCCAGGCGGCGACCGGGCAGCTCGAGAATCACGGGCGGCTCAAGGCTGTCCGTAAGGACATCGCCCGGATCTACACGCTGATGCGCGAGCGCGAGCTGGGCATCGACGTGCAGGAGACCGGAGGCGCGGCGTGAGCGAGAAGACTGAGATGACTGAAGCAACCCGGGGATTCCGCAAGACCCGTGAGGGCCTCGTCGTCAGCGACAAGATGGACAAGACCGTCGTCGTCGCCGTCGAGGACCGCGTGAAGCACCCGATGTACGGCAAGGTCATCCGCCGCACGAACAAGCTGAAGGCTCACGACGAGCAGAACGCCTGTGGCGTCGGTGACCGTGTCGTCCTCATGGAGACTCGGCCGCTGTCCGCCAGCAAGCGCTGGCGCATCGTCGAGATCCTCGAAAAGGCCAAGTAGCGAGCGCCGGTCGCCCCACCAACCGTGGGTCGTGACCGCGACGTGACGATCAGGAGTTAGACGTGATCCAGCAGGAGTCGCGACTGCGAGTCGCCGACAACACGGGTGCGAAGGAGATTCTCTGCATCCGTGTGCTCGGTGGCTCCGGCCGGCGCTACGCGGGCATCGGGGACGTCATCGTTGCCACCGTCAAGGACGCGATCCCCGGTGGCAACGTGAAGAAGGGCGACGTCATCAAGGCAGTCGTCGTGCGGACGGTCAAGGAGCGCCGGCGTGTCGACGGCTCCTACATCCGCTTCGACGAGAACGCCGCCGTTGTCCTGAAGAACGATGGCGAACCCCGAGGCACCCGTATTTTCGGTCCGGTCGGCCGTGAGCTTCGTGAGAAGAAGTTCATGAAGATCATCTCGCTCGCGCCGGAGGTGCTCTAACCAATGGCGAAGGCGATGAAGATCAAGAAGGGTGACCTGGTACAGGTCATCACGGGCAAGGACAAGGGCAAGCAGGGCAAGGTCATCGCGGCCTTCCCGCCGAAGGAGCGCGTCCTGGTCGAGGGCGTCAACCGGATCAAGAAGCACACCAAGGTGGGTCAGTCCGCCAAGGGTGCCAAGACCGGTGGCATCATCACCCAGGAAGCCTCCATCCACGTCAGCAACGTGATGCTGGTGGTGGAGAAGGACGGAAAGAAGGTCCCGACGCGGACCGGCTTCCGGTTCGATGACGAGGGCAACAAGATCCGGTACGCCAAGCGGACCGGTGAGGACATCTGATGACGGTCACCACTGAGGCGCGCGAACTGCCGCGTCTGAAGCAGCGTTACCGCGAGGAGATCCTCGGCAAGCTGCGTGAGGAGTTCTCGTTCGAGAACGTCATGCAGGTTCCGGGCGTCACCAAGATCGTGGTCAACATGGGTGTGGGCGACGCCGCCCGCGACTCGAAGCTGATCGACGGCGCGATCAAGGACCTGATGGCCATCACCGGCCAGAAGCCCCAGGTCACGAAGGCCCGCAAGTCCATCGCGCAGTTCAAGCTGCGTGAAGGTCAGCCGATCGGCGCGCACGTTACACTGCGCGGCGACCGCATGTGGGAGTTCCTCGACCGTCTGCTGTCGATCGCTCTGCCGCGTATCCGCGACTTCCGCGGCCTCTCGCCGAAGCAGTTCGACGGCCGCGGCAACTACACCTTCGGTCTCACGGAGCAGTCGATGTTCCACGAGATCGACCAGGACAAGATCGACCGCGTTCGCGGCATGGACATCACTGTGGTGACCAGCGCCAAGAACGACGACGAGGGCCGCGCTCTGCTGCGTCTCCTCGGCTTCCCGTTCAAGGAAGCGTGAGCAGTCGGCTCGCCGACTGAGGAACGCAACAAGGAGACTGAGACGTGGCGAAGAAGGCCCTGATCGCAAAGGCCGCCCGCAAGCCGAAGTTCGAGGTTCGTGGCTACACGCGCTGCCAGCGCTGTGGCCGTCCTCACTCGGTGTACCGCAAGTTCGGCCTGTGCCGCGTGTGCCTGCGCATGATGGCGCACGCCGGCGAGCTGCCGGGCGTCACCAAGAGCAGCTGGTAGTTCGCGACGGTCGCCTCGGCGACCGACGCGGCACCCGCAAATCGATCGTCCCGTGGGGACGAACGAGAACAGTAACGACGTCGTAGGTCCCGCACCGCAGTCGTCGCCTCGCCGCTCTCCCTCGGGAGGGCGGCGGGGCGAGGGATCGCACGCCGGGAAACCACGGCGAGAAAGGCCTTGAGGCCGTCATGACCATGACCGACCCCATCGCAGACATGTTGACTCGTCTGCGGAACGCCAACTCGGCTTATCACGACGACGTCGTGATGCCGTTCAGCAAGATCAAGTCGCACATCGCGGAGATCCTCCAGCAGGAGGGTTACATCCAGGGCTGGCGCGTCGAGGACGCGGAGGTGGGCAAGAAGCTCACCGTCGTCCTCAAGTACGGCCCGAACCGCGAGCGCTCGATCGCCGGCGTCCGCCGTGTGTCGAAGCCCGGTCTGCGGGTGTACGCAAAGTCCACGAACCTGCCGAAGGTGCTCGGTGGCCTCGGCGTCGCGATTATCTCGACGTCGACCGGTCTCCTCACCGACAAGCAGGCGGCCAAGAAGGGCGTGGGCGGGGAAGTCCTCGCCTTCGTCTGGTAAGGGAAGGGAAGGAGAGCAATGTCGCGCATCGGACGTCTCCCCATCCCGGTTCCCACCGGTGTGGACGTCACCATCAATGGCCGCGAGGTTGTCGTGAAGGGCCCCAAGGGTTCCCTGTCGCACACCATCGCCGCCCCGATCGAGATCGCGAAGTCGGACGACGGCACCCTCGCGGTGACCCGTCCCGACGACGAGCGTCGCTCGAAGGCCCTGCACGGGCTGTCCCGGACGCTGGTGGCGAACATGATCACTGGTGTGACCCAGGGATACATCAAGAAGCTTGAGATCAGCGGCGTCGGTTACCGCGTCCAGGCGAAGGGCTCCTCGCTGGAGTTCGCGCTCGGATTCAGCCACCCCGTCGTCGTCGAGGCCCCGGAGGGCATCACCTTCGTGGTCGAGGCCCCGACCCGTTTCTCGGTCGAAGGCATCGACAAGCAGAAGGTCGGTGAGATCGCGGCGAACATTCGCAAGCTGCGTAAGCCCGACCCGTACAAGGCCAAGGGCGTCAAGTACGCCGGCGAGGTCATCCGCCGCAAGGTCGGAAAGGCTGGTAAGTAGGCATGGCTGTCGGCGTGAAGACCGGCAAGGGCGTTGCGAAGAAGTCTGTCGCACGCAAGCGCCGGCACATCCGGGTGCGGAAGAAGGTTTCCGGCACCCCGCTGCGGCCCCGTCTCGTCGTGAGCCGCTCCACCCGTCACATGGTGGCGCAGGTTATCGACGACATCGCCGGCCACACTCTCGCTTCGGCCTCCACGATGGACCCGTCCATCCGTGGTGGCGAGGGCGACAAGACCGCCCAGGCTCGCAAGGTCGGCGAATTGGTCGCCGAGCGTGCGAAGGCTGCCGGTGTCGAGGCCGTCGTGTTCGACCGTGGTGGCAACAAGTACCACGGCCGGATCGCCGCTCTCGCGGATGCCGCACGCGGTAACGGGCTGACCTTCTGAGCCCGCTCCGGGACAAGCTTCGAACGACAGATGTGAGGACATTCTGATGGCTGGACCCCAGCGCCGCGGTGGCGGCGCCGGCGGCGGCGAGCGGCGGGACCGGCGGGATCGACGTGATGGTGGCGCAGCCGCCGAGAAGACCGCTTACGTCGAGCGCGTGGTCGCGATCAATCGCGTCGCCAAGGTCGTGAAGGGTGGTCGTCGCTTCAGCTTCACCGCGCTGGTCGTGGTCGGCGATGGCGATGGCACCGTAGGTGTCGGTTACGGCAAGGCCAAGGAGGTGCCGGCCGCGATCGCCAAGGGTGTTGAAGAGGCCAAGAAGCACTTCTTCAAGGTCCCCCGTATCCAGGGCACCATCCCGCACCCGATCCAGGGTGAGAAGGCTGCCGGCGTCGTGCTCCTGAAGCCGGCTTCGCCGGGTACCGGCGTCATCGCCGGTGGCCCCGTGCGCGCCGTGCTCGAGTGCGCCGGCATCCACGACGTGCTGAGCAAGTCGCTCGGTTCGTCGAACCCGATCAACATCGTGCACGCGACCGTTGCGGCGCTCCAGGGGCTCGTTCGCCCCGAGGAGATCGCGGCTCGTCGTGGCCTGCCTCTGGAGGACGTGGCCCCGGCCGCGCTTCTGCGGGCCCGCGCGGGGGTTGGTGCGTAATGGCACGTCTCAAGGTCACGCAGACCCGATCGAAGATCGGTGGCAGGCAGAACCAGCGGGACACTCTCCGTTCGCTCGGTCTCAAGCGCGTCCACGACGTGGTCGTCAAGGAAGACCGCCCGGAGATCCGCGGCATGATCGCGACGGTGTCGCACCTCGTCACCGTCGAGGAGGTCGACTGACATGGGTGCTGACAACCCGCTGAAGGTGCACCACCTGCGGCCCGCCCCGGGCGCCAAGACCGCCAAGACCCGCGTGGGTCGTGGCGAGGGCTCCAAGGGTAAGACCGCCGGTCGTGGCACCAAGGGCACGAAGGCTCGTTACCAGGTTCCGGCCCGTTTCGAGGGTGGGCAGATGCCGCTGCACATGCGGCTGCCCAAGCTCAAGGGCTTCAAGAACCCGTTCCGGGTCGAGTTCCAGGTCGTGAACCTGGACAAGATCGAGTCCCTGTACCCCAACGGTGGCGAAGTCACCGTCGAGGGTCTGATCGAGAAGGGCGCGGTTCGCAAGAACCTGCCCGTCAAGATCCTGGGCACCGGCGAGATCTCGGTTGCCGTCCAGGTGAAGGTGCACGCCTTCTCCGGCTCGGCGAAGACCAAGATTGCCGCCGCGGGTGGCTCGGCCGACGAACTGTCGGTCTGACGCTCGCGCGTACCGGATTGATCGTTTGACCGTCATGGCCCGTTCGGATCGGTACCGAACGGGCCTTGACGTCGTTGAGGGCTATAGCGCAGGGGCGCCACGCCGGTAAGGTGGTGGCGCCCCTGTGGTTTGCTGTGTCGTGGGGGCGGATTCATTGCACCGCTCTCTCACATGACTTGCTCTGTTTTTACCGTGTGTTGTGTCATGTCGCAGGAACGTCGGACCGGGGCGATACTTCCGGGCCGTCGGCGCTGTTATTGTCCGTGAGGTTCCCTGTGCGGGACCTGACCAGTGGTCCTACCGGACCGACGACTCGATCGACTCGCCCCTAAGACGGGCGGGGCGCAGGAGGCAGTGTGCTCACCGCGTTCGCCAGGGCGTTCCGCACGCCCGACCTGCGCAAGAAGCTGCTGTTCACGTTGGCGATCATCGTCCTCTTTCGGATCGGGTCGCATATCCCGGTGCCGGGCGTCTCGTTCGAGATGGTGCGCTCTTGCGTAGAGGACTCCAACCGGAACAGCCTGTTCGGACTCGTGAACATGTTCAGCGGCGGTGCGCTGCTGCAACTCACGATCTTCGCGCTGGGGATCATGCCGTACATCACGGCGAGCATCATCCTGCAGCTTCTGACCGTGGTGATCCCGAGGCTGGAGGCCCTCAAGAAGGAGGGCCAGTCCGGCACCGCGAAGATCACCCAGTACACCCGGTACCTGACCATCGCGCTGTCGATTCTGCAGTCGACCGCGCTGATCGCCACCGCCCGCAGCGGCGCGCTGTTCTCCAGCGCCCGCAGCCAGACCTGCGACCCGCAGGGCATCGTGCCGGACGACTCGCTCTTCCGGGTGATCGTCATGGTCGCGGTGATGACCGCCGGTACCTCCACGATCATGTGGCTGGGTGAGCTGATCACCGACCGCGGCATCGGCAACGGCATGTCGATCCTGATGTTCGTCTCGGTCGCCGCCGGTTTCCCGGCCGCGCTGTGGACCATCAAGGAGCAGGGCACCATCGGCGGCGGCTGGGTGCCGTTCTTCACCGTCATCGCCATCGGCCTCGTGATGGTCGGCCTGGTGGTCTTCGTGGAACAGGCGCAGCGCCGGATCCCGGTGCAGTACGCCAAGCGCATGATCGGGCGTCGCGCCTACGGCGGGACCTCGACCTACATCCCGCTCAAGGTGAACCAGGCGGGCATCATCCCCGTCATCTTCGCCTCGTCGCTGCTGTACATCCCGGCCCTCATCGCCCAGTTCAGCGGTGGGAAATCGGACTGGGCGGTGTGGATCGAACGCCACTTCGTCAAGGGCGACCACCCGCTGTACATGATCACGTACTTCTTGCTGATCGTCTTCTTCGCGTTCTTCTACGTGGCCATCACGTTCAACCCCGAAGAAGTAGCCGACAACATGAAGAAGTATGGTGGCTTCATTCCGGGGATCCGCGCCGGCAGACCGACTGCGGAATACCTGAACTACATCCTCACCAGGATCACGTGGCCCGGATCGTTGTACCTGGGCATGATCGCGCTGGTACCCAGCATCGCGCTCGTGCTCTTCAACGCCAACCAGAACTTCCCGTTCGGCGGCACGAGCATCCTGATCATCGTGGGAGTGGGTCTGGAAACCGTGAAGCAGATCGAGAGTCAGCTCCAGCAGCGCAACTACGAAGGCTTCCTCCGCTAAATGCGTATCGTTCTCGTGGGGCCTCCCGGCGCGGGTAAGGGAACCCAGGCCCAGTACATCGCCGCCAACCTGTCGATTCCCGCCGTCTCGACCGGTGACATCTTCCGCGCCAACGTGAGTCAGGGCACCCCGCTCGGCCGCGAGGCGAAGACCTACATGGACGCGGGCAACCTCGTACCCGACGAGGTGACCATAGGCATGGTCCGGGAGCGCCTCGCGCAGCCGGACGTCGCCGCCGGTTTCCTCCTCGACGGGTTCCCGCGCAACACCGCTCAGGCCAAGGTGCTCGACGAGATCCTCGCCGAGAACGACACCGAGCTCGACGTGGTGCTCGAACTCAAGGTCGACGACTCGGAGATCATTCAGCGCATCTCCGGCCGCCGGCAGTGCCGGGCCAGTGGGCACGTCTGCCACATCCTGACCGACCCGCCGAAGGTGCCGGGCGTCTGCGACGAGTGCGGCAGCGAGTTGTACCAGCGTGACGACGACCGCGAGGAGACCGTCCGGCACCGCCTGGACGTGTACAAGGAGCAGACCGAACCCTTGGTCGGCTATTACTCCGAGCGCAACCTCCTGCTGCCGATCCAGGCGACGGGTCCGGTCAAGGAGGTCACCGGGCGCGCGATGACCGCGCTTCGGGAGTTCGGCGCCTGATCCGGGCGTCGACCGCGACAGACATCACACATGGGCGATCCGGGGAAACCCCGGATCGCCCATCGTGCTTTCCAGGCGATACACAGACGAGGACGGCCATGCCGGTGTTCAGGAAGCGCCACATGCGAATCGAGCGCAAGACGCCCGAGCAGATCGAGAAGATGCGTCGGGCCGGGGCCGTGGTGGCGAACACGCTGGAGCTGCTGCGCGAGGCGGCGAAGCCCGGGGTGACCACGGCCGATCTGGACACGATCGCCGAGCGGTCGATCCGGGCGGCGGGTGCGATCCCCTCGTTCAAGGGCTATCACGGCTTCCCGGCGTCGATCTGCGCGTCGGTCAACGACGTGGTGGTGCACGGGATCCCGGACGAGACGCCGTTGCGCGACGGGGACATCATCTCGATCGACTGCGGTGCGATCCTGGACGGCTGGCACGGCGACTCGGCGATCACCGTGCCGATCGGCACGGTGCGGCCCGAGGTGCTCGAACTGAGCCGGGTGTGCGAGCAGTCGATGTGGGCGGGCATCGAGGCCGCGGTGGCCGGCGGTCGGCTGACCGACATCAGCCACGCGGTGGAGAAGTCGATCCGGTCCAACCCGCTGCCCGGCGGTGCCAAGTACGGCATCGTCGAGGACTACGGCGGCCACGGCATCGGTACCGAGATGCACCAGGACCCGCACGTGCTCAACTACGGCCCCGGCGGCCGGGGTCCGCGCCTGGAGGTCGGCGTGTGCCTGGCGATCGAGCCGATGGTCACGCTGGGCAAGCCGGACACGTACACGCTGCCGGACGAGTGGACGGTCAAGACCACGGCGGGCGGCCACGCGGCGCACTGGGAGCACTCGATCGCGATCACCGAGAACGGGCCCGTGGTGCTGACCCGACCCTGAGGCCAGACCCCCGTCGATGGTGGGGCTGGCACCATGTACGCGGCCGCGGCGCCTGCCTAGTGTCGAAGGCATGGTGAGGCATCCGACCATGCGGGCATCCGACGTCGACCGTGAAGCGGCGGTGACGCTTCTGCGCGACCACCATGCGGTCGGACGGCTGACGCTCGCAGAGTTCAACGAACGTATGGGGGCCGCCTTCGGGGCGGTCACGCTGGGGGATCTGGCCCGGCTGATCGCCGATCTGCCGCCGCCCGAACATCTGGAGGCGGACGTCGAGGTGATCCGCGCGCGGATGGCCTACGAGGCGGCGCGCACCCGGGCCGCGCCGGCTCGGCCGGTCGCGCCGGAGTCGTCGGCGCTCGGGATGCCCGCGCCGACGTGGCTCGCCGCCGTACCGCCCCCGCCGCCGGTCGCGGCCCGGAGGTACCGGGACGTGGACCCGGTGCCGCAGGAGCCGAGGGAGCGGGACGGGTGGGCCACCGGGGCGCGGGTCCTGCGGGCGGCCTGGACCACGCTGAACGCGATCACCGCGTTGAACGTGGTGATCTGGCTCCTGGTCGCGGTGGCCGGCACCGGCGTCGTGTACTTCTGGCCGGTGTGGGTCTACGGTCCGGCCGCGGCGGTGTTGGGCTCGATCCAGATGTGCCTGCGGCGACACGGGCAGCCCTCGTCCGGATGACCGGGCGCCGCGCTGCCCGGGTGCCCGAACAGGGCCTACGCTCGTGGTATGGACCGTGATCCGAACGCCCCCGCGACCCCTGCGGACCGCGAACGTGTGACCGCCGAGCTGCGCGAACACCTCGCTTCCGGCCGTCTGGCGCTGTCCGAATACCGGGCGCGCCTGGACGCGGTCCGCCGAGCCGGTACGGTGGGGGAGCTCGACGCGGTTTCGGCGCAGTTGCCGGGCCGCGAGGATCGGGACGACGCGGCGGGTGCGACGCCGCCGCAGGAGTACCACCGACATGTCGACGCGCCTTCGCGAGCCGGTGCCTATGGGCCGGCGAAGGAGCGGCGTCCGCGGGTTTCCAACGCGACGTTGAACAAGGTCTGGTTGGTCGTGATGTCACTCGGTGTGCTGATCTGGGCGCTGGTCTACTTCGTGAGGTAGATCCGTCCGCCCCGGCGGGAACGGAACCTGCGGTTCCGGGCCCGGTTTCGCTTTCACCGACCGAGTGCCTTAGACTGACTCGTCGGCTCACATGTAGCCAGGTTTGGCGCGCCCGTCATCTGGGCGCCAAAAATTTGAGCTTCGTCATGTGGCCGGGTAACGGTAGCTGATCCCGAGATACGAAGCGCGGAGGACATGCCCAAGAAGCAAGGGGCCATCGAAATCGAGGGCACCGTCATCGAGTCGCTCCCCAACGCCATGTTTCGCGTGGAGCTTCAGAACGGGCACAAAGTCCTCGCGCACATCAGTGGGAAGATGCGGATGCACTACATCCGAATTCTTCCGGACGACCGGGTCGTCGTCGAGTTGAGCCCGTACGACCTGACCCGCGGCCGGATCGTCTACCGCTACAAGTAGGCGAGCCCCAGCCCCGCCCACGCCGTGCGTGACGCGTGGGGCTTGGACGCAAACCGATAACCGACTCGGCGACGGCGGCGTGCCCGCACGCCTTCGTCACACGTACCGGAGAAATCATGAAGGTCAAGCCGAGCGTCAAGAAGATCTGCGACAAGTGCAAGGTGATCCGCCGTCACGGCCGGGTCATGGTGATCTGCGAGAACCTGCGCCACAAGCAGCGCCAGGGCTGAGCAGCACCCCCCTCGCACAACGAGCGATCGACGCGCGACGCACCACGTAAGAGCCGCAGCACCCGACCCCCGCCTCGTGCGGGACGCCACCCTCGGCCGGAGGCCGAGGACCGAGGACATCTCCAGCAGGTGTACCGGACCGGTGCTGGGCCAGACCTCCGACTAAACCAGGAGCCACACATATGGCACGCCTCGTCGGCGTCGACCTCCCCCGTGAGAAGCGGGTCGAGGTCGCTCTGACCTACATCTTCGGCGTCGGGCGCACTCGTGCGCTGGACACGCTGAAGAACACCGGTGTCAACCCTGACACCCGCGTCCGCGATCTCGCCGAGGACGACCTGATCAAGCTTCGTGACTGGATCGAGGCGAACTACCGCGTCGAGGGTGACCTCCGCCGCGAAGTCGCCGCCGACATCCGCCGCAAGGTCGAGATCGGTTGCTACGAAGGTCTGCGTCACCGTCGCGGTCTTCCCGTCCGCGGTCAGCGCACCCACACCAACGCGCGTACCCGCAAGGGCCCGCGTCGCGCGATCGCCGGCAAGAAGAAGCCGGGCAAGAAGTAGTCCGCGTACGACGGATCACGCGGTCCTCAATTCGTAGCGGACCGACGACCTCAGGAGTTTCCAGCAGATGCCTCCCAAGAGCCGCGCGGGCGCCAAGAAGGTGCGCCGCAAGGAAAAGAAGAACGTCGCTCACGGGCACGCCCACATCAAGAGCACGTTCAACAACACCATCGTGTCGATCACGGACCCCAGCGGCAACGTGATCTCGTGGGCCTCCGCGGGCCACGTCGGCTTCAAGGGTTCGCGCAAGTCGACCCCCTTCGCCGCGCAGATGGCCGCCGAGTCCGCCGCGCGTCGTGCCCAGGAGCACGGCATGCGCAAGGTCGACGTTTTCGTCAAGGGCCCGGGTTCCGGTCGTGAGACCGCCATTCGTTCGCTGCAGGCCACCGGCCTGGAGGTCGGCTCCATTCAGGACGTCACCCCCGTGCCGCACAACGGCTGCCGCCCCCCCAAGCGCCGCCGCGTCTGACCAGCAGCTGACTAGGAGTTAAAGAACAATGGCGCGTTACACCGGCGCGGACTGCAAGCGCTGCCGTCGCGAGAAGATGAAGCTGTTCCTCAAGGGCAGCAAGTGCGAGGGCCCGAAGTGCCCGATCGAGATTCGGCCTTACCCGCCGGGCGAGCACGGTCGTGGCCGTACCAAGGACAGCGAGTACCTGCTGCAGATGCGCGAGAAGCAGAAGTGCGCGCGCATCTACGGTGTGCTCGAGAAGCAGTTCAAGGGCTACTACGAGGAAGCGAACCGTCGCCAGGGCAAGACCGGCGAGAACCTGCTTCGCATCCTCGAGTCGCGCCTGGACAACGTGGTCTACCGCGCGGGCTTCGCCAAGTCGCGTGACCACGCCCGTCAGCTCGTTCGCCACGGTCAC
Organism: Embleya sp. NPDC020886; assembly: GCF_044333915.1. Lineage (NCBI taxonomy): Bacteria > Bacillati > Actinomycetota > Actinomycetes > Kitasatosporales > Streptomycetaceae > Embleya > Embleya sp. NPDC020886. The sequence continues at coordinate 1,493,992 of NZ_JBIRRX010000001.1, read as the reverse complement.
ATCGTGGTCAACGGCGTCAAGACGGACATCCCGTCGTTCCGGGTCTCCGACAACGACATCATCGAGGTCCGCAAGGACTCGGTCGAGCTGACCCCGTTCGTGGTCGCTCGCGCCGAGGCCGGCGAGCGCACCGTCCCGGCCTGGCTCGAGGTCATCCCGGGCAAGATGCGCATCCTCGTGCACTCCCTCCCCGCGCGTCAGGTCATCGACACGCAGGTGCAGGAGCAGCTCATCGTCGAGCTCTACTCCAAGTAGCAGCTCAACGGGATCGGGCGGATCGAGCCGGGTTTTCAACTCGGCGTCGGTCCGCCCGTATCCTTGTTTCCACTGGCGTCAAATAGCGGGCGCCATGATCAGGAGGCATCCACATGCTTATCGCTCAGCGGCCCACCCTTACCGAGGACGTCGTCGACGAATACCGTTCGCGGTTCGTCATCGAGCCCCTCGAGCCGGGCTTCGGCTACACGCTCGGCAACTCGCTTCGTCGTACGCTCCTCTCCTCGATCCCGGGCGCGGCTGTCACCAGCATCCGGATCGACGGTGTCCTGCACGAGTTCACCACCGTGCCGGGCGTCAAGGAGGACGTCACCGACCTCATCCTGAACATCAAGCAGCTCGTCGTCTCCTCGGAGCACGACGAGCCGGTCGTGATGTACCTGCGCAAGCAGGGTCCGGGTGTGGTCACCGCCGGCGACATCGCGCCGCCGGCCGGGGTCGAGGTGCACAACCCCGACCTGGTCCTGGCGACGCTGAACGCCAAGGGCAAGCTGGAGATGGAGCTGACCGTCGAGCGCGGTCGCGGCTACGTCTCCGCGGTGCAGAACAAGCAGGCGGGCCAGGAGATCGGCCGCGTGCCGGTCGACTCGATCTACTCGCCGGTGCTCAAGGTCACGTACAAGGTCGAGGCCACCCGTGTCGAGCAGCGCACGGACTTCGACAAGCTGATCGTCGACGTCGAGACCAAGCAGTCCATGCGTCCGCGTGACGCGATGGCCTCCGCGGGCAAGACGCTGGTCGAGCTGTTCGGTCTCGCGCGCGAGCTGAACATCGACGCCGAGGGCATCGACATGGGCCCGTCGCCGACCGACGCCGCGCTCGCGGCCGATCTGGCGCTGCCGATCGAGGAGCTCGAGCTCACGGTCCGCTCCTACAACTGCCTCAAGCGCGAGGGCATCCACACCGTGGGTGAACTGGTCGCGCGCAGCGAGGCCGACCTGTTGGACATCCGCAACTTCGGTGCGAAGTCCATCGACGAGGTCAAGGCGAAGCTCAACGGGATGGGTCTGGCCCTCAAGGACAGCCCGCCCGGGTTCGACCCGACCGCCGCCGCGGACAGCTTCGGCGACGAGGACGACCACGGCTTCGCGGAGACCGAGCAGTACTGAGCTTCGCCGCAAGGCGTTGCCACCACCCGGGCCGACCGGCCCGGGTGGACTGACGCCGGTACCTGACACGGCCGGCGCAGGAATATCTAGGAGAAAACATGCCCAGGCCCACCAAGGGTCCGCGCCTCGGCGGCGGCCCGTCCCACGAGCGGCTGATCCTGGCCGGTCTCGCGACGGCGCTGTTCGAGCACGGTCGGATCACCACGACCGAGGCCAAGGCGCGTCGGCTGCGTCCCGTCGCCGAGCGGCTGATCACCAAGGCGAAGAAGGGCGACCTGCACAACCGTCGCCAGGTGCTCACGATCGTTCGTGACAAGAGCGTCGTGCACTCGCTGTTCGAGGAGATCGCTCCCCGGTACGAGAACCGCCCGGGCGGTTACACGCGCATCACCAAGATCGGCAACCGCAAGGGCGACAACGCGCCCATGGCGGTCATCGAGCTGGTCGAGGCGCTGACCGTGGCGCAGACCGCGGTCGGCGAGGCCGAGGCCGCCACGAAGCGCTCGGTCAAGGAGCAGGAGACCGCCAAGGTCGAGACGACGAAGGTCGTCGAGACCGAGGAGGCGCCCGCCGCCGAGGCCGAGCAGGCCGAGGAGAGCAAGGACGCCGACAAGGCCTGACGGTCTCGTCGCATGCTCCACGCGTTCTGAATCACAGTGCGAGCCCGTTCCCCGTATTCGTACGGGGGACGGGCTCGCGCCATGCCCGGAGGTGGTTGAGGTGGTGCGCTTGCGCATCGATCTGTCGTACGACGGCACCGAGTTCGCGGGCTGGGCCCGCCAGCGCGAGTTGCGCACCGTGCAGGGCACGCTGGAGAGCGCCCTGACCACCGTGCTGCGGCTGGCCGAGCCGGCCCAGCTCACCGTGGCCGGCCGGACCGACGCGGGGGTGCACGCGCGGGGCCAGGTGGCCCATCTCGACGTGCCCGACGACGTCTGGGCCGCGATGGGCGAGGTGGCCCTGCGTCGGGTCACCGGGGCGCTGCCGCGCGATCTGCGGGTGCGGGACATCACCGTGGCGCCCGAGGGCTTCGACGCGCGGTTCGGCGCGATCTGGCGGCGCTACGCGTACCGGGTGTGCGACGCGCCGGGCGGGGTGGATCCGCTGCGGCGGGGCAGCGTGGTGTGGCACGACCGGCCGCTGGACGAGACCCGGATGAACGCGGCGGCGCAGCGGTTGTTGGGCGAGCACGACTTCGCGTCGTTCTGCCGCAGGCGCGAGGGGGCCACGACGGTGCGCTGCCTCCAGGACTTCTCCTGGGCGCGCGAGAGGCCGAGCGGGGCCGATCTGGGTCCGGCGTTTCGGCCGGTGATCGTGGCCACCGTGCGGGCGGACGCGTTCTGCCACAACATGGTGCGTTCGCTGGTCGGCGCGATGCTGGCGGTGGGTACCGGGCGCAAGCCGGTGGACTGGCCGCTGGAGGTGCTCGGGCGCGCGGTGCGCGACTCGGGCGTGCACGTCGCGCCCGCGCACGGGCTCACCCTGGAGGAGGTGGCCTACCCGGCGGACGAACTGCTCGCCGATCGGGTCACCGCGACCCGGCGGCGGCGCGACGGAAGCTGAGTCGGTGTCGCGACCGGGGCCGGGTCAACCCTGGATCTGTTCCAGGGCCTTGCGCCGGTTCTCCTCGTCGATCTGCTTGGACCTCGCCTCGCCGCGCGCGGTGAGCGAGTTCCACAGGAACTTGTCCACGTCGTCCTGGGCCTGGGCCATCGGCTTGTCGTCGCCCACCGGGTCCTTGCCGTTGGCGTACCAGTCCAGGGTGAACAACGCGTAGCGGCCGACCGAGTTGCGCAGCTTGCCGTGCTTTTGCTTCTTGGTGTCCAACACCTTGACGCCGGGGCCCGCCAGCGGCAGGAGTTCGCCGCCGTCCTTGCCGTTCTTGATCGCGCTCGCCTTGTCCGCGGACGGGAACGAGGCGACCGCGGCGGTGGAGACGATGCCGTCCGGGCCGACCACCGCGAGCCGGATGAGCTGGGTGCACTGCTGGTTGCGCGCGGCCGGGCCGAGCTTGGCGTCGGTGGCGTCCGAACAGGTGCTGTCCAGCTTGCTCGCGACCACCGAGTACTGCCGCCCGTTGACGGTGAACTTCGAATTGGGGAACAACGATTCGACCGTGAACGGCGCGTTGTCCAGGGTCGGGTCGGCGAGCACCGCCTGGGCCGGAGGCGGCGGCGGGACGGTGGGGGCGGGCCGGAAGGTCGGCTTGGCCGGCGCGAAGGACTCGGCGGAGGGGCCGGACGAGGAGCCGGGTCCGGCCTTCTTCTTGTCGTCGCCGCCGGACATCGCCATGGCCGCGGCGACCACGCCGCCGACCAGCGCGAGGCCGAGCACCGTGCCGCCGACGGTGAACAGTAGTCGGCGGCGCCGGGCCGCGGAGTCCCGCTGTTCCGCCAGCGCGCCCCAGTCGGGCCCGGCGGAACCGGCGAACTGCTGTTGCTGCGTTGGCTGTTCGGGCACGGGACGAGACTGCGCGAAGGGCTGCGCGGGCTCCTGGTGCGGTTGTTGCCCGTGCGGGTCGTGCGCGTGCGAGGGGAACGGGTCCCAGGCGTGCTGCGGCTGCCCGGGCGTGCCGGGCCCACCCGGGCGCACGCTCCACGGCTGCTGCCCGTCGTCTCCCGGTGGTGTACCGACCCCCGACATACCCGCCCCCTGCAAGGAATGACCCGCCCCGGCTCCCCATGCGCCGACGCTCCAGTCGTTCGGCGCATCGTACCTATCCGCCGATCCGGTGACGGCCGGCGTGGCATGGTAGGAGCACCCGTGCCGATGGCTTACGCTGGGGAGGGGCATGAGCAGATCATTGCCCCATTGCTCGTTTTGACCGGCACCCCCTTGACCCGGTATTGTGCCGGTTCGTTGTGCGTATTGGCTTGCTTGAGTGGAGTCGGTACGCCGGGCCGCCGGCCACCGGAGTCCGCATTCGGTTCGGAATCATCTCCCGGACAGCCAAGTCGGCATCCGTAAGCACACACTCACGAAGAAGCGAAGGCTATCGACCGTGCGCACGTACAGCCCCAAGCCCGGCGACGTCCAGCGTCAGTGGCACGTCATCGACGCGACCGATGTCGTGCTCGGCCGTCTGTCCACCCAGGCTGCTGCCCTGCTCCGGGGTAAGCACAAGCCGGTGTACGCGCCGCACGTCGACACCGGCGATTTCGTCATCATTGTGAACGCCGACAAGGTGCACCTGTCGGGCAACAAGCGCAGCCAGAAGATGGCGTACCGCCACTCCGGCTACCCGGGTGGCCTCCGCGCCGTCCGCTACGACGAGCTGCTGGACAAGAACCCCGAGAAGGCCGTGGAGAAGGCCATCAAGGGCATGCTCCCGAAGAACACCCTGGGTCGGCAGATGTTGTCGAAGCTCAAGGTGTACCGCGGTTCCGAGCACCCGCACTCGGCGCAGCAGCCGGTTCCGTTCGAGATCACCCAGGTCGCGCAGTAGTCACGGCCACCGCCTGACGAACGAATAGTTTGAGGAGAACAGTGGCCGAGACCATTGCAGAAACCCCGATCGAGGAGACCGAGGGTCTTCCGCTCGAAAGCTACACGTCCGAGTCGCTCGCCTCGCGTTTCAGCGAGCCGCAGGCGGGTTCGGCCACCGGCCGCCGCAAGGAAGCCGTCGCGCGCGTCCGCATCGTGCCGGGCACGGGCAAGTGGAAGATCAACGGGCGCACGCTCGAGGAGTACTTCCCGAACAAGGTGCACCAGCAGCTGGTCAACGAGCCCTTCAAGGTGCTCGAGCTGGACGACCGCTACGACGTGCACGCCCGTATCCACGGTGGCGGCGTCTCCGGCCAGGCCGGCGCGCTGCGTCTGGGTGTGGCCCGTTCGCTGAACGAGGCCGACGTCGAGGCGAACCGCCCGGCGCTCAAGAAGGCCGGCTTCCTGACCCGTGACCCGCGTGCCACGGAGCGCAAGAAGTACGGTCTGAAGAAGGCGCGCAAGGCGCCTCAGTACAGCAAGCGCTAAACAGCCTCGCAGCACCCTCTGCGGCTGTTCGCAGCGTCATCAGGCCCCGGGGGCACGGTTCGTGCCCCCGGGGCCTGATGCGTTTTCCGGCGCTACTCCTGCGGGAGTGGCGCCGCGAGGTAGTGTCCGAGACATCCGGAATGTATGCGGGAGATCCAACTGTGGGACGACTCTTCGGTACGGACGGCGTACGTGGCCTGGCGAATGGCCGGCTGACGGCGGAACTGGCGCTCGATCTGGCGGTCGCCGCCGCGCGGGTGCTGGGATCACGCGGTCGGGACGGGATTCCGCCATCGGGGCACGGTCGCCGCCCGTTCGCCGTGGTGGGTCGCGACCCCCGGGCGTCCGGAGAGTTCCTGGAGGCCGCCGTGGTCGCGGGCCTGGCGGGGGCGGGCGTGGACGTCTACCGCGCCGGGGTGCTGCCGACGCCGGCGATCGCCCATCTGACCGGGCTGCTCGGCGCGGACATGGGCGTGATGCTCTCGGCGAGCCACAACGCGATGCCGGACAACGGGATCAAGTTCTTCACGCGCGGCGGGCACAAGCTGCCGGACGACGTGGAGAACGAGATCGAGGCGCTGCTGGGCACCGCGTGGGAGCGGCCCACCGGATCCGGGGTCGGCCGGGTGCAGGACCACCCCGAGGGCCACGAGCGTTACGTCGAACACCTGTTGGCCTCGCTGCCGCATCGCCTGGACGGGCTCAAGATCGTGGTGGACTGCGCGAACGGCGCCTCCTCCGCGGTGGCACCGGACGCGCTGCGCCGGGCCGGGGCCGAGGTGATCGCGATCCACGCGGAGCCGGACGGCCTCAACATCAACGACAACTGCGGTTCCACGCATATGGACGCGCTCGCGGCCGCGGTGGTCGAGCACGGTGCGGATGCGGGGATCGCGCACGACGGCGACGCGGACCGGTGCCTGGCGGTGGACGCGCGCGGCGAGTTGGTCGACGGCGACGCGATCCTGGCGGTGCTCGCGCTGGCGATGCGCGACGCCGGGCAACTGGTGGAGAACACGCTGGTGGCCACCGTGATGTCCAACCTCGGGCTCAAGCTGGCCATGCAGGCCGCGGGCATCAAGATGGTGGAGACCGCGGTCGGCGACCGCTACGTCCTGGAGGCGATGCAGGCGTCCGGCCTGTCGCTGGGCGGCGAACAGTCCGGCCACGTGGTGTTGTTGGACCACGCCACCACGGGCGACGGCACGCTGACCGCGCTGCGGCTGCTGGCGCGCGTCGCGGAGACCGGCAAGCCGCTGCACGAGCTGGCCTCGGTGATGACCCGACTGCCGCAGATGTTGATCAACGTCGCCGGCGTGGACCGCACCCGGGTGCACACCACGCCCGAACTGGCGGACGCCGTCGCACTGGTGGAGGAACGCCTGGGCGACACCGGGCGGGTGTTGTTGCGCCCCTCGGGTACCGAGCCGCTGGTCCGGGTGATGGTCGAGGCGCAGACGCACGACCAGGCGCACGACGAGGCGACGGGTCTGGCCGAGGTCGTGCGGACCCTGCTCGCGCTGGATTAGCCCGGCCGGGTTCTCGCGGGTTCACGAAGACCCGCGGGTTCACGAAGACTTGGCGGCCCCTGTCGATCGGGACGGGGGCCGCCGCTTGTTTCGGCCGGCCTGGCGGTGCCACAGGGCGCGTTGTACGAGCAGGGTCGCGGTGCCCGCGAACACGATGCCGGCCAGGTTCAGGCCGAGTTGGCCCAGCGAGCCGGCCGCCTGTCGGTAGTCGCTGTAGCGGATCGCCACCGCGGCGTTCGCGGCGGCGGGCACGGTGGTGACCGAGATCAGTACCCCGATCAGCGCACCGGACTTGGCGCTGGTCAGCGAGAGCATGCCCGCGACGCCGGCGAGCAGCGCGACCCAGAACGAGAGCCAGTCCGGCTGGTAGATGAACTCGGTGAGCGGGCGCGGGCGTTCGAGCATGTCGCGGTCGAACAGACCGAGCAGGTCCAGGAGTCCGGTGAACCCCATGGTGGCCACCACCGCCACCGGGAAGCCGACCAGCAGGGCCAGTGCGGACCGGGCGGCGAGTCGGGGCCGGCGCTGCACCGCGGCCACGCACAGGCCGGCGAGCGGGCCGAATTCCGGGCCCACCACCATCGCGCCGACGACCAGGATCGGGTTGTCGAGCAGCACGCCGCACGCCGCGATCATGGTGGCGACGGCCAGGAAGGCCAGGAACGTCACGGAGAGCGTGGACTCCTCGGAGGTGGCCTCCTCGATCTCCTCCCACACCACGGCGTCGGCGCTCTCGCCCGGCGCGTCCCGCTCGGCCTGGTCGGCGGAGCGGGACAACAGCACGTCCAGGTCCTCGAGCGCGATCGAGCCGTCCTGTTCCAGGCCCAGCGCGCGCAGGTCGGCGAGCACCGTACTGGTGGCCTCGCGCGCGAGATCGCAGGCGATCACGTCGCCCGCGGGCTGCACCGCGGCCCCCGGCCAGACCACCAGGTGGGTGGCGCCGGGTTCGACGAGCAGCAGATCGCGCACGGCGGCGCTGCGGTCGGTGGGAACGATCAGGCGCAGATGGAACATTGTGCGACCGTACCCAAGGTCACGACGCCCGGGGTCACAACTTGCGCAGCCGCAGCCTGCTCACCGCGTGGTCGGCGTCCTTCTGCAACACCAGGGTGGCCCGGGCCCGGGTGGGCCGGATGTTCTGCACCAGGTTGGTCTCGTTGATGGTGGCCCAGGTGTTCTCCGCGTAGCGCAGCGCGTCCTCGGGGGTCATCACCGCGTACTTGCGAAAGTAGGAGGCCGGGTCGCGGAACGCGGTCTGGCGCAGCTTGACGAAGCGTTCCAGGTACCACCGGCGGATGTCCTGGGTGCGGGCGTCCACGTAGACGCTGAAGTCGAAGAAGTCGGACAGCGCGAGTCGGGGTCGGCCGTCGGGGGTGGGCGAGGCGGGTTGCAGGACGTTGAGGCCCTCGACGATGAGGATGTCGGGCCGGTGGATGGTCAGCCGCTCGTTCGGCAGGATGTTGTAGGTCAGGTGCGAGTAGACCGGCGCGGAGACCTCGGGCTTGCCCGCCTTGACGTCCGCCACGAAGCGGACCAGGGCACGTCGGTCGTAGGACTCGGGGAAGCCCTTGCGATGCATGATCCCGCGGCGTTCCAGCTCCTCGTTGGGGTAGAGGAAGCCGTCGGTGGTCAGCAGTTCGACGTGCGGGTGGTCGGGCCAGCGGGCGAGCAGTTCGCGCAGGATGCGCGCGGTGGTGCTCTTGCCCACGGCGACGCTGCCCGCGACGCCGATCACGAACGGTATCCCGGGGTTCTCGCCGTTGCCCAGGAACGTGGTCAGCGCGCGGCCGAGGCCGCGGGTGGCGCCGACGTAGAGGTTCAGCAGCCGGGACAGCGGCAGGTAGACGTCGGAGACCTCGTCGAGGTCGACCACGTCGCCCAGGCCGCGCAGGCGTTCGAGTTCGTCGGCGGTCAGCGGAAGCGGCGTCCCGGCCCGTAGCCGGGTCCAGGCGGCGCGGTCGAGTTCGACGAAGGGGGACAGGTCGCGAGCCGGCCCCTGAGCCGCGAAGGATTGCACACGCCCATTGTCCCGAGTGTGTGCCCGCGTCCCGTCGGCGGGCCGTCGAACGCGTTTCCGCCGGCTCGACGGCGACCCCTTAGGCTGGCCCCCATGTGCGGGATTGTGGGATATGTGGGCGCTCAATCGGCGCTGGACGTGGTCATTGGTGGGCTCAAGCGGCTGGAGTACCGCGGTTACGACTCGGCCGGGGTGGCCGTGCTCTCCGCCGGTGCGCTGGTGAGCGAGAAGCGTGCCGGGAAGCTGGCGAACCTGGTGGGCGCGCTGGCCGAGTCGCCGCTGCCGGTGGGGACGTGCGGCATCGGCCACACACGGTGGGCCACGCACGGTGCGCCCAACGATGCGAACGCGCATCCGCACCTGGACAACGCGGGCCGGGTCGCCGTCGTACACAACGGGATCATCGAGAACTTCGCCGCGCTGCGAGCCGAGTTGGCCGAGCGTGGGCACAAGTTGAGCTCCGAGACGGACACCGAGGTGGTCGCACACCTGCTGGCCGAGGAGTTCCCGGGCGCCGGCGAGGACCTGGCCGAGGCGATGCGCCGGGTGTGTCGCCGACTGGAGGGTGCGTTCACCCTGGTCGCGGCGCACGCGGACGCTCCCGACGTGGTGGTCGGCGCGCGCCGCAACTCGCCGCTGGTGGTCGGTCGTGGGGTGGGTGAGAACTTCCTCGCCTCGGACGTCGCCGCGTTCATCGAGCACACCCGCGAGGCGATCGAGCTGGGCCAGGACCAGGTGGTCGAGCTGCGCCGGGACACGATCACGGTGACCGACTTCGACGGTGCGCCGGCGGAGTTCCGCGAGTACCACGTGGACTGGGACGTCTCCGCCGCCGAGAAGGACGGCTACGACTACTTCATGCTCAAGGAGATCGCCGAGCAGCCCAAGGCGGTCGCCGACACGCTGCTGGGCCGGATCGGTACCGACGGGCGCCTGGTGCTCGACGAGGTGCGGATCGCCGACGAGGTGCTGCGCGAGATCGACAAGGTGGTGATCATCGCCTGCGGTACCTCCTTCCACGCCGGGCTGATCGCCAAGTACGCGATCGAGCACTGGACGCGGGTGCCCTGCGAGGTCGAACTGGCCAGCGAGTTCCGCTACCGCGACCCGATCCTGGACCGGCAGACGCTGGTGGTGACCATCTCGCAGTCCGGCGAGACGATGGACACCCTGATGGCCCAGCGGCACGCCCGCGAGCAGGGCGCCAAGGTGCTGGTCATCTGCAACACCAACGGCTCGACCATGCCGCGCGAGGCGGACGCCGTGTTGTACACGCACGCCGGCCCCGAGGTCGCGGTCGCCTCGACCAAGGCGTTCCTGACCCAGCTCGTCGCGTGTTACCTGGTCGCGCTCTACCTGGGCCAGGTGCGCGGCACCAAGTGGGGCGACGAGATCACCGAGGTGATCGAGCAGCTCGCGGCGATGCCGGAGATGGTGGAGAAGGTCCTGGACACCATGGAGCCGGTGCGCGAGCTGGCGCGTTCGCTCAGCGACGCCGGTTCGGTGTTGTTCCTGGGTCGGCACGTGGGCTACCCGGTGGCCCTGGAGGGTGCGCTCAAGCTCAAGGAGCTGGCGTACATGCACGCCGAGGGCTTCGCGGCGGGCGAGCTCAAGCACGGCCCGATCGCGCTGATCGAGGAGGGTCTGCCGGTCGTGGTGGTGGTTCCGTCGCCGCGCGGGCGCTCGGTGCTGCACGACAAGATCGTGTCCAACATCCAGGAGATCCGGGCGCGCGGCGCGCGCACCATCGTGATCGCCGAGGAGGGCGACGAGGCGGTCGTGCCGTACGCCGACCACCTGGTGCGCATCCCGGTCACGCCGGTGTTGCTCCAGCCGTTGGTGTCCACCGTGCCGCTCCAGGTGTTCGCCTGCGAGCTGGCCACGGCCAAGGGCCACGAGGTGGACCAGCCGCGCAACCTGGCCAAGTCGGTCACGGTCGAGTAGTTCGACCCGGCTCGTCGGCCGCCCCGTGCCTCCTCGAACGAGGGGGCGCGGGGCGGTTTCGCGTTGTGGGGCGGGACTGCTCGGGGTCGTTCGTTTGGATCAGCCCAGGTGGGTGTCGCCCTGGGCGATCAGCAGTTTGCGCAGCAGGCCGTTGAGCTGGTCGCGCTCGGCGGCGTCGAGCACGGCGAGGAAACGGCTCTCGTTCTCCAGGTGGCCGAGCAGGATGTCGTCCACGAGCCGGATGCCCTCGGGGGTCAGCTTGACCAGGACCGAGCGCCGGTCCTCGGCGCTGACCGAGCGCTCGACCAGGCCCTTCGCGGTGAGCTTGTCCACCCGGTTGGTGATCGCGCCGGAGGTGACCATCGCCGAGCGCAGCAGGGTGCCGGCGCTGACCCCCTCGACGCCGCCGGAGCGGCGCAGGGTGGCCAGTACGTCGAACTCGGAGAAGTCGAGCCCGTACCGGGCGAAGTAGGTGCGCAGCGTCTGGTCGATGTAGCGGCGCAGGCGGTTCATCCGACCCACGGCCGCCATCACGTCCAGGTCGGCCGGATCGATGTCGGGGCGCTCGTGGCGCCATTGGTCCCATACGTCGTCGATGGCGTCGCGGGTGTCCACGTCGCGGGTGTCGCGTTCGGTCATGCCGCCAATTTATCTCAACGCTCATCTACTTGACGCTCGCAGATCGAGGGTATTTACTTATCTCAACGTTCAGATAGTCAGTGCTCGCAAAACTAGCGTTGAGGTGAATGGCATGGCGGTTCAGGGTGGTAGCAAGGGGCTCGGTCGCGTGGGGATGCTCCTGGCGACGGCCGTGGCCCCGGCCACGTGGGGGACCACCTACCTGGTCACCACGGAGATGCTCCCGGCGGACCGGCCGCTGCTCGCCGCCGGCGTGCGGGCGTTGCCCGCGGGTCTGCTCCTGGTCGCCCTCTCCAGACGGCTGCCGACCGGGGTGTGGTGGTGGCGGTCGTTCGTCCTGGGGATGCTCAACGTGGGGCTGTTCTTCCCGCTGATCTTCGCCGGCGCCTACCGCCTGCCCGGCGGGGTCGCGGCCACCATCGGTTCGGTGTCGCCGCTGATCGTCGCGGGCCTGTCGTTCCTGATCCTCAAGGTGCGGACGCAACCGCGGGTGTTGCTCGCGGGCGTCGGCGGCGTGGTCGGGGTCGCGCTGCTCGTGCTCAGTTCGAAGGCCGAGATCGACCCGATCGGCGTCGGCCTGATGTTGCTGGCCACCACCTTGATGGCGATGGGCGTGGTGATGTCGGCGCGCTGGGGCCGGCCCGAGGGTGTCTCGCTGTTGGCCACCACCGGTTGGCAGCTCACCGCCGGCGGCCTGGTGATCGTCCCGCTGATGTTCGCGATCGAGGGCATGCCGCCGGTGCCCACCGGCCGCAACCTGCTCGGCTTCGGCTACCTGGTCCTGATCGGCACCGCCCTCGCCTACGTGTTGTGGTTCCGCGGCATCGAGCGCCTCGGCGCCGGTGTGACGTCCTTCCTCGGCCTGGTCAACCCGGTGGTCGCCACGCTCGCCGGCCTGGTCGTGCTGGGCCAGACGCTGACCCCGCCGCAAGTGCTCGGGCTGCTGATCGCCCTGGGCGCGATGGTGCTCGGCCAGCGGCAGCCCAAGCGCCGCGCCGTGCGGGTCGACCTGCCGGTCACGCCGGTCGGGAAGGTCGCGGAGACGAAGAAGCGGAACCGGGCCGAGGTCGTCGAGGTCTCCTGAATCCGCCGCACCCGCCGCTGAATCCGCCGCACACGCCGCGAGCCCACCGGGCCGCATCCCACGGGGATGCGGCCCGGGCTCGTCCGTGCCCGGGGTCGGGCCGCCCGCGGTGTTTGTAGGCTCGGGACGTGATCATCGGTGTGGGTATCGACGTGGCGGACATCGCGCGGTTCGGGCAGTCCCTGGAGCGGACCCCGGGGTTGACCGATCGGCTCTTCACCGACGGCGAGCGCTGGGTGCGCCCCGGACAGGAACGCGGCGTCGCGTCGCTGGCCGCCCGGTTCGCCGCCAAGGAGGCGCTGGCCAAGGCGCTCGGCGCGCCCACCGGGTTGCACTGGCACGATGCCGAGGTGACCACCGCGGAGTCCGGCCGGCCGTTGCTCGCGGTCCGCGGCACCGTGGCCGCGCGGGCCGCCGAACTGGGCGTGCAGCACTGGCATGTGTCGCTCAGCCACGACGCGGGCATTGCTTCCGCTGTCGTGATCGCCGAGGGCTGAGGGGGCGTCGGATGCGGGCCGCGCACGAAGTCGCACAGGTACGAACCGCGGAGGCCGCGCTGTTGGCCGCGCTGCCCGAGGGCACGCTGATGCGCCGGGCCGCGGCGGGCCTGGCGAACACGTGCGTACGACTGCTCGGCCGGGTCTACGGCGCGCGCGTCGTGTTGCTCGTGGGCAGCGGCGACAACGGCGGGGACACCCTGTACGCGGGCGCCCTGCTGGCCCGACGCGGGGCCAGAGTGGACGCGCTGCTGCTCGCGCCGGAGCGGGCCCACCCCGGCGGCCTGGCCGCGGCACGGCGGGCCGGCGCCCGGGTGTGGGACGCCCGCGAGCCGGCCCGGATCGACCCGGACCTGCTCGGGCGGGCCGACCTGGTGCTCGACGGGATCGTCGGGATCGGCGGGCGCGGCGCGCTGCGCGCACCCGCTCCCGAACTGCTCGCACGGGTACGGGACGCGATCGTGGTCGCGGTCGACGTGCCCAGCGGGGTGGACGCGGACACCGGGCGGGTCGAGGGTGCCGCGGTGCGCGCCGATGTGACGGTCACCTTCGGCACCTACAAGCCCGGCCTGCTGGTCGACCCCGGTGCGACCCACGCCGGGGTGTGCCGGCTGGTCGACATCGGACTCGATCCGAAGCTGCCCGATCCGAACCTGACCGTCCTGCAACACGCGGACGTGGCCCGGCTGTTGCCCGCGCCCTCGGCCGAGAGCGACAAGTACTCGCGCGGGGTGCTCGGCGTGGTCGCCGGCTCGCCCAGATATCCCGGCGCGGCGGTGCTCGTGGTCGGCGCGGCCGTGCGCGGCGGTGTGGGCGCGGTCCGGTTCGCCGGCCCCGCCGACGTGGTGGACCCGGTGCTCGCGGCCTGGCCGGAGACGCTGGCCGGCGTGTCGGCGCCCGCCGATGCCGGTCGGGTGCAGGCCTGGGTGGTGGGCCCGGGGCTGGACACCGACCCGGACGCCCGGGCGCGCTGGACCAGTGCGCTGCGCTCGCGGGTGCCCGTACTGGTGGACGCGGACGGACTGACCCTGCTCGCCCGGACCCCGCCCGGCACCTGGTCCGCCCCCGTGCTGCTGACCCCGCACGCGGGCGAGGCGGTACGGCTGTTCGCCGCCGCCGGCATCGAGGCGACCCGCGAGCGGATCGAGGCCGAGCGGCTGGAACACGCGCGCCGGCTGGCCGGGCTCTACGACTGCGTCGTGCTGCTCAAGGGCACCACGACGGTGATCGCCGCGCCCGACGGCCGGGCCAGGATCAATCCCACCGGCACGCCGTGGCTGGCCACCGCGGGCAGCGGCGATGTGCTCTCCGGGCTCGCCGGCGCGCTGCTCGCGGCGGGCCTGGACGCGCTGGACGCCGGTTCGGTGGCCGCCTACCTGCACGGTCTGGCCGCCCGTGCGCTGCCGGGTCCGGTGACCGCGCCGGACCTGATTCGGGTGCTGCCCGCGGTGTGGGCGGACGTCACAGGCACGTGACGGGGACGCCGTCCCGGCACGAGCCTGCCACACTGGGAGTCTTGAGTTCCGGGATGCCCGGACCCGGATCCGTCCGGGACCGGGGTCCCCACTCTCGTCGCTGACCGTCGTCGGAAGGACCACCAGCAACATGCGTGCCCAGGCGCGGATCGATCTCGATGCGATTCGGGACAACATCACGGCCGTGCGCGCGCGAGTGGGCTCGGCGGCGGTGATGACCGTGGTCAAGTCGGACGCCTACGGACACGGCATGATCCCGTGCGCGCGAGCGGCCCGCGAGGCCGGCGCCACGTGGCTGGGCACCGCGGTGGTCGAGGAGGCGCTCGCCCTGCGCGCGGCGGGCGACACCGGCCGGGTGCTCACCTGGTTGTGGGCCCCCGGGGACGCGTTCGAGGACGCGGTGCGCGCGGATGTGGACATCTCGGTGAGCGGGCTCTGGGCGCTGCGCGAGGTGGTGGCCGCCGCCCGCGCGGCCGGCCGGACCGCGCGCGTGCACCTCAAGGCCGACACCGGCCTGGGACGCAACGGCTGCACGCCCGCCGACTGGCCGGCCCTGGTGGACGCCGGGCTCAAGGCACAGGCCGACGGGGCCGTCGAGGTGGTCGGCCTGTGGTCGCACTTCGCCTGCGCGGACGAGCCCGGGCACCCCTCGGTGCCCGCCCAACTCGCCGAGTTCACCGCGATGGCGGCGCACGCCGAGGGCTGCGGGGTCACCCCCGAGGTGCGGCACATGGCCAACTCGCCCGCGACCCTGCTCCTGCCGCAGGCGCACTTCGACCTGGTCCGGGTGGGCCTGGTCAGCTACGGCCTCTCGCCCGTGCCGCAGGTCGGCGGCCCCGCCGACTTCGGGCTGCGCCCCGCGATGACGCTGACGGCGAGCCTGGCCGGGGTCAAGCGGGTGCCGGCCGGGCACGGCGTGTCCTACGGGCACTCGTGGACCGCGCCCCGGGACACCACGCTCGCGCTGGTGCCCACCGGCTACGCGGACGGCATCCCCAGGCACGCGAGCAACGTCGGCCCGGTCCTGGTGGCCGGCCGTCGACGCACCATCGTGGGCCGGGTCGCGATGGACCAGTTCGTGGTCGACCTCGGTGACGACCACGCCGCCGCGGGCGACGAGGCGATCCTGTTCGGCCCGGGCGATCGCGGCGAGCCCACCGCCGAGGACTGGGCCCGGGCGATCGACACGATCAGCTACGAGATCGTCACCCGGATCGGTGTGCGGGTGCCTCGCGTCTACAGCGGAACGACGGTCGGCGAAACGGCGGTCGAGGGGCCGACGGTCGGTGGGGTCGCCGCCGACGGGACGGCCGCGCCGTGACCACCCCGGTGCCGGTCGGCTCCGGCGGCGGCCGGGCACTCGGTCGTCGGGCCGGCATCCTGGGCGCCGCGGTCGGCGTGCTCGCGGCCGGTGCCGCCGCGGGTGTGGCGATCGAACGCATGACCGTCGGGCGGGCGTTCCGCCGGCGCACCGAGGCCCAACTGGACGCGCTCGCCGAGTTCGGCACGCTGCGCGGCGAACCCCACACCGTCATCGCCGGCGACGGCGTCGAGCTGTACGCGGAAGTGGACGGCAAACGCGACGCGGCGGTGACCGTGGTGCTCTGCCACGGCTACTGCCTGGACATGGACTGCTGGCACTACCAGCGGGCCGAACTGCGCGAGGACTACCGCCTGGTCCTGTACGACCAGCGCAGCCACGGCCGCTCCGGTCGGGCCGCGCCGGAGAGTTCGACGATCGACCACCTCGGCGCGGACCTGTACACGGTGCTGACCGAACTGGCCCCCGAGGGGCCGCTGGTGCTGCTCGGCCACTCGATGGGTGGGATGACCATCATGGCGCTGGCCGATCAACACCCCGAGTTGTTCGGGGACCGGGTGATCGGCGTCGCGCTGATGAACACCTCGGCGGGCCGCTGGGCGACCGTCACGCTGGGCATCCCCGCGGCCGGAGCCCGGCTGGTGCACCGGATCGCGCCGGGGGTGTTGCGTACGCTCGGCCGTCGGGCCGCGCTGGTGGAGGCGGGCCGGCGGGCCGCCCGGGACCTGGTCTACCTGTTCACCGAGCGGTACGCGTTCAACTCCGAGGTGGACCCGACCCTGGTGCGCTTCACCGACCGGATGATCTCCGGCACCCCGATCGACGTGATCGCCGAGTTCTTCCCGGCCTTCGAGGCGCACGACAAGTTGGCCGCGCTGCCCGCGCTGGCGCACGTGCCCACGCTCGTGGTGGCCGGCGAGGGGGACCTGATAGCGCCGGCCTCGCACAGCGAGGCGATCAAGGAGGCGCTGCCCGGCGCCGAATTGCTGGTCGTGCCGCAGTCGGGACACCTGACCCTGCTGGAACACCCGGAGGTGGTCAACGCGGCGCTGCGCGAGCTTCTCGCGCGCACCGCGACCGCGCCGAAACGGCGTGCGGGGCGATCCGAGCGGCATCCGAGCGGCGAATCGTCCGCATAGGTCGGAATCGACGAAGACCGGGATCCTGATGGACAGTGATCCCGAGCAGTGACCCCGAGTCGCGACCCCGGGCACAACCGGGGCCGGGCCCGGGGAGGGCGGACCCGAGGCGGTTCGGGCCCGTGAGTTCGGTGTGCTGGGAGTGCTGAAGTGGTGCGAAGTGTGACCGTGACGGTCGCCGGCGGCGCGGACACGCGTGCGCTCGGCGCCCGCCTGGCCAAGCTGCTGCGGGCCGGCGACCTGATCGTGCTGTCCGGTGGGCTCGGCGCGGGCAAGACGACGTTGACCCAGGGCATCGGGGTGGGCCTCGGCGTGCGCGGCGCGGTGACCTCGCCGACGTTCGTGATCGCCCGGGTACATCCGTCCGAGGTCGGTGGGCCGGCGCTGGTGCACGTCGACGCCTACCGGCTCGGCGGCTCGACGGACGTCACGGCCGAGATCGACGGCCTGGATCTGGACGCCTCGCTGGAGGAGTCGGTGACCGTGGTCGAGTGGGGCGAGGGCATGGTCGAGGAACTGACCGAGGATCGGCTGGAGATCGCCATCGCGCGCGATCCGGTCGGCGCGGACGCGCTCGCGGAGAGCCCGACCGACTTCGCCGGCGACGAGGTGCGCACGATCGCGGTGACCGGGATCGGCGCGCGCTGGGCGGGCGCCGCCCTGGACGCGCTGGCCGGCTGACGGCCGACCGCCGGCGGGTCAGGGCGCGGCGGTCGTCTGCGATCCGGGTGTGTTCGGGACGTTGGGCGAGTTCGGGGCCCGACTGGGCGGGCGGGTGCTCGCTCCGCCGCCGGAGCCGGTCGGCCCGACCGACGTGGCCGGTGCGCGGGTGCCGGTCGCCGGGGGAGCGGTGGGCGGCGCGGTGGTGCCGGTGTCGCCGCCGGCCGGCGGGCTGCCGCTCGCGGTGGCCGGGGCGCTGGGGGTCGTGGTGGAGGTGTCCGGCGGCACCAGGCTGGTGTCCGGCCCGCCGAGGCCGCCCGAGGTGTCCTCCGGGAATTCGGCGACCGGCTGCCCGGCGAGCGCGGCCCGCATGTACGTGGTCCACATCCGGGTCGGCAGGTTGCCGCCGTCCACCCGGGGCAGCCCGGCGACCCCGGACATGGACAGGAACGCGTGGGTGTTCGGGTCCTCGCGGAACATCCCCATCGAGGTGGCCAGGTCCGGCGTGTACCCGACGAACCAGGCCGAGCGGTTGTCGTCGGTGGTACCGGTCTTGCCCGCCGCCGGCCGGTTCAGCGCCTGTGCGCGAAAACCGGTGCCGTCGTCCACGACACCGCGCAGGACCTGGGTGACGGCGTGCGCCTGCTGGTCGTCGAAGCCGCCCTTCGTGTTGTGGTCGGGCAGGTCGACGGAATTGCCCGAGCGGGTCAGCTTCTCCACCGGATAGTTGTCGCGCGCCTTGCCCTCGGCCGCGAAGGTGGCGTACGCCGAGGCCATGTCCAGCGCGCTGGGGGTGGAGGTGCCCAGCGAGACGGAGGGCACCGGTTGCAGGCCCGGCGTGCTCGCGGGCAGCCCGGCGTCCACCGCGGCCCGCACCACCCGGTCGGGGCCCACGTCCATGCCGAGTTGGGTGTAGACGGTGTTCACCGACTTGTCCATCGCCCGGGCCAGGTCGATCTGCCCGTAGCTGACGCCGTCCTCGTTGCCGGGTTGCCACGGCACGCCGTCCTGGAGCACCGGCTTGCCGTTCGGGTAGCGGATCACCACGTTGTCGTTGCCGTTGTACCGCGTGCGCGTGCTGATCCGGTCGCGCCCGCCGTCCCCGTCCTGCACCCCGTCGCGCAGTCCGGCCGCGAGCACGAACGGCTTGAAGGTGGAGCCGACCTGCACGTCGCGGCGGGTGGCGTCGTTGACGAACTGCTTCACGTAGTTCGGTCCGCCGTAGATCGCGACGATCCGCCCGGTACCCGGTTCCACGGACGCGGCGGCGACCCGGACGCCGACGTCGGCCGAGCGCTTCGCCGGGTCCAGCGACTGGGCGAGTTGGTCCTGCACGGTCTGCTGGAGCGCCTCGGTTTTGCGCTTGTCGAACGTGGTGGTGATCGCGTAGCCGCCGGCGTCGAGTCGGTCCTCGTCGACCACCTTGTGGTCGAGCAGATATCGCTTGGCCATCTCCACCAGGTAGCCGTTCACACCGGCCAGGTTGGCCGCCGGACGTGGGTCGAGCGGTTCGGGGAAGACCATGCCGGCGCGTTGCTCGGGGGTGAGCCACTTCTCCTTGACCATGCCGTCCAGCACGTAGTTCCAGCGTGCGAGCACCCGCCGGCGGCCCGCGTCGGTGGTGTTGCGCACGTCGTTGGCGCTGGGCGCGTTCAACAACACCGCGAGGTAGGCGCCCTGCTCGACGGTGAGTTGCCCGACGTCGACGCCGTAGTACGCCTGCGCCGCCGCCTGGATCCCGTACGCGCCGCGGCCGAAGTACACGCTGTTGAGATACCCGCTGAGAATGTCGTCCTTGGAGACGGTGCGATCGAGCTTGACCGAGATGATCGCCTCCTTGAACTTGCGGGCCAGCGTCTGCTCCTGGGTGAGGTAGACGTTCTTGACGTACTGCTGGGTGATCGTCGAACCGCCCTGGAGCCCGCCTCCGCCGCCGGCCGCGTTGCGCAGCAGGGCGCGCACGGTGCCGGTGATCGAGACGCCGGAGTTGCTGTAGAAGGAGCGGTCCTCGGCGGCGAGTACCGCTCGTTGCACGTCGAGCGGGATCTCCGACAGTGGCACGGTCTGCCGGTTGGTGGTGCCGGTGCGGGTGATCTCGGTGCCGTCGCTCCAGTACCAGACGTTGCTCTGCTGGCGGGCCTGGGCATTGACGGTGTGCGGGACCGGGGTGACCGCGTAGACCAGGCCGACGGCGGCGAACAGACCGGAGAGCACCAGCAGGACGAAGGTCAGCAGGTGCTTGAACGAGGGCAGCCAGCGCCGGAGTCCGTGCCGATTGCCGCGCGGATAGTCGAACAGCCTGCGCCGGGGAGTCGGGCCCTGGACGTCGCCGGGACCGCTCGGGCCGGAGGAGTCGTGCGCCACGCCGCCACCATTTCCTCGGTGCCATTGCCCTGACGGGCCCGTCCGGTCGGTCGCCGCGTGTGGCTGATGGGGCGGGCGTGACCGGAGGGATCATCATCCTGATGATATGTGGGCAATGTCCGTAAATGGCCGCTGAATGGGGCGACGGTGGGCGTGGCGTGACGTGACGGATTCGGACCGCAGGTGGGTCAGGGCACCACGATGACCGGCGTGCCGACCGGGGCGAAGGCCCACAGGGCGGCGCCGTCCTCCGTGCCGGACCGCACGCCCGCGCTCTGCTTGCCGGCCGGGGTGGAGGTGCGCGGGCGGGGGGTGCCACTGGCGGAGGGGGCGGGCTTGTTGCCGGCGTCGATCTGGTCCAGTGGGGTGTCGGTGGCGGCGAAACCCAGGGGGACGCCCTGTACCGCCCCGAAGCGCACGGAGTGGGTGATCCGCAGGCCGTCGCTGCCGGGCTGCGCCTCTTCCTTCTTCTGGGTGACCTGGTAGGTGCCCGGTTGCGGCTTGACCGGCGCGTTCGCGACCCGGTACTCGCGCAGCGTGCGCTCGGCCTCGTCGACCAGCCAGACGTGGCCGGCCTTGACCGAGTAGACGACCCGCTTGCCGGTGCCGGAGCCGGTGGGCACGGGCGGCGGAACGTAGACCGGGGGCACGGGTGCGCCGGATACGGCGGACGGCGTCGGGGTGCCGGTGCGCGCTATCCCCCGGTTGTCCGGCGCCGAGTTCGCGGCCTGCGCCGCGAGGAATCCGACGCCGACCAGTGCGGCGATGGTGATGCCCGCGACGGCCACGCCCGGGTTGAGCCGCTTCGCCATTGCCTTGGGTCCCTCTTCCGCCGTGTGGTGGCCTCCATGGTGCCGGCAGGTGCCGTCCGCGCGTTGGAGCCGGGTGCAGTTTTCGTATCGCGTGGGTGCCGACGGGCGGAGGCACCGCGTGCGGTCGGTAGCCTGGTGCGGTGCTGCTGCTCGCCTTCGACACCGCGACCCCGGCCGTTACGGTCGCCCTCCACGACGATTCCGGCGTGCTTGCCGGTTCCACCCGGGTCGACGCACGTCGCCAGGGCGAACTGCTCGCGCCCGGCATCGTCGACGTGCTGCGGGTGGCGGGTCGCACCCGCGCCGAGCTCACCGACATCGCGGTCGGCGTCGGGCCGGGGCCGTACACCGGCCTGCGGGTCGGCATCGTGACCGCGCTCGCGCTGGGCGACGCGCTCGGCATCCCCGTGCACGGGGTGTGCACCCTCGACGCGCTCGCGTACGCGGCGGGCCGGGACGGCACCGTCGACGGGCCGTTCGTGGCGGCGACCGACGCGCGGCGCAAGGAGGTCTACTGGGCGCGGTACGACGAGGCGGGCGCGCGGGTGGAGGGGCCGGCGGTGGATCGTCCGGGCGAGTTGGCCGAGGAGGTCAGGGGGTTGCCGGCGGTGGGGGCGGGGGCTGCGCTGTATGCCTCGGCCTTTGCCGACGCGCGGTTGCCGGAGCATCCGGACGCGGCGGCGCTGGCGGCGTTCGCGGTGGGGCGGTTGGTGGGGGGCGGTGCGTTGTTGGCTCCCGAGCCGTTGTATTTGCGGCGGCCCGATGCGCAGGTTCCCGTGGGGTACAAGGTTGTTACGCCCGGTGGGCCGGGGGCGAGGGCCTAGCGTCGCCGGCCTCGTTGGCCTCATGCGCCGGCCGGGCTGGGTTCGCCTCAAACGCCGGCGGGGCTTCTTGGCCTCAAACGCCGGCCGGGCTGGGTTCGCCTCATGCGCCAGCGGGGCTGAGTGGCCTCATGCGCTGGCCGGGCTGGGTTCGCCTCAAACGCCGGCGGGGCTTCTTGGCCTCAAACGCCGGCCGGGCTGGGTTCGCCTCATGCGCCGGCGGGGCTGATTTGCCTCAAGCGCCGGCCGGGCTGAGTGGCTTCACGCGCTGATCGGGCTGGGTTCGCCTCATGCGCCGGCGGGGCTGATTTGCCTCAAACGCCGGTGGGGCTGATTTGCGTCAAGCGCCGGTGGGGCTGGGTGGCCTCGTGTGCGTTGGGTTGGTTTGCCTTGTGTGTTGGTGGGGCTGGGTGGGGTCGGGTTTTGGTTGGGCTGGGTTGGCTTGTTTGGTGGGCTTGGTTGGTTGGGGTGGGGGTTGTGGGGGTGTCGATAGACTTCGGGTATGGAGATCGGGTCTCGGCTGCGGCGTATGCGGTGGTGGGACATCGAGGGGGTCATGCGGCTCGAGCATGAGTTGTTCGTCGAGGATGCGTGGTCGGCCGGGATGTTCTGGTCGGAGTTGGCCGATCC
The DNA here is from genome assembly GCF_044333915.1 of Embleya sp. NPDC020886. Classification (NCBI taxonomy): domain Bacteria; kingdom Bacillati; phylum Actinomycetota; class Actinomycetes; order Kitasatosporales; family Streptomycetaceae; genus Embleya; species Embleya sp. NPDC020886. The sequence goes on along the minus strand of NZ_JBIRRX010000001.1, from coordinate 1,471,703 downwards.
CGAGTTGCGTTATTACGTGGTTGCAGAGGACGAGGTCGGGGGGCTGGCCGGGTATGCCGGGCTCGCGGTGATCGGGGACGAGGGCGACGTACAGACGATCGGGGTGCGGCGGGATCGGTGGGGGACGGGGCTGGGCGCGAGGTTGTTGACCGAGCTGCTCGACCTGGCGATTCGGCGCGGCTGTCGGGATGTGCTGCTGGAGGTGCGCGTGGACAACGCCCGCGCACAGGCGCTTTACGAGCGCTTCGGATTCAAGGGGATCGGCGTGCGGCGGGGCTACTACCAACCCGCCAACGTGGACGCGCTGGTGATGCGCTGCGATCTTCACGAACGTCGGGAAGGAACGGCCACCGGTGGCTGACGAACCACTCGTCCTGGGCATCGAGACCTCGTGCGACGAGACGGGCATCGGCATCGTGCGCGGCACCACGCTGCTCGCGGACGCGGTCGCCTCCAGCGTCGACGAGCACGCCAGGTTCGGCGGTGTCGTGCCCGAGGTGGCCAGCCGTGCGCACCTGGAGGCGATGGTGCCCACGGTGCGCCGCGCGCTCGCCGACGCCGGCGTCACGATGCGGGACATCGACGCGATCGCGGTGACCTCGGGTCCCGGACTGGCCGGTGCGTTGTTGGTCGGCGTCGCCGCGGCCAAGGGCTACGCGGTCGCGCTGGACAAGCCGCTCTACGGCGTCAACCACCTCGCCTCGCATGTGTGCGTGGACCAGTTGGAGCACGGCAAGTTGCCCGAGCCGTGCATGGCGCTGCTGGTTTCCGGCGGGCACTCCTCGCTGCTCCTGGTCCCGGACATCACCGCCGACGTGCGCCCGCTCGGCTCGACCATCGACGACGCGGCCGGTGAGGCGTTCGACAAGGTCGCGCGCGTGCTCGGGCTCGGCTTCCCCGGTGGACCGGCGATCGACCGGTGGGCGCGCGAGGGCGATCGTGCGGCGATCGCGTTCCCGCGTGGGCTGACCGGGCCGCGCGACGCGCCCTTCGACTTCTCCTTCTCCGGCCTCAAGACCTCGGTCGCGCGCTGGGTCGAGGCCCGGCAGCGGGCCGGCGAGACGGTGCCGATCGCGGACGTCGCGGCCTCCTTCCAGGAGGCGGTCGTGGACGTGCTGACCCGCAAGGCGATCCGCGCCTGCAAGGAGAACGGCGTCGAGCACCTGATGATGGGCGGCGGCGTCTCCGCCAACTCGCGCCTGCGCGCACTGGCCCAGGAGCGTTGCGACGCGGCCGGGATCGTGCTGCGGGTGCCGCGACCGGGCCTGTGCACCGACAACGGCGCGATGGTGGCCGCGCTCGGCGCCGAACTCGTCGCCCGGGACCGGGCCCCCTCCACGCTGACCATCCCGGCCGACTCCTCGATGCCGGTCACGGTGTCCCAGGCCCTGTCGTAGCGGCGACGGCGCGTGCGCGTGCCGGCGAGAACGGAAGAGGCGAGATGGCGATCGCGGCGATGTGGGAGGCCAGGACCGAGGCCGGTCGAGGGGCGGCGCTGGCCGAGTGGGTGCACGCCGCGGCGCTGCCCGCCGTCGTCGGCGCGCCCGGCCTGGAACGGGTCGAGGTGTTCGCCGCGGCCGACGAACAGGGCGGCGACCGGGTGGTGGTGATCGCGCTGTGGACCGGGTCGCCGGTGCCGCTGCCCGAGCCGCCGGCCGCCCTGGTCGCCCGGCCGCCGCACGAGTGGAGCTTCGAACGGCTCAGCATCGGCCCCTGATCGGCTCCCGGCAGGCCGCCTTCCCGGTCGCGCAACACTCGACCCGCATCCGACGAGGAGGCCATTCGCAAGCCGGACGCGGGTCGAGTGCCTTGGCTGATGGCTGCGTGCCGCCGCACGTGCCATTGGCCTTGCCGGGAGTGTGCCCAGCTCATCGGCTGCTCAACAGTCCTTCGACAGTCCCTTGAACAGCCCTTGTCCGGACCGTGACAGGCCGCCGCGGCGCGTAGCGTGGGCCGATCGGACCAGGCGAACGAAAGGCCCCGGGACAGTGGTGCATCGAACGGTACAAAAGCGGCGCGGCGCGGCCTTCGCCTCGACCTGGGCCGGCGTGGCCGGTCTGCTGCTGGTCACCCTGACCGGCTGCGGCGGCTCCGACGAGACCGCGTCGGTCAAGGGAAGCGAACGACCGACCCGCGGCGCGTCCACCACCCCCACCAAACCCACCCCCGCCGCGAAGCCGGACACCCCGGGCGCCGACGCGGCCGCGCTCGCCGCGAAGTGGAACCTGAAGCCGTTCGCGCCGCCGCCCGCCCCGCCCGCGGTCAAGCCGATCAAGGCCGGCGGCGCCAAGCCGCCGGTGGTGGAGAAGATCCCCACCCAGGAGAAGATCGTGTTCATCACGATCGACGACGGGTCGGAGAAGGACCCCAAGTTCCTGGACATGATGCGCGACCTGCGGATCCCGGTGTCGATGTTCCTCAACGACACCTACGTGCGGCAGGATCCGGAGTACTTCCGCAAGCTCCAGGCACTGGGTGCCACGGTGCAGAACCACACGCTGTCCCACCCCGACCTCAAGACGCTGAGCGCGGACGCGCAGAAGCACCAGATCTGCGGCCAGCAGGACCGGCTCGCCGAGGTCTACGGCAAGCGCCCGACGTTGTTCCGCCCGCCCTACGGCAACTGGAACGCGACCACGCAGACGGTGGTCGGCGGCTGCGGCGGGATCGAGGCCATCGTCAAGTGGCAGGAATCGATGCAGATCAACGACATGCAGTACGTCGGCGAGAAGAAGCTGCACCCGGGCGACATCATCCTGGCCCACTTCCGCGGGCCGAGTGATCTCAAGGGAACCACGATGACCGAGATGTTCGGCAACATGCTGCGCAAGATCCAGGCCCAGGGCTACACCGTCGCGCGCCTGGAGGACTACATCGGCTAGCCCCGTTCGACCCGGCCGGGCGGACAGCGCTACCCCGTCGACACCGGCTGCGCGATCAGCATCGTGGGCGCGCCCGCCACCCGGGTCAGCAGCACCGTGGCCGCGTTCGGGCCGGTCGGCCTGACCCGGCGGCGGACCTCCTCCGGCTCGACCGCCGAGCCGCGCTTCTTGACCGTGAGGTTGCCGACGCCGCGCTCGCGCAGCAGCGCCTTGAGCCGCTTCAGGTTGAACGGCAACACGTCGGTGATCTCGTACACGCTCGCGAACACCGTGCCCACCAGGTGATCCGAGGTCAGGTAGGCGATCGTCTCGTCCACCAGGTTGCCGTTCACCAACTCGCCCACCTCGGACACCAGATGCGCCCGGATCACCGCGCCGTCCGGCTCGTAGAGGTAGCGGCGGACCGGGCCCACCGGTGCCGGGCGGACCCGACCCGAGGTCAGCGCCGCGCCGCCGGGCAACACCGTGGCGCGCAGGCCGGCGTGCGCGAGCCGGCCCCACCACAACACCGCCTCCTTGACGTCGCCGCGATCGGAGACCCACTCGGCCTCCATGCCCTCGGGCACGATCTCGTGCGGGATGCCCGGCGCGACCTTGGCCGCGCCGCAGGGCACTTCGGCGGCGAGCCTGCTCAGGAACGAGAACGGCGGCGAGTACGCCTCGGGGTCGAAGGTGCGCCCGCGGGCGGTGCGTCGGGACGGGTCGATCAGCGCCGCGTCGAAGCCGCCCAGGTCCACCTCGGTCACGTCCGCGCACTCGACGGTGAGCCGATCCGCCACCCCCAGCACGTCCGCGTTGGCCCGGGCCACCGCGCAGGTCAGCGGGTCCAGGTCGACCGCGTGCACGGTGATCCCGGCCCGGGCCAGCGCGAGCGCGTCGCCGCCGATGCCGCAACACAGGTCCACCGCCCGGTCGATGCCGCCCGCCGCGACCAGCCGGGCGGCCCGGTGCTCGGCCACCGAGGTGCGGGTGGACTGCTCCAGCCCGTTCGCAGTGAAGTACATCCGCGCCGCGTCCGCGCCGAACTTGGCCCGCCCGCGCTGTCGCAGCCGGGACTGGGTGAGCGCGGCGGCCACCAACTCCGCCGGGTGCTCACGACGCAGCCGGGTGGCCCACGACAATTCGTCGCCGACCTCGTGGTCGGCGAGCAGGTCCAACAGCGAACGGCCCTCGTCGGTCAGCAGCGCGGTGAAAGCTTCGGTGTGCACGCGGCCATTCTCGCCGAGCACGGCCGGGCACGATCCGAAGGCGGCATGAACGGGCCGGTAGGGACGAGACCGGTATGAACAATGCGGTCCGACGCGCTGAATCTGGCACTCTGGTTGACGGAGTGCTAACCGCCACCTAGTGTCTGTGCTGGCACTCTCCCCATGAGTGTGCCAGTGCGATTCGAGCAGGTCCGGCACCCGCGACGACGGATCTGTCCCATTCGCCGACAGACATTTTTCCGTGAGATCTCCGAAGGGGGAGGTCGCATCGTGACGACCGCCAACACCAAGGTTGCCATCAAGCCGCTCGAGGACCGCATCGTGGTTCAGACGCTTGAGGCCGAGCAGACCACCGCGTCGGGTCTCGTGATCCCGGACACCGCCAAGGAGAAGCCCCAGGAGGGCGTCGTCCTGGCCGTGGGCCCGGGTCGTTTCGAGGACGGTCAGCGTCTGCCGCTCGACGTGAGCGTCGGTGACACCGTGCTGTACAGCAAGTACGGCGGCACCGAGGTGAAGTACAACGGCGAGGAATACCTCGTTCTCTCGGCCCGCGACGTGCTCGCGATCATCGAGAAGTGACATCGCGCTGACGCGCCGGAACCGGTGACGGTTCGACGACCCCGCCCCGGATCGCCCTGCCCTCGCGGCCGGTGGACCCGGGGCGGAGTCGGTTGTACGACGTCGACTAGCAACCTTTAAGGACGAAGACCCTCATGGCGAAGATCCTCCAGTTCGACGAGAAGGCCCGACGGTCGCTGGAGCGCGGCGTCAACGCGCTGGCCGACACCGTCAAGGTCACGCTCGGCCCCAAGGGCCGCAACGTCGTGATCGACAAGAAGTTCGGTGCCCCGACCATCACCAACGACGGCGTGACGATCGCCCGTGAGGTGGAGCTCGAGGACCCGTACGAGAACCTCGGCGCGCAGCTCGCCAAGGAGGTCGCGACCAAGACCAACGACATCGCGGGTGACGGCACCACCACCGCGACGGTGCTCGCCCAGGCGCTGGTGCGCGAGGGTCTGCGCAACGTGGCCGCCGGTGCGGCCCCGATGGACCTGAAGAAGGGCATCGACCTCGCCGTCGCCGCGGTGTCCGAGCAGCTTCTCAAGACCGCCCGCGCGATCGACGGCAAGGACGACATCGCCGCCGTCGCCGCGCTCTCGGCGCAGGACAAGCAGATCGGCGAGCTGATCGCCGAGGCCATGGACAAGGTCGGCAAGGACGGTGTCATCACCGTCGAGGAGTCCCAGACCATGGGTCTGGAGCTGGAGTTCGCCGAGGGCCTCCAGTTCGACAAGGGCTACCTGTCGCCGTACATGGTCACCGACCAGGAGCGGATGGAGGCCGTCCTCGACGACCCGTACATCCTGATCCACCAGGGCAAGATCTCGGCCATCGCCGAGCTGCTCCCGCTGCTCGAGAAGATCATCCAGGCCGGCGCGTCCAAGCCGCTGCTGATCGTCGCCGAGGACGTCGACGGCGAGGCGCTGTCGACCCTGGTCGTGAACAAGATCCGCGGCACGTTCAACGCCGTCGCGGTCAAGGCCCCGGGCTTCGGTGACCGCCGCAAGGCGATGCTGGAGGACATGGCGATCCTGACCGGCGGTCAGGTCATCGCCCCCGAGGTCGGCCTCAAGCTCGACCAGGTCGGCCTGGAGGTGCTGGGCAGCGCCCGTCGCATCACCATCACCAAGGACGCGACCACCCTGGTGGACGGCGCCGGCGACGCCGCCGCGATCGCGGACCGGGTCAAGCAGATCAAGCGCGAGATCGACGACACCGACTCGGACTGGGACCGCGAGAAGCTCCAGGAGCGCCTCGCGAAGCTGGCCGGCGGCGTGTGCGTGATCCGTGTGGGTGCGGCCACCGAGGTCGAGCTCAAGGAGAAGAAGCACCGTCTCGAGGACGCGGTCTCCGCGACCCGCGCGGCCATCGAGGAGGGCATCGTCGCCGGCGGCGGCACCGCCCTGGTGCACGCCGTCTCCGTGCTCGCCGAGAACCTCGGCCAGAGCGGCGACATCGCGACCGGTGTCTCGGTCGTGCGTCGCGCCGCGGTCGAGCCGCTGCGCTGGATCGCCGAGAACGCGGGCCTCGAGGGCTACGTGATCGTCAACAAGGTGCAGGAGCTCGGCGTCGGGCACGGCTTCAACGCCGCCACCGGCGAGTACGGCAACCTGGTCGACTCGGGCGTCATCGACCCGGTCAAGGTGACCCGTTCCGCGCTGCAGAACGCCGCGTCGATCGCGTCGCTGCTGCTCACGACCGAGACCCTGGTCGTCGAGAAGCCGGCCGAGGAAGAGCCCGCCGGGCACAACCACGGCGGCCACGGCCACGCGCACTAGTTCCACCCGCGACACCCCGACGGGCCCGACCGCTTTCCAGCGGTCGGGCCCGTCGGCCTTTCCGGTGCCGGCTCGATCTGCGAGAGTGCCGGGAGTCGTGAACTGACGGACCGTCAGGACTGTGGTTCGGGCGTCGGCCGTCGGTCGAGCACCATCGAAGGAGAAGCATGGGTACCTACGCGATCACCGGCGCGGCCTCGGGCCTGGGCGCCGCCACCAAGGCCCGGCTGGAGGCGGACGGTCACCGGGTGATCGGCGTCGACCTGCACGACGCCGACGTCGAGGTGGACCTGAGCACCGCCGAGGGCCGCGCCGAGGCGATCACGAAGGTCACCGAACTGTCCGGCGGCGCGCTGGACGGTTTCGTGCCGTTCGCCGGCCTGGCGGCGGCCACCGGGCGCCCGGGCGGCCTGCTGGTGGCGGTGAACTACTTCGGCGCGATCGACCTCCTGGAGGGGCTGCGCCCGCTGCTCGCGGCCGGGACGAACGCCTCCGTCGTGCTGATCAGCTCCAACTCCACGACGGCCCAGCCGAACTGGCCGGTCGAGGTGGCCGAGCTGTGTCTGGCGGGCGACGAGGAGGGCGCGACGAAGGCCACCGAGGCGTTCGGCGACCTCGCCGCGCTGCAGGCCTACCCGGCGACCAAGGCCGCGCTCGCGTGGTACGCGCGCACCAAGTGCGCCGAGTACATCGCGGACGGGATCCGGCTGAACGCGATCGCGCCGGGCCTGATCGAGACCCCGATGACGGCCGAGGGGCGCAAGGACCCGCTGACCGCCGAGGGCATGGAGATGTTCCTGAGCACCATCCCGGCCGGTCGGGGCGGTCGGCCCGAGGAGATCGCCGCACTGGTGGCGTTCCTGCTCGGCGGCGAGTCGACGTTCTTCGTCGGTTCGGTGGTCTTCTGCGACGGCGGCACCGACGCGGCGTTCCGCGGCAAGGACTGGCCGAAGGTGTGGGAGATGGACATGTCCGCCTTCCGGTAGGCGACCGCTCGACCGCACGTGGTGACACGTGCGTGACCAGGCTCGGCGGCCCGTCCCCGGATCCGGGGACGGGCCGCCGAGCCTTCTTCGGTTGCGGTCTTGGATGTCTCGGTGCCTCAGTGCCTCAGTGCCTCGGTGCCGTGGTGCGCCCCGGACCCGCTGCCCGCGGCCGCCGCCGCTCGTTCCGCGGCGACCCCGTGCCGGCGGTCGCTGTCGAGTTCGACCCGTTCGTCCTCGGTGAGGCCGCCCCATACGCCATACGGCTCGCGCACCTTGAGGGCGTGCGTGGCGCACTGGCGACGGACCGGGCACCGCATGCAAACTTCCTTGGCCGAAGCCTCCCGGGCGACCCTGGCGGCGCCTCGCTCGCCTTCGGGATGGAAGAACAGTGCGCTGTCGACTCCGCGACAGGCTGCCGAGAGCTGCCAGTCCCACAGATCGGCGTTGGGGCCGGGGAGTCGCGAGAAATCAGCCATGACTCGTCCCTCTTGCTTATCGCGTACGAGTTGTCGGTGAGCAGGGTTGCCACCTCTGGTGCAGACCGTGCAGAACAGTCGTGATCAAGCGATCAGAAGTAGGTGCGACTGTGTCACGAAATGATCAGTTCCAATCCTAATTCCCACTTATGCACCGAAACCAGAAAAAATTACTCACCCTGGTGGCCGATGAGGTCGTCCGACGGCTCGGGGCGGGTCCGCCCGGGCGGGAATCGAGGGGGAGACGCGTGGAAGGTGGCGGGGTGTACGCGCGCGATCACCCTTGCGTGTCCTCGGGCTTGGTCGCCTCGTTGTCGTAACGGCGGAGCGGAACTCCCCCCGTAACCCTTTCGAGTGATGCTCGTTGGGGTGGGTGAAGCGGTTGGCGACGAAGGCGGTCGGGGTCGGACCCCGACCACCGCCCTTCGGGACCGCCGCAAAGGAAACGGTACGTACAGGCGTGGAGGCTCAACGTGACGCGGATCCACTGCGGAGGCCGGCGATGACGACCGTCCTGGTCTGCGACGATTCCCCGCTGGTCCGGGAGACCCTGCGGCGGGCGGTGGCCACGGTCCCCGGCGTCGAGAGGGTGACGACGGCCACGAGCGGCGAGGAGGTACTGCGGCGCTGGGGCGCGGAGCGGTCCGACCTCGTCCTCATGGACGTGCGGATGCCCGGGCTCGGCGGCGTCGAGGCGGTGCGCCGCCTCCTGGCCGGCGACCCCGGCGCACGGGTGATCATGCTGACGATGGCCGAGGACCTGGACGGCGTGGCCCTCGCGGTCGCCGCCGGGGCTCGGGGATATCTGCACAAGGACGCCTCGCGCGCGGAACTGCGCGCGACCGTCTCCCAGGCGCTTGCCGACCCGACCTGGCGGCTCGCGCCCCGGCGGTTGCGCTCGCCCGACATGGGCGTGGCGCCGACCCTGACGGCACGCGAGATCCAGGTGCTCGAAGGCATGAGTCACGGACGCAGCAACGCCGAGATCGGGCGTGAGCTGTTCCTGTCCGAGGACACCGTCAAGACCCACGCGCGCCGGCTTTTCAAGAAGCTGGGCGCATCCGACCGGGCCCACGCGGTCGCGCTCGGATTCCGGTGGGGACTCGTGCGATGACGCACGCAGGCGAGCGCTCCCCCGGCCGTGAGGGCCCGGGGGATCACTCCCCGGGTGGGCACGGTCGGTGGGGACTTGTGCGATGACGCGTGTGTCGGCGGCCCCCGACGGGCGAGGGTCCGTGCGGTGATTGCCGTTGCCCGGGGGGCCGGATGAGTCCCCCGGGTCGGCATGGCCGCGATTCGGTCGCCGATCCCTGCATACTGAATGGCATGGGTGGGACCCCCGAGCGAATGCCGGACGAGCCGTACGAAGCACACGCGCAGGCCGACGACGGCATGCGTGCCGTCGTGGTTCGTGCGGTCCAAGGGGACGTGCAGGCGACCGACGAACTGCTCGCGTACGTCCGACCACTGGTGTTGCGCTACTGCCGGGCCCGGTTGGGCCGGGTCTCCGGCGCCGAGCACGCGGCGGACGACGCGGCGCAGGAGGTCTGCCTCGCGGTGTTGTCGGCGCTGCCGCGATATCGCGACGAGGGCCGTCCGTTCGAGGCGTTCGTGTTCGGCATCGCGGCGCACAAGGTGGTCGACGTGCAGCGCGCCGCGATGCGCGGTGCGGTGCCCACGTGTGATCTGCCCGAGGCGGTGGACGACCATCCGGGGCCCGAGGATCAGGTGGTGCGGCGCAGCGACGCCGCGCACGCCCGGGCGTTGCTCGGCCGGCTGCCCGACAACCTGCGCGAGCTGCTCGTGTTGCGGGTCGCCGTCGGCCTATCCGCCGAGGAGACCGGGCGGGCGATGGGCATGTCGCCCGGCGCGGTGCGGGTCGCCCAGCATCGTGCGCTGACTCGCCTGAGGGCGTTGGCGGGCGAGGAGAAGACCGCGTGAACGGCGGCGGTGTGCGGCTCGGCGGCCGATCCGGCACCGCCGACCTGGGCCTGCTGCGGCAGGACGACGAGCTCGTCGAGCAGTTGCGGCGGCGCCGTCCGACCCCCGCCCAGGACCGGGTCGCCCGGCTGTTCGGCGCGCTGCTCGCCGAGGTCGACGGCACCGCGGCGAACCGTCGCCGGGTGGTGCCCGACCGCTGTTGACCCGGCCCGGGAATGGTGCGGCCCCGGTGCGCGGTTGTGCTCACCATCGGCAACCGGGCTCGAAGCATCGCGTGGGGCCAGTAGCATGAACCCTCAATCCACCCATCCGCTTGCCGAGAGCGCGTTCCGCCGTACCCGGGAACCGGTCCTGCTTTTTCGAGGAGCAGGCCGGCTTCGAGGAGCAGGTCGACGGGGAGCGGGCCGGCGGAGCGGTCCATCGGAATACCTTCGGAAGGTGTCATGAGTCTCACGGCCGACGGCGTACCCGAGAAGTTCGCGATGCTCGGGCTGACGTACGACGATGTCCTGCTGCTGCCGGGCGCGTCCGACGTCGTGCCGAGCGAGGTGGACACCTCCGCCCGGGTCACCCGCAACATCCGCGTCCGGATCCCGCTGCTGTCCTCCGCGATGGACACCGTGACCGAGGCCCGGATGGCGATCGCCATGGCCCGGCAGGGCGGCGTCGGCGTGCTGCACCGCAACCTCTCGGTCGAGGACCAGGCCGCGCAGGCGGACACGGTCAAGCGCTCCGAGGCCGGCATGGTGCTGGACCCGATCACCATCGGTGCGGACGCCACGCTCCAGGAAGTCGACGCGCTGTGCGCGCGGTTCCGGATCAGCGGTGTCCCGGTCACCGACGACAACGGTCGGCTGCTGGGCATCGTGACCAACCGCGACCTGCGCTTCGAGGTGGACCACTCGCGCCGGGTGCGCGACATCATGACCCCGATGCCGCTGGTCACCGGCAAGGTCGGCACCACCGGCGACCAGGCGATGGAACTGCTGCGCCGGCACAAGGTGGAGAAGCTGCCGCTGATCGACGACGCGGGCAAGCTGCGCGGGCTGATCACGGTCAAGGACTTCGTCAAGAGCGAGCAGTACCCGCACGCGACCAAGGACGCGGACGGCCGGCTCGTGGTCGGCGCCGCGATCGGCACCGGCGACGACAGCTACCGGCGCGCCCAGGCACTGGTCGAGGCCGGCGTCGACTTCATCGTGGTGGACAGCGCGCACGGCCACTCGCGCAACGTCCTGGAGATGATCGCCAAGGTCAAGGCGAACACCAAGGTCGAGGTGATCGGCGGCAACATCGCCACCCGCGACGGGGCGCAGGCGCTGATCGACGCCGGCGTGGACGGCGTCAAGGTCGGCGTCGGCCCCGGCTCGATCTGCACCACCCGGGTGATCGCGGGTGTGGGCGCGCCGCAGGTCACCGCGATCTACGAGGCGGCCCAGGCGGCCCGCGCGGCGGGCGTGCCGGTGATCGGCGACGGCGGCCTGCAGTACTCCGGCGACATCGCCAAGGCGATCGCGGCCGGCGCCGACACGGTGATGCTGGGCAGCCTGCTCGCGGGTTGCGAGGAGAGCCCCGGCGACCTGATCTTCATCAACGGCAAGCAGTTCAAGTCCTACCGGGGCATGGGCTCGCTCGGCGCGATGCAGTCGCGCGGCCAGGCCAAGTCCTTCTCCAAGGACCGCTACTTCCAGGACGACGTGCTCTCCGAGGACAAGCTGGTCCCCGAGGGCATCGAGGGCCAGGTCCCCTACCGGGGCCCGCTCTCCGCCGTCGCGCACCAGTTGATCGGCGGCCTGCGCGCGTCGATGGGCTACGCCGGCGCGGCGACCGTCACCGAGCTCCAGGACAAGGGCCGCTTCGTGCGGATCACCTCGGCCGGGCTCAAGGAGTCGCACCCGCACGACATCCACATGACGCAGGAAGCGCCGAACTACCACTCGCGCTGATCCACGGCACCTCCCAGGGGCCTCGTCCGTACCGCGGGCGGGGCCTCTTGCCGGTTTGCCCGCCCCGTACCCTGGGATACGGGGATTTTCCCATCCACCGATTCCAGCAGGAGAGGCGCAACGTGACTGAGGTCGAAATCGGCCGGGGCAAGCGTGGCCGGCGTGCCTATCACTTCGACGACGTCGCCATCGTCCCCAGCCGGCGGACCCGGGACCCCGAAGAGGTCTCGATCGCGTGGCAGATCGACGCGTACCGGTTCGAGTTGCCGTTCCTGACGGCGCCGATGGACAGCGTCGTGTCGCCGCAGACCGCGATCGAGGTCGGTCGCATGGGCGGCCTGGGTGTGCTCAACCTCGAAGGGCTGTGGACGCGCTACGAGGACCCGACGCCGCTGATCGAGGAGATCGGCGCGCTGGACGAGGACGCGGCCACCCGGCGGATGCAGGAGATCTACGCCGAGCCGATCAAGGAGGAGCTGATCGGCGCGCGGATCAAGCAGATCCGCGACTCGGGCGTGGTCACCGCCGCCGCGCTGTCGCCGCAGCGCACCGCGCAGTACCACAAGGCCGTGATCGACGCGGGCGTGGACGTGTTCGTGATCCGCGGCACCACGGTCTCCGCCGAGCACGTGTCCGGGCGGGCCGAACCGCTGAACCTCAAGCAGTTCATCTACGACCTCGACGTGCCGGTGATCGTCGGCGGTTGCGCGACCTACCAGGGTGCGCTGCACCTGATGCGGGCCGGCGCGGCCGGTGTCCTGGTCGGCTTCGGCGGCGGCGCGGCGCACACCACCCGCAGCGTGCTCGGCGTGGCGGTGCCGATGGCCACCGCCGTGGCGGACGTGGCCGAGGCGCGCCGCGACTACCTCGACGAGTCGGGCGGCCGGTACGTGCACGTGGTCGCCGACGGCAGCGTGGGCCGCAGCGGCGACATCGCCAAGGCCGTCGCGTGCGGCGCGGACGCGGTGATGATCGGCTCGGCGCTGGCCCGGGCGAGCGACGCTCCCGGCGCCGGTCAGCACTGGGGCTCGGAGGCGCACCACCCCGAGCTGCCGCGCGGTCGGCGGATGAACCTGGGCGCGGTGGGCACGCTGGAGGAGATCCTGCTCGGCCCCTCGCACGTGTCCGACGGTTCGATGAACCTGTTCGGCGCGCTGCGCCGGGCGATGGCCACCACCGGCTACTCGGAGCTGAAGAAGTTCCAGCAGGTCGAGGTCACGGTCTCGCCCGCACACTGACCCGGTCCCCGAGCGGCCCCGAACACCCTTGGTGTTCGGGGCCGTTCGCGTTCCCCCGGGCGCGGCACCGACGGTCGGACCGACCCGGAACGGCCGAACGCGTGGTCGGTCCGACGGGCATTGGGTAGGCGGGGGAGGGGCGAGTCGCCCGATGGGTGTGGTCCGGCAGGTGTGGATCGGTTTCGGAGGTGGCTGATGCGGACCACGGCGATGGGGCCCGCGGCGCGCGCGCTGGCGCTGCGGCGGATGGCCGAACACGAGTCGGACGTGATCGTGGTGGGCGGGGGTGTGGTCGGCGCCGGCACCGCCCTCGACGCGGCCACACGTGGCCTCTCGGTGGGTCTCCTGGAGGCGCGGGACTGGGCGTCCGGTACCTCCAGCCGGTCCAGCAAGTTGATCCACGGCGGCCTGCGCTACCTGGAGATGCTCGATTTCGCGTTGGTGCGCGAGGCGTTGCGCGAGCGCGGGCTGCTGTTGCAGACGCTCGCGCCGCACCTGGTCAAGCCGGTGTCGTTCCTGTACCCGCTGCGCCGGCGCGGCTGGGAACGGCCGTACGTCACCGCCGGGGTGACGCTCTACGACACGATGGCGGCCTCCGCCGGGCGCAGCCGCGGACTGCCCCGGCACCGGCAACTGACTCGACGTCAGGCACTGCGTCTGGCACCGGCGTTGCGCAAGGACTCGCTGGTGGGCGCGGTGCAGTACCACGACGCGCAGATGGACGACGCGCGCTACACGATGACGCTCGTGCGCACCGCCGCCGGCTACGGCGCCCAGGTGGCCTCGCGGGCGGCGGTGACCGGCTTCCTGCGCGAGGGCGAGCGGGTGGTGGGCGTGCACGTGCGCGACATGGAGACCGGCGGGACCTACGACATCCGGGCCGGGCAGGTTGTCAACGCGACCGGGGTGTGGACGGACGAGACGCAGGCCATGGTCGGCGAGCGCGGGCAGTTCCACGTCCGCGCCTCCAAGGGCATCCACCTGGTGGTGCCCAGGGACCGGATCCACTCCTCGACCGGCCTGATCCTGCGCACCGAGAAGAGCGTGTTGTTCGTGATCCCGTGGGGCCGGCACTGGATCGTGGGCACCACGGACACCCGCTGGGAACTGGACAAGGAGCACCCCGCGGCGAGCCGGGCGGACATCGAGTACCTGTTGGAGCACGTCAACCGGGTGCTGGCGGTGCCGCTCACCCGCGAGGACGTGGAAGGTGTGTACGCGGGCCTGCGACCGCTGCTGGCGGGCGAGTCGGACGCCACGTCGCAACTCTCGCGCGAGCACACCGTCGCGCACCCGGTGCCCGGCCTGGTGGTGGTCGCGGGCGGCAAGTACACGACGTATCGGGTGATGGCCTCGGACGCGGTGGACGCGGCCGTACACGGGCTGGATCGCAAGGTCCCGCCGAGCTGCACCGAGACGGTGCCGCTCGCGGGCGCGGAGGGTTATCCGGCGTTGTGGAACGCGCGGGCCTCGATCGCGGCCCGCGCCGGGTTGCACGTGGCCCGGGTGGAGCACCTGCTGAACCGGTACGGGTCGATGATCGAGGAACTGCTCACGCTGATCGCGGACGAACCGGAGTTGGCCTATCCGCTGGACGGCGCGGACGACTATCTGGCCGCCGAGGTGGTCTACGCGTGCACCCACGAGGGTGCGCTGCACCTGGACGACGTACTGGATCGGCGCACCCGGGTGTCGATCGAGATGTTCGACCGGGGCGCCCGGGCCGCCCGCGCGTGTGCCGCGCTGATGGCCCGGGTGCTCGGCTGGGAGGAGGAACAGCAACGGCGGGAGGTGGACTACTACGTCAAGCGCATCGAGGCGGAGCGCTCGTCCCAGGAACAGATGGACGACCACACGGCGGACGCGGTGCGCCTGGGCGCGCAGGACATCGTGCCCGGGTGAGGGCGCGGGGCCGACGCCGCCGCGGAAGGAACCGTCGGGCACGCAACGGTTGATCGGCCGGCGCCGTGGGCACCTTCCCGGGCGTTGCCACGTTCCACCGATACGCCGGGCAGGTGTCTTTCCGCGATGTTCGTCCCCGAACCGGTGGACCTCGCCGGACCCCGGACCGGAGTATGGAAAAGGCAACCACCCGATCGCGCGGCGGGGCCGCGGCTGCATGGGGAGCGAGAGACTTGACCGACCCGGAAGCACCCGAGCGTTTGGTCGCGGGGCGATACCGCCTGGGTGATCAACTGGGCCGGGGCGGGATGGGCACCGTGTGGCGGGCCGTGGACACCATGCTCGACCGTGATGTGGCGGTCAAGGAGATGCGGCTGCCCCGCTTCGTGGACGAAGACGATCGCGGCACGCTGAGTGCGCGGATGATGCGCGAGGCCCGGGCGGCGGCCCGGATCGATCACCCCAACGTGGTGACCATCTTCGACGTGGCCGAGGAGGACGGGCGGCCGTGGATCGTGATGGAGCTGGTCCGCGGTCTCTCGCTGGCCCAGGAGTTGGACAAGGAGGGCCCGATCCCGCCCGAGCAGGTCGCCGAGTTGGGCCTGCGACTGCTCGCCGCCCTGGAGGCCGCGCACGAGGCCGGCGTGCTGCACCGCGACGTCAAGCCCGCCAACGTGCTGCTCGCCCGCAACGGCCGGGTCGTGCTCACCGACTTCGGGGTCGCCTCGGTCGAGGACAGCGCGACCCTCACCCAGGCCGGCGCGATGGTGGGCTCGCCCGAATACCTGGCACCCGAGCAGATCGCGGGCGAGCAGCCCGGGCCGCAGGCCGACCTGTGGTCGCTGGGCGCGACCTTGTTCGAGGCGGTCGAGGGCCGCCCGGCCTTTCGCCGCAACACGCACGCGGCGACGCTCGGCGCGGTCGCCGCGGGCCGCTTTCCGGAGATCTTCCTGGCCGGCCCGCTGACCCCGGTGCTCAAGGCGCTGATGGTCAAGGACCCCGCGCGGCGCGGCTCCCCGGAGGAGGTGCGCGACCTGCTCGTGGAGGTCGCCGAGGGGGCACCCACGCCGGCCGGGCTGATCGCCGAGCGCTTCGTGCCGGACCGGACCCAGCGCGGCCCGGTCCGCCGGCACGGGGTGCGCGTGTCCGGCCGGCCCCAACCGGCGGACCGGTCGCAGACCCCCCGGCCGACGGGCAAGCTCGGCGCCGGCGCCGACCGGCCGCGCCGGGGGAGCCTGCACGAGACCTCGCCGAACGTGCGGCTGCCCCGCGAGGGCGGCGCCTTCCGGGCCCGCTACCGACGCTGGCCGCGCTGGTGGTTCCGGCACTGGACGACCATCCTGACCTCGGTCGGCATCGCCACCGCCGCCGGCGCGCGCTGGTTGGCCGCGTTCGGGAGCTGGACCGGGATGTACACGATCGTGCTGCTGGCGCTCGCGTTGAGCGTGTGGCTGGTGTTGCCGCACCGGCGGATCTCCCGGTCGGTGCCGGTGGCGATGTTGCTCGGGGTGATCGCCGGCGGCGCCCTGGAGGCCGCGAAGATCAATCCGAATCCGATCGTGGTGGGCGCCCTGATCGGCGGCTGCCTGGTGGTCGGCCCGCTCGTGGACAACAAGGTGATACCGCGACTGCGGCGTCGGCGGCGGACCGATCTGGGCTTCGCGCTGCCCGTCCCGGAGGGCTGGACCTGTACGGACAGCGCGAGCGGCCTGACGGTGACCGATCCGGACCGGCTGATCTCGGTGACCGTCACCGTCGACCGGGGCATCGTGATGGCCCCCGAGGAGTCGGTCGCACACCGTGAGCACGGCAGCATCGGCGGCCGGGAACGCCTGGACGGCGAGGACTACGAACGCCTGCTCCTGCGCGTCACCGACTACCGGGGGCACGAGGCCGCCGAGTGGGAGTACATCTGGCGCGGGCAGGACCTGACCACCTACCACGGCAAGGACCTGGTGGTGCGCACCACCTCCGGTGTGCGCTACTGGCTGACCGTGCGCGGGCGCGACGACCTGTGGGGCACCGCCGGCGCGTACTACGAGCACGCGCGCGGGCACCTGTCGATCGCGGGCTGAACCCGGTTCGACCCGGTTCCGCTCGGACACGATCGCGCCGAGGGGCCGGGACGGGCGGGCGTGCCCGGCCGGACCTGGGACATTCGGGTCCCGGGCCCGGACCGGGGTTCGCGGCCGGGGCGTTCGGCCTCGTTCCGCCCCGGGGAGCGTCGTGCGCCGGGTGGCCGAACGTACCTTCCGCGGCGGAACCTTCGGAGCGCCTCGGACGTCCTACACGTGACGCCAATGACGCGCCGACAAGGCGGATCGGGAGATGTCCACGGTCTTGGGGAGGACCACGTGGCACACGACAGCGGTATGAACGGCCGCCTGGTGGACGGGCGCTATCGGTTGGCCGAGCCGCTCGGTCGGGGCGGGATGGGCACGGTCTGGCTCGCCTTCGACGAACTGCTGCGCCGGGACGTCGCGGTCAAGGAGGTCCGGATACCGGACGACCTCGACGAGATGGACACCCAGGGGCGGTGCGAACGCGCCCTGCGCGAGGCCCGCGCGGCGGCCCGGATCACCCACCCCAACGTGGTCACCATCTTCGACGTCGCCGAGGACGACGGGCGCCCGTGGATCGTGATGGAACTGGTCCGCGCCCCCTCGCTCACCGACGTGCTGGACGAGGGCCGGCTGGCCCCGCACGAGGCGGCCGAGGTCGGCCTGGCGGTGCTTGCCGCACTGCGCGCCGCGCGGGCCGCAGACGTGCTGCACCGGGACGTGAAGCCCAGCAACATCCTGATGGTGCCCGGTGGCCGGATCGTGCTGACCGACTTCGGCATCGCCACCGTGGCCGGGTCGGTCACGCTCACCGCCACCGGGATGCTGGTCGGCTCGCCCGAATACCTCGCGCCGGAGCGCGTGCTCGGGCGTCGGCCCGGCCCCGCCTCGGACCTGTGGTCGCTCGGGGTGACCCTGTACCAGGCGGTGGAGGGTTTCTCGCCGTTCCGGCGCACCGGGGCCATGGACACGCTCACCGCCGTGCTCACCGACGAGCCCGCGCCGCCGCGCCGGTCCCAGGCGTTGTGGCCGGCGATCGAGGCGTTGCTGCGCAAGGACCCGCTGGAGCGGGCCGACGAGGACGAGACCGAGCGACTGCTGATGGCCGCCCTGGTCGAGGTGCCCGCCGAGGAGGCGGGCCCGCTGCCCATCCCGCCGGGCACCGCGACGGTGCAGGACCCCGGCGGGGTGCGGGGGGTCACCCACTCGTCCTGGCAGGCCGCGCCGACTCCGCAGGTGCCGCCGCTGTGGCACCAGGAACCGCCGGTGCCGCCGGCGCCCTCGTTCGGCGCGGTGAGTCGGGCCGACCCGGACGGTGCGACCGGCGGCTACCCGATGACCGGGGAGCGCGCGTACTCGCCCGCCGACGCGCTCCATGCCTCGGCCACCGCCGACGACCGGCGCAACCCGGTGCTGATCGGTGCGCCCACCGGCCCGTCGGCGTCGAACGCCGCGGCCGGGAAGCGGCGCCGGACCGTCGTCCTGGGCACCATGGTCGCCGCCGCCGTGACCGCGTTGGCGATCTGGGTGCCGACGGCCGTGGGCGGGCAGGGCGGAGGCGGCTCGGATTCGCCGGGGACGGGCGGCGCGTCGCAGGGCGGTCCGATCGCCCCGAACGCGCCGGGCACCGAGACCCGTCGGGACACCACGCGCCCCACCGGATCCTCGGGCGGTGCCGGGCACGACGACACCGGTACGCCCGGCAACGGCAACCAGGGCAGTGGGTCGACCCGGACCGCGCGGCCCACTCGCACCGACCCGGGCACGGCCCGCCCCTCGACCACGGCGCCGAGCACCTCGCGGCCGCCGTCCAGTCGGCCGCCGTCGAGTTCGGCGCCGCCGACCACACGTCCGCCGATCGACTCGTCCAAGGGCGGCAGCGCCGGTGGACAGAGCGGTTCGCCGGGGGACTCGGGGGGCGTGAGCACGACGAGCTGACCCGGGCCCGGGCCCCGGCAGGACCGCCCCGACGGGCGCCGTGCCGCAGGTCTGCGGGAGCGTCGGTGCGGGCGAGCGCGGATCCGCGCGGGTGATCGCGGCACATCGCAGATTTCGATCCGCCCGCCGGACCGGGCCGTCGCATCTAATGTGACGAGTTCTAGTCTGGTGGCTGGCCGGCGGGACAGTCGGTTGACGCGGGGAGGGCAAGTGGCACAGACCGGGGGCACGCGCGGCCGGATCGTGGGCGGGCGTTACCGGTTGGGCACCATGCTCGGCCGAGGCGGCATGGGCACGGTATGGCGTGCCGTGGACGAGATGCTGCATCGCGACGTCGCGATCAAGGAGTTGCGGCTGCCGGACCATCTCGACGACGAGGAGAAGGACCTCGCCCGCGAGCGCACGCTGCGCGAGGCCCGCGCGGCCGCCCGGATCGGTCACCCCAACGTGGTCACCATCCACGACGTGGTCGAGGAGGGCGACATCCCGTGGATCGTGATGGAGCTGGTCGAGGCCCAGTCGCTCGCCGAGATCCTGGAGACCCAGGGCACGCTGACCCCGGCGGACGCCGCCGAACTCGGCCTCAAGGTGCTCGACGCGCTGCTCGCCGCCGACGACAAGGGTGTGGTGCACCGCGACGTCAAACCCGCGAACATCCTGGTCACCACGCACGGGCGGGTGGTGCTCACCGACTTCGGCATCGCCACCGCGACCGGCACCGCCACGCTCACCACGACCGGCATGCTGGTCGGCTCGCCGGACTTCCTGGCGCCCGAGCGTGCCGAGGGCAAACGTCCGCTGCTCGGTGCGGACCTGTGGTCGCTGGCGGTCGTGCTCTACATGGCGGTGGAGGGTCGCAATCCGTTCCGCCGGGGCACGATGATCAGCACGCTGAACGCGATCCTGACCGATCAGGCCGACCCGCCCCGGCACGCGGGCGGGCTCGAACCGGTGATCGCCGGCTGGCTGGTCAAGGACCCGGACCAGCGGATGGGCGCCCGGGAAGGGGCCCGGATCCTGCGCGAGGTGGCCGACTCGACGCCGTCCCGGCAGTTCGACGCGGTACCGCCGCCGCCCACGCACCAGCCCGCGACGTCCGAGCAGCCGACCACGCCGGCCGGCGCGTACGACCCGCACCAGCACGCGCAGCCGGGCTTCGACGGCGACGCGGCCCAGCACCCCGGCGGCAACACGCCACCCCGTGCGTGGTCGCAGCCGGCGTATTCGTCCGCCGACGCGGGCACGTCGGCGACCCGCGACACCCCTGCGGGCGGGCCGCCGCAACAGACACCGTCGCAGCCGTACCGCCCGATGCCCGAACCGCGCCGCCGCGGCACCGGTCGGATCGTCTCGGTCGTGGCGCTCGTGGTCGCGCTGATCGTGGGCGGCGTCGTGGTGGGGGTCCTGGTCACCAGGGACGACGGCAAGGACGACACGACGGCCACGAACACGAAGTCGTCCGGGGCGGGGACGGCCCCGCAGATCCCGGACAACCAGTCGCCGGCCGCCGGCACGCCGTCCGCCGGCGGGGCCGTGGTGCCGCCGGCCAAACCGCCGTCCCAGGGCACCCAGGGCGGCGGCACGACCGGGCCGACCGCGCTGCCGGGCTACGTGTGGACCAAGGACGCGGCGGGCTTCAGCCTGTTCGTACCGGTCGGCGCCAGGCGTGAGGTGACCGGGACGCAGAAGGACCAGGTCGACTACCGCACCGCCGACGGCAAGGTGTTGATCCGGATCGGCATGACCAAGGTCGGCGGCAACCCGCTCGCCAACTTCAGCACCAACGAGGCGGGCTTCAAGTCCAGATACGCGTCGAGCTACCGTCAGGTCCAGCTCAAGGACTACGCCGGATACCGGCCGGGCTGGCAGGCGGCGGTCTGGGAGTTCACCTGGAACGGCGACCCGCTGGCCACCGGCAGCACCAAGCCGGCGCACGCCATGGACCTGGGCATCGTCACCGACCGGAACACCGACTACGCGATCTATGTCGCGTCGTACGAGGCCGATTGGTCCAAGGCGCACGACGCGTTCCAGAACGTCGCGGCCTACTTCCAGCAGAACTGAGCGTGCCGGCGGAGCCGAGCGCCGAATCATCGCATCCCGGCGGGGTACGGTGCGAAACACCCGACCCACTCGGAGGTACCCGTGAGCCCGCAAGCCGCCGATCCCATCGACGTCGACGTGATCGTCCTCGGTCTCGGCGTGGGCGGTGAGGCCGTCGCCGGCAATCTGGCCTCGGCCGGGCTGGAGGTGGTGGGCATCGAGGACGGCCTGGTCGGCGGCGAGTGTCCGTACTGGGGCTGCATCCCGTCCAAGGCGATGGTGTACGCGGCCGGCGAGGCCCAAGGCCTGGCACACCCCGATTGGTCGAAGGTCGCCGCGCGGGTGCGCGAGCTGACCGCCGACTGGAACGACCGGGCCGCGGTGGACCGGCTGGTGGACAAGGGCATGACGTTCGTACGCGGCACCGGCCGGATCACCGACGTGGACACGGTCGAGGCGACCGGCACCGACGGCGTGGCGCGGCGCTACCGGGCCCGGCACGCGATCGTGGTCGGCACCGGCACGAAGGCGTTCGTCCCGCCGATCGAGGGCCTGGCCGGCACTCCGCTGTGGACCAACCGCGAGGCGATCGAGGCGGACGCGGCACCGCGCTCGCTCGCGGTGCTCGGCGGCGGCGCGATCGGGCTGGAACTGGCCCAGGTGTTCGTCAGGTTCGGTACGCAGGTGACGATCGTGGAGAACGGCGATCGGGTGCTGGCCGTCGAGGATCCCGAATCCTCCGACCTGGCCGCGTGGGCGCTGACCGAGGACGGTGTGCGGATCCACCTGGACACGCGGGCCGAGCGGGTGGCCCACGACGGCAAGAGTTTCACCCTGTCGCTGTCCGACGGGCAGACGATCGAGGCGGAGAAGCTGCTGGTGGCCACCGGCCGCCGGGTGGACCTGGTCGCCCTGGGCGCCGATGCGCTCGGGGTCGACCCGCACGCGCACGCGCTGCCGGTGGACGGGCAGTTGCGGGTGCGGCCCGGTGGCGAGCCGCCGGCGGTCTGGGCGGTCGGCGACATCACCGGACAGGGCGCGTTCACGCATGTGGCGATGTACCAGTCGGCGATCGTGACCAAGGCGATCCTGCACGCGACGGGCCGCGGCCCGGCGGGCCCCGACGCGGACCACAGCGCGCTGCCGCGGGTGACGTTCATCGACCCGGAGATCGGCGCGGTGGGCCTGACCGAGCACCAGGCCCGGGCGGCCGGCCTCGACGTGCGGATCGGCATCGCCGATCTGGCCGCCTCCTCGCGCGGGCACATCACCGGTGCGCGGGGCTTCGTGAAGGTGATCGAGGACGTCGACCGGGGGGTGCTCGTCGGCGCGACCGCCGCGGGACCCGCCGGCGGCGAGATCCTGGGCGCGCTCGTGGTGGCCGTGCGAGCGGCGGTGCCGGTGGCCACCCTGCGGGACATGATGTACGCCTATCCGACCTACCACCGCACGATCGAGTCGGCGTTGGCGGACCTCGACACGGATTGAGCGTGGCGGGTCGCCGGGCGGCGCGGCGGGCTGCGGGTTTCGGCCGTCGGGTGGTGCGGGCGGGTGGATTGTGTCCGTTGCGTCCGCTCTCGTGGCGAGCAGTCCTTGTTACCGACAAGTAGTGCTGTCTACGCTGGTGCCATGACGGACATCGCAGCGCCCGCGCCGGCAGCAGCCGCATCCATCGACCTGCCGAGCCTGCCCGCGGAGCGGCTCGCCCGACGCGTGGTGACCGGCCCCGTGCCGACCATGGTGACCACTCGGAGTCCGTTCGACGGGTCGCCGATCGCCGAGCTTCCCGAGTCCACGCCGGAGAACGTGACCTCCGCGTTCGCCCGCGCGCGGCTCGCGCAGACCGCGTGGGCCAAACGTTCGGTGCGCGAGCGCACGGCGGTGTTCCTGCGCTTCCACGACCGGGTCCTGGAGCGTCAGTCGGAGATCCTGGACATCATCCAGACCGAGACCGGCAAGGCGCGCAAGCACGCGTTCGAGGAGGTCCTGGACGTCGCGCTGTGCTCGCGGCACTACGGCCGGCGGGCCGCGGGCTACCTGCGCGAGCGTCGTCGGGCCGGTGCGCTGCCGGTGCTGACGAAGGCGATCGAGGTGCGCCACCCCAAGGGCGTGGTCGGCCTGGTCTCGCCGTGGAACTATCCGCTGGCGCTGTCCATCGGCGACGCGATCCCGGCCTTCATCGCGGGCAACGCGGTGGTGATGAAGCCGGACACGCAGACCGCGCTCACCGCGCTGTGGGCCCAGGACGTGCTGATCGAGTGCGGCCTGCCCGAGGACCTGTGGCAGATCGTGCTCGGCGACGGCCCGGTGGTCGGCACCGCCGTGGTCGAGGGCGCGGACTACGTCGGCTTCACCGGCTCCACCCGCACCGGCCGCGAGGTGGCCCAGCAAGCCGCCGCGCGCCTGGTCGGCGCGTCGCTGGAGCTGGGCGGCAAGAACGCGATGATCGTGCTGGCGGACGCGGACCTGGATCGGGCCGCGGAGGGCGCGGTGCGCGCGTGCTTCTCCTCGGCCGGTCAACTGTGCGTCTCGATCGAGCGCATGTACGTGCACGCCGACATCCACGACGCGTTCCTGGACCGCTTCCTGGCCCGGATCCAGACCATGAAGCTCGCGGCCGGCTTCGCGTGGGACACCGACATGGGCTCGCTGGTCTCGCGCCGCCAGTTGCACGCGGTCACCCGGCATGTGGACGAGGCGCGGGCGGCGGGCGCGCGGGTGCTGATCGGCGGCACCGCGCGGCCGGACCTGGGTCCGCTGTTCTACGAGCCCACGGTGCTCGCGGACGTCACGCCCGAGATGGCGGTGTGCGCGGAGGAGACGTTCGGCCCGGTGGTGTCGGTGTACCGGTTCACCGAGGAGGAAGAGGTCGTCACCCGCGCGAACGAGACGGCGTACGGCCTCAACGCGAGCGTGTGGACCCGCGACACCCGACACGGCGGCGCGCTCGCCCGACGGCTGCGCGCGGGCACGGTGAACGTCAACGAGGGCTACGCGGCGGCCTACGGCAGCGCGGGTGCGCCGATGGGTGGCATGGGCGACTCCGGGCTCGGTCGGCGGCACGGCGCCGAGGGCATCATGAAGTTCACCGAGGCACAGACCGTCGCGACCCAGCGCCTGTTGCCGATCGCGGCCCCGTTCGGGATGAGCGACGAACAGTGGGCCCGCTCGCTGACCCTGTCGCTGCGGGTGATGAAGGTACTCCGCGTGCGGTGACGCCCCGTCCCGCCCCGCGGCGCACGGGCGTGGAGGCGCGATGTGCGGCTCGCGGGGCGTGCGAGGACGGAAGGGTGAATTCCCGGCGACGGGGGAGTGTGGAGCGGGTGCCGCCAAGTCGGGACAAAATGACATCTATCGAGCGGTTAATGATCATCATTTGCGGCTAACCGGACGTCTCCGACCCCGGGGTGCGGTCCCGCGCGACCACCGGGGTGGGG
Organism: Embleya sp. NPDC020886; assembly: GCF_044333915.1. Taxonomy (NCBI): domain Bacteria; kingdom Bacillati; phylum Actinomycetota; class Actinomycetes; order Kitasatosporales; family Streptomycetaceae; genus Embleya; species Embleya sp. NPDC020886. The sequence goes on along the minus strand of NZ_JBIRRX010000001.1, from coordinate 1,447,304 downwards.
CGGGAATCCCGCTACTGTGGGCGCTGCCGGCGACTTTGGCGTGAAAGATCCGCTTGGCGGTGAATGAGGCACGTCGAGGTTCGGTGCGTTCGGGGGCGATCCACGGATCGGCCCAAGGCGCGGCGGCCGGTGTCGAGCGTCCCCGACACCGGCCGCCGGCGGGGTTGTGACCGGTTGCTGTCCCCTGCGTCCCGGTCACGACACCAACGCGAGGTCCCACGGCGCACTGGTTGAGCGCGCCTCATCGCGTCGGCGGCCTTGCGTTGCCCGGCCCGCGCATCAAGCGGGCCGGCCATCAGTCACAACGACCGCCGGCGCGGTGAGGTTACGCCTGCGGGCGGACCCGACCGCGACACAGCTCGAGAAGCGTCAGCGCCACGGTCGTCCCGGGCTTGCCCAATCCGTCGCGGTAGCGGGCGATGACCTCCATCTCGCGGGACAACTGCACCCGCGCGCCGCCGGACGCGACCCGGACCCGCTGGATCTCGGCGGAGGTGTCCACCCGCTCGGTGATCAGCTCGATGATGCGTCGGTCGAGATCGTCGATCCGGGCCCGGCCGGCGCCGATCACGTCCTGAGGGGACTGCGGGGTCGTGGTGGTGTCTTCCATCGGTGGCCTGCTCTCCGGAGGGGGGCCGTGCTCCGGGGTGTCGGCGGCAAACGCGAAGACGCCCCGGGTACCGGACCCGGGGCGTCTTCGTCTGCCTGTGGCTGTACTCGTTCAGGCGATGACGGCGGCGCCGGGGATCCCGGTGCCATAGGTAAAGCTGCGCGTCACGTCGAACGAGGACATGGCGCCAGTATGTCGGGCCCGCCGGCGCGGACACCAGCCGGGGTCACCCGCGCGGCGCCGGTAGAATCGGCATCCACCCCTTTTTTCGCTTCGCCGGAAGGCCCCTCGTGACCTTTGCCAGCCCGGACGGGGGCGGCACCGAGACCGTCCTCGTCGTCGACTTCGGTGCCCAGTACGCCCAGCTCATCGCCCGCCGGGTGCGCGAGGCGCGTGTGTACAGCGAGATCGTGCCGCACAGCATGCCCGTCGCGGACATGCTCGCGAAGCGGCCGGCCGCGATCATCCTGTCCGGCGGCCCCTCCTCGGTGTACGCGGACGAGGCGCCCAGCATCGACCCGGCACTGTTCGAGGCCGGTGTTCCGGTGCTCGGCATCTGCTACGGCTTCCAGGCCATGGCGCAGAGTCTGGGCGGCGTGGTGGAGAAGACCGGCCTCGCCGAGTTCGGCGCGACGCCGCTGACCGTGACCGGTCCCACGAGCACGTTGTTCGACGGGCTGCCCGCCGCGTTGTCGGTGTGGATGTCGCACGGCGACTCGGTCTCCGGTGCGCCGGCCGGTTTCGCGGTCACCGCGACCAGCGCGGGTGCGCCGGTCGCCGCGATCGAGAACGACGGGGCGCGGCTGTACGGCGTGCAGTACCACCCCGAGGTGATGCACAGCGAGCACGGCCAGGCCATCCTGGAGCGCTTCCTGAAGGTGGGCGCCGGGCTCGCGGCGAACTGGACGATGGTCAACATCGTCGAGGAGCAGGTCGAGCTGATCCGCGAGCAGGTCGGCGACAAGCACGTGATCTGCGGCCTGTCCGGCGGCGTGGACTCCGCGGTCGCCGCGGCGCTGGTGCAGCGCGCGGTCGGCGACAAGCTCACGTGTGTCTTCGTGGACCACGGTCTGTTGCGCAAGGACGAGCCCGAGCAGGTCGAGCGCGACTACGTCGCGGCCACCGGCGTCTCGCTCAAGGTGGTCAACGCGCAGGAGCGCTTCCTGACCGCGCTCGCCGGGGTCACCGACCCCGAGGAGAAGCGGAAGATCATCGGGCGCGAGTTCATCCGGGTGTTCGAGCAGGCCGCCGCCGAGGTGGTCGCCGAGGCCGGCGCGCACGGCGAGGAGGTCGAGTTCCTGGTCCAGGGCACGCTGTACCCGGACGTGGTCGAGTCCGGCGGCGGCACCGGCACCGCGAACATCAAGTCGCACCACAACGTCGGCGGGCTGCCCGAGGACCTGCAGTTCAAGCTGATCGAGCCGCTGCGCAAGTTGTTCAAGGACGAGGTGCGCGCGGTCGGCGAGCAACTGGGCCTGCCGTCCGAGATCGTCTGGCGTCAGCCGTTCCCGGGTCCGGGGCTGGGCATCCGGATCATCGGCGAGGTCACCGCCGATCGACTGGAGATCCTGCGCGAGGCGGACGCGATCGCTCGCGCGGAGTTGTCCCGGGCGGGCCTGGACCGGGAGATCTGGCAGTGCCCGGTCGTGCTGCTCGCGGACGTGCGCTCGGTCGGCGTGCAGGGTGACGGCCGGACCTACGGCCACCCGATCGTGCTGCGTCCGGTCTCCTCCGAGGACGCCATGACGGCCGACTGGTCGCGCCTGCCCTACGACCTGCTGGCCCGGATCTCCAACCGGATCACCAACGAGGTCCGGGAGGTCAACCGGGTCACGCTGGACGTGACCAGCAAGCCCCCGGGCACCATCGAGTGGGAGTAGTCCCCACCGTCGCATCGCACGTGCGCGCCGCCGGCCCCCACCCGATTCCGGGCGGGGGCCGGCGGCGTTCGCGGGGGGCGTGGAAACGCGTCGCGACGGCCGGCGGGTCGCCTTGCGGGGGACCGGGATCGAGGTCGCCCGGGGTCTCGGATCGACAAACCGTCCGATCCCCCGACCGGGCCCATGCGACCCCCCTCGGATGCGGCACAATGTGCCGCTGAACGAGCACGTTCGTATGTGGTGGTGGGGAGGGCGTGGCGAAGTGGCGCACGGTGTCGGTGTGCACGGACCGGACTGTCATTGCGTGGTCCGGGAGGAATACCGCAGGACCGTCGCCGATTTCGAGACGCTGAGGCGAACCCTGGCCCGCAAGGAGGGTGTGCCCTCGGCCGTCGCCCACTCCGACGGCGGCGCCCGCCAGTGGATCTCCGACGAACTGCGGGGAAAGGCACAGGAGTTGGCGGCCGTGCGCCGGGCCCAGGGGCGCGCCTGGCTGCAAGTGCTCGGCGGGCGCGCGCTGATCGTGTTGTGGCTCCTGGTCGCGGTGCTCGTCCTGGTTCAGGCCCTCACCGCGATCGGCGCCGGCTGGACCGGCTCGCGCACCGCCGGGATCGTGGCCGCCGTGGTGGTCGCCGGAGCGCTCAGCGTGGTCGGGTGGGCCGCCCGGACGAGCGGTGGCGTGTTCGCGCCCGTACGCGGCCTGGACGGCCGGTTGTCCACCTCCAAGGCGGTCGCCGCGCTGTGGATGGTGGCGCTGATGTACTGCTTCGCCTTCCTGGGCATGCGGCTGGCCTCGGCCTCCGGGGCCGGCGAGCGGGATCGGCTGCTGGATCGGCTCGGCAATGTCGCGCTCGACCAGATCACCCTGGTGGCCGCGCCGCTGCTGGCCGCGGTCGCGGTCCGGCGCATCGTCGGCGACAAGGTCGGCCGCCGAGTGTTGCAGAAGCTGCGCGCCGACCGGGCCGCGCTGCGCGACCTGGTCACCGACGACGCGGGCCGAGCCTCCTTCGTGGACGCGCAGTACCTGCTCGTCAACCTGGTCGCGGTGGGCTTCGTGGTGGTCGGCCTGGCCCGCGACCCGGACCGACTCCCGGACATCCCGGCCACGTTGGTCGCGCTCGCCGTGGTCTCGGTGATCACCTATCTCGCGGGCAAGCTGGCCGAGAACGACCGCCCGGTGATCCTGTCCGTGGTCCGCGTGCGCACCCGCGGCGACCTGGACTCCGCCGTCCGCCAGGGCGACGACATCGAGGTGCGCGGGATCAACCTCGCCGCGGGCGGCTCGCACGAGGCGGACCTGCTCGCCCGGGTGGTGGTCAAGTTCGGCGCGGTGCACGTGCACGCCCCGCTGATCCCGGCCGACACCGGCTTCGCCAACCCGTCCGACGCGTGCGTGGTCGTCCCGGTCCCGGTCGACGTCGAACCCGGCCGGGTGGAGCTGTGCGTGGTCTCGGCGTCCGGCGTGGAGTCGGCGCCCTACGAGATCCAGATCACCGCTTAGGCACCGTCTCGGCGACGCCGCCGAGACGGTGCGCGGATACGCGTGCGGGCCGGGCCGAATGAATCGGCCCGGCCCGCACGCGTATCCGACGCTAGAGCTTTTGCACCGGCGCGTAGCGCAACAGCAGGGTCTTCTCGCCGCCGGCGCCGAAGTCGATCGTGGCCTTCGCCTTGTCACCACTCTCGGCCGTGGAGACCACCGTGCCCAGACCGAACTTGTCGTGGGTGACCCGGTCGCCGGGGGACAGCGCGACGATCGGCCGTTCCTTGATCTGCGCGCCCTTGCCGAAGCCGCCGCGCGAGCCGACGGTCGACTTGGTCGCGGACAGCGCCTTGGCCGCCGACGGGGACGTGCCACGCCAGTCGACCAGCTTCTCCGGCAACTCGCCCAGGAAGCGCGACGGCGGGTTGTACGACGGCGCGCCCCACGCGCTGCGCATCTTCGCGAGCGTGACGTAGAGCCGCTCGCGGGCACGGGTGATGCCCACGTAGGCGAGCCGACGCTCCTCCTCCAGCTCCTTCGCGTCGCCCAGCGAACGCATGTGCGGGAAGACGCCGTCCTCCAGGCCGGTCAGGAACACCGTGGGGAACTCCAGGCCCTTGGCGGTGTGCAGGGTCATCAGGGTGACCACGCCGCCGTCGTCGCCGTCGGTGGGGATCTGGTCGGAGTCGGCCACCAGGGAGACCCGCTCCAGGAAGTCGGCCAGTGTGCCGCCGCCGCCCTCCTGGGCCTGGGCCTGCTCGAACTCCAGTGCGACCGCCGCGAGTTCCTGGAGGTTCTCGATCCGGGTCTCGTCCTGCGGGTCGCTGGACGCCTGCAACTCGGCCAGGTAGCCGGTCTGTTCCAGGATCGCCTCCAGTACGGTGGCCGGACCCGCGCCACCGTCCACGACCGCGGTGAGGTCGTCCAGCAACCGGACGAAGCCGTTGACCGCGTTGGCGGACCGCTTGGCCAGGCCCGGCGCGTCCTCCGCCCGGCGCAGCGCCTGGGCGAACGGGATCCGGTCGCGCGCGGCCAGCACGTCCAGGCACGCCTCGGCCCGGTCGCCGATGCCGCGCTTGGGCACGTTCAGGATCCGTCGCAGCGAGACCGTGTCGTCCGGGTTGGCCAGCAGTCGCAGATACGCGAGCACGTCGCGGACCTCGCGGCGCTCGTAGAAGCGCACGCCGCCGACGACCTTGTACGGCAGCCCGACCCGGATGAACACTTCCTCGAACACCCGGGACTGGGCGTTGGTCCGGTAGAACACCGCGACCTGGCCCGGCTTGGTCTTGCCCGCGTCGGTGAGCCGATCCACCTCGTCCGCGACGAACTGGGCCTCGTCGTGCTCGTCGTCCGCGACGTAGCCGACGATCGCGGAGCCCGCGCCGGCGTCCGTCCACAGGTTCTTCGCGCGCCGGTTGCTGTTGCGCTCGATCACCGCGTTGGCCGCGCTCAGGATGGTCTGTGTGGACCGGTAGTTCTGCTCCAGCAGGATGGTCCGGGCGTTCGGGTAGTCCGCCTCGAAGTCGAGGATGTTGCGGATGGTCGCGCCGCGGAACGCGTAGATCGACTGGTCCGCGTCACCCACCACGCACAGCTCGGCCGGTTCGAGCCCGACGAGCCCGGCCTCGGCGGGATTGACCAATTCGCCGTCCGCGGTAAGGCGCGGGCCGCTGCCCGCGGCGCCGCCGACCAATTCGCGCACCAGCATGTACTGCGCGTGGTTGGTGTCCTGGTACTCGTCGACCAGCACGTGTCGAAAGCGCCGCCGGTAGTGCTCCGCGACGTCCGGGAACGCCTGGAGCAGGTGCACCGTGGTCATGATCAGGTCGTCGAAGTCCAGCGCGTTGGCCTGGCGCAGCCGCTCCTGGTACATCGTGTACGCCTGCGCCAGGATGCGCTCGGTCTCGTTGATCGCCTTCGCGGCGAAGTCCTCGTGATCGATCAGCTCGTTCTTGAGGTTGGACACCTGCGCGTTGAACTTGCGCGGCGGGAACTTCTTCGGGTCCAGGTCCAGGTCGCGACAGACCATCGCCATCAGCCGCTGCTGGTCGGCCGAGTCGTAGATCGAGAACGACGAACTCATGCCGAGCTTCTTGTACTGCTGCCGCAGGACGCGCACGCACGCCGAGTGGAACGTGGACACCCACATCGCCCTGGTGCGCGGTCCGACCAGTGCCTCCACCCGCTCGCGCATCTCGGCGGCGGCCTTGTTGGTGAAGGTGATCGCCAGGATCTCGCCGGGGTGCGCACCGCGCGCGGCGAGCAGGTGGGCGATGCGATGGGTCAACACGCGGGTCTTGCCGGAGCCCGCGCCGGCCACGATGAGCAGCGGGGTCCCTTCGTGGACGACCGCGGCGCGCTGTTGCGGGTTCATCCCGTCGAGCAACCGGGCCGGATCGACCACCGGGCGCGGGGCGCCGTTGCGGTAGTAGGCGTCGCGCGGCTCGGCCGGCGGCGCGTACTGCCCTTCGTAGAGGTCGTCCGGATAGTCCTCCGGCAGGCCGTATACCTGGTTGTCGTCCGGCTCGGGCGGCAGCGGGATGTCGTCCGCGGGGCTCGTGGGGGACTTCTTGGCCGCGGTCTCGAAACCGGGCAGGGGGATGTCGTCGAAGAGGCTGCTCATCGTTCCCCGAGTCTAGGTGGGTAACAAGCGAGTCGTGCTCGGCCCTTTGTACCGAGCGAGGATCGTCGCGCCGACGACGGGTTTCCCGTCGTCGGGTCGACCGGATCAAGGAGTACATCGTGCTGGACGATCGCGACGTGGAGCGGGTTCTGGTGCTGGCCGCGCACCCCGACGACATCGATTACGGGGCGGCCGGGACGGTGGCGACCTGGACCGAGGCCGGGATCGAGGTGAGCTATTGCCTGGTCACCGACGGGGACGCGGGCGGCTTCGACCCGGCGGTGCCGCGGTCCGAGATCGGCGGGATCCGGCGGGCCGAGCAGAGCGCGGCGGCGGCGCACGTGGGGGTGCGGCGGTTGTACTGGCTCGGCCATCCGGACGGGCGGCTGGCGGCGACCTTCGAGCTGCGGCGCGACATCACCCGGGTGATCCGGCAGGTGCGACCGCAGCGCATGGTGATCCCGAGCCCGGAGCGGGACTGGAACCGGCTCGCGCCCAGTCATCCGGATCATCTGGAGGCGGGCGAGGCGGCGATGCGGGCGATCTATCCGGACGCCCGGAATCCGTTCGCGCACCCCGAGCTGCTGGAGGTGGAGGGGCTGAAGGAGTGGACCGTGTCGGAGACGTGGTTGTCGCCGACGCCGGCACCGGATCACGCGGTCGAGGTGAGCGCGGTGTTCGAACGCAAGATGGCGGCGCTGTTGTCGCACGCGAGTCAGACGAGTCACCTGTCCGGGCTGCGCGAGCAGGTCGCCGGGATGCTCACCGGCAACGCCGAGCGCTTCGGGCTGGGGGCGGGGCTGATGGCCGAGGTGTTCCGGGTGGTGGACACCCGGTAGGGCGGGGCGGCCCGGGCCTCAGGTCCACATGACCGCGATGGCGATGTTCGCCACGGTCAACAGGCCGATCGCGCCGAGCACCTTCGAGGACACCCGGTCCGCGGCGCGATTGCCCCAGACCAGCAGCAGGATGGCCAGCAGGATCACCAGCTTGGTGCCGATCTTGGCGTTGTCCACGTCCTTGTCCAGACCCGCCTGGACCACGCCGACCAGCGCCAGGCCGGTGACCAGCATGGTCAGCGCGCCGTGCGTCATCGCGGGCACGATCCGCCCGTCGCCGGTGCGCAGCGCGGACATCTGGGTGAGGAAGCCGCCGAGCAGGGACGCGATGCCCACGATGTGCAGGATCAGCAGGATCTGCCGCAGAACGTCCACGTCGTACAACTCCTCGTCGACCGTCGCGCGGCATCCGGGACGCCGCTGCAGTTGCCGCCGCAGCTTAGCCGGCGGCCGGTCGATGATCATCGGCGGGTCATATGCCGGCAATATTCGCCAAATCGACTCAAGATCGACTTTCGGGAATCCGGGCGCTTTTCCCGTGATACGCGGAGAAGGAAACGGCGGTATTGGTAAAGTTTTGGCAATGCAGGGGCCAATGGTGATGGTCGTGACACGGCTGTGACTAGTGTTCTCCGACAGGCGATCGGACTCGACGTCGGCCACCCGGTCGGCACGATCGCCTCCGCCGAATTCGGGGACGTCTTTCGGTGATGTCGGGCAACCGCCGTCACCGCGATGCGAAGCCGGAACCGGGGACCCTCGCAGTCCCTGGGGTGAATCGGTGCTCCGGCACCGTAGGGCGCCTTCTTCCGCCCGAACCCGTCAGCTAACCCGGTAGGCGGCCGAGGAAGGAGACCCGCCACCAGTGGCGTCCCAACGTCGACCCGGGCAGCACCGCAAGCCCAAGCCGCGCACCGCCGTGCGTACCGCAGCGACCGTCGTCACGGCCGCGGCGACCATGACCGGCGTGATGACCTTCGCCGGCACCGCGAGCGCGGATCCCGCGCAGACGTTCCAGCAGACCAAGGATCGCGTCAACCAACTGCACAGCGACGTGGTCAAGGCCACCGACGCCGCCAACGGCGTCGAGGAGCAGATCACCAAGCAGCAGGGCACCGCGAACCAGACCCAGGCCCGGATCACCGAGGAACAGACCGCGCTGAACGCCCTGCGCGACCAGATCGGTGTCCTGGCGGCCAACCAGTACCGCACCGGCGGCCTGCCCCCGTCGCTCTCGCTCGCGCTCAGCGGCGACCCCGAGGGCTACCTGCAGAAGTCGCAGATGATGTCCCAGCTCGACGGCCAGCAGGCCGCCAAGCTGAAGCAGATCGCGGCGCAGGCCCGCGTCCTCCAGCAGGACCGCACCGAGGCGTCCGCGCAGCTCGCCGATCTGGAGAAGCTGCGCACCGAGCTGAACAAGAACAAGACCGACATCCAGGCCAAGCTGGCCGAGGCGAACCGACTTCTGAACACGCTCACCGAGCAGCAGAAGAAGGACGTCCTGGACTCGGACGAGCACGCGAACGACTCCACCTCGCGGAACAACGACCGCAGCTCGCGGGACAAGGACAAGGAAACGCCGCCGGCGACCAACATCCCGGCCTCCGGCCGGGCCCAGGCCGCGATCAACTTCGCGTTGGCGCAGATCGGCAAGCCGTACGTCTCCGGCGCCGAGGGCCCCGGCTCGTACGACTGCTCGGGCCTGACCCAGGCGTCCTGGAAGGCCGCGAACGTCTCGCTCACCCGCACCACCTGGACCCAGATCAACGACGGTCCGCGGATCGCCAAGAGCGCCCTGCAGCCGGGCGACCTGGTCTTCTTCTACTCGGACAACCGGCACGTGGGCATGTACATCGGCAACGGCCAGATCGTGCACGCCCCGCGACCGGGCAAGACCGTGACCAAGGCCCCGCTCGACTCGATGCCGTTCCTCGCGGCCATTCGACCCGGCTAGGTCCATCGGTCGCCCGTACCATCACGACGGCGCCCTCCCGCGGATTCGTTCGCGGGAGGGCGCCGTCGTGTGTGCCGGGTGTCGGTGCTCGCTCAGACCAGCCGACGGTCGGTCGCCCAGCGGGTCAGTTCGTGCCGGTTGGACAACTGCAACTTGCGCAGTACGGCGGACACATGGGTCTCCACCGTCTTGACCGAGATGACCAACCGCCGGGCGATCTCCTTGTACGCGTAGCCGCGGGCGATCAGCCGCAACACCTCGCGCTCGCGCTGGGTGAGCCGGTCCAGGTCCTCGTCGATCGGCGGTACGTCGGTGGCCGCGAAGGCGTCCAGCACGAAGCCCGCCAGGCGCGGCGAGAACACCGCGTCGCCCTCGCCGACCCGGCCGATCGCCCGGATCAGCTCGTCGCCGGTGATCGACTTGGTCACGTAGCCCCGGGCCCCGCCGCGAATCACCCCGATCACGTCGTCGGCGGCGTCCGACACCGACAGCGCGAGGAAGCGCACGGCCGGGATCAGCGACGCGCACTGGCGCAGCACCTCGACCCCGCCGCCGCCGGGCAGGTGCACGTCCAGGAGCACCACCTCGGGGCGGGTCTCGGTGACCACGGCCACCGCGCTCGCCACGTCGTCGGCCTCGCCGACCACCTCGACGGCCTCGCCGATCTCGGCGCGCACGCCGGTCCGGAACATCCGGTGGTCGTCGACCAGGACCACCCGGGTGCGGGCCGTCCCCTCGGGGTGCTCGGTGCTGCTCTCGGTGGCGTTCACGTGTTCGTCCTTCCCACAGCGGCCCGGCCGGCCTCGGCGCGGCGCATCTCCAGCTCGACCTCGGTGCCCTCGCCGGGTTCGCTGCGGATGTGTGCGGCGCCCCCGTTGCGGCGCATGCGCCCGAGCACGGACTCTCGCACACCCAGCCGGTCGGCGGGCACGGTGTCCGGGTCGAATCCGGGTCCGCGGTCTCGAACGAAGACCGTCACCGTGTCCTCGTCGACCTCGCCGAACACCGAGATCGCCGCGCCGCCCGCGTACTTCGCCGCGTTGACCATCGCCTCGCGGGCGGCGGCCACCAGCGCGGCCAGCTTGTCCTCCACCGGACAGTCGCCGACGCAGACCACCTCGATCGACACGCCGTGCGCGTCCTCGACCTCGGCGGCCGTCGAGCGCAGCGCGGCGGCGAAGGTGCGGTCCGGCTCCTCGCCGTCGGGGCGGTACAACCACGCCCGCAGCTCGCGCTCCTGGGCCCGGGCCAACCGGGCCACCTCGCGCGGATCCTCGACCTGGCGCTGGATCAGGGTCAGCGTGTGCAGCACCGAGTCGTGCACGTGCGCGGCCACCTCGGCCCGCTCCTGGGCCCGGATCCGGGCCCGGCGCTCGGCGCCCAGCTCGCGGGTCTGGCGCAGCAGATACGGGCCGAAGATGACCAGCAGGCCGACCAGGAGCAGGCCGGCCCCGCGCATCGCGGCCAGCGCGTCGCCGATGCCGCCCCGCCCGAGCGAGAAGAACACCAGACCGGCCAGCACCAGCGCGGCGCCGACGAAGGTGCGCAGCGCGCCCGCCACCCGGCTGCGGCCGTCCAGCGAGAACCACCGGTCGCGCTGCGACTCGTCGGCCTGGCGCCACAACAGGATCACACCGGGACCGGCCACCAGCAGCGGCCAGATCCAGTCGCCGACCTTGGTCCCGCTCGTGGTCGCGCCCACACCGGTGAGCATGGTCGCCGCGATCAACACGATGATCAGCGCGAGCGCCTGGTGCCGCTCCCGCCCGCGTTCGCGGATCGGCAGGGCGGGAGTCGCCCGACCCTGCGGTACGAAGATCCAGAACGCCGCGTAGAGCGCGATCCCCAGCCCGGCGAAGAAGGCCAGTGCGACGAAGGCGATCCGCAACAGCAGCGCGTCGACGCCCAGATGATCGGACAGGCCGCGCGCGACGCCGCCGGCGAGCCGGTGCGAAGAGGCGCGCCGGAGCCGGGGAATCGGCTGCGCGGGCCGAACGGGCGCGGCGGGCGGTGGATATACGGCGGTCACACGACCGATCGTCACACGCGGACGAGCCCGGACGCATCAGGGCCCGACCCTGATTCGTTCTCAGGGTGGAACCAGGGGTACGCCAGGGCGGAGCCCGATGGGAAGCGGACTTCGCGGGCGCCACGATGTACTCATGAACGACGACATGAAACCCGGTACCACGGCCGGCGACCGGGCCGGCGACGTCCCGGGCGGCCCTGCGGGGTCGTCCGCGGCGCCCACGACGACGATTCGTCCCCAACTCCTGCGCAGCACCGAGGACCGGATGGTCTCGGGCGTGTGCGGCGGCCTCGGTGAGCATTTCGGCCTCGACCCGGTGATCTTCCGCATCGTGTTCGCGGTGCTGTCGCTCTTCGGCGGGGTGGGCGTACTGGTGTACAGCCTGGGCTGGCTGTTGATCCCGGCCCGCGGTGAGGAGCAACCGGTGTTGCGCCGGGTGCTCTCCGGGAAGTTCGACCACGGGGCGTCGGCAGCCACCGTGGTCGCGGTCATGGGGGTCGCCTTGTTCTTCACCTACCTGGACTCCGGCTTCGGCCCGTCCATTCCACTGCTGATGATCACCGCCGTGGTGCTGTTCATGGTGTGGTCCGACACGAAGAAGAAGCAGCAGGCCGCCGTCGGCGCGGCCGGCGTCGCGGCGATGGCGCCGGCGCCGACCCAGGTCGACGTGCGGCCGGACGGCGCGACGGTGCCCGGGCCGCCGATGTGGTGGCAGGTGCCGGGGGCCGAATCGCCGGCCGAGGGCGACGGTCGACCCGTGCCGCCGTCGGCTCCGCAGCGGCCCAGGCGTCCGCGCTCGTACGTCTCCCTGGCCACGCTGTCGGTGGCCACCATGGCCGGTGGTCTGCTCTGGGTGCTCGACCACGTCGGGGCCGTGGACGTGTCGTTCGTCGTCGCGCTCGCGATCCTGCTCGGCATCGTGGGCCTGGGTCTGCTCGCGGGCACCTGGTTCGGCCGGGCCCGGTTGTTGATCCTGCCCGCCCTCGCGCTCACCGCGTTGTTGGCCGCGATCACCGCGATCGGCGTGCCGTTGACCGGACCCTCGGGCGAGCGCACCTACACGCCCACCACGGTCGCCGCGCTGCCCGCCTCGTACCACCTGGGCATGGGCGCGATGGACATCGACCTGCGTCGGCTCGACCTCGGGCCGGGCGGCACCGCGCGGGTCCAGGCCCGGATCGGCGCCGGACAGATCCAGGTCTGGGTGCCCAAGGACGTCACGGTGGTGTTCGAGGGTTCGGCCGACCTCGGCCAGGTGCGCACGCCGGTCGGTCGGGACGACGGCTATCGGCCCAAGCGGGTGGAGACCTCCGGTGCGCAGGGCGGTGGGCCCGGACGGGGCACGATCACCCTCGACCTGAAGGTCGGCGTCGGCGACGTCGAGTTGCTGACCGGGGACGACGGGCGGGAGCCGCGATGAGCGCGTCGGTCGACCCCCGAACGACCCGGCACCGGAGTGCGATGTGGATGGAGGGCGATTCCCGATGAGGCCGAACAGGTACCGCTTCGACCCGATGGCGCTGATCGCGGGTGCGGTCTTCGTCGGCCTCGCGATCGCCTACCTGCTGCGCGCGTCCGGCACGCTGACGGTGCGTCCCGAGTGGGCCCTGGCGGCGGCGGCGATCGGCGTGGGCACGGCCGGGCTGGCCGGAGCGCTGTGGGCGATGCTGCCCGCGCGCGAGGCCGTGCCGACGGCGCCGATGGGGCGGATGGCGTTCGCGCCGACCGCGCCCCACCGGGCGGAGGAGGCCGAGGCCGAGCCGGGTACGGCGGTCGAGGAGCGGCTCACCCCGGGCGCGTCGATCGAGGGCGAGGACGAGCAGCACGCGGTCGCGGTGGTCGACGCCGAGGTCGACGTGCCGGCCGAATCGCCGGCCGGGGACGAGCGCCCGGATCGGGACCCGCCGACCGTCGACCCGACCAAGTAGCCGACGGGGGAAGGGCGGAGGGCGGGTGGGCCGACGGCCCACCCGCCCTCCGCTCGTTCAGCCCCGCCCGTGCGGGGTGAGCCACAGCGCCGGGTCCGGCCCCTTGGGCACGATGCCGGTCGGATTGATCCGGTCGTGGGTGACGTAGTAGTGCCGCTTGATGTGGTCGAAGTCGACGGTGTCGCCGAAACCCTCGGTCTGGAACAGGTCGCGGGCGTAGGCCCACAGGACCGGATACTCGGTCAGCTTGCGCAGGTTGGTCTTGAAGTGACCGTGGTAGACCGCGTCGAACCGGACCAGCGTGGTGAACAGCCGGATGTCCGCCTCGGTGATCGTGTCGCCGACCAGGTAGCGCTGCCCGGTCAGCCGCTTCTCCAGCGCGTCCAGCCGGGCGAACAGCGCGTCGAACGCGGCCTCGTAGGCTCCCTGCGTGGTGGCGAACCCGCAGCGGTACACGCCGTTGTTCACGTCCCGGAACACGTCCGCGGCGACCGCGTCGATCTCGGCGCGCAGCGCTTGTGGATACAACTCCGGCGCGCCGGCGCGGTGCAGCGCGGTCCAGCGGGTGGACAGGTCGAGGGTGATCTGCGGGTAGTCGTTGGTGACGACGTGGCCGGTGGTCAGGTCGATGATCGCGGGGACGGTGACCCGGCCCGCGTAGGTGGGATCACTGGCCCGGTAGGCGTCGGCCAGGAAGGCCAGGCCGGTGACCGGGTCGCGCCCGTCCGGGTGATTGGTGAACCGCCACCCGGTCTCGTCCCGGATCGGGTCCACGATCGACAGCCCGAGTGCGTCCTCCAACCCGAGCAACCGCCGGACGATCACCGCCCGATGCGCCCAGGGACACGCGAGCGACACCACGAGCTGGTAGCGGCCGGCCTCCGCCTCGGGTCGTCCGGTGAAGCGATTGGCCTGTCGGACGAACTCGCCGCCCCGGCCCGACTCGGCGGTGAACTGCGGCTCGGATGTGGTCATGCGTCCACGGTAGATCGCCGAGTCCCGGGACGGGGCCGCCGAGCCGAGGCCGGTTCGATCCGTCCGCCGGATCGGCCGCGCCGACCGTGCCCACCGTCAGGTCGGCTCCAGGCCCTTCGAGCGCAGCCAGGGGAGCGGGTTGATCGGTGCGCCGCCGTCGGGGCGGACCTCGAAGTGCAGGTGCGGGCCGGTGCTGTTGCCGGTGTCGCCGCTGTAGGCGATCACGTCGCCCGCCTTGACCGGTCCGGAGCGCACCTTGGCCCGGGTCAGGTGGCAGTACCAGAACTCGGTGCCGTCCTTGGCGGTCAGGATCACCATGTTGCCGTAGGCGCTGTTCACCTCGGTGCGAACCACGCCGTCCATGACCGCGTAGACCGAGGTGCTCAGATCGACCGGGAAGTCGATGCCGGTGTGGGTGTGCGACCAGCGGGAGCCGGACGAGCCGAAATAGGCGCTGAGGCCGCGCTGGGTGACCGGGAGCACGTACTTGGGCCTGAGGGACTCCTTGCGCTTGCGCTCGGCTTCCTGGGCCCGCTGGGCCTCTTCCTGGCGCTCCTGGAGCGAGATCCGGCTCTGCGCGCGACTGGCCCGCTCGGCGAAGTCCTCGGCGCCGACCTGGAGGTCCAGCAACTGCTTGTCCATCGACGACATCAGCGGCAGGTCCTCGCCGCCCGCCACCGGATCCGCGTCCTTGGTCTCGGCGCCCGCCGTGTGCAGGCCGCCGACCGCGGCGACGGCCATCGCGGCCGCGCCCATCACCGCGAGCGGTGCGCCGGCGGTGAGCGGGAACCCGCGTTTGCGCTTGACCCGGACCTTGTCGGCGGCTTCCTTGGGCTTGGGCGCCTTGGCGGGCCGGCCCTTCTGCCCGACACGTTCGGCCGGCTCGACCCGCACCTCGGCCGGCGCGGCCTCGTTGTCGGTGGGGGCCGGCACGCTGTCGTCGTGGTCACCGGGATCGAATGCGGGCTCGACCGGCGCGCGGGTCGCGCCGTCGTCGAACAGGTTCGTCGTGGAGCGATTGCCGCCGGACCACATGTCCGCGTCGTCGCGCACCGGGGCGGGGGCGAACCAGGTGTCGGATTCCCATGCGGCGGTGTCCGAAGCGGCGTACCACATACCGGTGTTCGAGCCGCTGTCCCAGGACGGGTCGACGTACGGCGTGGCCGGCGCGGTCTGCACCGCGGTGTCGGTGCCGGCCCGGTTCCCGGCCTGCGCGCCGTAGGCGTCGTACACACCGCTGTCGGCCCCGTCCGCGTAGCCGACGGCCGGGTAGCCGTACGTGCCGGTCGCGTCGTAGCCGCCCGTGACCGCGGTGTGCGCCCCGCTGTCGTATCCGGTCGGCGACCCGTAGCCGTACGCGTCGTAGGCCGGAACGGCGGCGTATCCCGAGGAGTCGTAGGCGGGTTGATACCCGGAGGTGTCGTAACCCGAGGAGCCGTGGCCCGGCGCGTCGTAGCCGACGGCGGTGTGGCCCGAGGTGCCGTGGTCGACAACGGCGTAGGTCCCGCTCGCGTCGTAGCCGTCGTAGGACGGCGTCGGCACGCCCCACCCGCCCGAGGAGTCGACCGCCTGGTAGCCGGAACCGCTCGCGTACGCGTTCGCGTCGTAGCCGGCGACTTGGCCGTACCCTTGGTCGTAGCCGCCCTGGATCGAACCGGACGAGCCGTAAGGGGAGTACGCACCCTCGGCGTCCGGCACGTAGCGACCCTGCTGATCCTCGCTCGGATAGCGAACGTCCGTCACCTACGTCGCCTTCGTCTCGGGGGCTGGTCGGAATCGGACTGTAGTGCTCTTGACGTTCACAGGACAATCCTCGCGAGAAGAACCGCAGGTCGGGCCGCCGAGCGGGTGACGGGCCCGGGCGGCCCGCGGCGGGCGCGGCGCAGGCGCCCGGGCCGGGCGGGGACCACCTTCGGCGAGCCGTCCCGAGCGCGGGTTACGCTCCGGGCGAGGGCTTCGCTAGGTACATGGAGGCAGTGATGGGTGTTTCCGGACCGATCCGGATCGTGGTGGCCAAGCCCGGACTCGACGGGCACGACCGGGGCGTCAAGGTGGTCGCGCGCGCACTGCGCGACGCGGGCTTCGAGGTGGTCTACACCGGCCTGCACCAGACGCCGATCCAGATCGTCGAGACGGCCATCCAGGAGGACGCCGACGCGATCGGTCTGTCGGTGCTCTCCGGCGCGCACATGACGCTGTTCGCGAAGGTCATCGAACTGCTCAAGGAGCGCGAGGCCGAGGACATCCTGGTGTTCGGCGGCGGCATCATTCCGGAGGAGGACGTCCCGGAGCTGAAGCGCATCGGCGTCGCGGCGGTCTTCACCCCGGGCGCGCCGACCACGGACATCGTCGACTGGGTGCACGCGCACGTGGCGACCACCCCTGCCTGAGCGGGCACTTCGCCCGGTTCCGGACAACCGGCGGGCGGGCTCGGCCGGCTCGTACACACGTGTCGGTGTCGGCCCGTACCGTGACCGTCATGCTGGAACGGTGGACCGCGGAACAGGTGCTGGCACTCGCGCCCGACGCCGCCTCACGCAAGGCCGGGAGCAGGTTGGCGGTGCCCCGACCGTGGTCGGCCGCGGGCAGCGCGGAGCTCGCCGGCGGGACCGCGGTGTGGGGGATGTGCGCGGGTGGCGGCGCGACGCCGTACCTCACCGTGGTCGACCTCACCGGCCCCGCGTCGCAATGCTCGTGTCCCAGCCGCAAGTTCCCGTGCAAGCACGCGCTGGGCCTGCTGCTCCTGTGGGCCGCCGACGCGGTGGCCGTGCCGGCCGGCGGGACCGCCCCCGACTGGGCCGACGCGTGGCTGACCGGGCGCCGCGAGCGGGCCGACAAGGCCGCGTCGGCCGGGTCCGCGCCGGCCGACCCGATCGCGGCCCGGCGGCGGGCCGAGCGGCGCGAGGCCCAGGTGGCCGAGGGCGCCGAGCGGTTGCGCCGCTGGCTGGCCGACCGGGTCCAGCAGGGCCTGGCGGGCACCGAGCGCGAGGGATACGCCATGTGGGACGGCATCGCCGAGCGCATGGTCGACGCCAAGGCGCCGGGCTTGGCGGCCCGGCTGCGGGCGGCCGGGGCGATACCCGCGTCCGGGGCCGAGGGTTGGCCCGGCCGGCTGCTGGAGGACTACGCCGAGTTGTGGCTGCTCCTGCGCGCCCACGAACACGCCGACGACCTGGACCCGTCCCTGGTGGCCGGGTTGCGGGCCCGGATCGGCTGGACCGTGGACGCGGAGGACGTGCTGCGCAGGGCACGCGACGCGGGCACCGTGGTGCACGACCGGTGGCTGGTGCTGGGCAGCCGGGACAGTACGGACGGCAATCTGACCGAGCGGCGGATCTGGCTGCGCGGCGCGCGGTCGGGCCGGCCGGCGCTCGTGCTGGCCTTCGGGCCGCAGGGGCGCGCGCCGCAACTGGCCCTGCCGGTGGGCCGATCGATCGAGGCGGACGCGGCCTTCCACGACGACGCGGTGCCGCTGCGGGCCGCGCTCGGCGAGCGCACCGGCGCGCCGATGCCGGGCGAGGAGCCGGTGGGGGTCGGCCCGGAGGAGGCCACCCTGGGCTACGCCGAGGCGCTGCGCAGCGAACCGTGGTTGGAAGCCTGGCCGGTGGTGCTGGCCGGCGTGGTCGCGGTGCCGGAACCGATGGGATGGCGGATCGCCGGCGCGGACGGGTTCTGGCTGCCGGTGGATCGGGCGCGGACCGGTGAGCAGGCGTTGTGGCGGTTGTCCGCGATGTCCGGGGGCGCCGGGCTGACCGTGTTCGGCGAGTACGGCGCGCGCGGATTCGTCCCGGTGACCGCGTGGCACGAGGGACAGGCCGTGCAGCTCTAGCCGGAGCCCGGGCCGCTCGCCCCGCCTCGGCGTGGGGCGGGATCGGCCGTCGGCCCGGAAGGGCCCGAAAACCATCACCGGCGCCGGTCGACACCATCGATCGGCCCGTGCGGAAAGGGAGTTCGGATGCGGGTGGCGGATCCGGTATGGGACGACCTGGTCTCGGCGGCGTTGGTGGGTACCGGCCGGCGGCCGGCCGCGGAGGTGCCCGCGCGGGACGCGCTGGGGGCGCTGGCCGCGCGGGTGGACCGGGCGGACGAGGCGGTGCGCTTGCTCGACCTGGCCGCGATCGTGATGGTGCACCGGCGGGCGGGCCGGCGGGCACCGGCGGGTGCGCCGCCGGCGCCGTGCGGCGAGGTGGACTCCCGGCCGTCGGTGCCGGAACGGGCCCGGGTGCGGTTGCGGATCCTGCTTGAGGGCGACGGGATGGACTTCCTGCCCGAATGGCTCGCGCTGGCCCACGCGGCCGGACTGCGGGCGCCCGAGTCGGAGTTGCCCGCGTTGTTGACGGCGGCGCGCTCACGGACCGATCTGCGCGAGATCGTGGCCGACCTGGCCGGCCCGCGCGGCCGTTGGCTGGCCGGGCTCAACCCGGAGTGGGCGTGGCTGACCCGGGTCGCGGTGCCGGGCCCGGAGGATCCGGTCGAGTTGTGGCGGCACGGGCGCTTCGGCGAACGGCTGGCCGCGTTCGAGGCGTTGCGCACCGGCGATCCGGACGCGGCGCGGGGGCTGCTGGCCCGGGTCTGGAGTGCCGAGCCCGCGGAGGATCGGGCGGTGTGGGTGGCGGCGCTGCGCACCGGGTTGGCGGCGGGCGACGAGCCGTTCCTGGAGGAGGCGCTGGACGATCGGGCCAAGGTGGTCCGGGTGGCCGCCGCGCGGCTGTTGACCGAACTGCCCGGCTCGGCCTTCGCGGCCCGGATGCGCGAGCGGGCCCTGGCCTGCCTGCGGCCCGGCGCCGCGGGACGGGTGCTGGTGGTGCCGCCGAGCGGGTGCGATCCGGCGATGCGGCGGGACGGCATCGCGGAGACGTCGCCGACCGGGCGCGAGGACCACTCGTGGTGGCTGGGCGAGATCGTCGCGGCGACGCCGCTCGCGGTGTGGCGGGAGGTGTTCGGGGCCGGCCCCGAGGAGATCGTGGCGCGGGTGCTGCCGCGCCGATTCGCCGAGGACGTCCGGGAGGGCTGGGCCCGTGCGGCGGTGCTCCAGCGCGATGTCGACTGGGCCCGGGCGCTGGCCGGGCGGGGCGCGCCCACCCGGCTGCTGACCGTGCTGCCGGCGGCCGAGTGCGCCGAGCACGTGGCCCGGCACATCGCCGCGCACGGGCTGTCCGAGGCACTGCAACTGCTGACCAACTGCCCGGCACCGTGGCCGACGGCGCTGGGCGACGCGGTCCTGGACGCGCTCGCGGCGGCGGCCGAGGGCGGCGGCTACCCGTGGAGCTTCAGCGGCGCCCGGGACGTGGCCGGTCGCGGTCTGCACCCGGCCGTGGTCGACCGCGTGGAGCACCTGGCGCAGGGCGAGGGCGAATGGCCCAAAGCCTTCCGCGCCCTCGCCGACACCCTGCACTACCGGGCGACGATGCGCGCGGAGCTCCTGGGCGGCTGAACCCCGGGTGCCCTCGGGCCGGACGGCCAGGCGGTCGATCGGGTGGTCCAATCATCCGTCCGGGTGGACCACCGGATGTCCCCCGCCCGGCGGACCTCGGCGCGCGAGGATGGGCGGATGGCCGACGACGCGGATCGGGACGATCCACTGGCGAGCCTGCGCCTGACCGCACTGCGGAGGTTGCGCAACTGCGGCGAGTTCCCCGAGAGCGTGTGGTGGGAGGTTCTCCGGCCGGCCTGGTCATGCGGGCGTCGCCGGATCGGGAGCATGCCCGGATCCTCACCGGCCTGCGCCATCTGCTCGAACCCTTGCCGCCGGCCGAGATCCCGGTGTTGGAGGGCGTTGCCTTCGTGGTTGGCGTCGGCACCGAGCGCACGCCCGACCTCGTCGTCCTCGATCCCCGAAGGAAGGCCGAATTCCGGGACGGGCACGCGACGTCCGCGTCCGGCGTCCGGATGTTCGTCGAGGTGACCTCGAACAGCACGCGCCGCGTCGACCTGCGGGAGAAGCCCGGCGAGTACGCCCGAGCCGAGGTGCCGGTGATGCTGATCGTGGACCGGGAAAAGCACGAGGTGATCGTGCACTTCGAGCCGGTCGACGGGCGTTACACGTTCACCGGGCGAGTACGGGTCGGCGCCCCGGTGCGCCTGCCCGAGCCGTTCGACGCGACCGTCGATACCGGGTTCCTGCTCGATCACCTGTGAGATCGGCACCCCCGAAGGTGTCGGACCCGGGCGGCAGGATGGGTTCTGTTCGGGTTTGTTCGAGCCTTGGGGGAGCGCCGTGACTGTGTCCGCTGAACCGGTTGAGCAGAGTGTGCTCCGGGCGCATGCCGAGGACGCCTTCGCCGACGAACTGGCCGCGCTCGCCGCCGCCGACGAGCGTCCCCGACCGCCGCGCTGGAAGCTTTCGCCCTGGGCGGTGGCCACCTACCTGCTGGGCGGCACGCTGGCGGACGGCACGGTGATCTCGCCCAAGTACATCGGCCCCCGGCGGATCATCGAGGTCGCCGTCACCACCTTGGCCACCGACCGCGCGCTGCTGCTCCTCGGCGTGCCGGGCACGGCCAAGACGTGGGTGTCCGAGCATCTGGCCGCCGCCGTGTGCGGAGACTCCACGCTGCTGGTCCAGGGCACCGCCGGCACTCCCGAGGAAGCCATTCGCTACGGGTGGAACTACGCGCAACTGCTCGCGCACGGCCCCAGCCGCGCGGCCATGGTGGCCGGTCCGGTGATGCGCGCGATGAGCCGCGGCCTGGTCGCCCGGGTCGAGGAACTGACCCGGATCCCGGCCGACGTGCAGGACTCGTTGATCACCATCCTGTCCGAAAAGACGCTGCCGGTACCGGAGTTGAACGACGAGGTCCAGGCCGTGCGCGGGTTCAACCTGATCGCCACCGCCAACGACCGCGACCGCGGGGTCAACGACCTGTCCTCCGCGTTGCGCCGCCGGTTCAACACCGTGGTGCTCCCGCTGCCGGCGACCGCGGACGCCGAGGTGGACATCGTCAGCCGCCGAGTGGCCCAGCTCGGCTCCTCGCTCGACCTGCCGCCGGTGGCCGCCGCCGAGGCCGAACTGCGGCGCGTGGTGACGGTGTTCCGCGAACTGCGGGCCGGTCTGACCGAGGACGGGCGGACCAAGCTGAAGACCCCGTCCGGGACGTTGTCCACCGCCGAGGCGATTTCCGTGGTCACCGGCGGCCTGGCGCTGGCCGCACACTTCGGCGACGGCGTGCTGCGCTCGGCGGACGTGGCCGCGGGCATCCTGGGCGCGGTGGTCAAGGACCCGGCGGCGGACACCCTGGTCTGGCGCGAATACCTGGAGACCGCGGTGCGTCCGCGCGCCGACTGGCAGGACTTCTACCGGGCCTGCCGCGACGCGGACCGGGCCTGATGGCGCCCCCCGCGGTCGACCCGCCGATCCTGCTCGGCGTGCGGCACCACGGCCCGGGGTCGGCCCGGGCGGTGGCCGCCGCGCTCGCGCAGGTCGCGCCGGACATCGTGTTGGTCGAGGGCCCGCCCGAGGCGGACGTGCTGCTGTCCTTCGCCGCCGATCCCGACATGCGACCCCCCGTCGCGCTGCTCGCGCACGCGGCCGACGATCCCGCGCAGGCGGGCTTTTGGCCGTACGCCGACTTCAGCCCCGAGTGGGTGGCGATCCGGTACGCGGGCGCACACGGCGTGCCGATCCGCTTCGTCGACCTGCCGGTCGCGGTGTCCTTCACGCTCGACCGGGCCCGCAGGGAGCGCACCGAGACCGACCCGCCCCGGGACGAGGAGGCCGCGCCCGCGCCGTCGCGCGTCGACCCGATCGCGGAACTCGCCGGGCTGGCCGGCCAGGACGACCCGGAGCGCTGGTGGGAGGACGTGATCGAGCACCGGCTGCCCACCGGCGGCGACGCGCTGACCCCGTTCGCCGCGCTCGCCGAGGCGATGGCCGCGCTGCGCGAGGACGAGCCCGCGCCCGACCCGGCGGCCGAACCCGACGTCGAGCGGCTGCGTGAGGCACACATGCGCCAGGGCATCCGGTCCGCGCGCCGCGCCGGCCACCGGCGGATCGCCGTGGTGTGCGGTGCCTGGCACCTGCCCGCGCTCGCCCGGCTCCCCTCGGCCGCCGCCGACCGCGCGCTGCTGGCGCCGCACCGGGCCAGGGTCAAGGTGGAGACCACCTGGGTGCCCTGGACGCACCGCCGACTCGCGCAGAGCTCCGGCTACGGCGCGGGCGTCGCCTCGCCCGGGTGGTACCGACACCTGTACACGAACACCGACGAACACGAGTTGTTGCCCCGCTGGTTCGTCCGGATCGCCGCGCTGCTGCGCGACGCGGGTCATCCGGTGTCCTCCGCCCACGTGATCGAGGCGACCCGGCACGCGAGTGCGCTGGCCGCGCTGCGCGGGCGCCCGCTGGCGGGCCTGGACGAGACGATCGAGGCGGTCCGCGCGGTGATGTGCGACGGGGTGACCGGCCCGCTCGCACTGGTGCACGACGCCCTCGTGGTGGGCGACGTGATCGGCGAGGTGCCCGACACGGTGCCCGCCGTACCGCTCCAGCGCGACCTGTCCCGCGAGCAGCGCCGACTGCGCCTGAAGCCCGAGCCCGCGCCCCGCGAACTCGAACTCGACCTGCGCAAGGAGTCGCACGCCGACCGCAGCCGGCTGCTCAACCGACTCGCCCTGCTGGACGTCCCGTGGGGTGTGCCGGCCCGGGCCCGGGAGAGCAAGGGCACCTTTCGCGAGACCTGGCGCCTGGACTGGCAGCCCGAGCTGGCCATCCGGGTCGCCGAGGCGGGCGTGTGGGGGACCACCGTGCTCGCCGCCGCCGCGGCGCGCACGGCCGATCTGGCGATCCGGGCCGAATCGCTGGCCGATGTCACCGACGTGGCCGAGCGCTGCCTGCGCGCCGACCTGCCCGACGCGCTGCCGCTGATCATGCGCGTCCTGGACCGGCGCGCCGCACTGGACACCGACGTGGGCAAACTCGCCGAGGCGCTGCCGGGGCTGGTGCGCGCGCTGCGCTACGGCGACGTGCGCGGCACCGACACCTCCGCGCTGGGCACCGTGGTGGCCGGCCTGGTGGTCCGGATCTGCGTCGGACTGCTGCCCGCCTGCGCGGGCCTGGACGACGACGGCGCCAAGGCGATGCGCCGACACCTGGACGCCGTGCACGCCGCCGTGCAACTGCTCGGCGACGAGCAACAGCAGGACTGGTACACGGCCCTGGACCGGCTCGCCGACCGGGATAACCTGCCCGGTCTGCTCACCGGCCGGGCCACCCGGCTGCTGCTCGACCTGGGCCGGCTCGACCCGCGGGAGGCCGCCCCGAAGCTGGCCCGGGCGCTGACCCGAGGCGTTGCGCATCGCGAATCGGCCGCCTGGATCGAGGGATTCCTGGCCGGCGGCGGCATGCTGCTCGTGCACGACGAACGGCTGATGGCGCTGGTCGACGAGTGGCTCACCGACACCCCCGCCGACCTGTTCACCGAGATCCTGCCGCTGCTGCGACGCACCTTCGCCACCTTCGCGGCGGCCGAGCGGCGGATGCTCGGCGAGCGGGTGCGCACCCCCGCACAGCCGGCCGCCGCGGCCGCGACCGCGGATTTGTTCGACGGCGGGCGCGCCGACGCCACGCTGCCGCTGCTGGCCGACATCCTCGGCCTGCGACACCCGAAGGTGGCCATCGGATGAGCGAGAGCACGGCCGAGGAACGTCTGCGCCGCTGGCGACTGGTGCTGGGCGGCGACGCGGACGGCACCGGCTACGGCCCCACCGGCGAAGACCTGCGGATCGACCAGGCCCTGGCCGCGCTGTACCGCCCGGAGACGCCGGCCCCGCGCGGCAGCAGGCGCGGCAGCGGCCCGCGCGCGGCCGGCCTGGGTGCCTCCGCGCCCTCGGTGGCCCGCTGGCTCGGCGACATCCGCGAGCACTTCCCGGCGGGCGTCGTACAGATCCTCCAGCAGGACGCGATCGAGCGGCTCGACCTGACCCGGCTGCTCCTGGAGCCGGAGATGCTGGCCGCCGTCGAACCGGACGTGCACCTGGTCGGCACCCTGCTCGCGCTCAACAAGCTGATGCCAGAGGCCACCAAGGAGGCGGCCCGCGCGGTGGTCCGCACCGTCGTCGACGACCTGGAGCGCCGGGTCGCGCAACGCACCACGAGCCTGGTCCAGGGCGCGCTGGACCGGGCCACCCGGATCAACCGCCCGCGCCACCACGACATCGACTGGAACGCCACGATCAAGGCCAACCTCAAGCACTATCAGGCCGAGCACCGCACGATCGTGCCGGAGCGCCTGGTCGGCTTCGGCCGGCAGCGGCACGGGGTGCAAAAGGACGTGATCCTGTGCATCGACCAGTCCGGCTCGATGGCGGCGTCGGTGGTCTACGCGTCGGTCTTCGGCGCGGTGCTGGGCTCGATGCGCTCGCTCCGGACCTCGCTGGTCGTCTTCGACACGAGCGTGGTCGACCTCACCGAACGACTGAGCGATCCGGTGGACGTGCTGTTCGGCACCCAACTCGGCGGCGGCACCGACATCAACCGCGCCCTGGCCTACTGCCAATCGCTGATCACCCGACCCGCGGAGACGGTCGTCGTGCTGATCAGCGACCTGTACGAGGGGGGCGTCCGGGACGAGATGCTCCGCCGCGCGGCGGCCATGCAGGCGGCCGGCACCACCTTCGTCACCCTGCTCGCCCTCTCCGACGAGGGCGCTCCGGCCTACGACCACACCAACGCGGCCGCCCTCGCCGCCCTCGGCAGCCCGGCCTTCGCCTGCACCCCCGACCTGTTCCCGGAGGTGATGGCGGCGGCGGTCCAGGGCCTGCCACTACCGGTACCGGAGTCGTGACGGATCAGGTGAACGCGGCCGTGTCGATCGCGGGGAGGTCGTCGGGAAGTTCGAGCTTTGTTCCCAGGCCGACCTGGTGGGCGATGTTGTATCGGGGGTCCTCGCCGTTGTCGACCGGCTCGGAGTAGGCGATTGCCACCCCCTTTTGACGGTCGATCAGCAGGTAGACGGGGATCCCTGCTCGGGCGTACGTCCGATACTTTCCCTCCCGGTCGACATCGGCGTCACCTGGCGAAGTGATCTCGCCGACGAGACGAAGCATGGTCGAGGGGTACCAGCCGTCGTGGTTCCTGCGGAACTCGATGTCCGAAGCGTCGGCAAGGCGATGTTGCACCGCGAAATCCGGGATGAACGCGCCGGTCACATGGGCGTCGCCGACCGCTTCGGGACAGTAACCGACTCCCGCCACCGCGTGTGGGACGCCTGCGTTGCGCAACATGACCAGGATGTCGATCGCCCAGAAATTGTGCTGCTCGTCGGCGGGCGGTGCCATGCGGTAGATCCCCTCGATGAACTCCACGCGGATTCCCCGGGGAGCCGGTAGCGAGGCGATGAACTTCGTCGGGTCGCCGAAAGCGCCCGTGACCGTGGTCGGCGGAGCCTCCTCCGCGAGCGCCGTCATCTCTGCTCCTTCGTCGGGACCGGGTTGCGTGACCATCGTGACCGTCCGTTCGTTCGTGCGCCGGGAATCCGGATAAGTGTGATTGTCGAGCGCGGCTGCTGGCGTGGGATCGGCCACATCGAGGCATCACGGTCTGTGCGGGTGTGTTCCCTGTGTCACGGTGGAACAGGCGTAAACGGGCGGATCTCGGCGCGCGGTGACGGCGTGTCCGGGGAACGACCCGGGGCGGGAGCGAGACCCTGATTCGGGGTCGGCACTCCTGCCCGATAGCCTGCAAGGCGGATCAGCTACGCGTGCGGACGCCGTCCACCAGAACTGGGGGCGAGCCTGCCGGACCTGTGCGACGACGGACGCGGCTGCGCATCTTCCGCATATCCGATCGCGATCACAAGGACGGACCCGCGTGGACCTGTTCGAGTACCAGGCGAGGGATCTCTTCGCTAAGCACGGTGTGCCGGTTCTGCCCGGTGAAGTCGTCTTCACGCCGGAGGAGGCACGGGCCGCCGCCGAGCGCATGGGCGGCAAGGCCGTCGTCAAGGCCCAGGTGAAGGTCGGTGGCCGCGGCAAGGCCGGCGGCGTGAAGCTGGCCTTCAGCACCGACGAGGTCGTCGAGAAGACCGAGCAGATTCTCGGCCTCGACATCAAGGGCCACATCGTCAAGAAGGTCATGCTGGCCGGTCTGGCCAAGCCGGTGGACGAGTACTACGTCTCGTTCCTGCTCGACCGCACCAACCGCACCTTCCTGGCGATGGCGTCGGTCGAGGGCGGCGTCGAGATCGAGGTCGTCGCCGAGGAGAACCCCGACGCGCTCGCCAAGATCCCGGTCGACGCGATCGAGGGCGTGACCGAGGCCAAGGCCCGCGAGATCGTCGAGGCGGCGAAGTTCCCGGCCGAGCTGCACGACCAGATCGTCGCGACCCTCAAGACGCTGTGGACCGTCTTCGTCGAAGAGGACGCCACGCTCGTCGAGGTCAACCCGCTGATCAAGTCCGAAGAGGGCAAGATCATCGCGCTGGACGGCAAGGTCTCGCTGGACGAGAACGCCGACTTCCGGCACCCCGACCACGCGGAGCTCGAGGACAAGGACGCGGCCGACCCGCTGGAGGCGGCGGCCAAGGCCAAGGGCCTCAACTACGTCAAGCTCGACGGTTCGGTCGGCATCATCGGCAACGGCGCGGGTCTGGTCATGTCCACGCTCGACGTGGTCGCGTACGCCGGCGAGAACCACGGCGGCGTGAAGCCGGCCAACTTCCTCGACATCGGCGGCGGCGCGTCCGCCGAGGTGATGGCGAACGGCCTGGAGATCATCCTGGGCGACGCCGACGTCAAGTCGGTGTTCGTCAACGTCTTCGGCGGCATCACCGCGTGCGACGCGGTCGCGAACGGCATCGTGCAGGCGCTCGAACTGCTGAAGCAGAAGGGCGAGGCGGTCACCAAGCCGCTCGTCGTGCGTCTGGACGGCAACAACGCGGAGCTGGGTCGGCAGATCCTCACCGACGCGAACCACCCGCTGGTCCAGCAGGTGGACACCATGGATGGCGCGGCCGAGCGGGCCGCCGAGCTCGCTGCCGCGAAGTAAGGGAGACCGACCCAACATGGCTATCTTCCTGACCAAGGACAGCAAGGTCATCGTCCAGGGCATGACCGGCTCCGAGGGGATGAAGCACACCCACCGGATGCTCGCCTCCGGGACGAACATCGTCGGTGGCGTGAACCCGCGCAAGGCCGGCACCACGGTCGACGTGGACGGCACCGAGGTACCGGTATTCGGCACCGTGGCCGAGGCCATGGCGGCCACCGGCGCGGACGTCACCGTGGTCTTCGTGCCGCCGAAGTTCACCAAGGACGCCGTGGTCGAGGCCATCGAGGCCGAGATCGGCCTCGCCGTGGTGATCACCGAGGGCGTGCCGGTGCACGACACCGCGCAGTTCTGGGCGCTCGCCGGCGCCAAGGGCAACAAGACCCGGATCATCGGGCCGAACTGTCCCGGCCTGATCACCCCGGGTCAGTCCAACGCGGGCATCATCCCGGCCAGCATCACCAAGCCGGGCCGGATCGGTCTGGTGTCCAAGTCGGGCACGCTGACCTACCAGATGATGTACGAGCTGGCCGACATCGGCTTCTCGACCGCCGTCGGCATCGGTGGCGACCCGATCATCGGCACCACGCACATCGACTGCCTCCAGGCGTTCCAGGACGACCCGGACACCGACGCGATCGTGATGATCGGCGAGATCGGCGGCGACGCCGAGGAGCGTGCCGCGGCCTACATCGCCGAGCACATCACCAAGCCGGTCGTCGGCTACGTCGCGGGCTTCACCGCCCCCGAGGGCAAGACCATGGGCCACGCCGGCGCCATCGTCTCGGGCTCCTCGGGCACCGCGCAGGCCAAGCAGGACGCGCTCGAGGCCGTCGGGGTCAAGGTCGGCAAGACGCCGTCCGAGACCGCGCGGCTGATGCGCGAGATCATGGCGGGCTGACCTCCCGGTCACCCGTGACCCACGACGCCCCGCGAGCCGCCGTCCAGGCGGCCCGCGGGGCGTCGTGGTTTTCCGGTGTGGGCGCACCGGCTCGTCGGCGCTACGACGTGCGGGGCAGCCCGTTGTCCACGCAGCTCGTGTCCAGGGTGAAGCCGGTCTCCGGGGCCAGCAGCGCGGCCGGACCGTGCGCGAGCGTGCCCCGAGGCGGCGAGGAGGGACCCCACCGCCGGTCGGCGGCGGGCGCCACCGGCCGTACCAGCGGCGTGATCGGCTCGGGGTGTGCGGCGGTGGGCTTCGGCGCGGGTGGTTGCCCGGCCGCCGGGGTCGGCTCGGCGGTCTCGGGGGCGGCCTCGGGGGTGGTCGAGGGCGGCTTTGCGGCGACGGTCTCCGGAGCGGGCGGGGCCGCGGCCGGTGCCGGTGGGGTCTCGAGGTCGGCGGGTACCGGCGGCACCCTGCGGGCCGCCTCGGACCCGGTGATCGGTCGGATCCGGTCGCCGCCCCGCGAGTCGCGCGAGGTGCCCGGAACGAGCAGCCGCGGCAGCGCGGCGATCAGCAGCGCGAGGATCGCCGCCGCGACCACCGTGATCAGTACCGCGGTCCGGGCCCGGCTGCCCATCCGGGAGGCGTGCGGACCGGGCACGCGCGGTTCGTGGCGGGCCGCGAGGTCGCGGGTGAGCGTGGTCAGGAAGTCGTGCGCCTCGGGGCAGTTCGGCGACGGGCCGGTCAACGCGGGCACCAGCTCGGCGAGGTCCTCGTGCGCGTGCAGGAGCCGGACCCGGGTGGCGTCGGTGGTCGCCTCGGTCTCGACCGCGACCTGCTCCGGCGACATCCCGAACAGGTGGCGCATCACGAACACCCGCCGACGATGGCTCGGCACCCGCTGGAGCGCGCGCAGGAGCGCGATGTCCTGGTCGCGACGCGCGTCGTCCTCGGCGTGCGGGACGACCCGGTCGGTGTGATCCGGATGCGGCACCAGCCGCCAGAGGGCGCGCCGCAGCAGGAACCGGCGACCCAGCGCGAGATCACCCGCAAGGGTGCGTACATAGGCGGCGTCGGCGGGGGTGTCGCCGACCTCCGGCAGGTCCCGCCAGACCAGCGCGAACGCGTGCCGGGTCACGTGTGCGGCCCGGGCCGGGCTCGCGGTCAACACATACGCGTAGCGCGCGATGTCGGGGGCGATCGCCGCGTACAGGGCGTCGAAGCCCGGGGTGGGTTCGCGCGGGTCGATCCGCTCGTCGTCGAGGCCCATGGGGGCGTGAGGTACCCGAGGGTCGATCGATAATGCATATTAAATGTGTTCAATCGATCAAATGGGGTGTTCTGTCACGTCTGGTGGTCATATGCGGCTCGGATCGTAGCCACGTGGGCAGCATGGGAATCGTGACCGAAACGCCGGAAACCGAGCACGGCCCGTCGGCGCCCTGGACGGTGGTCGGGTCCACTCCGTGGGCGGGAGCCGAGCGTTTTCCGGCTCTGCCGCCCGGGTCCCTCGGCGAGGCCCTGGGCCGGACCCCCGCGCCCGGGACTCCACAGCCCGAGACCCCTGAGCCCGACATCCCCGAGCCCGACATCCCCGAGTCCGAGACCTCTGAGTTCAAGACCCCTGAGCCCGAGTCCGTCGAGCCCGACATCCCCGAGCCCGAGTCGGTCGAGCCCGAGACTTCCCAGGCCGAGTCCGTCGAGTGCGAGAGCCCCGAGGCCGAGTCCGTCGAGTCGCCGGCCGCGCCGTCTTGCCCCGACGCACCGCCGATCGTCGTTCCGCCCAGGCCCGATCGTCCGCCCGTCGCGCTCCCGGCGTCGAACCCGGTCGAGACCGCGGGTCGACCCGCTCCGGGCGCAGGGCGGCCGTGGGGACCGCCGCCGCCCGGTCGTCCGCCGCTCGCCGTCCTGGCCGCGCTGCCGGGTCGGGCCGCCTTGGCCGGCTTCGCCCGTCGCCGTCCCGACACCGCCCGGATCGCGCAGGCCCTCGCCCGAGGCGTGGCGTCCGCGCTGCTCGCGGTCGGCGCGGGGCTCGGCACGGTGGCGATGCTCGTACTGATCGTGGCCATGTGCGGGGCCACCTCGGGCGGCTTCGATCACCCGCAGGCGCTGCTGCGGGTGATCGGCGGCATCTGGCTCGCGGTGCACCACGTCGGCTTCGAGTTCGTCGAGATCAGCCACACCGCGACCGGCTCGGTGGAACCGATCGTGACCGTCGTACCGCTGCGGCTGGCCCCGCTCGGCCTGACCGTGCCGTTGATCTGGCTGCTGTGCCGGCTCGGCCGCCGGCTCGCGGACGGCCTCGCCGGGACCGCGATCGTGCTCGGGTCGCAGGTGCTGGTCTACACCGGGCTGATGTACACGGTGGCCGCCGGCGTCGGCACCGCGAGCGTGCGGCCGGTGTCCGGCACCGTCGCGACGGCCGCACTCGGTGTCCTGGCCGCGGGGGTGCTGGGCGCGTTCGGACCCGCGCTGGTGCGGATGCCGGCCGTGCGGGCCGGTCTGGCCTCGGCGGCGGTGCTCGCGGCGGGCGGGGCGCTCCTGGTGCTCGCGTGTCTGTTCGCGCACGCCGGCCAGGTCCGCGTGGCGCTGGCGCTGACCACGCACGACGCGGTCGGCTTCGCGGCGCTGGCCGTGTTGTGCGCGGTGCTGGTGCCCAACGCGATCGTGTGGGCGGTGTCCTACGCGGCCGGCACCGGGTTCGCGCTCGGCGCGGCCACCACGCTCGCGCCGACCGGCAGCACGTTCGGCCCGTTGCCCACCCTGCCCCTGTTCGCCGCGCTGCCCGGGCCCGCCACGGTGCCCTCGACCGCGTGGGCGCCCGCCGTGCTCCCGTTGCTCGCGGGCATCGCGGCGGGCCTGTTCGCGGCCCGGGCCGAGCCGCCCCGGGCCTGGCTCGCGGTCACCTCGCACGCGGCCGGCGCGGGTCTGGGCGTCGGCCTGCTCACCCTCGCCTCGACCCGCCTGGCCTCGGGCACCGCGGGCCTGGCCAATCTCGCCGAACTGGGCCCGAACGTGTGGCGCACCGCCGCCGCGCTGACCGTCGAGATCGCGCTGATCGCCGCCCCGACCGCGCTGATCACCACCTGGTGGCGCGGCCGGGACAACGCGAAGGCCGCCTCCGCCGAAGCGGAGACGGCCTTGGGGACGACCGGACCGACCTAGATCGTGCCGTCCACGAGGAAGTGGTAGCGCTCGGGCAGCTTGTCCAGGCAGCGCTGCTCGCCGGTCTTGGTGAGCGCGCTGTCCATGCAGTCGTAGTAGTCCTTGTTGGCTGCCTCGAACGTCCACACGCCCAGCACGTAGACCACCGCGATGGCGCCGGTGACCAGGCCCGCGAGCGCGGCGCCGGAGCGGGCGCCCGCCGGTCGGCGCACCCGCGGCCGGTGGGCCGGCCCACCCGGGGCGTGCCCCGGGTGGCGGGCGGTGCCGCCCGGACCCTCCTCGATCCGCGGCCCGGCCGTGGCCGGCGTCGACCCGCGCACCGTGCGGATGCCGAGCACCAGGGCGACCACACCCAGCACCACGCCCAGCACCAGACCCAGGTCGGACGGCAGGAACAGCGCGAAGAACACCGCCCACACCCCCGACCACAGCGCCAGTCGGCCATTGCGGACCCGGATGTCCTTCGGGTCGGGCTGTTCCCGCGGCTCGCGCGGTGCCCGCTGCGGCCGGTCCTCGCGGCCGTGCCGATCGCCCCCGTCGCCGCCGTCCCCTCGCCCGTTGCCGGGCACGTTCCACGGGGCGGCCGGCGGGCGATCGGGCGTACCCTCCGGCGGCGGGGCGTAGGGATCCCGCTCGTCGGTCTCGTTGCCGGTACTCATCCTCTGCCTGCCCTCGTCGTGCCGGATCGCGGGATTCCCTTCCCAGGATCGTACGTGTGCGGGGTGCACCGTAGTCGGGCGGCGGCGCCGTGTGGCCCCAAGGGCCTGCCGCCGGCCCCGTCGCCGGCATCCCACCCCGCCGGTTCGGTACTGCCTACCCCCTGACGCTATCGTTGCCGACGTACGGGCGCCGCTCCGTGTTCCCGCCTCCTGTCGGGGAACGCCCGCCGGACCCGTGCGAGATCCCGGCGAGAGCCCGAATGCATTCGGTGCCCCTCCCGCCCTTCCCTTCCGGAAAGAGCCGAAAAGCAGTGGCCGTTCACGCCCCGCGTACCCCTGGGCCGGCCCGGCTCGTCGTGCTGGTCTCCGGCTCCGGTACCAACCTCCAGGCCCTGCTCGACGCGTGCGCGGATCCCGCGTACGGCGCGCGGGTGGTGGCCGTGGGCGCCGATCGTGAGCGGATCGCCGGGCTGACCCGGGCCGAGCAGGCCGATGTCCCCACCTTCGTGGAGCGGGTCGGCGACCACCCGGACCGGGCAAGCTGGGACGCCGCGCTCGCCGACGCGGTCGCCGCGTACGAGCCCGACCTGGTGGTCTCGGCCGGCTTCATGAAGATCCTGGGCCCGCGTTTCCTGGCCCGGTTCGAGGGACGCACCGTCAACACCCACCCCGCACTGCTGCCCTCGTTCCCCGGCGCGCACGGCGTCCGGGACGCGCTCGCGTACGGCGCCAAGGTGACCGGTTGCACGGTCCACCTGGTGGACGCCGGCGTGGACACCGGGCCGATCATCGCTCAGGGCGTCGTCACGGTCGAGGACGGCGATCACGCCGACGGCGGCGAGGCGTTGCACGAGCGCATCAAGACTGTCGAGCGCACCCTGCTCGTCGAGGTCGTGGGCCGGCTGGCCCGCGAGGGCTACCGCATCGAAGGAAGAAAGGTCCGGATCCCCGCATGACTTCCGCCGCCCCCACCCCCACCGCCACCGAGGACGAGGCACGCCGCCCGATCCGTCGCGCGTTGATCAGCGTGTACGACAAGACCGGCCTGGAGGAGCTGGCCCAGGGCCTGCACGCGGCCGGCGTCGAGCTGGTCTCCACCGGCTCCACCGCCGGGCGGATCGCCGCCGCCGGTGTTCCGGTGACCAAGGTCGAGGAACTGACCGGATTCCCGGAGTGCCTGGACGGCCGGGTCAAGACCCTGCACCCGCGCGTGCACGCCGGCATCCTGGCCGACCTGCGCCTGGAGTCGCACCGCGCGCAGCTCGAAGAGCTGGACGTACGGCCGTTCGACCTGGTCGTGGTCAACCTGTATCCGTTCTCCGCCACCGTCGAGTCGGGCGCGTCCGACGACGAGTGTGTCGAGCAGATCGACATCGGCGGCCCGTCGATGGTCCGCGCCGCGGCCAAGAACCACCCGTCCGTCGCGGTGGTGACCAGCCCGGACCGCTACGCCGACGTGCTCGCCGCGATCGAGGTCGGCGGCTTCGACCTCGCGCAGCGCAAGCGGCTCGCGGGCGAGGCCTTCGGGCACACCGCCGCCTACGACGTCGCGGTCGCCTCCTGGTTCTCGAACGGCTACGCGCCGGCCGACCAGGAGAGCTTCCCGGCCTTCCTCGGCTCGGTCCGCCGCCGGGAGAACGTGCTCCGCTACGGCGAGAACCCGCACCAGGCCGCGGCCCTGTACGTGGACGGCACCGGCGGCCTCGCGGGCGCCGAGCAGTTCCACGGCAAGGAGATGTCCTACAACAACTACATGGACACCGACGCGGCCCGGCGCGCCGCGTACGACCACGAGCAGCCGTGCGTGGCGATCATCAAGCACGCCAACCCGTGCGGGATCGCGATCGGCGCCGATGTCGCCGAGGCGCACCGCAGGGCGCACGCGAGCGACCCGGTCTCCGCCTACGGCGGCGTGATCGCGGTCAACCGCCCGGTGAGCGTGGCGATGGCCGAGCAGGTCGCGGAGATCTTCACCGAGGTGATCGTCGCGCCCGACTACGAGGACGGCGCGGTCGAGGTGCTCGCCCGCAAGAAGAACATCCGGGTGCTGCGCGCTCCCGAGGCGCCGCGCACGCCCGCCGAGTTCCGCCAGATCGACGGCGGGCTGCTGCTGCAGAACGCGGACCGCTACCAGGCGCCCGGCGACGACTCGGCGGCCTGGACGTTGGCCACCGGCGAGCCCGTCGACGCCGAGACGCTGCGCGACCTGGTGTTCGCCTGGCGCTCGGTGCGCGCGGTCAAGTCCAACGCGATCCTGCTCGCGTCCGGCGGCGCCACCGTGGGCGTGGGCATGGGGCAGGTCAACCGGGTCGACTCGGCCAAGCTGGCCGTGCAGCGCGCCGGCGAGCGGGCGGCCGGCTCGGTGGCCGCGTCCGACGCGTTCTTCCCGTTCGCCGACGGCCTGGAGGTGCTGATCGCGGGCGGCGTGCGCGCGGTGGTCCAGCCCGGCGGTTCGGTCCGCGACGAACAGGTGATCGAGGCGGCGCGGGCGGCCGGGATCACCATGTACTTCACCGGAACCCGGCACTTCTTCCACTGAGTCCGCACCTTCCACCGAGCCGCACCGGGCCGACGGCCCGGACCCGAAACACACGCGAGGCGCGACCCCGACGGGGTCGCGCCTCGCGCGCTCGGTGCGGTGGTGCTCAGACCTTGACCACGACCGTCGAGCAGACCTTGTCCGCGAACGTCTGCTTCTTCGAGTCCCACAGCGGCCACAACCAGCCGACGTAGCAGGCGATCGAGTCCAGGAAGTGCGCTATCTGGCGGACGAAGGCCATGCCGAAGCCGGTGGGCATGCCGTCGCGCTCGCGCAGCACCTTTATGCCCACGGCGCCCTTGCCGATGGTCTGGCCGGTCTTGCCCTGGCGGTAGAGCTGCCAGAGCCCGAAGACCAACAACCCCAGGCCGCCGACGACCATCACCACGATCGGGCCGGCCCCGCCGTCGTAACTGGTCGTCTCGCTGCCGTCGAGGTGCTCGGTGACGGTGCTCTGGCTCAGGAACCAGAAGAACCCGCCGTAGAACGGGATCGCGGCCAGCATCATGACGAGCCCGTCGAGCAGGGTCGCGCCCACGCGGCGGCCCCAACTCGCGCAGTAGTCGCCCAGATTCTGCGGCGGGCCGTAGCCGTAGGGCTGGCCGTAACCGGCCTGCGGACCGTAGCCGGGCTCGCCGTACGCCGGCTGGCCGTAGGCGGGCTGGCCATAGCCCTGACCCTGGCCCTCGGCGCCGTAGCCGGGCGGCGGGCCGTACGGGCCCGGAGGTTGGGACATGCGGAACTCTCCCCTGAGAACGCGCACACACCTGGTGCACGACGCCGATGACCCCGGGTTTCGTCGACACGCGAGCGCCGTGACGGGCCCGGCGTCGCCCCCACCACCCGAGAGCCTGTTGGAGGCGGCACCCTATCCCGAGGCGGTTGGCGCTCGGTAGGTCTTTATCGGACTGGTGATCGGGATCATGCGGCAGGACCCGGCGAGCGGGCCGGGCGCCGCGGCGCAGGCGGGACTTGGCATTCCCGGTGAAAGGTGCGTTGCATAGGAGGATGCAGGATCAGGCGACTCCGGGACCCCAGGGCCAACGCACACCACTCGCGTTGCCGCCGGGGCCCTCGGCGGCCTCCGCCGACCCGCCCACGCTGCCCCCGTTCCCGGCGGTGCACCCGGCCGAGCTGGGCCCGCAGAACCAGATCAAGCCGCTGGTCACGCTCAGCGGCAAACGTTTCACCTGGGCGGCCGGGGTGCGTGCCGCGCTCGGCGTGGGCATCCCGTTCGCGATCGTCACCGCGGCGCTCGGCGTCGGCTACGGCACGTTCGCCGCGCTGGGCGGCTACACCGTCCTGTACGCGGCCAAGGAGCCGTACGCGCGCCGGGCGATCACCCTCGCGCTGGTCGGCCTGGGCCTGGCCCTGTCGCTGGCGCTGGGCTCGCTCGCGGCCGGCACCGCGCTCCTGTACGTCCCGGTGATCACCCTGGTCGCCACCGTCGCCACCTTCCTGTGCGGCGCGTTGCAGGTGGACCGCCCGGGCGGGTACATGTTCACCCTGGTCTGCGCGATGGGCGCCTTCCTGCCGCACCAACCCGACCTGGTCCCGCAGCGGGCCGCGCTCGTGCTCGTGGGCGCCGCCGGCGCGTGGCTGGTGTCGATGTCCGGCTGGCTGGTGCGACCGCGCCACCCCGAGCACATGGCGCTCGCGGCCTGCTTCGAGGCGCTCGCCGACTTCTTCGCCTCGATCGGCGACCAACCCAGCGACGCCGCCCGGCACCGCGCGTCCGAGGCCGTGCACACCGCGTGGGTGACCGTGTTGCGCGCGGACACCAAGCGCAATCGACGCACCGGTGAGGCCCGTCGGCTGCGGGTGTTGTGCCGGCGCGCGCTCGACCTGTTCCAGGCCGCGCAACTGCTCGCCGTCGAGCGCACCCGGCCGCTGCCGCCGGAGATCACCGACACCGTGCGCGCGCTGGCCGGCGCGGTGGGGCAGCCGCGGCTGGTCCCGGTGATGCCCGCGGTGCTCGCCGACACCGAGACCGCCGCCGAGCGGCTGCTGCGCACGGTGCTGCGGTCCGCCGCCGAGGCGGCCGGCCGGCCGGCGGTCAAGGAGGGCGAGATCATCCCGGGCCGCCGGCCCACCGCCGGCGAGCGCCTGCGCGCCGCGTTCGACCGCTCGTCCCTGGTCCCGCCGACCGCGCTGCGCACCGGCCTGGGGGTCGGCTCGGCGACGCTGGCCGCCGTGCTGCTGCCGGTGGTGCACCCGGTGTGGGTGGCCATCGCGGCCGGCGCCGCACTCCAGGGCGGCAACGTCGTGCTCGACTTCGGCCGGGTGTTGCAACGGGCGATCGGCACCCTCGTGGGCGTCGCGGTGATCGCGCTGTTCTTCCACGACCTGATGCCCAACCAGTGGCTCGTGGTGATCGCCGTCGCGCTGCTGTTCGGCGCGACGCAGACGGTGATCGCCCGCAACCTGGCCGTGGGCGCCGCGTGCGTGACCCCGGTCGGCCTGTTCCTGGCCGCCACCGGCCAACCCGGTGCGCACGTGGGCGATCTGGCCGCCACCCGGGTGATCGACACCGTCCTGGGTCTGGCCGTCGGCCTGACCGCGAGCCTGGTGTTGTGGCCGCGGGCGTCCGCGACCCGACTGCCGCGCCAACTCGGCCGGGCCGTCCGCGCCGAGGCGATGTTGCTGCGGGCCACGGTCACCGGGCAGATCGTGGACGATCCCGCGTGGGGCAGCACCCGCCGGGCGGCCCGGCGCGAACTGCTCGATTTGTGGAGCGTGTACGAGGCGGCCCTGGGCGAGTTCACCGGCCGTCGCCTGGACGCCGAGCGCCTGTGGCCCGCGATCGTGACCGCCCAGCGGCTCGGCTACCGGCTGATGACCACCCCCGAGACCTACCGCGCCGAGCCACCCGAACCGATCCCCGCCGACGACCTCGACCGGCTGGACGCCTACCTGGCCGAATTGGCCTCGGCCGCCGAGGACCGCCGCCCCCCGACGCTGCCCGAGCTGCCGGACCTGTGGGGGTATCCGGTGCTGCGCCAACACCTGAAGCGCCTGGGTCGCACCATCGCCCGGGCGAACGAACCACTGCCCGCCCGGCAGTTGCCCGCGTTCGTCCAGCGGCGCATCCTGGCCCCACCCGCCCGGTTCCTGTACGGGGCCCGCCGCGCGTCCGTCGCGGATACGGAACAATCGCAGCCGGGACAATCGCAGCGACCGGCCCCAAACCGCGGACCAGGAGACAGAACTTGAAGGCGCAGATCCTCGACGGCAAGGCCACCGCCACCGCCATCAAAGCCGAACTGGCCGTTCGGGCCGAGGCACTGAAGGCCCGCGGCATCACGCCGGGTCTGGGCACCGTGCTCGTCGGCGACGACCCCGGCAGCCACTCGTACGTGCGCGGCAAGCACCGCGACTGCGCCCAGGTGGGCATCGCCAGCATCCAGCGCAACCTGCCCGCGGACGCGACGCAGGAGCAGGTCGAGGACGTGGTCCGCGAGCTCAACGCGGATCCGGCCTGTACCGGCTACATCGTCCAGCTCCCGCTGCCCAGGCACCTGGACGCCAACCGGGTCCTGGAGCTGATGGACCCGGACAAGGACGCCGACGGCCTGCACCCGATGAACCTGGGCCGGCTGGTGCTGGGCCAGGAGGCGCCGCTGCCGTGCACCCCGCGCGGCATCGTCGAACTGCTGCGCCGGCACGACATCGAGATCAACGGCGCCGAGGTGTGCGTGATCGGCCGAGGCGTCACCGTCGGCCGTCCGATCGGCCTGCTGCTCACCCGCCGCACCGAGAACGCCACGGTGACCCTGTGCCACACCGGCACCAAGGAACTGCCGTTCCACGTGCTCCAGGCGGACATCGTGGTCGCCGCCGCCGGCGTGCCCGGCCTGATCAGCGCGGACATGGTCAAGCCCGGCGCGGTGCTGCTGGACGTGGGCATCACCCGCACCGACCAGGGTCTGGTCGGCGACGTGCACCCGGAGGCGTACGAGAAGGCCGCCTGGGTGGCGCCGATGCCCGGCGGCGTGGGTCCGATGACCCGCGCGATGTTGCTCACCAACGTCATCGAGGCCGCCGAGCGGCAGGTCACCAGCCTGTGATCGAACCGCGTCGGGCCGCGGGCCGCGCGATCGTGGGCGCCCGCCGGCGACCCGCGCTCGCCGGGCCCGGGCCCGGCACGGTGTCGCTCGTGCCGGGATGAGGAGAGGTGGGACCTGTGGCAACCGCTCGGGGGCGACGCAAGGACGGCAGGAAGAAGGAGCCGGGCACCTACCTGCCCGAGGGTGGTGCCTCGCCGGCCGGACCGGGGCCGCTGCGGGAGTGGCCCGCGATGGTGGTCTTCGGCTGCCTGATCGCGGCCCTGCTGACCGCCGCGCTCGACGGCTTCCGGATCGCCGCGGTCCTGATCGCGGGCACCTTCCTGATCGCCGCGATACTGCGGCTGTTCGTAGCCGACGTGGGGGTGCTGGCGGTTCGCAGCCGGTTCACCGACGTGGGTGTGCTGCTGTTCTTCGGCGCCGCGGTACTGCTTCTGGGGCTGAGCATCCCCGAACCGCTCGTCGATCTGCCGTGGGTGCCCAAACGCACCGGTTCGTAGGCGCGCGGGCCGAGGGGAGGTCGCCTCCCCTCGGCCCGCGTCACATCCGTACCAGCGGCCTCAGTACAACCGGCGCGCCTCGGCGGCGATCTCGGCCGGGGTCATCTCGGCGGCGCGGGCGATCTCGGCCCGGCGGACCGCGGTGATCGCGTCGAACAGCGTCTCGCCGAGGGCCTCGCGCAGCACCTCGCTCGCCTCCAGGGCGGCCAGCGCGGCGGCCGGCGAATCCGGCAGCCGGGGCACGCCGGCCACGGCCGACGGATCGCCCGGCACCTCCGTCGGCAGCCGCAGGCCGTCCTCGATGCCGGCCAGCCCGGCCGCGATCACCGTGCCGACCACCAGGTACGGATTGGCGGTCGCGTCGAAGCACTTGAGCTCCGCGTTCGCCGTGTGTTGCCGCTCGCCGGTCATCCCGGTGACCAGCCGCAACGCCGCCTCCCGGTTCTCCAGACCCCAACAGTGGTACACGCCCGCCCACCGGTCCGGCTCCAGCCGCAGGTGACTGGCCGCGCCCGGCGCGCCGATGGCCAGCAGCGCGGGCAACTCGCGCAGGACGCCCGCCAGGAACGCCTCGCCCTCGTGGGTCAGTCCCTGGGGCCCCTCGCCGCCGTGGCACAGGTTCGTCCCGTCCCGCCACGGCGAGAAGTGCAGGTGGGCGCCGTTGCCCACCTCGCCGGGCAGCACGCACGGCGCGAAGCTGACGGTGTGCCCGTGCCGGGCGGCGACCGCGCGGATCGTCTCGCGCACCAGGATCGTGGTGTCCGCCGCGCCGACCGGATCCTCCGGCGCCACGGACACCTCCAACTGGCCCGCCGCGTATTCGGGGTGCACCTGCAACACGCTCACGTGCTGGGCGGCCAGCGCGCGGACCAGCTCGCGCAGTTGGCCGGACACCCGGACCACCCGGGTCATCCCGTACGCGGCCTTGTGGAAGGCGGGCAGGAAGCGGCCGGCCGGGTCCTCGGTGCCGGTGATCCACTCCACCTCGAAGCCCATCCGCAGCGACAACCCGCGCAGCCCGGCGCGGGCGGTCATCCGCCGGGCGAAGGTGCGCTGGCAGCCCGCGTACGCCACGCCGTCCTGGGTGTAGCGGTCGCCGGGTGCCCAGGCCCAGCCCGGTTGCGCGGCCAGCGGACGCAGCGCCGCCAGGTCGGGGATCAGCCGCAGATCGCCGGTCGGCCCGCCGACCAGCGTGCCGGCGGTGATCGAGTCGTCGGCCAGGAACACGTCGAACACGGGGGAGAAGCCCACGCCGTGCGTGGCGGCCGCGTCCAGGCGCCCGTACGGGATCGTCTTGACCCGGGTGATGCCGGCGTTGTCCACCCAGCCGAGGGCGATCACGTCGATCGCCTGGGGCGCGGCGGCATCGGCCGACACCGACGCGCCCAGCGGGTCGAGGGTGGGCCGGTGGGTCGACTCGGTCGGGACCGACGCGAACATGTAGTCACCCTCCGGGGTCAATCGACTTCGACAAGTGACGAACCTACCGGTCGGTTCCGCCGAAACGAAAACCCGGCGGACGGAAACCGGTTCGGGGCGAACCTCACACCGGTGGTTGGCCGAGCGGCCCCGGGGGCGGGAGTAATGTGGCGGCGAAAAGTATCTCGATGCCGAGCTACCGGCACACTGCCATCGGCGTCGGATCCCGCCGCAGCAGAGGAGACCCGCGCGCAATGTCCCGTACCCCCGTCAACGTCACCGTCACGGGCGCGGCCGGTCAGATCGGCTACGCGCTGCTGTTCCGCATCGCCTCCGGTCACCTGCTCGGCCCCGACACCCCCGTGCGCCTGCGCCTTCTGGAGATTCCGCAGGCGGTCAAGGCCGCCGAGGGCACCGCGATGGAGCTCGACGACTGCGCGTTCCCGCTGCTCGACGGGATCGACATCTTCGACAACCCGACCGACGGCTTCGCGGGTGCGAACGTGGCCCTGCTGGTCGGCGCCCGTCCGCGTACCAAGGGCATGGAGCGAGGCGACCTGCTGGCCGCCAACGGTGGCATCTTCAAGCCGCAGGGCGAGGCGATCAACGCCGGCGCCGCGGACGACATCAAGGTGCTCGTGGTCGGCAACCCGGCCAACACCAACGCGCTGATCGCGCAGCAGCACGCGCCGGACGTACCGGCCGAGCGCTTCACCGCGATGACCCGCCTGGACCACAACCGCGCGCTGACCCAGCTCGCGAAGAAGACCGGCGTCGCGGTCACCGAGATCGCCAAGCTGACCATCTGGGGCAACCACTCGGCCACCCAGTACCCGGACATCTTCCACGCGCAGATCGCCGGCAAGAACGCCGCCGAGGTGGTCGACGACCAGACCTGGCTCGCGGACACCTTCATCCCGACCGTCGCCAAGCGCGGCGCGGCGATCATCGAGGCGCGCGGCGCGTCCTCGGCGGCGTCCGCGGCCAACGCGGCGATCGACCACGTGCACACCTGGGTCAACGGCACCGCCGACGGCGACTGGACCTCGATGGGTGTCGTCTCGGACGGCTCCTACGGTGTGCCCGAGGGCCTCATCTCGTCCTTCCCGGTCGTCTGCAAGGACGGCAAGTGGGAGATCGTCCAGGGCCTGGACGTCAACGAGTTCTCCCGCGGCCGGATCGACGCGTCGGTGCGGGAGCTGGCCGAGGAGCGCGACGCGGTGCGCGAGCTGGGCCTGATCTGATCCCGAGCCGGGCGCCGTAGATCGGCGCCCGGTGCCGATCAGTCGGTGCCGACCGGGGGCGGGCCGAACGGCCCGCCCCCGGCGTGCTCCAGGAGCCTGCTCGGCACGATGGTGGTGCGGGTGCCGAGCACCAGGGGTTCGTCCCGGAGCCGGTCCAACACTTCCTCCAGGTGCCGTACGTCGGTCGCGGTTATCCGCAGCACCGCGTCCGTGTCGCCGGCAACGCTGTCCGCGCCGATCACCTCGGGATGCCCGCGCAGGCAGGCGAGCAGTTGGCCGGGAGAGGTGCGCGGCGCGCAGGTGATCTGCACGAGTGCCTCGGTGGTCCAGCCCAGTGCGTGCGGATCCACCCGCGCGTGGAAGCCCCGGATCACCCCCGCCGCCCGCAGCCGGTCCACCCGGCGCTTGACCGCGGGGGCGGACAAGCCGATCTCGGCCCCGATCCCGGCGAAGCTCGCCCGGGCGTCGAGGACGAGGTGAGCCACGATTTGTTTGTCCAGGCCGTCCAGTCGCACGCCCCCATCGTGGCCCGCGGGCGCGGGGTTACGGGCGGGTTTGCTCGTGCTGCCCGATTCGACCGGATCATCCGACCCCTCGCCGCGATCGACACCCTCGACCGGGTCGGCGTCGCCACCCGCGCCCGGACGGTCGGCACCCGACGCCCGGACCCGGTCCGCCGACGGGGTCGGCGGACCCGCCGTCACGTCGGTCAGCCCGGTGCGAGGCCGCCCGTGCGGACCCAGTTCGGAAGGGGTTCGCGGGCGGCGAGCCAGGAGGCGGGGATGTCGGTCGGGTCGGTGCGGGCGGCCACCACGCCGGCCGTGATCGCGCAGGTGGTGTCGACGTCGCCCAGACCGCGGGCGGTTTCCCACAGCGCGTCGTGGAGGCTGTCCGGGTGGTGGGCCGCGGTCCACAGGGCGAACGGGACCGTGTCGGGGGCGCTGATCCGCGACCCGTTGCCCAGCACGCTCACCGCGTGCCGGACCGAGCTGCCGGCGGGCAGCCGGGAGGCGGTGCGCAGGCCGGCGGCCACGTCGCTTTCCGGGGTGTGCCCGGCCACCTCGGTCAGGAACTCGACCGGATCCGGGGCCGGTTCGTCCCGCCCCCGGGTCGCCAGGGCCGCCGCGACGGCCACCGCGACCGCGCCCGCGATCGCCTCCGGGTGGGCGTGCGTGGTCGCGGCGGAGCGCTCGGCCTCGGTCACGACGTGGGTGAGGTCCCGGTCCGCGTGCCAGGCGCCCAGCGGCGCGACCCGCATCGCGGCGCCGTTGCCCCACGAACCCTGGCCCCCGAATTGGCGGCGCGTCACCTCGCGCCACGACTCGCCCTCGTGGATCGCGCGCAGCACGCCGTGCATCGACGGGCCGTAGCCGCGATGCGGGTCGGCCGTGTAGGACGCGGCGAAGTGCGTGGCCAGCGCGTCCTGGTCCACGTCGTCGCACAGGTGCAGGATGCGCAGTACGGACAGCGCCATCGCGGTGTCGTCGGTCCAGTGCCAGAACCCGGCTTCCGGTGCGATCCGGCGGGTCTGCCGCTCGGTGAGTTCGGCGCCTCGGTAGGCGAACCACTGTTCGCCGAAGGCGTCGCCGAGGGCGAGTCCATGCAGGGCGCGGGCGGCGTTCGCGACGCGTCGGGTACGGTCCGGGTGGCTGGGGTTCATGCGCTTCACCCTGCCGGCGCCGGCTCGATCGGGTCCACGGCTTTCCCGGGCGCCCGAAGTCGGTCGCATCCGAAGGAAAGTGTCGGATATTGCTCAGTCTTATCTCGATATCAAGAGGCTCGGCATCGAACGACTCGCTAGAATGATCCCATGAAAGACGAGGTCGACCGGCTTGTCGCGGCATGGAAGCGGGAGCGCCCGGACCTCGACGTCGAACCCCTCGAAGTACTGAGCCGGGTCACCCGACTGGCGAGGCATCTGGACCGGGCCCGGCGTACCGCGTTCTCCGCGCGCCACCTCGAACCGTGGGAGTTCGACGTGCTCTCCGCGCTGCGCCGGGACGGCGCGCCGTACCAGCTCTCGCCCGGCCAACTGCTCACCCAGACCCTGGTGACCTCCGGGACGATGACCAATCGCATCGACCGCCTCGCCG
Source organism: Embleya sp. NPDC020886 (assembly GCF_044333915.1). NCBI lineage: Bacteria > Bacillati > Actinomycetota > Actinomycetes > Kitasatosporales > Streptomycetaceae > Embleya > Embleya sp. NPDC020886. The sequence goes on along the minus strand of NZ_JBIRRX010000001.1, from coordinate 1,403,438 downwards.
CCAAGGGTCTGGTGTTGCGGCTGCCGGACCCGGACGACCGGCGCGGTGTGCTGGTCCGGCTGACCGAGGACGGTCGCGACCGGGTCGACGCGGCGATGGCCGAGCTGCTCGGCCAGGAGCGGGCCATCCTGGCCGGTCTGACGGTCGATCAGCAGGCGGCGCTCGCCGGGCTTTTGCGTTCGCTTGTCGCGCCGTTCGACAACCACGCCTGAAACAAACCTCTTTGACCATTTCATGGCCATGATTCACTCTTGGTGATCAAATGTGTCAAGCACCCGTTGTGTGTCGGGAACGGCTGCCTGTAGACAAGTCCCTGTTGGGAGCGCAACCGCAAGGGTTCGCCTCGGGGAACAGGAGCAAGGCATGACATGCATCAATCGGCCGGTCGGCGGCCCGCGTCGGGAGCGACGCGCCGCGAGTGACCGGACCGGCCGACCCACTTTTGCCGAACTCGTCGCACTGACCGGACACGACTAGCCCCGGCCTCTCGGGGGTGGGGGAACGGCCCCGCTCACGATCCGCGAAGGCGTCTTGGGGAAGTAACGCCGGAGCGGTCGGAAGGCGGCGACCGAGGAATGACACGTGGGGGCGTGGGGGTGGCCGGCCCGGGGGGAATTGTGGGGGGACTCGGGGGAGGGGCCGGGAAAAGTGGGGGAACGGGACGAGCACCGGGGTAAAGCGGGGCGGGGAAGCACGGGGCGGGGAACGCGCGCAGGGGGCGATGAAACGAGGGGGTCGGGGGGCGACCCGGGGAGAAAGTCGGCGGGGGTGCACACGGCGGCGGGCCGGTGGATGACGATCCACCGGCCCGCCGCCGTGTCCGCGTGCCCGGCTTCGGACACCGACCCGGCCGCTCGGATCCCGGCCGGTGGATCGGCTCAGTTCGCCGGCGATCCCGTGTCCGCGGGGCCCGCCTCCGGGGTGAAGGTCACCGGCAGCCGCTGCAGGCCCCGCATGATCAGCCCACCGCGCCACCGCAGTTCGTCCTCGGGCCGGGCGAGCCGTACGTCCGGCAGCCGACTCAGCAGCGTGCCGATCGCGATCTGGCCCTCCAACCGGGCCAGCGGTGCGCCGATGCAGTAGTGGATGCCGTGTCCGAACGCGAGGTGCTGGTTGTCCGCGCGGGCCGGATCCAGCAGATCGGGCTCGGCGAACCGGCGCGGGTCCCGGTCGGCCGCCGCGAGCACGACGAGTACCGGCTCGCCCGCCGCGATTTCCTGATCGCCGATGGTCAGCGAGCGGGTGGCGTAGCGCCACGTCGCCAGCTCCACGGGTCCGTCGTAGCGCAGCAGTTCCTCGATCGCGGACGGGAGGGAGGTCGGATGCGATCGGATTTCGCGAAGCTTCTCCGGGTTCGAGAAGAGTGCGTGCATTCCATTGCCGATGAGGTTGATCGTGGTTTCGAAACCCGCGAACAGAAGCACGAAGCACATGGCGGCGACTTCCGCTTCGGTCAAGTGGTCGTCATGGTCGCTCGCCCGGATCAGATCGGAGATCAGGTCGGTGCTCGGCGCAGCCCGCTTGCGATGGATCAACTCGGCCAGGTAGCCCCGGATCTTCTTGACCGACCGGGCGACGCCGCCACGCGGGCCGCCCCCGTGCCGCACCATCATCCCGGCCCAGGTCCGGAAGTCCGCCTGGTCCTCCTCGGGCACCCCGAGCAGATCGCAGATCGTGTGGATCGGCAGCGGAAACGCGAAGTCGTGGATCAGGTCGGCCTCGCCGTTGCGTGCGAAGTCGTCGAGGAGGGAGTCGGTCAATTCCTGGATACGGGGCCGGAACTCCTCGATCCGTCGGGGTGTGAAAGCCTTCGCGACCAGCCGGCGCAATCGGGTGTGGTCCGGCGGGTCGAGGTTGAGCAGGTGCGCGCCCACGCCCGAACGTTCGCCGGGGATGCCGACCTTGCCCTGCTTCCATGCCGCCTCGGACCAGCGTGGGTCCTTGCTCAGCCGCTGGTCGGCGAGTGCCTGCTTGGCGTCCGCGTACCGGGTGACCAGCCACGCCTCGACTCCGCTGGGCAGCGTCGTCCAGTGCACGGGCCGGTGCTCGCGCAAGTGTGCGTAGGCCGGGTACGGGTCGGCGACGAACTCGCGCGAGAACAACTCGGGTCCGGCCGGCACCGCGTGCGCCGGGCACCGGGCGGGGTCGTCGGTCACGACTGCGGGGTCCGCGTCGCGCGCAGGCCCTTGACGCCGAGCCAGCCGATCGCGTTGCCCGCCACGAACGAGACGATCGTCAGGGCCAGATGGATCAGGAAGAACGTGGTCGCGCCGTCGTTCCAGGACCGGTCGTCGGCCCAGATGTTCTTGAGGAAGTTCGGCCACAGGATCCAGCTCCAGACGCCGAACAACACCAGACAGGTGGAAATACCTCGGCCGATCCTCAACGTGAAGCACCTGTTCCTCGGTCGAAACCCCAGCAAATTTGTCCCGGTTCAGTATGCGGCGGCGCGGTCGACCAACCGCAGCCGGGGGCCGCCAGTACGCTCATCACATGTCTGATTGGTTCCGGGCTTCTCGCAAGCCGGCCGTGTTCTGTGCTGCCGCGCTCGTTTTCGCGTTCGTTCCTGCTCCGGCCGCACTGGCCGCAGGTTCCACGCCGGAGCCCCAACCACCGACGCCGATGTCCGACATCGGCGGACCGCGCCTGGCCCAGGCCGGTGTACAGAGCGACCTGCCGCCCGGCACACCGCCGTTGCCCGCCGTCGAGGGCTGGTCCTGGGTGGTCGCGGACGCGGACACCGGCAAGATCCTGGCGGCGAAGAACCCGCACTGGAAACTGCCGCCGGCCAGCACGCTCAAGATGTTGTTCGCCGACACGGTGCTGCCGAAGATCGACCGCAACACCACCCGTCTGGTGGCGCCCGCCGATCTGCAGAACCTGGGCGAGGGCAGCAGCCTGGTCGGGATAAAGGAGAACGAGACCTACAAGGTCGAGGACCTGTGGCGGGGTGTGTTCCTGCGCTCGGGCAACGACGCGGTGCATGTGCTGTGCGCGATGAACGGCGGCGTGCCCGCGACGGTGCAGCAGATGAACGAGCGGGCCAAGCAGCTCCAGGCGGGCGACACGAATGTGGTCTCGCCGGACGGCTACGACGCGCCGGGTCAGGTCTCCAGCGCGTACGACCTCGCACTGTTCGCCCGTGAGGGACTCAAGAACAACGACTTCCGGTCCTACGCGAGCACGAAGGTCGCCGACTTCCCGGGTGTGGCGGGGGCCAAGTTCCAGATCCAGAACACCAATACGATGCTCGGCCAGTATCCGGGGATGATCGGCGTCAAGAACGGCTACACCACCAACGCCGGCAACACCTTCGTCGGCGGTGCGCAACGCGGCGGCCACACGCTGCTGGTGAGCCTGATGCACGTCGAGGGCAAGGGCAAGACCTACGAGGACACCGGGAAGTTGCTCGACTGGGGCTTCGCCGCGCTGGCCCAGGCGAAGCCGGTCGGTGCGTTGGTCGAGCCGCTCGCGGTGCCGGGCGGCGATAAGAAGGACAAGAGTTCGAAGTCGGCCCAGGCCGGGTCGGGCGACGCGAAAACCGCTCACGCGGCGTCTTCCTCGAAGGACAAGGGCTTCAACTGGGGGCTGTGGGCGGGGCTGGGGGTGCCGGCGGCGCTCGTGTTGGGCGGCGGTGTGTTGTTCGCCCTTCGGCGGCGCGAGGGGAATACCGGGGTTCGGTTCGAGGACATGCAGCCTTAGCGGTTGCCCGGGTCGGGTGGCCTCGAACGCCGGCCGGGCCGCATCGGCTGTGGACGCCGGTCGGCCGAAGTGGGCCGGGTTTACCGGGGGTTTCGGGTGAAGCGCTCCAGGAGGATGCCCAGGGCGGCGGTGCCGGCGATCGCCAGGCCGTAGGTGCGGGCCGGGTGGGCGGTCTTCGCGGTGTAGCGGGACAGGTCCAACGCGGGTTCCGCCGCCGCCTTTTCCGCCGCGGCTTCGGCGTTCTCCGCGATGTCCGCGGTCTCCTGGGCGTTGGCCGTCCAGGCCGCGCAGAACAGCAGCAGGCGGGTCACGAAGTAGATCCACAGGAGCAGTGCGACCGGCACCCCGAAGGCGCCGTACGCGCTCTTCCCCGCGACCCCCGCGATGTACGAGGACACCAGCAACTTCAACAACTCGAAGCCGACCGCGCCGATCAGCGCGCCCTGGATCGCGACCGACCGGTGCATGGTCAGCCGGGGCATCCCGACCAGCAGGTAGAGGAACAACACCACGCTCGCGCCGACCGCGACCGCGAACGCGGCGATCTGGAGCAGGATCCGGCCCACCGGCTGGTGTTCGAGTCCGATCGAGTCGGAGATCTCCCGGATCACGACGGTCGCGAACGTGGACGCGCCCACCGACAGCGCGAGCGCCAGCCCCAGGCCGATCAACACGCCCACGTCGGCGAACTTGCGCACGAACACGTTGCCGGGTTCCTCGTCCACGTCCCACAACGCTCGGATGGAGGAGCGGGTCGCGTCGACCCATCCGGTCCCGGACACGAGCAGCAGCGCGCCGCCGATCACCCCGACCGCGCCGGCGTTGCGCACCAGCGCGTCCAGGTCGAGCTTGTCCGCGATGCCGGGGATCTGCTCGGAGATCTTGTTCTGCATGCGTCGGACCTGGGACGCGTCCAGCGCCGCGGCCACCACCGCCGCGGCGAGGGTGATCAGCGGGAACAGCGACAGGAAGCCGTAGTAGGTCACCGCTGCGGCAAGCCGATTGCCCTGTCGGTCGCCGTAGCGTGAATACGCTCGCCAGGTGGGGCCGATGATCGGGATCCGCGTCAATCGTTCCTTGATCGCCACGGATGACGGCTGCCCCTTCGATGCCCGACCCACACCCGACTCCACTCTGTGACGTCCCGGGTGGCCACGGCGGCGTCACACGGGCAAGGGACCTGGCAACGACTGGCCGAACGCGAAGTCACGTTGCGGACGCCACACCCCGTCGGCGCCGTGCTCGTAGAGGCTGAAGCCCCAGATCGGGAAGACCGCGTCGTAGTCCACGAGTTCGGCGAACGCGAGGTCGAGCATATGGTCCGGCAGGTGGTGCGCGACGGTCACATGCGGGTGATACGGGAAGTGCAACTCGCGCTCCAACGGCCCCGAACGCACCGCGGCCTCGATCCGCTCACACTCCGGGATGCCACGCGCGACCTGGACGAACACCACCGGCGAGGTCGGCCGGAAGGTGCCGGTGCTGCGCAGGTGTATGTCGAACGGGGCCTCGTCGGCGGCGACCGCGCGTAGATGTTCCTCGACGTCGGCCATCGCCTCGTCGGCCACCTCGGTGGGCGGCAGGAGGGTCACGTGGGTCGGGATGGCGTTCGCGAGCGGATCCCCGAACCCGGCGCGGCGAGCCTGCAGCTCGCTGCCGTAGGGCTCGGGAATCGCGATCGACACCCCGATGGTGCGCTTCGCCATGTGCTGCGCCTCAGACTCCCGTCCGGCCGGTCACCGGGGGCAGGAAGCCGACACGGTCGTAGGTCTTGGCCAGCGTCTCGGACGCCACCGCGCGAGCCTTCTCCGCACCTCGGGCGAGCACCTTGTCCAGCTCGCTCGGGTCGTCCAGGTAGGTGCGTACGCGCTCCTGGAAGGGCTCCACGAATTCGACGAGCACCTCGGCCACCTCCTTCTTCAGGTCGCCGTAGCCCCTGCCCGCGAATCGCTCCTCCAACGCGGCGATCGAGGTGCCGGACAGCGCCGAGTGGATGGTGAGCAGGTTGGACACGCCCGGCTTCTCGGTCTCGTCGAAGCGCACCTCGGTGCCGGTGTCGGTGACCGCGCTGCGGATCTTCTTCGCGCTGACCTTGGGGTCGTCGAGCAGGTTGACGATGCCCTTGGGGGCCGAGGCCGACTTGCTCATCTTGATCGTCGGGTCCTGGAGGTCGACGATCTTGGCCGTCTCCTTGACGATGAACGGCTTGGGGATGACGTAGGTCTGGCCGTAGGTCGAGTTGAAGCGCTGCGCGACGTCGCGGGTCAGCTCCAGGTGCTGGCGCTGGTCCTCGCCGACCGGGACCGCGTCCGCCTGGTAGAGCAGGATGTCCGCGACCTGGAGCACCGGGTAGGTGAACAGGCCGACCGTGGTGCGGTCGCTGCCCTGCTTCGCGGACTTGTCCTTGAACTGGGTCATCCGCGCGGCCTCGCCGAAGCCGGTCACGCAGTTCATGATCCAGGCGAGCTGCGCGTGCTCGGGCACGTGGCTCTGGACGAACAGCGTGCAGCGCTCGGGGTCGAGGCCGACCGCGAGCAGTTGCGCGGCGGAGATCCGGGTGCGCTCGCGCAATTCCTTCGGGTCCTGGGGAACCGTGATCGCGTGCAGGTCGACCACACAGTAGAAGGCATCGTGGCTGTCCTGGAGCGGCACCCACTGACGGATCGCACCCAGGTAGTTGCCCAGGTGGAACGAATCCGCGGTGGGCTGGATTCCGGACAGAACACGGGGACGCGTCGATGCCATGACGCCATTCTCTCAGGCGCGTGAGGCGGATCCGGTCAGGGGAGCCGCACGACGTCCGCGCCGGGCGCACAACAAAGCGGGTGAGCGCCCCGGGGAACACGCAACGATCGTGCGGTGGTGCACAACGCAGGTGGCTTTACCGCTCCTTCCGGCGCAACCTAGGCTGTGGACGGCCGATACACAGGGTCGTCGACCGCACATCCACGGTGACGATCGCCTCCGGCCCCGGCCTGCCGCCATGCACGGCTACACCAACGGCACGGCACGTCGACGTGGGTCGCGGAAATCCCGTGTACCCGTGCGCTGCCGCCGTCCGCGAGAAGGGGATATCGCGTGCGCCTCACCTCGTGCTGCGGTCGATCGGGTCGCTCCGTGCTGCGGGCGGAGCGCGTATCGCCCGGAGCCGAGCGAGCGCGGATGCCTCGACAGCGGCGCCGCGGGTTCGTCGCCCCGCGGGCGGCCGAGCTGCGGCACTACGTGATGTGCCCGCCGGTGTTCTTGGATCCGGCGGTGGCCGGGTCCGCGGCGCGGACCACCGCCGCGATGGGGCAGTGGGAGCGGTTGCGCGGGACGCTGATCGCGCTGGGGCATCGGGTGAGCCTGGTGCCGGGCCGGCCGGGGCTGCCCGGCATGGTGTTCGCCGCGCGGGCCGCGACCGTGGTCGGCGGGCGGGTGTTGGGGGCGCGGCCCCGTGCGGCGGATCGCTCCGCCGAGACGCCGGTCTACCTGGAGTGGTTCGATCGGCACGGCTTCCGGGCGGGTCTGGAACCGGTGTTCGCGCACGAGGGCGAGAGCGATCTGATCCCGGCCGGACCGCGACTGTTGGCCGCGGCGGGACCGTCGACGGAGCCGGCCGCGCATGCCGAGGCGGAGGCGTTCTTCGGCCTGCCGGTGCTTGCGCTCGAACTCGCCGACCCGCGCTTCGAGCGGCTCGGCTCGGCGCTGACCGTGCTGGGCGAGCACACCGTGGCCTTCTACCCGGGGGCGTTCACGCCTCGGGCGCAGCGTCGCTTGGCCCGGGTGTTCCCGGAGCGGATCGAGGTCGACGAGGCGGACGCGCTCGCGCTCGGCCTGGACGCCGTCTCCGACGGGCGCAGCGTGCTATTGGGTGACACGACACCGGCGCTCGCGGCCCGGCTCGCGGGCCGGGGTTTTCGTACGATCGAGCTGGACATGTCGGCATTCGCGGCCCACGGTGCGGGCGTGCGCAGTTGCGTACTGGAACTGCGCGCCGGTCGTTGATCGCACGCCTTCGCGGGGTATCCCGTCCGTGCACACTCGGGTGAGTTCATCCTTCTTGCCGCTGTTGTGCGTTTTCCTGGTTTTCGTACCTTCATTTGCCCTCGTACCACGGATCCCTCCCACCACATCCCGAGCGATCTCCACCGTTGCGAAAGGACGTCATGAGCACGCAGCACTCGCCCGTCCCCTCCTCCGAGCACCAGTCCGGGATCGGCCGCCAGGCCGGCCCGGGAGTCGAGAGCACCCGACTGATCGAACAGGCCGAGGAGTTCAGCGCGCACAACTACCACCCGCTGCCGATCGTGGTGGCCCAGGCGCACGGCGCCTGGATGACCGATGTCGAGGGTCGCCGCTATCTGGACATGCTGGCCGGGTACTCCGCGCTCAACTTCGGGCACGGCAACGCGCGCCTGATCGACGCGGCCAAGCGGCAACTGGATCGGGTCACGCTGACCAGCCGGGCGTTCCACAACGACCGGTTCGCGCCGTTCTGCGAGCAGCTCGCGGAGCTGGCCGGCATGGAGATGGTGCTGGTGATGAACACCGGCGCGGAGGCGGTGGAGACCGCGGTCAAGACCGCGCGCAAGTGGGGCTACGAGGTCAAGGGTGTGCCGGACGGGCAGGCCAGGATCGTGGTCGCGGCCGGCAACTTCCACGGCCGCACCACCACGATCGTGAGCTTCTCCACGGACGAGGAGGCGCGCCGGCACTTCGGCCCGTACACCCCGGGCTTCGACGTGGTGCCCTACGGCGACGCGGCGGCGCTGCGGGCGGCGATCACCGACGACACGGTGGCGGTGCTGATCGAGCCGATCCAGGGCGAGGCCGGCGTGCTGGTCCCGCCGCCGGGCTATCTGGCGGAGGTGCGTCGGGTCACCGCGGAGCGCGGGGTGTTGTTCATCGCCGACGAGATCCAGTCCGGGCTCGGGCGCACCGGTCGCACCTTCGCGTGCGAGCACGAGGGTGTGGTGCCGGACATGTACATCCTGGGCAAGGCGCTCGGCGGCGGCATCCTGCCGATCTCGGCCGTGGTGTCCTCGCGCGCGGTGCTCGGCGTCTTCGCACCGGGCGAGCACGGCTCGACGTTCGGCGGGAATCCGCTGGCCTGCGCGGTGGGTCTGGAGGTGCTGGAGATCCTGCGTTCCGGCGAGTTCCAGCAGCGCTCCGCCGACCTCGGCGACCACCTCCACCGCGAACTCGCCGCCCTGGTGGGCCACTCGGTGGTCACCGTGCGCGGTCGCGGCCTGTGGGCGGGCGTCGACATCGACCCGGCCCACGGCACCGCGCGCGAGGTCTCCCAGGCCCTGATGGACCGAGGCGTCCTGGTCAAGGACACCCACGGCCAGACCATCCGCATCGCCCCACCCCTGGTCATCTCCAAGGACGACCTGGAGTGGTCGTTGGACCAACTGCGAGCGGTGTTGGGCTGACACACTCGCGCCTACGCGAAGACGGCCCCGGCACCGAAGGCTCCGGGGCCGTCGGCGGGTGACCCCGTGCGCGGCGGAACGGGCCCACATCGTCGGGGGTAGCCAGTGGTAGCGCCGGAGATACTATCGGTGGCGACAGTATCTCCGGCGGTAGTCTCCCGGCCGAAGGAGCCGCCGGACGTCGTTCGCCGGCGAGGGCGGCATCACACCGGGCGCGTCAGCCGCGAAGCGCGTGCGCGAAGGCCTTCCACGCTGCCGACGTGATGGTCAGGTGTCCGACGCTCGGGTCCTTCGAGTCGCGGACCGGGACGAAGCCCGGGAGATCATCGCGGACCTCGACACAGTCTCCTTGAGCCCCACTGTGCGTGCTCTTGCGCCAGGCATCGCGCGGATGGCTACTCATTACTTCAGGTCCTTAGCGATCGTGTGCATCAAATCACGCGAGGGTTCGACGTCCGCTGCCGCAGCACGTAGGAGGTCGAAGGTGCTCGAGTATGTCTTCAGATCGTCATCCCGTTCGATAAAGAGATTACTGGTCTGCTCTTCGACATACACGACGTCGAGATCGCCGGGAATCGGGAACTCCAGAATCACGAATGATCCGAGCAGGCCCGCATGTGCCCCGGACGCGAACGGCAGCACTTGCAGGGTGATGTTCGGCTGCTCGGACACGGCGAGCAAGTGCTGTAGTTGTCGCCTCATGGTGGCCGGTCCTCCGATGGCGCGCCGCAACGCCGACTCGTCGACGATCGCCCAGAGTTCCAGAGGAGTCGAGCGCGACAGTGTCGCGGCCTGACGGGCCAGGCGAACGTCCACCAAGGCGTCGACCTGGGACGGAGTGCTGACCGGCGAGAGGCTGCGCGTGACGGTGCGGGCATAGTCGGGTGTCTGGAGCAGGCCGGGGACAAGCGTCACCTGATGGCTCCGAGCCGACGTCGCTTCGGCCTCGAACGCCAGGTAATCCGCGTAACGCCTCGAAACGACGTCGCTGTACGGCGCCCACCACACGCGAAGTCTGCTGTGCCGGGCGAGTTCCGTCAGAGCCTCTTTGGTTGCGACATCCACGACTCCGTAGATGTCGAGCACCCGAGCGAGATCATGAGACTTGAGTCCGGTGCGCCCGTACTCGATGCGGCTCATCTTCGTCGGATGCCAGCCCATCCGGTCGGACGCTTCTTCGGCCGTAAGTTCTGCTGCGCATCGGAGTTTGCGCAACTCCAAGCCCAGCATACGCCGCCGCACGGTCGGGATCGCCGCCATGGTTCGCCTCCTTCTTTGCATACCGATGCGCGCCAAGTCTGGATGCCCACGAGCCTGTCAACACGCGAATCAATAAGTGCATGTCGAGATCTGAAGAGTGTGTTGCACTTTCGCCAGGATAGGAGCAGGCTACAGATAGCGACATGAATCGCACGGATGGTGAGATTTGTTGCTCTGTGGAGACAGTTTGGCCTTCGGCCGCTCTGCGCCGACTCGAATCGCGCGGCGGTTCGAGACCCGCCAGTGCGAGGGCCCTCGGAGCGCACCCGGGCGGTCGTCGGATGTGAAGGAGGAACGCGCCACCTGGGGGGCCGAATTCCGCACGACCACAAGGTGGTTGGTTTGCAAGCCGCCGCCCAACCGATGTAGGGGGCGAGCAATCGCCTTGGACAGCAGCTCGCCCCCTACGTGCCCAATGGAAAGGACAGTACCCACGATGCCAGATACCAACGAAGTGGACGTCATTTCGCCGGCCGACGCCACGACCGCCGACGCCTTCCAAAACGCCCGACTCGCCTACCTCGTACGGCAGGCCGCGCTCGTCATGCGACGCCAAGAGGCGGCCCGACCCCGCCGGGAGGTGGTCTCGCACAGCGGGGACGACCTTCGCGTCGGCACGGAGTTCTTCGAGCGTCACCGGCACGCGCTCTGCCGGGATGCCGTCTCCGAGCGGGACGGGACGTTGATGGACGTCATCGGCACGTGCATCTACCTACGCGGCCGTGACGGGCTCGAATTCGTATGCCGCATCCACGACTTGGTGATCCTCGCCCCGCCGCCGCCGATCCTGTACCGACGCGTGCGCTACGTCGGCCCGGAGGACCCCACGCACCGCCCGGACGGCGAACTCACCGAACTGTGGGCCGTCGACCAAGGCAAACTCGCCACCGTGCAACCCGCCAACGGCCACGCCTGGTTCGCCCTGCTTTCCGACCTGGAACGCACCGGCTTCACCCTCGGCCCGATCGCCGACTGGCCGAAGCCACCTTTTCCGCCGAACCGCCCCACCTGACCACACACCACTACGCACACGGCAGCGGCCACCCCGGGAGACCTCCCGAGGCGGCCGTCGTCCGTGGCGGAAGGCTTCGACCGGACCTCTTCGTCACGGATGTAGAACCACCGCAACGCCACTCATCGTCGAGGTCGTCCGGCGGCCCACCCAGGTGCCCGCCGAGGCCGCCGTTCCCTCGGGCTCCGCCGCGCCGGCATCCGTTGCGACAGGTTCTCCCGGCCCGGAGCGTGCCTGGGAAGGCCACTTGCCGTGATCAGGTGATGCTTACGACCGTCACAGTCACCGAGACGACGAAGGGGCCGCCCTCGGTGGGGCGGCCCCTCCTTGTCGGGTGTTTCGGACACCCCTTCTCACGAGCTGCGGCGGCCGACCAGCCTCGGTCTGGGTTCTATGCCGGAGAGGCCGTTCCAGGCCAGGTTGACCAGGTGGGCCGCGACGTCGGCCTTCTTCGGGCGGCGGACGTCGAGCCACCACTGGCCGGTCAGGGCGACCATGCCGACCAGCATCTGGGCGTACATCGGGGCGAGCTTCGGGTCGTAGCCGCGCGACTTGAACTCCAGGCCGAGTACGTCCTCGACCTGGGAGGCGATGTCGCTGATCAGCGATGCGAAGGTGCCGGTGGATTGGGCCACCGGCGAGTCCCGGACCAGGATCCGGAAGCCGTCGGTGTTGTGGTCGATGTAGTCGAGGAGGGCGAAGGCCGCCTGTTCGAGCAGTTCCCTGGGGTGCCCGCCGGTCAGTGCGCCGGTCACCCCGTCCAACAATGCGCTGGTCTCGCGGTCCACCACGACGGCGTACAGACCTTCCTTGCCGCCGAAGTGTTCGTAGACCACCGGCTTCGAGACACCCGCCTTGTGCGCGATCTCCTCGACACTCGTCGCGTCGTAGCCACGCTCCGCGAACAGTGTTCGACCGATGTCGATCAACTGCTCGCGACGCTCTTTCCCGGTCATGCGCACACGACCGCCGCCGCGCGGTGCACTCCGCCTGCTGCTCTCGGTCACTGGCCCATCATGCCGCGCGGCGAGCCGCGACCCGTTCCCGGTCCGGCCAACGTACGTCCCGGACCCAGCCGAGCTTCTCCATCCAGCGGATCGTCCGGGCGCTGCTGTCGAGCTGGCCGCGCAGTACGCCGTGTCGTGCGCTGGTCTGATCCGCGTGGTGCAGGTTGTGCCAGGACTCGCCCATCGAGGGGATCGCCAGCCACCACACGTTGCCCGAACGGTCCCGGGACTTGAACGGCTGGTCACCGATCGCGTGGCAGATCGAGTTGATCGACCAGGTCACGTGGTGCAGCAGTCCCACCCGGACCAGGCCGGCCCAGAAGAACGCGGTCAGCGCGCCCTGCCACGACCATGCCCACAGGCCGCCGACCAGCGCGGGAACGGCCAGCGAGACCGCGACCCACAGCGGAAACTGCCGGGAGACGCGCACCATGTCGCGGTCCTTGAGCAGGTCCGGCGCGTACTTCTCCTGCGAGGTCTGCTCGACGTCGAACAGCCATCCCATGTGCGCCCACCACAGACCCTTGGCCAGCGCGCCGACGCTGGTGCCGTAGCGCCACGGCGAGTGCGGGTCGCCGTCCTTGTCGGAGAACCTGTGGTGCTTGCGGTGGTCGGCGACCCACCGCACCAGCGGCCCCTGCACCGCCATGTTGCCCGCGATCGCGAGCATGATCCGGACCCAGCGTTTGGCCTTGAACGACCCGTGGGTGAAGTAACGATGGAACCCGATCGTGATTCCGTGGCCGGTGATGGCGTACATCACGACCGCGATCACCACGTCGTGCCAGGACAGCCCCCAACCCCATGCCGCCGGCACCGCTGCCACCAGCGCGAGGAACGGGATGCCGATGAAGAGCGCCAGGGCGATCTGCTCGGCGAAGTGCTTGCGCTCGCCGCCGAGGGTGCCGCGCGGTGCGGTGTCGGTGGCGGACTTCCGTTCGGCTTCGAGCACGCCGGCGCCGGGGGAAGGGGTCATGAGGAGTCCCTCAGGTCGGGGGCGGACAACGCTACGGCGACGTAACCTACGGAGCCGTAAGTTCTGTCAGTATGGCAGGTCATGAGCGGAAAGTGAGGTGTCTGTACCCTCTCCGATTCTTCCGGTGAATCCCACGTCGGAGAGGCTTTCCGCGCCCGCTCGACGGCATGCGCGCGGCGTCGGACCGGGCTCGCGCGGGTCCGCGGCGCGCGCTCGTGGCGATGTTCCGTCGGGCCGACGGGGGGTTATTCGCGCACGAAGAGCCGAGGGGCCGGCATAGTGGGTGCCGTGAAAACGGGACGCACCCGCCTGTCAAGCGGAATGCCCGATTCATTCCGCTATGGTGTAACTCGGCAGCACACGGGGTTTTGGTCCCCATGGTCCAGGTTCAAATCCTGGTAGCGGAGCCTTTCGGCGGCATCGCCGGCACTGGCGCGTGGAGCCTTCTCCCGACGGCGCTATCCTCGTAGGGCCCGGTTTGTTCGGCTCGGCTTCGTCGTGCCGTCATTTCGTTTCTCCGGAGTCGGCCTCCGGAGTCGTCGGGCATCCCCCGCCAGCGATGCCGAGGAGCCTTGCTCTGTGAGCCCCATCCGCCCGGCTGCCGTCGTCGTACTTGCTGCGGGTGAGGGCACCCGCATGCGTTCCAAGACCACCCCGAAGGTGTTGCACGCCCTGGCCGGTCGGGCCATGGTCGGGCATGTGGTCGAGGCCGCCAGACGGCTGGATCCCGAGGACCTGATCGTCGTCGTCGGCCATGGCCGCGACCAGGTGGCGAGCTACCTGTCCGCGCTCGACCCGGCCGCCCGGGTGGTCGTCCAGGAAGAGCAGAACGGTACCGGTCACGCCGTGCGGGTCGCCCTGGACGGGCTTGCCGCGGGCAGCCGGGAGCCGGACGGCGTGGTCCTGGTCACGTGCGGGGACACCCCGCTGCTGACCACGGAGAGCCTGGCCGCGCTGGTCGCCACCCACGAGCGCGAGGGCAACGCCGTCACCGTGCTCTCCGCGGTCGTGCCCGACCCGACCGGCTACGGCCGGATCGTCCGGGAGAACACCCCCGACGGACGCGGCGCGGTGACCGCGATCGTCGAGCACAAGGACGCCTCCGCCGCCCAGCGCGCGATCGCCGAGATCAACTCCGGCGTGTACGCGTTCGACGGCAAGCTGTTGCGCGAGGCGCTCGGCCAGATCACCCCGCACAACAGCCAGGGCGAGGAATACCTCACCGACACGCTGCACGTGCTGCGCGAGGCCGGACACCGGGTGGGCGCCGCCGCGGCCGTGGACCACCGGGAGATCCTGGGTGTCAACGACCGGGTGCAGCTCGCCGAGGCCCGGCGGGTGTTCAACAACCGCCTGATCGAGGCCGCGATGCGCGCCGGGGTCACCGTGATCGACCCGGCGACCACCTGGATCGACGTGGACGTCACGTTCGAACCGGACGCCGTGCTCCACCCCAACACCCAGCTCCACGGTGCGACCAGCGTCGCCGCCGAGGCCGTGGTGGGCCCCAACAGCACACTGCGCGACACCGTCGTCGGCGAGCGGGCCCACGTGTACAACACCACGAGCGAGGGCGCCGAGATCGGCCCCGAGGCCACCGTGGGTCCGTACACCTACCTGCGACCGGGTACCCGGCTCGCGCGCGGGGCCAAGGCCGGCGGCTTCGTGGAGATGAAGAACGCCGTGGTGGGCGAGGGTTCCAAGGTGCCGCATCTGACCTACGTCGGGGATGCGACCATCGGGGTGGGCGCCAATATCGGTGCGGCCACGATCTTCGTGAACTACGACGGCGTGAACAAGCACCACACGGTGGTCGGGGACCACGTGCGGGTGGGCAGCGACACCATGCTGATCGCCCCGATCGAGATCGGCGACGGCGCCTACACCGCCGCCGGATCGGCGATCACAGAAGATGTCCCGCCCGGTGCGATGGCGGTGGCGCGGGGGCGCCAACGCAACATCGACGGGTGGGTCGCACGCAAACGCGCGGGAACGGCCTCGGCGCAGGCCGCCGAACGCGCGCTCGCGGTCACGCAGGGCGACTCGGGTGACGTGCACACAACGGCCGGGCCGAACGACGGTTCGACCGAGGCGAATGGCAAGGAGACGGTGCTGTGAGCGGGATCAAGGTGACGCCTGAGCGCAAGCTCATGCTCTTCACGGGCAGGGCCCACCCCGAACTTGCGAAGGAGGTGGCCTCGGAGCTCGGTGCGGATCTCGTTCCCACCAAGGCCTTCGAGTTCGCCAACGGGGAGATCTACGTACGGTTCGAGGATTCCGTACGGGGTGCCGACGCGTTCGTGATCCAGAGCCACACGGCTCCGATCAACACGTGGATCATGGAACAGCTCATCATGATCGACGCGCTCAAGCGGGCCTCCGCCAAGCGCATCACGGTCATCGTGCCGTTCTACGGCTATGCCCGGCAGGACAAGAAGCACCGCGGTCGCGAGCCGATCTCGGCCCGGCTGATGGCGGACCTGTTCAAGACCGCGGGTGCCGACCGGCTGATGGCCGTGGACCTGCACACCTCGCAGATCCAGGGCTTCTTCGACGGCCCGGTGGACCACCTGTTCGCGCTGCCGCTGCTGGCCGACCACGTCGGCAAGCGGGTGGACCGCGAGCGGCTGACCGTGGTCTCCCCGGACGCCGGTCGGGTCCGGGTGGCCGACCAGTGGACGGACCGCCTGGGTGCGCCGCTGGCGATCATCCACAAGCGCCGCGACCCCAACATCGCCAACGAGGTCACCGTGCACGAGGTGGTCGGTGACGTCACCGGCCGGACCTGTGTCCTGGTCGACGACATGATCGACACCGGTGGCACGATCTGCGCCGCCGCCGACGCGCTGTACGACAACGGCGCCGCCGACGTGATCGTGGCCGCCACCCACGCCGTGTTGTCCGGCCCCGCCGTGGACCGGCTCAAGAACTCGCGGATCAGCGAGGTCATCGTGACCAACTCGCTGCCGATCGAGGAGGAGCGTCAGTTCGACAAGCTGACCATCCTGTCGATCGCCCCGATGGTGGGCCGGGCGATCCGCGAGGTCTTCGAGGACGGTTCGGTCACGAGCCTGTTCGAGGGCCACAGCTGACCCACGGCTTCGGTCACCTCGGCCCGGATGGGCCGTTGAGTTGTAACTTGCGTACGCCGCCCGGTCGTTCGGCCGGGCGGCGTACGTGTGCCCACCTGCTTTTCAAGGTATGTTGCCCCGCATGGGGAGCGCACTGTCACTCGTTCGAGTGGTGCTCGCCGCGACCCGATTTCGGGGTGACCGAGAAGAGCGGGTAGGCTAACGGGGTTGCCCGGCGAGGGATGCGCGCTACTTGCTCCGTGATCGACGCGGTAGTTGTGTGTCGTGTGCTCCTCCAAGGCTTTTGCAGGGGACCCGGTGCCACTCGGGCACCTACGAACCGGCTCCGGCGATCATCGTCCGCAGTCGGTCCGCACCATGGGGACCCCGCCCCGCCATCCGCCACCGCGTCGTTCGAGGAGTACCCGTCGTGTCCGAGGTCCGTATCGTCGCCGAGCCGCGTTCCGAGTTCGGCAAGGGTGCCGCCCGTCGCGCCCGTCGCGCGGGTAAGGTGCCGGCCGTCCTCTACGGTCACGGCTCCGCTCCGCTCCACCTTGCGCTTCCGGGCCACGAGCTCATGCTCGCGCTCAAGACCCCCAACGTGCTGTTCTCGCTGGACATCGACGGCAAGGCGCAGCTCGCCCTGCCCAAGGATGTACAGCGGCACCCGATCAAGCGTCACCTCGAGCACGTCGACCTCCTGATCGTCCAGAAGGGCGAGACGGTCACGGTCGAGGTCCCGGTCAGCACGGTCGGCGACATCGCCCCGGGCGGCCTGCTCGAGACCGTCGTCCCGGCGCTCCCCGTCGAGGCCGACGCCACCGCGCTCCCCGGCACCATCGAGATCGACGTGACCGGCCTGGAGCCGGGCGCCTCGGTGCACGCCAAGGACATCAAGCTGCCGAAGGGCACCGCGCTCGCGGGCGACCCGGACGCGGTCATCCTGCACATCCTCACCCCGTCGGCTCCGGAGCCGACCGCCGAGGAGACCGCGGCCGACGAGGCCTGATCGGTCGTTGTCGTCAAGGCGAACGCGGGGATCACAACATCATGAGTGAGTCGCAGGCCCACGCCGGCACGGAGAACAGTCCGTGGTTGGTCGTGGGCCTCGGCAATCCCGGGCCCGAGTACACCGGGAATCGCCACAACGTCGGATTCATGGTCGTCGACCTGCTCGCCGAGCGGGATCGCTCGAAGTTCAAGGCGCACAAGTCGCGCGCCCAGGTGGTGGAGACCCGGATCGGCCCGCACCGGGTGGTGCTGGCCAAGCCGATGTCGTTCATGAACCTGTCCGGTGGTCCGGTGACCGCGCTGCGCGACTTCTACAAGATCCCGGTCGCGAACATCATCGCGGTCCACGACGAGTTGGACGTCGACTTCGGCGTGCTGCGGCTCAAGCGCGGTGGCGGCGACAACGGGCACAACGGCCTGAAGTCGATCACCAAGTCGCTCGGACCCGACTACCTGCGGGTGCGGTTCGGCATCGGTCGCCCGCCCGGGCGGATGGACGTCGCCGCGTTCGTGCTCAAGGACTTCTCCGCGACCGAGCGCAAGGAACTCGCGTTCGAGGTGGACCGCGCGGCCGACGCGTGCGAGGCACTGGTGCGCGAGGGCCTGGAACGCGCGCAGAATCAATTCAACACCTGATCGTGGCGGATCGGGGCAAACGAACGAGGGCGGGCTCCCCATGGGGACCCGCCCTCGGCCGTACCCGCTCGGCTACCAGCGCCCGTCGTCGCGGATGCGCACCGGTGCCAGCCCCAGGACCAGCGTGCTGATCGCGTTGTCCATCGACGAGCCGATGAACCACTCGCCGGTGTGGTCCAGGCCGAACACCCGACCGCTCGGGTCGATCGCCAGATAGCTGCTGCCGTCGTCCTCGTCGCCCAGCGGGGCCAGCGGGGTGCCCAGCGCGCGACCCACGTCGGTGAGCGTGCGCGGCAGGTGCAGCCCGCGGGTGGGGTCGATGGTGAACGGTCGACGGAGCACGTCCTTGCCCGCGCCGGTGATGGCGAAGTGCAGCGTGCCGAATTCGGCCCAGGCCACCAGCGCCGCCGGGAACACGCTGTGCCGGTGCCCGTCGGGCGACTCGTGGTCGCTGATCTGCCGGGCCCAGGTCTCGGCCTGGGCCAGCCGGCGGCGGCCCACGGTCCAGCCGGCCCGCTTGAGCTCGTGCACCACGTCGGTGGAGAAGCGGGACACGTCAGCCGCTTTCCGTCGACGCGACGCCGAAGTGTTCGAGCATCGGCGCGCAGGATCGACACGGCGGTTGATACGTGTCGTGTCGTGGGTCGCCGTCCTCGCGGATCCGGCGCAGGGTCAGCTTGGCCCCCTTGAGCGAGCGCCGTGCCTCCTGCACGGTGAACGCCCGCCGGGCCGCCCGCTTGGTGCGCGCCGCCTCCGCCTCGAAGAGATGCTCGGACACCAGCTCGACCTCGGGGCAGCGGCCCCGCCAACGTTCGCGTGCCTCGACCGGGAGAGCCATCAGGAAGTCCCGGACCAGCGGATGCGCCGTCGGCACGGTGTCGCCCTTGGCGCCGGCCCGGGTCCGGACGCGCTTGCCGATGAACAGCGCCGCGGCCACGGCCGGGAGGATGCTCTCCCGGGTGCTCCCGGGGGCATCCCGCTCGTGCGGGTCGGGATCCACCGGTTCGAGGTCCGGATCCACTTCCGCCGTACGTTCCTTCGCCAGTGTCGTCGTCGGAGTACCCGCGGCCACGTGGCGTTCCCTTCTCGTTCATGTGCTGCTGCAATCGACGCGGTTGTGTCGACGGATCGATCATGCCGCGCCCGGATCGGTGACTGTGCGTGTAACAGCGTGCCAAACGTCTCGGCGACCCGTGCAACCGGGACTCCCGCAAAGATCTTTGCAGTTCGGACCGACCGCGGATTTCCCGGTTGACCCGCGGCGGAGCGGATCGGGCGCTAGCTTCGTTCGGGTGGGGGTGCCGTGCGGCGGCTGGGCCCGCGCGGCCGGGGGGTTGCAGGGGAGTTGACGCTTCGTCATGTCGAATTCCGGGTCTGGGCGGGCCATCGGGCTCGCCGTCATAGGGGCCGGCTATTGGGGACCCAATCTGGTGCGCAACGCGCAGGCCACACCGGCCCTGCGGGTGGAATGGCTGTGTGATCTGGACGAGGCGCGGGCGCGCACGGTGCTGGGGGAGTACAGCACGGTGCGGGTGAGCACGTCGTACCGGGAAGTGTTGGCCGATCCCGCGGTGCACGCGGTCGCGATCGCGACGCCGGCCGCGACGCACTTCGAGCTGGTCGCGGCGGCGCTGGAGGCGGGCAAGCACGTCCTGGTCGAGAAGCCGATCACGGCCGCGCACGCGGACGCGGTCAAGCTGGTCGAACTGGCGGAGCGCAACGGGCTGACGCTGATGTGCGATCACACGTTCTGCTACATGCCGGTGGTCCGACACATCCGCGAGCTGATCCACGGCGGCGAACTGGGCGACATCCGCTTCTTCGACTCGGTGCGGATCAACCTGGGCCTGGTTCAGCCGGACGTGGACGTGTTGTGGGACCTGGCGCCGCACGATCTGTCCATCCTGGACTTCATCCTGCCGCCCGGGGTGCGCCCGGTGTCGGTGACGGCGCACGGCGCGGATCCGCTGGGCACCGGCCGGGCCTGCCTGGCCTATCTGGTGTTGCGGCTGAGCAACGACGCGATCGCGCACGTGCATGTGAACTGGCTCTCGCCGACCAAGGTGCGCACCACCATCATCGGCGGCTCGCGGCGCACCGTGGTGTGGGACGACACCAATCCCGCGGCCCGACTCCAGGTGCACGACAAGGGGGTCGACCTCACCGCGGACGCCGAACTCAGCCGGGAGGCCCGGCGGGAGAAGCTGATCTCCTACCGGGTGGGCGACGTGGTCTCGCCCGCGCTGCCCGAGCGGGAGGCGCTGCGCGCGGTGATGGCCGAGTTCGCCGACGCGATCGACACCTCCCGGCCGGCGCTGACCGACGGGCGCGCGGGTCTGCGCGTCCTGGAACTGTTGGAGGCGGCCTCGCGCAGCCTGGAACTGGGCGGCGTCACCGTCGCGGTGGGAGAACTCTGATGGGTGTCGAGATAGCCGGTTCGCGCTGCGTGGTCACCGGCGGCGCGGGGACCATCGGGTCCACCATCGTCGACCGGCTGCTCGCCGCCGGGGCGGCGCACGTGGTCGTCCTGGACAACCTGACCCGAGGGCATCGGGGCAACCTGGCCCGGGCATTGGCCGACGAGCGGGTCGAGCTGGTCGACGGCGACATCCGGGACCGGCCGCTGCTGGCCCGGCTGATGCCGGGCACCGACGTGCTGTTCCACCTCGCCGCGATCCGGATCACCCAGTGCGTCGAGGAACCCCGGCTCGCGCTGGAGGTGCTCGTGGACGGCACCTACGACGTCATGGAGGCGGCGGTCGCCGCCGACGTGCGCAAGGTGGTCACCTCCTCCTCGGCGTCGGTCTACGGCCTCGCCGAGGAGTTCCCGACCACCGAGCTGCACCACCCGTACGACAACGACACGTTCTACGGTGCGGCCAAGCTGTTCAACGAGGGCCTGCTGCGCAGCTTCCGGGCGATGTACGGCCTGGACTACGTGGCGCTGCGCTACTTCAACGTCTACGGCCCGCGGATGGACGTGCACGGCTTGTACACCGAGGTGTTGATCCGCTGGATGGAGCGGATCGGCAAGGGGGAACCCCCGTTGATCTTCGGCGACGGCCTGCAGACCATGGACTTCGTGTACACCGAGGACATCGCCCGCGCCAACCTCCTTGCCGCGCAGGCCGATGCCGCCGGTGAGGTGTTCAACATCGCGTCCGGGAGCGAGACTTCGCTGCGCGGACTGGCCGAGCGGCTGTTGGTGGCGATGGGTGCGGACGGGTTGGGCATCGAGTACGGCCCGGCGCGGGCGGCCGGCGGGGTGACCCGACGGTTGGCCGATACCACCAAGGCCGCACGGGAGTTGGGCTTCACCGCCGAGGTGGACATCGACGAGGGGCTGCGCCGACTGGTGGCGTGGTGGCGGGACGCGGTCTGATCCGATCGGGGCACCGAGGGGGTTCGGTGCACCACCGGGTGCGAGGCGGACGGGCAGACATGGGCGGGCGACCGGGCTGGGGGAAGGCACGATGAGCATGGAACGAATTCCGGTGATGCGGCCCTGGATGGGCGAGGAGGAGGCCGCCGCCGCGGCGGACGCGGTGCGTTCGGGGTGGGTGGCCCAGGGACCTCGGGTGGCCGCCTTCGAGCGGGCGTTCGCGGAATACGTCGAGGTGCCCGCAGCGATCGCGGTGTCCTCGTGCACCACCGCGTTGCATCTGGCGTTGATCAACGCCGGGGTGGGGCCGGGCGACGAGGTCGTGGTGCCCTCGTTGTCCTTCGTGGCCACCGCCAACGCGGTGCGCTACGTGGGCGCGCGCCCGGTGTTCGCCGATGTCGAACTCGCCACCGGCAACCTGACCCCGCAGACGATCGAACCGGTGCTCACCGCCGCGACACGTGCGGTGGTGCTGGTCGACCAGGGCGGCATCCCGGCCGACCTGGACGCCGTGCGGGCGCTGGTGGACGCCCGCGGCATCGTGGTCGTGGAGGACGCGGCGTGCGCGGCGGGCTCGACGTACAAGGGCCGCCCGGTGGGCGCGGGCGCGATGTCCGCGACCTTCTCCTTCCATCCGCGCAAACTGCTCACCACCGGTGAGGGCGGCATGCTCACGCTCGCGCGCGAGAGCGCGGCACCGCGGCTGCGCCGGTTGCGCGAGCACGGGATGAGTGTGAGCGCGGCCGATCGGGACGCGGCGGACCGTGCGGGCGGGGCGCCGGTGGTGGAGAGCTACGACGAACTCGGCTTCAACTACCGGATGACCGACATCCAGGCGGCGGTCGGCCTGGTGCAACTGGGCCGACTGCCCGCGATGGTCGCCCGCCGTCGGGAACTGGCGGCGCGCTACCGCGAGTTGCTCGCCGATCTGCCCGGGTTGGCGACGGCGGGCGATTCGGCTCACGGGTTGTCCAACCACCAGGCGTTCTGGGTGCTGCTTCCCGAGGACTTCCCGATGTCGCGCGACGAACTGCTCGGCGAACTGGCCCGGGCCGGCGTCTCGGCGCGGCGCGGGATCATGGCCGCGCATCTGGAACCGGCCTACGCGGACGTCGAACACGTGCCGTTGCCCGCCACCGAGCGGTTGACCCGCGACTCGTTGATCCTGCCGCTGTTCCACGACCTGACCGAGGCACAGCAGGACCGGGTGGTCGCCGCGGTGCGGGCGGCGGCCGGCGTCCGGGCGGCGGTCTAGTGTCCTTTCGCGACCTGCTGTTGGTCGGCGCCGGCGGGTTCGCTCGGGAGGTCGCCGCGGCGCTCCCGGATTTCCGTGCACCGCGCGGAAGTTCGGGTTGGCGACTGCTCGGCTTCCTGGACGACGACGCGGACCGATGGCAGACCGAGGTGGACGGCTACCCGGTGCTCGGCGGCGCGGACGCGGTGCACACGTGGCCGGACGCGTTGGTGGTGGTGTGCGTCGGGAGTCCGACGAACTGGTGGAGCCGCTCGCGGGTGGTGGCCCGACTGGGCCTGCCGGACACCCGCTGGGCCACCCTCGTGCACGTGAGCGCGGTGGTGCCGCGCACGTGCGAGATCGGGCCGGGCGCGGTGCTGATGGCCCAGACGGTGTTGACCACCTCGGTCCGGGTGGGCGCGCACGCGCACACCATGCCGCAGGTGGTGCTGACCCACGACGACGACGTGGGCGAATTCGCCACGCTGGCCGCGGGAGTGCGGTTGGCGGGCGCGGTGACGGTGGGCCGGGAGGCGTACCTGGGAGCCGGTGCGCTGGTGCGCGAACGGTGCACGATCGGTGCCCGGTCGCTGGTGGGGATGGGCTCGGTCGTGACGCGGGACGTGCCGCCGGCCGAGGTGTGGGCGGGGGTGCCGGCCCGCCGACTGCGGTCGGCGCCGACCCCCGCCGTTGTCGGGATACCACGAGGGGGAGACGCGGATGAGTGCTGACCTGGATCGCATTCCGTTGGTGGACCTGGCCGCCGCGCATGCCGAGGTGGCCGGCGAGGTCGAGGCGGGCATCGCCCGGGTGTTGGCCACGTGCGCGTTCGTGGGCGGCCCCGATGTCGCGGGCTTCGAGGCCGAGTACGCGCGGTTCACCGGCGTCGCGCACTGCGTGGGGGTGGCCAACGGCACGGACGCGGTGGAACTGGCCCTGCGGACGCTGGAGGTGGGCGCGGGCGCGGGTGTGGTGATGCCCGCGAACACGTTCGTGGCGACCGCCGAGGCGGCCGTCCGGGCGGGCGCCCGGCCGGTGTTCGCGGATGTGGACGACGAGTACCTGCTGCTGGACCCGCAGCGGGCCGCCGAGGCGCTGAACGGCCCGGTCCCG
Organism: Embleya sp. NPDC020886; assembly: GCF_044333915.1. Taxonomy (NCBI): domain Bacteria; kingdom Bacillati; phylum Actinomycetota; class Actinomycetes; order Kitasatosporales; family Streptomycetaceae; genus Embleya; species Embleya sp. NPDC020886. Next base: position 1,379,617 of record NZ_JBIRRX010000001.1, on the reverse strand, counting down.
GCCCGCGCGGTGGTGCCGGTACACCTGAACGGGCAACTGGCCCCGATGGCCGCGTTGCGGGCGCTGACGCAGGCGCGCGGGGTGTTCCTGGTCGAGGACGCCGCGCAGTGCCAGGGGGCGACCCAGGACGGCGTCTCGCCCGGCGGGTGGGGGCCGGACTCGATCGCGGCGACCAGCTTCTACCCGGGCAAGAACCTGGGCGCGTACGGTGACGGCGGCGCGGTGGTGACGAGCAACGAGACCTACGCGAGGGTGCTGCGCGAGATGCGCGACCACGGCTCGTCGCGCAAGTACGTGCACGCGCGCCTGGGCTTCAACTCGCGCCTGGACACCATCCAGGCCGTGGTGTTGCGCGCCAAGCTGTGTCGATTGGCCGACTGGAACGTGCGCCGGCGGGCGGCGGCGGCCCGCTACGACGCGCTGCTCGCGGGTGTCGAGGGCGTGCGGGTGCCGCGCACCGCGCCGGGCAACGAGCACGTCTGGCATCTGTACGCGGTTCGGGTGCCCGAGCGGGACAAGGTGCTCGCGCTGTTGAACGAGGCCGGTGTCGGAGCCGGCGTGCACTATCCGGTGCCGGTGCACCTGCAACCCGCGTTCGCCGAACTGGGCTATGCCCGCGGCGACTTCCCGGTGGCCGAGCGGGCCGCCGAGCAGATCCTGACGCTGCCGCTGTACCCGCAGCTCACCGCGTCGCAGCAGGAGCGCGTCGTGGAGGTGCTCGCGGGAGCGCTGAGCCGGCTGTGAGCACCGAGTCCGCCCTCGGGCCCGCCGTGAGCGTCGGGCCCGAACACGAACCGACGTGCCTGCCCGCGCCCGGCGCGATCCGCCATCTCGGCCACGCGGGCTTCGTGGTCGCGCACGCGGGGCTCTCGCTGCTGATCGACCCGTGGTTCCACCCGGCCTTCCTCGGCGCGTGGTTCCCGTTCCCGGACAACCGCGAGTTGTTGCCGGACGTGCTGGCCGGCGACCACGACCTGCTCTATCTCTCGCACCTGCACGAGGACCACTTCGACGAACGGGTGCTGGAGCGACTCGATCGCGGCATCACCGTGGTGTTGCCCAGGTATCGGTCCAGGTCGCTGGTCAAGCGGATGAGCGCGCTGGGCTTCCACGATCAGGTGGTGCTCGGCCACCGGGAGTCGTTCACACCGGCGCCGGACCTGACCCTGACCATGTTCCTGGACACCAGCCACAAGGAGGACAGCGGCCTGCTCGTCGATCTGGCCGGCTACCGCTTTCTGGACCTCAACGACTGCAACACTCCGCTGAGCGAACTCCCGGGCGACATCGACCTGTTGTCCGCCCAGTTCTCCGGCGCGATGTGGTACCCCAACGCGTACGCGTATCCGCAGGAGACCCAGCGCAAGAAGACCGCCGAGGTGCGTTCGGACCTGTTCGACACGCTGGTGCGCAAGGTACGGCTGACCGGTGCGCGGGCCTATCTGCCGTCGGCCGGTCCGCCGGTGTTCCTGGATCCGGAACTCGCCCGGTTCAACGACCGGGACGAGACGATCTTCCCGCTGTGGGACGCCTTCGCCGACGATTTCGCGGCGGCCTGTCCGCGGGTACGGGTGATCGAGACCGCGCCGGGCGACGACCTCGCCGCGCCCACCGGCCCGGTGGCGCTACTGCGCACCGAGGCGTACCTGAGCGCCTACCGCGACCGCCGCGAGGGCGAGTGGCGGGCCTGGGCGATGCGCGAGTCCGAACCGGTCTCCCCGGCCGAACTGGACGCCTACCTGGCCCGGTTGCAGAGCTGGAACAAGCGCTTCCTGGGCGACTGGCGCAAGGACGTGCGGTTGACCTCGGACGGCTCGTCCTGGTCCGTGCGGCTGGGCCGGATCGCGGGCGACATCGTGTTCGAGGAGGAACCGGTCGACCCCGCCTACACGATCGAGGTCCCGCAGCGGGTGTTGCGCGCGATCGTGGACGGCGCGGTGGGCTGGGAGGAGGCGCTGCTGTCCATGCGCCTGGGCCTGGCCCGGGATCCGGACGTGTTCGACCTGACCCTGATGAGTCTGCTGCGCTACGGCGAGCATCCGGCGCAGACCATGCAGATGGTCCGCGAACGCGAATCGGCCGCGAACGGCGAGTCGATCGAGCGGTGCGGGGTGCGGATGCAGCGCTTTTGCCCGCACGCCGGCGAGGACTTGGCGCACGCGGACATCGCGGCCGGCGTGTTGGAGTGCCCGAGGCATCACTGGAAGTGGCGTCTGGACACCGGCGAGTGCGTATCGGGCGGCACGGTGCCGCTGCGGGTCGAGCCGGTGCCGGTGGAGCGAGCCGGTCCCGATGTATCGGATGGGTGACAGTCGCCGATCGCCCAGGACGCGCGTTCGGGCCCGGGGCGGTTGACATAACGTCCTGCTCCATCTCGGCAGCCGCCCTGCTCGCCTTGTGCCCCGTCACCCCTGCGAGCGAGCCCGAGCCACTCGTTTGCCCTATTCATCAGAAAAGATAATTGATCGCGGTATTGCATCCTTTGTATGTCGGTAACGACGCGTTAGGCATTCAAAAGGAAAACGTTTTTCTCCGAAACGTCCGGGTTCCGTCACGAGCGTGTCATGACGTGCCGAGTGTCGGCCGTACGGCGGCCGCAAGTGCTGCGGTGTGGCCGTCCAAGTCATTCGTGTCCCACGGGGCGGGGGTGGCGCCTGCGATGTCTGGAGGTTGTCCATGAGCACCTGGGGATGGGTCTGCCAGGAGAACGGTTGTGCGTCGAAGTCCGACGGCGCCCGCCAGCGATACCGGTCGAAGGACGCGGCGCAGGTGGCGGCCAAGGCGCACACCAAGGCCACCGGGCACAAGACGAAGATCATCGAGTACAGGTAGCCGTCGGGTCCCGGCGGCGGACGGGCGGGACGAGCAGGGACGAACGGGACCGACCGGACCCGCATCGAAGCCGCGCCCGGTGGTCGACACCCACGACCACCGGGCGCCCGGCCGGGCCGGAACGGCCCTACAAAACCTCGATGTTGGGACCCGCGCCGAGCACCCGCCGGCAGTCGAGCACGTAGTCGGCGCCGCGCAACAGATCCAGATCGACGTCGTCGTGATCGACGAGCAGCACCACGGCGTCCGCGGCGGCCACCGTCTCCGCGGTCAACTCCACCCGCCGCAACCGGGCGTCCACGACCTGGGCGAGATCCACGTGCGGGTCCGCGGCGGTGACCTCCGCGCCCAGGTTCAGCAACAACCGGGCCACGTGCGTGGACGGCGATTCGCGGGCGTCGCCGGTGTTCTTCTTGTAGGCGAGTCCCACCAGCAACACCCGGGAGCCGTTCACCGAGCGGCGCCGGGTGTTGAACGCGGCGGTGAGCCGGCGGATCACGTAGTCCGGCATGTGGTTGTTGACGTCGTTGGCCAACTCGACGAAACGAAAGCTCTGACCGAGCGCGCGCTGCACCCGCCAGGACAGGTACGACGGGTCGATCGGCAGGCAGTGCCCGCCGACCCCCGGCCCCGGCGTGAAGCGCAGGAAGCCGAACGGCTTGGTCGAGCAGGCGTCGATCGCCTCCCACACGTCGATGCCCAGGTCGTGGGCGAACATCGCGACCTCGTTGACGAGCGCGATGTTCACGTGCCGGAAGGTGTTCTCGATCAACTTGACCAACTCGGCCTCCTTCGGCGAGGAGACCGGCACGACACGATCGATCAGCGAGCCGTAGAAGTCCTCCACGACCGCCAGCGAGGCGGCGTCCACCCCGGAGACCACCTTCGGCGTGTTGACCAGGTTCCAGGTCGGGTTGCCCGGGTCGATCCGCTCCGGGCTGTAGCCCAGGTGGAAGTCCCGGCCCGCGGTCAGGCCGGAGCCCTCCTCCAGGATCGGGCCGACCAATTCCTCGGTGGTGCCCGGATAGGTCGTCGATTCGAGCACCACACACGCGCCGGGCCGCAGATAGCGGGCCAGCGTGCGGGCGCACTCCTCGATGTAGCTCAGGTCCGGGACGCCCTCGCGCAGCGGCGTGGGCACGGTGATCACCGCGATGTCGTAGCCGCCCAGATCGCGCGGCTCGGTGGTGGCGCGGTAGCTGCCCGCGTCCAGGATCGCCCGCACGTGCGCGGACGGGATGTCCTCGACGTAGGACTCGCCCGCCGCCAGCCGCTTGACCCGCCCCTCGTCGACGTCGTAACCGACCACCTCGTGGCCCACCTGGGCGGCCCGCACGGCCAGCGGCAGCCCCACATAGCCCTGACCGGCGATGACAACACGCATCCGAGAAACCCCCTCCTCGCGCAACCGCCCACCCCCGAGCGGTTGGTGATGCAACGTCAGGCGTGGCCCGGCACGTGATCGGCACGTGGTTTGGCCACCACCCACGACGACACCAGCCCGGCCACCCGCTCGCCGCGCACCACCGCCCCCGGAAAGCGCGAAACCAACTCGCCGCGCCGGGCCGGGAACACCCGGGGCGCCGCTCCGGCGATCCGCGATCGCAGGTGATCGGGCATCAGATGCAGTGCGGGCAACGAGGTCTGCGGATCGATCGGGTGCTCCCGGGCGGCGGCGCGCAGCCAGTAGCGCTCCGCCGAGGCGTGCACGACATCGGCCAACCTTGCCCGCGCGGTCGGCAGCGCCAACCGGTCGAGCAGCCCGTCGCACACCACCAGGTCGCAACTCCCGGACCACTCCAGCGGATCCGCCGCCTCGTGGACCAACCACGAGGTCGAATCCGTGGATTCGGCCGCGGTCGCGACCACCCGTACGTGCGCGGGCCGCACCGGGGCGTGCCACCAGAACTCGGCCGAGCCGCCCAGGTCCACCACCCGCAGCCGCTCGATGTCCGGGAACGCCTCGCGAAACCACAACCATCGTCGCGCCCGCGCCCCGGCTTCCACCTGCGTACGCGCGGCGCCCGCGCGCACCGACCAGGCCCGGACCAGGCGTTGCGGCTGTGCCATCGTGCGTGATCCCCCCTGACGAGCCCGCGGCCGAGCGCCGCGGACCGCCCCTCAGGCTAGGGGGACAATCGCACCGGCACGCGGAAAACCGGCGAACCCGAGGCGACCCGGGCCCGAACATGCGAACGGCCCCGGGGAAGGATCCCGGGGCCGTTCGCGGTCGTGGCGAGCAGGTCAGGCGCTGGGCCAGACGATGCTCTGGATCTCGCTGTAGGCGGCCAACCCGTACGAGCCGCCGTCCCGGCCGACGCCGGACTGCTTGAAGCCGCCGAACGGCGCCTCCATGTTGCGACCCACGGTGTTCACCCCGACACCGCCCGAGCGCAGCCGGCGCGCGATGGTGTAGGCACGCGTGGTGTCGCCCGCGAACACGTAGGAGATCAGCCCGTAGTCCGAGTCGTTGGCGATCCGGATCGCCTCCTCCTCGTCCCCGTCGAACGGGATCACGGTGACCACCGGGCCGAAGAACTCCTCGCGCGCGATGGTCATCTCGTTGGTCGCGTCCGCGAACAGCGTGGGCGCGACGAAGAAGCCCTTGGCCAGGTCCGGCCGCTCGCCGCCGGTCACCAGGCGTGCCCCCTCCTCGCGGCCCTTGGCGATCAGCGCCTCCACCCGGCCGCGCTGCACCGCCGAGATGACCGGGGTGACCTGGGTCGCCGGGTCCAGCGGGCTGCCCACCTTCAGGCCGTTCGCGTGCTCGGCCAGCCGCTCCACCAGCCGGTCGTAGATGCCGCGCTGGGCGATCACCCGGGTCGGCGCGGTGCAGATCTGGCCCGCGTAGAAGCTCCACACCGTGCCGATGCCGTGCACGGCCGCGTCCAGGTCCGCGTCGTCGAGCACGATGCACGCGCCCTTGCCGCCGAGCTCCATCAACTGGCGCTTGAAGGTGCGGCCCGCCACCTCCGCGATGCGCGAGCCGATCAACGTCGAGCCGGTGAAGCTGATCATGTCCACGTACGGCGAGGCCACCGTCGCCTCGGAGACGTCCACCCCCGAGCCGGTGATGATGTTCAGCACGCCGCGCGGCAGCCCGGCCTCCTCCAGCGCCTGGGCCATCCGGTAGACCGCCAGCGGGTCCTGCGGCGCGGGCTTGACCACGACCGTGTTGCCCATCGCCAGCGCCGGCGCGACCTTGCCCGCGGTGTTGGCCAGCGGGTTGTTGTACGAGGTGATGCAGGTGACCACGCCGACCGGCTGGCGCACCTCCAGCGCACCGAAGATGCCCGCCTTGCTCAGCGCGGTCTCCGGGACGGCCTGCGGGGGAAGCGGGGTCTCGGTCGGCTCCAGGGCGCCCTTGGCGTAGCGCTTGAAGCGCGAGTACGTGGTGCCCAACTGCATCATGCCCGCGACCCCGAGGGTCGCCCCGGTCTCCGCGGCGGCCAGCGGGACCACCTCGGCGCCCATCTTCAGGAACAGATCCGCGGCCCGGTCCAGGATGCCCGCGCGCTCCTCGGGCGTGGTCCGCGACCAGGTGCCGAACGCCTCGGCCGCCGCCGCGGCGGCCGCGTTCGCCTGTTCCACGGACGCCTCGGGCGCCAGGCCCACGACCTCCTCGGTCGCCGGATTGATCACCTCGTAGTGACCGCGGTCCGGCTCGACCCACTCGCCGCCGATGTAGAGCTTTTGCTGCGCGCTGCTCATGGTGTCCGTCGTCTCCCCTGCTCCAGCCGCCGCCCCGGACTCCCGACGGCCCGTCGAAAATCCGACGACCCGTCAGATTCCTGTTCGCAGGCCATTGGACCCCCTAACAGTCGCATTGCCAAGGGGGAGAGGTAGGCGGTACTGGTCACAGTCACACGTTGTCATCGCGGGCGGCACCGACCCCTTCGGGCGTAGGGTTGACGGGGAACCCCGGTCCTTTTCCAAGGTCGGGGCCGTTCGCGTTGCGGAGGATCCAACCGGCCCATGAGTCTGACCGGTCTGCTAGACATCGTCGTCCAGGACCCCGCCGTCGCCGAGGCGGTGCGGGCCGCGTCCGAGGGCCGCGGTACCGCCCTCGACCTCGTCGGACCACCGGCACTGCGCCCGTTCGTGGTGGCCGCCATCGCGGCCCGCGCGGACCGCCCGGTGCTCGCGGTCACCGCCACCACCCGTGAGTGCGAGGACCTGGTGGCCGCGCTCGGGTCGCTGCTGCCCGAGGACTCCGTCGTGGAATACCCCTCGTGGGAGACGCTGCCGCACGAGCGGCTCTCCCCGCGCTCGGACACCGTCGGGCGCCGACTCGCGGTGCTGCGCAGACTCGCGCACCCGACCTCCGGCGGCCTCGCCGACGCCGGCACCGGCACCCTCAAGGTCGTCGTCGCCCCGATTCGCAGTGTGCTGCAACCCCAGGTCAAGGGGCTCGGCGACCTGGAGCCGGTGGCGCTGACCGCCGGGCAGGACATCGCCCTGGAGACCGTCGTCGAGCAACTCGCGGCCGCCGCCTACTCCCGGGTCGACCTGGTGGAGAAGCGCGGCGAATTCGCGGTGCGCGGCGGCATCCTGGACGTCTTCCCGCCGACCGAGGAGCACCCGCTCCGGGTCGAGTTCTGGGGCGACCAGGTCGAGGAGATCCGCTGGTTCAAGGTCGCCGACCAGCGCTCCCTGGAGACCGCCGAGCACGGCCTGTGGGCACCGCCCTGCCGCGAGCTGCTGCTCACCGACCCGGTCCGCGAACGGGCCCGCGAGCTGCTCGTGGAGCACCCCGGGCTGGTCGAGATGCTCGGCCGGATCGCCGAGGGCATCGCGGTCGAGGGCATGGAGTCGCTCGCGCCCGCCCTGGTGGACGACATGGAGCTGCTCCTGGACGTGCTGCCGGCCGGGAGCCACGTGCTGGTCTGCGACCCGGAACGGGTACGTACCCGCTCGGCGGACCTGGTGGCCACCAGCCGCGAGTTCCTGGACGCCTCCTGGGCCGCGGCGGCGGGCGGCGGGGAGAGCCCGATCGACCTGGGCGCCGCGTCGTTGTGGAGCCTGGCCGACGTGCGCGAGCACGCCGCCGAGATCGGCGTGCCGTGGTGGTCGCTCAGCCCGTTCAGCGCGGACGCCGACGACACCGGCACCGCGATCGGCGCGGTCGAGGTCGAGGCGTACCGCGGCGACGCCCAGCGGGTGCTGGCCGAGATCAAGGGCCGGCTCGCCGAGGACTGGCGCGTGGTGCTGGTCACCGAGGGCCACGGCCCGGCCGCCCGATTCGTCGAGACGTTGTCCGGCGAGGGCGTGGCCGCCCGCCTGGACGCCGACCTGGACCGGGTGCCGGACACCGGCGTCGTACACGTGACCACCGGCTGTATCGGCCACGGCTTCGGCTCCGAATCGCTGCGCACCCTCGTGCTCACCGAGGAGGACGTCTCCGGCCAGCGCACCTCCACCAAGGACATGCGCCGGCTGCCGAGTCGACGGCGCAACATGGTCGACCCGCTCCAGCTCAAGCCCGGCGACTTCGTCGTGCACGAGTCGCACGGCGTCGGCCGCTACGTCGAGATGCTCCAGCGCACCGTGCAGGGCGCGCAGCGCGAGTACCTGGTCCTGGAGTACGCGCCCGCCAAGCGCGGCCAACCGGGCGACCGCCTGTTCGTACCCACCGACCAACTCGAACAGGTGACCAAGTACGTCGGTGGCGAGAGCCCGTCGCTGCACCGGCTCGGCGGCGCCGACTGGGCCAAGACCAAGGCCAAGGCGAAGAAGGCGATCAAGGAGATCGCCGGCGACCTGATCAAGCTCTACTCCGCCCGGATGGCCGCGCCCGGACACGCGTTCGGCCCGGACACCCCGTGGCAGCGCGAGCTGGAGGACGCATTCCCCTACATCGAGACGCCCGACCAGCTCTCCTCGATCGAGGAGGTCAAGGGCGACATGGAGAAGGCGATCCCGATGGATCGGCTGATCTGTGGCGACGTGGGCTACGGCAAGACCGAGATCGCCGTGCGCGCGGCGTTCAAGGCGGTCCAGGACGGCAAGCAGGTGGCCGTCCTGGTGCCCACCACGCTGCTGGTCCAGCAACACTTCTCCACCTTCTCCGAGCGCTACGCGCAGTTCCCGGTCGTGGTGAAGTCGTTGTCCCGGTTCCAGACCGAGACCGAGGCCAAGGCGGTCCTGGAGGGCCTGCGCGAGGGCTCGATCGACATCGTGATCGGCACCCACCGACTGTTCTCGGCCGAGACGAAGTTCAAGGACCTGGGCCTGGTCATCGTCGACGAGGAACAGCGCTTCGGCGTCGAGCACAAGGAGCAGCTCAAGAAGCTGCGCGCGAACGTGGACGTGCTGACCATGTCCGCGACCCCGATCCCGCGCACCCTGGAGATGGCGGTCACCGGCATCCGCGAGATGTCCACGATCACCACCCCGCCGGAGGAGCGGCACCCGGTGCTGACCTTCGTCGGCCCGTACGAGGAGAAGCAGATCGGCGCCGCGATCCGGCGCGAACTGCTGCGCGAGGGCCAGGTCTTCTACATCCACAACCGGGTCGAGTCGATCGATCGCACGGCCGCCAAGATCCGCGAACTGGTGCCCGAGGCCCGGGTGGCGATCGCCCACGGCCAGATGCACGAGAACGCGCTCGAACAGGTGGTCGTGGACTTCTGGGAGAAGGAGTTCGACGTCCTGGTCTGCACCACGATCGTCGAATCCGGCATCGACATCTCCAACGCGAACACGCTGATCGTCGAGCGGGCCGACAACTTCGGCCTGTCCCAGCTCCACCAGCTCCGCGGTCGGGTCGGCCGCGGCCGCGAACGCGCGTACGCGTACTTCCTGTACCCGCCGGAGAAGCCGCTGACCGAGACCGCGCACGAGCGGCTCGCCACCATCGCCCAGCACACCGAGATGGGCGCGGGCATGTTCGTGGCGATGAAGGACCTGGAGATCCGCGGCGCGGGCAACCTGCTCGGCGGCGAGCAGTCCGGGCACATCGCGGGCGTCGGGTTCGACCTCTACGTGCGCATGGTGGGCGAGGCGGTCAACCAGTACAAGGAACTCGCGGCGGGCGGCGAGGCCGGTGAGGAGATCTCGGAGATCCGGGTCGAACTGCCCATCGACGCGCACGTCCCGCACGACTACGTGCCCGGCGAACGGCTGCGCCTGGAGGCGTATCGGCGGATCGCGGCGATCACCTGCGAGTCGGACATCGACGCGGTGCGGGCCGAACTGGTGGACCGCTACGGACCCTTGCCGCAGCCGGTGGAGAACCTGCTGGAAGTGGCCCGGTTCCGGGCGCACGTGCGCGGGGCGGGCCTGGCCGACGTCACCCTCCAGGGCAACTTCGTCCGGTTCGGACCGGTCGACCTGCGCGAGTCGCAACAACTGCGGCTCCAGCGGCTCTACCCGAAGACCCTGGTCAAGGCGCCCACTCGGCAGATCCTGGTGCCCAAGCCGATGACCGCCCGGATCGGCGGCCGGCCGCTGCGCGACGTCGCGTTGTTGGCCTGGGCGCGCGACCTGGTGGACGCGATCCTGCTGGAGCCGATCGCCGCGGCGACGAAGTAGCGGCAGCTCCCGGGCGGTGCGGTCGGCCGCCCGGGACCTGCCGCGAGTCGCCGGCCGGCCCGGATGATCTTGGCGAATGTGCGGACTTCGGGCGTGCCCACCCGTATCTTTGATCGTTGGTCATGGGTCGCACGCCTGCCGTGGCCGACAGTCGTACCGCCGTACAGCGCCATCGAGCCCCGGGAGTTCGTGTGAGTCGCACGTCGCGTTCAGTCCCTGTCGATTCCGCGCGCCGCCGGCGGCGATCCGCGTCCCGGGCCCGGGTGGCCGCGGTGGGCCTGGTGCTGGTCACCGGATTCGCGCTCGCCGGCTGCTCGGAGTCCAAGGCCGGTGCCGCCGCCGTGGTCGGCAAGGACCGGATCGAGATCTCCACCCTGAACGCCAAGGTCGACAAGCTGGAGCAGGCGTTCTCCCGGCAGAACCTGCCGCTGGCCGGCGCGAACGCCCAACTGGAGGCCAACCAGGCCGAGTTGGTGCAGCTCATCCAGCGCCGCGTGGTCGACGAGGCGGCCCGGCGCAACCACAGCACGGTGAACGCGACCCAGGTGCTCCAGGCCCGTCGCAGCCTGGAGAAGCGGCTCGGCAGCCCGGAGGCACTCCAGGTCCGGCTGCTCCAGACCGGCGTGCTGCCCGGCGAGGTCGACGACTTCATCCGGACCGAGGCGCTCAAGTCCGAGATCGCCAAGGCCCGCGGCATCACCCTCGGCACGGCCGAGGGCCAAGAGCAACTGAACGCCTACCTGAGCGACGTGGCGAGCTCGATGAAGATCACCGTGAACCCCAGGTACGGCTCCTGGAACTCGGCGAAGCTGACCACCACGCCCGCCGCCTACTCGTGGCTCGCCCCGGGCACCCAGCCCGCGGGCGCGGGCCTGGTGGAGGTCCCGCCCGGCGCGGAGAGCGGCACCTGAGTCGGACCGTAGGCTGGCCGGGTGAGTGACTCGCCTGCTTCCGCGCCGCCCGCCCGTCTCGTCCTGCTCGCCGGGACCCATCGGGTCGCCCCCGGTCTGCTGAGCTGGCCCGCGTGGCACACGCTGCGCGAGGCGGCCGGCACCCCGACCGGGTGTGTGCTGACCGCGGACGCCGACCACCCGCAACTGCCGTATCTGCGCGAGGCCGGTGTCGAGGTCGAGATTGTCGACCTCGACACCGGCCCGGGCGCGCTCGCCCGCCGGTTGCTGGAGCGGGCCCGGACCGGCTTGGTGGTGTGGCTCGCGGCCACCGACGACGACCCGGGCCTGGGCCCGGCACTGGCCCGGGTCGCGGCGGGCGATCAGGACACCGAGCCGATCCCGGAGATCGAACTGCTGCCCGGCGCGTGGGACCTGCCGGGCGCGCGGCTGCTCGACCTGGTCGCGGTGATGGACCGGCTGCGCTCGCCCGGCGGTTGCCCGTGGGACGCCGAGCAGACCCACGAGTCGCTCGCCCGGTACCTGGTCGAGGAGACCTACGAACTGGTCGACGCGATCGACTCGGGGGATCGTGAGCACCTGCGCGAGGAACTCGGCGACGTGCTGATGCAGGTGTTCTTCCACGCCCGGGTGGCCGAGGAGGACGAGGCCGACCCGTTCTCGATCGACGACGTGGCCGGCGGCATCGTGGACAAGCTGATCAGCCGCCACCCGCACGTGTTCGCCGATGTCGAGGCGGATACGCCGGAGGCGGTCGAGGCCAACTGGGACGCGCTCAAGGCGGCGGAGAAGAGCGACCGGGACTCGGCGCTGGACGGCGTGGCGGCGAGCCAACCCGCGCTCGCGCTCGCGGCGAAGTACCTGTCCCGGACCCGCAAAGCGGGCCTGACCGTGCCCACGCCCGAACTGCCGACGGCCTTCGCGGACGACGCCTACACCGGCCCCGAGGCGATCGGCGACCTGCTGCTCGCCGTCACCGAACTGGCCGCCCGCCGGGGCGTCGACGCCGAGATCGCGCTGCGTGCCGCGACCCTGCGCCACGGCGACCGGGTACGCGCGGCCGAAGCGCGCTAGCCGAAACGCGCCGGCCGGAAACGCACGAGGGCCCGGGACCACACGGTCCCGGGCCCTCCTCGCGTCAATCGATCACACGCGGCGGAAGATCAGCGCGCGCTTGACCTCCTGGATCGCCTTGGTGACCTCGATGCCACGCGGGCACGCCTCGGTGCAGTTGAAGGTCGTCCGGCAACGCCACACGCCCTCCTTCTCGTTCAGGATCTCCAGGCGCTCCTCGGCGCCCTCGTCCCGCGAGTCGAAGATGAACCGGTGCGCGTTGACGATCGCGGCCGGGCCGAAGTACTGCCCGTCGCTCCAGAACACCGGGCACGACGTGGTGCACGCCGCGCACAGGATGCACTTGGTGGTGTCGTCGAACCTCTCCCGGTCCTCGGGCGACTGCAGACGCTCGCGCGTCGGCTCGTTGCCCGACGTGATCAGGAACGGCATCACGTCCTTGTACGCCTGCATGAACGGATCCATGTCGACGACGAGGTCCTTCTCCAGCTTCAGACCCTTGATCGCCTCGACCGTGATCGGCTTGGCCATGTCCAGGTCCTTGACCAGGGTCTTGCAGGCCAGCCGGTTGCGGCCGTTGATCCGCATCGCGTCCGAGCCGCAGATCCCGTGCGCGCAGGAGCGCCGGAAGGTCAGCGAGCCGTCCTGCTCCGCCTTGATCTTCATCATCGCGGTCAGGATGCGCTCGGTCGGGTCCGCCTCGACCTTGAAGTCCTGCCAGTACGGCTCCGCGTCGGTCTCCGGGTTGAACCGGCGAATCCGCAGCGTGATCGTGATCAGGGTGTGGTCACGCTCGGCGGCCGTGGCTCCGTGCCCCTTGCCGGGCGCGGTCTCTTCCACTACGGCAGTCATCAGTACTTACGCTCCATCGGCTGGTAGCGGGTGACCACGACCGGCTTGTAGCCCAGGCGGATCGAGTGCTCGCCCTTCGCGTCGACCTCGCGGTACGCCATCGTGTGCTTCATGTAGTTCTCGTCGTCGCGCGCCTGGTAGTCCTCGCGGGCGTGCCCGCCGCGGGACTCCTTGCGGTTCTGCGCGCCCACGACCAGGACCTCGGCGAGGTCGAGCAGGAAGCCCAGCTCGATCGCCTCGAGCAGGTCGGTGTTGTACCGCTTGCCCTTGTCCTGGATGGAGACGTCCAGGTAGCGCTTCTGCAGGCCCTTGATGTCGGAGAGCGCCTGCTTGAGCGTCTCCTCGGTGCGGTAGACGCCGGCGTTGGCGTCCATCGTCTCCTGCATCTCGGCACGGATCGCGCCGACCCGCTCGGTGCCCGCGCTGTCGCGCAGCCGCTCGATCAGCTCGACCACCGTGGCCTCGGGGGCCTCGGGCAGCTCGACGAAGTCGTGCGACGTGGCGTACTCGGCGGCGGCGATGCCGGCCCGCCGACCGAACACGTTGATGTCGAGCAGCGAGTTGGTGCCCAGCCGGTTGGAGCCGTGCACGGACACGCAGGCGACCTCGCCGGCCGCGTACAGGCCGGGCACCACCGTGGTGTTGTCGGAGAGCACCTCGGCCTCGACGTTGGTCGGGATGCCGCCCATCGCGTAGTGCGCGGTGGGGTACACCGGGACCAGCTCGGTGGTCGGCTCGACGCCCAGGTAGGTGCGCGCGAACTCGGTGATGTCGGGCAGCTTCTCCTCGATCTGCTCCGCCGGCAGGTGGGTCAGGTCGAGGTAGACGTAGTCCTTGTTGGGACCCGCGCCGCGGCCTTCGAGCACCTCCAGGACCATCGAACGCGCGACGATGTCACGCGGCGCGAGGTCCTTGATGGTCGGCGCGTAGCGCTCCATGAAGCGCTCGCCGTCCGCGTTGCGCAGGATGCCACCCTCGCCGCGGGCACCCTCGGTGAGCAGGATGCCCAGGCCCGCGAGACCGGTGGGGTGGAACTGGTAGAACTCCATGTCCTCCAGCGGCAGTCCCCGGCGCCACGCGATGCCCATGCCGTCGCCGGTGAGGGTGTGCGCGTTGGAGGTGGTCTTGAAGACCTTGCCGAAGCCACCGGTCGCGAAGATCACCGACTTGGCCTGGAAGACGTGGATCTCGCCGGTGGCCAGCTCGTAGGCGACGACGCCCGAGGTGGTCTTGTTGCCCGCCTCGTCCTCGGCCAGGAGCAGGTCGAGCACGTAGAACTCGTTGTAGAACTCGACGTTCTGCTTGACGCAGTTCTGGAACAGCGTCTGCAGGATCATGTGGCCGGTGCGGTCCGCCGCGTAGCAGGAGCGGCGCACCGCCGCCTTGCCGTGGTCGCGGGTGTGTCCACCGAAGCGGCGCTGGTCGATCCGGCCCTCGGGGGTCCGGGAGAAGGGGAGGCCCATCTTCTCCAGGTCCAGGACGGCGTCGATCGCCTCCTTGCACATGATCTCTGCGGCGTCCTGGTCGGTGAGGTAGTCACCACCCTTGACCGTGTCGAACGTGTGCCACTCCCAGTTGTCCTCCTCGACGTTCGCCAGGGCGGCACACATGCCGCCCTGGGCGGCGCCGGTGTGCGAACGCGTGGGATACAGCTTGGTCAGTACGGCGGTACGGCTGCGCTTGCTCGACTCCAGGGCCGCGCGCATGCCGGCGCCGCCCGCGCCGACGATGACGGTGTCGTACTTGTGGGTCTGCATGATGCTCGTTCAGTCCTCGGGTACTGGTCAGCTACCGATGTTCGGGTCGAAGGTGAAGATCACCAAGGTCCCCAGGAAAAGCACGATCAGCGCGGACGTGTAGAGCAGCGCCTTGAGCCAGAACCGGGTCTGGTCCCGCTCCGCGTAGTCGTTGATGATCGTGCGCAGACCGTTGACACCGTGCAGCTCGGCGAGCCACAGCATGATGAGGTCCCACGACTGCCAGAACGGCGACGCCCAGCGGCCCGCGACGAACGCGAATCCGATCTTGGTCACACCGCCGTCCAGGACGAGCTGAATGATCAGGTGGCCGATCACCAGGACGACCAGGAGCACACCGGACAGCCGCATGAACAGCCAGCCGTAGAGCTCGAAGTTGGTCTTGGTCGAACGCGGTGAACGCTTGCTGCGCGGAGACTCGATCGCCGGGCCGCCGCCGTGGATCTTGGGCGCGTTTTCGATGGTGGCGGACACTTCAGCTCCCGAAGATGGTCTTGATCGAGTGCTGCAGGATCGGGTAGGCACTCCCGGCCATCAGCACGACCCAGACGCCGACGACAGTCCAGAGCATCTGCTTCTGGTAGCGCGGGCCCTTCTCCCAGAAGTCCACCGCGATGATCCGCAGACCATTGAGCGCGTGGAACAGGATGGCCGCGACGAGCCCGTACTCGAGCAGGTTGACGAACGGGTTCTTATAGATCTCGATCGTCTCGTCGTACGCCTCGGGCGATACACGAACGAGTGCGGTGTCGAGGACGTGCGCGAACAGGAAGAAGAAGATGAGGACGCCGGTGACTCGATGAGCCACCCAGGACCACATGCCTTCCCGGCCGCGGTAGAGCGTTCCAGCCGGCACGGAAACTACCCTCCGGGTGCGGTACATGGGGGGACGCGGCCGGCTGGGAGGGTGTCCGCAATCCGTGTCGGACCCTCTGGTTGTCGGTCGGCCCGGCCGGGTATCGGTCGCCCGGCCCCGGCCATGGTAGCCACCGATCAGGGGCCCCCTTGTGGCAGGGCGCGCGATGTGATCCATTCCGCATCGTGGAGTGGAACCATCCGGGTGACCCGGACGTCACGGGTCACGAAATGCTGACGCCCCGTCAGCGCCCGTACGGGTGAAAGCGCCACGCTTGCGGACGAAAGATCAGGGCAAGCGTGAAGGCCCAGGTCACAGAGGTGACCGGCGGGTAGGGCCGGCATCACATCGGCAGTGCGTATTCAACGGCCCCGTCGGTCCCTACGATGCGACCCATGACGGAGGCTACTGTCGATGGCGGCACGTCTACCGGGTCCACCTTCGCGAGCCAGTTCCCGCAGCCCACGCGGGACCAATGGCAGCGCCTCGTGGCCGGCGTGCTCCGCAAATCGAAGGTGCTGGGCGAGAGTGACGCGCCCGAGCGCCCCGAAGACCTGCTCGCGACCACTACCTATGACGGCATCACGCTGTCCCCGCTGTACACGGAGGCCGCCGCCCGGCCGGGCCTGCCCGGGCTGAGCCCGTTCGTCCGGGGCGCGCGCGCCGCCGGACACGCCGCGGAGGGTTGGGACGTGCGCCAGTTGCACGCCGACACCGACCCGGCCCGGGCCAACGAGAGCGTGCTGGCCGATCTGGAGAACGGGGTCACCTCCGTCTTCCTTCAGGTGGGCGAGGGCGCACTGGCGCCCGCCGACCTGGCCCGCGCGCTCGACGGCGTGCTGCTCGACCTGGCGCCGGTGGCCCTGACCACCGGCGCCGATTTCGTTGCGGCCGCCGACGCGCTGCTCGCGGTGTTCCGCGCGAGCGGCGTCGCCCCCGGGGAGGTACGCGGCAACCTGGGCGCCGACCCGATCTCGCAGCACGCGCGCACCGGGGCGGGCGCCGACCCGGCCGCCGCCGCCGCGCTCGCGGCCCGGGCGCACGCGGAGTTCCCGGGCCTGCAGGCCATCGTCGTGGACGGGCAGCCGTACCACGAGGCGGGTGGCTCGGAGGGCCAGGAACTGGGCGCGGCCACCGCCGCCGGCGTCGCCTACCTGCGCGCGCTGACCGAGGCCGGACTCGACGTGGACACCGCGCTGAGCCTGGTCGAGTTCCGTTTCGCGGCCACCGCGGAGCAGTTCCCGACCATCGCCAAGCTGCGTGCCGCCCGCCGGTTGTGGGCCCGCGTCGCCCAGGCGTCCGGTGCCGCCCCGACGGCCGGCGCCCAGCGCCAACACGCGCTCACCTCGTGGGCGATGACCACCCGGCGTGATCCGTGGGTCAACATGCTGCGCACCACGGTCGCCTCCTTCGCGGCCGGCGTCGGCGGCGCCGACGCGGTCACCGTGCGCGCCTTCGACGCCGCGATCGGCCGGTCCGACCCGTTCTCCCGGCGGATAGCCCGCAACACGCAGGCGCTGCTCCTGGAGGAGTCGCACCTCGCGCAGGTGATCGACCCGGCCGGCGGCTCGTGGTTCGTCGAACAGCTCACCGACGACCTCGCGCGCACCGGTTGGGCGTTCTTCCAGGAGATCGAGCGTCGCGGCGGGATCGTCGCAGTACTGGACTCGGGCTGGCTCGCCGAGCAACTGGCCGAGGTCCGCGCCAAGCGGGACAGGGACATCGCCGATCGCACCGACCCGATCACCGGCGTCAGCGAGTTCCCCAACCTGACCGAGGCACCGGTCGTCCGCGAACCGGCGCCCGAGGTGCCGGTCTCCGCCGCCGGTCTGCCCCGGGTGCGCTATGCCCAGGCGTACGAGTCGCTGCGCGATCGTTCGGACGCGCTGCTCGCCGCGACCGGTGCCCGCCCGAGCGTGTTCCTGGCCACCCTGGGCCCGCTCGCGCAGTACACCGCACGGGCCGGCTTCACCGCCAACCTGTTCGCCGCCGGCGGCATCGCCGCCGTCGAAGCGGGCGGTACCGAGGTGGACGAGGGCGCGATCGAGCAGATCCTGGAGCGCTGGACGACGGCCGGCCGGCCGGCGACCGTGGTGCTCACCTCCTCGGAGAAGATCTACGCCGCCCTGGCGGCACCGACCGCCGCGGCGCTGCGTGCGGCCGGCGCCCGCCGGATCCTGCTCGCGGGCCAAAAGGCGCACGGAGCGGACCTGGACGGGTACGTGTACACCGGGTGCGACGCGCTCGCCGTCCTGCACGCCACCTACGAGACCGCGGCGGAATCCCCGGAGGGGGCGAAATGAGCATTCCCGACTTCACCCAGGTCGAGCTCGACGCGCCCGCGTCCGGCGACCTCGACGCGTGGCGGGACGCCGTGCGCGAGGAGACCGGCAAGGACGCGGACGCGCTGACGCACGACACCCCCGAGGGCATCCCGCTCAAGGCGCTGTACACCGAGGAGGACCTGGAAGGGCTCGACTTCCTGGGCACCTACCCGGGCATCACGCCGTTCCTGCGCGGTCCGTACCCGACGATGTACGTCAACCAGCCGTGGACGATCCGCCAGTACGCGGGCTTCTCCACCGCCGAGGAGTCGAACGCCTTCTACCGGCGCAACCTGGCGGCCGGTCAGAAGGGCCTGTCGATCGCGTTCGACCTGGCCACCCACCGCGGCTACGACTCGGACCACCCGCGGGTGACCGGCGACGTGGGCATGGCGGGCGTCGCGATCGACTCGATCTACGACATGCGCCAGCTCTTCGACGGCATCCCGCTGGACCGGATGTCGGTCTCGATGACGATGAACGGCGCGGTACTGCCGGTGCTCGCGCTCTACATCGTCGCGGCGGAGGAGCAGGGGGTGGCACCGGAACACCTGACGGGGACGATCCAAAACGACGTCCTCAAGGAGTTCATGGTCCGCAACACCTACATCTATCCGCCCAAGCCCTCGATGTCGATCATCTCCGACATCTTCGCGTACACCTCGCAGAAGATGCCGAAGTTCAACTCGATCTCGATCTCCGGCTACCACATCCAGGAGGCCGGGGCCACGGCCGACCTGGAGTTGGCGTACACGCTCGCGGACGGCATCGAGTACCTGCGCGCCGGGGTCGAGGCGGGCCTGGACATCGACGCGTTCGCGCCGCGCCTGTCGTTCTTCTGGGCGATCGGGATGAACTTCTTCATGGAGGTCGCCAAGCTGCGCGCCGCGCGCCTGCTGTGGGCCGACATCGTCAAGTCGTTCGGCGCGAAGAACCCCAAGTCCTTCTCGCTGCGCACGCACTCGCAGACCTCGGGCTGGTCGTTGACCGCGCAGGACGTGTTCAACAACGTGGTGCGCACCTGCCTGGAGGCGATGGCCTCGACCCAGGGGCACACCCAGTCGCTGCACACCAACGCGCTGGACGAGGCGCTCGCGCTGCCGACCGACTTCTCCGCCCGGATCGCGCGCAACACCCAGTTGTTGCTCCAGCAGGAGTCGGGCACGTGCGACGTGATCGACCCGTGGGGTGGTTCGGCCTACATAGAGCGGCTCACCCACGACCTCGCGGTGCGGGCCCGGGAGCACATCGCCGAGGCCGAGCGGGCCGGCGGCATGGCGTCGGCGATCGCCGAGGGTCTGCCCAAGCTGCGGATCGAGGAGGCGGCGGCGCGCACCCAGGCCCGGATCGACTCGGGCCGGCAGTCGGTGATCGGCGTGAACAAGTACCTGGTCGCCAGCGACGAGGCGATCGACGTGCTCAAGATCGACAACAAGGCGGTCCGCGAGGGGCAGTTGGACAAGCTGCGCCGGTTGCGCGAGGAGCGCGACGACGACGCGGTGCGTCGTGCGCTGGCCGCGCTGTCCGGCGCGGCGCAGGCCGACGTCGAGGGCACCCGGCCGCGCGACCTGGAGCACAACCTGCTCGCGCTCGCGGTGGACGCCGCCCGGGCCAAGGCCACGGTCGGCGAGATCTCCGACGCGCTGGAGTCGGCGTACGGCCGCCACCAGGCGCAGATCCGTACGCTGACCGGGGTCTACCGGGAAGAGGTGGGCATGTCGCCGAACGTGGAGACGGCCCGCTCGCTGGTCGCCCGGTTCGAGGAACTGGAGGGCCGCCGGCCGCGCGTCCTGGTGGCCAAGATGGGCCAGGACGGGCACGACCGGGGGCAGAAGGTGATCGCCACCGCGTTCGCCGACCTCGGCTTCGACGTGGACGTGGGCGCGCTGTTCCAGACGCCGGGCGAGGTGGCCCGGCAGGCGGTCGAGGCGGACGTGCACGTGGTCGGGGTGTCCTCGCTCGCGGCCGGTCACCTCACCCTGGTGCCCGCGTTGCGGCAGGAACTGGCCGCGCTGGACGCCGAGGAGATCATGGTCGTGGTCGGCGGGGTGATTCCGCCCGCCGACGTGCAGCCACTGCTGGAGATGGGCGCCGCGGCGGTCTTCCCGCCCGGCACGGTGATCGCCGATGCCGCGGTGGACCTGCTCAGGGGCCTGTACAGGCAGTTGGACCACGAGCTGCCGGTCGACTGATGGCACGGGTGATCGACGTCGGCGCGTACGCCGAAGGCGTGCTCGCGGGCAACCGGACGATCCTGGCCCGGGCGGTCACGCTGGTCGAGTCCACTCGGGCCGACCACCGCGACCTCGCGCAGGAGTTGCTGGTCAAGCTGTTGCCGCACGCCGGCGGTGCCCACCGGGTGGGCATCACCGGCGTGCCCGGTGTGGGCAAGTCCACGTTCATCGAGACGCTTGGCACCCGGCTGACCGGCGCGGGACACCGGGTGGCGGTGCTCGCGGTGGACCCGTCCTCGTCCCGGCACGGCGGCAGCATCCTGGGCGACAAGACCCGGATGGGCCGGCTCGCCGTGGACGACAACGCCTTCGTGCGCCCCTCGCCGACCGCCGGCACGCTGGGCGGCGTCGCGCGCGCCACCCGCGAGTCGATCGTGTTGATGGAGGCGGCCGGCTACGACGTGGTGCTGGTGGAGACGGTCGGCGTGGGCCAGTCCGAGACCACGGTGGCGAACATGGTCGACTGCTTCCTGTTCCTGACCCTCGCGCGCACCGGCGACCAGCTCCAGGGCATCAAGAAGGGCGTCCTGGAGCTGGCCGACGTGGTCGCGGTGAACAAGGCGGACGGCGATTTCGCCCTCGCGGCCCGCCGGGCGGCCCGCGAACTGGCGGGCGCGCTGCGGCTGATGCGCCGGGCGGGGGAGTCGTGGACAACGCCCGTGCTGACCTGTTCCGGGCTGTCCGGCGAGGGCCTGGACGAGGTCTGGGAGACCATCCTCAAACACCGGCAGACCCTGGAGGCGACCGGCGAGTCGGCCGAACTTCGACGCCGACAGCAGGTCGACTGGACGTGGGCGACGGTCTACGACTCGCTGTTGGCGGAGTTGCGCGGACACCCCGCGGTACGGGCTATCGTGCCCGACCTCGAACGCGACGTCCGGGACGGCAATCTCACCGCGACGCTTGCCGCGTCTCGCATCCTGGACGCGTTCCATGGGCGGCAAGGGCAGTCCTGATCAATGGGGCGCTTGGTTGATACGTGGTCGAGCGCCCGAAAGTCGGCCATTGCGGGAACGAGCACACAGTCATACCCCTACCGGCCGTAGCGCATGCGCCGGGGGGAGGCTTTTTTCTCACCCGAACGGGGGTAATTCGCTCCCTACCACGTCGCGAAGACCGATGCAACGTAGTCTTTCGTGGGTGAGCGAATCCCTCCCCGCCCAGGCCGCCGCCAAAGCCGCTGCTTTCGCCGACGAGCTGGTCGCCTTTCGACGCGACCTGCACATGCACCCAGAGCTGGGTCGGGAGGAGTTCCGTACCACCGGACTCATCCGGGAACGGCTGGTCCGCGCGGGCCTGCACCCGCGACTACTGCCCGGGACGGGCCTGGTCTGCGACATCAGACCCGAGCGGGCGTCGCCCGCCGGCCGAGGCGCCGGGGACGACCTGATCGCCTTCCGCGGCGACATCGACGCGCTGCCGGTGGACGACGTCAAAGACGTGCCCTATCGCTCGACCGTGCCCGGTCGCGCGCACGCGTGCGGGCACGACGTGCACACCTCGATCGTGCTGGGCACGGCCCTGGTATTGGCCGAATTCGCTCGCGAGGGCCTGCTGACCCGGCCGGTCCGGCTGATCTTCCAGCCCGCCGAGGAGAAGTTGCCCGGCGGCGCGCTGGACGTGATCAAGGCGGGCGGCCTGGCGGGCGTCGGGGAGATCCACGCGATCCACTGCGACCCCAAGGTCGAGGTCGGCCGGGTCGGGCTGCGCTCCGGCGCGATCACCTCGGCCTGCGACCGCGTGGTGATCATGCTCACCGGCGCGGGCGGCCACACCGCCCGCCCGCATCGCACCACCGACCTGGTCACCGCGTTGGCCAAGGTCGCCGCCGAGCTGCCCTCGGCGTTCTCCCGCCGGATCGACCCGCGCTCGGGCGCCAGCCTGGTGTGGGGGCGGATCCAGTCCGGCTCCGCGCCGAACGTGATCCCGCAGTACGGCGAGCTGGAGGGCACGCTGCGCTGCCTGGATCTGGAGGCGTGGCGGCAGGCCCCGGACCTGATGCACGAGCTGGTGGACTCGATCGCCTCGACCTACGGCGCCAAGTGGGAGCTCGAACACCACCGGGGCGTGCCGCCGGTGGTCAACGACCCGGATGCGGTCGACGCGATGCGCACGGTCGCCACCGGCGTGCTGGGCGCGAGTGCGGTCGAGGGCACCGAGCAGAGCCTGGGCGGCGAGGACTTCTCGTGGTTCCTGGACCAGGTCCCCGGCGAGCTCACCCGGCTCGGTGTGCGACCCGTCGGACACCCCGTATACGACTTGCACCAGGGGCAGTTCGACGTCGACGAGCGGGCGATCGGGATCGGCGTCGAACTGTTCGCCGGGCTGGCGCTGCGGCCCGTTCGCTGACCCCGGTCGGGCTCGGTATGCGCGGTGCGGGCGGGAGTGCCGAGATGGGACGTATGCGGAACTGTTAACCACCGCGACCCCGGTCCCCGTTCCTCCCACGTTCGTAAGTCTGTAATGTTCCGACCCGGTGCCGTTCGATCTCGTGCGGCACCGGGTCTTTTCCGTCTTGTCATGTCGCGGACTGCCCGGTTCCGCGCCGACCCGTCTCGGCTCCGGCTACTCGGCCGGGCTAACGGGGCGTGTTGCGGTGGCGATTCACGGTTTTTGTCGCTCATATTCTTTTACTAGGTATGCTCTCCGACGGCTAGCAGGTCTACGCGCGTTTACCAGGGAACCAAGCGCGTCAGAGTCTGCATCTGGGAGCAGCGCCCGAAGGGGCGCTCATCGGAAGGAGACACCCGTGCGCCGGGTATCCAAGGTGACCGCGGCTGCGGTCGGCGTCACTCTCGCCCTTACTGCCACCGCCGCGTGCGGTAGCAAGCCCAAGGACGACAAGAAGTCCGATTCGGGCACCAGTGCGACCCCCGGCGGTTCGCAGGCCGCCAAGGTGGACTTCAAGGCCTGCATGGTGACGGACACCGGCGGCATCGACGACCGTTCCTTCAACGCCTCCTCGTGGGCGGGCCTGCAGCAGGCCAAGTCGGAGCTGGGTGTCGATGTGAAGTACATCACCTCGAAGACCGAGAACGACTACGTTCCGAACCTCAACAGCCTCGTGAACGACAAGTGCGGTCTGATCATCGCGGTCGGCGGCCTGATGGCCGACGCGACCAAGGCCGCCGCGTCGACGCACAAGGACCAGAAGTTCGCGATCGTCGACTCCGCCAGCATCGAGCCGAACGTGCAGGGGCTGCAGTTCAACACGGCCGAAGCGGGCTTCCTCGGCGGCTACCTCGCCGCGGGCTTCTCCAAGACCGGCAAGGTCGCCACGTTCGGCGCGCTGCCGATCCCGCCGGTCACCGTGTTCATGGACGGCTACGTCCAGGGCGTCAAGTACTTCAACCAGGCCAAGGGCAAGAACGTCCAGGTCATCGGTTGGGACGACGTCAAGGGCGACGGCTCGCTCGCGGGCAAGTTCGACTCGCCGGCCGACGGTGAGCGGATCGCCAACGACTTCATCGCCCAGGGCGCCGACGTGATCATGCCGGTCGCCGGTCAGACCGGTCTCGGCGCGGCCTCGGCCGTGCAGAAGAGCGGCGGCAAGGCCAGCGTCATCTGGGTCGACCAGGACGGCTACGAGAGCGCCTCGCAGTACAAGTCGGTGTTCCTGTCCACGGTGACCAAGGACATCAAGGGCCAGGTGTTCAACGCGGTCAAGGCCGCGGCGAACAACCAGTTCACCACCAAGTCCACCATCGGCACCCTCGCCAACAACGGCGTCGGCCTGGCGCCGTTCCACGACTTCGACTCGAAGGTCTCCCCCGAGCTGAAGTCCGAGCTGACCGCGGTCAAGGCCGACATCGTCAGCGGCAAGATCAAGATCACCTCGAAGAACCAGCCGAAGAGCTGACCCAGACGATCGGGCGCCGTGGAAGCAGCTTCCGCGGCGCCCGTGTCCGTACCGCCCGGGCCCCGAGGGGACCCGGGTCGAACCCGTAGCGGCCCCTCGCGGGGGGCGTAGCCGAGGAGGTCTCCGCGTTGAAGCTCGAACTGCGCGGAATCACGAAACGGTTCGGGTCGCTGGTCGCCAACGACCACATCGACCTGACCGTCGAGCCGGGGGAGATCCACTGCCTTCTCGGTGAGAACGGTGCCGGCAAGTCGACGCTGATGAACGTGCTCTACGGGCTCTACGAGCCCACCGAGGGCGAGATCGTCGTCGACGGCACCCCCCGCAAGTTCCGGACCGCCGGTGACGCGATCGACGCGGGCATCGGCATGGTCCACCAACACTTCATGCTGGTCCCGGTCTTCACCGTCGCCGAGAACGTCATGCTCGGCCACGAGGAGACCAGGCCGCTGGGCTGGCTGGACCGCCGTCGGGCCCGCAAGAAGGTGCTCGACCTCGTCGACGAGTACGGCCTCAAGGTCGACCCGGACATGTTGGTCGAGGACCTCCCCGTCGGTCTGCAACAGCGGGTGGAGATCCTCAAGGCCCTGGTGCGCAACGCCAAGGTGCTGATCCTGGACGAGCCCACCGCGGTGCTCACGCCGCAGGAGACCGAGGAACTGTTCCGGGTGATGCGCGCGCTGCGCGCCTCCGGCCACTCCATCGTGTTCATCACGCACAAGCTCAAAGAGGTCAAGGCCGTCGCCGACCGGATCACCGTGATCCGGCGCGGCAAGGTGGTCGGCACCGCCGATCCGGCCTCCTCGGAGAAGGAACTCGCTTCGCTGATGGTCGGCCGGCCGGTCAAGCTGGTGGTCGACAAGAACGAGGCGCAGCCGGGCGAGGTCCGGTTGGCGATCGAGGACCTGACCGTGCTCGACGGCAACGGCCAGGCCGTGGTGGACCGGGTCGACCTGCGCCTGCGCGAGGGCGAGATCCTGGGCATCGCGGGCGTGGACGGCAACGGCCAGAGCGAGCTGACCCAGGCCATCCTGGGCCTGCGCGCGCCCGCGGCCGGGCGGATCAGCCTGGACGGGCAGGACCTCGCGGGTCGGACGCCGCGGCAGATCCTCAACTCCGGAGTCGGCTTCGTGCCCGAGGATCGTCAGCACGACGGCATCGTGGGCGATTTCACGGTGGCCGAGAACCTGGTCCTGGACCTGGTCACCCAGGCGCCGTTCGGTCGGCGCGGATCGATCGATCCCGGCGCGGTGCGCGACAACGCGCGGCAGCGGGTCGAGGAATTCGACATCCGCACGCAGACCATCGAGTCGCCGGCCGGCACGCTGTCCGGCGGCAATCAGCAAAAGGTCGTCGTGGCGCGCGAACTCTCGCGCCCGCTGCGGCTGTTCATCGCCTCGCAGCCCACCCGAGGGGTGGACGTGGGCGCGATGGAGTTCATCCACAAGCGGATCGTGGCCGAGCGCGACGTCGGCACCCCGGTGATCATCGTCTCCACCGAGTTGGACGAGGTGGTGGCGCTGGCCGACCGGATCGCGGTGATGTACCGGGGTCGGATCGTGGACATCGTGCCGCCCACCACGTCCCGAGGCGACCTGGGTCTGCTGATGGCCGGTGTGATCCCGAGCAAGGACCCGACCGAGGCGGCACCGGCCGCCGAACCGGACGCGGCCGAGACCGCGACCATCGAGAGCGACGCAACCCCGGGGGAGGAGGACCCAGCGTGACCGAGGACGACAAGAGCACGCCCGGTGAGCCGAGCGAGGCGAAGCCGGCCCTGACCAAGGCGGCCGAACCGGCCGGGGCGAGCGCCTCGGCGCCGGCCAAGCCCTCGCTCGGTCGAGCCATGCTCGACGCGATCATCACCGGCAACTCGGCCGTGGTGACCTTCCTGGCGATCGTGCTCGCGCTGGTGGTCGGCGGCATCCTGATGATCCTCGCGGACCAGGACGTGCTCGACGAGTACAAGTACTTCTTCGCCGCTCCGGGCGAGGCGCTCTCCAGCTCGTGGACGCTGGTCTCGGACGCCTACACGGCGATGTTCAAGGGTTCGATCGTGAACCCGGACACCTTCTCCGAGGGTTCGATCGAGGACATCTTCCGACCGATCTCGGAGACCATCACGCAGGCCACGCCGCTGATCTTCGGCGGTCTCGCGGTCTCGATCGCGTTCCGCACCGGGCTGTTCAACATCGGTGCGCAGGGCCAGATCATCGCCGGCGCGGTCCTCGCGTCGTGGATAGGGTTCGTCGTCGATCTGCCGCCGGTGATCCACCTGGTGTTCGTGATCCTGGCCGGCCTGATCGGCGGCGGTCTCTACGCGGGCATCGCCGGTTTCCTCAAGGCTCGCTACGGCGCGCACGAGGTGATCGTGACGATCATGCTCAACCACATCGCGGTGCTGATGCTCGGCTGGCTGTTGACCACCGACACCTTCCGTCGCGGCGGCCAGGCGCAGCCGATCGGCAAGGACGCGCACGAGAACGCGGTGCTGCCCAACCTGTTCGGCGACGACCTGCGGATCCACTTCGGCATCATCCTGGCGCTGGTCGCGGCCGGGATCTACTGGTGGCTGCTCAACCGCTCCACGCTCGGCTTCGAACTGCGCGCGGTGGGTTCCAACCCGGCCGCGGCCCGCACCGCGGGCATGAGCGTGGCCCGGGCGCAGATCCTGGCCATGGTGATCGCCGGTGCGATGGCCGGTCTGGCCGGTGTCTCGCAGGTGATGAGCTCGACCAACCCGGCGCACACGCTGACCCCCAGCATCGACGCCGGCATCGGCTTCGACGCGATCACCGTGGCACTGCTCGGCCGGACCAAGCCGCTGGGCACCGTGCTGGCCGCACTGCTGTTCGGCGCGCTGCGCGCGGGCGGTTCGGTGATGCAGGCGTCCGCGAACGTGTCCGTCGACATCGTCATCGTCATCCAGGCCGTGATCGTGCTGTTCGTCGCGGCGCCGCCGCTGGTGCGCTCGATCTTCCGGCTGCGCGGCGCCCGCAAGGGTGCCGAGGGCGGGCCGTTGGCCGCCAAGGAGACCGTGGGGGTCCAGGCATGAGCGAGCGGAACCCTGAAGGAGGCACGCAGGTGGCGGACACCGTGATCGCCCCCGATGTGGAGGCTCCGGTGGACCCCACCGGCAAGGCCGCCGACGTGGTGCGGGCCGCGGCCCGCAAGAAGGCCCTGATCACGGGCATCGGCTTCGTCCTGGTCGGGCTGTACGCGCTGTGGGCGTTCGGGTTCGGTACCGACAGCGGCGTCGACGCGGTCTTCGGGATGAACGTGCCCAACCGGGACACCACCGAGGTCGGCGACCTGTCGCTGCCCGCGCGGGCCGTCGCGATCGCGATGTCCGTGGTGTGCATGCTCGCGGGTGGGCTGCGGATCGCGCTGGACCGGTCGCGCCTGGCGATCCGGCTGAGCATCGCGCTGTTCCTGATCGCGTTCGTGATCGCGTTCCTGGTGTGGGCGGTCGCGGGCAAGCAGATGTCCTTCGCGGGCGCGTTGCAGAACACCGTGCTGGCCGCCGTGCCGCTCGTGCTCGGTGCGCTCGCGGGCGTGATCGGCGAGCGCTCGGGCGTGGTCAACATCGCCATCGACGGTCAGTTCCTGTTCGGCGCGTTCGCCGCCGCGCTCACCGGCTCGATCACCGGGTCGTTGTGGGCCGGGCTGGCCGCGGGTGCGGTCGCGGGTGCGCTGATCGGTGCGCTGCTCGCCGTGTTCGCGGTGCGCTACCTGGTCGAACAGGTCGTCCTGGGTGTGGTGATCAACCTGCTGGTCACCGGCATCACCGGCTTCCTGTACACGCAGCTCCTGCAGAAGGACCCCGAGGGCTACAACAACCCGGGCGTGTTCGAGAACATCCGGATCCCCGGCTTCGCGGACATCCCGGTGATCGGCCCGGTGTTGTTCGACGTGAACATCATCGTCTACCTGATGTACGCGCTGATCGTGATCGTGCACCTGGGCCTGTTCCACACCCGCTGGGGCCTGCGGGCCCGTGCCGTGGGCGAGCACCCGACGGCGGCGGACACGGTCGGCATCAAGGTCAACGCGACCCGGTACCGCAACGTGGTGATGGCGGGCGCGATCGCGGGCATCGGCGGCGCGTTCCTGACCATCGGCACGGTGGGCACCTTCTCCAAGGACATGACCTCGGGCGCGGGCTACATCGCGCTCGCGGCGGTCATCTTCGGCCGCTGGCGTCCGCTGGGCGCGGTGGCCGCGGCGCTGCTGTTCGGCTTCACCAGTGCGCTGGCCACGTCGCTGCAGCCGCTGAACACCTCGATCCCGAGCCAGTTCCTGCAGATGATGCCGTACGTCGTGACGATCTTCGCGGTGGCCGGTCTGGTCGGCAAGGTGCGCGCCCCGGCCGCGGCCAACAAGCCCTATACGAAGGGCTGACGGGCGTGCCGGAAATCGATTGGCTCGCGCTGCGGGACGCGGCGACCACGGCGATGCGCGGTGCGTACGCGCCCTACTCGAAGTATCCGGTCGGCGCCTCGGCGCTGGTGGACGACGGCCGGATCGTGTCCGGGTGCAATGTGGAGAACGCGTCGTACGGGCTCACGTTGTGCGCGGAGTGCGGTCTGGTGTCCGCGCTGCACGCGAGCGGAGGCGGCCGGCTCGTGGCGTTTTGCTGCGTGAACGGCGAGGGCGCGGTCCTGATGCCGTGTGGGCGCTGCCGGCAACTCCTGTGGGAGCACGGCGGCGCCGAGATGTTGCTGGAAACCAAGCACGGGGTACGGCCGTTGCGGGAGATCCTGCCGGATGCCTTCGGGCCCGACGACCTTCGCTGAGCAATTGCTCGTGACCTGAACGGGTCGCTTCGGCGGCCGAGAGAGAACGGACAGCATGGACGCGATTTCGGTCATCCGTACGAAGCGGGACCGCGGTGAACTGACGGCGGCTCAGATCGATTGGGTGGTCGACGCGTACACGCGCGGCGATGTCGCGGACGAGCAGATGTCCGCGCTCGCGATGGCCATCCTGCTCAACGGGATGAACGCGACCGAGATCAACCGTTGGACCGACGCGATGATCGCGTCGGGCGAGCGGATGGACTTCTCGGCGCTGTCCCGGCCGACCGCGGACAAGCACTCCACCGGTGGCGTCGGCGACAAGATCACCCTGCCGCTCGCGCCGCTGGTCGCCGCGTGCGGCGTGGCCGTCCCGCAGTTGTCCGGCCGCGGCCTGGGGCACACCGGCGGCACGCTGGACAAGCTGGAGGCCATACCCGGGTGGCGGGCGGCGTTGTCCAACGACGCGATGATGCGCGTGCTGGAGGACGTCGGCGCGGTGATCTGCGCGGCCGGTGACGGCCTCGCGCCGGCGGACAAGAAGTTGTACGCGTTGCGCGATGTGACCGGCACGGTCGAGGCGATCCCGTTGATCGCCAGCTCGATCATGAGCAAGAAGATCGCCGAGGGCACCGGCGCCCTGGTGCTCGACGTCAAGGTCGGCTCCGGCGCCTTCATGAAGGACCTGGCCGACGCGCGCGAACTGGCCCGCACCATGGTCCGGTTGGGCGTGGACCACGGGGTCGGGACGGTCGCGCTGCTGACCGACATGTCCACGCCGCTGGGGCTGACCGCGGGCAACGCGCTGGAGGTCCGCGAGTCGGTCGAGGTGCTCGCGGGTGGCGGCCCGGCGGACGTGATCGAGCTGACCGTCGCCCTCGCGCGCGAGATGCTCGCGGCGGCCGGCCAAACCCGGATCGACCCGGCGGACGCGCTGCGCGACGGCTCCGCGATGGACGTGTGGCGTCGGATGATCCGGGCCCAGGGCGGCGATCCGGACGCCAAGTTGCCGGTGGCGCGCGAGACCGAGGTGGTCACCGCGACCTCCACCGGCGTGCTGACCCGGTTGGACGCGTACGAGGTCGGCGTCTCGGCCTGGCGCCTGGGCGCGGGCCGGGCCCGCAAGGAGGAGCAGGTCCAGGCCGGCGCGGGCGTCGAACTGCACGCCAAGCCGGGCGACACGGTCGTCGCCGGTCAGCCGCTGATGACCCTGCACACCGACACCCCGGAGCGGTTCGACTACGCGCGCGAGATCCTGGCCGACTCGGTCACCATCGCCCCGGCCGGCACCCTCTTCGAGCCCACCCCGATCCTGATCGACCGCATCGGCCCGACCGCCTGACGACCCGAACCACCCGGCCGGGCCCTCGACTCCCACCGGAGCCGAGGGCCCGGCCGCGTGATCGGGCCGCTCGACGCAGGGCCTATGCCGCGGGGTACGGGCTGAACATGGTGCCGGTGTGGGCGTCCAGGTCGTGTTCGAGCCAGTCCATCCGGTGTTCGAAGAAGGTCGACACGAACTCGCGCATGTGCGGGGTCCGCATGTGCTGTTCGAGGTCCTGCGTGGAGCGCCACACCTCGTATCGCCGCGGCGTAGCCGCCCGGATCACGGCCGGCCGTAGCGACCGCGGAAGACGTTGCGATCGAGCGGCCGGCGGCCCGGGTGCCGGCGCTCCTCGGCGGCGTAGCCGACCGAGACGATCAGCGCGATCGCCAGGTCGTCCCGGTCGCCGATCCCGATCGTGTCCTTGACCGACTGCTCGTGCCAGCCGTTCATCGGCGATGTGGCCAGGCCCAGTTCGGTCGCGGCGAGCAGGACGTGGCCGGCCGCGATCATCGCGTCCTTGACCGCGTACTCGCGCAACATCCCGCGCTCGGCCAGGTCCTGCTGGAACTGCGCGGAGGCGGCCGAGAACATCCGGATGAACGCCTCGTTCCACGCGCCGTTGTGCCGAGCCTGTTCGTGGACGTCGGCGTGCTCCTCGCGCCACGCCTGCGGCTCGGCGACGAACACGAGCAGGACCGGGGCCTGCACGGCCTGCGGCTGGCCGCCGGTGGCCGCGATCAGTCCCGCCTTGCCGACCTCGTCGGTGACCACCACGATCGAGCGGTCCTGGAGGTTCCAACTCGTGGGTGCCTCCATGGCCAGTTCGAGCAGCGCGCGCAGCAGGTGGTCCGGGACCGGGTCGGGGCGGTAGTGCCGGACGGTGCGTCGGGTGCGGATGGCCTCGGCGACCGAGAGGGTGCGGTTCGGGGTGTGGTTGCTCATGACCGCAATTCTCGGAGAGTCGCTCTCTATCGGGAAGTAGGCACAATTTGGTGCGCTACTCTCCTGACATGGTGACCATCGTCGAATCGGTCGGCCTTCCCGCCGACGTCTACAGCGCCAAGTGCGCGACGCGTCAGGTCCTGGACCACATCGCCGGCAAGTGGACGGTGCTGATCGTGGACGCGCTGCGGGACGGCGCGATGCGGTACACCGATCTGAGCCGTCGGATCGAGGGGGTGTCGCAGAAGATGCTCACCCAGACCCTGCGCAGTCTGGAGACCGACGGCTTCGTGTCGCGCACGGTGACCCCGACCATCCCGCCTCGGGTGGACTACGAACTCACCGAACTCGGGCGCAGTCTGGGCGAGCCGATCCGTGCGCTGCGCGAGTGGACCGAGACGCACATCAACGAGATCGAACGGGCCAGGGTCGCGGACGCCGAGCGCAAGGCGGCCCGAGGCTACTGAGGTGCCCGGTCCGGCGGCGGCGATCCGCGCGGCAGGTGGCCCGTCGGATCAGTACAGCGCCCGCCAGATCAGCGCACTGATCAGCACGGCCGTGGCGAAGACCACGAACAGGCACCCGAGCGTCGCGCAACCCGCGCGCACGGTGTGCGGGCGGAACACCCGGCCGAAGTCGTCGCGGTCGCCCGGGTGTGGGCCGGGAGCCGGATCGTGGTGTTCGTCCATGGGCTCAGCATGCCAAGGGTCGGGCCCGGAGCCCGCCCGGGACCCGGGCCCGGCCGGCGCTCAGGCGGTCGACCGCACATGGGTGCGGGCGCGCCGCCGGGCGGGTGCGGGCGCCGGCGTGCCGGTCACCCGACCGGTGAGCCCGAACGCCACCCAACCCGCCGCCGCCATCAGCACCAGCACCAGGACCACCGCACCGGCCCAACCCTGCCCGTGGAAGGCGACGCCGCCGACCGGCCCGCCGACGCTCGCCCCGACGTAGTAGGCGGCCAGATACAGCGCGGACGCCTGCGCCCGCCCCTCGGTGACCCGCAGGCCGACCGCCGAACTGGCCGCCGAGTGGCCCGCGAAGAAGCCCGCCGTGAGCACGATCAGGCCGACCACGACCGACGCCAGGTGGTCCGGCAGGGTCAGCAGCGCACCCGCGGCGGTGATCGCCGCGGCGGCCCACAACGTCGCGCGATGCCCGATCCGGCCGACCAGCCGACCCGAGGCGGCCGAACTGAACGTGCCCGCCAGGTAGACCACGAAGATCGCCCCGACCACCGTCTGCGGCAGCGCGAACGGCTCGGCCAGCAGCCGGTATCCGAGGTAGTTGTACACGGTGCCGAACGCCGCCATGAAGACCGTGCCGAGCAGGTACAGCCGACGCAGCACCGGATCCGCGAGGTGCGCGCGCAGCACGCCGGTGAGTTGCCGGGCGCTCATGGTCGACGGGGTGAAGTTGCGCGACGGCGGCAGCAACACCCGGAAGGCGACCGCCGATCCGAACGCGAGCAGCCCCACCACCACGAGCGCGACCCGCCAGCCGCCCAGATCCGAGGCCAGTCCGGTGACCACCCGGCCGCCCATGCCGCCGATGCTGTTGCCCGCCACGTACAGCCCCATCGCCGAGCCCAACGAGGGCGCGTCGACCTCCTCGGCCAGGTAGGCCATCGCGGTCGCGGGCAACCCGGCCAGCGCGACGCCCTGCGCCGTACGCAGCGCCACGAGGGTGCCGAAGTCCGGGGCGAACGCGGCCAGTACGCCCAGCAGGGCGGCGCCGAACACGGAGATCGTCATCACCCGCGAGCGACCCCACCGCTCGGACAACATGCTCACCGGGATCACCGCCAGGGCCAGCGCACCGGTGGTCATCGAGACCGAGAGGCTGGCCGTGGCCGGGTCCAGACGAAAGCCGTCGGACAACTCCGGCAGCAGGGTCTGGGTCGCGTAGAGCATCGCGAAGGTCGAACAGCCCGCCGCGAACAGCGCCAGGTTCACCCGTCGATACGCGCGCGAACCCCGAGGGTGTCGCATCGGGTCGGTACCCGGGGCGGGATCCGAAGAGCTGTTCGAGGCTGACATGCGCACCAAGCTAAACCGCGCTCTTTCATGCGTCCAATGCATGTTTCGGACAGAATTCATACCATGGTGCATGACAGCAGATCAGCCGAGGTTTCCGCGGCCATCGCCCCCCTCCTGACCCAATTCGCGGCGGTCGCCCGCGAGGAGCACATCACCCGGGCCGCGGCCCGGCTGGGCATTCCGCAGCCCACGCTCAGCCGCACGATGGCCCGACTGGAGGCGGACGTGGGCGTGCCGCTGCTGGCCCGCACCGGGCGCGGCGTCACGCTCACCCGGCAGGGCCACACCCTGCTCGCGCACGTGGAGCAGGCGCTCGCGCTGCTGGAGCGCGGCCTGGACGAGGTGATCGAGGACGTGGGCGCGGCGCGCGGCAAGGTCGCGTTCGGGTTCCTGCACACGATGGGCCCCGAAGCGGTGCCCGGCCTGCTGCGCGCCTTTCGGGTGCATCACCCGGGCATCCGCTTCCAGCTCGTGCAGGCGTCCGCCTCGGCGATGCTGGAGCGCATGCGGGCCGGCGAACTCGACCTGTGCCTGACCGCGCCGCTGCCGGACGCGCCGGACCTGGCCGTGCGCGCGCTCGACGATCAGCAGCTCTACCTGGTGGTGCCGGCCGACCATCGGCTCGCGCGCCGCCGCCGGGTGCGGTTGGCCGAGGCGGCCGAAGACGTGTTCGTGTGCATGGAGCCGGGCTACGGTCTGCGCCGCATCACCGACGCGCTCTTCGCCGAGGCGGGGTACGTACCCAAGATCGCGTTCGAGGGCGAGGAGGCCGAAACGCTGCGCGGCCTGGTCGCGGCGGGCCTGGGCGTCGCACTCCTACCCGCCCCCGACACCCCCCGCCCGGGCACCGTGCACCTCACCGTCACCGCCCCCCGAGCCTTCCGCACCATCGGCCTGGCCTGGATGCCCAACCGCCCGGAAACCGCCCCCGTGCGCCTCTTCCGCGAATTCGCCCTCAGCCGCCAGGGCCGGCTCCTGCACCCCACCCCGGCGGGCCTCCCCGACCCGCCCCGGTAATCGACCCGCGAAGCCACCTCCGGTAAAGCAACATGATCTACGCGCGTAGGCAGTAAAGTCCTTTCATGTACAGCAGCCACCCGAACACGCCCGCCGCCTCGCCCACCGTCGAGCAGATCCGGCGTGCCCCCAAAGTCCTGCTCCACGACCACCTCGACGGTGGGCTGCGTCCCACCACGATCATCGAACTCGCCGCGGCGGTCGGCTACGACCGGCTGCCCACCACCGACCCCGAAGCGCTCGGTACCTGGTTCCGCGAGGCCGCCGACTCCGGCTCGCTGGAGCGCTACCTGGAGACCTTCGACCACACCGTGGCGGTGATGCAGACCCGCGAGGGCCTGTTCCGGGTCGCCGCCGAATGCGCCGAGGACCTCGCCGCCGACGGCGTGGTCTACGCCGAGATCCGCTACGCGCCCGAGCAGCACCTGGCCGCCGGCCTGACCCTGGACCAGGTGGTCGAGGCGGTCGAGGAGGGCTTCCGGGAAGGGGAGCGCCGTGCGGCCGGGGCCGGCAACCGGATCAAGGTCGGCGCGCTGCTCACCGCGATGCGGCACGCGGCCCGCTCGCTGGAGATCGCCGAACTCGCCAACCGGCACCGCGACCTGGGCGTGGTCGGCTTCGACATCGCCGGCGCCGAGGCGGGCTTCCCGCCCACGCGGCACCTCGACGCGTTCGAGTACCTCAAGCGGGAGAACAACCACTTCACCATCCACGCCGGCGAGGCGTTCGGTCTGCCGTCGATCTGGCAGGCGCTCCAGTGGTGCGGCGCGGACCGCCTCGGCCACGGCGTGCGGATCATCGACGACATCACCGTCAAGGACGACGGCGGTGTCGAGCTGGGCCGGCTCGCGGCGTACGTGCGCGACAAGCGCATCCCGCTGGAGATGTGCCCGACCTCGAACCTGCAGACCGGCGCCGCCACGTCCTACGCCGATCACCCGATCGGCCTACTGCGCCGACTCTATTTTCGGGTGACCGTGAACACTGACAACCGTTTGATGAGCGGCACGTCGATGACGCGGGAGTTCGAGCACCTCGTCGAGGCGTTCGGCTACGGCCTGGACGACCTCCAGTGGTTCACCGTGAACGCGATGAAGAGCACCTTCCTGCCCTTCGACGAGCGCCTCGCGATGATCAACGAGGTGATCAAGCCCGGCTACGCCGCGCTCAAGTCGGAATGGCTTTTCGGTCGGAACTGACCTTCCGCGGGCGCGCCCACCCGATCCGGATCGAGGTGGATCGATCCGGATCGCGGGCGCACTCCACACCCCCTCTCGGCGCGGGCGAAGAGTCGAGCCCGACCGAAGGGGGCGTTTTGCGCATTCCGCGTCCGATTCGCTACGTTGCGGTCTCACTTCGTTACGGGGTGTATCTCGCCCCGCCCGAATCGAGAACCCGAGGATGCACATGCGATCGGTAACGCGTAAGGCGGCCATCACGGCCGGGCTCGGTGCGGCTCTGGCAGCGGGAGCCGCGGGCTCCGCGAGTGCGATGCCGGCGACCGACCTCGTCGACGGGTTGGCCCCGGCCGCCTCGACGGCCCAGTCGGCTCTGCCGGACGCCGCCGCGCCGTTCCAGCTCGGCCAGGTCACCGACACGCTTCCCGTCGACAAGCTGCTCACCCCGGGCCACTCGCCGCTCGACGATGTGGCCGCGGACGCGGCCCGCACCATGGGCCACAGCATGGAGCAGAGCGCGGCCGGGATGGCCGAGCAGGGCGGCCAGGCCAAGGGCGGGCTGGGCTCGCCGGTCAACACCCTGCCCGTCGACAAGCTGACGACGGGCGGCCAGTCCTCCCCGCTGGACGCGTCGCCGCTCGGGAGCCTGCAGTTGGGCCAACTGCCCCTCTGACATCCGCATCGGGTTCCGCTCCCGCCGCCGAGCCGGGTCGGCGGTGCGGAACCGGTCGGCTCCGCCGCGTACGAGCCGTGTCCTCGCGTGTCGATCCCGCGCGAGGGCACGGCTTCGTCGGGTTCGGACGGGGAGTGCCGACACGTCCTACAGCGAGTCGTACATCTCCTTGGCCACGTCGCCCAGATACGGCCCGGTCATGGTGCGCGACGCCGGCGAGGTCACCCCGAGCGAGACGTTGCTGACCAGGAAACTTCGCCCGTCCACCTCGGCGA
Organism: Embleya sp. NPDC020886; assembly: GCF_044333915.1. Taxonomy (NCBI): domain Bacteria; kingdom Bacillati; phylum Actinomycetota; class Actinomycetes; order Kitasatosporales; family Streptomycetaceae; genus Embleya; species Embleya sp. NPDC020886. The sequence goes on along the minus strand of NZ_JBIRRX010000001.1, from coordinate 1,343,141 downwards.
ACCAGCCCCCGCCGGAGGAGCCGCCGGTCATCGTGCAGCCCATCCACAGCATGTCCGGCTGCGGCCAGCCGTCCTCCCGGAAGTCCGTGGTCGGCGACGAGCACGTGTACAGCGTGGTGCCGTCGTAGGGCGTGTCTCCGGGATAGCCGTACGACTGCACCCGCAGGTGCCGAGGCGCGTTCCAGTACACGTCCGCGCCCGCACCCACCGTGTCCTCCAGCGTGCGACCGGCACGCGAGTCGACGATGAAGGCGCCGTAGTCGTACGGTGACGCGCTGGCGTCCTTGCCGCCCGGATCGGCGTTCTGCGCCCACTGGTTGCTCACCGTGATCCGCCGCGCCGGCCAGCGCCCGTACGGCTCGCGCTCCGCCGGCGTACGGCCCGCGCCGTTGTATCCCGGCACGAAGGTGACCCGGTCGTAGAAGTTTCCGTTGCGGCCCCCGTGCAGGCAGTGTCCCGCCGTCCACACCATGTTCCCGCCGGGGTGGTGCACGACCGTGCCGCTGCACTCGGCGACCCCGTCCGGCATCCGGAAGAAGATCTTGCCCCGAATCGCCAGGTCGGGCTCGGTGTACGGCGCGGTCACCCGGCGGGCCTGGATCGTCGGCGGTTGGCGGAAGTCCGCGTCGGGCCGCTGCGGCTCCTGCTCGGGCAGTTGCGGCTGCTCCTGGCCGGGGGAGAACTCGTTGCCGCGGGGTTTGGCCTGGTCCTGCCGGTCCTGATCCCAGAAGCCGCGGGTGTCCTCGATGTCGCGGTCGCTGTACTGCTTCGAGTTCATCGCCCGGGTGCGCCCGGCCTCGACCGCCAGGTTGCCGCTCAGCACCAGCCCGACCAGGGTCACCAGCACGCCGGCGAACACCGACATGGTGACGATGAGGTTCTTGTTGTGCGTGCTTCCCGGTTGCATGTCCCCGCCCCCCGACCGAGCGCTCGGCCCGGAACCCTCCGGTCCCGCGAGACCACTCGATCGACCCGCCTACCCATCCGTTGATCGGATGATAGGCGCCGGCGGGGTCGGGCCGTGCCGCATCCCACCCGGCTCAGTCCTGGGGCAGCAGAATCCACAGCGCGATGTACAGCAGGAACTGCGGGCCCGGGAGCAGGCAGGACAATACGAACACCAGCCGGACGGTGGTGACGGACCAGCCGTAACGGCGGGCGATCCCGGCGCAGACGCCGGCGATCCGGCGGCCGTGTCGCGGGCGGCTGAGAATCGCGGTGCTCATGGTCATGGCGGTGCCTCCTCGATGCGACGGCACCGGATACGGCGACGTCGTACTTCGAAGGTAGGCGGATCCGCACCCGGGCACATCCGTCGCAGGGTCCGGCCGGTCATCCGCCCTGGGGACTAAGGGACTTCCCGGAGGGGCGAGCCTGCGGCCAGTCCTTCTCGAACGCCGACGGCGAGCCGGGGGTCCGGCTCGCCGGGGTGGGCGTGGTCGCGTTCTTGCGGCTGATGTCGAGGTAGCTCTCGCACCGGTAGCTCTCCGGCGCGGTCCGCCGACCGGCGAGCAGCACCGTTTCACCGCCGGACGCGCTCTGCAGTGTGCAGACCACCTGACCGAGCGCGATCGTGGCCAGCGCCGACAGCGGCGCGTCCAGCCGGAACAGGGCGGGCGGGTCGCCCTCGCGTCGATCCGCCGCGGTCAGCCCGCCGGCGGGCAGCGCGGTGGTGTACCCCTCCAGCGCCTCGGCGTCGTTGGGGCCCAGGTGCAGCTCCTCCAGGAGCTGGTTGACCTGGTCGGTGCGCGCCTTGTCCGGGACCACCTCGCTCGGCCGCAGCAACAACCGGCCGCCCCGGGGCAGCGCCTGCAGCCGGTTGTCCTTCACCAGATACACGATGTGCCGCTCCGAGCCGGGCAACTGGTTCTGCGCGGACGGCGCCGTCCGGTTGGCCGGCTTGCCGGCGCCCACCGGTCCCTCGGTCGGTCGAATCCCGCACGACGTGAGCGCGGCGAGCACGCCCGTCGTCGCGAACACCGCGATCGGGAGCCGCCGACGAGATCTCAACGCCCGCCTCCTCGCTCGTCGTGCCTGCCGGAGTGGATGCCGCCGAAGCCGCCGAGATCCGGCCCGACCTGCTCGGCAGGCCCGACGTTGTCGGCGTACTCGGCGTACTCGGCGTTCTCCGCGTCGAGGTCGGCGTGCACGCCGTCGTCCTCGACCCCCTCGTCCGGGTCGATTATCTCTTCGAGCTCGGGCGGCACCAACGGCAGGCGCAGGGTGAACTTGGCGCCGCCGCCGGGCATGTTCGAGGCGAACGCGGTACCGCCGTGGATGCGCGCGTTCTCCATCACGATGGACAGCCCCAGCCCGCTGCCCTCGGAGCGGGCCCGCGAGCTGTCCGCCTTGTAGAAGCGGTCGAACACGTGCGGCAGCACGTCCTCGGGGATGCCGGGACCGGTGTCGGAGACCTCGATCACCAGGTCCTCCTCGCCCGGCCCGGCGAGTATTCCGGGCACCGTCGCCCGCGGCTCGTGGTGGATCTCGACCGTCACCGGCGAGCCGCCGTGCCGGAGCGCGTTGCCGACCAGATTGGAGACCATGACGTCCAGTCTGCGCGGGTCCACCCTGGCCAGGATGCCCCGGGGTGCCCGCAGGTCCACCGCGTCCATCCAGGCGCGCGCGTCCAGGCACGCGGTGACCAGGTCGGTGATGTCCACCTCGTCGGCCACCAGCGCCGCGGTGCCCGCGTCGAAACGGGACACCTCCATCAGATCCTCGACCAGCGTGGCCAGCCGCTCGATCTCGGCGACCACCAGCCGCGCGGCGGGCGCGCCCTGCTCGCCGAGACTGTCCGCCTCCTCTTCCAGCAGCTCGCTGACCGCGGTCATCGCCGCCAGCGGGGTGCGCAACTCGTGCGAGACGTCCGCGACGAACCGGCGCGAGGAGGATTCCAGCGCCCGCAGCTCGGCGACGCTGCGCTCCAGCTTCTCCGCCGCGTCGTTGAAGGTGCGGGACAGGTCGGCCAGCTCGTCCGAGCCGCGCACGTCCAACCGGGTGTCCAGCCGGCCCGCGCCCAACTCGCGTGCGGCGTGGCCCAGTCGGCGCACCGGGCGCAGGATGTGGCGCGCGGCGAACAGCGCGACCACCGCCGCCGCGCCGAGCGCCAACAGGGTGCCCACGATCAGGTAGCGGGCCAGCGAGTTGAGGTCGGCCTGCTCGTCCTTGAGCGACTTGAACATGTAGCCGGTGGGCCCGTTGGGCACCACCCGGGTACCGCCGACGAGGTAGGGCTGCCCCTCGATGTCGATGCGCTGGAAGTACATGTGGAAGCCGCCGTTGTTGTCGGCGGTCTGCACCATGCGCTGCAACTTCGTGGGCACCCGCTCCAACGGGAACCGGGTGGAGTTGGAGGCGACCGGGCGGCCGTCGGCGCCGACCAGGACCACCGCGTAACCGAAGCTGCTCTCCCGCATCTGATCGACGGCGGGTCCCAGGTCGGCCTGATCCGGCTTCTCCGGCAGATTCGCGGAGACCCGACCGAGGTTGTCCCGGAACTCGGTGAGCACCGAGTCCTGCGCCCGCTCCAGAACGGCGGTACGCGTCAGCCAGTAGGCGATCCCGGACGCGGCGACCGCGGAGATCAACGCGACCAGCGCGAAGGCGACGAGCACTCGAAAGCGCAACGAGCGCAGCTTCAGGGTCGGGGCGATCCGGCGGACGATCCGGCGTACCAGCGGCGGCCGGGCCGTCACTGGGGCGGGTCGAGGCGGTAACCGACGCCTCGAACAGTGCGGATCAGCGTCGGTGCGGACGGAGTCTGCTCCACCTTGGCCCGCAACCGCTGGACGCACGCGTCCACCAACCGCGAGTCGCCGAGGTAGTCGTGCTCCCACACCAGGCGCAACAACTGCTGCCGGGACAACGCCTGCCCGGGGCGCCGACTCAGCTCGACCAGGAGCCGCAACTCGGTCGGGGTGAGCTGGAGTTCCTCGCCGGCCTTGGTCACCGTCATCGCGTTGCGGTCGACCACCAGGTCGCCGAACACCGACGCGTCGGACACCTCGCGCTCGCCGCGGCGCAACACCGCGCGGATCCGGGCGTCCAGTACGCGCGGCTGGACCGGCTTGACCACGTAGTCGTCGGCGCCGGACTCCAGGCCGACCACCACGTCGATGTCGTCGTTGCGCGCGGTGAGCAGGATGATCGGCAGCGAGTCGGTGCGGCGGATCCGCCGGCACACCTCGAAGCCGTCGATGCCCGGCAACATCACGTCGAGCACGATCAGGTCGGGACGCTGCTCGCGCCACCGCTCCAGGCCGGCTTCACCGGTGGCCGCGGTGACCACGCGATGGCCCTGGCGCCCCAGGGCGAGTTCGAGTCCGGTTCGCACGGACTCGTCATCCTCGATAAGCAGCAGGTAGGGCACGCAGGCCATTGTGTCTGACGTCACGGCTGGGAAGAACACGGGGAGGCCCCTTCCGGTTCGCCGACCGAGGTCGCTGTTGCATACCTGTGACAGCTCGCCGACGTGACGATGAAGCCCGCCCACGAGGCTGTACATCGTGAACGAGCGCCGAACCGGGGGAGAAGTCATGCAGTCCCAGACGAAGTCGCAGGGCATCCGCAAGGACAACCGCCGTACCGTCGTCGCCCTCGCCCCGCTGAACGGCAACGCGCGTAGCGTTCCGTGCACGGACAGTGTCGACGACGAATTCACCGCGTACGTCCGGGAACGCCGGTCGGCCCTGTTCGCCACCGCGTACCACCTCACCGGTGACCGCAACGAGGCCGAGGACCTGTTGCAGAGCGCGCTGATGAGCACGTACCAGGCGTGGGGTCGGATCCAGGACAAGGCCGCGCTGGGCGGTTACCTGCGCCGCACGATGACCAACCTGCACATATCGGCCTGGCGTCGACGTCGGATCAACGAGTACCCCTCGGAGGAGCTGCCCGAGCGTCCGGACGGATCGGACTCGATGGGCGACACCGAGCTGCGTGCGGTGTTGTGGCGCGCGCTGGCCAAGCTGCCCGAGCCGCAGCGCACCATGCTGGTGCTGCGCTACTACGAGGGTCGTACCGACCCCGAGGTGGCCGAGGTGCTCGGCTGCAGTGTCGGCACGGTCAAGTCGAGCATCTGGCGTGCGCTGCGCCGGCTGCGCGAGGACGACGCGCTGAGCTTCGGTGCCGACGAGGCGTTCGCCGAACTCGTCGCCTGATCCGCGCCGGTCGTACCCGCTCGTCCCGTCCGCCTGCTCCCGGCGCTCCGGGCCGGCTTTCCGCCGCCGGTTCCGCTGTGCAGTTGTGTCGATCCCTGGTGATGTGTCCCGCCGGTTTCTCTCATCGGCAGGGACGGCGGATGGGGCTGTGACGGTTCCGTCGAATTCGGAGCGGATTCGGGACATCGGCGCGCGGGGCGCCGAATTGCGCTCGACGTAGCCGAGTGGCTACGTTGCGTGGTCAATCCTCTGGTCGACAGGGAAGGGCCATCGTCATGTCCTCCGTTCTTCGCACCGCAATCGCCGCCACGTCGCTCGGCGCCGCCGCCGCCTTCGGCCTCGCGGGCAGCGCCGCGGCCGCGCCCGTCACGACCGACGGGATCTCCCGCCCCGATGTACCCGCCGCCGGCCAGGGTGCCGCCGCCGCCACCGGAGCCGTGCTCGGCGCGGTGGAGCGCGCGCAGCTCAACCCGATGAACGGCGGCGGTCTGAATCCGCTGTCCAACAGCGTCGGCACCGAGGTCGGCGACGCGCCGGTCGGCACCAACCTGGTCACCGGCGACCTCGCCGACGGGATGACCGTGCAGGACGCCCTCGATCGGCTCTGAGCCGACCGGCCGGCGGGCCCGGCCGGGACACTGCCCCTGCCGCGGCGCCCGTGCCCGTCTACCCTGAGCCGCGAACGTGGCCACGGGGAGGCAGTCGGATGGGGCAGGAAACGGATCGTTTGCGAGAGCCGGCGGCATGGGCGCTGGTCGGCTTTCTGGCATTGCAATTGGCGGTCGACGCGCTGCGCGTCCTGTTCGGCGTGGGGTCCGGGGTACACGGCTTCCGAGCCCGGGCCTATGGCGGCCAGTCCGCACTGCTCGACGTGCTCACGCCGGTGCTGCTCGCCGGCGCGGTGTTGTTGGTGACCCATGCGGGGCGGCCCACACCCAGGGCCCGGACGATCACCCGGGCCGCGCTGGGGGTGCTCGCCGTACAGGGGATCGCGGGGGTCACCGTGGCGCTGGGCGGCCTCGCCTACGACGGCGGCGGATTCGCCGACATCCCGGCCGGGGCCCGGGTCGAACAGAGCGCGGTCAACGTCGGCGTGCTGGTGCTGTTCGCGCTGTGCGCGTACTTCCTGATCGTGGTCCTGGGCGCGCCGAGCCCGCCGACGGTCACGCGCGGCAAGTCGCTGCCGCACCAGGAGTGGCCCGGCCACGGGCGCGATGCTGCGGCCGCGAGTCGACCGGCCGCGCCGACCGGGAGTCACCCCGCCCACGAGCACCCCGGGACCGGGCCGCGGGTCGCGGCGCCGTACGCGTCGGGGACCGCCGACTACGCCGCGCCGACCGGTGCGGGGCGCCCGCAGGCGGAGGTGCCGGCGGCCGGCCCGACACCCGATGCCGCCATGCCGCCTCGGCCGACCGCGCCACCGTCGGCGCAGACCTACGGGGGGACCCGGCCGTGACCGCCGAGGTCGAGGCGGAGCCGGCGGAGGAACTTCCGCCTCGGCTGTGGCGGTTGCGGCGTCGGGTGCGCACGGTCGGCCGCAGCGTGGTCGGCGTGATCTTCGCGGGCGCGGTGCTGGTGACCGGTGCCCGGCTGCTCGTGTTCGACGCGATGTGGCCGGTCGCGATCATGACCGTCTTCGCACCCTACGCGGCGGCCGCCTCGGTGCTCGTGCTGCTCGGTGCGGCGCTGTTGCGCATGCGGCTGACCCTGCTCGTCGCGCTGGGCCTGGTGGTCGTGCACACCGTGTGGATACTGCCTCGGATCAGTCCCGCCGACGGTCCCGTGCCCGGCGGGGTGCGGCTGCGGGTGATGACGTCCAACGCCTACTTCGGCACGGCGGATCCGGGTCGGATCACCGAGTTGGTGCGGCGCGAGCGGGTGGACGTGTTGGCCGTGCAGGAGTTGACGCCGGAACTGGCGACGGGCCTGGAACGGGCCGGTCTCACCCGGGAACTCCCGTACACGGCCGGGCACGGCGAATCCGGTGCCGCCGGGCTGGCGATCTACGCCCGCCGGCCGTTGGGCGAGGAGCGGTTGTTGCCCGAACGCACCACGATGCCGATGCCCGGGGCCACCGTGGAGGTGGACGGGCGCCGGGTCCGGCTCCAGGGTGTGCACACCATCCCGCCGATGCGCGGGCAGGCCGGGCAGTGGGCGCACGACATGGACGCGCTGCGCCGCGAGGCGGAGCGGCGCACGTTGCCGATGATCCTTCTCGGCGACTTCAACGCGACCTCGGACAACGCCTCGTTTCGCGCGCTCACCGGTGCCGGGCTGCGGGACGCGCACGAGGAGCGCGGCCGGGTCCTGGTGCGCACCTGGCCGATGGCGTACTTCCACGGCCTGCCGGCGCTGTTCGGGATCGACCACGTCCTGGTGGGCGGCGGGATCGACGTGGTCTCGGTCTCCGAACACCGTGTGCCGCGCACCGATCACGCCGCGGTGATCGCCGAACTGTCGCTGCGCTGAGCGTTCGTCAAGATCCCGTCAGGAACGCTCCCACCTGCGTCGATGCCGCGTCAAGAGACCGGAAACGGCCGTTGTGCGGGGCTAGCGTCGAGTCTCGCCGGGCGAGTTCGCCGCGGCGACCGCACGCTCGCAACTTCGAGGATCCGATCGCATGTCCGCTCTGTTCGCCCTCTTCGCCGTCGTCGTGATCGCCCGGGTCCTGGCCACCTGGAAGCTCTCCACCCGACGGCCCGCCGAAGCGACCGGCCGGGCGAGCGAGACCCGCGCCGACCGCGCGCTCGCCGCCTGAGCCGACGCCCGCGGGCCGGCCGAGGCGGAGCGCAGGTTGCACACGGCACAACTCGAACTCGACGCCGCCGGCGGCCGGTCGGTCATCGCGGACGCGGATCTGGAGCGGATCCTGCCGGACGCGCGGACCCTCGCGCTCCCGGTCACCCCGTACGTGCTGCTGTGGGCAGTGCGTCGACGGCGGCCGGCCGGGCGGCAACGCGCCGACGCGGTGCGGGCGTTGCTCGGCGCGAGTGGGGACGTGGTGCGGCTGTGGTCGGTCGACCATCCCGAGGTGACCCCGGCCCGGCAGCGCGAGATGGCGATCGGATACGGCTCTGTTCGGCTCGCCCCGTCGGCCCGGGTACGACCCGGAACGGTGGCGGGGCCGTCACCCGCGTGGGTGACGGCCCCGGTTGTCGCGTCGGAGCGATCCGGCGATCAGTATCCGGTCGGGTGCCAGACCGTACGAACCTCGGTGAACGCCAGCATGCGACCGGTGCCCGGGTCCGCGGACCAGTCCGGCTCCTTGGCCTCGGGGCGCAACACCCGCTTGAGGTTGTCCGCCGCGGCGATCTCCAGGTCGCGCGCCGACGCGACGCCCGCGTCCGGCGCCACGCCGGTCAGGTCGATCGCGTTGACGTCCTGGTGGGACGCGAGCGTGGGGGCGATCTCGGCCGGGTGCCCGGTCAGGATGTTGATCACCCCGCCCGGCAGGTCGGACACCGCGAGCACCTCGGCGAAGGACAACGCGGGCAGCGCCGAGGCGCCGGCCGCGAGCACGACGGCGGTGTTGCCGGTGGCGACCACCGGCGCGACCGCACTCGTCAGGCCCAGCAGCGACGAGCGCTGCGAGGCGATCACCGCGACCACGCCGGTGGGCTCGGGCGTCGACCAGTTCGCGAACGGGCCCGCGACCGGGTTGGCGCCACCCGCGACCTGGGCGAGCTTGTCGGTCCACCCGGCGTACCAGACCCAGCGGTCCACCGCCGCGTCCACGGCCGCGAGCGCCTTGGTGCGGTTGACGCCCTCGGCCGCGGCGACCTCGGTCGCGAACTGCTCGCGCCGACCCTCCAGCATCTCGGCGATCCGGTAGAGGATCTGACCCCGGTTGTAGGCGGTGGCGCCCGACCAACCCGGGAACGCCTTGCGCGCCGCGACGACCGCGTCCCGGGCGTCCTTGCGACTCCCGCGCGGCGCGTTCGCCAGGGTCCGGCCCTTGCTGTCGGTCACCGCGTACACCCGCCCGCTCTCGGACCGGGGGAACTTGCCCCCGACGTACAGCTTGTAGGTCTTCGACACCTCAAGGCGCTCAGACATCGAGGTAGGCCTCCAGCCCGTGGCGGCCACCCTCGCGGCCGAAGCCCGACTCCTTGAACCCGCCGAACGGCGAGGAGGGGTCGAACTTGTTGAACGTGTTGGTCCACACGACGCCCGCCCGCAGCCGCTGCGCGGTCCACAGGGCCTTGGCGCCCTTCTCCGTCCACACGCCGGCGGACAGGCCGTACGCGGTGTTGTTCGCCTTCTCCACCGCCTCGGCGGGGGTGCGGAAGGTCTGTACGGTCAGCACCGGGCCGAAGATCTCGTCCCGGGCGATCCGGTGTGCCTGGGTGACGCCGGTGAACACCGTCGGCGGGAACCAGAAGCCCTTGCCGGGCAGCTCGCCGGCCAACGACCAGCGCTCGGCGCCCTCGGCCTCGCCCGCCGTGACCAGTTCCCGGATCCGGGAGAGTTGCGCGGCCGAGTTGATCGCGCCGACGTCGGTGTTCTTGTCCAGCGGGTCGCCCACGCGCAGCGTCTTGATCCGCCGGGTCAGGCTCGCCAGCAGTTCGTCGGCCACCGACTCCTGCACGAGCAGGCGCGAACCGGCACAGCAGACCTGGCCGCCGTTGAAGAAGATGCCCTCGACGATGCCGTCCACGGCGGAGTCGATCGCGGCGTCGTCGTAGACGATGTTCGCGGCCTTGCCGCCGAGTTCGAGGGTGACCCGCTTGCGGGTGCCCGCGATCGTGCGGGCGATCTCCTTGCCCACCGCGGTCGAGCCGGTGAACGCGACCTTGTCCACGTCCGGGTGGGCGATCAGCGCACGACCGGTCTCGCCGGCGCCGGTGACGATGTTCAGCACACCGTCCGGCAGCCCGGCCTCGACGCAGATCTCGGCGAACCGCAGCGCGGTCAGCGGGGTGGTCTCGGCCGGCTTGAGCACCACGGTGTTGCCGCCCGCGAGGGCCGGCGCCACCTTCCAGGCCAGCATCAGCAGCGGGAAGTTCCACGGGATGACCTGACCGGCCACCCCGATCGGCTTCGGATCGGCCCCGAAGCCCGCGTGGCTGAGCTTGTCGGCCCAACCCGCGTAGTGGAAGAAGTGTGCCGCGACCAGCGGGATGTCCACGTCGCGCGACTCGCGGATCGGCTTGCCGTTGTCGATCGACTCCAACACCGCGAGCTCGCGCCCGTGCTCCTGGATCAGCCGGGCGATCCGGAACAGGTACTTGGCCCGCTCCGCGCCGGGCAGCGCGGACCACGACTTGAACGCCTTGCGCGCGGCCTTGACCGCGCGATCCACGTCCGCCTCGCCGCCGATCGCGATCTCGGCGAGCACCTCCTCGGTGGCCGGGTTCACCGTCTTGAGTCGACCGCCGTCCGCCGCGTCGGCGAACTTTCCGTCGATGAACAGCCCGTACGCCGGGGCGATGTCGACGATCGCGCGCGACTCGGGCGCGGGCGCGTACTCGAATGGGTTGCCCATGGCTGTCAGTCCACCGTCACGTAGTCGGGGCCGGAGTAGCGGCCCGTGGCCAGCTTCTGGCGCTGCATCAAAAGATCGTTGAGCAGGCTGGAGGCGCCGAGCCGGAACCAGTCCGGGTCCAGCCAGTCCGTGCCGACCGTCTCGTTGACCAGCACGAGGTACTTCATCGCGTCCTTGGTGGTGCGGATCCCGCCGGCCGGCTTGACGCCGACCTGTCGGCCGGTGGCCTCGCGGAAGTCGCGGACCGCCTGGAGCATCACCAGCGTCACCGGCAGCGTCGCGTTGACCGAGACCTTGCCCGTGGACGTCTTGATGAAGTCGGCACCCGCGAGCATCGCGAGCCACGACGCGCGGCGTACGTTGTCGTACGTCGACAGTTCACCGGTCTCCAGAATCACCTTGAGGTGGGCGCTGCCCCCACCGGCGGCGGCGCTGCGCGCGCAGGCGGCCTTGACCGCGACGATCTCGTCGAAGACGGCCCGATAGCGGCCGGCGAGGAACGCCCCCCGGTCGATGACCATGTCGATCTCGTCCGCGCCGGCGGCGACCGCGTAGGCCACGTCGGCGAGCTTGACGTCGAGCGAGGCGCGCCCGGACGGGAACGCGGTCGCGACGGCGGCGACGTGCACGCCGAAGTCGCCGAGCGCGGCCTTGGCCTCGGCGACCAGGTCGCCGTAGACGCAGATCGCGGCGGGCCGGGGCGCGTCCGGCGCGCCCGGGTCCGGGTGCAGCGCCTTCGCGCACAGGGCCCGGACCTTGCCCGGGGTGTCGGCACCTTCCAAGGTGGTCAGGTCGATCATTCGGATGGCCAGGTCGATTGCCGCGACCTTGGCATCGGTCTTGATCGAGCGCGTCGCGAGCATTGCTGCCCGCGCTTCGGTACCGACCCTGTCGACGCCGGGAAGACCGTGCAGAAAGCGTCGAAGGGCCGCTTCGGACGAGGTGACCTCGGCCGGGTCGGCGAGAATTGCAGACGGCATGCTCACAAGATGAGCATATCTACTCGCGTAGCGTCGGGCCCAGTGGTCCGGTCGAGCGGAACCCGACCGGCGTCGTGCGGCACAATCACCGGTCATGAGCAGCGACGAGGACATCACCACGTATCGCTCCCGGCCGGCGCTGGCCGTAGGGGTGCTTCTGATCGCCGTCGGGGTGTGGATGGTGGTCGACACGCTGATCCGCGGGGAAGGCCGAACCAAATGGCTGGTTCTCGCCATCGTGATCTTCTTCGGATTCCTGGTGGTCGCGCTCACGCTTCGGTCGGCCGTGCTGGTCGGGCCGGATCGGCTGGTGATCCGCAACCCGTTCCGCACCATCGTGGTGCCGTGGGGCGCGGTGGAGCGGGTCCGGGCGGAGTACTCGATCGAGGTGCGCGCCGACGAGAAGTCGTTCCATATCTGGGCCATCCCGGTCTCGCTGCGCGAACGCAAGCGGGCACTGCGCCAACAGGGCCGCGCGGCGGCCGAGGACCCGTACGGCCACGGCGCCCACGACCTGCCCCAACTCTCCCGCGCCGACCAGGTCGTGGACGACCTGCGCGGAATGAGCGAGCAGTTCGCCAAGAAGTCCACCGGCCCGGTCCAGGTCCACTGGTCCCCGGAAATCCTCGGCGGCATGGCCGTCTCCGGCCTCGCATCGGTCCTGCTGGGCCTGCTGTAGGACACGACCGGGCCTGCCACACGGCCCGGCCGACCCGATCCGGTCGGATCGAATCCGCCCGGCCGAGCAAAAGCCGGCCCGGCCGAGTCCCTCCTGTCCGGCCGACGCAATTCGGCCCGCCCGATGCAATCCGGCCCGCCCGAGCGAAAATCAGCCCGGCCGGCGTTTGAGGCCACCTCGGCCGAAGGCCGGGTCCGGGTCCGGCCCGCGTTCGAGCACAGGCCGGGCCGCAGGCCGGCCCATTCAGCGCGCGCCCCGCCGCAACACCCGTACGACGCTGTACAGCACGATCAACGCGCCGCTCACCGCAAGCGCGGCGACCGTGACCTCGCCGGCCAACGGCCCGCCGATGTCGAGTCCGCCCCACGCGGCGATGTCCTGCGCGGAGGACCGCAAGAGCGTGTCGGCGCCGCCGGAGAGCAGCGGGTAGGCGACGCCGAACGCGAGCACCGGCAGGACCAGTACCGCGCCGAGGAAGGTGGCGAGCGCCGGGATCGAGCGTCCGGCCTTCGCCCACTGCCACACGTATCGCAGGCGAGCGCGCATCGGGGCGTGCAGGGGAGTGTTCCGGGCGGGGAACCGGGTCAGGGTGGTCATGGTGTCCTCTTGGAACCGGAATCGGTTGACTTTTCCACGATCCGCCGGCCGACCCGCCGCGCACATCAACCCGAAGGGCCAAGCCGGCTCGGTACCCCGGTACCACCCGACCCGGATCCCGTACCTCGAAGGGTTCACCGGGCGCCGACACGCCGATGGGGCGGGCGCCCGTCCGGCCGCTCCGCCCCACCCGTGCGCATCGGCCCGATGCGACCGAATACCGGGCTACATGCCCAGCGTCGTGGCCAGATCCCGCTTCAGCCGCTCCAGCGCCGCGTGGGCCGCCGTGCGAGCCGCGTCGATGCCGATCTCGGCGATCCGATTCGGGTCGACCACGACCTCCAGGTAGGCCTTGAGCTTGGGCTCGGTCCCGGACGGTCGCACCACGACCCGGCCCGCCGTCAGGTCCGCGCCGTCGCCGGCCAGCGTGTAGCGCAGGCCGTCGGTGGGCGGCAGGCCGTCGGCCGCCGGGTGCAGCAGGTCCTCGGCGGCGGCCACGGCCAGGTCGCCGAGCGTCCGGGGGGTCTGCTCGCGCAGTGCCCGCATGGCGTCCGCGATGGATTCGAGGCGGTCCACCCGCACCGAATACTGGTCGGTCGCGTACAGGCCGTACCGCCCGGCGATGTCGTCCAGCAGACCGGGCAGCGTCCGGCCGTCCCGCTTGGCACCGGCCGCGAGTTCGGCCAGCATCAGCGCGGCCGTGACGCCGTCCTTGTCGCACACCCCGGCCGGGTCCACGCAGTAGCCCAGCGCCTCCTCGTACGCGAAGGCCAGGTTCGGCACCCGCGCGAGCCACTTGAAGCCGGTCAACGTCTCCGTGTAGGCGAGATGGTCGGCCTGCGCGATCGCGCCCAACAGCGAGGAGGACACGATCGTGGTGGCCAGCACGCCGTCGGTGCCCCGGCGGGCCACCTCGGCGCCGAGCAGTGCGCCGACCTCGTCGCCGCGCAACATCCGCCAGCCGCCCGCGACACTCGCGTCCGGTACCGCGACCGCACACCGGTCGGCGTCCGGATCGTTGGCGATCACCACGTCCGCGTCCTCGGCGAGCGCGGTGCGAAAGGCGAGGTCCATCGCCCCGGGCTCCTCCGGATTGGGGAACGCCACGGTCGGGAAGTCGGGGTCGGGATCGGCCTGTTCGGGCACCGGTCGCACGTCCGCGAAGCCCGCGCGATCGAACGCGCCGAGCATCACGGTGGTGCCCACACCGTGCATCGCGGTGTGCACGATCCGCACGTCGCGCGGGCCGTCCGGGTCGACCACGGTCAGCGCGCGGTCGAGGTAGGAGTCGATCAGCGCCTCGCCGAGTGTCTCCCAGCCGTCCTCGGCCCTCGGCACGTCGGCCAGCGGGCCGATCGCCGCGATCCGCCCGGCGATCTCCGCGTCGGCGGGCGGCACGATCTGCGACCCGTCGCCGAGGTAGACCTTGTAGCCGTTGTCGCGCGGCGGGTTGTGGCTCGCGGTGACCATCACCCCCGCGACGCAGCCCAGGTGCCGGATCGCATAGGCCAGCACCGGTGTGGGCAGCGGCCGGGGCAGCAGCAGCGCGTGCAGCCCGGCCGCCTCCAGCACGGCGGCGGTGTCCCGGGCGAACACGTCGGACTTGTACCGCGCGTCGAACCCGATCACCACCGCGTTGCGCGTCGCGGCGGGCGCGACCGTGTCGGTGAGGTAGACGGTCTTGAGGTATGCGGCCAGACCCGCCGCAGCGCGGATCACCACCGCGCGGTTCATCCGGTTCGGTCCCGCGCCCAACTCGCCGCGCAGCCCCGCGGTACCGAACTGGAGCAGCCCGGCGAAGCGATCCGCGAGGCCCTCCCGGTCGTCCGCTTCGAGCAACGCCTCGAGTTCGGCCCGGGTGTCCGGGTCCGGGTCCTCGGCCAGCCAGGCGCGCGCGATCTCGATGACGTCGCTCAACACGGACTCCTCGGTGCGGAAGGGATCGGGAGAGGGCGGGGACGGGACTGCGGACGTTCAGATGCGGGGCAGGACCCGGGTCAGCAGGCGGCCCATGCGCTCGGCGGACGCGCGCCCGGCGGCCAGGACCTCTTCGTGGTTGAGCGGTTCGCCGGTCATGCCCGCGGCGAGGTTGGTGACCAGCGAGATGCCCAGGATCTCCGCGCCGGCCTCGCGCGCGGCGATGGCTTCGATGGTCGTGGACATGCCGACGAGGTGCCCGCCGATCGCGCGGACCATGCCGATCTCGGCCGGGGTCTCGTAGTGCGGGCCGGGGAATTGTACGTAGACGCCCTCTTCGAGGTCGGGCTCGACCTCGCGACACAACGCGCGTAGCCGCGGCGAATAAAGGTCGGTCAGGTCGACGAAGTTGGCCCCGACGATGGGGGACGCGGCGGTGAGGTTGATGTGGTCGCTGATCAGTACCGGCTGACCGGGTACGAAGGACGGCCGCAGGCCGCCGCAACCGTTGGTCAGCACGACGGCCTTGCAGCCGGCCGCGACCGCGGTGCGCACGCCGTGCGCGACGGACGCGACGCCGTGCCCCTCGTAGAGGTGGGTGCGGCCGAGGAAGACCAGCGCGCGACGGTCGCCGATGACCAGCGAGCGGACCGTGCCCGCGTGGCCCTCGACGGCGGGCGGCGGGAAGCCGGGCAGCTCGGTGACCGGGAACTCGTGCTCCGGGTCGCCCAGCATGTCGGCGGCGGGCACCCAGCCAGAGCCCATGACGAGCGCGATGTCGTGCGTGGCGGCACCGGTGAGCCGCTGAAGGCTTTCGGCGGCCTCGGCGGCGGCCGTGTACGGGTCGTGGCTATCCAATACGTTCACATCGATGAGCGTAAATGCTGTACCTGAGAACGGCGCGGGCGGGGTCTATGCGCGTAGAAGACTGTGATACGACCGCAATGACAGCGGGGGAGGACTGGTCCTGGAAAGTGGTGATATGTCCGTTCAGGCGAGCGGAGTCTGCCACTGCTCGGGGGCGTCGGGGCCGGGGATGTACGCACCGCGACCGGTCGCGCCGGTCCAGGCGTTCCACAGGGTGGCGAGCTTGGTGTCGAACTCCCGATCGCGCTGGAGCATCGCGTCCAGCGGGACGGCGAGGTTGTACACCTTGCCGTCGGCGAGCACGAGTTGTATGGAGCGGCTGCCCAGCAGACGTCGCTTCCGCACGTTCGTGATCTCGGACCAGTCCAGCCGCAGGGTGCGGTATCGGCGACAGGTGATGCCCTGCGGAGTCAGTCGGGTCTCGAAGCGGGAGAAGAGGAAGAAGTTCAGGAGGAAGAGCGGGGCCACGAAGAGCGGGAAGTCTTCGGCGATTCCGTGGGTGGAGGCGCGCAGCGCGGACAACACGCCGAAGAGCGCGGCGAGCAGGAGGTGGAGCCAACGCTGCCGAAAACTCAGGGTGTAACGGATCTCGGGCACAGCGCGCTCCCCCACTCGGCACGACCGACGAGCCGAGTGTGGCAGGACGCCGGGCGAGTTTCGCCGGGGGGCCGGGTTACGAGCAGGGGCGGTTGCGGAGTTCCTTGACGTAGTCGTCGGGGGCGCCGGCGGATTCGGCCGATTCGGCGACCATGCCGAGGTAGCGCGCCGACGGCAGGCCGCCCTCGTAGTCGTTGAGGACGTACAGCCACGCCAACTGCTCGCCGAACAGCGACTCCACCCGGACCCGGACCTTGCGGTACAGGCCGAGTGGCATGCCCTCCCAGCGGTCGAGGTCGGGCTCGTCCATCTCGGCCAGGTCGTACAGCGCGACGAATACCTGGGACAACTCGTCCTCGACGACCGTGGCCAGCGATCCGTCCCAACCCAACTGCTCGCCGCCGAAGGTCAGCCGCCAGCCGGGCAGCCAACCGGTGTGGCGCAGAGGGGAGTGCGGGGCACGCCGAGCCATCTGCCGCGCGTCGAGGTTGCTTGCGTACGCGGCGTAGAGGGGCATGGCCGCAGCCTACGCGACGAGCGGGCATGGGAGAGAATGACACCCGTGACTCGGATTGTGATCGTAGGCGGAGGACCCGGCGGGTACGAGGCGGCTTTGGTCGCGGCACAGCTCGGAGCCGAGGTGACGGTGGTAGAGCGCGAAGGTGTGGGTGGTGCGGCTGTACTGACGGACTGTGTCCCGTCCAAGACCCTGATCGCCACGGCCGAGGTCATGACGAACTTCGCCGACTCGCACCACGAGCTCGGCATCTACGTCGACGACGGCACCCCCGGCACGCTGGATCGCCCGATCGTGGGGGTGGACCTGGGCGTGGTCAACCGGCGCGTGTTGCAACTGGCCAAGGCCCAGTCCAACGACATCGCGCAGGGCGTCACGCGCGCCGGTGTGCGGGTGCTGCGCGGCACCGCCCGCCTGGACGGGCCGCGCCGCGTGGTGGCCGACCTGGCCGACGGCACCGAGCGCACGCTGGACGCGGACGCGATCCTGATCTCCACCGGCGCCCACCCGCGCGAGATTCCGGGTGCGGAGCCGGACGGCGAGCGCATCTTGAACTGGAAGCAGATGTACGGCCTGTCCGAGCTGCCGCGCGAGCTGATCGTGGTCGGCTCCGGCGTCACCGGTGCCGAGTTCGCCGGTGCGTACCAGGCGCTCGGCTCGAAGGTGACCCTGGTCTCCAGCCGGGACCGGGTGCTGCCGGGCGAGGACCCGGACGCGGCCGAGGTGCTCGAAGGCGTCTTCCGGCGGCGCGGCATGCGGGTGATGTCGCGCTCGCGGGCGGAGAGCGTCAAGCGGGACGGGGACAGCGTCATCGTCACCCTGACCGACGGCCAGATCGTCGAGGGCAGCCACTGCCTGGTCGCCGTCGGCGCGATCCCGAACACCTCGGGCATCGGTTTGGAGGAGGCCGGCGTCTTCCTCAAGGACACCGGACACGTGCGGGTGGACCGGGTCTCGCGCACCACCGCGAACGGGGTGTACTCGGCGGGCGACTGCACCGGCGTCTTCGCGCTCGCGTCGGTCGCGGCGATGCAGGGGCGGATCGCGATGTACCACATGCTCGGCGACGCGGTGGCCCCGCTGAACCTCAAGGCCGTGTCCTCGAACGTGTTCACCGACCCGGAGATCGCCACGGTCGGCTATACCCAGGCCGCGATCGACGCGGGCGAGATCGACGCGCGCGGGGTGAAGCTGCCGCTGTCGCGCAACCCGCGCGCGAAGATGCAGGGCATTCACGACGGTTTCGTGAAGCTGTTCTGTCGCCCGGGGACCGGGATCGTGGTCGGCGGTGTGATCGTGGCGCCGCGCGCGAGCGAGTTGATCCACACCGTCGCGCTCGCCGTGGACCTGCACTTGACGGTCGACCAGATCGCCAGCGGATTCACCGTCTACCCGTCCCTTTCGGGATCGATCGCGGAAGCCGCCCGGCAATTGCACCGGCGCGAGCGTTCCTGACCGGGTCCGGGGCCGGGGCGAATCGGCCCGGACGACCTCGGGCGGCCCCGAGTTCAAGATCGATAAGGCGCGCAGGATCGGTGCGGTCGAGTACGGGTGGCCTCCGGCGTGCGAGGGGCGCGCGGAATTCGGATTCCGCGCTCCCGGGGACTCCACTTACGGGTGGCTTTTCTCGAACATCCGCTGTGCTCCGAGGCCGCCGCGCATACTCGAATCGGACCGGGTGTGATCGCCGCCTCGCGGTGTGTTCCGCATCCGTCGAGCCCGGCTGACGCGGAATCAAAATCGGTGTACAGCAGCGGTATCCGGCTCCGGGCGAGCAGCGTTATGGTTGGCCCTCCCGAACGCTGCGGCTTCGCTGCGCCCGGAAACCGAAGCGGTCTTATCACTTTGATGAACAAGTTCGGGTAAGAGTCGCAAGCGGCTGATAAGAGCCGGTCGTTCGCGTTACCTTCGTCACGTGTTCGCAGCAGAGCGTCGTCAACTGATTCTTGAAATGGTGCGGGCCAACGGAGCGGTGTCCCTACGGGAACTCGCCCGGGTGGTCCAGACGTCCGAGGTGACGGTTCGGCGGGACGTGCGGGCCCTGGAAGCCGAAGGGCTGCTCGACCGTCGGCACGGTGGAGCGGTACTGCCCGGTGGGCTGTCCCGTGAGCCGAGCTATTCGCAGAAGACCCACCTCGCGGCGGCTGAGAAGGCGGCCATGGCCGACCTCGCGGTCTCCCTCGTCGACGAGGGGGACGCGATCGTCGTGGGCGCCGGCACCACCACGCAGGAGTTGGCCCGCAGGCTGGCCCGGATCCCGGGCCTGACCGTGGTCACCAACTCCCTCCTCGTCGCGCAGGTCCTCGCCCACGCCAATCGGGTCGAGGTCGTGATGACCGGCGGCACGCTGCGCGGGTCGTCCTACGCGTTGGTCGGCAGCGGAGCCGAGCAGGCCCTGGCGGGTCTGCGCGTGCGTCGCGCGTTCGTGTCCGGCAACGGGCTGACCGCCGAGCGTGGCCTGTCCACCCCCAACATGCTGTCCGCGAGCGTGGACCGCGCCCTGATCCAGGCCGCCCACGAGGTCGTCGTCATGGTCGATCACACCAAGATCGGTGTGGACACCATGTTCCAGACGGTGGCCCCCGAGCGCATCACCCACCTCGTCACCGACGAGGATGCTCCCGGCCCGGAGAGCGAGGCCCTGGCCGAACTGGGCGCACAGGTGCACATCGCCCCCCTTCCGCAACGGGCCGTTCCCGGCGCTCGTGCGGAGTTCAACGGGGAGCGGATGCGGGACATGCGCGTCCCGGGGGTGATGCCCGACCAGTGATCACGACCCCGTGCTCAGGTGTCACTCGCCGACTGCCCGGCGCCCCCCGGGCAACGCGCTCCGCACCTGTTCGACCAGGTCACCGCCGAAGGCGCCGTACCCCGTCGCCGACCACACGCTTTGCTCCGCCGGGATCTCGTAGTAGGGCAGGTACGCCCCGTCGGCGACCCGCGCGGTGAGGATGTCCGGCATCGTGCGCTCGCTCCCGGCGATCAGACACGCCCAGCAGGCCGGTACCGGCGCGGCCAGACCTCGCATCGCCCACCGCATCGTGGCGTGCGCGGCGCCGTGCAACGGGTTGAACAGACACACCGACACCTCGAACCGACGATCCGGGCCCACCTCGTCCGTCGCATCGTGCTGCTCCGCGGCCACCTCCAGCGCGCGGACACCGTGCCACACCAACAACCACGCACCCGCGAGATCGGGAAGATCGTCCGCGTCCCGCAACACCCACGACGCCGCCTCGCCCGCGTCCAGTGCCCGCAGTTGTGCCGCCAACGCGGCCGGCCGCCCGGCCGGTACCAGCGCCTGCGTGCGCCGGGTCAATTCGGCGAGTCGTTCGCTCACGTCCGCGCGCAGCCACGCGAGCAACTCGGCCCGCGCCCGCTCCAGCAACTCGGGCGGTACCGAGAAGACGGCCGGCTCACCCGACGCGGTGATGCGCGAGGGTGGGCGCGGCGACCGGGCGCCACGTCGACGATTCGACCAGCGCATGCCCAGGGCGGCCCCGGTGCCGCCGGCCGCGACGGCGGTGGCGAGCAGAAACCAGAGGTCCAAGCCGAGCCCCCTGCGACTTCGGTCGGCGCGGACGAGCGCCCCCGCGCCGACGTGTCGGGCGGGGGCGCTCGGGTCGCCCACCCGCACGATCGTGGCCGATCCGCAGGTGGGCGACCCGGATCAGTCCTTGATCTCGCAGAGCACCGCGCCGGAGGTGACCGTCGCGCCGACCTCGGCGACCAGGCCCTTGACCGTGCCCGCCCGGTGGGCGTTGAGCGGCTGTTCCATCTTCATCGCCTCCAGGACCACGATCAGCTCGCCCTCGGCGACCTGCTGACCCTCCTCGACCGCGACCTTGACGATGGTGCCCTGCATCGGGCTGGCCAGCGAGTCACCGCTCGCCGCGGCGCCGGCCTTCTTGGCACCGCCGCGCTTGGGCGCCTTCTTGCCCGCGGCCGGGGCCGCGCCGGACGCGCCGAGGCCCGCCGGGAGGGTGACCTCGAAGCGCCGACCGTTGACCTCGACCACGACGGTCTCGCGCTCGCCGGCCTCCTCGGCCGAGTCCGCGCCGCCGCCGAACGGGGCGATCGTGTTCTCGAACCCGGTCTCGATCCACCGGGTGTGCACCGTGAACGGGTCGGTCGAGCCGGCCAGCTCGGGCGCGAACGCCGGGTCCACCACCACCTCGCGGTGGAAGGTGAGCGCGGTGGCCATGCCGTCCACGACGAACTCGTCCAGCGCGCGCTTGGCCCGCTGGAGCGCCTGCTTGCGGTCGCGACCGGTGACGATCAGCTTCGCGAGCAGCGAGTCCCACGCCGGGCCGATCACCGAACCCTGCTCGACGCCCGAGTCCAGGCGCACGCCCGGGCCGGACGGCGGAAGCCACTTGGTGACCTCGCCGGGAGCGGGCAGGAAGCCGCGCCCCGGGTCCTCGCCGTTGATCCGGAACTCGAACGAGTGGCCGCGCAGCGGCGGGTCGTCGTAGCCGAGCGCCTCGCCGTCGGCGATCCGGAACATCTCGCGCACCAGGTCGATGCCGGTCACCTCTTCGGTGACCGGGTGCTCGACCTGGAGACGGGTGTTGACCTCCAGGAAGGAGATGGTGCCGTCCTGGCCCACCAGGAACTCGCAGGTCCCGGCGCCGACGTAGCCGGCCTCCTTGAGGATGGCCTTCGACGCGCGGTAGAGCTCGGCGTTCTGCTCCTCGGTCAGGAACGGCGCGGGCGCCTCCTCGACGAGCTTCTGGTGCCGGCGCTGGAGCGAGCAGTCGCGGGTGGACACGACCACCACGTTGCCGTGGGTGTCGGCCAGACACTGGGTCTCGACGTGCCGCGGCTGGTCCAGGTACCGCTCCACGAAGCACTCGCCGCGGCCGAACGCGGCCACCGCCTCACGCACCGCCGAGTCGTACAGCTCGGGAACCTCTTCGAGGGTGCGGGCCACCTTGAGGCCGCGCCCGCCACCGCCGAAGGCGGCCTTGATGGCGATCGGCAGGCCGTTGGCCTTCGCGAACTCCACCACTTCCTCGGCACCCGAGACCGGGTCCGGGGTGCCGGCGACCAGGGGCGCGCCGGCCCGCTGGGCGATGTGCCGGGCGGCCACCTTGTCACCGAGGTCGCGGATCGCCTGCGGCGGCGGTCCGATCCAGGTGAGGCCGGCGTCCAGCACGGCTTGGGCGAATTCCGCGTTCTCCGACAGGAATCCGTATCCGGGGTGAATGGCGTCCGCGCCGGAGTCCTGGGCGGCCTGCAAAACCTTGGCCACGTCCAGGTAACTCTCGGCCGGAGTGTTTCCGCCGAGCGCGTGGGCCTCGTCGGCCACCCGCACGTGCAGAGCATCCCGGTCCGGTTCGGCGTAGACGGCCACACTGGCGATGCCGGCATCCCGGCATGCTCGGGCGACGCGGACCGCGATTTCCCCACGGTTGGCGATGAGTACCTTGCGCACGATCTGGCTCCCTCCTGAACTGCGGAGAGTCTAGGGATTCGAAGGCGGGCACAATCGGCCGCCCCACCTCGTCATGGGTACGGCAACCCGCCATGTTCATGGCCTGCGATGGAGCTGCCGGCCACGTTGCCGGTGGGGTCAACGTACTCCGCAGGTGCCGGGCGCCGATGCCCGGGTATACCTGAAACGTGTTCCAGTTATGTGTCGGGTCCCGTCAGCCGCCCAGACAGTCGCCGCCGGTGGAGCGCCCGAGCGGCCCGCTTTCGGGGACGTTCGCCCCCGCCATCTTCCCGCAGTGCTTGCAGGCCTTGGCCCACGGATTGCCCGCCGGTCCGTCCGGCCCGTACTGATACACCCACTCGTGCTCGTCGTGAGCCTCGGCACACATGTCCCACGCATTACCCGGTTCCCGCACGTTCGGCACTCTCGACTTTCTCCTCGCCGTACCCCGTGCGCAGGCTACGAGCACACGCGGCCGAAAGAGGCCGAAACACGCAAACCGCCTGACCTCGACGGGACCGCCCGCGGCCGCGGGTCGCCGGGGTTCGCTACCCGACCGGGCGGTATTCGGCTCGTGGTGTTTCCCCCGGGCGGGGCCGGCTGCCACGATGTGAACCGCTACGGCATCCCATGCCTGGGCAGGAGGTACTGGTGGCAGAGGTGTTCTTGCGCCGGCTGACCCGTTGGCAGGCCGACCAACAGCGGGAATCCGTCGCGGATACGTACGTCAAGACCTACGGCGAGGACCCGCCGGGCCGCCCCGATTTCCTGCGGCGCTACGCCGACCACATCCAACAGCCCGGGTTCGAGATGGTGGTCGCGAACGGAGCCGGCGCGGCGGCGGGCTGCACGTACGGCTTCCCGCCTCGGCGGGCGAGCGGCTGGTGGACCGGATTCCACGGGGAACTGGCCGAGGACGTGGCCGAATCGGCGGCGGCCGGCAAGGTGTTCGTGATCGTGGACCTCATGGTCGTACCCCAGCACCGACGTCAGGGACTGGCCGGCCGGATGCGGGAGAAGCTGCTCGCGGGCACCGATGCCACCTTCGCCGCGGCGCGGGTGCCCCGGGACAACCATGCCGCGCTCGCGGCGCTGCGATCCTGGGACTGGGCCCGCCTCGGCGAGTGGCGCCCCGACCCGGTGACCCGGCCGGCCGAGGTCTGGGGCCACCGACTCCGCGGCTGAACCCGCCGTCGAACCGAGACCGAGACCGAGCCCCGATCCGGCCGGCCCTCCCCACCCACCCCGACCGTCAGTCGCCGTGCAATTCGCGCAGGATCTGCCCGGTGCGCTTGTCCGCGGGGTAGAACGACTCGATCGAGATCTCCGCCACGGTGATGTCGACCGCGGTGCCGAACGTGGCCACCGTGCTCACGAAGGACAGCACCTCACCGCCGAACCGGATGCCCAACGGGATGGCCGGCGCGCCGGGCCCGGCCGCGTTCGGCGGCTCGCCGCCCGGGTAGCCGCTCACCTCGTCGTACAGTTCCCGGACCAGCGGGTCCCCGGTGATCGCGACCTGCCGACGCAGTCGGTGCAGCAGATGCGCGCGCCACTGCGGGAGGTTGACGATCCGCGGCGCCATGCCCTCGGGGTGCAGGCTCACCCGATAGGCGTTGAGCGGATCGGTGAGCAACTCGGGGGCCACGCCCTCGGTGAACAGCGCGATGCTCGGGGTCGCGTCGACGATGTTCCAGGCCCGGTCCACGATCACCGCCGGGTAGGGACCGTGCCCGACCAGGATCTGGCGCATCGCGGTCATCACCGCGTGCAATTCCGGCGCGTCCAGCCGGCTTTCGTTGTACGCCGGGGCATGGCCCGCGGCCAGGAGCATCCGGTTGCGTTCGCGCAGCGGGACCTCCAGGTATTCGGCCAGCCGCAACACCATGTCCCGGCTGGGCACCGCGCGGCCGGTCTCGATGAAGCTCAGGTGCCGGGTGGACACCTCGACCTCCGCGGACAGCTCCAGTTGGCTCAGCCGTCGGTGTTGCCGCCAGTGCCGGATCAACTCGCCGCTCGATCGGCGGCCGGCGGGGCGGCCGGCGGGCCGCTCGGTGACGATGCTCCCGGGTCCCGAACTCATGGCACCCGACCGTACGCGGTGTTCCACGAACGCGGCACGACGCCTCCTCGACGGCCCGACGGCCTTCCCGCCGACGGTCATCGCACGGACCTGTTCGCCTTGCGCAGCCCGAAGATCTGCAGATCGGCGAAGCCGAGCACCGCGATCGCCTGGAGCACGACGAGCGTGGTGCCCAGGCCGGTCGGGT
This sequence comes from Embleya sp. NPDC020886, assembly GCF_044333915.1. Classification (NCBI taxonomy): domain Bacteria; kingdom Bacillati; phylum Actinomycetota; class Actinomycetes; order Kitasatosporales; family Streptomycetaceae; genus Embleya; species Embleya sp. NPDC020886. Next base: position 1,318,633 of record NZ_JBIRRX010000001.1, on the reverse strand, counting down.
CCAACCAGCCCGCGCCGGCCATCACCAGGCTGTCCGCGAACCACATCAGGTTGAGGGCGATCACCACGCGTACGCCGATGCGATGCGGCGCGGACCGGCCGGCCACCCGCCACACGGCCGACGCGTAGAGCAGCAGGAACGCACCGAGGCCGGCCAGGAACGCGGTGGGCAGGCCGAGGGCGCCGTCGAAGGCGGCACAACCGGCCAGCGCGGCCAGGCCCACCGCGCCGGTGGCGATCGCGTCCAGGCGCAGCGCGATGCGCAGCAGGCCGGTGTCGCCGCGGACGGCGCCGTCGCCGGTCGATCCACCGGCCGCGAACGTGGAGTGCAGGGACTGGGCGCTCATGGGGTCCTCCAGGGTTCGATTGCCGACACCCACGACTGTGCTCGACACGTGGTGGGGCGGTCGATTCCCTCCGAGGTAATGGCCGCGGACGTCGCGGAGATGCCCGGCGATCGAGGGATGGTCGAGGGACTTCCGGTGGATCCGAACCGATGGGGTCCGCGTCTTCCGCTTCGGGAGCGGACGACCGCCGCTTTTCCCTAAGCTGCCTGTACGACGACCCGGGGGAGACGGCCATGGCCGGCGGAGTGATACGCAAGGCCTACGAGGCCGGCGCCGGATTCGCGGAGGGCCGTGCGCGGCGCCCCGAACCGGTGGGCCGGTTGTCCCTGGAGTGGGTGCCCGGTGCGCTGTTGGTCGTGCTCGGCACGGCTGCCGCGCTGGTACTGCTCCGGGCCGGCATCGACCCCGCCGTACCGGTTCCGGCCGCCGCGGACCCGGCCGACTACGGATCGTTCCCGGCGCCGACGATTGCGGGCGCCGACGACTGGTCGGTGTGGGATCTGATCGCGGTGTTGTTGCCGTGGGCGGTGCCGCTGGTGATCGGCGGCGTCGGACTCACCGACAGCGTCTTCACCCATCGCCGCGGCGCGGTCGGCGGCGTGCTGGTGATCGGCCTGGCCGGCGCCGCGCTGACCACCGCGCTCGACCCGATCGCCACGCACTACGACGGCTCGGGCGACGCGCGCTGGCTCGGCTTCGTCTACCTGTTGCGGTTCGGCTTCGCGGTGCAGGTGCTGATCGGCGTGGTGTTGTGGATCCACCTCGCGGTGCCGCGACACCAGGCGCCGCTGAACGCCGCGTTCGCGGCGACGCTCGCGGCCGCCGTACCACTGCTGTTCGTGCTCGGCGGGTCGGACGTGCTCGATCCGATGTGGGAGTCCGGGGCCGGTCTGCAGACCTGGCTGCCGCTGGTCGCGTTCGGCTACCTGTTGCTCCTGCTGCCCACCGGACGGGTGCTGGTCCCGCCCGGCCGAGGCTGGCAGGAGTCCGAAGCGGGCGCCTCCGGTGGGGTGTTCCTGCTCGGGTTGGTCGGCGTCGGGGTCGCCGCGGCGTCCGTGGTGATGGGCGAGGACAAGCCCAAGGTGCTCGGGCTGTGGCCGATCGTCGCGTTGGCGGGCTGCCTGGTCGCCGCGGTGCTGACCTATCGGGTGGACGGGGTGCGTTCGGTCGCGGGCGCGCTGTTGGCGATGGCGGTCGGGCTGGCCGCGTTCCCGGCCGCGCTGTTCGCGTGGGACCGTACCGAGGGCAACCCGGGGCTGGGGTTGGACGGTCCGGGCGAATACCTGCCGTGGCTGCTCGGGCTCGCCGTCGCGGGCATCCTGGGCGCGGTCGCGGCCCGGACACTGGGGGCGTACGCGATCGGCCTGGCCGCACTCGCCCTGGTCCTGGCCGAGTTCATCGGCCCCGCGGCCGGCTCCGGGCATCAGCTCGCGGTGCGCTGTGCGGGCGCGGCGGCGATCGGCGTGGTGATCGGCGGGCTGCGTCCGGAGGCGGCGATCGCGGCATTCGGCCTGGGCGCGGCATGCGGACCGGTGTGGCCGGAACTGCAGGCCGCGTCGGCCGACTACGGCTGGGTGGAGTGGCTGACCGAGAAGCCCGGCGGGGTACCGCTACCGCTGCTCGTGCTCGCCGCGATCGCGCTGCCGCTCGCACTGCTGGCCGCACTGCGCGGCACCCCGCCGCCGCGTGCTCCCGGGCGCGGCCCGGGCCCCGGTCCCGGCCCGGTCGGCGCACCGGTCCCCGGCGGCGGCCCGTGGGCACCGAACGCCTACGCCGAACCCGCCCCGCAGCCGTATCTGCCGCAGCAGCAGCCGAGCCCCGGCGCGTACCCCCCGCAACCGCCGTCCGGGCTGTCGGGCCTGGGCCCCGGCCCGGTCCGGCGCGACCTGAACCGGCCGGACGGGCCCATCTCCTGACGGCCCCTCAGGTCCAGAGATCGACGATCCGCACACCCACACCGGCCAGGAGCCGGCGCAGCAGCGGCAGCGACAGGCCGATCACGTTGCCCGGGTCGCCGTCGATGCCGTCCACGAACGGCGACGCGTAGCCGTCCAGGGTGAAGGCGCCCGCCACGTGCAGCGGTTCACCGGTGGCGATGTACGCGGCGACCTCGTCGTCGTCCGGCGTCCCGAACCGCACCGTGGTGGCCGCCACGTCGGACACCCGCAGTCCGCTGCGCCGGTCGATCACGCAGTGCCCGGTCAGCAGCACCCCGGCGCGTCCGCGCATCGACTGCCAGCGCTCCCACGCCTCGGCGGCGTCGGCCGGCTTGCCCAGCGCGCGGCCGTCCAACTCCAGGACCGAGTCGCAGCCCACGACCAGTTCGTCGGCCGTGAGCCCGGCGGCCACCGCGTCGGCCTTGGCCTCGGCCAGGAGCAGCGCGAGTTCGCGCGGCGTGCCGGCGGCGAGCGCGTCCTCGTCGACGCCGCTGACCACGACCTTGGGGTCCAGCCCGGCGTCGCGCAGCAGTTTCAGGCGGGCGGGGGAGGCCGAGGCGAGCACGAGGGAACGGGAGGGGGCACGGTCGGTCATGCCGCCAACGTACCGGGCCGCGGCGCGCCGATCGGGCACGGGCCGCCCGGTCACAGGCCGAGCACGAGCAGACCGAGGATCACCACCACGGGCAGGATCCACACGGCGCGCCGTAGCTGGGCCACGGCGCGCCGGGTTTCCTCGGAGAACTCGTCACGGTCACGCATGCACCCATCGTGCGACGGGTGTCACCGGGCGATCTTGAGTACGAGTACTCAAGTCGGGTCGTGCGATTTACCGACCTTCGAGGTGTGAAGGTCGCGGATGTGTTCGTTCAGGAGGGCCAGGCGCTCGCACGCCAGGCACCGGGCCCCGGTCGCAACGGTCGGCGCACCAGCCGGGCCGGCGCGTTCCACTGCGAGGGCGCGGCGGGTTCCGGCGCGACGGTGCCGCCGCTCGCCTTGGCCGCCACGACGGTGACGATCACCGCCAGTTCCTCCGGGGTGGGTTCACCCCGCACCACCTTGATCATGGGGACCTCCAGGCCCTGGCCGGGCCGGTCCGCGGCGCACGCGCCGGGACCGACCCGGTGTGGTCCGACTTACAGCGGGATGTTGCCGTGCTTCTTCGGCGGCAGCGTCTCGCGCTTGCCGCGCAGCGCACGCAGCGCCTTGACCACGTGCGCCCGGGTCGAGGACGGGCGGATGACCGCGTCCACGTAGCCGCGCTCGGCGGCCACGTACGGGTTGCACAGCGTGTCCTCGTACTCCTGGATCAGCCGCGCGCGGGTCGCCTCGGGATCGTCCGAGGCGGCGATCGTGCGCCGGTGCAGGATGTTCGCCGCGCCCTGCGCGCCCATCACCGCGATCTGCGCGGTCGGCCAGGCCAGGTTGACGTCGGCCCCCAGGTGCTTGGAGCCCATCACGTCGTACGCACCGCCGTACGCCTTGCGGGTGATGATGGTCACCAGCGGCACGGTCGCCTCGGCGTACGCGTAGATCAGCTTCGCGCCGCGGCGGATGATGCCGTTCCACTCCTGGTCGGTGCCGGGCAGGAAGCCGGGCACGTCCACGAAGGTCAGCACCGGGATGTTGAACGCGTCGCAGGTGCGCACGAAGCGCGCGGCCTTCTCGGACGCGTCGATGTCCAGCGTGCCGGCGAACTGCATCGGCTGGTTCGCCACGATGCCCACGGACCGACCTTCGACCCGGCCGAAGCCGACCACGATGTTCGGCGCGAACAGCGGCTGGACCTCCAGGAAGTCCGCGTCGTCCAGGACGTGCTCGATCACCGTGTGGATGTCGTACGGCTGGTTCGCCGAGTCCGGGATCAGTGTGTCCAGATCCCGGTCGAAGTCGGTGGTCTCCAGGTCGGCGGCCTCGTCGAAGGACGGGGCCTCCTCCAGGTTGTTGCTCGGCAGGTAGGACAGCAGGCCCTTGACGTACTCCAGCGCGTCCTTCTCGTCCGCGCCCATGTAGTGCGCGTTGCCGGACTTGCTGTTGTGCGTGCGGGCGCCGCCGAGGTCCTCCATCGTGACGTCCTCGCCGGTGACCGTCTTGATGACGTCGGGACCGGTGATGAACATCTGCGAGGTCTGGTCGACCATCACGACGAAGTCGGTGAGCGCGGGCGAGTACACGTGGCCGCCGGCCGCGGCGCCCATGATCAGCGAGATCTGCGGGATCACGCCGGAGGCGATCACGTTGCGGCGGAAGATCTCGCCGTACAGGCCGAGCGAGACGACACCCTCCTGGATGCGCGCGCCGCCGCCCTCGTTGATGCCCACCAGCGGGACGCCGGTCTTGATCGCGAGGTCCTGGATCTTGACGATCTTCTCGCCGTAGACCTCGCCCAGGCTGCCTCCGAAGACGGTGACGTCCTGGGAGAACACGCACACCTGGCGACCGTCGACCGTGCCGGAACCGGTCACCACGCCGTCGCCGTAGGGGCGGTTGCTCTCCAGACCGAAGTTGGTGGAGCGGTGCCGCGCGAACTCGTCGAGTTCGACGAACGAGCCCTCGTCGAGCAGGTACTCGATCCGCTCGCGCGCGGTCATCTTGCCCTTGGCGTGCTGCTTCTCGACCGCTCGGGCGCTGCCCGCGTGTACCGCCTCGTCGATGCGGCGCTCCAGGTCGGCCAGCTTCCCGGCGGTGGTGTGGATGTCGGGCTCGCCCTGTACTGGGTCCATCGTGCTGGCTCCTGTCACGTCGAACGGCGGCGATCGGTAGCGTATCCGCGCCACGCCGGCGACCATCACCGCCCTGCCCCCCAGTGCCTTCTAGGGTGATCGGATGGACTCTCCTTTCACGGATCTCAACCGCCCTCCGCTGCGTGAGGCGGCGCTGCGCCAGGCTCTGCTGGTACCCGGTGGGCTGTGGCGCGAGATCGACGTCTTGCCCGAGACCGGATCGACCAACTCCGACCTCGCCCGGCGGGGCGACGAGCAGGAGGGGCTGGTTCTGGTCGCCGAGTCGCAGGTGGCGGGGAAGGGCCGGCTGGACCGGCGCTGGAGTGCGCCGCCGCGTTCGGGCATCGCGATGTCGGTGACGCTGGCACCGACCGAGGTGCCGGTCGCGCGCTGGGGCTGGTTGCCGTTGCTCGCCGGGGTCGCCGCGGCCTCGGCGGTGTCCCGGGTGACCGGCGTGGACGCGCGTCTGAAGTGGCCCAACGACCTGCTCGTGGGCGAACGCAAGCTGGCCGGGATCCTGGCCGAGCGGGCCGGCGCCGGGGTGGTCCTGGGGATCGGCCTGAACGTCTCGCTGCGCGAGGAGGAACTGCCGGTCCCGACCGCGACCTCGTTGGCGTTGGCGGGCGCCGAGAACACCGACCGCGATCCGATCCTGCGCGCGATCCTGCGCGAGCTGGAGGAGTGGTACACCCGTTGGCGGCTGGCCGGCGGCGACGCGCGCACGAGCGGCCTGCTCACCGCCTATACCGACGCGTGCGCCACGATCGGCCGCCGGGTACGGGTCGAACTGCCCGCCGACCGCACCCTGGAGGGCCCGGCCACCGGCATCGACGAGGACGGCCGCCTCCTGGTCACCACCTCGGCGGGCTCCACCGCGGTGGGGGCCGGCGACGTCGTCCACGTCCGCCCGACGGCCGACTGACCACACCCCGGGACGGCCCCGTGCCGAGGCCGTCCCGGCTCCTTCCGGCCGGCGGCGGCACGCGCACACTCGTCCCGGGCCACGACGGCGTTTTGTCTCCCGCGGCCTCGTCGCCCCGGCCACCCGTCCCCGTCTCCTCGGCCGCGAGGCCGTCTCGGCTCCGCCGCCGCCCGACATCCGCGGCCCGCCCATCGCACGCAGCGGATGAGGCGGGCGGGCGCAAAACCCCGTGCCTTCGGCACGCCTCCCGGCCGCCCGCCCCAGGGCCCCGCACAATCGGTGGTGACTCACCAGGAGGCCCGGTGTTCACCATCACAGCCGAGGTCGACGACGACACACTCTTCGTCGTGCGCCCGCACTGGATGCACCTCGTCCGCCCCACCCTCGCCCTCTTCGGCACCGTCGCGGTCACCGGTTTCCTCGCCGCGCTGACCTCACCGGACGCCGCCTCGGGTTGGATTCGGTCCGCCGTACTCCTGGCCGGGCTCGCGGTCCTGGCCCGCTGGAGCATCGCCCCGTGGCTGTCCTGGCTGGGCACGCTGTACGCGGTCGCCGCCGATCGGCTGACCGTGCGTACCGGCACCTTGACCCGGGAGATCCGGGTGGTGCCGTTCGCCCGCGTGGAGGACGTACTGGTCGAGCACGAGTCGTTCGTGGACCGCGTGCTCGGCGCCGGCACCGTCGTACTGGTCCCCGTCGGCGACCGGGAGCAGCTCGAACTGCCGGGTCTGCCGCACGCGGTGCGGCTGCAGAGCGAGCTGCTGGTACTCGTCGAGCGGGCCGCCGCGGGGCGGAAGAAGTACCCGGCACCGCCCGACCCCGAACCTTTGTGACCCCCGACACGTAGTGTGGCTCCGACGAGACCATCCTTCGCACACCCGGTGGAGCCACATGCCCGAGGAACGGACCCGCGTGGAGCCCGGCGCGGGCGCCGGGGCCGACGCGGCCGATCAGCACGCCCTGCCCGACCTGTCCGACATCGAGGCGGTCCACAACACCATCGCCGACGTCGAGCAGGTCGTGCTGGGTGCCCCCCGCCGATACACCTCCGGCCAGGTCGCCGACCTGGTCGGGGTGCCCCTGGACGAGGCCCGCCGGTTGTGGCGCGGCCTGGGCTTCGCCGATTTCGGCCCGGCCCGCGCGTTCACCGACGCCGATGTCGCGGCGCTCAAGCACCTGCGCGAGCTGACCGAGTCCGGCTTGTTGCCGGCCACCGTCGCGGCGCAGTTCGTGCGCTCGGTCGGCCAGACCATGGCCCGGTTCGCCGAGTGGCAAACCGAGGCGTGGGTGGAGTACATCGGCAACGAACTCACCGGCAGCCGCTCCGAGCAGGTGGTCACCACCGCCGGCGACGTGATGCTCGAACTCGAACCGCTGGTCATCTACGCCTGGCGGCGCCACCTGGCCGCGGCCAGTTCGCGGGCGATGCAGGGCCTGACCGATCCGCAGACGGTGGGCCAGTCGCTGGCCGTCGGCTTCGCCGACCTGGTCGGCTTCACCCGGCTGTCGCGCAATCTGGAGGAGGCCGAGCTCGGCCGGCTCGTGCAGACCTTCGAGGACACCGCCGTCGACGTGATCGCCGAGCAGGGCGGGCGACTGGTCAAGACGCTGGGCGACGAGGTGTTGTTCGTGACCTTCTCGCCGGACTCGGCGGTCGAGCTGGGCCTGCGCCTGGTCGAGGCGATGGCACAGGAGGAGGTGCTGCCCGCGCTGCGGGTGGGCATCGCGTACGGCCACGTGCTCTCGCGGATGGGCGACGTGTTCGGCACCACGGTCAACCTGGCCAGTCGGCTGACCGCGCTCAGCCCCAAGGACGCGGTGGTGGTCGATCGCGAACTGGCCGCGGCCCTGGAGGGCGACGACCGCTACGAACTGCACCCCATGTGGCGCCGGCCGGTCCGCGGCCTGGGCCTGGTCGAACCGTGGACGGTGTGCCGCCCGGGCACTCTGCTGCCCGATCCGCTCGGTGTGAGCGGCGGCTGAGGCCGGCGCCCGACCTCTCGCGCCGCGCTCAGGCGAACGTCTCGCGCAGCGTCCGCAGCGCGGGTCGCATCACCCGGTGTTCGAGTTCGCGCAACACCGGGAGTTGTTCGCTCGGTGTGCTCTCGAACCGCACCGACCACACGACCAGGCACATCGTGCCGCCCGCGATCGACTCCAGCGCGAGTCGGCCCAGCAGCGGCGGACCGTCGAGCGCCCGGTAGGTGTAGGTGTGGCCGACCGCGTCGTGCGAGAGCAGTCGTTCGCGCACGGTCGAGCCGTCCGGCCTGCGTACGCGTCGCTCGCCCCGGGAGTGTCCCTCGATCGGCCGGGCGTACCAGTTGGACGGGTCCTCGAAGTCTCCCACCGCCTCCCAGATCCGGACGGCCGGTATGTCGATCGCGGCGATGACGGAAAGCGTGGGCACGCGTTCGCTCCTTCGGACTGTGCCCGCGACCGTACTCTTTCGGCCCCGCTCCCGGGACCCCTCCACGCTCTCTTCACAACCACGCTCCGCCCACCGCCCTGCTGCGCTACGGAGCGGACACGGGGCGTTGCGGGCTCCGGGCACAGGAGTAATGTGCGCAGGACGCGAAGCCGGGGTATACAAGCGCTTCGCTCGCATCGCAGCGAGCCCCCGGGCCTACGCGCGGGTATCCGAGCACGGATGCCGGCGCCGACCGGCGCCGACAACAGGAACGCACGCGAACAGCGACCCGTCGAGGTGGCGGCATGACGCGGGTGCACGTTGCGGTTAATCGGGCAATACATGACATATCCTCTGGTCTGGGTGCTGGTGGATTGGGGGTGAGGACCGTAGCTTCGCGACCCGATCCGAGTGCTCCGGGAACGGAGGGCTCGGGCGGCACACCCGAGGATCTGCCCGGCATGCCGGGAGACACGTGTCCGGAACCCGTCGCCCTGGTCGAGGGCCCGGACGCGGCCCGCAGGCTGCACGCGATCATCCATCTGGCCAAGACGCTCGCCACGACCCATCACTTCTCCGAGGTGGTCCGGGTGTCCGCGACCCAGGCGCGGCTGGCGACGGAGGCCGCGCACGCCTCGATCTCGGTCTGGGAGCGGGACACCGGGCGGCTGCGGGTGCTGGTCAACGACGGCGAACTCGCCGAGGGCGAGGAACCGCTGCCCACCGCGGAGACGTATCCGGTCACCGACTTCCCGGACATCATCGAGTCCGCGGCCTGGCCGACCACGTGGTCGCGCTGTGTGGACGATCCCGAGCACGCGCGCGACGCCGAGCGGGTCGCGGCGATGTTGCGCCGGGGTCGGCACGACTGCGTGGTCGCGCCGATCATGGTCGAGGGCCGGGTGTGGGGCGAGCTGTATCTGGCCCGGCGTGCCGACCAGCCGCGCTTCGAACCGGTGGACGCCGAGTTCGCCGGGGTGCTGGCCGCGCAGATCTCGGCCGGCCTGGCCCAGGCGGAACACTTCGAGCGGATCGAGAAGCTGGCCTTCACCGACCCGCTGACCGGGCTGGCCAATCGACGCGCGATCGACGCCAGGCTGGACGAGGCGATGGCCCGGCACTACCGCGACGGCGTCGTGGTCAGCCTGATCGTCTGCGACGTCAACGGCCTCAAGCGGCTCAACGACGAACGTGGGCACGACGTCGGCGACCGGCTCCTGGAGCGCTTCGCCGACCAGCTCTCCGCGTGTGGCGCGATGTTGCCGGGGGCGATGGCCGCCCGGCTCGGCGGCGACGAGTTCTGTGTACTGGCCGAGGGCTATCCGCCGGACGACGTGGTCGTGGTCGCCGAGGAGTTGTGTCGACGCGCGCTGCGCATGCACGACGGCGAGGGCGTGGCCTGCGGCGTGGCCTCCACCGGCGACCCGGTGGGCCCGGTGACCAGCGCGGATCGCCTGTTCCGGCTCGCCGACGCGGCGCAGTACCGGGCCAAGGGCTCCCGCTCGACCCGGCCGGTGGTCGCCGGCCGCGGCCAGCAGCCCGACCTGACCCTGTCGCTGGCGAGCGAGGCGCAGGAGGAGGCGGAGGCGGAGGGCCCCGGTCCGCACCGCGACCGGCGCCGCTTCCGGGGCGCGCTGCACAACGCCGAACCCGGCCGGTTGCTCGCGGCGGTGCTCGCCGTGCTGGACGAGCGCGAGCCCAAGAGCGTGCATCGCGCGGACACCCTGGGCCGGCTGGAAATCGTCGCCGACACCTTCGCCCGGATGCTGGACGGGGTCGCCTGGTGGGTGTCCTACCTGCCGCCGGGCGGCCGGGTCCTGCGCACCGTGCGCTATTCGATCCACCGACTGACCGGCGTGCAGAGCGAATCGGGGTCGCGCTACGACGCGGTCGCCGCCGAATACGACCTGGCGCACTACCCGGCCACGGCGGACGCGGTGCAGGGCGGCAGCTTCGTCGCCGAACTGGGCAACCCGGGCACCGACCCGGCCGAGGAGGACCTGCTCCTGGTCGGCGGCTACAAGGCGATGGTCGCCGCCGGCGGCAGCAACGCCGCGGGCGGCTGGCTGGTCGAGATCTACGCCGACGACCTGAGTCTGAGCGTCACCGGCCTGGCCCCGGTGTTGCGCGCGCTGGTCGCGGTGGCGCTGACCGGGGGCGCCTCGCTGCCGGAGTAACGGGCCGTCGTCGGTTTCCGGGCCGGTCTCCGCACTCAGGCCGACGGGTCGCCGCGCCGCACCGTCACCCGATCCTGATGGCTGTACACATTGGCCGAGCGCCCGCGCAGGAAGCCGACCAGGGTCACCCCCGCGTCCGCGGCCAAGTCCACGGCCAGCCCGGACGGGGCGGACACCGCGGCCATCATCGGCACCCCCGCCATCGCGGCCTTCTGGGTCAGCTCGAAGGAGGCCCGTCCGCTCACCATCAGCACGTGTCCGGCCAACGGCAACCGGCCCTCACGCAGCGCCCAGCCGACCACCTTGTCCACCGCGTTGTGCCGGCCCACGTCCTCGCGCACGCACACCATCTCGCCGGTCGCGGTGAACAGACCCGCCGCGTGCAGGCCGCCGGTGCTGGCGAACACCTTCTGCGCCGCGCGCAGCCGATCGGGCAGCGCGTACAGCACCTCGGCGTCCACCCGTACCTCGTCCGCGTGCACGTCGAAGCGGGACATCCGGCGCAGCCCGTCGATGCCGGTGCTGCCGCAGATCCCGCACGCGCTCGACGTCCACACCCCGCGCATCAGGCCCGGGTCGGGGGCGGGCACGTGCGGTGCGAGCACCGCGTCCACCACGTTGTAGGTGTTGTGGCCCTCGTCGTCGGTGCCCGCGCAGTAGCGCATCGCGGCCAGGTCCTCGGCCGCGCCGACCACGCCCTCGGCCGCCAGGAAACCGGCGACCAGGTCGAAGTCGTCGCCCGGTGTGCGCATGGTCACCGTGATGGTGCGCCCGCCGATCCGGATGTCCAGCGGCTCCTCGGCGACGAGCGTGTCGGTGCGGGTGACGGCCGGTGCGTCGCCGCCCAGCCGCAAGACCTTGTGGCGAGAGGTGACCCGACCCACGGCACTGCCTTTCCTCGGTCCGCTCCGGGCGCTCGGATTCGCTCCGGAGGTGTACGACTCGAACGTTCGGCACGACACGAACGTCCCGAACGCCATCCGGCACGGTAGCCGCCCCTGGCGTTGTCGCAATCCATGCACATAATGTTCGAGTGAATAATGATCTGCACAACGCCCTCGAAACCGCCCCCGCCACCGTCTCGATCGGCGAGGCCGGGATGTCTCCGCAGGACGTCCTCGCGGTCGCCCGCGCCGGCGCACGCGTCGAACTCACCGACCTCGCGCTCAAGGCGATGGCCGGCTCCCGCGCGGTGGTCGAGGGACTCGCCGCGCGCACCGAACCCGTCTACGGGGTGTCCACCGGCTTCGGCGCGCTCGCCGTCCGGCACATCAGCCCCGAACTGCGCACCCGCCTCCAGCACTCGCTGGTGCGCTCGCACGCGGCGGGCATGGGCCCCCGGGTCGAGGACGAGGTGGTCCGCGCGCTGATGTTGCTGCGGCTCAAGACCCTGTGCTCGGGCCGTACGGGGGTGCGGCCGATCGTCGCGCAGACCATGGCCGGGCTGCTCAACGCGGGCATCACGCCGGTGGTCCGCGAATTCGGCTCGCTCGGCTGCAGTGGCGACCTGGCCCCGCTGGCGCACTGCGCGCTCGTGCTCACCGGCGAGGGCGAGGCGGCCGGCCGCGACGGCGTGGTGCGACCCGCCGCCGAACTGCTCGCCGCCGCCGGCCTGGAGCCGATCGAGCTCAAGGAGAAGGAGGGGCTGGCGCTGATCAACGGCACCGACGGCATGCTCGGCATGTTGTTGATGGCCGGTGCCGACCTCGCCCGCCTGTTCACCACCGCCGACATCACCGCCGCGATGACCATGGAGGCGCTGCTCGGCACCTCCCGGGTGCTCGACCCGGCGCTGCACGCCATCCGCCCGCACCCGGGCCAGGCGGCCAGCGCGGCCAACATGCTGCGGGTGCTCCAGGGCTCGGCGCTGACCGGGCACCATCAGGACGCGGCGCCTCGGGTGCAGGACGCCTATTCGGTGCGCTGTGCGCCGCAGGTCGCGGGCGCGGGTCGGGACACCCTCGCGCACGCGCTGCTGGTCGCCGACCGCGAACTCGCCTCCGCCGTGGACAACCCGGTGATCCTGGAGGACGGCCGGATCGAGTCCAACGGCAACTTCCACGGCGCCCCGGTCGGCTACGTGCTCGACTTCCTCGCCGTCGCGGTGGCCGACCTCGGCTCGATCGCCGAGCGCCGCACCGACCGCCTGCTCGACCCCTCCCGCTCGCACGGGCTGCCGGCGTTCCTGGCCGACGACCCCGGGGTCGACTCCGGTCTGATGATCGCCCAGTACACCCAGGCCGCGCTCGTCTCCGAGTGCAAGCGGCTGGCGGTGCCCGCCTCGGCGGACTCGATCCCCAGCTCGGCGATGCAGGAGGACCACGTCTCGATGGGCTGGAGCGCGGCCCGCAAGCTGCGCCGCGCGATCGACAACCTGAACCGCGTCCTGGCCATCGAGCTCACCACCGCCGCCCGTGCCCTGGACATGCGCGTGGCCGCCGGCCTGGGTGCCCCGGCGCCCGCCACGGCCGCGGTGATCGCCGCGCTGCGGGCGAGCGGCGGCGAGGGGGTGGGCCCGGACCGCTTCCTGGCCCCCGACCTGGAGGCCGCGGACGCCTTCGTCCGGGCGGGCAAGGTGGTCGAGGCCGCCGCCTCGGTGGCCGGCGAGCTGAACTGATCCGGAGCGGGCCGAACTGACATCACGTCAGATCAGGCAGGATTGTCCGACGCGGACCGCCGCTCCGGTGGCGGTCCGCGTTCACCCGTAGTGCCGAACCACGTCCACGGTGCCGAACCACGTCCGCCGCGGCGGCGGGCGCGGCCGAGCGACGACCAGCAACGAGGAGACATGTCGGTGGCCGACGACGACGCGAGCCCTTCCGCCCGCCTGCTCGCCCTCTTCGAGCGCCACCGGCTCACCCCCACCCAGCGCCGGATCGCGCACTGCCTGGTGCGGCACGCGGGCGAGGCGGTGTTCCTCTCCAGCGTCGAGGTGGCCCAGCTCGCCGGGGTCAGCCAGCCGTCGGTGACCCGGTTCGCGGTCGCGCTCGGCTTCGACGGCTATCCGGCGCTGCGCCGGCACCTGCGCGAACTCGGGTTGCCCACCACCGCCGAATCCTCGGCCGAGGTGGACCGCAACGAATACGTCGGCGCCGTGCACGCCGAGATCGCGAACCTGACCCGCCTGGCCGAGCAGCTCGCCGACCCGGGCCCGATCGCGCGCGCCGCCGCGCTGCTGGCGCCCTCACGCCCGCTGGTGGTGCTCGGTCTGCGTACCGGCATGGCGCCCGCGCGCGGCTTCGGCTACTTCGCGGCCAAGGTGTTGCCCGAGGTGCGGGTCCTGGACGAGGGCGGCTCGCTCCTGGTGGACCGGCTCGACCAGGCCCGCGCGGCGGGCGCGACCGGCCTGCTGTGCTTCGCGCTGCCGAGGTATCCGCGCGAGTTGGCCGAGGGCCTGCGGGTCGCGCGTGATCTGGGTATGCGGATCGTCACTGTCACCGACAGCCCGTTCGCGCCGGCGGCGGCCCTGTCCGACGCGGTGCTGGTCGCGGGCGTCGGCTCGCAACTGGTCTTCGATTCGTACGGCGCGCCGATCCTGATGGGGCAGATCCTGCTCCAGGCGATGTGCGACATCGAGCCCGCGCGGGCGCAGGTTCGGCTGGAGGAGTTCGAGCGACAGGCGGGCGAGCGCGGCTTGTTCGACGTGTGAGCGGCCCGGCGGGGACAAAGGACGCGCCCTAACGCCGCCGGGGATCCTTGTCGAGCGAGACGTGCCGCTCGGGGGTCGGCGGCCGGCCGGGGCCGCGCTCCGCCGGCATCAGCGAGATCGCGCCCAGCATGGCCAGTACGCCGACGAGCGCCGCGCCGCCCGCGATCAGCGCGGTGTCCCGATAGCGCGGGATGCTGAGCAGGAAGCCGCCGGTGCACAACAGCGCGCCGATCATCACCACCAGTGCCACCACGCCCGGCTCACGCCCGCGGCCGCGCACCAGCATCACCAGGCCGGCGAAGGCGACGAACGCGCCCAGTGCGGTGATCGCCCAGAGCACCTCCTGCAGATCCATGCGGTCCGGCTACCCGGCGCCGCCGCGCGCCGACCACCGATGGCATGAAATGGCTCCGAATGGGTCAAGTCCCCCGATGTCGCACCGGGCCGGCTCGCTCGCGCGGCCGGGGCTCTCTTGGCGACGCCTTGCGGAACAGATAGATTCACTCTCGAAGCGACTGAATGTTTTCATACAGAAATCGTGCATCGGGACAGAAGGGGCGCCGCCATGTCGGACCACACCGCAGGACCGCGCGAGGTGCGCGCACCACGCGGAAGCACGCTCACCACCCGCGGCTGGCAGCAGGAAGGCGCCCTGCGGATGTTGCTCAACAACCTCGACCCCGAGGTCGCCGAGCACCCCGACAAGCTGGTCGTCTACGGCGGCACCGGCAAGGCGGCCCGCGACTGGCGCTCCTTCGAGGCGATCACCCGCACGCTGACCACGCTGAAGCAGGACGAGACGCTGCTCGTGCAGTCCGGCCGTCCGGTCGGCGTGATGCAGACCCACGAGTGGGCCCCGCGCGTGCTGATCGCCAACTCCAACCTGGTGCCCGACTGGGCCAACTGGGAGGAGTTCCGCCGGCTGGAGTCGGCCGGTCTGACCATGTACGGCCAGATGACCGCCGGCTCGTGGATCTACATCGGCACCCAGGGCATCCTCCAGGGCACCTACGAGACCTTCGCCGCGGTGGCGGCCAAGCGCTTCGGCGGCACCCTGGAAGGCACCGTCACGCTGACCGCCGGCCTGGGCGGCATGGGCGGCGCGCAGCCGCTGGCGGTGACCATGAACGGCGGCGTGGTCATCTGTATCGACTGCGACCCCTCGCGGATCGACCGCCGGATCGAGCACGGCTACTGCGACACCCGGGTCGAGACGCTGGACGCCGCGCTGGAGCTCGCGGTCCAGGCGCGCGACGCCCGCCGGCCGCTGTCCATCGGCCTGCTGGGCAACGCCGCCGAGCTGGTCCCGCAACTGCTCGCGATGGACGCGCCGATCGACATCGTCACCGACCAGACCTCGGCCCACGACCCGCTCGCCTACCTCCCGGTCGGCGTCGCGTTCGAGGACATGGCCGAGTACGCGCGCACCAAGCCCGCCGAGTTCACCGAGCGCGCCCGCGAGTCGATGGCCCGCCACGTCGAGGCGATGGTCGGCTTCCAGGACAAGGGCGCCGAGGTCTTCGACTACGGCAACTCGATCCGCGGCGAGGCGCAACTGGCGGGCTACACCCGCGCGTTCGACTTCCCCGGCTTCGTCCCGGCGTACATCCGGCCGCTGTTCTGCGAAGGCAAGGGCCCGTTCCGCTGGGCCGCGCTCTCCGGCGACGCGCGCGACATCGCCAAGACCGACAAGGCCGTGCTCGACCTGTTCCCCGAGAACGAGTCGCTGGCCCGCTGGATCAAGCTGGCCCAGGAGAAGGTGCACTTCCAGGGGCTGCCCGCGCGGATCTGCTGGCTGGGTTACGGCGAGCGGGACAAGGCCGGCGAGCGGTTCAACGACATGGTCGCCTCGGGCGAGTTGGCCGCGCCGATCGTGATCGGCCGCGACCACCTCGACTGCGGCTCGGTGGCCAGCCCGTACCGGGAGACCGAGGGCATGCTCGACGGCTCCGACGCGATCGCCGACTGGCCGCTGCTGAACGCGATGGTCAACGTGGCCTCGGGCGCCTCGTGGGTGTCCATCCACCACGGCGGCGGGGTGGGCATCGGCCGCTCGATCCACGCCGGTCAGGTCACCGTCGCGGACGGCACACCGCTGGCGGGCGAGAAGATCCGCCGAGTGCTCACCAACGACCCCGGCATGGGCGTGATCCGGCACGTGGACGCCGGCTACGACCGTGCGGTCGACGTCGCGGACGAGCGCGACGTGCGGGTGCCGATGCGCGAAGGCGACGCGTGAGCACCGGCTTCGAGGCGATGTGGCGCGACCTGCTTCCGGTGGGTCGCGCCACGACCGGCGGCTACCGCCGGTACGCGTGGACCGGCGCCGACGCGGAGTGCCGCGCGTGGTTTCGCGAGCAGGCCGAGAACCGGAATCTGAGCTACGAGGAGGACCGCAACGGCAACCAGTGGGCGTGGACCGCGCCCGGCGCCGACGCGATCGTGATCGGCAGCCACCTGGACTCGGTGCCGGACGGCGGTGCCTACGACGGGCCGCTGGGCGTGGTCTCCTCGTTCGCCGCACTCGACCTGCTGCGCGAGCGCGGCGCCGACTTGGCGCGGCCGCTGGGCATCGTCAACTTCGCCGACGAGGAGGGCGCCCGGTTCAACGTCGCGTGCGTCGGATCGCGGTTGTCCGCCGGGGTGCTGACGCCGGATCAGGCGCGGGCCCTGCGGGACGCCGACGGGATCCTTTTGGGCGACGCGATGGAGCGGGCCGGGTTCGATCCGGCCGGGATCGGCGCCGATCCGGAACGGCTGGGCCGGGTCGGCGCGTTCGTCGAACTGCACGTCGAACAGGGCCGCGACCTGGTGCACCGCGATCGCGCGGTGGGCGTGGCCTCGGCGATCTGGCCGCACGGGCGCTGGCGGTTCGACTTCCGCGGCGAGGCCAACCACGCGGGCACCACCCGCCTGGAGGACCGGCACGACCCGATGCTGACCTACGCCAACACCGTGCTCGCGGCCCGGAAGAAGGCCCACCTCTCCGGGGCGCTGGCCACCTTCGGCAAGGTCGACGCGCGCCCCGGCGCGGCCAACGCGATCGCCTCCGAGGTGCGCGGCTGGCTCGACTCGCGGGCCGCCGACGAGCACACCCTGGACGAGGTGGTCGCCGAGATCATCCGGGCCGCCACCGAGCGCGGCGACCGGGACGGGGTCGACGTGCGGGTCACCCGCGAGTCGTTCACCCCGGTCGTCGAGTTCGAGGGCTCGCTGCGCGACCGGCTCGCCAAGCGGCTCGGCGGCGCGCCGATCCTGCCCACCGGCGCCGGGCACGACGCGGGCATCCTGTCCGCGCGTGTGCCCACCGCGATGTTGTTCGTGCGCAACCCGACCGGCGTGTCGCACTCGCCGGCGGAACGCGCCGAGATGGTGGACTGCCTGACGGGCGTCACGGCGCTCGCCGACGTGGTGGCCGACCTGATGAGCGAGGATCTCGGGTGAGCGAGTACTGGTGTGAGTTGGTGCAGACCCGCACCGGCATCGAACGCGACGTGGTGCTCTCGATCGAGGACGGCCGGATCGAGTCGGTCACCCCCGACCGCCCGGTGCCCCCGGGCGCCTCGGTGCTGCCCGGCCTGACCCTGCCGGGCCTGGCCAACGCCCACTCGCACGCCTTCCACCGGGCGCTGCGCGGACGCACCCAGACCGGCACCGGCACGTTCTGGACCTGGCGCGACCAGATGTACCAGGCGGCCGGCCGGCTGGACCCGGACAGCTACCTGGCGCTCGCCCGGGCGGTGTACGCGGAGATGGCCCTGGCCGGGATCACCTCCGTCGGCGAGTTCCACTATCTGCACCACGGCCCGGACGGCACCCCGTACCGCGACCCCAACGCGATGGGCTACGCGCTGATCGAGGCGGCCCGCCAGGCCGGCATCCGGATCACCCTGCTGGACACCTGCTACCTGCACGGCGGCCTCACCGCCGACGGCTATCGGCCGTTGGAGGGCGTGCAGCGTCGGTTCGGCGACGGCGGTTCGGACGCCTGGTACCAGCGCTGGAGCGCGCTGCGCGGCGACGAGAACACCCGGATCGGCGCCGCCGTCCACTCGGTCCGGGCGTTCGCCGCGAAGGACGACTACGCGACCTGGGCCGCCCGTACCGCGGGTGTCCCGGTGCACGTGCACCTGTCCGAGCAGCCCGCGGAGAACGCGGCGTGCGTCGCGCATCACGGGCTCACCCCCACCGGGTTGCTGGACGCGCACGGCTTCTGGAGCGCGCACGCGACGGCGGTACACGCGACCCACCTCACCGACGCCGACATCGCCGCACTGGCCCGGGCCGGTGCGGGCGTGTGCTTTTGTCCGACCACCGAACGCGACCTCGCCGACGGCATCGGTCCGGCCGGCGAGCTGGCCCGGGCGGGCGTGCCGCTGTCCCTGGGCAGCGACAGCCAGGCGGTGATCGACCTGTTCGAGGAGGCCCGCGCGGTCGAACTCGACGAACGGCTGCGCACCGGGCAGCGGGGCCACTTCACCTCCGCCGCGCTGCTCGCGTACGCCACCGCCACCGGCCATCGGGCGCTCGGTTGGGCCGATGCCGGCCGGATCGAGCCCGGCGCCCTGGCCGACCTGACCACGATCGGCCTGGACTCGGTCCGCCTGGCCGGCACGGTCCCGCGTCTGGCCACCGAGGCGGCGGTGTTCGCGGCCACCGCGAGCGACGTCACGCACGTCATGGTCGGCGGTCGCACCATCGTCCGCGACGGCGTGCACCAACTCGTGGACGCGGTCCCGCAGGCGCTGACCGCGGCCGTGCACGGGCTGTTCGGCTGATCCACGGCCGCCTCCTCCTTGAAGCGGCCACTCCACCTCGGACCGAAGGGACCACTCGCGCGTGGCCACCACCCTCATCACCAACATCGGCTCGCTGGTCACCAACGACCCGGACCTGGGATCGGGCCCGCTCGGCCTGATCCGCGACGCGGCGCTCGTGCTCGACGGCGACCGGGTCGCGTGGGTGGGGGCCGCCGCGAGTGCCCCCGACGCCGACACCCGGCACGACGCCCAGCGGCGCGCGGTGCACCCGGGCTTCGTCGACTCGCACGCGCACCTGGTGTTCGCGGGCGACCGCACCGCCGAATTCGACGCGCGGATGTCCGGCCAGGCGTACCGGGCCGGCGGCATCCGGACCACCGTCGCCGCGACCCGCGCCGCGAGCGACGAACAGTTGGCCGACAACGCCGCACGACTGATCGCGGAGGCAGCCCGC
Source organism: Embleya sp. NPDC020886 (assembly GCF_044333915.1). Lineage (NCBI taxonomy): Bacteria > Bacillati > Actinomycetota > Actinomycetes > Kitasatosporales > Streptomycetaceae > Embleya > Embleya sp. NPDC020886. The sequence continues at coordinate 1,299,258 of NZ_JBIRRX010000001.1, read as the reverse complement.
CAGGGCACCACCACGATCGAGATCAAGTCCGGCTACGGCCTCACCGTCGCGGACGAGGAACGCGCGCTGCGGATCGCGTCCGCGTTCACCCCCGAGACCACCTACCTGGGCGCACACATCGTCGCGCCGGAGTACGCGGACGACGCGGCCGGCTACGTCGACCTGGTCACCGGCCCGATGCTCGACGCGTGTGCGCCGCACGCCCGCTGGGTGGACGTGTTCTGCGAGCGCGGCGCCTTCGACGGCGACCAGGCCCGGGCGATCCTGAAAGCCGGCGCCGCCCGCGGCCTGATCCCGCGCGTGCACGCCAACCAGCTCGGCCCCGGGCCCGGCGTACAACTCGCCGTCGAACTCGGCGCGGCCTCGGCCGACCACTGCACCCACCTCACCGACGCCGACGTGGACGCGCTCGCCGCCGGCGACACGGTGGCCACGCTGCTCCCGGGCGCCGAGTTCTCCACCCGCGCGGTCTACCCCGACGCCCGCCGGCTGTTCGCCGCCGGCGTCGACGTCGCGCTGTCCACCGACTGCAACCCCGGTTCGAGCTACACCACGTCGATGCCGTTCTGCATCGCGCTCGCGGTCCGCGACATGGGCATGACCCCGGACCAGGCGCTGCACGCGGCGACCGCCGGTGGCGCGCGTGCGCTGCGCCGCACGGACGTGGGCGTGCTGCGTCCGGGCGCGCGCGCCGACGTGGTCGAACTCGACGCGCCCTCGCACGTACATCTGGCCTACCGGCCGGGGGTGCCGCTGGTGTGCGGGGTGTGGCGCGCCGGAGTGCGGTTCTGACCTTGGGTGATCGCCGGTCCGTATGCCTGTCAGTGCGTTCGAAATCGACGTGCCCGCGTTACGGACCCCCTCTGTCGCGACTCGCCGCGCTCGTGGATACTCCCCGGTAACTCTCTCAACCAGAAGCGTGGCCGGGACCTCGGTGGCTGAGGCCCGGACATGCGCAGACGGAAGGAGCGCCGCCCATGGGCCGCCTCGCACAGACCGACGGACTCACCGATGTCCAGCGGGAGATCCTCGCCACCGTCCGCACCTTCGTGGACAAGGAGATCATCCCGGTCGCCACCGAGCTGGAGCACCGGGACGAGTACCCGGCGGAGATCGTCGAGGGCATGAAGGCCATGGGCCTGTTCGGCCTGATGATCCCGGAGGAGTACGGCGGCCTCGGCGAGTCGCTGCTGACCTACGCGCTCGTGGTCGAGGAGATCGCGCGCGGCTGGATGAGCGTGTCCGGCATCATCAACACGCACTTCATCGTCGCGTACATGATCAAGCAGCACGGCACCGACGAGCAGAAGGCGTACTACCTGCCGAAGATGGCCGAGGGCGAGATCCGGGGCGCGTTCTCGATGTCCGAGCCGCATTGCGGGTCGGACGTCTCGGCGATCCGCACCAAGGCGGTGCCGGACGGCGAGTTCTACGTGCTCAACGGCCAGAAGATGTGGCTCACCAACGGTGGCAGCGCCAACCTGGTCGCGGTGCTCACCAAGACCGAGCTGGGCGAGGAGTCGGTCTACCGGAACATGACCACGTTCCTGATCGACAAGGAGTCCGGCTTCGGCGAGACGCGCCCGGGCCTGACCATCCCCGGCAAGATCGAGAAGATGGGCTACAAGGGCGTCGACACCACCGAGATGGTGCTCGACAACTGTCGGGTGCCGGCCGACCGGATCCTGGGCGGGGTGCCCGGCAAGGGCTTCTACCAGATGATGGACGGCGTCGAGGTGGGCCGGGTGAACGTGGCCGCGCGCGGCTGCGGGGTCGCGCAGCGCGCCTTCGAGCTGGGCATCCGGTACGCGCAGCAGCGGGAGACCTTCGGCAAGCCGCTGACCGGCCACCAGGCGATCCAGTTCAAGCTGGCCGAGATGGCCACCAAGGTCGAGGCCGCGCACGCGATGATGGTCAACGCGGCGCGCAAGAAGGACGCCGGCGAGCGCAACGACCTCGAGGCGGGGATGGCCAAGTACCTGGCCTCCGAGTACTGCAAGGAGGTCGTCGAGGACGCGTTCCGGATCCATGGCGGGTACGGGTTCTCGAAGGAGTTCGAGATCGAGAGGCTCTACCGCGAGGCGCCGATGTTGCTGATCGGCGAGGGCACCGCCGAGATCCAGAAGATGATCATCGGGCGGCGCCTGCTGGAGGACTACAAGCTCAAGGGCTGACGCCCCGGGCCCGTCGTACCCCGCCCGCGGATCCCCGGGGCGGGGTACGACGCGTGCCCGGTCGGCGGCACGGGCGCCGTGCGACCAACCGGGTCCGGTATCGCTCCGGTTGGCGGTAGCGGTCGCGTCGCGGCGGGCGCGGGCCCGGGGTGCGGCCGATGATGGCGAAATGTGTAACCGCCAGTGATCGGGAGCCCGCCATGGCCGTGAAACGCCCGGTACCGGTACCGCCCGGCGCATTCGTTCGGATCGACGGGACCGCCCTGCACGTGGTCCGCGAAGGGTCCGGCCCCGTGGTGATCGCCACCAGCGGGCTCGGCGGCGCGTGGTTCGACTGGGATCCGGTGGTGCCGCTGCTGACGGCCGACTGCACGGTGGTCCGGTTCGACCGCCCGGGCCTGGGTTACTCCGAGCCGGACCCGCGACCGCCGACCCTGGTGCACGAGGCGGATCGGATCGCCGCGCTGGCCGACGCGCTCGCGCTGCCCGGTCCCTACGTCCTGCTGGCCCACTCGCTCGGTGCGTTCCACGTCGAGGGCTTCGCCCGGATGTACCCCGAGCGCACCGCGGGCCTGGTGCTGGTGGACCCGAGCAACGAGGACAAGCCCAGGCGGCGGCCCGCCCGCCGGGCCCGGGTCCGGGCCGCGCGGGTGACCGGGGGAGCGATGCGGGTCAGCGGGCTGGCCCACGCGGTCGGCCCGGCGGCGCGCCGGTCGATCCTGTTCACCCAGTCGCGCCGACACCGCGACGTGGCGGACGCGCGCTGGGTGCGCGGGGCGTACGGGTCGGGCCGGTTCTTCGCGACCGCGTTGATCGAGAACACCACCTACTTCGACGTGGCCGCCGAACTCGCCGACCTGCGCCGGGTGGCACCGCTCCCGGACGTGCCGTTGCGGGTGCTGGCCGCCGCCGGCGGCTACGAGAGCCTGGCCGCCCGGGCCCGCTGGGTGCGCGCGCTGCGCACCCTGGCGAACCTGTCCCCGCGCGGGCGTTGCGAGGTGCTGGACGACTCGGCGCACTTCGTGATGTCGGACCGGCCGGACGCGGTGGCCGACGCGGTGCGCGAGGTGCTGTCGGACTAGTCGGCTCTTCGGGTGATCGTCACGTGTTGTCACGAATATCGCCGGGTACCCGGTCCGGGTCGAAGCACCACCCGACCCACCACCCGACCCACCAACCGACACCAACCGACACCAACCGACACCAACCGACCACCACCCGGCATCCAGGCGAGGCGGCACACCCATGTTCGGTCAGCAGAATCTCCCTCCGGGCGCCGGCGGGCCCGGTCCCGACCTCGCCGACACCGGCCTGGTGATCGCGTCGTATCCGAACTACGCGGGGGCCCAGCGGGCGGTCGACTACCTGTCCGACCACGAGTTCCCGGTACAGAACACCGCGATCGTCGGCGCCGACCTGCGGCTGGTCGAGAGTGTGCTCGGCCGGCTCACCGCGGGCAAGGCGGCGGCGTCCGGCGCCGCCAGTGGCGCCTGGTTCGGCCTGATGATCGGGCTGTTCCTGGGCATTTTCGCGGTCCGGGCGCACGGTTGGCTCTGGTTGGTGCTGATGGGTCTGGTCTGGGGCATCGCGGCGGGTGCCCTGTTCGGCTGGCTGGGCTACAAGGCGATGGGCGGGCGCCGGGACTTCGTCTCGACGAGCCAAATCGTCGCGTCGCGCTACGACGTGGTGGTTCGCACGGACCTGGCCGAGCGGGCCCGCAATCTGGTGGGCCGGCTCGACCTGTAGGACGCGTCCGGGTGGGTGGTGGTCGCGGGCACGCGCTTCGTGCTCACAACCACCCGTTGCGGCGGAAGCCCCGGTGCATGAGCGTGCACACGACCACGATCACCGACAGCGTCATCGGGTAGCCGTACCGCCACTTCAGCTCCGGCATGTGCTCGAAGTTCATGCCGTACACGCCGGCCAGCATCGTGGGCACCGCGAAGATCGCCACCCAGGCGGAGATCTTGCGCATGTCCTCGTTCTGCGCGACGGTCACCTGCGCGAGATTGGCCTGCAGGATCGAGGTCAGCAACTCGTCGAACGAGGCCACCTGTTCGCCGACGCGGGACAGGTGGTCCTCGACGTCGCGGAAGTACTCGCGGATGTCCGGGTGCACCTGGCGCATCGGCCGTTCGGCCAGCGAGTGCAGCGGACGGGCCAACGGCGCGACGGCGCGCTTGAGTTCGAGCAACTCGCGCTTGAGCTGGTAGATCCGACCCGCGTCGCCCGCGCCGCCGCCGCCGAACACGTCGTTCTCGACCTCGTCGATGTCGTCCTGGATGAGCTGGGCGACGTCGAGGTAGGTGTCCACCACCCGGTCGGCCACCGCGTGCAGGACCGCCGAGGGCCCGGCGGCGAGCAGTTCGCCGCCGTCCTCCAGGCGACAGCGCAGGTCGGCGAGCGCGCCGTGCCGGCCGTGTCGCACGGTGACCACGAAGTCGTTGCCGAGGAAGACCATGATCTCGCCGGTCGCGACGATCTCGCTGGTCGCCGAGAGCTGCTCGTGCTCGACGTAGGTGACGGTCTTGAACACCGCGAACAGGGTGTCGTCGTAGCGCTCCAGCTTGGGCCGCTGGTGGGCGTGCACCGCGTCCTCGACGGCGAGCGGGTGCAGCCCGAACCGCTCGGCGATACCCGCGAGTTCGAGCGCGCTCGGCTCGTGCAGGCCGATCCAGACGAAGCCGCCGCCGGCGCGTACCTCGTGGATCGCCGAGTCGGGATGCGCGTAGCCGTCCAGGCGTCGGCCGTCGCGGTACACGGCGCAATCCACCACACAGTTCCCGGCGACCTCGGGCCTGGTCGACGGCAGCGGGGTGCGGCGGAGCGGACGGACTGCGGCACGGAGGTCGCGGATCATCGACATGACGGGGCTCCTGCACTGACCGGCACGCGCCGACGCCACAGCGCCGCGGCGGGCAGGCCGCGGGGTGCGTCGACACGTGCAAGCGGAACGAATCACCGAAAGAACGGCAAAAGATCCTGACGCCCCGTCACGGAGGAAATTCGGAGATCGGGTACCGGACCGCGAAGCGGTGCTCGGAACTCGGCGAACGTCTCGGAAACCCTCAGAAAGGGCGGGGCGTGCGACTGGATCGGGGAAGATCGGGTGAGCCGCCGGTACTGCACGGTGTGCTGGTATGCACCACGATCACCTCCCACGGCCGGTCCCCGCTGGGGGAAAGCCTTCGCTCGTCGACCGGTTGGTCGGGGCGAGGGCGAGTCCGTCATCCGATGGCGCGCGAGGATGTCCACATCCGGCGGGCCGACTATGCAGAGTACACCAGAGAGCCGACTGCAATGGCCGGTATACGAAAGCCTGCTGACGGCGAATTAGCATGCGGGCATGTTCGACTTCACGCCGGGACCCGAGCCGGTCGACCCCACTTCGCAGGTCGAGGCACATCTGACGGCCGCGTTCGGCGATCCGACCGGCCGGGCCGGCGTCACCTTCGTCGGCGCCGATCGCATCGAGGTGTTGCGCTTCGGGCCGGACGCCGGCGGCGTGGTGCGCTACGCGACGCTGGGCATGTCCCGGGCCCCGATGGCCGATCCGGCGGCGATGCTGGCCGACCCGATCGCGGGCCCGCGGGCGGAGTTGCTGCTCTCGGTGCGCGGCGGGCACGATTCGGTGTTGCGACCGTTGGCCGTGCTGGGCGCGACCCCGCAGGTGGAGGGCCTGGTGATCGCGCCCGGCGCCTCGCTCGACCTGGGCGGGCCGCTGTGGGAGGGCGCCGCCTTCCACGCGGTGTTGGTCGCCGAACCCGGCGGTCTGCTCGCCGACCTGCCGCTGCCGGATCCCGCCGACCCGGTCCGCTTCTTCCCGCTGCTCCCGATGACGCCCGCCGAGGCCGCCTGGAAGCGGGCGCAGGGCGCGGAGGCGCTCCAGGAGAAGTGGCTCCGGCACGGCACCGACCTGCGCGACCCGAACCGCCGCGCGGTGCCGCTGGGTTGACGCGCCGCCGGTTATTCGCCGAAGAAGTCCGCGACTCGCTCCGGCGGGTGGGTGGTCTGGGCGCCCGAGGTCAGGTCTCGGACGATCACCCGGCCGGCCGCCTGTTCGGCGGGGCCGTGGATCAGGCAGAAGCGGGCGCCCTGGTCGGCGGCCCACTTCAATTGGCGGGCGAGTTTGCCGCTGGAGCCCAGGTAGACGCCGGTACGCAGGCCGGTGCGGCGGATGGCCGCGGCCATCCGGAACGCGTCGGTGTGGTCGTCGCCGAGTGCGGTCACCGCGACGTCCAGCGTGGGCGCGGCCGGCTCGTTCGCGGCCGGCAGCAGCGGGAGGATGCGCTCGATGCCCAACGACCCGCCGCACGCCGGGGTCTGCGCGCCGGCGGACATGCCGGCGATCAGGCCGTCGTACCGGCCGCCCGAGGCGATCGATCCGGGCACGTCCGGCGCGGTCACCTCGTAGATGACGCCCGTGTAGTAGTCGAGTCCGCGCACCAGGTTCGGCGCGAAGCCGATGCGCCGCGACGGGACGGTGTCGGACAGCAGGTCGAGCAGGCGGTCGACCTCGGCCAGGCCCGCCTGTCCGATCGTGCTGTGCGTCAATTCCTTGCGGACGCGGGCGACGGCGTCGGACGCGGTGAGATCGGCGACCAGGTTGCTCGCGGTCGACGCGGGAAGGGCGCCGCGACCCTGGGACAGTTCCGCCACGACCGCTTCGGGGCGGAGCTTGTCCAGCTTGTCCAGCGTGATCAGTACGCTGCCACCGGCCTCGGCCGGCACGCCGTAGACCTCCAGCAGGCCGATCAGCACCTTGCGCGAGTTGACCAGGAACCGGAACTCGGGGACGCCCAACGTCTCCAGCGCCTGGTACAGGGCCGACACGACCTCGGCGTCGGCCAGTGGGGAGGCCGACCCGACGATGTCCAGGTCGCACTGCACGAACTCGCGGAACCGGCCCTTGCCCGGCCGGTCGGCGCGCCACACCGGGGCGAGCGCGTAGCGCTTGTAGGGCCGGGGGAGTCGGCTCCCGTGGCTCGCCACGACCCGCGCGAGCGGGACCGTGTGGTCGTAGCGCAGCGCCAGGTCCGCTTCGCCGGTCGCCTCGTGCTCGCCGCGCCGGAGGATCTTGAAGACGAGCTTGTCGCCCTCGTCCCCGTACTTGCCGGTCAGCACCTCCAGCCGCTCGAACGCGGGAGTGTGCAGGGGCTGGAAGCCGTAGCGGCCGAAGACGTCGCGGACGGTGGCGAACGCCCGTTCCCGGGCTGCGGATTCCGCGGCGAGGAAGTCCCTGGTGCCGGACGGCGGAAGGAAGCTGTCGGTTGCCATGCGGGGCAGGATCGCGCACGCCGGCGCGAGTCCGCACGCGATTTCGGCGCCGGCCGGGATGCCGCCGGCCCCGGCATCCGCACTCGGGGTGTGCGGGTGTCGGGGCCGGCGGGACGGAGGATCAGGGGATCAAGGGATCAGCAGCACCGGGCAGGTGGCGCGGTGGGCGACCGAGTCGCTGACGCTGCCCAGGAACAGGCTGGCCACGCCGCCGTGCCGGCGGGCGCCCAGGACGACGAGGTCGGCGTCGAAGGCGCGGGCCTGGTCCAGGACCGCGTTGGGCACGTCGCCGCGCACGGTTTCCTCGGTCCAGCCCTCGACGTTGCTCACACCGGCCGCCTTGAGCGTGGCGACGGCGTCGGTGACCACCTTGGCCGCAGCGTCGGCGGTCTCGTCCTCGACGACACCGCCCATGCCGCCGCCGTCCACCACGTCCAGGGTCTGCACGTGCAGGACGCGGACGGCGGCTCCGCCGGCGACGGCCAGTCGAGCGGTGTGCGCCAGGACTTCGTCGGCTTCGGGAGTGGAGTCCACCGCGACCAGGATCCGCTGGTACATGTCGTGCACTTCCTTTTCCGCAGGTTTTGCAGTTGGTTCCGATGGTTATCGAACTATTTGTACTCGCTCGACCGAGTCAGGCCGCGGCCGGGATCGCCGGGGCACGGCCTGCCGCCGTCGGGGCGTCGTGCCGGTCGACCACGGCGAGCGTGCGGCGCGCGCCGAACAGCACGCCGGCGGCGATCAGGCAGGTCACGGTCGCGACCAGGAACGGCACGTGCACGTTGAAGTGCTCCTCCAACTTGGGCGCCAGGAACGGCGCCGCCGCGGCGGCGAACCAGCGCACGAAGTTGTACCCCGCGCTCGCCACGGGTCGCGGCGAGTCCGAGACTTCGAGCGCCATCTCGGTGAACACGGTGTTATTGATACCGATGAAGGCTCCCGAAACGATGACACCGGTCACAATGACGGCCTTCGACCCGTACGCGATCACCCCGAGGTCGGCGGCGAACAGGACCAGACTCGCGGCCGCCACGTTCGCGGAGCCGAACCGGGCCTGGAGCCGAGGGGCGACCAGGACCGAGCACACGGCGAGCAGCACGCCCCAGCCGAAGAACACCGCGCCGCTGCGGTAGGGGCTCATGTTCAGCACGAACGGGGTGAACGCGAGCACGGTGAAGAAGCCGTAGTTGTAGAAGAAGGCGCCTGCGGCGGTGGTCGCCAGGCCCTTGTGGCCGAGGGCCTTCAGCGGGTCCAACAGGCCGATCCTGCGGGTGGGCCTGGGCTGTTCCTTGAGCAGCGCGACGATCAGCGCGAAGCCGATCGCCATCAGCGCGGCCGTGCCGTAGAACGGGTAGCGCCAACTGGCGTCGCCGAGCACCGCGCCCAGCAGCGGACCACAGGCCATGCCCAGGCCCAGCGCCGATTCGTAGAGCAGGATCGCGGCCGACGAACCGCCGCTCGCGGCACCGACGATCACGGCGAGCGAGGTGGATACGAACAGCGCGTTGCCCAGACCCCAGCCGGCCCGGAAGCCGACCAGCTCGCCGACGGATCCCGAGGTGCCGGCGAGCCCGGCGAAGAGCACGACCAGGGCGAGGCCGAGCAGGAGGGTGCGCCGGCCGCCGATCCGACTGGAGACGAAGCCGGTGACCAGCATGGCCACGGCGGTGATCAGGAAGTAGCTGGTGAACAACAGCGACACCTGACTCGGCGACGCGTCCAGCCCCTTGGCGATCGAGGGCAGGATCGGATCGACGAGACCGATTCCCATGAACGCGACCACGGCCGCGAACGCGGTGGCCCACACGGCCATCGGCTGCTTCAGAATGCTGCCCTGCTGGGGGACGTGCTCGGCCCGGGTGTTGCCCCTGGTCTGCCCGCCGTCGGAATCGGACCGCATGCGAGACCTCCGCACTTCAATTCACTTCACTTCACGCGACGCGCACGATTTGTGTGCGGCGCGGTTGTTAGCTTCGCTAATAAATGTAGCCTACATCTATCTGTGGGACAAGGTGCACGCACACCCGAAGCGGGCGGGCGGGCGGCGCGGCCTGGGCCGGCGGGGAGCGACGGGTGGGCGGCTTGGTTGGGTGCGCTGGGGGTTTCCCGGGGGTGGGTCGGGTGTTTGCGGCGGGCGGTCGCGTCTTGGTGGGGATGGGCGCGGGTGGCTTTGTGCTGAACGGTCGGCGTGGGCTGGTGGAGGTGGGCCCGGTCCCGTGGTCGCCGGTGGCCGGGAGCCTTGGGCTCTCCGGCGAGAGGTGGGTGTTGCTCGGCTGGAAAGGCGCCGGCGACGGCGGAGCGGGTGGGTGCTTTCGTCGGGTCCGCCGGGGGACCTTTGCGAGTGGGTCGGGTGTTTGTGGCCTGCGGTTGCGTTTTGGTGGGCAGCGGGTGGCTCAGTGCTAAACGGTTGGCGTGGATTGGTGGAGGTGGGCCCGGTCCCACGGTCGCCGGTGGCCGGGAGCCTTGGGTTTCCCGGCGAGATGTGGGTGTTGCTCGGCGGGAAAGGCGCCGGCAACGGCGGAGCGGGAGGGCGGCTCGGTTGGGTCCGCCGGGGAGCCTTTCCGAGTGGGTCGGGCGTTCACAGGCGGCGGTTGCGCCTCGCTGGGCAGCGGGTGGCTCAGTGCTAACCGGTCGGCGTGGATTGGTGGAGGTGGGCCCGGTCCCACGGTCGCCGGCGGTCAGGAGCCCTGGACTCCCCGGCGAGACCCGGGCGTTGCTCGGCTGGAAAGGCGCTGGCAACGGCGCGGAGAGAGGGCGGCCCGGCAAGGTCCGCCGGGGAGCCTTCCCGGGTGGGTCGGGCGTTTTCGGCCGGCGGTCGCGCTTTGGTGGGCGGCGGGTGGCTCAGTGCTAAACGGTCGGCGTGGATCGGTGGAGATCAGCCCGGTCCCACCGTCACCGGCGGTCAGGAGCCCTGGGCTCCCCGGCGAGAGGTGGGTGTTGCTCGCCCGGAAAGGCGCCGGCAACGGCGGAGCCGGAGGGGCGGCCCGGCAAGGTCCGCCGGGGAACCTTCCCGAGTGGGCCGGGCAGTTGCGGCCGGCGGTCGCGTCTTGGTCGGCAGCGGGTGGCTCAGGGCTAAACGGTCGACGTGGACCGGCGGAGATCGACCCGGTCCCACGGTCACCGGCGGACGGGAGCCCTGGGCACCCCGGCGAGAGGTGGGTGTTGCTCGCCGGAAAGGCGCTGGCAACGGCGCGGAGAGAGGGCGGCCCGGCAAGGTCCGCCGGGGAGCCTTTCCGAGTGGGTCGGGCCGTTTCGGCGGGCGTTTCGGGGTGGGTGTGTGGGTGGAAGGGTTGCCGGTGGGTTGGGCGGGTCTCGATCCGGATGGCGGGACGCCTTCGGGTCCGCTGTTTTGCGCTGACCTGCGGTTTTGTGGGACCGGCCGGCGGGAGTGGGGTGCCGGGGGTCGGTTTGTGTACTCCGGCGGCGGATTTCGCGTGGGGCATGGCTCTCGGTGGGCGTTTCGGGTCGGAGCCGCCGGGCGGAAGGCCGTCCGCGAGCCCGGAAAGTCACGACCCGGATCCCGAGACGGCTTCCCGCACCCGGGGTTCCGCTGACCTGCGGTCTTGTGGGACCGAGCGGCGAGAGCGCGTGCCGAGGGCCGGGTTGCGCACCCCGGCGACCGAAACCGCCCACTGCCGGTCCGCTTTTCTCTCCCCTCCCGCCACCGCCCACCCACCGCCCGCCGAAACGGCCCGACCCACCCGGGAAGGCTCCTCGGCGGACCTGACCGGGCCGCCCTCTCTCCGCGCCGTTGCCAGCGCTTTTCCCGGCGAGCAACACCCGTGTCTCGCCGGGAGACTCAGGGCTCCTGACCGCCGGTGACCGTGGGACCGGGCTGATCTCCACCAGCCCACGCCGACCGTTTAGCACAAAGCCACCCGCGCCCAGCCCCACCAAGACGCGACCGCCGGCCGAAAACGCCCGACCCACTCGGGAAGGCTCCTCGGCGGACCTTGCCGGGCCGCCCTCTCTCCGCGCCGTTGCCAGCGCCTTTCCAGCCGAGCAACGCCCGGGTCTCGCCGGGGAGCCCAGGGCTCCCGGCCGCCGGTGACCGTGGGACCGGGCTGATCTCCGCCGGCCCACGCCGACCGTTTAGCACAAAGCCACCCGCGCCCAGCCTGACCAGGACGTGACTGCCGGCTGCGAACGCCCGACCCACTCGGAAACGCTCCCCGGCGGACCCGACGAAAGCACCCACCCGCTCCGCCGTTGCCGGCGCCTTTCCGGCGAGCAACACCCACCTCTCGCCGGGGAGCCCAAGGCTCCCGGCCGCCGGCGACGGTGGGACCGGGCCCACCTCCACCGATCCACGCCGACCGTTTAGCCCTGAGCCACCCGCTGCCGACCAAGACGCGACCGCCGGCCGCAACGGCCCGACCCATTCGGGAAGGTTCCCCGGCGGACCCGACGAAAGCACCCACCTGCTCCGCCGTTGCCAGCGCTTTTCCGGCGAGCAACACTCGTGTCTCGCCGGGAAACCCAGGGCTCCTGACCGCCGGTGACCGTGGGACCGGGCTGATCTCCGCCGGCCCACGCCGACCGTTTAGCACAAAGCCACCCGCCGCCGACCAAGACGCGACCGCCGGCCGCGCACGCCCGACCCACGGCAAGGCCCCGGCGAACCCAACCGAGCCGCCCATCCGCCGTGGGCCGAGCGAGCGAGCGCACAGCACGTCGTGCGGTCGCCCGATCGGACGGTCGGACTCGCGCACGCGCGCCGTCCGACCATCCGAGTGCGGCGCCGAGTCGGCTCTACGCCTTGCCCCATCCGTCGATGGCCACCTCGGGGCGCTCACCCGCGAGGTACCGCTCCAACGCGTGCAGGGTCGACGGAACGAAGTCGGTCGGAAGGTCGTCGGTGTTGACCCAGGCCACGGCCGAGTGCTTGCCGGGCTCGGCGTTGATCGGTTCGCCGTCCCATTCCTCCGCAGCGAAGACCAGGACGACGAACCCCTCCGGCGCTTCCGGGCTGTCCGCGCTGTGCGTCACATGGGCAAGGCGCAACGCCTGCGGCTTGACCTCCAGCCCCGTCTCTTCACGGAGTTCGCGAACTGCCGTGTGCGTGATGGGTTCCCCAGGCGCTCCCTTGCCGCTGGGCAGACTCCACATCCCGGGCGCGAACGCCTTTTTGTTGCCCCGACGCAGGAGTACGACTCGCTTGTTCGTCCGATCGTGCACGATGACCGAAACGGCGAGCATGACCATCAGATGCGGCTCTCGGCGGAACTCGTCGGGCACGCGCGCCTCCTTCCTCGTGGCGTCGGCGTCGAGCCGATCACGTGGCGAGCAGACCCCGCGCACGTTCGTCGAGGTTGGCCGCGCCCGGAACTCGTCGCCGCTTATAGGTCGTGAGGGTACGCCGCATGGCCGCGACCGCTTCGCGATGCCGTGATGATGCGACGCCACCGAGGTGGTCCATCGCCTCGCCCCATGTGGCGACGGCCTCATCGGCGCGGACCTGCGAGGCGAGCGATACCCCGAGATCGACGAAGGTGAGGGCGTGAATGCGGCGGAAAGCGGCTGGGTCGCGCTCGGACAGGGCGGCTCGGTAGTGCCGTTCCGTGTTGCGGTGATCACCGAGGTCCCTGAGGGTCCTCGCAGTTTGACTGGCCACAGTGCCCGAAGCCGGGCCGGTTGCCGTGGCGTAGGACGGAGTCGGCTCGTCTGTGCGGGCCACGGCATCGGCCGCGAGAAGGAGTGCCCGCGCGGCCTCGGTGGGTCGGCCGGAGGCCGCACAGGCACGCGCGCGCGTTACGTACAAGACGGCTTCCATGCCCCCGCCGACGCGCCCCGATGCCCGTCGCAGTGCCTCGTTCGTCAGGTCCATGCAGTGATCGGCGTGCTTGAGATGAAGCGCTTGATGCGCCAGTACGCGCAGCATCCACGCACTGTGTCCGAACGGGTCCGCCTCATGGGCGAGCTGATAGGCAGTGAGGTAGTAGCGTTGCGCGGCTCCCTCGCTTCCAAGGTCGTGAAATTTCCAGCCCGCGAGATAGGCGAGTTCGGCCACCGCTCCGAAGGCGTCGCGGCGCACGACCTCGGAGGGGAACCGTCCGGACAACAGCGGGGCGGCGGTATCGGCGAGGTAGGCCGTCACCGTGGTCAGGCCATGGCCTCCGCCGTGACGTTCGTCTGCGGCGCCGAGTGCAGCGGTGACGCGCCGGATGGTGGCGACCTCCTCGGCGCCGATCGCGGTGCCCGGTCTGCGGGCCCGCAGCATGCGCGACACGGCATCGTGGTCGTAGGACAGCGCCGCGCCGATCGATGCGACCGTGAACGCCGCCACGCCGAGGAAACGGTCCCGGCGCATCCCGGCCCGGCCGAGATCTGCGGCGGCCGTGATCGGATCGACCATGAGCGGGTGTGAGTCCTCGGCCTGCGCAAGTCCGATCTCGATCAGGGTGACCGTCCGACCGATGCGTCTGGACAGCGCTTCCGCAAGGTATCGCCGAGTTCGGTTGCCCGGCTGCACACCGGATGTCCAATGCGCAATGGCCGACTTGTTGGTGTGTAGAACTTCGCCGTTCTCGGCCGCAATCGCCCGCACTGCACGAGCGAGCCGGTCGTATGTCCAGCCCGATTGGGCGATCACGTCCACAAGGGCCGTGTTCGGTGTACGTGCGTTCGCCATGGCTCCCGGATTCTGGGCTTAAACCCGTTAAACCGCGTGCGATCCCCATCGCGGTACCGACTGAGAGTGAAACTCGGTTGACTGATTGTCACGCCGTCGACGGGCGCGGGGCAGGCCGAACGTGAGATCAGTACCTCATCGTCAGGAGAGATCCATGGGTGTGCGCGAGGGCGAGAGCCGGATGAACATGAGCGTCTACCGTCTCTACCCCAACGGTGAACGCGAGGACATCAAGCCTCGCGAAGACTTCGAACTGGGTGACGCTTCAAGGTTGTTGCCACGACTGCGGAACAGCGAGCAGAGCGAGTCGCCGATGTCGTGGCCAAAGCCGTACTGACAACAACCGGAGGTAACCGGCATGTTCACGACCGACACCGCAAGCCCGGCTGCCGCGACCGGCGCGGTGGACCGGAATTTGGTTCGGATCGCGCGATGGGGAGCACGGCATTACGGCAAGTCGTTTCGCGATCCGTATCGGGGAACCGTCGGCCGACTTCGCGAAGTCGAGGGCCTCCTGGCCGTGTTGCGGACCCGGCATGGGCTGGAAGTCGCCTGCCCGGTGCGGCACTTGGTGCATGCCGCCACCGGTGACGCGGCCCGCACGGTGTTGACCCCACACAGCAAGGGCGGGTGACTCCGTGCGCATGGAGGAGACCACCGATGCAGACAGGATGGCCGGGCGGATCCTGGCATATCGCTACCTCGGGGCACTGGTACACGAGGACGTTGGTGGCCCCACCGGGCGCGAAGGCGAACTGACCGCCGTCGACGGTCGACAGGCATGGGTACGAACCCGAAGCGGCATCGAATTCGTCGTACCGGTACGCAGGTTGGTGATCGACGCGTTGCCCGCGCCACGTCCGGGACAACCGGTGCGCCGCCGCGACACCGAGGACATGGTCGGCATCTACGTGTGCGCCCTTCCCGGACCGGACGGCCCGAGCGCGGTCGTACAGCGTTGCGGCGGCACACCGACACGGGTCGGCCATCCGGACGACCTGGTGCCCGACTACCCCATAGGCCCCATCACCTGGCCGCCTCCCCCCTGACTGGCACACCGCCTCCGGGTACGGCGCCACAAGCTCCGAATTTCCCGCAGGCGCCACCCTGGCCGCCTCTCTGACGGGGGGCGGCCGGGGCGGCGCCCCCCGGGTCGGCACCCGCACGATCAACCCGGCTCGCGTCACTCCCACGGCCGGCGAATCACCTGGCCCGCCGGGGGTCTGTCTTTCCCTCCGTGACACCCGGTCCGCGCCGCATGCCCTGGTCGGAGCTCCTTCAGCCCTCCGTCAGTTCCGTGCCCGGGAGGCCGAATTCCTGGTTGAGGCGGTCCCAGAAGCCGTTGCGCAGAGCCCGGCGCAGGTCCTCGTGCGGGCGGAGCGAATATTGCAGCACGCTCTCCGCGTCGACGAGCAGGCCCCGGTCGATCGCCTGCGGCAACATCGGTCCCGGCATCAGGTCGGCCAGGTTCTCCCGGCCGCGTACCACCAGCCAGCGCTTGGCGATCTCCTGGCCGATCCGCCAGGCCTGGTCGGCGGTGGGCGGGCCGCCGGGCTGGAGGGTGATCGCGCCGGCGTGCGAGGGCGGCAACATCACCGGCGTCACGCAGGTCTCGCAGAATTCGCGGTGCAACATCCGGGTGACGTCGGCCTCCCAGACCAGCGGGTCGGCCTGGTTGGTGCCGTAGGCCGGCTCCACGCCCCACAGGTGCACCCGCACGCCGTAGGACTGGGCCGCCTCGACCGCCGAGACCAGGTCCTCGTCGCCGCTGATCACGACCGCGTCGTCGATCGCGTGGTTGCGCGCCAGGGATTCGAGGTCGCTGCGGATCAGCGAGTCGACGCCCTTCTGCTGGTTGTGCGCGTTGAGGTTGCCGAGCCGGACCTTGACGTCGGGCAGTTCGGCGATCTGGCGCTGCTCGACGGTGTGCACCCGCTCGCGTGCGCCGTCGTACCAGTACACCCGCAGCAGTCGACCCTCCGGGAAGACCCGGCGCGCCTCGTCGATCAGGCCGGTGATCAGTTGTTCGGCGTCCACCCGGAAGGCCCGGCGCTCGGCCGAACCGGCGACCAGCAGGCCCATCGCCGCGTAGACGTAGCCGACGTCGACGAACAGCGCGTGGGTGCCGAAGTGCAGGGGCGGTGAGACGGACTGGACCAGTACGGCCGGTCGGGTGAACGACTCCGTCAGGTCGGGCAGCACTCCGGGTGTGTCTTCGAAGCCCGCGACGGGGTGGTCCTCCAGCGGGCCGCCCTGCTCGGCGCCGAGGCCCTCGCCGGATTCGTGCACCACGGCACCGAAGGCGGCCGTCGCGCCCGTCCGGACGTCGTCCTCTCCCGGATCGTGCAAAGTCTCTCGTCCTCCCATGGCGGCTGCGCGTTCGGCGCCGGGTCGATGTGTTCCGACCGGCATTGTCCTATGCCGGTCGCCGTCGCGTCCTCGCTTGCCTTGCGCGCGATGTCGCGTCTTGCGTCACGTGTAAGCAGAGGAAAGTCAGGAAAGGAACATTTCAGTCACGGGAATGCTATCGGTGTGACTGCTGTTGTTCAGGACGGTGCCGGTTGTGACCCATGCCGGGTCAGGCTGATCCGTACGGATCCCGGCGCCCAATCCTTGTAGACGGGGTCGTGGCATTTTGCGGCCCCGTACGACTTCGGACCGGAGGGAAGGGAGACGCGTATGCGTTACCGAATCACCAACCTCAGCCGAGCCCAGGAAATGACCGGGCCCAACCCGGTCAACTGCGCCGTCGACATCGACACCGTGCAGGCCGCCCTGAAACGCGCCGAAGCGTTCGGCGAGCGCCTGTACATCCGTCCCGTCAAGGTGACGGACGCCGGCTGATCTGCGAATGCCTCGAGGGCGCTTCCCCGTTTGGGGGAAGCGCCCTCGTCATGTCCGCCGGGGCTCGGATCGGCCGGCTCAGTGCCCTCGGGCCACCCAGGCGTCGTAGTCCTTCGCCTCCGCGCCGATCGTGGT
Organism: Embleya sp. NPDC020886; assembly: GCF_044333915.1. NCBI lineage: Bacteria > Bacillati > Actinomycetota > Actinomycetes > Kitasatosporales > Streptomycetaceae > Embleya > Embleya sp. NPDC020886. The sequence continues at coordinate 1,282,197 of NZ_JBIRRX010000001.1, read as the reverse complement.
CTCGTCACCGTGTCCGGTGAGCACGCGGGTTTCCCCGGGCAGCGCCAGCAGGCGCCCCTTGATCGAGTCGAGGATCACCGGGAAGGACGAGAACGAGCGCCCGGTGGCGCCGGGGCCGCCCTTGAACAGCGTGTCGCCGGAGAAGAGCACGGCGGCCTCCGGCGCGTACAGGCACACCGCGCCCGGCGCGTGGCCGGGCGTGTGCACCACCCGCAGTCCGGTGCCCGCGACCTCGATCACCTCGCCGTCGGCCAACGCGACGTCCGGCGCGCGGTCCGGGTACACCGCGTCCCACAACATCCGGTCCTGCGGGTGCAGGTGGATCGGCGCGCCGGTGAGCTCGGCCAGCGCGGCGGCCGCGTTGATGTGGTCGTTGTGGCCGTGGGTGAGCACGATGCCGGTCACCGTACGGTCGCCGACCCCGGCCGCGATGGCCGCCGCGTCGTGCGCGGCGTCCACGATCACCACCTCGCGGTCGTCGCCGACGATCCACACGTTGTTGTCCACGTCGAAGTCCTGGCCGTCGAGCGAGAAGACGCCCGAGGTGACCACGTGGTCGATCCGCATCACAGGATCACCACCGAACGCAGCACGTCGCCGTGGTGCATCTTCTCGAACGCGGCCTCGACGTCCTCCAGGGCGATCCGCTCGCTGACGAACGCGTCCAGGTCGAAACGACCCTGGCGGTAGAGGTCGATCAGCATCGGGAAGTCGCGCGAGGGCAGGCAGTCGCCGTACCAGGAAGACTTGAGCGCGCCACCGCGGCCGAACACGTCCAGCAGCGGCAGTTCGATGGTCGTCTCCGGCGTGGGCACGCCCACCAGGACCACGGTGCCGGCCAGGTCGCGGGCGTAGAACGCCTGCTTGTAGGTCTCCGGTCGGCCGACCGCGTCGATCACCACGTCGGCGCCGAAGCCACCGGTCAGTTCGCGGATCGCCTCGACCGGGTCGCCCGCCTTCGAGTTCACCGTGTGGGTGGCGCCGGCCCGGCGCGCCCACTCCAGCTTCCGGTCGTCCAGGTCCACCGCGATGATCTTCGCCGCGCCGGCGAGCCGGGCACCGGCGATGGCCGCGTCGCCGACGCCGCCGCAGCCGATCACCGCGACCGTGTCGCCGCGCCCGACGTTGCCGGTGTTGACCGCCGCGCCGAGGCCGGCCATCACGCCGCAGCCGAGCAGGCCGGCCGCGGCCGGGTCCGCCTCGGGGTCGACCTTGGTGCACTGTCCGGCGGCGACCAGGGTCAGTTCGGCGAACGCGCCGATGCCGAGCGCGGGGCTCAGTTCGGTGCCGTCCTCCAGGGTCATCTTCTGCTTCGCGTTGTGCGTCGCGAAGCAGTACTGCGGCCGGCCGCGCCGACACGCGCGACAATCTCCGCACACCGCACGCCAGTTCAGGATCACGAAGTCGCCGACGGCCACCTCGGTGACGCCGTCGCCGACCGACTCCACGACACCGGCGGCCTCGTGGCCGAGCAGGTACGGGTATTCGTCACCGATGCCGCCCTCGCGGTAGTGCAGGTCCGTGTGGCAGACACCGCACGCCTGGACCCGCACGCGTGCCTCGCCCGGGCCCGGGTCCGGCACCACGATGGTCTCGATCGTGACCGGTGCGCCCTTGCTGCGTGCGACGACGCCGCGTACCGACTTGCTCATGTCCTCCGCCTCTCCCCAACCGCTTGATGATCCGCTCGCACCTTACGGCTTCGCTTCGATGAATCCCCGGACCCCGTCCGCGCACAGTTGTACGGCGATCGCGGACAGCAGGAGGCCGGAGAGTCGGGTCACCAGGACGACGCCGCTTTCCTTGATGATCCGGATGATGCCGAGCGAGAAACGCATGGTCAGCCACAACACCACGTGGATCGCCACGATCGCGGTCCACACGCCGATGTACTGGCCGCCGGTGTCCGCCTTCTGCACGCTGACGATCGCGGCCACGATCGCGCCGGGGCCGGCCAGGAGGGGTGTGCCGAGCGGGACGAGCGCGACGTTGACGTCCTTGTTCTCGGTCGGCTCCTCGGCCTTGCCGGTCAGCAGGGACAGTGCCACCAGGAGCAGCAGCAGACCGCCGGACACCTTCAGCGCCGGGATCGAGACGTGCAGATAGTCGAGGATCCTCTGGCCGAACAGGCCGAAGACGGAGATCACGCAGAACGCGACGGTGGCCGCCTGCCAGGCCATGCGCTTGCGCACGGCCTGGGGTCGGCCACCGGTGAAACTCAGGTACAGCGGGATGATGCCGGGCGGGTCCATGATCACGAAGAGGGTGACGAAGGACGAGCCGAAGATGGTGACGTCGAACCAGTTCATGGGGTGATGGGTCTTGCTCCTGTTGCCAGTTCCGCGATCGCCCCGTACGACTCCGGATCTGTAGTGTTTTCGCCGAGATTGATCGTTTTGCGGGTGCCATGGTAGTCACTCGAACCGGTGGTGATCAGCCGCAGGTCGCCCGCGAGTCCGCGCAGGTGCGCCCGCATCGCGTCGTCGTGGTCCATGTGGTCCACCTCGATCCCGGCCAGGCCGGCCTCGGCCAACTCGGCGATCGTGGCGTCCGAAACGGTCCGGCCACGCTTGACCGCGCCCGGGTGGGCGAACACCGCTGCCCCGCCCGCGCCGCCGATCAGCCGGACGGCATCGACCGCGTGGATCTCGTACTTCTCGACGAACGCCCGCCCGCCGTCCTTGAGCCACTGCGCGGTGAACGCGCCGGACACGTCCGCGACCACGCCCGCCTCGACCAGCGCGGTGGCCACATGCGGCCGGCCCACCGCGCCGCCGCCCGCGATCTCGCGGACCCGGGCCCAGGTGATCGGCGCGCCGAGTTCGCGGCAACGCTCGACCATCGCCTCGGCCCGGCGGACCCGGTCGGTGCGCACCAGTTCGCGGGCCCGGGCGAACTCCGGTTCGGTCGGGTCGAACAGGTAGCCCAGCATGTGCAGGCTGATCCCGCCCTCGGCCACACACGAGATCTCCGCGCCCCGGACCAGGGTCAGCCCGTGCGGCAGCGCCTCGGCCGCGGCCGTCCAGCCGGCGGTGGTGTCGTGGTCGGTGAGCGCGACCACGTCCAGGCCCGCCGCGCGCGCCTTGACGACCAGTTCGGCGGGCGTGTCGGTGCCGTCGGATGCGGTGCTGTGGGTATGCAGGTCGATGCGCACGCTGACCTCGTCTGCGGAGAGGGCCGATGGACCCCCCCGACCCTAACGACCTCGGTCGAGCGCCTTTGTGGGGCCGGCGTCGGGCGGCGCGGAGCCGGTGTCCGGCGGTTCAGAACTCCAGCAGTTGCGGGGACAGCGCGCCGCACGGCAACAACTGCAACTCGGCCCCGGCGTCGCGCAGATCGGTGAGCACCACGTCGTCGTAGACGAGATGGCCCGCCTTGCCCGGCCACAGGATCGCCCACAACCACAGGCCCATCGCCTCGCCCGCGAACACCGCGCGGTCGGGCGGCGCGTCGATCACACACCACAGCGGGGTCGGCCGGCCGGCCGCCATCACCTTCGTCGGCGCGGACTTGACGAAGTCGCCGCCCGGGTCGTGCCCGGTCAACCCGGCGTAGCGGGCGCCCAGTCCGACGCCCACCTCCTCGGCGATCAGCAGCAGTTCGCCGCGTCCGCCCAGCGGCGCGGGACCCGTGCACGCCACCGCGACGGCCCGCGAACCGTCCCGATCGTCGCCCGCGTGCGCGACGCCGGTGTACAACCATCCGACCGGCAACGGCCAGGGCAACCAGACCGGAACCCGGGCGCGGCGCACCACCGCGTCCAGCGCCTCGACGCTGGGCGGCACGACCGGTTGCAGCGGGGGAACGGCGCCATGGATCTCGCACTCCCACGTCTGTGAGAACAGACCCGGAGCGCGGACCCGGCCGCCGCAGCGGGGGCAGCTCGGCTCGCCCTTCATAGGACAAGACGGTCCACTGCCCGGGGCCCCGCGTCAAGGACGATCACTCCTTCGGTGCGTTCACACCGCCGACCGGCGTACGGGAGGCGCGCGCCGCGCCGGGGTCGTGCGCCCTCGCGCTGCCGGCGCCGCGCGGTCGGCGACCGATCTCCCGTTGCACGTCGGCGCCGGGCACTAGGCTCCACAGGCATGCGGCTCATTCCCTGTGTCGGTGCGATCGTCCTCGATTCCGAGGGTCGGTTGCTCCTGGTGCAACGCGCGAAAATGCCGGGCAAGGGACAGTGGTCGCTGCCCGGCGGGCGGGTCGACGAGGGCGAGACCGACGCGGTCGCCCTCGCCCGCGAGATGGCCGAGGAAACCGGACTGCAGGTGACCGTGGGACCGCTCGTCGGGTCGGTGCTGCGCCGTGCGCCCGACGGTGGGACGTACGAGATCAGGGACTACGCCTGCACGCCACACGGCGGGGCGCTGCGCGCGGGCGACGACGCGGACGCGGTGCGGTGGGTGGCGACCGGTGAGCTGGGTCGGCTCGATCTGGTGGAGGGACTGCTCGACGCGCTGCGCGAGTGGAACGTACCGGGTGTGGCGTGAGCGCGGACCACGCGCGGCTGTTGGTGGTCGGGTCGATCAACGCCGACCTGGTGGTCCGGGTGCGGGCGCACGCGCGGCCGGGCGAGACGGTGCTCGGCGACGACCTGGTCGTGCATCCGGGCGGCAAGGGCGCCAATCAGGCGGTCGCGGCGGCCCGACTGGGCGCCGACGTCGCGCTCGCCGGGCGGGTCGGCGAGGACGAGCACGGCCGGATGTTGCTCGCGACGCTGCGCCGGGAGGGCGTACGCACCGACGCGATGCGGACCGTGCCCGGCGCCTCGGGCGTGGCGCTGATCACCGTGGACGACGCGGGCGAGAACACCATCACGGTGGCGCCCGGGGCGAACGGGCGCTTCGGGCCGGCGGAGGTGGGCGACCTGGCCTCGGCGATCGAGGCCGCCGAGGTGGTCTCGCTCCAGTTGGAGATCCCGCTCGACACGGTGTGGGAGGTGATCCGACGCTGCGCCGCGGCGGACACCCGGGTGGTGCTGAACCTCTCGCCGGTCGTGTCGACGATGGTGTGGATGTCCTCGTCGGTGGTGCGGGCGTGCGATCCGCTGGTGCTCAACCAGCACGAGGCGAGTGCGATGACGGGCGGCAAGGACGCGCACGAGGCGCTGCGGAGCCGGCGTGCGGGGGGCGCGGGTCCGCGCTCGATCGTGCTCACGCTCGGCGGTGGCGGTGCGTTGGTCGCGGTCGGCGAGGCGGAACCGGTACATGTCGCCGCGCCGACGGTGGACGCGGTCGACACGACGGGCGCGGGCGACGCCTTCACCGGCGCGTTGGCGTGGCGACTGGCGGCCGGGGACGACCCGGTCACCGCGACCCGGTACGCGGTGCGGGTGGGCGCGGCGGCGGTGCGCCGGGTGGGGGCGCAGTCGTCGTACCCGACGGCGGCGGAACTGCCGTAGGACGTCGTCGTCCCGTGCGCGCAAACGGGCGGGCCGCGCCGTCCCTGGGCGACCCGCCCGCGCTCGGTGCGGGGGTGGTCGACCCCCGATCGGCGCCCGCTCAGCCGCGAACGATCAGCCCTCGATCAGCTCGGGGCGTCCGGGCTGCTCGCCGCCACGCTCGGCCCCGTAGCTCTCCTTGGGCACCATGACCTTGCGCTTGAACACGCACACGAGCGTGCCGTCCTGCTTGTAGCCCTTGGTCTCCACGTACACGACGCCGCGGTCGTCCTTGGACTTCGACTCCCACTTGTCCAGCACCAGGGTCTGTCCGTAGATGGTGTCCCCGTGGAACGTGGGCGCCACGTGTCGCAACGACTCGATCTCCAGGTTGGCGATCGCCTTCCCGGAGACGTCCGGCACCGACATGCCGAGCAGCAGCGAGTAGATGTAGTTGCCCACCACCACGTTCTTGCCGAAATCGGTGGTGTTCTCGGCGTAGTTGGCATCCATGTGCAGCGGGTGGTGGTTCATCGTGAGCAGACAGAACAGATGGTCGTCGTACTCGGTCACGGTCTTCCCCGGCCAGTGCTTGTAGATCGCACCGACCTCGAACTCCTCGTAGTAGCGGCCGAACTGCATCTCGGTCCCCTCTCACCTGCGAAAACGTTGATTCTTCGGGCTGTGGTCCAGCACCGACCCGGCGGGTCCGGCTCGTGCCCCGGTGGGCGCGACACCCCATCGGGTACCTGCCGCAAGCGGTCAGGCGCCGAGGGGGTGATGCGCTCGTGGATGTCGGCGGTCACTTGGATCGAACGATGCCCGAGCCGGCGCAGGACTTCGAGGATAGGGAGGTCGCGGGTGGGTGCAGTAGGGGCCTGCCCGTGACGTAGATCATGGGTGGATCGACGTCGACGGGCGGCCCGGGGGGATGCCCGGCAGGACCGGTCCCGCCTTGCCCCGCCGTTCGGCGTGGGTGTCTCCTCAGTCCTTCCGGGCCACGAAGTACACGTTGAGGAAGTCGCCCTCCAGCGAGTGGCTTCGGACGTGGGTGAAGCCGACGTCGGCGAGCGCGGCTCGGGCGGCCTGTTCGCCCCAGACGGTGCCCAGGCCCTCGCCGCCCTCGCCGAGCGAGACGGTCATGCAGTAGAAGATCGAGAACGTGTACAGCGCCGGCCCCAGCGGGTGGGCGAGGTTTTCCTCCAGCTTGCTGGACGCGGCGATCTCGCCCATCAGGAACACCCCGTCCGGACGCAGCGCGGCGGAGACGGCGGCCAACGTGCGACCGGGGCGGGCGAGGTCGTGGATCACGTCGAACGCGGTGATCAGGTCGTACGAGCCGAGCGGCTCGGCCGCGTCGACCACGGCGAACTCCACGTTGTCCAGGCCCAGTTCCTCGGCCTCGCGGCGCGCTGCGGCGATCCCCTGGACGGAGATGTCCACGCCGCGGATCCGGCTGCGCGGGAACGCCCGAGCCAGCACGTTCATCGCGTGCCCCTGGCCCGTCCCGACGTCCAGCACGTCGATCCCCGCCGTCAGCCGCTCGGTCAGCCCGGGTGCCAGTGGCAGTACGCCGTCCACCAGTGCCGCGTCCCAGACCCGGCCGGACTCCTCGGCCTGGAGCGCCTGGAATCGCGGGTAGGCCGAATACGGCACGCCGCCGCCCTGCCGGAACGCCTGCACGACCTGCTGTTCGACCTCGCCCATCAGCGCCAGGTATTGGGTGATGCCGGCCAGGTTCTCCGGTCCGGCCGCGCGGGTCAGCGAGGCCGCGTGTTCGCGCGGCAGCAGGTAGGTGTCGTGGTCCGGGGAGTATTCGACGAAGCCGCCGGTGACCATGCCGCCCAGCCACTCGCGCACATAGCGCTCGGTCAACCCCGCGGCGCGGGCGATCTCGGCACTCGTCGAAGCCGGCATCCCGGCCATCGTGTCGAACAGTCCGCTCTGGTGGCCGATGCTGGTCAGAAAGGCCAGGCAGCCGTCGTCGATGATGTTGATCATGCGTCCCGCGAAGGCTTCCTGTCGCGCGGAATCGACGTCGATGAGCGTCATGGCAACTCCCGATCGGTCGGCTCGACGGGAGTCGCCGCAGGTGGCACGAACCGGCACGGGCGACGCCCGTGGTGAGTGAAATATCTCCTATGTCACGCTACGCCCGATCCGTTCGTACCGTGAGCCGACGGCGCCCGGTCCGGCCCCGTCCCGGCTCAGGCCCGAGGCACGTAGGCCGCCACGCTCGCCCAGAAGTCGGCCAGCGCGGCGGCCGTGGCGGCCGGCGACTCCACGTTCGGGGAGTGGTGGGTGTCCGGGATCACCACGTGCGGTACACCCAGCCGGTCGGCCATCGCAATCTGCCAGGGCAGCGGCCACGCGTAGTCCTCGACGCCGGAGACCACGAGCGTGGGCAGGCCGGCGGCCACGAGCGCGGCGAGTTCGTCCACCAGGTCGGGTTCGGTACGCAGTTGTTCGGCCATTTCGAGCAGGCCCTCGGGCGTGGTGCCCAGCCACCGGGCGTGCACGAACGCGGCGATCGCCGGGTCGGCGGGCGGCAGCAGGCCGGCCTCCAGTTCCACGGCCCGCATCGCCTCCCACACCTCCTGGCGGGTGAGCGCCGGGAGCACCTCCTCCAGCATCAGCAGCCGGGCGACCTCGTCCGGGCAGATCGCCGCCGGGCCGGTGCTCATCAGGGTCAGTGAGGCCAGCCGCTCCGGCGCGTGCAGCGCCACCGAGCGGCACACCAGGCCGCCGAAGGAGTGGCCCATCAGATGGATCGGCTCGCCCGGGGCCACCGCGTCGGCGATCGCGAGCACGTCCGCCACGAGCGCGTCCCGGGTGTAGGCCGCCGGATCCGCCGGACCCTCGGTCTCGTACTGGCCGCGCTGGTCCACGGCCACGGTGTGGAAACCGCGCCGCGCCAGCGGGTCGCCGAGCGCGAGGAAGTCCTCCTTGCTGCCGGTGAAGCCGGGCACCAACACGGCGGTGCCCAGCCGCGGCGCGGCGCTCGGCGGGGTGGACTCCAGGACGGCGAATCGTCCGCGCCCGGTCGCCAGGCGACGGGAGCGGACGGTCCCGGGCAAGGTCAGAAAGCGTGGCGTACTCACACCTTCGAGCCTACTTACCCGCAGGTACGCCGACGGCCCCCGCCGCGAAGCGCGGACGTGATCGTCCACACTCCGCACCGGGGGCCGTCGACCCGATGGTGCGTTCGTCAGCCCTCGTCGGTCGCGACGGCGCCGGCCTCGGCGCCCTCGGGACGGCGCCGGGTGCGCCGGCGGCGACGGCGCGGCGCGCGCTCGCCGTCCGCGTCCGCGTCCCCGGTGCCGGCCGGACCGTCGACGGGCGCCGCCTGGGCGGGCACGGTCGAGGGCTCGACGAAGGTCGCGGTGATCGCGCCGGTCGCGGCGGCCACGACCGCATCGCCGGTCTCGGCGTTCACGCGACGACGACGCCGCGAGCCGGGGGCCCGACGGCGGCTGGGGTCGCTCGCCTCGGCGTCGGCCGAGTCCGGCCCGGAGGCGGCCGGCCCGGACGTTGCGGGGCCGCTGCGGCTGCGGCCACCGTTGCCCTTGCGGCCCGAGTTGCCCCGGCTGTTCTTGCCGGTCTCGCCCAGATCCTCGACGTCCTCCGCGCCCAGACCCGCACGGGTGCGGTCGGCGCGCGGCAGCACGCTGCCCACGGTGGTGGGGATGTCCAGGTCGGTGAACAGGTGCGGCGAGGTCGAGTAGGTCTCGACCGGGTCGGCGAAGCCCAGGTCCAGCGCCTTGTTGATCAGGCTCCAGCGCGGGATGTCCTCCCAGTCCACCAGCGTCACCGCGGTGCCCGAGGCACCCGCGCGGCCGGTCCGGCCGATCCGGTGCAGGTAGGTCTTCTCGTCGTCGGGGCACTGGTAGTTCACCACGTGGGTGACTCCCTCGACGTCGATGCCGCGAGCCGCGACGTCGGTGGCCACGAGCACGTCCACCTTGCCGTTGCGGAACGCCCGCAGCGCCTGCTCGCGCGCGCCCTGGCCGAGGTCGCCGTGCACGGCGGCGGAGGCGAAGCCGCGCTCGGCCAGCCCCTGGGCCAGGTCGGCCGCGGTGCGCTTGGTCCGGCAGAACACCATCACCAGGCCGCGCCCGTTGGCCTGCAGCACCCGGGCCATCAGCTCGGGCTTGTCCAGGCCGTGCGCGCGGTAGACGCGCTGCTGGACCGACTTGACGGTGGCGCCCAGGTCGTCCGGCTCGGAGGCGCGGATGTGCGTGGGGCGGCTCATGTAACGGCGCGCCAGAGTGATGATCTGTCCCGGCATGGTGGCCGAGAACAACATCGTCTGGCGGCGCGCCGGAAGACGCTCGACGATCTTCTCGACGTCGGGCAGGAAGCCCAGGTCGAGCATCTCGTCGGCCTCGTCCAGGACGAGCATCTTGACTTCGGACAGGTTCACGTGACCCTGGCCGACCAGGTCGAGGAGCCGGCCCGGGGTGCCGACCACGACGTCGACGCCCTTCTTGAGGGTGTCGATCTGCGGTTCGTAGGCCCGGCCGCCGTAGACGGCCAACACGCGCACGTTGCGCAGCTTGCCCGCGGCCTGGAGGTCGTTGGTGACCTGCACGCACAGCTCACGGGTGGGCACCACGACCAGGGCCTGCGGCATCCGACCGGCGACCGCACCGGCGGGCGCGCGGCCCGCCTCGATGTCGGCCGCGACGGTGATCCGCTGCAGCAGCGGGATGCCGAAGCCCAGGGTCTTGCCGGTTCCGGTCTTGGCCTGGCCGATCACGTCGTTGCCGGACAGGGCGACCGGAAGGGTCATCTCCTGGACGGGAAAGGCCTCGATGATGCCGAGTGCCTCAAGTGCCTCGGCTGTCTCCGAAAGTACTCCGAGTTCGCGAAAAGTTGTCAGGGGTCCAGCCTCTTCTGTGTGGTTGGGGGCCGTCTGTACCGAAAGCGGGTCGAGACCATGGCGCCCACGAAATTGCGGGGCGCGGCACGGGACCTCTCGCCTTCGGGCGGCCACCCGAGCGGGTCGGTCGGAGCCAGTCGTCCTCCGACCGGGCATCCGCGTTCACTACCACTGTACCCGGCGGCGTGCGGCCGGTGGGGTGATGCTCATTACTGCTTGTCCGGAGATGGGCGACTCCGCCCGGACGTGGTGCTCCCGTGGGCGCGGTGCGCTCACTACGCTGCGTACTTGTGAACACTGTGGTACTTGTCGACGGTGCGGCGGCGGAACGGACGAAGGGGTGGACATGAGCGAGCACGCGCAGCCGACCGGGGAGATGCGGGCCGCCGTGATCGAACTGCTCGGCGTACTCGCCTACGGCGAGATCACCGCCTTCGAGCGGCTCGCCGAGGATGCCAAGATGGCGCCGACCGTGGACGACAAGGCCGCGCTCGCCGCGATGGCGGTGGCCGAGTTCCATCACTACACGCTGCTGCGTGACCGGATCGCGGCGCTGGGTGCGGATCCGGCCGAGGCGATGGATCCGTTCATCGCGCCGTTGGACGAGTTCCATGTGCACACCGCGCCCGCCGACTGGCTGGAGGGCCTGGTCAAGGCGTATGTGGGCGATGGGATCGCGGCCGACTTCTACCGCGAGGTGGCGGCGCATCTGGACGAGGTCAGCCGGGATCTGATCGTCGAGGTGCAGCGCGACACCGGGCACGCGGCCTTCGTGGTCGACGCGGTGCGCTCGGCGATCGAGCGCGATCCCAAGGTGTCCGGCCGGCTCGCCTTGTGGGGCCGGCGGTTGATGGGCGAGGCGCTCAGTCAGGCCCAGCGGGTGGCCGCCGAGCGGGACGTGTTGTCCACGATGCTGATCGGCGGCGGCGCCGGACCCGGCTTCGACCTGGCCGAGATCGGGCGCATGTTCAACCGGATCACCGAGGCGCACCAGCAGCGGATGGCCGCGCTCGGACTCGCCTCCTGATCCGAAGGACGGAAAACCCGAGGGTGGGTGGATCCGCGTGCGGATCCACCCACCCTCGGGTGTGTCGGTGCCGATGCCGGCACCGATGTTCGGCCGTCGACCGCTCAGGCGTTGGCGCCGAAGCCGACCTTGCGTGCCGACGACTCGCCGATCTCGACGTAGGCGAGTCGGTCGGCGGGCACGATCACCCGGCGGCCCTTCTCGTCCGTCAGGGACAGCAGCTTGGACGTGCCCGAGAGCGCGTCGGCGATGGCCCGCTCGACGTCCTCCGGGTTGTCCGTGCTCTCCAGCACCAGCTCCCGCCCGGCGTGCTGTACGCCGATCTTGATCTCCACGGCTGTCCCTCCGGCCTTGAAATTCTGGAGATCGGCGCCGCGACACCCGCGGGCCGTACCTACCCCAGCAGGCTAGTCGAGAGCCGGGGTCACCGAACGCCATGACGGGTACGCCCAACGCGAACGCCGGGCGGGAACAAGATCGCCGGCCCGCCCTCCCGCGCAGGTCCGAGGGTCAGTGCGCCGGGTCGTCCTTGCGCGGGAACCGGGAGATGCCCCGCCAGGACAGCGACGAGACCAGCAGCGAGGCGGCGTCGCGCGGGATGGTCGCGCCGCGCGCGATCCAGTAGCGCGCGGTGACCTGTGCCATGCCGGTCAGGCCGATCGCCAGGAGCATCGACTCCTCCTGGGCCAGCCCGGTGTCCTCGGCGATGATCTTGCTCACCGCCTCGGCGCACATCTCGCTGACCCGCTCCACCCGCTCGCGCACCGCGCTCTCGTTGGTCAGGTCGGACTCGAAGACCAGTCGGAACGCGCCGCCGTCGTCGTCCACGAACGCGAAGTAGGCGTCGACCGTGGCGGCCACCCGGAACTTGTTGTCGTGCGTCGACTCCAGTGCCCGCTGCACGGCCGCGAACAGGGCCTCGCAGTGCTGGTCGAGCAACGCCAGATACAGCTCCAGCTTGCCGGGGAAGTGTTGGTACAGCACCGGCTTGCTGACGCCGGCGCATTCGGCGATGTCGTCCATCGCGGCGGCGTGGTAGCCCTGCTTGACGAAGACTTCCTGGGCGGCGCCGAGGAGTTGCGTCCTGCGCGCGAGCCGGGGCAGCCGGGTACCGCGAGGGCGGGGATCCGCATCCTGGATGGCTGTCACGGGGCTCCTCAAGGTGTCGCTCAACGTGTCGCGGACACCGGATGATTCGGTGATCCGGCGAGTTTCTCCACCACGCCATCCTACTTTCGGGTAACCCAGGACGTAAGTTTCGTGGCGCAACGAAACAGGATCCCGCGCTTCCGGTAACCCCCGCAAGGGGGCGCGGGTGGTGCGCGCGAGGGCGTCGCGAGCCCCGCGGGGCGGCTCGTGCGGCGGCGCTCAGCGGTAGTCGTCGTCCTGGGCGTGCCCGACCCGGCGGCGCTGCTCGGTCGCGTCCGCGGGGTTCACCCCGTCCGGGACCGGCTCCCACACCGGGTCGCCCTCACCGTCGTCCGCTTCCACCGCGGTGTGTTGCTCCACCGCGTCGGGCACCGGAATCTCGGGGTCTCGGGCTGTGTCGTCGAAAACGGTGGCGTCACCGTCGGTGACGTCTTCGAACTCGGGGGTGTCGTCGATTCGGTTCATACGGCCTCCCTGCCCGGGTCGTCCGCCGCCATGCGGCGTTCTCCATGTCCATGATCCGCCCCGAATTCGTTGTCGCACCATCGGGATCGATGTCGAAACGTGATGCGCGAAGCGTTTACAGTGACGTCATGAACCAGGGCATAAGAGTCGAGACCGCCCGGCGCGACGAAGTCGGTCGGGGCATCCGCCCTTCCGTCTCAGTGATCATCTCGTAATATTGCCCACCGTGACGACCCTCAGCCCCGCAAGCGACGCCGACGCGACGCCTTGGCCTGCGCGTACGGTCGAAGTCGCCACCGACAGTGCGGTGGTGGTGCGCCGCGACGCGCGCCACGACTCCGACCTGCCGCCCGCGATGATGATCCACGGCCTCGGCGGCTCCTCGCTGAACTGGACGGAACTGGCCGCGGAACTGCGGTCGGATCTTTCCGTGGAGATGATCGACCTGCCCGGCTTCGGCCACTCGCCGCCGCCGCGAAACGGGGACTACTCGATCTCCGCGCACTGTCGTGCGGTCGAGGGCGCGATCCTGTCGCTGCGCAAGGGCCCGGTGCATCTGTTCGGCAATTCGATGGGTGGTGCGGTGGCCACCCGGCTCGCCGCCCGCCGGCCGGACCTGGTGCGCACCCTGACGCTGATCTCGCCCGCGTTGCCGGATCTGCGGGTGCGCCCCTCGGTGTTGCCGACGGCGGCGCTCGGGGTGCCCGGTGTGGGTCGTGCGCTGTTGCGACTCAGCCGCAGGATGACGCCCGAGGATCGCACCCGGATGTCGATCGCGATGATGTACGGAAACCCGGCGGTGGTCGGCGAGAAAGCCTTCGCGGACGCTGCGGCCGAGTACCGGCGTCGGCTCGAACTCCCGTACATGATGGACGCGTTCTCGCACTCGACCAGGTCGGTCATCGGGGCCTACCTGGAGCGTGGCGAGCGGGCGCTGTGGCGGCAGGCGGCCGAGGTGCGGGCGTCGACGCTGCTCGTCTACGGACGCCGGGACCGACTGGTCGACCCGCGCATGGCCAAGCGCGCGACCGAGACCTTCCCGGACGCACGACTGCTGGTGGTGCCCGACTCCGGGCACGTGGCCATGCTCGAACACCCCCGCGTGGTGGCCCGGGGTTTCCGCGAACTTCTCGACGGGGCCCTCTCGCCGTCGAACGTGGTGGGGTGAACGCAGACTCATGGGACGTCACTCGGGAACGCAGACGAGCGTGCAGTACGGCGGTGAGGGCCTGCCGGACGACGCCCTCTCCGGCGGATACGCGGCGGTGCCGCAACAGGTCGCCTACGGACAGGTCCACCAGGACGGCTACGGCGGCGGTTGGACCGACACCTCGTACGGCGGCGGCGGTCCCGAGCAGGACACCGGCTACCACGGCTACCCCGCGGACCCCGGCTACGGCGGCTACCCCGCCGTGCAGCAACACACCGGGAGCCACGGGTACGACGGCGGGCAGCAGCACGGCTGGGAGCACCCGGCGCCAGAGGCCGGCTCCGGCACCTGGGCGGTGCCGGGGACGATGCCCGGCGAGCCCGCGCACTGGGACGACCCGCTGGAGCCGTACGGCGCGCAGACCGGCTCGGTCGGCTACGCCCCGGACACGTTCGGGGTCGACACCTTCGGTGCGGACACCGCGCTGCATTCCGGCTCGTTCGTCACCGGCTCGTTCGGCGTGGACGCCTACGGCTCCGGTGGCTACCCGGCGACGAGTCCCGCGAACGACCTGTACGCGGCGGACGGCTATCCCAGCGGGATGCACGCGATCGTCGAGGCGCCCGCCGTGCCGAGTTACGACACCACCACGTTCGAGCCGCAGAGCTTCGTCGGCTACGGCTACGACGCCTCGGGCGGCTATCCGGCGGTGGCGCCGGTCGAGGATCCGTTGGCGGACGCGCTGTACGAACCGCCCACCGAGCCGGAGCCGGCGATCGGTCCCGGGGCCGGGCAGTACCCGATGGAGTCCGAGCCGTGGGCCGCGTCGGCTCCCGAACTCGACCTGGAACAGCTCTCGTTCGCGACCGAGCCGAGCGACGACCTGCCCGGTCCCCGGCACTCGGCGGACGAGGCGGAGCACGGCTTCGAGCCGGACACCGGAAGCATTGCGCCCAAGGGACGCGCGCAGACCCGCAAGGCGAACCGGCCCGCGCCGCGCAAGGGTCGGCGCACCCTGGTCGCGGCGAGCGGCGCGGTGGTCACCGGTGCGGTGCTCGCCGGCGCGGTGGTGCTCCAGATGCCCGACGAGGGCACCTCCAGCCAGGCGTCCGGCGACGACATGGCCGCGCCGGACGCGGGCGGGCGGCCCACCGACCAGGCCGCGTCGCGCGGCTCGGACCGGGACCCGGTCGCCCAGGGCGGCGCCTCCTCGCTGCCGCTGCCGACGCCCGCGTCGCCGGTCACCACCGACCAGTTGACGCTGCGCTTCCCGCTCGACCCCAAGCTCGGCCTGAGCGGCAACTTCGAGGCGGTGCCCGGCAAGGAGGCCGCCCCCGGCGCCGGCCGCAAGTACACGTACGCGGTCGAGGTCGAGCAGGGTCTCCAGTTGGACGGCGCGCTGTTCGCCAACACGGTGCAGAAGACCCTGAACGACAAACGCAGTTGGGCCGCCGGCGGGCTCACCTTCGAGCGCACCGACAACTCGCCGAAGGCCGACTTCGTGGTGCGACTGGCCAGTCCGCAGTCGGTGCACAAGGCGTGCACCCCGATCGTGGGCGACACCAGCGCGGACAACGTCTCGTGCGACGCCTACGGCACCCGCTACGTGATGATCAACGCCTGGCGCTGGGCCCAGGGTTCGACCGCCTACGGCGACGACATCGTCGGCTACCGGCAGATGCTGATCAACCACGAGGTCGGTCACCGACTCGGGCACAACCACGAGAACGCGTGCGGCGCGGGCGGCATCGGCGCCGATCTGGCCCCGGTGATGATGCAACAGACCAAGACCCGGGTGGCGACCAAGGGCGCGAAGGCGGGCGAGACCTGCGAGGCCAACCCGTGGCCGTACCCGTCGGGCAAGCTCACCGGATAACCGGCCGCAGCCGGATCCGCCGGGCCGCCCGAGGGCGCCCGGCGGCCCTCGCGCGGGCGAATCTCACGGACCGGACCCGGTGCCCGGGAATCGGGACGAGCGTGGCACTGTTGCGGTAGGAAAAGAGCCGAGATAGACAGTCCGACCATCGGAGTTTCCGTGTCGCAGCTACCACCCCTGGTCGAGCCGGCCGCCGAGCTGACCGTCGACGAGGTCCGTCGTTATTCCCGCCACCTGATCATCCCCGACGTCGGGATGGACGGGCAGAAGCGGCTGAAGAACGCCAAGGTGCTCTGTGTGGGCGCCGGTGGCCTGGGGTCCCCGGCGTTGATGTACCTCGCCGCGGCCGGTGTCGGCACGCTCGGCATCGTCGAGTTCGACACCGTGGACGAGTCCAACCTGCAGCGCCAGATCATCCACGGACAGAGCGACATCGGGCGATCCAAGGCGGAGTCCGCGCGCGATTCGGTCAAGGAGATCAACCCGTACACCGAGGTCGTCCTGCACGAGGAGCGGCTCGAAGCCGACAACGTGTTGGAGATCTTCGGGCAGTACGACCTGATCGTCGACGGCACGGACAACTTCGCCACCCGCTACCTGGTCAACGACGCCTGCGTGTTGTTGAACAAGCCGTACGTGTGGGGTTCGATCTACCGTTTCGACGGCCAGGCCAGCGTGTTCTGGTCCGAGCACGGCCCGTGCTACCGCTGCCTCTACCCGGAGCCCCCGCCGCCCGGGATGGTCCCCTCGTGCGCCGAGGGCGGCGTGCTCGGCGTGTTGTGCGCGTCGATCGGGTCGATCCAGGTCAACGAGGCGATCAAGCTCCTGATGGGCATCGGCGAGCCGCTGGTCGGCCGGCTGATGATCTACGACGCGCTGGAGATGACGTACCGCACGGTCAAGGTTCGCAAGGACCCCGAGTGCGCGGTCTGCGGCAAGAACCCGACGGTCACCGAGCTGATCGACTACGAGGCGTTCTGCGGTGTGGTCTCCGAGGAGGCCCAGGAGGCCGCGCTCGGTTCGACCATCACCCCGCGTCAGCTCAAGGAGTGGCTGGACGCCGGCGAGAACATCGACCTGATCGACGTTCGCGAGCCGGGCGAGTACGAGATCGTCAAGATCCCGGGCTCGCGGCTGATCCCCAAGAACGAGTTCCTGATGGGCCGGGCCCTGGAGGAACTGCCGCAGGACAAGCGCATCGTGCTCAACTGCAAGACCGGGGTGCGCTCGGCCGAGGTGCTGGCCGTGCTCAAGAGCGCGGGCTTCGCCGACGCGGTCCACGTCGGCGGCGGCGTGATCGGGTGGGTCAACCAGATCGAGCCGGAGAAGCCGGTCTACTAGGTCCTCGGGTCGGGGCCGGCCGTGGGAGCGGTCCGGCCTTCGACCGAGGTGTGGTTCTCGAACGCCGGGCGGGCCGAACTTTCGGCCCGCCCGGCGTTTCTTGCCGCGGAGGGGCTTCAGATCGCCTGTTTGCGCTGCAGGTGGGTGAACGCTATCCAGCCGGGCAGGACCGGAAGCCAGAAGGTCAGGAAGCGGTAGAGCAGGACGGCCGCCGTCGCGGTCTCGAACGGCAGGCGCGCGGTGCTGGTCAGGCCCGCGATCAGGGCCGCCTCGACCGCGCCGATGCCGCCCGGGGTGGGCGCGGCCGAACCGATCGCGTTGCCGGCCAGGAAGACCACCGCGATCGCGGCGAAGTTGGCCGAGCCGCCGAAGGCCCGCACGCTGGCGTCCAGGCACAGGATGAAGGACAGCGTGAGCAACACCGTGCCGCCCAGCCCGGCCGCGAGCTTGGTCGGGGTCTGGAGCACGTCCAACAGCCGCGGCACGATGCCCGAGAACAGTTGCCGCAACTGCTTGACGATCCAGCGGCGCAGCGGCGGTACGGCCGTCACCAGCAGGGTCACCAGGGCCAGGATCAACAGGCCCGCGATCACCGCGCCGGACGGTGCGAAGGACGGCGTCTCGGCGGTGCCGGCGATGTAGCCGAAGAACGCCAGCAGGCCGACGTGGAAGACCAGGCCGCCCAACTGCGACACGCCCACGCTCGCGGCGGCCAGGGTCGGCGGGATGCCCGCCTTCTGCAGGTAGCGGGTGTTCAGCGCCACCCCGCTGACCGCCGGCGGCGCGACCAACTTCACGAACGAACCGGCGAGTTGCACCATGGTGGTGCGAAACAGCGACAGCCGTTCCGGGACGAAGCCGAGCAACATCAGCGCCGCACACACGTAGCTGAGCGAGGAGGCCAGCAGGCCGATCGCCGCCCAGCCCCAGTTCGCGCTGTTGAAGATCTCGCCCAGGTCGACGTGGCTGAGCTGGGACAGCAGGAAGTAGCCCGCGAACGCGCTGGCGACCACGGTGACCAGGGTGCGGGCCCGCACCCGCTCCAACTGGACCGGCTCGACCTCGGCCTGCGGGCGCAGCTCCAGGATCTGCTCCCGGATCCGGGAGAGCAGGTTCTTGTCCTTGCGCAGCACCGAGCGGGTGCTGCGGCTGAGCGCGACCTTTTGCAGCAGCGGCAGACAGGCCGCGACCGTGTCCGCGCCGAGCACCTCCGCGGCGGTGTGCACGGCGCGTTCCTCGCCCACCCGCAGGGCGATGGTGGTCAGCAGTTGGGCGGTGTCGATCCGCAACGCCAGGTCGCCGGAGGCGATCTCGCCGGCCCGCAGGTCCACCAGCCACGGCTGGCCGGTGCCGTCCACCAGGATGCTCTCGGCGACCAGCCGCCGATGGGTGAGCCTATGCGCCTGGAGCAGGCCCAGCAGCTTCCACAGCCGGGCCAGGAGCTCGTCGGTGAGTTCGTCGTCGTCGAGGGTGTCGAGGGTGCGTCCGGGCACGTGTGCGTAGGCCAGCAGCGCGGCGTCCGGGCCGACCTCGGTGGTGGCCACCAGGCGCGGTGCGCGCACTCCCGCGTCGGCGCACGCGTACGCCATCAGCGACTCCTGCTCCAGCGCGCGGCGCGTGGACAGCACGGTGCGGCGCTGGGTGACCCCGCGCAGCACGAGTCGACGGTAGAAGCGATAGATCGCGCCGGACGCCTGTTGGTCGCGGTCGAGCACGGTCACGTCCAGCATGCGCTCGTCGGCCAGCCGGACCGCGTAGCGGCGGGTCTCCTCGGGACCGTCGTCGGTGCGTACGCAGGACTGGGCGACCAGGCCGAACCGGCGCAGCGCGGCGACCACCGACTCGGCCGGCGGCCGGGTGTTGGGCAGGCCGACCGCGTACAGCGTGGCGTAGGCGATGGTGCGGCCGAACAGCACGCTGGTGAGCAGCGCGACGGGGGTGGTGTAGCCGCCGACCAGGACGGTGGCCGCGTTCAGCAGGAGCAGCGTCCAGACCACGAGTTGCCAGCGCGGCCGGCGGACCAGGCCGACGGCGGTGACGTAGGCGACGATCGGCGCGAGGTAGCCGTGCACCGGGTCGGTCCAGCCGGTCTGTGGCAGCGGCAGCGGGCGGGTCAGCGCGTCGCGCAGCGCCTCGGGGCCGGGGCCGGTGATCCACCAGTCCAGGCCGAGCGAGGCCAGGTAGGTCACCGCGGCCGCGATCACCCCGTCGGCGACCCGCAACCCGTCCCGGCTGACCAGGCGTTCGATCCCGTAGGCCACCGGCACCACGAGCACCGCGACGGCGAACACCCCGCCGGAGAGGTTGAGCAGCAGGTGTGGGGTGCTGTTCTGGGCGCCGCGGACGATGTCCGACTCCAGGCCGGAGGTGGTCTGTCGGGCGATGCTGGCCAGGAAGAAGACCACGCCGAGGGTGAGCACTCCGAGCAGGACTCGGATCAAATCGGACGATCGGTGCACCCGCAGCGGTTGTGAGGGCTCGACTACGAGGGCGCGCCCGTTCCCGGGGGCACCCGTTGCGATCGTTGCGTCACTCTCTCGTATCACCCGTCACCACCGCGTCGATGGTGCCACGACCCGCGGCCGGGATTGCGCCCGGCCGCGCCGAAGCGCGGCCGAAAGGGGTTCGGCACGCGTGCCCCCCGTGTCCGAGGACTCTGTCACCATGTGCGGATGAGTGACCCTAACCCCTTCACCGAGCGGGTTCTCGACCTGGTCGAGCGCATCCCGCCCGGGCGGGTGATGGCCTACGGGGACGTTGCCGAGGCCCTCCAGGAAGGCGGCCCCCGACAGGTCGGCCGGGTGATGGCGTTGTACGGCGGCGGGGTGCCGTGGTGGCGGGTGGTGCGCGCGGACGGCTCGTTGCCGCCGAGCCACGCGGTGCGCGCGCCCGGGCACTATCGGGCCGAGGGCACGCCGCTGCGTTCCGGCGGCGAGCGGGTGGAGATGGGTCGGGCGCGCTGGATACCGGAGCCCGACGAGGTGCCCGCCGACCGGGAAGTTCCACCGGGCGCCTGACCTTCACCGGGCCGACCCGGCGTGGCCGCGCCGCGGTGTGCTCCCCGTGTGCTTCCGGGACGATCGGGCCGGATGTGATCTGATGGGCACCGGCCGCGCCCTGCCGACCGGGGCGCGGCCGACCCACCCGGAGCGATCCACGCGCCGGGGCCGCGACCCGTTCGTCGCCGGCCCGGCCCGTGCACCCACCAGGATTCGACGGCGACGCGAAGGCATTCTCGGCCAGATGACCACCCCGACCCCGGCGTATCGCCTGCGGCGCACCCCCGTGGCCCCGCCCGCGCCCGTGATCCCCGACGACTACCAGCGCGCCGTCGTCGAGCATCGGGGCGGGCCGCTGCTCGTGTTGGCCGGTCCCGGCACGGGCAAGACCACCGTGCTCGTGGAGGCGGTCGCCGCGCGGGTGGCGCGCGGGGTCCGACCGGAGGAGATCCTGGTCCTGACCTTCGGTCGCAAGGCGGCGGGCGAACTGCGCGACCGGCTGACCGCGCGGCTGCGTGCCGCCGGGGCGCGCACCGCCGCGGTGCCGACCGCGACCACGTTCCACTCGTTCTGCTACGCGCTGGTGCGCGAGCATCAGCCCGCCGAGTTGTTCAGCTATCCGCTGCGCCTGCTCACCGGTCCCGAGCAGGACGTGTTCGTCCGCGAACTGCTCGCGGGCGGGGTCGAGGAGGGCAGCCAGAGCTGGCCCGCGGAGTTGCGCGCGGCGGTGGGCACCCGGGGGTTCGCGGACGAGGTGCGCGCGGTGATCGCCCGCAGCCGCGAACTCGGGCTCGATCCGGACGCGCTGGCCCGGTTCGCCCAGGACACCGGGCGTCGGGACTGGCGGGCCGCGGCCGACTTCCTCGCCGAGTACCTGGACGTGATCGACGCCCAGGGCGTGGTCGACTACGCCGAACTGGTGCACCGCGCGGTGCTGCTCGCCGAGCGGCCGGAGACCGCGCAGGTGTTGCGCGGGCGCTACAAGGCGGTGTTCGTCGACGAGTACCAGGACACCGACCCGGCGCAGGTGCGCCTGTTGGCGGCGCTGGCCGGGGACGGCCGGGACCTGATCGCGGTGGGCGACCCGGACCAGTCCATCTACGCGTTCCGCGGCGCCGACGTGAACGGCATCCTCGACTTCCCGCACCGCTTCCCCAGGGCCGACGGCGAGCCCGCCGACATCGTGGTGTTGCGCACCTCGCGCCGGGCGCCGGCCGGGCTGCTGGCCGCGTCCCGGGTGGTTACCCAGCGCATGCCGCTGAGCCGGTTGCCCGGCGATCGGGTGCGCGCACACCGCGAGTTGATCCCGTCGGTGTCGGGGGACCGGGATCCGAGCCGGGTCGAGGTGTACACGTATCCCACGCCCGGCGCCGAGTTGGACAACACCGCCGACATCCTGCGCCGTGCGCATCTGGAGGACGGGGTGCCGTGGGGCGAGATGGCGGTGCTGGTGCGCTCCGGCGCCCGCTCGATCCCGGGTCTGCGGCGGGCGCTGTCGGCCGCCGGGGTGCCGTTGGAGATCGCCGGCGACGAACTGCCGATCGCGGCCGAGCAGGCGGTGTCGCCGCTGTTGACCGCGCTGCATGTGGCGGCGGAGCCGAGCGTGCTGGACGCGGAGACGGCGCGCGCGTTGTTGCAGTCCCCGCTGGGCGGCCTGGACGCGGGTGATCTGCGGTTGCTGGGGCGGGCGTTGCGGGCCGAGGAGCGGGCCGCGTCGGGTGCCTCGGTGACCAGCACCCGGCCGTCGGCCGAGCTGATTCGCGACGCGCTGGCCGAGCCGGGGCAGTTGGTCGGGATAGAACAGCGGGTCGGGGGCGGGGCGTTGCGCCTGGGCCTGCTGATCGGCAAGGCGCGCGCGGTGCTGGCCGGCGGTGGCAGCACCGAGGACGCGCTGTGGGAGTTGTGGCAGGGCACGCCGTGGCCGGGGCGGCTGGAGCGGGCGGTGCTGCGTGGCGGTACGGCCGGGCGCAACGCGGACCGCGACCTGGACGCGGTGGTGGCGCTGTTCGAGGTGGCCGCCAAGGCCGAGGAGCGGGCCGGCCACCGGGGCGCGCTGAACTTCCTGGCCGAGCTCAAGGCCCAGCAGATCCCGGGCGACCGGCTCGACGACAGCGCGCTGCGCGGCGAGTCGGTGCGGCTGCTGACCGCACACCGGGCCAAGGGTCTGCAGTGGCGCCTGGTGGTGGTGCACGGGGTGCAGGAGGGGCTGTGGCCGGACCTGCGCCGGCGCGGCTCGCTGCTGGAGGCGGACCGGATCGGCTCGGACGGCCTGGCCGAGCCGCTGTCGCCGGGTGCGCTGTTGGCCGAGGAGCGGCGGTTGTTCTACGTCGCGGCCACCCGGGCGAAGGAGCGGCTGGTGGTGACCGCGGTCGACTCCAGCTACGACGACGGCGATCAACCCTCGCGGTTCCTGGAGGAGTTGGGCGTGCCGCCGGTGGAGGTCAAGGAGCGGCCCAGGCGTCCGCTGTCCACCTCCGCGCTGGTGGCCGAGTTGCGTTCGGCGGCGGTGGATCCGCTGGCCCCGGCCGTGCTGCGTCGGGCCGCCGCGCGCCGGTTGGCCGCGCTCGCGGATCTGCGCGACGACGAGGGGCACCCGCTGGTGCCGAGCGCGCATCCGGACCGGTGGTGGGGGCTGGTGGAGCCGACCGACCCCGGCGTGCCGATTCGGGATCCGGGCAGCGCGGTGCGGTTGTCCGGCAGTTCGGTGGCCAAGGTGCGCGACTGCGCGCTGAGTTGGTTCCTGGGCAGCGAGGTGCACGCGGACTCGCCGCGTTCGGCGGCGCTGGGCTTCGGCAACGTGGTGCACGCGCTCGCCGACGAGGTGGGCACGGGCGCCACCTCGGCGGAGTTGCCGGTGCTGATGGACCGGCTGGATCGGGTCTGGGACGCGTTGGCGTTCGACGCGCCGTGGCAGTCCGAGCAGCAGAAGGACGAGGCCAGGACCGCGCTGGAGCGGTTCCTGTCCTGGCACACGCACGAGCGGCACCGGGTGGTCGCGGCGACCGAGCACGGCTTCGAGGTCGAGCTGACCGCGGGCGAGTACCGGGTGCTGATCCGGGGGTCGATGGACCGGGTGGAGCGCGGCGAGGACGGGCTCGCGTACGTGGTGGACTTCAAGACCGGTCGTCGGCCGCCGACCCGCAGCGAGATCGAGGAGCATCCGCAGCTCGCGGTGTACCAGGTCGCGGTCGCGGCCGGCGCGCTCGACGAGGTGCCCGGGTTCGAGGGCGGCCGGCCCGCCTCCGGCGGCGCCGAGCTGATCCAGTTGCGCTCGGCGGACAAGGCCGATCCCGAGCAGCCGCTGGTGCTGGACCAGGCGCCGCCGCTGCCCGAACCGGACGGCGGGACGTGGGTGGGTGGGCTGCTCGCGGATGTGGCCGGCCGGATCATCGGCGAGCGCTTCACCCCGAGCACCGGCACACACTGCGACCGATGCGACTTCCGCAGGTGTTGCAGCGCGCGTCCGGAGGGACGGATGACGGTCGAGTAGCCGGTCCCGCCGGCCGGTTCCGGCGCGTCGCACCTTCGCTTTTCCCCTGCAAAACCGTCCATATCGGGGCGGTTGATCATGCATTCTTTGCCATAGCCATACTCGTCGCAAGCAACTCCAGTCCCCGAATCAAAGGAGTTTCGTGCGCACTTCACGCATGGCCATGATCGTTCCCGTCGTTGCCCTCGCCCTCGCCGGGCTGACCGCCTGTGGCGGCTCGGACGAGAAGTCGAACGCCGGCACCGACGCCAAGGTGTTGGCCGACGAGGCGCAGAAGCTGCTCAAGTCGGTTGCCGACTACAAGATGGTCGGCAACGGGCAGGACGAGGAGACCAGGATCGAGTGGGACCTGTGCATCCGCAACGGTGCGGACGTGCAGGGCAAGATGGTCATCGACGGCAATCCGGTCGAGATGATCATCGTCGGCAAGGACCAGTACATGAAGGCCGACGCCGCGTTCTGGAAGAAGTCGATGGGGGAGAGCGTCCCGCCCGCCGTCCTCGACCAGGTCGTGGGCAAGCTGGCCGGCAAGTACATGAAGACCCCGGTCGACGACGAGGACTCGTTGGGCAACATGACCGACTTCTTCGACGGCTCCACCGACGGGCTGACCAAGGGTGAGCCGGTCAAGATCGACGGCTCGAAGGTCATCCCGCTCAGCAAGAAGGACGAGGAGGGCGACACCGTCACCCTCTACGTCCAGGAGAAGGGCAAGCCCTACCCGTTCATGGTCAAGTCCGAGGGCAAGGGCAACGCCACGATGAAGTTCACCAAGGGCAAGAGCAAGTGCGAGCCCACCGCGCCCGCCGAGTCGGTGACCCAGGACGACTTCAAGGACGTCTGATCCGCCGCACCACCTCGCGGCACACCGCCCCGCACCGCGACCGTCCCTGTCGCCGTGCGGGGCTAGTGTTCCTCCGGTGCACGCCGTACTGACCGACCCGGACGACCTGTGTCGCCTCCTCGGGATCCCCTTCACGCCCGAGCAGCTCGACGCCGTGCTCGCCCCACTGGGCCCCGGCGTGATCGTGGCCGGCGCCGGATCCGGCAAGACCACGGTGATGACCGCCCGCGTGGTGTGGCTGGTGGGAACCGGCGCGGTGCGCCCCGACCAGGTGCTCGGCCTCACCTTCACCAACAAGGCGGCCGGCGAGCTGGCCCAGCGGGTGCGCAAGGCGATCGGGCAACTGCGCGGCGGGGAGATCCCGGCCGACGAGGACGCGGGCGAGCCGACCGTGTCCACCTACCACGCGTTCGCGGGCCGGCTGCTCCAGGAGCACGGCCTGCGGATCGGGTTGGAGCCCTCGGCGCGGCTGCTCGCCGACGCGACCCGCTACCAGCTCGCGGCCCGGGCCGCCCGTACCGCACGCGGCCCCTTCCCGACGCTGACCGGCCGGCTGCCGGACGTGGTGTCCTCGGTCCTGCACCTGGGCGGCGAACTCGCCGAACACCTGGTCTCCCCCGAACGGCTCCAGGAATGGGATCGGGCCTTCGTCGCCGACGTCGAGGCCGCCGCCAAGCCCTCCGCCGCCGCCCGCAAGGCCGCCGACGCGGCCCGCAACCGGCTCGACCTGACCCGCCTGGTGGACGCGTACGGGCACGCCAAGAGCAGCCGCGACCTGCTCGACTTCGGCGACCAGATCGCCTACGCGGCCCGGATCGCGGGCGAGCGGCCCGAGGTCGGCGAGATCCTGCGGGACACCTACCGGGTCGTGCTCCTGGACGAGTACCAGGACACCTCGGTGGCCCAACGCGTGTTGTTGCAGGGGCTGTTCGGCAACGGCCACCCGGTCACCGCGGTCGGCGACCCGTGCCAGGCCATCTACGGCTGGCGCGGCGCCTCGGTCGCCAACATCCACGACTTCCCGGTGCATTTCCCCGGCCGCGACGGCGCCCCCGCGGCCCGCTACGCGCTGTCCGAGAACCGGCGCAGCGGCGGCCGGATCCTCACCTTCGCCAACGACCTCTCCGCCCCGCTGCGCACCCCCGAGAGCGGGGTGGAGGCGCTGCGCCCGGGACCCGGCGCGGAGCACGAGGGATGGGCGGTCGCCGCGCTGCTGCCCACCCACGCCGCGGAGATCGACTGGCTCGCGGACCGGATCAAGACCGCGATCGGCACCGTCCTGGACAAGGACGGCGACCCGATCACGCCCGGCGACGTCGCCGTGCTCGCGCGCACCGCCGCCGACTTCGCGGACATCCACGCGGCCCTGGTGCGGCGCGACGTCCCGGTCGAGGTGGTCGGCCTGTCCGGGCTGCTGCACCTGCCCGAGGTGGCCGACCTGGTGGCCGTGTGCGAGGTGCTCGACGACCCCACCGCCAACTCCGCGCTGGTGCGCCTGCTGGCCGGGCCGCGCTGGCGGATCGGCCCGCGCGACCTGGCCCTGCTGGGCCGTCGGGCCGCCGAACTGGTCCGGGTCGACCGGGCCGGCGCCGACGACGCCGACGCGCGGCTGGAGGAGGCGGTGGCCGGGATCGACCCCACCGAGGTGGTCTCGCTCTCCGACGCGCTCGCCGACCCGGGCGAGGAGTACGCGTTCTCGGCCGAGGCCCGCCGCCGGTTCGCCCGGGTGGCCACCGAGATCCGCGACCTGCGCCGGCACCTGGGCGAACCGCTGATGGACCTGCTGCACCGGGTGCTCGCGGGTACCGGCCTCGAAGTCGAGTTGTCCGCGTCGCCCGGTGCGCTGGCCGCCCGCCGCCGGGAGACGCTGCACGCCTTCCTGGACGTCGCGGCCGGTTTCGCCGACCTGGACGGCGACCCCTCGCTCACCGCGTTCCTCGCCTTCCTGCGCACCGCCGCCGAACACGACAAGGGCCTGGACGGCAGTCTGCCCACGGCCGGCGACTCGGTGAAGGTGCTCACGGCCCACAAGTCCAAGGGCCTGGAGTGGGAGGTGGTCGCGGTCCCCGGGCTGATCGAGGGGGTCTTCCCCAGCGTGCGCACGCAGAGCAAGTGGATCACCAACGGCAAGGCGCTGCCGCATCCGCTGCGCGGCGACGCGGCCGCGCTCGCGGTGTTGCCCGACCTGACGCCCAAGGGCTTCAAGGCGTTCGACGCCTCGATGCGCGAGCATCAGGCGACCGAGGAACTGCGTCTGGGCTACGTGACCTTCACCCGGCCCAAGCAGTTGCTGATCGCCTCCGGGCACTGGTGGGGGCCCACCCAGAGGAAGCCGCGTGGGCCGTCGATGTTCCTCACCCGACTGCGCGAGCACTGCCGGGCCGGCAACGGCGCCGTCGAGGTCTGGACCCCCGAGCCCGCCGAATCGCTCAACCCGTATCTCGCGGACACCGTCGAGCACGCCTGGCCGCTGCCGCTGGACGCGACCGCGCTGGTGGAGCGCCGCCGCGCGGCCGACGCGGTGCTCGCCGAACTGGCCCGGCGCGAGGCGGCCCGGCGGGTCGACCACGCGGTGCAACATCCGTCGGTCGAGCCCGAAGCCGAAGCCCTGCCCGGGGCCGACGCTCGGGTCGAGACCGAGCCCGAGGCCGAGCACGCGTCCGGGGCCGGTTTCGGGCCGGCCGACGACGAGCAGGTGCCGGTCGAGGTCTACGACGCCTACGTCCCGGCGGATCCGGAGGACGCGCCGCCGCCCGAGGACGACGCCGGGCCGCCCGACCTCGACCGGGGCGCGCGCGGGCACGAGGACCCGCTCGGGCACCGGGCCGAGGTTCGCGGCCCCTCCGACGAGGTACGCGCCGGCCACCCACCGGTCGAGGGCCCCGCGGCCGGCGCCGGCGACTTCGACCCCACGCCGGACGAACTGGCCCTGATCGAGTCGTGGGATCGCGACCTGGTCCGGCTGGCCGAGGAACTGCGCCGCGGCCGATCCGGGGTGCGCGAGGTGCCGCTGCCCGCGACGTTGTCCGCGTCCCAGATGTTGCGCCTGTCCAACGACCCGGACGGGCTCGCGCGCGAGCTGGCCCGGCCGATGCCGCGTCCGCCCGCCCCCGCGGCCCGACGCGGTACCCGCTTCCACGCGTGGGTCGAGTCGTTGTTCGGCGAGCGCCCGCTGCTCGAACCCGACGACCTGCCGGGCGCGGCCGACGAGGAGATCACCGACGAGGCGGACCTGCTCGCGCTCCAGGAGGCGTTCCTGCGCACCCCCTACGCGCAGCGCGCCCCGTACCGGGTGGAGGCACCCTTCCAGCTCTTTCTCGGCGGCCGGATCGTGCGCGGCCGGATCGACGCGGTCTACCGCGAGGGCGACGGCTTCGAGGTGGTCGACTGGAAGACGAACCGGGTCCAGAACGCGGACCCGCTCCAGCTCGCGGTCTACCGGCTGGCCTGGGCCGAGTACGCCGAGCTGCCGATCGAAGACGTCTCGGCCGCGTTCTTGTACGTGCGCACCGGGGAACTCGTTCGGCCCAGGGGCCTGCCCGGTCGGGACGAACTGGAACAGCTCTTTACGGAAGCCGACGAATCGGGCCGACACCCGGGCTCTTGATCCCCACGAAACCCGGTACGGGTGACGATGGGCCCGATGCGGCCGGTTTCCGACACTCGTATGGTTTATGAGGGTCGGCTAGGACGGCGAACTTCGAACGGGACGGGAAACGGCACCGGTGCGCGGAACAGCACAGACGAGGCGGGCATTGCGGTTCGTCGGCGTTGCGGGCGACCGTCCGTTGCTCCCGGTGATCGACCTGTTCCTGCGCCTGCTGCCGTTCCTGGTGATCCTCGCGGTCGTGGTGCTGGCCGCCGCGACGCCGGAGAACGTGCACGTGGGTCCGCTGCTCGCGGTCGCACCGGCGCTGTCCGGCCTCACCCAGACGGCCCCGCGCGGGCCACTGGTCACCGGGGCCGTCGCGGCCCTGGTGTCGGTGACGCTGACCGCGCTCAACCAGGGCCGAGGCGGCGGCGAGCCGTTCATCACGCTCATCTCGATCGCGCTGGTGACCACCACGGCGTGGGCCGGCGTGCATGTGCGAATGCGCCAGGAACGCACCATCGAGGAGGTGCGCAGCGTCGCCGAGGCGGCCCAGGAGGTACTGCTGCCCCAGGTGCCCAGGAGCATGGGCCCGCTCACCGTCGGCGTGCGCTACCGCGCGGCGGCGGCCGAGGCGCGGATCGGCGGGGACCTGTACGAGGTGGTGCACACCCCCTTCGGCGTGCGGGTCGCGATCGGGGACGTGCGCGGCAAGGGGCTCGGCGCGGTGCGCACCGCAGCCGCCGTGCTCAGCGCGTTTCGCGAGGCCGCGTACGAGGAGCCGGACCTGCCGGGGGTGGCCCGACGGTTGTCGGCGAGCCTGGAGCGGCGGCTCGGCGAGGACGACGAGGAGTTCGTCACGCTGATCCTGCTCGGCTTCCCCGGCGACAGCGCCTGCGTGGACATCCTCAACTGCGGCCATCCCGCGCCGCTGCTGCTGCGCGGGGCGCACGCCGAGCCGCTGGACCCGCCGGCCCCGACCCCGCCGCTGGGCATCCTGGACCTGCGCAGGCTCGACCTGCCGGTGCTGCGGGTGCCGTTGCTGAACGAGGACCGGCTGCTGCTCTACACGGACGGGATCATCGAGGCGCGCAACCCGGCCGGCGAGTTCTACCCGCTGCCGGATCGCGCGCCGGACGGCCTGCCCGGGGTCGAGGACACCCTGGACCGGCTGGAGGCCGACGTACAGCGGCACGTGGGCCATCCGCTCCAGGACGACGCGGCGATGGTGCTGCTGCGCTACCGGCCCGTGGCCGCCCGGCAGGACGGGCTGCGCGGGGCCCGGCTGACCGCCTGAGCCCGCGCTCGCTCAGCCGACCTTCAGCTCCACCACGAGCGCGCAGTGGTCCGAGACGCCCAGCCGGACCGCCTCGGTGCGCCGGACCGCCTCGGGACCGATGCCGTGCCCGAGCACGTGGTCGAACTGCACCCGAGGGCGATACGAGGGATACGTGGGCACCCGGGCCAGCGAGCGCCAGCGCACCGCACCCGCGCCGCGTCCGCGCCGGCCCACCACCGCCTGCGGGATGCGCCCGGGCAGGTTGAAGTCGCCGAGCAGCAGTTGCGGGCCGGGCAGGTCGGCGGTGGAGCGGCGGATCCGGGCGAGCTGCGAGATGTTCCAGCCGGGTACGAAGGACAGGTGTGCCGCGAGCACGGTGAACGGCCCGTGCGGGCCCTCCACGACCGCCGCGAGCACACCTCGGGGCTCGTCCGGGACGCGGGTCAGGCCGGGCCGGCCCTGCACCCGCAGCGGCAGGCTCAGCGGTGCGGCCGGGAAGCGCCGGACCCGCCAGCGCGAGACCGGCAACCGGGACAGCAGCGCGATGCCGTACCCCGGCCCGCCCTCGCCCCGCTCGCCCGCCGCGTAGACCCGCCGCTCGCCCGGCACCGGCTCGTCCTCGGTCCAGCCCGACACCGGCGCCGGCACGCCGTGCACCGAGGCCAGGAAGCGCCACTGCGCCATGCCCAGCGCCTCGGCCGCGATCGCCGCCTGGTCCGCGCCACCCGAGCGTTCCTGATGCCGGTCGACCTCCTGGAGGGCCACGATGTCGGCGTCGAGGTCGGCCAGCGCGGCGCGCAGCCGCTCCGGATCGGACTCGCCGTCGGCCAGATCCATGCCGTGCAGGAGATTGAAGGTCGCGATCCGCAGCGTCGTCATCGCCCGACGGTAACCCCGGCGGGCGGGCGAGGGCGGGCCGATCGCCCGCCCCACCGCCGCGCGCGCCGCGCAGCCGCGCGACGGGCATATGGTCGGATCCATGAGCATCCCCGACCACGACATCTCCGCCTACGTGCAGGCCCACGCCGCCGACTTCCTCGCCGACCTGCGCACCTGGTTGGCCATCCCCTCGATCTCCGGCGACCCGGCCGCGGCGGCCGACGTCGAGCGCAGCGCGTGGTGGCTGGGCGGCGCGCTGCGCGACGCGGGCTTCCCGACCGTCGAGGTGTGGGAGACGGCCGGCCTGCCGGCGGTGTTCGCCGAGTGGCCCTCCGCGGACCCGGACGCGCCCACCGTGCTGGTCTACGGACACCACGACGTGCAGCCTGCGGCGCTCGCCGACGGGTGGAGCACGCCGCCGTTCGAGCCGACCGACCGGGGCGACCGGCTGTACGCGCGCGGCGCGGCGGACGACAAGGGCCAGGTGCTCTTCCACCTGCTCGGCGTGCGCGCGCACCTGGCCGCGACCGGCCGAAAGACGCCCGCGGTCAACCTCAAGCTGATCGTCGAGGGCGAGGAGGAGTCCGGCTCGGAGCACCTGCCCGCGTTGCTGCGCGAGCGCCGGGATCGCCTGGCGTGCGATGTCGTGGTGGTCTCCGACACCGGCATGTGGGGCGCGGACACACCGAGCACCTGCACCGGCATGCGCGGCCTGGCCGAGGTGCAGATCGACTTCTTCGGTCCCACCGCCGACATCCACTCCGGGTCCTTCGGCGGCGCGGTGCCCAACCCGGCCACCGCGCTCGCCGGACTGATCGCCGCGCTGCACGACGAGGACGGTCGGGTCACGATCCCCGGCTTCTACGACGGGGTCGGCGAACTCACGGACCGCGAGCGGGAGTTGTTCGCCAAGCTGCCGTTCGACGAGGCCGCGTGGTTGGCGAACGCGAAGTCCGGGGCGGCGAGCGGCGAGAGCGGCTACACCACGCTGGAACGGGTCTGGGCGCGGCCCACCGCCGAGGTCAACGGCATCTGGGGCGGCTACACCGGTCCCGGCCGCAAGACGATCGTGCCCGCCTCCGCACACGCCAAGCTCTCCTTCCGGCTGGTGGACCGGCAGGACCCGGAGCGGATCGACCGGATCGTGCGCGCGTGGGTGGCCGACCGGGTGCCCGCCGGGATTCGCTGCGAACTCGACTTCGGCACCGGCGTACGGCCGTGCCTGACCCCGCTGGACCATCCCGCGCTGCGCTCGGTGGTCCGCGCGCTGGGCCGCGCGTTCGACTCGGAGATCCTGTACACCCGCGAGGGCGGCTCCGGGCCGGAGGCCGACCTCCAGGAGGTGCTGGGCGCGCCGGTGGTCTTCCTGGGCGTCTCGCTGCCCGACGACGGCTGGCATTCGGTCGATGAGAAGGTGGAGAAGCCGCTGCTCCTCAAGGGCGCGGAGGCCGCCGCACACCTTTGGGACGATCTCGCGGCGACCTGGCACGAAGCACGATCCGGGAGGGACGTCAGTTGATCCACCCCAAGCCTGTCGCCGGGCAGGCGTTGGCCCGAGGCACCCTCGACCGGGCGGCCGAACACCGCCTGGACCAGGCCTGGTTGGACCAGGCGTGGCGCACGCCCGAAACGCGCGTGCTGGTCCTGGCCCAGGGCCGCGCGCATTGGACGGGCGAGGCGGGCGCACCCCGCCTGGTCCTGGTCGAGCCGGCCCACGCGCCCGCGGGCGAGCGCTGTCTGCTCGGCGTCGACGCGGCCGGCGTGAGCTACTTCGCGGTCACGGTGGAGGAGTTGGCGGAGCCCGCGGGACAGGTGCGCGCGGGCACCCTGCGCGAACTCGGCACGCTCCTGGACGACCGGGACGCGGGCCTGCTCGTGCATGCCACCGGCCTGCACCACTGGCACCGCACCCACCGGTTCTGCGCGCGCTGCGGACAGCCCACCGAGATCGCCGCGGCCGGCCACGTACGCCGCTGCCCGGCCTGTGGGACCGAGCACTATCCGCGTACCGATCCGGCGGTGATCATGCTGGTGCTGGACCGGGACGACCGGTGCCTGCTCGGCCGGCAGGCGAGTTGGCCGGACCGGCGGTTCTCCACCTTCGCCGGCTTCGTCGAGCCCGGCGAGTCGCTGGAGCAGGCCGTCGCGCGCGAACTGCACGAGGAGGTCGGGGTCCTCACCACGTCCACCGAATACCTGGCCAGCCAGCCGTGGCCGTTCCCCTCCAGCCTGATGCTGGGCTTCATCGCCTACGCCGAGGACGACCGGGTGCGGGTGGACGGCGAGGAGATATCCGAGGCCCACTGGTATTCGCGGGCCCAACTGAAGGAGGCGATCGACACGGGCGCGGTGCTGCTGCCCGGGACGCTCTCGATCGCCCGCTACCTGATCGAGACGTGGTACGGCGAGAGCCTGGACGAGGGCAACCACTGGTAGCCCCGCCCGCACGTGCCGCGGCCCGCGACGGGAATCCGTCGCGGGCCGCGGCACTCGTCGGGATCGACCGCACTCAGGCGGCGACCTCCGCGACGGCGGCCTTGACCTGGGCGAGGCTGGGGTTGGTCGCGGTCCACAGCGGTTCCCCGCCGCCCGCCGGCAGGATCACCAGCGTCGGCACCGTCTGGTTGCCGCCGTTCACACTCATCACGAAGTCGGCGGCCGCGGGGTCGTGCTCGATGTTCACCTCGGTGTAGGCGATGCCCTCGCGCTCCATCTGGCTCTTGAGCCGGCGGCAGTAGCCGCACCACGTCGTGCTGTACATCGTC
Organism: Embleya sp. NPDC020886; assembly: GCF_044333915.1. NCBI lineage: Bacteria > Bacillati > Actinomycetota > Actinomycetes > Kitasatosporales > Streptomycetaceae > Embleya > Embleya sp. NPDC020886. The sequence goes on along the minus strand of NZ_JBIRRX010000001.1, from coordinate 1,249,082 downwards.
ACGGGGGCCGACATCGTCATGCACTCCTTTGTTCGCCCGGTCCGGGAACGGCTGTTCACCTCGCCAACGTGCGCGCGATCGGTTTGATTCCGCGCCTGTGCACGATCCGGGCGCTGTGCACAACCGGCCTCGCGTCGTCGGGATGCCTGAGAGGATGGGTCGATGATCGCTTCCCCCGACGACGTCCTGGACGCGCTCGATCCCGAGCAGCGGCGGGTGGCCAAGGCCGTCGACGGCGCCGTGTGCGTACTGGCGGGCGCGGGCACCGGCAAGACCCGGGCGATCACCCATCGCATCGCCTACGGGGTGCTGACCGGCGCGATGCAGCCCGGGCAGACCCTGGCGGTCACCTTCACCGCGCGCGCCGCGGCGGAGATGCGCGGTCGGCTGCGCGACCTGGGTGTGCCCGGCGTGCAGGCGCGCACGTTCCACTCGGCGGCCCTGCGCCAGTTGTCCTACTTCTGGCCGAAAGTCTTCGGCGGCGCGCCGCCCCAGCTCGTGGAGACCAAGATCATGCTGGTCCGCGACGCGGTGCAACACTGCCGACTGCGGGCCGATCGGGCCGAGCTGCGCGACATCACCGGCGAGATCGAGTGGGCCAAGGCCACCCAGACCGCGCCGGACGACTATCCGCGCGCGGTGCTCGCCGCGAGTCGCAAGCCGCCGCGCGCGGCCGGCGAGATCGCCCACGTCTACGCGGCCTACGAGAAGATCAAGTCCGGCAAGGGCCGGATGGACTTCGAGGATGTGTTGCTGCTCACCATCGGCCTGCTGGACGAGCGCCCCGAGGTGCGCGAGGCGGTCCAGGCGCAGTACCGGCACTTCACCGTGGACGAGTACCAGGACGTCAACCCGCTCCAGCAGCGACTGCTGGACCTGTGGGCGAACCAGGCGCGCAGCCTGTGCGTGGTCGGCGACGCGAGTCAGACGATCTACTCGTTCACCGGCGCGACGCCCGGCTACCTGCTCGGCTTCCGCCGCCGGTATCCGGACGCCGAACTGGTCGAGCTGGTCCGCGACTACCGGTCCACCCCCCAGGTGGTGGGCCTGGCCAACCGGCTGCTCGCGCACGCCTCGGGCGAGGCGGCCAAGCACCGGCTGCAACTGATCTCGCAGCGCGGCGAGGGCCCGGCCCCGCGTTTCGTCGAGCACGCCGACGAACAGGCCGAGGCGGAGAGCACCGCGAAGCAGATCCACGCGCTGATCGAGGAGGGTGTGCGGCCGGCCGAGATCGCGGTGTTGTTCCGGACCAACTCGCAGTCCGAGGCGTACGAGCAGGCGCTCGCCGATCGATCCGTGGCGTATCTGCTCAAGGGCGCCGAGCGTTTCTTCGAGCGGGCCGAGGTCCGCCAGGCGATGGGCTTCCTGCGCGCACACGCGATCTCGGGCGGCGCCGAATCGGAGGCCGGCTCGCTCCCGGGCGAGGTGCGCGCGGTGCTGGGCAACACCGGATGGAGCGCGGAACCACCCGCCGGTTCCGGCCAGGCCCGGGAGAAGTGGGAGTCGGTGGCCGCGTTGTTGCGGCTCGCCGAGGAGTTCGCGGCCAAGCGGCCCGAGGCGACCCTGCGCGATTTCACCGTCGAACTGGCCGAGCGGGCCAACGCGCAACACGCGCCGACGGTGGAGGGGGTCACGCTCGCGTCGTTGCACGCGGCCAAGGGCCTGGAGTGGGACGCGGTGTTCCTGGTCGGCCTCAACGAGGGCATGATGCCGATCGCCTACGCGGACACCCCGGACAAGATCGAGGAGGAGCGGCGGCTGCTCTACGTCGGGGTGACCCGCGCCCGCGAGCGCCTGTCGCTGTCCTGGGCGCAGGCCCGCACCCCCGGCGGGCGGGCGCGCAAGGCTTCCCGCTTCCTGGACGGGCTGCGCGGGGTGGGCGGTTCGTCCGGCTCGGACTCCGGCCGGCCGGACACGTTCCGCGCCTCGAGTGCGGGCCGCGGTGCGGACGGTACGACTCGGCCCCGGCGCAAGGTGGGCCCGGTGCGCTGCCGGGTCTGCGCGCGGGCGCTCCAGGACGCCGCCGAGCGCAAGATCGGCCGCTGCCTGGACTGCCCCTCGGATGTCGACGAGTTCCTGTTCGAGCAGTTGCGGGAGTGGCGGCTGGGGCGGGCGCAGGAACAGAGCCAGCCCGCGTTCGTCGTCTTCACCGACGCGACGCTGACCGCGATCGCGGAGACCCGGCCGCTCAACGAGCGCCAACTGGCCGCCATTCCGGGGGTGAGCCGGACCAAGTTGGAGCGTTTCGGTGACGACGTGCTCGCGCTGTGTGCCGGCCACGACCTGGTGGGCGAGCCCGTACCGGACGACTTCGAGCACATCCCGGAGGACGAGGATGCTCCCGCCGGGGAGTGAATTCCGAGGGGTTTCCCTCGAGTGACGAGGGCCATGCAATAAATCGTTTGCGTCCTGCTCCGAACCGCATCTACGCTCACGAGCACGGTCGGAACGTTCGACCGTGCTCGTCCATGAAACTTGGAAGCACCCCTGCGGTGTTGCCCCGAAGCCCTCTCGAAAGGAGGTGAACGTCGTGATTACCAGGAACTTGAAAGCCCAGCGTCAGGCGTTCGCCGCCGCTTCGGTCGTGGTGTCGGTGGGCTCCGCCAAGCTGTCGCATGCCGATCTCTCCCTGTCCAAGTCCGGCCTGGTCGGACTCCCCGTGGATCTGTCCTATGCCGGGACCGATGCCCTGATCACCGCCGCCGCGCGACTGCGTGGCAACGGCAGTGGTGCGTCCGCAGCCGCGGGTGCCTCAGGTCCGGTCGGTCTGGCGGGCAGCGCCGAGGGTCCGTGGCAAGGCGAGCAGGCAGCAAAGACGCGTCGCAACGAGCGACCGTCGAGCGCGGCGGCTTGTGAGCAGGCGCAGGCGCAGGAATCGCAGCAGGCCAATGGAATGACCATGGCCGGTTTTGCCGGTAACAACGGGTATCCGTCCTGGAGGAACAGGACCTGACGAGACGTCAGGTCGGCACCCTCCAGGGCCGCGGAATCCCGAACACCGGGATCCGCGGCCCTTGTCTTTTGTCGGCTGTCAGCAGCACCGAGTAGCGACCACCGGGGACACGAGTCCCACGAATCACAGGAGCACCACGTGCCCCACGGCAAACCCCCCGCACCCGGCAGCACAGCCACAGCGACATCGGAGGTAGACCTGATGACCCTTACCGCTTTCGAGGACGTCGAGCAGCTCGAGTCCACGATCCCCTGCCGTTCCTACGACCCCGAGGTCTTCTTCGCCGAGTCCCCCGAGGACGTCGAGTACGCGAAGGCCCTCTGCCGGGAGTGCCCCGTGCGCGAGATGTGCCTGCAGGGCGCGCTCGAGCGCCGCGAGCCCTGGGGCGTCTGGGGTGGCGAGCTCTTCGTGCAGGGCGTCGTCGTCGCCCGCAAGCGTCCCCGTGGCCGTCCGCGCAAGACGGAGGTCGCCGCGTGACCCCGCCCGCAGGACCCCGACGCACGAGCACCCGACGCACCACGTACGCGCAGGAACCCATGAAGCACATCCACGACACGAACGCAGTTTTGCCCAATGACAGGAGCAGGGAGTTGCATCTCATCAACGAAGCCCTCGCGAGGGCTCAGATGGATCAACAGCTCCGTGAAGCGGAGCTCCAACGCAGGGCGTACCACGTCCGGATGGCGCGCAGGATGCGTCGTCGGGCGGAGGTCGCCTCCATGCGGGCACGCCGGGCCCTCGCCATCGCGGTGATGTAGCAGAGCCGGTGCGCGGCACGCCGAAGGGCGGGCATTCCCCGAGGGGAGTGCCCGCCCTTCGGCGGTTCGGGGATGCCGGCCGGGCCTAACGCCCGGCGGCACCCCCGGAGTTCTCGACGCCGTCGATGCCCTCGATCTCCTCGGCCTCGTCGCCGTCCTCGATGGAGAAGTCGAACTCCTCGGCCTCGAAGTCCTCTTCGGCGAAGCCGGGCAACCAGGTGGCCAACTCCTCGCGGAAGGGCGCGGTCGCGCCGAGCTGACACAGCACACCGATCGTGCTCAGCGTGACCCGGTGGATGAGCAGATAGCTCGGCGGCAGATTCAGCTGCCTGGCCAGCGCGGACGCGGGATTGCGCGGGTCGCCGATCCGCGCGCCCTGCTCGCGCATCCAGGCCCGGGTGAAGGTGAACTCCTCGGCCTCGGCCGGCTCCAGGAACGGCAGCAGGTAGTCCAGGACTTCGGCCGCGTCCAGCCGGATCGACGGCTTGACGAAGCCCTCGGTGCGGAGCACCTGCATCACGCTCTCCGCGTCACCGTCGAGCGCGAGCCGAAACGCCCGGCCGATCGGTTCGGGCAGCCCCTCGGGCAGCCGGTTGACCGTGCCGAAGTCCAGCACCCCCAACCGTCCGTCGGCGAGCAGGCGGAAGTTGCCCGGGTGCGAGTCCGCGTGCAACATGCCGGTGCGCGCGGGGCCGGAGAACAGGAAGCGACTGAGCATGTGCCCGGCCCGGTCGCGCTCTTCCCGGCTGCCCTTGTCGATCACCTGGGACAGCGGCTTGCCGTCCATCCACTCGGTGATCAGCACCCGCTCGGTCTGGTGCACCACGTGCGGCACGAAGATGTCCGGGTCGCCGTCGAACTCCACCGCGTGCGCGGTCTGCGCCTCCGCTTCGAGCTGGTAGTCCAGCTCCTCGGCGACCCGGGCCTTGAGCTCGGCGATCAGCGGCTTGACGTCGATGCCCGGGATCAGCGCGCCGGCGAAGCGCGCGACGTGGCCGAGCTGGTTGAGGTCGGAGATCAACGCGTCGCCGGCCCCGGGATACTGGATCTTGACCGCGACGACGCGCCCGTCGTGCCAGACCGCCCGGTGCACCTGGCCGATCGAGGCGGCAGCGGCGGGGGCCTCGGAGAACTCCTCGAACAGCGTGCGCCAGTCGTCGCCGAGATTCTCGGCGAGCGCCTTGTGCACGGTACGCGCCGGCATCGGCGGCGCCGCGTCCTGGAGCTTGGTCAGCGCCGAGCGGTAGGGCCCGGCCACCTCCTCGGGCAGCGCGGCCTCGAATACCGACAGGGCCTGCCCGAGTTTCATCGCGCCGCCCTTCAACTCGCCGAGCACCTTGAACAGTTGTTGCGCGGTGCGCTGCTGGAGTTCGGCGGCGACGATCTCGGCCGGTCTGCCACCGATGCGCCTGCCCAGGCCCAGTGTCGCCCGGCCGGCCACCCCCAAGGGGAGGGACGCGAGCTTGGCGGTGCGGGTCACGGCCCTGCGCGGAAGATCGCTCACGCGACCCATTGTGTCCGACCCGAGGCCGCAGCATGTGTGATGGGCCCCACCTCTTGCGCCGGGTGGGTGGCCCGGCAGTCGCAGCGGGCGTGCGGGGACCAGCTTCGGCGCCGGGTCAGGCCGTCCGGCAGCTCGATCTCCACCGTGCCGTCGACGGTGGTGGGCAGCGCGCCGTCGAGGAAGGTGAGCACCTGCAGGGCCGCCCGGGCCGCGACCTCGGTGGCGAGCACCACGTCACACGGGGCGTCGCCGGGCGCGGGTGCCGCCGCGAGTTGGGCGAGCAGGCGCGGCCAACCGGGATCGCGGTCGCTGCGGGCCAGATCCAGGCAGCGCCCGCAGGCCGACCGTCCCACCAGCACGAACGGTCCGATCACCCCGGTGGTCTCGCGGATGTCCGCGTACAGATGCGGGACCCGCTGCCGGACCAGCCGGGCACCCGGCGCCGGATCCGGGCGGCCCTCCGGCACGAGCACCGCGACGTCGGGGGTGCCGCGTCCGGCGGGCAGCGCACACCGCACGCCCGGAGCCAGGCGGCGCAGCGCCGCCCGGACCGTGGTCTCCCGACGCGGGCGCTCCTCGTCCCAGCCGAACGCCACCGGCCCCGCGTCGCCCGGGCGCACCGGCCGGCGGTCCGCGGGCACCACGTGGCCCACCCCGGCGGCGGCGAGCAGCCCGGCCACCGCCGCGCCCACCCGACCGGCGCCGTGCACCGCGACCACCGCCCCCGCCCGTCGATCCAGGGCGGCCAGCCCCGCGTCGCCGCTGCCGTGCAGCAGGGTGAGCGAGGTCAGGTCGGGACCCAGCCGGGCCCGCTCGCGAGGCAACACGGGCACCGGGGTGGGCCGCCCGGAGGCGTCCTCCAGAACCCCCTCGCGAGCCAGCAGGTCGAGCACCGCCTCGGCGCGCCCGCGGCCCAGCCCCACCCGTTCCGCCAGCTCCCAGGTCCGGTCCAGGTCGCGGGTGCCGTCCAACTGCTCGACGAACCGTGTGGTGGTCGGGTCCAGCCCGCCTAGCAGCACCGCCCGGCGCGGATCCAGGCCCAGTTGCAGCGTCTGTCGATCGCGCCACAACCGACGCAGGGCGGGCTTGAGGAGCGGGCGCATGGGAGACCTCCGAGGAGCGGTGCACGGGGAACCGGGACGGCGGCCGAGATCGGCGGGACGGCTCGGCCGACCCCAGCGTGCCCGGCTGCGGCTCCTCGGGTATTTCGTCGTCCACAGGCGGCGTATGAATATGCTATTTGGAAATATTGGGCAGCGAGGAATGGAATGGGAACTATCGAACGAATAGTGCTTATGCCCGCGCCGCGATGCGAGATCGGGCGGTATCGAATATCCCCGGCCGGCCCGAAGTGGGGGCGCCCTGTCGGTGCGGTCGGTTAACGTCCTGGTTGTGGTCGCGGATCCCGGGGCCGGACACGACATGCTGTCCGGAGCCCCCTACCAGGGTGCCGTCGAGGTGCGTCGCAGCGCCCGACGGAAACGAACCGTGTCGGCATACCGGGACGGGGATCGCACCGTGGTCCTGCTCCCCGGCCGGATGACGCAGACCGAGGAGAAACGCTGGGTCGGCGTGATGCTGGAGCGTCTGGCCGCGCAGGAGCGGCGCCGACGCCCCAGCGACGAGGACCTCGCGGTGCGGGCCCGGGAGTTGTCCGCCCGCTATCTGGACGGGCGGGCGGAGCCGGCGAGCGTGCGCTGGGTGGGCAACCAGAACACCCGCTGGGGTTCGTGCACGCCGATCGACGGCACGATTCGGCTCTCCACCCGACTGCGTGGCATGCCGACTCATGTCGTCGACTATGTATTGCTGCACGAACTCGCGCATTTGCTGGTGCCCGGTCACGGGCCACGCTTTTGGACCCTGCTCGCCGCATATCCGCGCACCGAACGCGCGCGTGGATATCTGGAGGGTGTCGCGGCCGCGAGCGGACTGGCGATGAGCGACGACAAGGACGATGTGGAAACCCCGGCCGGCGCGCCGGAGGCGGCGCAGCCGGAACCGGCGCCGACCGGCCGCGGCCGAGGCGCCGCGCCGAGCCCGCGCGCAGCCCGCAAGGGCACCGCGGCTGCGGACGGTACACGCGCCGGGACAACCCGCGATCGCGCCGGCCGCAAGCCTCGCGACTGACCCGGATCCGGTCCGCACGAGTCGTCGCGGTGCCGGATTCGGACGTATAGCGTGAGGCGCGTACGCCACCGGGAACCGGTCGTGGGGAATCGCTCGTCGGCGCTACGAGAGTGCCGTCGAGCGTTGTGCCGTACCCGGACCGGGGCGGATCCGATGTTGTAGCGTGCCGAGCGCGGCGGGGACCCAGGTGGTGGGCGCCCGCACCGCCGGTGGCGGAAAAGCGGGGAAGGGAGCCACACAGTGGTCGAGTTCAGGAAGGGACAGAAGTCGAAGCTGTCCGACCTGACCGCGGGGACCGATCTGTATGTCGGGGTGCAGTTGGACAGCCCCGGGCTGACGTTCGACATCGCGTGCTTCGGGTTGGACGCGGGCGAACGGCTGTCCGACGATCGGTACTTCATCTTCTTCAACCAGCCCAAGTCGCCCGAGGAGTCGATCCAACTCCTCGGCGCGCAGGCCGGCGACACCGAGTCCTTCCGGGTCACACTCGACCGGGTCCCGCCGAACGTCAACAAGCTCGCGTTCACCGCGACCATCGACGGCGACGGCGTGATGTCCCAGGTCGCGTCCGGCTACCTGCGAATCGTCGCGGGCGGCCAGGAGGTCGCGCGCTACTCCTTCACCGGGCGCGAGTTCAGCACCGAGCGTGCCGTGATGATCGCGGACGTGTACAAGAAGGACGTCTGGCGCTTCTCCGCCGTCGGCCAGGGCTTCGACGGCGGGCTGCGCGCGCTCCTGGAGAACTTCGGTGGCGAGGTCGCCGAGGACGAGCCGGACGAGGCGCCCAAGCCGGACCCGGTGCCCTCCGGCGCCGCCCCCGGATTCGCCCCGCCCGGCGGCGGGATGCCGCACCAGCAGCCCGCGCCCTCGTTCGGCCCGCCCGGCGGCGGTCCGCCGCCGCCCGCGCCCGCGCCGAACTTCGGTCCGCCGCCCGGCGCACCGCAACCGGTCGGCTCGATGCACGGCGGCCCGCCCATCCCGCCGCAGTACCAGGAGCCCGGCGCCCCGCCGCACGGTGCCCCCGGCGGCTACCCGCCGCCCCCCGGCCCGCCGCAGTACAACCAGCACCCCGGCACCCCGCCGCACGGCGCGCCCGGTGGCTACCCGCCGCCGCCCGGCCCGCCCGGCCCCGGCGGTTACCCGAACCAGACGCCGCACCAGGGCCACATGGCACCGCCCGCACCGCCCGGCATGGGTCAGCCCGGTGGCTACCCGCCGCCGGCCGGCCCCGGGGGCTACCCGCCGCCCGGCCCGCCCGGACCCGGCGGCTACCCGGGAGCGGGTCAGCCCGGCCAGATGCAGCCCACGCTCCAGATGCCGGTGCCCGGTGGCCCGCCCGGACCGCCGCCCGGCATGCAGGGTCCGCCGATGCAGGGCCCGCCGCCCGGCATGCAGGGAGTGGGCATCGCCTCGCCCGAGCCGGCCTTCCAGTACGGCATCGACCAGTACCGCGAGGTGCCCGCCGGCGGCCGCTGGGCCCAGCAGAACGCCAAGATGGTTCGGGTCGACGTCTCCGGCGGCAAGGTGATCGCCCGCCAGGGCGTGATGGTGGCCTACCAGGGCGACGTGAAGTTCAAGTTCCAGGGGCAGAGCCTGCGCAGCCGGTACGACAACCGGCAGACCGGCCAGTCGCTCGAACTGATGCGCTGCGAGGGCAACGGCGAGGTGTTCTTCGCCGAGGACGCGGCCCACCTGCACCTGGTCGAACTCCAGGGCAACAAGCTGTTCGTCAACGTGGCCAACGTGCTCGCCTTCGACGAGGGCCTGACCATCGAACCGGCCCGGGTCGAGGGTGTTGGCATCCCCGGCGGCGCGCTGTTCGCGCAGACCTTCAGCGGTCAGGGCACGGTGGTGGTCAAGACCCAGGGCATCCCCCTGGTGCTCCCGGTCCAGGGCCCGACCTTCGCGGACAGCAACGCGATCGTGGCGTGGACCGACATGGACGTCTCCACCACCACCCAGATGCGGCTGCGCCGGACCGCCTTCCCCGGGCACAGCGGCGAGACGGTCAACCTGCAGTTCCGCTGCCCGCCCGGCGGCAACAACTTCATCGTCGTCCAGCCCTACGAGGTGTGAGGGGAACATGGATCAGCAACTGATCGCCGCGTACGGGCAGACCGCCCCTCAGGCCCGGATGAGCGCGCACGGCAACAAGATCTGTCGGGTCAACATCCAGCCCGGCTCGCCCGGCGTGTTGGCCAAGCAGGGCGCGATGATCGCCTACGAGGGCTACATCCGGTTCGCCGGTTACGGCCAGGGCGCGCAGCGCCGAGTGACCAGCGGCATCACCGGCGAGCGCATGCAACTGATGAGCTGCACCGGCCAGGGTGACATCTACTTCGCCGACTACGGCGCGGACGTGGCCATCATGCAGCTCAACCAGGGCGAGGGGCTGTCGGTCAACGCGAGCAACATCCTCGCGTTCGACGAAAACCTGGAACACCGGATCAAGATGGTGAGCGGGGTCACCGCGAAGTTCAGCGGCAACGGCCTGTTCAACATGGAGCTCTCCGGTCAGGGCTGGGTCGCGATCACCACGCGCGGCACGCCGGTCGTGCTCAATCCGGCCGAACGCGAGACCTACGTCGACCCGGACGCGCTGGTCGCCTGGAGCACCAGCCTCAAGGTCGGCACCAAGCGCTCGATGCGGCTCGGCGGCATCGTCGGGCGCGGTTCCGGCGAGGCGATGCAGGTGTCCTTCAAGGGCAACGGCTTCGTCGTCGTGCAACCGGCCGAGGACGCCACCGACCGTTTCCACGTGCGCGGCTGACCGCGAGCGAAGGAGGAATACCGTGCAAAGCTCGCTTTTCGGTCACGCACCCGCGCAGACGCCCGAGCGGTTCAGTCTGCAGAACGCGCACATGCTCAAGGTCCAGCTCGGCAACGGACTGCCGGACCACTGTCTGGCCCGGGTCGGCTCGATGGTCGCCTACCAAGGCGCGATCGACTTCGACGGGAACATGCGCTCCGGCGCCGAGCAGCGGGCCGCCGCGGCGACCGGCGAACAGCTCAACCTGATGCGTGCCCACGGCACGGGCACCATGTGGCTGGCCAACATGGCCCAGTCGATCCACGTGCTCGACCTCGACTTCGAGGGCCTGACCGTGGACGGCGAGTACGTGCTGGCCCTGGACAGCACCCTGAGCTGGAACGTGGTCGCGATCGAGAGCGCGCAGTCGGTCGCCGGCGCCGGTTCCTACAACCTGGACATCAGCGGCAACGGCAAGATCGCGCTGATGACCTCCGGAAAGCCGCTGATCATGCGGGCCACCCAGGGCACCGAGGTGTTCGCGGACGCCGACGCGGTGATCGCCTGGAGCACCGGGCTGTCGATCAACATGCAGGCGCAGACCAACTCGGCGCGGATCTACCGCCGCCGTCGGGGCACCGGCGAGGGCTGGAACATGTGCTTCACGGGCGAGGGCTACGTCGTGGTCCAGCCCAGCGAGATGTTGCCGCCCGTCGAGTTCATCTCGGCCGGCGGATACCTGGCCAACCGGGGCCTGGGACAGGACGGCGGCGTCCGGGGCAACACCTGGGGCCAGTAGCCGGCAACCGTCCACGCCGAGGGGCGCCCCACCGGGATCGGTGGCGGCGCCCCTCGTGGTGTGGCGTCGCGGCGCTCAGCACACCTCGCGGGCCCGGGCCACCAGCGCCCGGACCGAGTCGTCCGTCTCGGTGGGCAGCGCGTCGAACGCGAACCACCGCAGGTCCAACGACTCGTCGCTGATCAGCTCGGTCGAACCGGGCGGGGCCAGCGCGACGTACTGCACGTCCAGGTGCACCGCGCACGGCGTGTCGTGCCGGTCCAGGACGACCGGCGCGCCCCCGGCGAGCAGGGTCAGGCCGGTGATTCCGGACTCCTCGCGGGCCTCGCGCAGCGCCGCCTCGGCCAGCGTGCGATCCACCGGCTCGCAGTGCCCACCGGTCTGCAACCACTTGCGGATCTTCGCGTGCAGGGTAAGCAGCACCCGCTCCCGGGCCGCGTCCACGATCACCGCGCTCGCCGTCACGTGCGCGTGCGGACACGCCTTGAGCATGCCGTCCTCATGTGCGGCCAGGTGTGTCAGGTAGGCGTGACGCAAGCGGTCCGCCCGATCGTCGGGCGCCTCCCACTTCGCCAGCACGTCGACCGCGTCGAGCCGTAGGCTCACGCGCCGGACCCCGTGCCGCCGTCCTTGCCGTCCTTGTCGTTCTTGCCTTCCGGCTCGTCGCCGTCGTCGCCGCTCGCCTTGTCGCCGGTCGACTCCAGCTTGTCCAGGTCCGCGTCCAGCTCGGCGTCCAGACCGGACAGGTCCAGCTCGGCGTGGTGCACGAAGCCGTCCGGGTCGTCCAGGTCGTCGGCGGTCGGCAGCAGATCCGGGTGTTGCCACACCGCGTCCCGGCCGTCGACGCCGCGGGCGTCCGCGAGCGAGGCCCACAGCCGCGCCGCGTCACGCAACCGGCGCGGGCGCAGCTCCAGGCCGACCAGCGTGGCGAAGGTCTGCTCTGCCGGGCCACCGGTCGCGCGCCGCCGACGCAGCGTCTCGCGCAGTGCGCCGGCCGAGGGCAGCCGAGACTCCGCGGCGCTGTGCACGACCGCGTCCACCCAGCCCTCCACCAGCGCCAGCGCCGTTTCCAGGCGCGCCAACGCGGTCTTTTGCTCCGGCGTCTCCTCGGGCTCGAACAGACCCTGCGCGAAGGCTTCCTGGAGCGCCTCGGGGTTGCTCGGGTCGATCCGCCCCGCCGCCTCCTCCAGCCGGCTCATGTCCACCTTGATGCCCCGCGCGTACGCCTCGACCGCGCCGAACAGGTGTTGCCGCAACCACGGCACGTGCGCGAACAGACGCTGGTGCGCCGCCTCGCGCAGGGCCAGGTACAGCCGGACCTCGTCCTGCGGTACCGACAGGCCCTCGCCGAACGCGGTCAGGTTGGCCGGCAACAGCGCGGCCTTGCCCGCCGGCCCGATCGGCAGCCCGACATCGGTCGAACCGACCACCTCGCCGGCCAGCGCGCCCAACGCCTGCCCGACCTGGGCGCCGAACATCGCGCCGCCCATGCCGCGCATCATGCCCAGCAGCGGCCCGGCCATGCTCTGCATCTCGTCGGGCATCATCTCGCCCATGGCCGCGACCACCCGGGTCGCCAGCGGCTCGACCAGCGCGCGCCACTGCGGCAGCGTCGCCTCGATCCACTCCGCGCGACTCCAGGCCGCGGTGGTGCTCACCCCGGAGGGCAGCGACGTGGCCGCGTCCAGCCACAGCTCGGCCAGCCGCACGGCCTCCTCGACGCCACCACGCTCGACCGCGCCGATCGACGCGTCGCCCTGCTGGGCCACCGTCTGCCGGGCGATGTCCCGGGCCAGGTCCCAGTTGACCGGGCCGCCCTCGTACGACAGCAGCTTGCCGAGCTGCTGGAAGGCCGCGCCCAGATCCGCCTGGTTCATCTGCCCGAACAACGCGCCGAACGGATTGTTGGGGTCGCCGCCGGCCGCGCCGAAGCCGAACGGGTCATTGGGGTTCGAGCCACCGGAACCACCGCCGGGGCGATTGGGATCGTCGTCGCCCGAGGGCTTGCCGAAGCCGAAGGGGAAGTCAGCCATGGTTGGGCCCCTCTACGTTGTCCACGTGTGCGGCGCCCTCGGGCCCGACCACTCGATGCTGACTCACGGTTACCTCGTCTCGCTCGGCCTGCCCGCCGTCCCGGCCGGAGGCAACGCCGCAGGAGCGCCGATTCGCGCCTGGCGTGAAGATCACAACAACACCTCCGGCAGGATGGATCGCGGACACTGACAGGAAAGGCAAGCAGTCGCGCGTACCTTTCTTGACGAACCGCTCGTACCAAACTAACCACGGGAGACCGCCAGTGAGTTCCCAGCCCCCACGCGTTCGCTCTGGGCGGAGCGGGCGGGAGAGCACGAGCGATGGCACCGGGACCGATGCCTCGGAGACCGCTCCGGAGCCCAACGCCTCGGCCTCGGACCAGCCCTCGGACAAGAGTGTGCCCCGGGTGCGCCCGGTCGTCGCGGTCACCGGTGCCGCGGCCGGCCTCGGTCATCGCGTCGCCTCGCTTCTGGCCACGAACGACCAGGTGAAACGTCTGATCGCGATCGACGAGCGGCGCGGCGAGATTCCCGGCGCCCAGTGGCGGATCATGGACGTCCGCGATCCCGCGCTGGCCGGTCGGCTGGAGGGCGTGGACGTGGTGGTGCACCTCGCGCTCGACATGTCGCTCGACTCCGAACCCCGGGCCCGCGGCGCGCGCAACGTGCGCGGCACGCAGACCGTGCTGACCGCCGCCGCCGCGGCCCGGGTGCCCCGGGTGGTGCTGTGCACCTCGGCGATGGTCTACGGGGCGTTGCCGGACAACGCCGTACCGCTCGCCGAGGACGCGCCGCTGCGCGCGACGGCGGACGCCTCGCTGGTCGGCGATCTCCTGGAGATCGAGGAACTGGCCGAGCGCACCCCGCGCGCCCACCCGCACGTCAAGGTCACCGTGGTCCGCCCGGCGACCCTGGTGGGCGGGCCCGAGGCGGACAGCGTGATGACCCGGCACTTCGAGGCGCCGCGCCTGTTGGTGGTCTCCGGCGGGCAGCCCCGCTGGCAGTTCTGCCACCTGGACGACCTCGCCTCCGCGCTGGAATTCGCCGCGCTGGGCCGGGTCGAGGGTGTGGTCACGGTCGGCTCCGAGGGCTGGCTGGAGCAGGAGGAGATCGAGGAGCTGTCCGGGATGCGCCGGATGGAGTTGCCCGCGTCGCTGGCGCTGGGCACCGCCGAACGGCTGCACCGCCTGGGCATCACCCCCGCCCCGGCGGGCGACCTGGCGTACACGATGCACGGCTGGGTGGTCTCCTCCGAACGGTTGCGCGTGGCGGGCTGGCGACCGGCGTGGACCAACGAGGCGGCCTTCGCGGTGCTCCTGGAGGACGTCGACGGCCGGCATGCGCTGGTGGCCCGCCGGCTCGGTCGCAAGGACGCCACCACGCTCGGTGCGGCGGGTGCGACGGTGGCCCTGGTGGGCACCGCCGCGATCGTGCGCAAGGTCCGCCGTCGGCGCCGCGGCTTCTGAGCCGCCGTCCGCGAGCGCCCGGCGAAGGCGGCAGGCACTCGCGGACAGGGCGACCGCACGCACGCGCACGCGCCGAACGGCGGTGAACGGGGGACCGGCATGATCGGTGCCGGCCCGCCGCGCGCGATACTGCCCGGTATGGACGTCATCCGCATCGCCGAGATCCGCGACACGCCGTTGTCCGTCGAAGAGGTTTTCGCCGCCGTCGGCGACCCGTCCGCGGGCGGCACGGACCTGTTCGTCGGCACGGTCCGTAACGCCGACAGTGGACGCTCGGTCACCGCGCTGGAATACTCCGCACACCCCTCGGCCCAGGACGAGCTGCGTCGGGTGATGGAGAAGATCGCGGCCGATCTGCCCGTGCGCGCGATGGCCGCGGTGCACCGGGTCGGTCGGCTGGAGATCGGCGACCTCGCGGTCGTGGTCGCCGTCTCGTGCCCGCACCGCGCCGAAGCGTTCGCCGCCTGCCGACGGCTGATCGACGAGCTCAAGCACGAGGTGCCGATCTGGAAGCTCCAGCACTTCGTGGACGGCGACTCGGACTGGGTCGGCGCCTGCTGAGACCGACCCCCCCACGGCCGCGCGAATCCCGTGCGCCACCGAGGCCCCACCCGCCTCGGAGCAGCGGAAATGCACCATCACCACCACATACATATGATTTAAGCCGTCAGCCTCCCCCTCCCGTGGACGGAGTACGTCATGGCGTCGGTCGCATGGTGGTGGGCCATCCCGGGGGTGGCGCTGGTGATCGCGGTGAGCTGGGCGGCGTGGACCTGCCGGTCGTTTCGGACGCCGAACATGCACGACTCGATGTCGGACTTCGCGGAGTGGAGCGCGGCCCTGGACCGGGTCCGCACGGCGACCCCGGTCCGGCCCGAACCCCTCCCCGACGCCACCGCCGAACCCACCCCGGAACCGGGCCTCGAAAGCCCGTGACGGCCCGGGCCGCACCGGGAAATCCCGGGTGCCGTAGGGTCGGGCGCATGTCGCGCCGCACCGCCACACTGGTCGTCTCGGGGCTGTTGCTGCTGGCCCTGGCCTGCGCCGTCCTGTTCGCGCCGGTGCCCTATGCCGAGCTGAGCCCCGGGCCCACGTACAACACGCTCGGTGACGAAGGCGGCAAGCCGGTCATCGAGATCTCGGGCCACGAGACGTATCCCACGAGCGGTCACCTGAACATGACCACCGTGTCGGTGACCAACAAGTCCTACGACATGCCGCTGCTCGACGCGCTCGCCGGCTGGGTCAAGGGCGACGCGGACGTGGTGCTCAAGAAGTCGCTGTACCCCGACGACAAGTCCGCAGCCGAGGTCGAGCGGGAGAACGCCGAGGAGTTCAGTTCGTCGCAGGAGCACGCCAAGGTGGCGGCGTTCGCGGCGCTCGGCATCCCGGTCGAGAAGCAGGTGATCGTGGCCACCGTGGCCAAGGACGCACCCGCGCTCGGCAAGCTGCACGCCGGCGACATCATCCTGGCCGTGGACGGCACGCCGATCACCAAGGCCGAGGACGTCGCCGCGACGATCACCAAGCACCGGGCCGGCGAGAGCGTCACGCTCACCGTCGACCCTGCGGACGCCCGCGGCACCCGGCGCGACGTGCAGGTGGTCACCCGCAAGGCCGAGGACGACGGCCGGGCCCTGGTCGGCATCACGCCGGGCATCCTGCCCAAATTCCCGTTCAAGGTGGAGATCCACCTGGAGGACGTCGGCGGCCCGAGCGCGGGGATGATGTTCGCGCTCGGCATCGTGGACAAGCTCAGCCCCGGCGACCTGACCGGCGGCAAGTTCGTGGCCGGCACCGGCACCATCGACGACGAGGGCAAGGTCGGCGCGATCGGCGGCATCCAGATGAAGACCATCGGGGCCCGCCGCCAGGGCGCCAAGTACTTCCTCACGCCCAAGGCCAACTGCGTCTCCGCCGCGCAGACCAAGCCGGGCGGGCTGACCCTGGTCCAGGTGGAGACGCTGGACGACGCGCTCAAGGCGCTGGAGACGATCCGCACCGGCCAGGGCACTTTGACGGAATGTCATGCGTGACCGGTGCGAACCCCCTCGACGCGGACTACTCCTCGTCGCCCTCGCCGAACGTCGCCAACAGCGCCTCGGCCAGCCCCGGCACCAGATCCGCGCCGGAGAGCACCTCGGAGTCGTCGTCCTTGTCCCGCAGCCGCACGGCCGACTCGCGCGAACCGTCGCGCAGCACGCCGACGGCGAGCCGGACCTCCTGGCGCTGCGGGTGCGACGCGACCCACTCGTGGATCTCGCGATCACTGCCCACCGCGGGCATGCTCGCCTCGGCGGACGGCGGCAACATCAGCCGCTCGACCACGAGCGCGCAGCCGAGCACGGCCTCGGGCCAGGCGATGCTCGCCAGGAATTCGTCGATCGCGACGTTCTCGGGGACCTCTTCCTGCTCGATCGGTGTCAGGGTGTCGATGGGCGCGTCACGGTCGGCGGACAAGCCGAGCTGCGCCGCGAGGTCGGGTTCGGTACGGGCCAATTCCGCGGTGTCCACGAGCGCGTACAGGCGGGCCTGCTGGTCCCAGCCGTACGCCGCCACGTGGCGTTCGATCTCGACGAGGGCCTGGGTGAGTGCAACGGTCATGACCCCATCTTCCCGTCTTCGCCCCACGGCGGATCACGACCCTGTATCGGCCGTGTCGGTGGGGAACCACGTCCTGTCTCGGTAAGTTGACCCATCGAGCGCCGACCGGGCGCGTCCAGGTAATGATCGAGGTGCGCACCCTTGGTTTTTCAGATGCCCGAACGAGGCGGCTCAGGTGGCCGTCGGATCAGAATGGGAGCTCCGTCCCGCAGGTCCAGAACCCTGCTCCTGACGCTGGCCATCCTCGTGGTGATCGTTGTCGCGTGGGTGCTGTTCGCGAATTTCTGGACGGATTGGCTCTGGTACAAGTCGGTCGGCTACGGAAACGTATTCACGACCAAGTTGTGGACGCGCATCGGGTTGTTCCTGGTGTTCGGTCTGCTCATGGCCGTGGTCGTCGGCGCCAACGTGTATGTCGCCTATCGGCTGCGACCGGCGTTCCGGGGGATGTCGCTGGAGCAGCAGAGTCTCGACCGCTACCGGTCGGCGATCACCCCGTTCCGTACGTGGTTGCTGATCGGCCTGTCGGTCGTCATCGGCATCATCGCCGGCACCTCGGCGTCGGGGCAGTGGAAGACGTGGCTCCAGTTCGTGAACGGCGTGTCGTTCGGAACCAAGGATCCGCAGTTCCACAAGGACGTGTCGTTCTACGCGTTCGACCTGCCGTTCTATCGATTCCTGATCAATTTCGCGTTCGTCGCGGTCGTCGTCGGCCTCGTCCTCGCGGTGATCACGCACTACCTCTACGGCGGGCTTCGGGTGCAGAGCCCGGGCTCGCGGGCGACACCGGCCGCGCAGGCGCATCTTTCGCTGCTGCTCGGTCTTTTCGTGTTGTTCAAGGCCGTCGCGTACTGGCTGGACCGCTATTCGCTCGCGGTCTCCTCCGGTGATTTCAAGCAGGCGTCGCAATTCACCGGTCTGCGCTACACCGACGCGCACGCGGTATTGCCGGCCAAGACGATCCTGTTCATCGTCGCGCTGATCTGCGCGACGTTGTTCTTCGTCAACGTCTTCCGCCGCACCTGGGCACTGCCGATCATCGGCTTCGGCCTGATGGTGTTGTCCGCGGTGCTCATCGGCGGGCTCTACCCGGCGATCGTCGAGCGCTTCCAGGTCAAGCCGAACCAGCAGGCCAAGGAAGCCAAGTACATCGAGCGCAACATCCAGGCGACGCGCGACGCGTACGGCATCGACGCGGTGGAGCCGGAGAAGTACGACGGCAACGTCGAGGCCAAGCCCGAGCTCAAGGACCAGGCCGCGAACACGGCCAGCATCCGACTGCTCGACCCGAACATCGTCTCGCCGACGTTCAACCAGATGCAGCAGCTCCGGCAGTACTACGGCTTCCAGACCACGCTCGACGTCGACCGCTACATGATCGACGGCAAGATGCAGGACACCGTGATCGCGCTGCGCGAGCTGAACCCGAAGGGTGGTCAGACCCACAACTGGGTCAACGACCACACCAAGTACACCCACGGCTACGGCGTCGTCGCGGCCGAGGGCACCCGGGTGGACCGCGAGGGCAAGCCCGTCTACATCGAGGGCAACATCCGCACGGACGCGCAGGAGGCGGAGACGCCCAGCCCGCTCGGTCCGTACCAGCCGCGGATCTACTTCGGCGAGTCCACGACCGAGTACTCGATCGTGGGTGCGCCCAAGAACACCACGCCGACGGAGGTGGACTACCCGACCGACACCGCGTCCGGTCAGGCCACCTACACGTACAACGGCAAGGGCGGCGTCCCGATCGGCGGCATGTTCAACAAGCTGCTGTACGCGACGAAGTTCCAGGAGGGCAACATCCTGCTCTCCGACACGATCAACAAGGATTCGCGGATCCTGTACAACCGCACGCCCAAGGAACGGGTCGAGGCGGTCGCTCCCTGGTTGACCATCGACGGCGACCCGTACCCGGCCGTGATAAACGGCAAGGTGCAGTGGATCGTCGACGCGTACACGACC
This sequence comes from Embleya sp. NPDC020886, assembly GCF_044333915.1. Classification (NCBI taxonomy): domain Bacteria; kingdom Bacillati; phylum Actinomycetota; class Actinomycetes; order Kitasatosporales; family Streptomycetaceae; genus Embleya; species Embleya sp. NPDC020886. The sequence continues at coordinate 1,230,121 of NZ_JBIRRX010000001.1, read as the reverse complement.
AGCAACGGCTATCCGTACGCGACGCGCACCACGCTGGGCGATGCCACCGCGGACTCGCTCAACGCCGAGGACCGGGCCCGGGGCGCGGTCGGCAACACCGGCAACGTCAACTACATCCGCAACTCGGTGAAGGCGACGGTCGACTCCTACGACGGCTCGGTCCGGCTCTACCAGTGGGACGAGAAGGATCCGGTCCTCAAGACCTGGATGAAGGCCTTCCCGAACACGGTCAAGAAGAAGAACGCGATCCCGCCGACCCTGATGGAGCACCTGCGCTACCCGCAGGACCTGTTCAAGGTGCAGCGCGATCTGTTGACCCGCTACCACGTGACCGACCCGCGGACGTTCTTCAACGGTTCCGACTTCTGGAAGGTCCCGAAGGACCCGACGGGCCAGGCACCGGGTTCCGGCGACCAGCCGCCGTACTACCTGTCGATGAAGATGCCGTCGGCGACACCGGGCGGCGCTCCCGACGCGCAGCAGTCGTTCCAGCTCACCAGCACGTTCGTGCCGAAGGAACGGCAGAACCTGGCCGCCTTCATGGCGGTGAACTCGGAACCCGGATCACCCGGCTACGGCAAGATCAGACTCCTGAGTCTGCCGCCGAACACGGCGATCCTGGGTCCGGACCAGATGCAGAACCAGTTCAAGTCGAACGCAGCGGTCGCACAGGTGATCAACATCCTGCAGCGCGGCGACTCGGTGGTGGTCTACGGCAACCTGCTCAGCCTGCCCGTGGGCGGCGGCATGTTGTACGTGGAACCGGTGTACGTCCGGGCCAACGCGCCGGGCTCGTATCCGGTCCTGCAGAAGGTGCTGGTCTCCTACGGCGGCAGCATCGCCTTCGAGGACACCCTCGATCAGGCGCTGACCAAGGTGTTCAGTGGTGCGCCGACCACGACGGTGCCACCGGAGACCGGTACACCGCCGACCACCGGCACGCCACCGCCGACGACGGGGACCACGCCGCCGCCGACGACCGAGAACCCGACGGTCAAGCAGGCGCTGGACGAGGCCAACGCGGCGCTCAAGGAAGCGGACGCGGCCCTGAAGGCGGGTGACTTCGCCAAGTACGGCGAGGCGCAGAAGCGCCTGCAGGCGGCCGTGAACAAGGCCATCGCGGCCGAGCAGGCGGCGGCCAAGCCGCCGGCCACGACGCCACCGGCGACCGGCGCGACGCCGAAGCCGTGATCGACGGCGTATGACGCACGAGGCGGGCCCGCTCCCTTCGGGGGCGGGCCCGTCGCGTTATCGATTTGGTGTGCGGCTACCGGTCACGTAAGCTCAAGGCACAACGCATCGCGGGGTGGAGCAGTTCGGTAGCTCGCTGGGCTCATAACCCAGAGGTCGCAGGTTCAAATCCTGTCCCCGCTACTTGGGAAACACGCGAGAGGCCCGGTTCTTCGGAACCGGGCCTCTCGCGTATGTCGTGTTCGTGTTCCGGTGTCGTCGAGTCCGTTCGGTCGGATCCGGTGCGGGCCCGACCGGACGTGACGGCATGGCCCGACGCGGTGCGTCGGGGTGGCGCACGGGCTGAGGGGTGCCGGACTAGAGCGCGATCTGGCGGCGGCGCTTGGCGCGCAGCGGAGCCATCAGCGTGACGCGCGCCAGTCGGTGGCCGCGCGACTCGTTGCGCGGGGCCAGGCTCTGGATGATGGCGGCCGATTCGAGACTGCTCGCCGTCTCCTGCGTGGAGGCGCGACCGATGAGGGCGAGGTGCCTCTCGAGGCGCTCGCCCACGCCGCTTCGGCCGACGTCCATCGGTGGAACCGGGACCCGGCGCGGCATGCTCGGATGGTCCATTCCTGATATGACCACGACGCAGACCGTACCCCATCGGAGGCACGCCGTGACGGCTTCCGACCCCATGTCGAGATTCGATCGTGTCCGGGATTGGCCGAGAACCCCGTTGTGGCGCAATCGAACTCCCGGTCAACCAGGGGTAATTGCTGTCAAAGGGGGATCGATCCGGGATCGGGGTCGGGATGAACAGGTTCACTCCATGGTCTGAATTCGGCCGCTCTCGCGGGTCGTCCGCGGGTGCGTGCGGCACTGCCGGTCGGGTATGACGATTCCGGGCGCCGTTCCGGGTGCGGGCGAAGGGATTTGCCTGCCCTCGGACGCTGCCGTAGAGTTGTGTCTACCGACGCGGGGTGGAGCAGCTCGGTAGCTCGCTGGGCTCATAACCCAGAGGTCGCAGGTTCAAATCCTGTCCCCGCTACCACATCGAAGGGCCCGGTCTTTACGACCGGGCCCTTCGTGCATGCGTCGACATGGGACGTATCACGACAATACGTCCGGAGTCGGGCCGTCGTTGCCGAATCGCGACTGCATGGATGTGGCCCGAGATGCCACGATGGAGTCATGGGGGCGTGGAAGGGACATCGCGGACGGCGGGGGGACGACCCACCGCCGGAGGCCGACGTCTTCGAAGCGGTGCCGGAAGGCCCCGACACGGTGGTCCTGGACCGCGGTCGGGCCGCCGCCGCGACGACTCCCGCACACCCCGACGACTATGCCGTGCTGGTTCCGTTCCGGCCGCGTCGGCGCAGCCCGAGCGGCAGCGTCGAGGGACACGAGGCGCTGGATCGGCACGAGGCGGCCGAACTCGAACGCCGCTATCGCGAGCGGGCCGGCCGTAGCCCCTCCGCCGCGAACAGCCTCGCGCTGATGTTGCTGGAGCGCGGCGAACAGGACGAGGCCGCCGAGCTGTTGCGGCGGGCCGCCGAGGCGGGACACCGGGGCGCCGCGACCAACCTCGGCGTTTTGATGCACCGTCAGGGGCGGGACGACGCCGCGTCGTTGTGGTGGCACCGGGCGGCCGAGGCGGGCAGTCGGATCGCGGCGTTCTCGCTCGGCGCGCTGCTGCTGGATCAGGCCGACGCGGCGCGGGCGGGCGCCGGCGCGAGCATGGGTGTCTACCAAGATCTTTCCGGCCAGGGCGTCTATTGGCTGCGCAACGCGGCCGAGTCGGGGCATGTGCGGGCCGCACTCACGCTGGGCGAGTTCTTCGAGTTGACCGGGCGGGCCGGGGCCGAGCGGTGGTATCGCCGGGCGGCCGAGGCCGGGCACCCCGAGGCGGCCTATCGGCTCGGCAGGATGGGGCAGGAGCGGGACGACGAACGCGCGGCGTCGACGTGGTTCCTGCGGGCGGCCTCGTGCGGCCACGTGCGGGCCGCGGTACGGCTGGCGACCTCGCTGGAGCGGGCGGGGGACACCGCCGAGGCGATCGGGTGGTACCGGCTCGCGGCCGAGGAGGGGGACGCCGAGGGCGCCCGCGCGCTCGGGTTCCTGTTGCAGGACGCGGGTGACGCCGAGGGTGCGGTGCGGTGGTGGCAGGTCGCCGCGGAGGCCGGTGACGGGACGGCCGCCAACGCGCTCGGTGCGTGGTTCGCGGCCGGCGGGCGGTCGAGCGAGGCGGCCCGGTGGTACGAACGGGCCGCGGCGGCGGGCGAGTGCAACGGGGCGTTCAATCTGGGCCTGTTGCACGCCGAGCACGAGGACGCGCCGGGCGCCGAGCGGTGGTTCCGGATGGCCGCGTATGCGGGCCACGGGGACGCGGCCAACGCGCTGGCGGGGCTGCTGCTGGAGCGCGGGGACGACGAGGAGGCGCGGATATGGTTCGCGCGGGCCGCGGAGGCGGGCAGCGTGGACGGCTCGTACAACCTGGGCATCCTGCACGCGCGCGGCGGCCTGGACGACGCCGCCGAGACCTGCTGGCAGCGGGCCGCGGAGGCGGGGCACGCGGACGCGGCGCTGCAACTGGGCTTGTTGCTTGAACGGCGGGGGGATGCCGAGGGGGCGGCGCGGGCCTACGAGACGGCGGCGCGGGCGGATCGACCGACCGCGGCCTTTCGGCTCGGGGCTATGTTGGCCGAGGCGGGGGCGGCCGAGCAGGCGGAGCGCTGGTACGCGGTGGCGGCGGACGCGGGGCATGTGACGGCGGCGCTGCGCTGCGGGGTGTTGTGCGCGCGGCGGGGTGAGGACAAGTCGGCGGCGCGGCGGTTCAAGGTCGCGGCCCAGGCGGGCAGCGTGTCCGGGGCGTGGAATCTGGCGCTGTTGCATCTGCGGCACGAGGATCCGGACGGCGCGGAGCCGTGGTTGACGGTGGCCGCGCGTGGGGGGCACGGGCGGGCGGCGTTGCGGCTGGTGGTGTTGGCGTTGCGGCGTGGGGACCTGGCCGACGCGGAGCATTGGTGTGGACCGGCGGTTGCGCACGGCCCGGCGGAGGTTGCGGCCAAGGCGCAGCGGTTGCTGGACGCGTTCCGGGCGGAGTCGCTGGCCAGTTGACGGTCGGCCTCGGTCGGCTGCGTCCCCGAACGCCGGACGGGCCGGTGGCTCGGCGGGCTTTGTCGTCAAGCGCCGGACGGGCCGATTGGGGTTGAGTGTCCGTGTGTGCGTGCGTCCTGTGGGCTGATTTTGTTGCGTTCGGGCCTTCGGGTTGCGGTGGGGTCGGGTCGGGTGTGTGCAAGGGCCGGGTCGGTTGAGGCTGGAGGTGGGTGGTTGTGCGGGGTGGCTGGTTGCGGAAGGGGCGGGGGATCGGGGGCGGTGGGGGCGCCTTTGTGGGGGAGTGGCCCGGGGAGGGCGGGGGCCGTGAGGGGGCCGGGCGGGTGGTGGCTCATCTGCGGAGTGTGGTGGCGGCGGGGGACGCGGGGGCGGATGCGGCTGCGGTGAGGGTGATGGGGTTGTCCGCGGCGGCGCTGGTTCGGGTGGATCGGGCCGCTCGGCCGCGGGCGGTCGCGGGGGTGCTCGGCGGGGTGGCCGAGGCCAGGACGTTGCTGCGTACGCGTCGGCATCCGTTGGCTGCGGCGGTGACGAGTCTGGACGAGAACGGCGGGCTGCGCGAGGAGGCGGTGGTGCGCTTGGCGGCCGAACCCGGGCCGTTGGCCTCGGTGTTCCTGGCGCTGCGGACCGACGACTGGGTGGACTCGGTGCGCGAGCGGGCGTTGGCCGCACTGCGTTGGCACGACGAGCCGGACGAGATGCGGGCGGTGGTGCCCGTGCTCGACGCGCTGCGCGGACGGAGCCGGTCCGAGGGGGTGTTGTCCGCCTACCGGGAGGCGTTGCTCACCGGGCCGCGCCGGGAGGCACGGGGGCGCATGTTGGCCACCGAGGAGCAACCGAGCGTGCGCCGCCTGGGCATGGAACTCCTGGACGAGGACGCGCTGTTGGCGATCGCGCTGCGCGACTCGGACCATGCCTGCCGGAGCGCGGCCGGACACGCCCTGCTGGCCCGGCTGCGCGGCCGGGAGCGCCGACACGTCGCGATCCGGCTGCTGCGGGTGCCCGATCCCCGGGTGCGCGAGCGGGCGGTCGAGGTGTTGCCGGCCGGGACCGAACCGGCCGTACTCGCGGGTGCGTTGGCGGATCGCTCGCCCCGGGTGCGGGACGCCGCGCGGCGCCGGCTGTCGGCGGGCGGCGCCGATCCGGCCACCGCGTACCGAGACTTCCTGCGCACCCGGCCCTCGCCGGGCATGCTGCTCGGCCTGGCCGAGTGCGGCGAGGACGCCGACCTGGACATCCTGCACGCCCACCTGGACGCGGAGCGGTCCGCGCTGCGCCGGGCGGCCCGCGCGGGCGCGGTCCACCTGGTCCGGCGGACCACGCCCACGTAGTGGGTCGGCTCGGCCTCAGCCCGATTGGCAGTCCGGGCACACGCCCCGGAAGGTGACCTCGACGCCGGAGATGTCGAAGCCGAAGCGCTCCGTCTCGGCGAGGCCCGCGATCGGGTCGCAGTCCGGATGCACGTCCCGGATCGTCCCGCACACGCGGCACACCAGATGCTGGTGCGCGGTGCGGGCGTTGGGGTCGTACCGCTTCGCCCGCCCGTCGGTGCCCACCTCCAGCACCTCGCCGAGCGTGACGAGTTCGTTCAGCGTGTTGTAGACGGTCGCCCGGCTGATCTCCGGCAGGCGTTCGCCCGCCCGCGCGTGCACTTCGTCGGCGGTCAGGTGTACGTGGTCGCCGTTCAGGACCTCGGCCACGACGCGCCGCTGCGCGGTCAGGCGCCATCCCCGCGCACGCAGTCGTTCCAGAAGGTCGCTCATGCGTACGACGATACAGGTCCCCGGATTGGATCTGGTCTAAATATTGTTCTGGACAAAGTCCAAACTTGGTCCTAGGTTGGGTGCCTGACCACGGCACGAGCAACGCCAGGGGAGACGCAAACCATGTCGCAGCAGCCGAACACGCTGACCACCGAATCCGGCGCACCGGTGGCCGACAACCAGAACAGCCAGACCGCGGGCCCCGGCGGGCCGTTGCTGCTCCAGGACCAGTACCTGATCGAGAAGTTGGCCCGGTTCAATCGGGAGCGCGTCCCGGAGCGGGTGGTGCACGCCCGCGGTTCGGGCGCGTTCGGCTACTTCGAGGTCACCGCCGACCTGTCCCGGTTCACCAGGGCGCACTTCCTCGGCGAACCCGGCCGGCGTACCGAGGTGTTCACCCGCTTCTCCACCGTCGCCGGCAACCTCGGCTCGGCGGACGCGGTGCGCGACCCGCGCGGATTCGCGGTGAAGTTCTACACCGAGGAGGGCAATTACGACCTCGTCGGCAACAACACCCCGGTGTTCTTCATCAAGGACCCGCTGAAGTTCCCGGACTTCATCCACACCCAGAAGCGCGACCCGTACACCGGCAGCCAGGAGGCGGACAACGTCTGGGACTTCTGGTCGCACTCGCCCGAGGCCATCCACCAGGTCACCTGGCTGTTCGGCGACCGCGGCATCCCCGCGTCCTACCGGCACATGGACGGCTTCTCCTCGCACACCTATCAGTGGGTCAACGCCGAGGGCGAGGCGTTCTGGGTCAAGTACCACTTCAAGACCGACCAGGGCATCCGGAATCTGACCGCGGACACCGCCGCCGCGCTCGCCGGCACCGACCCCGACTCGCATCAGCGGGACCTGCTCGCCGCGATCGACGCGGGAGCCGCGCCGTCGTGGACGCTCAAGGTGCAGATCATGCCGGTCGCGGAGGCCGCGACCTACCGGTTCAACCCGTTCGACCTGACCAAGGTGTGGCCGCACGCCGACTACCCGCTGATCGAGGTCGGCCGGCTGGTGCTGGATCGCAATCCGGAGAACGTGTTCGCCGAGGTCGAGCAGGCCGCGTTCAACCCGGCCAACTTCGTGCCGGGCATCGGTCCCAGCCCGGACAAGATGCTCCAGGGTCGGCTGTTCGCCTACGCCGACGCACACCGCTACCGGGTGGGCGTCAATCACACCCAACTCCCGGTCAACGCGCCGCACGCCACCGTCGCCCGCAACCACGGGCGGGACGGCCACATGGCGACCAACCCGGGCGGGCGGGCCAAGAACTACGAGCCGAACAGCTTCGGCGGCCCGTACGAGAGCGGCCTGCCGCTGTGGGCGGCGACCCCGGTGGCCGGTGTCACCGGAACCCACGAGGCCCCCGCGCACGCCCAGGACGACGACTACGTGCAGGCCGGCAACCTGTACCGGCTGATGGCGGCGGACGAGCAGGCCCGGCTGGTGGCCAACATCTCCGGCTTCCTGGCCCAGGTCTCCCGAGACGACATCATCGACCGGGTCGTCGGGCACTTCCGGGCCGCCGACCAGGGCTACGGCGACCGGATCGCCGCCGCCGTCAAGGACCTGCGCGCCTGACCACCCCCCCGAGAACCGCCGCCCGGTACCTGAGCCGCGAATCGGTGCCGGGCGGTGTCGGCGCGGGCGACCGGGGCGCACCCGGTCGCCCGCCGCGATCAACTCACCAACTCCTCGGTGCGTTGCGCCTCGTGGATCTGGCAACGCACGATGTCGCGGACCGAGATGATGCCGAGCACGTCACCGTCGTCGAGCACGATCAGGTGGCGGAAGCCGCCGCGGGTCATCGCCGCCGCGGCGTCGGCCAGGGTCCAGGACGGGGTCGCGAAGACCACGTTCGAGGTGAGGTGATCGCCGGCGCACTCGGCGTCGGGATTCTGGCCCGCGCCGACCGACATCAGGATGTCCCGCTCGGTGAGAATGCCCAGCCCGGACGTGTCCGGGTCGATCACCACCGCCGCGCCGATCTGGCGGGCGGACATCAGGCGCGCCGCGGCGCGGAGCGTATGGGTCGGGCCGATGGTCAGAACGATCGTGCTCATGCCGTCGCGAACGAGCATGTGACACCACCTCCGTCGGGGCGTGGATGTCAGGGCGGGGGTGCGCTCGGGAAAGTTTTCACAAGTTCACAAGCCCTGTTTTCACATGGTCACATGCCGCGAAGGTCAAGGGAAGGTATAGCGGACAACTCACTCGAAAGGAGTACCGCAAACCTGCGGGACGCGCGGAACCGTCAGACGCCCTCGGGCACGTCGCCGAGCCGGGCCAGCAACTCCTCGTGCAGCAGCCCGTTGGAGGCGGCGGCGGTGCCGCCGGCGGGGCCCGGGGTGCCGGCGAGCGAGCCGAATCGTCCGCCCGCCTCCTCGACGATCACCGACAGCGGCGCGAGGTCCCACAGGTTGACCTCGGGCTCCGCGCAGATGTCCACCGCGCCCTCCGCGACCAGCATGTACGACCAGAAGTCGCCGTAGGCACGGGTGCGCCAGCAGGCCCGGGTCAGGTCCAGGAAGTCGTCCATCCGGCCGCGCTCCTCCCAGCCGCCCATGCTGGAGTACGCGAACGAGGCGTCCTCGATCGCGGCCACCTTCGACACCCGGCAGCGCGAAGCCTGGGACAGGCTGCGGCCGGTCCACGCGCCGGCGCCCTTGGCGGCCCACCAGCGACGTCCCAGCGCGGGTGCGGAGACCACGCCCATCACCGACTCGTCGCCGTCCATCAGCGCGATCAGCGTCGCCCACACCGGCACGCCCCGGACGAAGTTCTTGGTGCCGTCGATCGGGTCGATCACCCAGCGCCGGGGACCGTGGCCGGTCGAGCCGAACTCCTCGCCCAGCACCGCGTCGCGCGGGCGGCCACGCCCGAGCTGGTGCCGGATGATCTCCTCGGCGGCCTTGTCCGCGTCGCTGACCGGGGTCATGTCCGGCTTCGTCTCGACCCGGAGGTCGAGCGCCTTGAAGCGGTCCATGGTGGTCGCGTCGGCGGCGTCCGCGAGAACGTGGGCGAAGCGCAGATCATCGTCATAGCCGGGCATGACACGAACAGTACTGGCGGCTCGCGAACGTTTGTGTACACCCCGCGCGCACGGACACACTTACGCGCCGTCGCCGCCGCCTCGTACGCTCGTTATGCAGACAAGGAAGCGCGATCAGCGACAGTCGACAACCGTTCATCGATCGTGCGCGTGATACGGGTACGAAGTCGATGGCGGAGGGGGTGCGGGACCGCGATGGCACTGTTCGGGGTCGGGCGCAGGACAACACACGGCAAAGAGGCCGTACCGGGACCCGGTCTCGTCCAACCGCGTCGAAGTCTGGACGGTTGGACGCTGGAGGGCACTGCGCTCGAGGATCGTTTCGAGCGCGAGGAACTGCGCGAGCTGGGCACCCTGTTGCACGGCGTCGGGGCCGAGATGCGCACCGCGTGGACCTACGAACGCGCCGCCGACCTGCTGGAGCGGGCGGGCGAGCGACCCCAGGCGCTCGCCGTCGTGGAGGCGTGGTTCGCGCTGCCCGAGGAGGTGCGTCGGGCCAGTCCGGCCGCGACCCGATCGCTGGGTCGACGCCGGCAGCGGCTGCGCAGCCGGTTGGGCTCCGCGGCCGGTCCGGCGGCGGCCATCCCGGCGCAAGCCCGGATCGGCGCGGCGATGCCGGCCAAGCCGGGCAAGCCGCCGGCGGTGCCGGGCGAGAGCGGGACGGCGTCGAGCGCCCCGGCCGAGGGCACGTCGAGGACGGAGCAGGCTACTCGCCGGTAATCGATGGCCTCGTGGGGGTTCCGGTCGGCGCGACGAGGGCGTAGGACAGCCAGTACACGGCTACCGCCGCCGCACGTCACACGTCTCTCGCGAGGAGAACGCCCGTGTCGACGCACGATCTGTACGCGCTGCCCGCCGATATGACGGTCTGGGAGGTCCCCGCGTCGGGGGCGGCCCGGTTCAACTGGGAGTACGACGAGGGCCGGGATCGCCTCCTCGCCCTGTACGCCAAGGGCAAGGACAAGCAGTGGGACGCCGCCCGGCGGATCGAGTGGGATCTGCCGGTGGACCCGACGAACCCGCTGGGCATCCCGCAGGAACTGAACACGCTGTACGGCACGCGCAGTTGGAACATGATGTCGCAGCGCGAGCGCGACGAACTGGGCCGGCACGCCATCGCCTGGCAGTTCAGCCAGTTCCTGCACGGCGAACAGGGCGCGCTGATCTGCAGCGCGCGGATCGCCGAGTCGGTGCCCGACCTGGACGCGAAGTTCTACGCGGCCACCCAGGTGATGGACGAGGCCCGGCACGCCGAGGTGTACGCGCGCTTCCTCAAGGACAAGGTCGGCCTGTACTACCCGATCAACCCGAGTCTGAAGTCGTTGCTCGACGACACGCTGTCGGACGGCCGCTGGGACATGCCCTACCTGGGCATGCAGGTGTTGATCGAGGGCCTGGCGCTGGCCGCCTTCGGGATATTGCGCGATCTGACCACGGTCGCGCTGCCCAAGCAGATCCTGGCGTACGTGATGCAGGACGAGGCCCGGCACGTGGCGTTCGGGCGGATGGCACTGCGCGACTACTACCGCGAACTGAGCGACGCCGAGCGCGGCGAGCGCGAGGAGTTCGTCGTCGAGGGCTGCTACCTGATGCGCGACCGGCTGCGCGACGAGGAGGTGTGGGACAACTTCCTGATCGACAAGGCCGAGGCGCGCGAGGCCACCGAGAACTCCGAATACCTGCGCGAGTTCCGCCGGTTGTTGTTCGGTCGGATCGTCCCGTGCATCAAGGACATCGGCCTGTGGGGGCCCAAGGTGCGTGGCACCTTCGCCGAGATGGGCGTGCTGGACATGGGCGATACCGATGTCGAGCACATGATGCGCGCCGACGAGGACCAGGCCGAGGCGTTGGATCGGGACCGGCGTTTTCGCGCGGACGAACGGGCCCGGGCGGCCGAGGTGACCGAGATGGTGGAACTGGGCTCGGACGACTGAGCCCGGGCCGGCCGCGGCGCGAGGGGTTCCGGTGCGAGAGGGCCGCAGGCACGGGGACGGGCTAGATTTTCGGCATGACCGATCTTGTACGCGCCCGTCCGCCCGCCTTCGTCTTCGACCTCGACGGGACCCTCGTCGACAGCGTCTACCACCACGTGATGTCGTGGCAGGAGGCGCTCAGCGAGGCCGGCATCGACCTGGCGATGTGGCGGATCCACCGCAAGGTCGGGATGAGCGGTGGATTGTTCGTCAAGGGCATCCAGCGCGAGACGGGCATCGACCTGTCGCCCGAGCAGGTGGAGGCGCTCACCGACGCGCACGGGCGCCACTACGCCGCCCGGGTGCCGTTCGTGCAGCCGCTGCCCGGGGCTCCGGAGCTGCTGCGCCACCTCACCGACGTGGGCATCCCGTGGACCATCGCCACCAGTGGGCGGCGGGCCGGCGCCGAGCCGATGCTGGCCAAGCTCGGCGCGCCCGCCGACCTGGCGATGGTCACCCGCGACGAGGTCGCCCGGGCCAAGCCGGATCCGGACCTGTTCCTGGCCGGTGCGGCCAAGCTCGGGGTGGACCCGGCGCAGTGCGTCGTGGTCGGGGACAGCATCTGGGACCTGCTGGCCGCCCGCCGGGCGGGATCGCTGGGCGTGGGACTGCTCTCCGGCGGCTACGGCGCGGACGAACTCGAACGGGCGCACGCCTTCCGGGTCTACGACGAGCCGGGCGACCTGCTGGCGCACATCGACGAGCTGGGCGTACGCGGCGACTGACCTCGCACGGGCATCCGGGTGATCCTGTCCGACAACCCGTCCCCGGCGGGGTCGAAAGTCCTACCCTGGAGCCATGGGTCCGGCCGACGAACCTGCGGAACTGCTCCGTCTCCTCGCCGACGACGCCCGGTTGAAGGTGTTCGCCGCGTTGGTTCTGGAGGCCCACCTCAGCTCCGAGATCGCCGATCGGGCCGGACTGCCGCTGCGGGACACGATCAAGGTGCTGGCCCGGTTGGAGTCGGCCGGTCTGGCCGCGCGGTCCGGCGACGGCTGGCATGCCTGCCCCGAGGCGTTGGCCCAGGCCGCGGCCGGGATGGGCGGGGAGCCGGACGACGCGTTCGCCGACCGCGGCCCGGCCGAGGCGGCGGTGTTGCGCACCTACCTCGTCCGGGGCCGGGTCCGGCAGTTGCCGGTGCAGCGGGCCAAGCGGCTGGTCGTGCTGGATCACATCGCGGGCAGCTTCGAACCCGGAGTGCGCTACGACGAGGCCGAGATCGAGGAGACGCTGCACCGGTTCATGGACGATCACGCCGCCCTGCGCAGGCACCTCGTCGACGAGGGCTTCCTCGGCCGCGAGGGCGGGGTGTACTGGCGCACCGGCGGGTCGTTCGTGGTCTGAACGACCCGCCGGATCCTCGGTCGGGGCGTGCCCCTGGGGCGTGTCTCAGCGGACCGGAACCAGGTTCATTTCGATGCCGCCGTTGTCCGTGCGGACGTCGATCACCCGGTTCGAACGGGTGTCGTTGCCGATGTCGTTGTTGACGCCGCCGTTGTCGGTGTGGGTGGACACCCGATAGGTGTTGTGGTCGTCCGGCACGCTGAGGTGCACCCCGCCGTTGTCGGTGCGCACCTTCACGTTCGTGGGCGCCGTGTCGAAGCGCAGCCGGACGCCGCCGTTGTCGGTTTGCACCGAGACCCGGTCGGCGTTCACCCGGGACACCGAGACGCCACCGTTGTCGGTGTTCAGGCTCAGATTGCCGGTGCTGTCGTCGATGCCGATGTGCCCGTTGCTGGTGGTGAACTGCATGTCCTGGCGCAGGCCGCTCGCGGTGATCGAGCCGTTGTCCGCGCCGACCCTGAGCGGGACGTCGAGCGGGACCTTGATCCGGTAGGACCCGCCGCAGCTCACGCCCAGGAAGCTCGGGCAGTTCAGCCGCAGCTTGAGCCGGTTGCCCTGCAGGGTCCAGGTCGGGTCGGGGCCGTTGATGCTGTCGGTGATCCGCCGGTCCACGATCACCCTGCCCGGCTCGCCCGGTTCGAGGGTGACCCCGCCGTTGTCGGTGTCGATGACCAGGTCGCCGGTGGTGAGGGTGAAGGTCCTCGCGTCGTGCACGTCGTGGCTGGAGAGCGCGATGATCCCGGTCCACGCCGCCAGCAGGATCCCCGTGATGGCGAACACCCCACCGAAGAAGATCAGTGACGTCCGTAGCGGCCTTTTCATGACACTCTCCCCGACAGGTGATCCGAAGCTGCCCAAACTGTATGAGCGCTCGTCCCGAGGGCGGCATCCGGCGGTCACCCGGACCCGGGGTAGGGCTGGCCCCCCTGAGCGGACCGTGAGCGCCCGGGCGGCACGGGTGTTCGACGCGCACTGAACCCGGGCACTGTGTGAGCCGTTGCTCTGTGCGAGGGTCGTGCATCCCCCTCGGGCCCCGACTGCTTAGGAGAGCCTTTTCATGTTCGACACCGTCTCCGGCCTGCCCCTCCACGTCCTGGTCGTGCACTTGGCGGTGGTCATCGTGCCGGCGGCGGCGATCGCGAGCGTGCTCGTGGCGGCCCGGCGCCCGTGGCTGCTGCGCGCCGGGTGGTGGGTGGTCGGCCTGGACGCCGCCGCCGCGCTGACCGCCTTCGTCGCGAAGGAGAGCGGCGAGAAGCTGCTCGCCCGGCTGGACCGGCTCACCGAGGGCCAACGCGCCGCCGCGGTACAGACCCACGTGGACCGGGGCGCGGACATGCTCTGGTACGTGCTGGGTCTGTTCGGCGTCACGCTGGTGCTGATGCTGGTCGCGCGGCACCGGGCCGCCGCGACGTTCCGGCCGCGGACGATACCGCCGATCGTGGTTCCGATCGTGGCCGTGCTGACCGTGGTGGCCGCGGTGTTCGCGGTCGTCCAGGTGGTGCGGGTGGGCGAATCCGGGTCCAAGGCGGTCTGGCACGACACGGTCGAGAACAGCCTCGCGGCGCCGCGTTGACGGATCAGGCCCGGACGGTGGCTTGGGCCTCGGTCTTGTCGGTCGGGGTCGGCTCGGGGCGGGTGGGCAGGAGCAGGCACAGCGGGACGGCGAGGGCGGTGATGGCCACCGACCACCAAAAGGCGTCGCCGAAGCCGTCGGCCAGGGCGTCGGGGGTGTGCGCGCCGGCGCCGGTGTGCTGGAGGACGACGGCCAGGGCGGCGGTGCCCACCGAGCCGCCGATCTGCTGGGCGACGCGGGTGATGATGCTCGCGTGCGGGATCTCCCGGTGCTCCAGGCCGACGTAGCCGGCGCCGGCGAGCGCGATCGTGGCGGCGCCCATGCCGGCGCCGCGGACGAACAGCGCGGCCATCAGCAGGACCAGGGCGGTGTCGGCGGTGACGAAGGCGAACGGCGCCGTGGCCGCGGTGACGACGGCGAATCCGACGCAGGCGACCGGGCGTGGACCGAAACGGTCGGTGTACCTGCCCGCCAGGGTGCGGGCGAGGAGCAGCCCGAAGCCCTGGGGGATGAGCAGCAGACCGGCGCCGAGGGCGTCCTCGCCGCGGACCTGCTGGAAGTACAGGGGCAACAACAGCATCGCCCCGTACAGGGTGATCCCGGCCAGGAAACCGAGGCCGGCGGCGGCGGCCAACGCGCGATGGCGCAGGAGCCGCAGGTCGACCAGGGCGCCGCTGCCGCGCGTCGGTGCCCACGCGACGAAGCCGCCGACCAGGGCGAGGCCGCCGAGCAGCGGGACGAGGACCTCGGCGCCGGCGAATCCCGCGCCCTCGACCCGGGAGAGGCCGTAGATGATCGCGGCGACGCCGGGGGAGAGCAGGAGCAGGCCGACGACGTCCAGCTTGGCGCGGGCGCCGTCGGGTGCGGGTCGGTCGTCGGGCAGGTTGCGCCAGGCGAGCCAGGCGCCGACGACGCAGAACGGGATGTTGACGAGGAAGAGCCAGCGCCAGTCGGCCAGATGCAGGATGAGGCCGCCCAGCACCGGGCCGAGGATCGGGCCGAGCGCGGTGGGCAGGGTGACGGTGGCCATCACCCTGCCGATGTTGCGGCCCTTGCCGGCCTGCATGATCAGCGTGGCCATCAGCGGCATCATGATGCCGCCGCCGACGCCCTGGAGGAGGCGGAAGGCGATCAGAGCGGTTACGCTCCCGGCCGACGCGGACAGGATCGAGCCGAGCAGGAAGACGCCCAGGGCCGCGATCCACAGGCGTTTGCCACCCATGCGGGACTGCGCCCAGCCGGCGAGCGGCATGGTGACGAACACGGCCAGCAGGTAGCCGGTGCTCACCCACTGGATCGTCGACAGCGGGGCGTCGAGTTGCCCGGCCAGGTCGTCGAGGGCGACGCTGACGATGGTGGTGTCGAAGACGACGGCCAGGGTGCCCACCACGATGGTGAAGGCCATCCGCCATACGGCGGGGTCGATACGGTCGGGGTCCGTCGCCGCGGGCGTGGGGCCGGTGTCACGGGAAACGTTCACGAACAGCCGCCTAAGATATAGAGTCCTATCTTACGGATGCCACGCTACGGCGCCGATATAAGATAGGCAAGTCTATCTAAGGGATGCAGGGGAGATGTGCATGGCCGAGCGGCGCCGCGGGGCGGCACTGGAGAAGGCGCTCCTGGACGCGGCCTGGGAAGAACTCGTGGCCAACGGCTACGCCAGGTTCACCATGGACGCCGTCGTGCAGCGCGCGGGCACCAGCCCGCCCGTGCTCTATCGCCGCTGGTCCGACCGCGACGAACTGGTCCGGGCGGCCATCGGGCACATGCTGGAGCAGAACCGCCTCGACGTGCCCGACACCGGAAGCCTGCGGGAGGACGTCCTCACCCTCATGCGGGAGATCAACGCCACCCGCGTCCGGTTCGTCACCGTGATGAGCGTGCACCTGGCCGGCTACTACCAGGAGACCGGCACCAGCCCCGGCGACCTCCTGACGGCGGGGCGGGAGAATTCCGTCGACGTGCTCTTCGAGCGCGCCGTCGCGCGCGGCGAGATCAAGAATCCGGAACTTCTCACCGAGCGCGTCAAGGACCTGCCGTTCGGCCTGCTGCGGCTGGAGATCCTGACGACCTTCGCTTCCGTGCCGGACCGGCTCCTGGAGGAGATCGTCGACACGATCTTCCTCCCCCTGGTGCGCTGACCCCGGCGGTGGGCGTCAGTCGCCCTCGTCGCGTTCGCGGGTGCTCAGCAGCCGACGCAGCGAGTACAACCGGGCCGGCTCGGCGTGGCCGGCCTCGACCCAGGCGTCGAGCGCGCAGTCGGGCTCGTCGTGCGAACACGCGCGCGGACAGTCCTCGGTGCCCGCCGCCAGGTCGGGGAAGGCGTTGATCACCCGACCCAGGTCGACGTGGTTGAGGCCGAACGAGCGCACTCCCGGGGTGTCCACGACCCAGCCCTGATCGAGGCCGGGCTCGACCGTGTCGTCCTCGAAGGGGGGCAGCCGCAGGGTCAGCGCCGACGTGGTGGTGTGCCGGCCGCGACCGGTCACCTCGTTGACGTGCCCGACCGCGCGCCGGTGGTTCGGCACCAACTCGTTGACCAGGGTGGTCTTGCCGACGCCGCTGTGGCCGACGAAGACGGTGACCTTGCCGGCCAGGCGGGCGCGGATCGGATCCAGGTCCCAGTTCGACTCGCTCCTGGTGACCACGAACTCCACGCCGAGCGCCCCGTACATCTCCAACAGGTCGTCGGGAGAGGCGAGATCGGCCTTGGTGAGCACGAGCAGCGGCTCCAGGCCCGCGTCGAAGGCGGCCACCAGGCAGCGGTCGATCAGCCGCGGGCGCGGCTCGGGGTCGGCCAGCGCGGTGACGATCGCGAGCTGGTCGGCGTTGGCCACGATGATCCGCTCGTACGGATCGTCGTCGTCGGCGGTGCGGCGCAGCGTGCTGCGACGTTCCTCGACCCGGACGATCCGGGCCAGCGAGCCGTCCTCGCCGCTGAGGTCGCCGACGATGGCGACCCGGTCGCCGACCACGACGCCCTTGCGGCCCAGTTCGCGGGCCTTCATCGCGGTGATCGAGCGGTCCGGCGCGTCCTCGTCCTCCAGCAGGCACGTGTACCGGCCGCGGTCGACGGTCAGCACGCGACCCTCGCGGGCGTCCTCGTGCTTGGGCCGGGTCCGGGTGCGCGGACGGGAACCGCGCTTGCCCGGACGGACCCGGATGTCGTCCTCGTCCAGGTCCCTGCGTCGGTTGGAGCCCAGTCCCGCCATCGTCCCGGGCCTCTCAGCCGCGTCGTGCGGTCAGCATGCGCGTCCACAGACCGGTGAAGTCGGGCATGGTTTTCGCGGTGGTCTCCACGTTCTCCACTTCCACGCCCGGGACCAGCAGGCCCAGCACGGCGGCCGCGGTGGCCAACCGGTGGTCGTCGTAGGTGTGGAAGACACCGCCGTGCAGCGGACGCGGCCGGATCTCCAGGCCGTCCTCGATCTCGTTCACGTCGCCGCCGAGGTCGTTGATCTCCTTGACCAGCGCGGCCAGGCGGTCGGTCTCGTGCAGCCGCAGGTGGGCCACGCCGGTCAGCCGGCTGGGGCCGTCGGCCAGTGCCGCGACCGCCGCGATCACCGGGGTCAGCTCGCCGACGTCGTGCAGATCGGCCTCGATGCCGTGCACCGCGGTGCCGCCGGTCAGGGTCAGGCCGGCCGCGCCGAGCGTGCACGAGCCGCCCATCGCGGTGAAGATCGAGCGCAGCCGGTCACCGGGCTGCGTGGTGTGCTCGGGCCAGTCCCGCACGGTCACCGAACCGCCGGTGACCAGCGCGGCGGCCAGGAACGGACCGGCGTTGGACAGGTCCGGCTCGACGACCATGTCGCGGCCGAGCAACGCGCCCGGGGCGACCCGCCACACGTTGGGCTCGGCGTCGTCCACCCGGGCGCCGGCCGCCCGCAGCATGTCCACGGTCATCGCGATGTGCGTCATCGAGGGCACCGAGCCGCCGGTGTGCCGAATCTCGACACCGAGGTTGAAGCGCGGCCCGGACAACAACAGTGCGCTGACGAACTGCGACGACGCGGAGGCGTCGATGTGCACCACGCCGCCCTCGACCCCGCCGCCGCCGAGCACGGTCATCGGCAGCCGGGCCTCGCCCTCGTCGTCGATCCGGGTGCCCAGGTCGCGCAGTGCGTTGATCACGCCGTCCAGCGGGCGCTCGTACGAGCGCGGGTCGCCGTCGAAGCGCACCGGCCCGTCGGCGAGCGCGGCCACCGGCGGCAGGAAGCGCATCACCGTGCCCGCGTTGCCGCAGTCCACGGTCGCCGGGCCGGAGAGTCCGCCGGGCAGCACGTACCAGTCCTGGCCGCGGTCCTCGATCACCACGCCGAGCGCACGCAGGCCGGCCACCATCAGCGACGAGTCGCGGCTGCGCAGCGGCCGGCGGATATAGCCGGGACCGTCGGCCAGCGCGGCCAACACGAGGGCGCGGTTGGTCACCGACTTGGACCCGGGCACCTCGACGGTGGCGGTCACGGGAGCGGAGGCAACGGGGGCAGACCACAACGCAGACATCACGTGGCAAGCCTAGTCCGTTCGCCGACCCGGCCCCGATTCGTTTTCCGTACGTGGCACCCTGGACGCCATGTGTGGCCGGTATGCGTCCAGCAAGAGCCCCGATGACCTCGTCGAGATCTTCGAGGTCGATCGGTTCGACCCCGCGGACGAGCTCCCTCCCGACTGGAACATCGCGCCGACCAAGCAGGTCTACGCGGTCCTGGAACGCCCGGTCGAGTCCGGCGGCGCGCCCGCCCGGCAACTGCGCCCGATCAAGTGGGGCCTGGTGCCGTCCTGGGCCAAGGATCCCGGCATGGGCGCCAAGATGATCAACGCGCGGTCCGAGACCGTGCACGAGAAGCCGGCCTATCGCAAGGCGTTCGCCGCCCGGCGGTGCCTGTTGCCGGCCGACGGCTATTTCGAATGGCACACCCCCGAGACCGCGCCGGACGGCCCCAAGGGCGCCTCGCGCAAGCAGCCGTACTGGATCCACGCGGCGGACGGCGCCGAGGTGGCCTTCGCCGGGCTGTACGAGTGGTGGCGCGATCGCAGCCGGGCCGACGACGACCCGCTCGGCTGGTTGTGGACCTGCACGATCCTCACCCTGGACGCGGATCCCGAGCTGGCCCGGATCCACCACCGGATGCCGCTGGTGCTGACCCGGGACAAGTGGGACGGCTGGCTGGACCCGGCGTGGACCGAGCCGGAGGAGATCCGCGGGCTGCTGGTGCCACCGCCCGCCGGGTTCATGACGGCACACCCGGTCTCGACGGACGTCAACAACGTCCGCAACAACGCGCCGCATCTGCTCGAAGCGATTCCCGAGGACGAGGTCACCGTTGACGCGACGCTCTTCTGATCGGGTCGACCCGCTCGGCTCGACCGCCGCGACCGACTCCACCGGCCCGACCGACCCGGCGGCGGTGGGCGCCGGGGGCCGGTCGGCGGGCGACGCCGGGCCGGCCGAGGTGTTCGAGGTCACCACGCCGGTCGGTGCCGCGCGGGTGACCGTACGGCGCGCCACCGCGGTGCCGGCCCGGGCGTGGTTCGTGGCGAGCCACGGCGCGGGCGGCGGGATCGAGGCACGCGACCTGGCCGCGCTCGCCGCGGCGCTGCCCGCACGCGGCATCCACGTCGCCCTGGTCGAGCAGCCGTGGCGGGTGGCCGGTCGGCGACTCGCCCCGGCGCCGGGGACCTTGGACGCGGGCTGGCTTCCGGTGCTCGCCGAGATCGCCCGGCGCAACGCGGTCGAGGGCCTGCCGGTGTTCGGATCCGGCCGCAGCGCGGGCGCCCGGGTCGCGTGCCGCACCGCGGCTGAAACGAATGTGGCGGGTGTGGTCGCGCTGGCCTTCCCGCTGCATCCACCCGGACGGCCGGAGCGTTCGCGCTTGGCTGAACTGCTCGGCGCCGGCGTGCCGACCCTGGTCGTCCAGGGCGAACGCGACTCGTTCGGTGGGCCGGACGAGTTTCCGGCGGACGGTCCGACCCTGCTCCGGGTGCCGTTCGCGGACCACGGATTCGCCGTTCCCAAGCGCGCCGCGATCACCCAGGAAGCGGCGTTGGCCCTGATCACAGCCGGTGTCGGCGATTGGCTGGTGGCCGCGAGCGCACGGGAATGATCCGTGTCGGCGACGTGTTCCCCCAACTGTCAAGCGTCGACGAGTGGAGGTCGCTCCCATGCTCAAGGCCGCCGGTTCGGTTGTCCGAAACGAGGCACCGTTTCTCGCCTGGCCCGAGTGGGGTGCGGGCACCGATCAGCCTCGGGCGATATCGTCGACACCTGGCTTGAAGGAGGTGGGTCTCGTACCGGAGACCTTGGAGCAGCAAGACGCGCGGTTCGAGCGGGACGCCCTGCCGTTCCTCGATCAGTTGTATTCGGCGGCGCTGCGGATGACCCGCAACCCGGCGGATGCCGAGGACCTGGTCCAGGAGACGTTCGCCAAGGCGTACGCGTCGTTCCACCAGTTCAAAGAGGGCACCAACCTCAAGGCCTGGCTGTACCGCATCCTGACCAACACCTTCATCAACTCCTACCGCAAGAAGCAGCGGCAGCCGCTGGAATCGCATGCGGAGGAGATCGAGGACTGGCAGCTCCACCGCGCCGAGTCGCACATGTCCACCGGACTGCGCTCGGCCGAGGCGCAGGCACTCGACCACCTGCCCGACTCCGACGTGAAGACGGCCCTGCAGGCCATCCCCGAGGAGTTTCGGATCGCGGTGTACCTCGCCGATGTCGAGGGCTTCGCGTACAAGGAGATCGCGGACATCATGGGTACTCCCATCGGGACCGTGATGTCGCGCCTGCACCGCGGGCGACGTCAGCTCCGCGATCTGCTGGCCGACTACGCCCGTGAGCGCGGCCTCGTCCCCGCAGGCACCGACCGGAAAGGCTCGGACTCATGAGCTGCGGTGACCACCACGAGGTGGACTGCTCCGAGATCCTCGGGCACCTGTACGAGTACATCGACAACGAGTTGGCGGACGCGGACTGCACCAGCATTCGCACGCACCTCGACGAGTGCTCGCCGTGCCTGGACAAGTACGGCCTCGAACAGCAGGTGAAGGAGCTGGTGCACCGCTGCTGCGGGCGCGACGAGGTCCCCTCGGAGCTGCGCAACAAGGTGCTGGAGCGGATCAAGCTGGTGCGCGTCGAGGTGGACGCCCAGCGGGTCTCGGTCGAGGAGACCGTGGTCGAGATAGAGCGCCCGGGTCGCGCCTGATCCGAGCGGGCCGGCGAGTCGATCGCCGGCCGTTTCGAACGGATTCGAACGAGCCGTCGATTCGGATGAGCCACTGACCCGAACGAGCTAAAACCGGGGCGCATGGCCGGGACAAACCGGGCATGCGCCCTTCGGCCGTTACCCGGGCGGCCTATTCTCGGTGGTCCGAGCGACCAGCCGAGGAGTCGCATGCGCACGCTGCCGCCGAGCGCCCGGATCCACGCCGGGATCGTGGTGGGCGGGTCCGTGCCCGCGCTGATCCTGCTGTCGTGGTCCGGTGTGGACATCGATCGACTGGGCGCGTTGGCGGTGTTGTTCATCGCCTTCGGGGCGGTGGCCCGAGCCCGACTCACCGGCCTGTGCGGCGCCCCCGACGGGGCGCTTTTTCCGTTGGTGTGCGCGGCGGTGCTGCTGTTGCCCGCGGGCGCCGCCGCGACGGTCGCGCTGCCCGGCGTGCTGATCGCGCGGGCGGGCACCGCCGACCCGGTCACCCGTGTGGTCGACGCCGCGCATCTGGTGCCGGCCATCGCGGTCGCCTCCCGGGTCTACGAACTCCTGGACGGGACGCGTTACCTGACCGCGTCGGAGTTGCCCGCAGGGCTGTTGCCGACGGCCGCGGCGGGACTGGCGCTGTATGTGGTGAGCGGCCTGCTGGACACCGCGTTCCGGGCCGAGACCCAGGGCGCCGGCGGACTCCCGGTGTTGCGCGAGGTGTTCGTGCGCTCGGCCGGTTGGCGACTGGGCTCGGTGCCGATCGGGCTGATGATGGCCGTGTTGTGGCAGCAGCGACTGGGCGTGTTCGCGGCGGTGTTGGTGCTGCTCCCGCTCTACGTGGCGTTCTGGGCCTACGCCCAGCAGGCGCAGGAGCAGGCCGCGCACGAGGCGACCGTGCGCACCCTGGTCCGGGCGGTGGAGATCAAGGACGGCTACACCCGAGGGCACAGCGAACGGGTGGCCCGGGCCTCGGTGTTGATCGCCCGCCGGCTGGGCATGCGCGAGGATCGGGTGGTCCGGCTGCGCTACGCGGGCATCCTGCACGACGTCGGCAAGTTGAGCGTGTCCACCCGGGTGCTGACCAAGCCGGGCAGGCTGGACCCGGAGGAACTGCGCGAGATGCAGCGACACCCGGTCAGCGGCGCCGAGATGGTGGCCGGCCTGACCTTTCTCGGCGAGGCGCACGCGGGCATCCTGCACCACCACGAACGCATGGACGGGCGCGGTTATCCGGCCGGTCTCGCCGGTGCCGAGATCCCCGAGTTCGCCCGGGTGATCGCGGTCGCGGACGCGTTCGACTCGATGACCTCGACCCGCTCGTACCGGCCCGCGCGCGGGGCGGACGCGGCGATGGCGGAGCTGCGCCGATGCAGCGGCACCCAGTTCGACCCGCGCATGGTCGAGGCGCTCGCACAGGCGCTGGCCCGGCACGGCTGGCCGGAGGCCGAGGTGCGGGACGGCGAGGGCGAGGTGCGGGTGCCCGCGCCGCGCGGGCAGTCGCGGGCCGACACCCACTCGGTGGCCCGCGGGCGGGTCGGCGGCGGGTCGTGACGACGACCGGGGTGCGGGCCGAACCGGCGGCGCCGGCCACGCGGTTGCGCGCGTACACCGGCACCGTCGTGCTCGTGCTGGGCGCGCTCGCCGCGGCGGTCGCGGTGGCCGTCACCGCGGCCGAGGGCGTGGTGCAGCCGTCCTACGCCCTGGTCTTCGGCACGGTGATCGCCGTCGGCGAGACGGCCCGGGTGACGTTGCCCGGCAACCGGGAGACCGCGCCGCTGGGCGCGGCCGGCGCGCTCGCCTACGCGTTGCTCCCGGACGTGCACGGCACGGTGTCCCGGCACGGTGTGCTCCAGGTGGTCGCGGTGGTCGCCGTCGCGCTGCTCGCGGGCACCCTGCCGCACGTCGCGCGCGGTCGGGCACCGGCGCCCGCGTACGTCGCCCGTCGGGTGCTCGCGGCGGGCTTCGCGGCGACGTTGTTCCGGCCGATGTACGCGGACGGTGGGCTCGACGCGGTGATGGGGCACGGGTGGGCCTACGGCGGCTACCTGGTCCTGGTGGTGTTGTTGACCTCGTTGTGCGACGCGGTGGTGGCCGCGATGGCTCGGGTGGGTCGTGCGTTCCGTCCCGCGCTGCTGGCCGAATTACGGGCGCTGTGCGCGGGGCTCAGCCCCACCGAGCGGATCGGGCCGGACGGCGAGGACACCGGACGGGCCTGCGGGCTGACCGGGATCGGCACCGCGGTGGGCGCGAGCGGCATGTTGATCGCCCTGTCCGCCGGCGCGCTGGGCCTGTGGGCGGTGCCGGTGTTCTGTCTGCCGTCGTTGCTGGTGCTGCTGTCCTTTCGGCGCTACGCCGCGATCCGGCTGGTGCATCGACAGACCGTCGACGCGCTGTCGCGGCTGCCGGAGGCGGCCGGGTGCGGGTCGCCGGGGCATGCCGCCCGGGTGGGCGATCTCGCGCACGCGGTCGGGGTGGACCTGGGGCTGGGCGAGCCGGAACTGCGCGAGTTGCGGTCTGCGGCCGGGATGCACGACATCGGGCAACTCGCGTTGGCGGAACCGGTGCCCGGCGGCACCACGCTGAATCTGCCCGAGGCCGAGCAACGTCGGATCGCCCGGCTGGGCGCGGAGGTGATCCGGGAGAGCGGGGTGCTCGATCGGGTGGCCGGCATCGTGGCCGCGCAGGCCGACCCCTACCGGGACGCCGGGGGCGGACCGCCGCCACCGCTGGCCGGCCGGATCATCAAGGTGGTCAACGCCTACGACGACCTGATCACGACGAGCGACGACCCGCGTTCGCGGCCCGAGGTGTTGGCCCGGCTGCGTGCGGACGTGTCCGGGGCCTACGACCCCCGGGTGGTCGAGGCGCTGGCGCAGGTGCTGGAACGGACCGGCTGAGCCCTCGGATCCGGGACGGGCCCGCGGGCTCGGACCAGGATCGCGGGAGGGCCTTGTCGGCTCGGACAGCCGCCGGGGCCGGATTCCCGTGATTGGATTTCGAGCGGGCGTCATCGCGCCCGATCCGCGCTTCACCACGGCCCGACCCGGGCCCGAAGGAGGAACGACGATGGCCGAGCAGGTCCTGGCGGAGATGGTGGCCAACGTGGCCAAGGTCGTCGCCCACGAGGGGGACACGGTCGAGGCCGGCAGCACTCTGGTCATCCTGGAGTCGATGAAGATGGAGATCCCGGTGCTCAACGAGTTTCCGGGCACCATCGCCCGCATCAGCGTCGCCGAGGGCGACGTGATCCAGGAGGGCGACCCGATCGCGGTGATCGAGTAGCACCCGGCGCGGCATCGCGTCCGGGTACTCGCGCCGGCCCGACCGCGGGGGTCAGATCGACGTGAGCACTCCGTGCTCGACGCACTTGGCGGTCCAACCGCGCGGGGTCACCTGTACGGTCATCCGCCGTCGGCACCGACCGCAGTAGCGCGGGGGTTCGAGTTCGCGGCGCCGCACACAGTCGTCGTGCGCGGCGCCGGCACGCTGTTCGCCGCAGTGGTCGCAGAAGGCTGCATCGGTGCTCACGGCCGTAGATTACGGCCTGGGCCCGGGCGGCCGGAGCGGACCCGGCCGGACCCGGTTTCGACGAACGGTCCGCCGGCCCGACGAACGGCGGTGTCCCGCTCGGTTCTACGGGGCGGTGCGCAGGTCTTTGAGGTAGCAGATCAGTTCCACCTCGGGCACCGGCCACCAGTCGCGCTCGGGCGCGCGGTGGAAGCCCATCCGCGCGTAGAGCCGGTGTGCGGCGCGCATGTCCCACACGGTGGAGATCGCGACGGCGGTGAAGTGGTGCTTGCGGGCCCGCTCCAGGCACGCCTCCACGAGCGCCTCGCCGATGCCGCGACCGCGGGCGGCCGGGCCGACCGCGAGCATCCGGAACTCGCCCTCGCCCTCTCGGGAGACCTCCGCGTAGGCGCTGCCGGGCAGCACGAAGGCCACGGTGCCCAGGATCTCGCCGCTGCCCTCGTCCACCGCCACGAGCAGTTCGGAGTTCTCCGCCCGATGCGCGGCCTTGCGCAGATCGTTCACGTAGTCCTGGTCGGCGGCGACCAGGCCGGCGTAGCCCGCGACGGTCACGTCCCCCACCGCTTCGTACTCCTGCGGGCGCGCCTGGCGGATGTGGACGCCGGCGGGAGCGGGGTGGTGGTCGTGCGGTCGGGCCGCGGCGGAGGCAGGAGGATTCATAGCCGTCCAGTTTACGCTGCCGATCACACGCCCATGGTCGTGCGCGGGTAGACCGCCTCCGGATCGGTGAGCACGTTCAGCAGGTAGGGCACGCCGGAGTCGAACGCGCGACGCAGCGCGGGGGCGATCCGTTCGGGGCGGGTGATCGTCTCGCCCGCGCCGCCCAGCGCACGCACCACGTCGTCGTAGCGGGTGCCCGGGGCCAGGTCGGCGGCCACGTCGTGCCCGTACAACATGCGCATCGGGTGTTTCTCCAGCGCCCAGCAGCCGTTGTTGCCGACGATCAGCACCACCGGCAGGCGATGCCGGACCAGGGTGTCCACGTCCATCAGCGAGAAGCCCGCCGCCCCGTCGCCCAGCAGCAGCACGACCTGCGCCGAGGGGCGGGCCAGCCGGGCGCCCAGCGCGTAGCCCAGGCCGGTGCCCAGGCAGCCGTACGGGCCCGCGTCGAGCCAGCCGCCCGGGCGGGCGGGTTCGATGTACTTGCCCGCGAAGGACACGAAGTCACCGCCGTCGCCGATCACCACGGCGTCCTCGTCGAGCAGGCGGAGCAACTCGCCGTGCACGCGCGCCGGATGGATCGGCCGGCCGGCGCTGCCCAGGAGCGGTGCGTCGGACTGCGCGGCGGTGCGGGCCGCGTCGCGCACGTGCGTGGCCCAGATCCGATACATGCCGACCCGGCCGACCCGCTCCCACGCGGTGGTCAGCGCGTCGAACAGCTCGGTCAGGTCCGCCGCGAGGGTCATCGCGCAGTGCGCGTGCGGCGCCGAGCCCGCGGGGGCGTCGGTCAGGTGCACCACGCGCGCGGAGGGCCCGCCGCCCTGACCGCCGAAGCTGCCGTAGCCCAGTCGGAAGTCCAGCGGCGCGCCCGCCACCAGCACCAGATCGGCGCCGCCGAGCGCGGTCGTCCGGGCCCGGCCGGCGAGCAGCGGGTGGCCGGCGGGTAACACGCCCCGGCCCATTCCGTTGGCCACCACCGGTATCCCCATGGTCTCGGCGGCCCGCCGCGCGGCCTGTTCCGCGCTCCCGATCCACACGTCCTGGCCGAGCACCAGCACCGGTCGGGCCGCGCGGGCGAGCAGGTCGGCGACCGCGGCGACCGGATCCGGGTCGGGGAGCACCGGCGCGGGCGGGGCCGGGCACGGCAGCGATACCTCCGCGCGGTCGTAGAGCACGTCCATCGGCACGTCCAGGAAGACCGGCCCCCGGTGCGGGCTGTTCGCCAGGGTCAGCGCGGCGTCCACCTCGGCGGTGATCCGGTCGGTGTCGTGCACGGTCGCCGCGCGTTTGGTGATCGGGGCCAGCAGCGGCGGATGGTCCAGCTCCTGGAGCGCCCCCGAGCCCCAACGAAACGCCGGCGCGCGGCCGCCCAGCACCAGCATCGGCGAGCCGTTGAACCAGGCGGTGGCCACCGCGCTGATCCCATTGGTGACGCCGGGCCCGGCGGTCAGTACGGCCAGGCCGGGCCGGCGGGTGAGCTTGGCGGTCGCCTCGGCGGCGAACACGGCGGTCTGCTCGTGCCGTACGTCCACCACCCGCAGCGGCGCCTCGGCACCGACCGCGGCGTCGTAGAGCGGGAAGACGTGGCCTCCCGACAGGGTGAACATCGTGTCGATCCCGTGCGCCCGGGCGGCGGCGACGGCGAGCGTGCCACCGTGCCCCTCGACCGTTCGGTCGGCGTGGTCTCGTTCCTCGGCCCCTCGTGGTGCGCGCATGCCCGACCTCCGTCGCCGCGGACCCGGCGGGCCCCGTGCCGCCGGGAAATCTATCCGCGTGCGCTACCGGGCAGTAAGAGGCGACCGCCGACGGCTCCCGGTCCGGGTGGGGCCGTCGGCGGTCGGGGTGTGGCTACAACGTCTGGTTGAGCGCCTTGACCGGCATGCTCAGTTCCTTGAGCAGCTCCAGGTCGGCGTCCGCGGCGCGGCCCAGGGTGGTGAGGTAGTTGCCGACGATCACCGCGTTGATGCCGCCGAGCAGGCCCTCGCGGGTGCCCAGGTCGCCGAGCGCGATCTCCCGGCCGCCCGCGTAGCGCAGGATGGTCCGGGGGAGGGCGAGCCGGAAGGCGCCGATGATCTTGAGCGCCTCGCGCGGCTCCAGCACCTCCTGGTCGGCGAACGGCGTGCCCGGGCGCGGGTTGAGGAAGTTCAGCGGCACCTCGTCCGGCTCCAGCTCGGCCAGTTGGCCGGCGAACTCGGCGCGCTGCTCGGCCGACTCGCCCATGCCGACGATGCCGCCGCAGCACACCTCCATGCCCGCCGCGCGCACCATCCGCAGGGTGTCCCAGCGCTCCTCCCACGTGTGCGTGGTGACCACGTTGGTGAAGTACGACTTCGCCGTCTCCAGGTTGTGGTTGTAGCGGTGGATGCCCATCTCGGCGAGCTCGTCGACCTGCTCCTGGGTGAGCATGCCCAGCGACGCGGCGATGTTGATGTCGACCGCCTCGCGGATCGCCGCGACGCCCTGGCGCATCTGCTTCATCAGGCGCTCGTCCGGGCCGCGCACGGCGGCCACGATGCAGAACTCGGTGGCGCCGGTCGCGGCGGTCTCCTTGGCGGCCTCCACCAGCGAGGGGATGTCCAGCCACGCGGCGCGCACGGGGGAGGGGAACAGACCCGACTGGGAGCAGAAGTGGCAGTCCTCGGGGCAACCACCGGTCTTGACCGACACGATGCCCTCGACCTCGACCTCGGGCCCGCAGTGTCGGACCCGGACCTCGTGCGCGAGCTGGAGCAGTTCTTCGAGGCGGTCGTCCGCGAGCTCCAGCACGGCCAGCACCTGCTCGGCGCTCAGCCCCCGTCCCTCGTCGAGGACTTGGCGCCGGGCCACGGCCAGGATGTCGTCGTTCACGGTCTGCGTACGGTCACTGTCGAGGGTTTCCGTCATGTCGCTCACCTTGCGGTCGGATCCTGTATGGCGCGGAACGCGGCCGGATCGAAGGTACCGCCCAGAGCCGGCGACAAACTCGCGCGGGCCGTGAGCAGGAAGTCGGCGGGGTGCAGCGAACCCGCGCCGGCGGGCAGCACACCGGCCAGCGGACGGGCGGCCAGGGTCTCCAGATCCCGGACATTGCAGCGCATCGCCAGGTCGGGCTCGGTGGGCCAGGAGCCGATCACCACGCCGACCAGGTCCACCCCCCGGTGGGCCATCGACTCCAGGGTGAGCGCGGTGTGGTTGAGCGTGCCCAGGTCGGGCCGGGTCACCACGAGGGCGCCGGCCTTCAGCTCGTGGGCCAGGTCGGCGATCGTGGTGCCCTCGTCGTCGAAGCGCACGAGCAGGCCGCCCGCGCCCTCGACGACGACCAGGTCGGTCTCCTTGGCGAGCGCGCGGACCCGGTCGGCGACGCCGTACAGGTCCACCGGCGGCAGGCCGGAGACCCGGGAGGCGGCGGCGGGGGAGAGCGGGTCGGGGTAGCGCGAGTACTCGTGCAGGTCGGTCACCCCGGCCAGGCGCCGCACGTCGGCCAGGTCGCCCGCCTCGTTCGGCCCCACACCCGTCTGCGATGCCTTGACCACGGCCACCGTGCCGCCGCGCACGGCCGCGATCGCGGCGACGGCCGCCGTGACGATCGTCTTGCCCACCCCGGTGTCGGTACCGGTCACCACGAGAACGCTCATGGCCGGTCAGCCTAGGGCGTGTCCCCGATCCCCGTCGGGCCCAGGCAAGGACCTTGGGCCCGCGGCCGGCGGACCTGTGGCCCCGGGCAACCCCCGCGCCGGTGAGGCACCATCGAGGTGGTGGGCATGCGGCTCGGCGGAGCGGCGTGACTCGCCACACAGCGGCCCTCTGCACGGGGCTGTGGGAGCGAACGGCATTCCTCCGGCGATCGGCCGGGCGGCCCGGGTGGACCCGGACCGTCCGGCCGATGGCATGCGGACGGGCGAAACGCTCGGCCCTACTCCTGCGGGCGGCGCAGTCGGGCGACGAATTTGTACCGATCCCCCCGGTACACGGATCGCACCCACTCGACCGGCTCACCTTCGGTGTCGAAGCTGTGCCGGGACAACAACAGCAGCGGCAGCCCCACGTCGGTGCCCAACAGACCGGCCTCGCGCGGGGTGGCCATCGCCGTCTCGATCGTTTCCTCGGCCTCGGCCAGGTGCACGTCGAAGCCGGCCGACAGGGCCCGATACAGCGAGTTGTGCTTGGCCAGGTGCTTGCGCAGGCCCGGGAAACGTTTGGTGGACAGATGCGTGGTCTCGATCGCCATCGGCTCGGAGTTGGCCAGCCGCAGGCGCTCTATCCGCAACACGCGGTTGCCGGGCCGGATCGCGAGCCGCTCGGCGAGGTGGTCGTCGCAGGTGATGTAGCCGATCTCGATCAACCGAGAGGTCGGCTCCAGGCCCTGGGCCTGCATGTCCTCGGTGTAGGAGGTGAGCTGCAGGCTCTGCGCGACCTTGGGCTTGGCGACGAAGGTGCCCCGGCCCTGGGCGCGCTCCAGCCGGCCCTCGATGACCAGTTCCTGGAGGGCCTGGCGCACCGTGGTGCGGGAGATGTCGAACTGCGCCGCGAGGGTGCGTTCGGGTGGCACGGGCGTGCCCGGTGGCTGGGTGTTGGTCAGCTCCTGAAGATGGCGCTTGAGGCGGTAGTACTTCGGCACGCGCGCGCTCGGTTCGAGGCCGGGGTCGCCTCCTGCCGTCGCACTGTCCGCCGCGGTTGTGATCGCGTGTTCCGCCGTCACCGGTGCCCTCCTGACACGTTCGGTCCCCATCGTGGCACGACCACCGATCCCCCCAGGACCAGGAGTGCGGATGTCGGTCCGATAACGGCGTGAGTTCGCCGTCTACGGAACCTTGACACCCCAATTGGTCTATGCCAACCTCCGAAATGGTCTAAACCATTGATGGTCACCGCGCAACCCTCGTCCCTGGTGCGTCAGTGTTTTCCCATTCGAGCCCCCTCCCCAGTGGGGGGCTCGGTCGGTCCGCGCACCTCACGGATCCGACGGGGGACATCGGCAACTCCAAACCGAACTGCGGTGCCCGACATCCTGAGGAGGATGTAGTGAAGCGTCGTCTTCTCGTCGCGGCCGGTGTCGCGGCGGCGCTGACCGGTGTTGCCGCCTGTGGATCCGACAGCAGCGATGACAAAAAGGACACCAAGCCTGCGGCGTCCGCGCCGAACGCGCCGGCCGCGGGCAACGGCAAGACCGTCCGGGTCTGGCTGATGAAGGGCTCCGCGCCCGACGACTACATCGCCGCGCTCAAGGCGAAGTTCGAGACGGACCACCCGGGCGCCAAGCTGGACGTGCAGATCCAGCAGTGGAACGGCATCGGCCAGAAGATCACCGGCGCGCTCGCCAGCAACGACGCCCCCGACGTGATCGAGGCCGGCAACACCCAGATCGCCCAGTACGGCGCCTCCGGCGGCCTCAAGGACCTCAGCTCCAAGGTCACCGAGCTCGGCGGCAAGGACTGGCTGACCGGTCTGTCCGACCCGGGCAAGGTCGACGGCAAGACCTACGGCATCCCGTTCTACGCCGCCAACCGCGTCGTGATCTACAACAAGGACCTCTTCGCCAAGGCGAGCGTGCAGCCGCCGAAGACCCGCGCCGAGTGGATCGAGACCACCAAGAAGCTCAACAGCGGGGACCAGCAGGGCATCTACCTGCCGGGTCAGAACTGGTACTTCTACGCCGGTCTGCTCAAGGACGAGGGCGCGGACATCGCGACCAAGTCCGGCAGCGCCTGGAAGGCCAACCTGGACGGCGCCCCGGCCGTCGCCGCGTCTGCCTTCTACAAGGAGCTGCAGTCGTACGGCAAGGCCGCCAAGGACGGCGACGAGAAGACCCAGCCCGAGGTCGTCGCGGCCGACGGCGGCAAGATCGCCCAGTTCATCGCCGTTCCCGGCGAGGCCGAGACGATCATCAAGTCGAACCCGGCCCTGAAGGACAAGTTCGGCTTCTTCCCGATCCCGGGCAAGGACGCGAGCAAGGCCGGTGCCGCGCTGACCGGCGGTTCCGACCTGATGGTCCCCGAGGCGTCGAAGAACCAGGACCTGGCCTACGACGTCATCAAGCTGATCAACAGCGACGAGTGGCAGACCAAGCTCGCGCAGGCGACCAAGCAGCTCCCGAACAAGAACACCCTGGGCGGCGCGGTCACGGCCGACCCGGGTGGCGCGGCGATGATGGAGGGCGCGAAGAACGGCTTCGCCACCCCCAACTCGCCGAACTGGGCCTCGGTCGAGGAGAACAACCCGATCAAGGCCTACCTCACCAAGGTGATGACCGGTAACGACGCCGCGGCAGCCGGCAAGGAAGCCAACACGTCGATCGAGAAGACGCTGAACACCAAGAACTGACCTGACGCAGGCACCCGGACCGCCGAGCGGTTCGGGTGCGGCGCAGCCGGACCGAACGGCCGGTTTCCGCCGCGGGGCACCTTCTCGCGGCGGGACCGGCCCGGCCCACCCGGCGCGGCCCGCCGGCGGACCCCCGTCGCCGGCTCCGCGCTCTCGCCACGTCCCGCCACCGGGCCGGACGGGCCGCAGACCCCCGACACCGAACAACGGGAAGGCAGCTGTGTCAGCCTCCAAGGCAGATGCGGTGGTCGCGACACCTACGCAGCCCCCGCGCAACCAGGCGCCCGTCGGCGTCAGACGCGCAACGAAGCCCCCACGCAAGCCGTCGGGGATCGTCAAGTCGGTCACCCCATACCTTCTTGTCGCGCCCGCGATCCTCGGGATCGTCTTCCTGCTGTTCTATCCGGTGGTCCGGAACGTCATGTTGTCGTTCCAGCATTACCGCTTCAAGCAGCTCATCTCGAGGTCGGCCGAATACGTCGGCTGGGAGAATTACCAGGAAGTCCTCAAGGACAGCGAGTTCTGGGAAGTCACCCGCCGCACGTTCTATTTCACCGCGGTCAACGTGGTGGCGGTCATGGTGATCTCCACGCTCTGCGCGCTGATGCTGATGAAGCTCGGCAAGACCATGCGGATCGTGGTGCTGATCGGTCTGGCCGCCGCCTGGGCGACCCCGGTCATCGCCGCCACCACGATCTTCAAGTGGCTCTTCCGCTCGGACAACGGCGTGGTCAACTGGGCGTTGGTCAAGCTCGGCTTCGACTACGAGGGCTACACGTGGTTCGGGCACGCGGGCTCCACCCTGACGGTGGTCACCCTGCTCATCGTGTGGCAGTCGATCCCGTTCGCGACGCTGACCCTGTACGCCGGTCTGACCACCGTCTCCAGCGACATCTACGAGTCGGCACGGCTGGACGGCGCGGGTCCGGTACGGATCTTCCGCTCGATCACCTTCCCGATGCTGCGCCCGATCTTCGGGCTGGTGGCCTCGCTGGAAGTGATCTGGATCTTCAAGTCCTTCGCCCAGATCTGGGCGATCGCGGGGGAGAACGGGCCGATCAACGAGGTGCGCACACTGCCCGTGTACGCCTACCAACAAGGTATGTCGGCCAAGTTGTTCGACATGGCCGGGGCGATCTCCACGATCACCGTGGTGCTCCTCGCGATCATGCTCGTCTTCTACTTCCGCCAGATGTTCAAGCAGGAACGGGAGGCCGACAAGTGAAGGCGCGCACCCTGAAGCGGATTCCGCTCAACATCGCGGCGCTGCTGGTCTTCGCCGTGTCGATCTTCCCGGTCTACTGGATGGTCCTCACCGCGTTCAAGCCGGCCAAGGACATCCAGTCGGCGACGCCGAAGTTCATCCCGAGTTCGATCTCGATGGACAACTTCAAGACCGCCGTCGACCAGCCGCACTTCTGGGACTACTGGCGCAACAGCCTGCTGGTCGCGGGCGTCGGCGTGCTGCTGGCCCTGGTCGTCGCGTGCTTCGCCGCGTTCGCGGTGGCCCGGATGCAGTGGAAGGGCCGGGCGCCCTTCATCCTGATGGTGTTCATCGCCCAGATGGCGCCGTGGGAAGCGCTGATGATCCCGATGTACCTGATCGCGCGGGACAACGACCTGCTCGACTCGCTGCCGATGCTCACCGCGATCTACTTCGTGATGACGTTGCCGTTCTCGATCGTGACCCTGCGCGGCTTCCTCGGCGGCATCCCGGTCGAGCTGGAGGAGGCCGCCCGGGTGGACGGCTGTTCGCGGTTCACCGCGTTCCGCAAGATCGTCTTCCCGCTGTTGGCCCCGGGCCTGCTGTCCACGTCGCTGTTCGGCTTCATCACCGCGTGGAACGAGTTCGCGTTCGCCAACGCGCTGCTGCTGAACCGGCCGGAGCAGCGCACGCTGCCGACCTGGCTCAACTCGTTCAGCAACGGAATCACCATCGACTGGGGCGCCATCATGGCCGCCTCGACCCTGTTCATGCTTCCGGTTCTTGCGATCTTCCTGGTGTTGCAGGGCAAGGTCACCGGCGGGCTCACCTCCGGCGCGGTAAAGGGCTGATCGACCATGTCCGAACGTCTCGAGCGCCTGGCGCTCGCCGTCCTGCAGCCCGGATTCGACGGCCTGACCGCGCCCGGCTGGCTGCGCCACCACATCGCCGGCGGGCTGGGTTCGGTGGGCCTGTTCGGTCGCAACATCGCGACCCCCGAGCAGGTCACCGCACTGACCGAGGAACTGCGTCGGGAGAACCCCGACCTCGTCGTCGCGATCGACGAGGAGGGTGGCGACGTCACCCGCATCCACGTGAACACCGGCAGCCGCTGGCCGGGCAACCTGGCGCTGGGCGTGGTGGACGACACCGCGACCACCGAGGCGGTCGCGCGCGGGCTCGGCCGTGAGCTGGCCGCGTGCGGGGTCAACCTCAACTGGGCGCCGTCGGCCGACGTGAACTCCAACCCGGACAACCCGATCATCGGGGTGCGGTCCTTCGGGGCCGATCCCGAACTGGTCGCCCGGCACACCGCCGCGTACGTGACCGGCCTGCAGTCGGCCGGGGTGGCCGCGTGCGTCAAGCACTTCCCCGGTCACGGCGACACCGCGATGGACTCGCACCACGGGCTGCCGCGCGTGGACGCCTCGCGCGAGACGCTGGCCGCGCGCGAACTGGTCCCGTTCCACGCGAGCATCGCGGCGGGCAGCAAGGCGATCATGAGCGCGCACATCGTGCTGCCGGCCTACGACACCGAGTTCCCCGCGACGTTGTCCCGGACGATCATGACCGGGCTGCTGCGCAAGGAAATGGGCTACACCGGCCTGATCGTCACCGACGCGATCGAGATGGGCGCGATAGCCGACACCTACGGCATCGCCGACGGCACCGTGCGCGCGATCGCGGCCGGCGTCGACGCGGTGTGCGTGGGCGGCGGGCTGTGCGACGAGGAGACCGTGCTGCACCTGCGCGACGCGCTGGTGACCGCGGTCCGCGAGGGCCGGCTCGCCGAGGAGCGGCTGGTCGACGCCGCGGCCCGGGTCCACGAACTGGCCACCTGGGCCAAGGTCGGCGCGGCCGAACCGGTCGACTACGCGCTCGGCCTGGACGCGGCCCGCCGCGCGGTCCGGGTGACCGGCACGGTCGTACCGATCACCACCCCCGCGCACGTGGTCGAACTCTCGCCCACCGCCAACATCGCGGTCGGCGAACAGACCCCGTGGGGCATCGCCCCGGTCCTGACCGAGGCACTGCCCGGCACCACCGTCACCCGGGCCCGGACCGCCGAACCGCAGCTCGTCGACGACGTGCTACGCGCGGCGACCGACCGCCCCCTGGTCCTGGTGGTCCGCAATCTGGACCACCACGCGTGGGCCGGCGAAATAGCGGCGAGCCTGCTCGCCGCGCGGCCGGACGCCGTCGTGGTCGAGATGGGCATCCCCGGAGCTGCCACTCCGGGCGCCGCCCACCTCGCCACGCACGGCGCCGCCACGGTCTGCGGCATCGCGGCCGCCGAACTCTTGACGGGGCGACGGTTGGGGTGACCGGCCGGATGGCGGGATGACGGCTGCCGGGGCGACCCGGTGGGTCGGGTAGGGACGGTGGATCTGGTGGGCCTGGTGGGGCGATGCGTCCGGACGTTGTGAATGCGTTCGACACGGTGCGTCCGGGCGTTGTGAACCGGGCCGACATCGGAGGGTCGGACACTGGAGTGGGCGGGGTAGGGGTGGGGCGGCGAGAATCCGCCTCGACCCGTGACGGCTCGCGATGCCGTCGCCTCGCCCGGTCGCCCTGCACCGCTGTCGCCTCGTCGCCGTCGCTTCGTCTCGACCCCGCAATTTTCTCAACCTGGCAATGCTGCAATCGGCAAGAAATTCAACGGAAGGCCGCACCATGTCCGCCACCGACGACCGTGACGTCCTGGGACCCGACCGGGGCACCATCATGTCCGCCGAGATGGCGGAGCAGCCTGCCGTCCTGCGCCGGATCCTGGCCGAGGGCGCTCCGACGATCCGGGCCATCGCGGCCGAGATCGCCGCCCGGAACCCGCGCTTCGTGCTGCTGACGGCGCGCGGCACCAGCGACAACGCCGCGTTGTACGCGAAGTACCTGATCGAGGTGCTGCTGGGCAAGCCGGCCGGGCTCACCTCGATGTCGACGACCACCGCCTACGGCGCGGAGCCGGACCTGACCGACTGCCTGGTCGTGACCGTCTCCCAGTCGGGCGGCTCGCCCGACCTGGTGGCCTCCACCGAGGCGG
This sequence comes from Embleya sp. NPDC020886, assembly GCF_044333915.1. Lineage (NCBI taxonomy): Bacteria > Bacillati > Actinomycetota > Actinomycetes > Kitasatosporales > Streptomycetaceae > Embleya > Embleya sp. NPDC020886. The sequence goes on along the minus strand of NZ_JBIRRX010000001.1, from coordinate 1,194,198 downwards.
CCCGCAAGGCGGGCGCGATCACCCTCGCGGTGACCAACAACCCGAATTCGGCCCTGGCGGCCGTCTCCGAGTTCCACATCGACGTGCTCGCGGGCCCGGAGAAGGCGCTGCCGGCGACGAAGACGTACACCGCGGAGCTGCTCGCGCTGTACCTGTTCGTCGAGGGCCTGCGCGGCGGCGACACGTCGCCGGCCGACCTGCTGCCCGCGCTGGCCCAGGACATCCTGGACCGCGGACACGAGGTCGCCGAGCTGGCCCAGCGATACCGCTTCGCACAGCGCCTGGTGATCACCTCGCGCGGCTACGGCTACCCGACGGCGCGCGAGGCCGCGCTCAAGATCATGGAGACCAGCTACATCCCGGCCCAGTCGTTCTCCGGCGCGGACCTGCTGCACGGTCCCCTGGCCATGGTCGACAACGTCAGCCCGGTGATCGCGGTCGTCCCCGACGGCAAGGGCGGCGACGCGCTCCAGCCCGTCCTGGAGCGGCTGCGCGGCCGCGGCGCGGACCTGATGGTGATCGGCACCGCCGACCAGGTCGGCCGCGCATCGGCCGGCTTCGTCCTCCCGGAGGGCGTGGCCGAGGAGGTCCAGCCGATCCTGGAGATCATCCCGCTCCAACTCTTGGCGTACGAGGTCACCATGGCCCGCGGCCTCGACCCGGACGCCCCGCGGGCACTGGCGAAGGTCACGGAGACGCACTGACGGTGCGTTTTGGGCGCCGGCTGACGCCGCGTTCTGCGCGTGGACGGCCTCGCGATGGGGGCGGGCCTGGGTCGCGGGTGCGGCGAGCGGGTGGGCGGTGGTCGTAGGCGTGGCGTTGGTTCTTGTCAGGCGCCTTGGGCGTCGGCTCCGGAGGGGGTGAGCCCCCGGCTCGGGGCGGGGGCGAGTCGCAAGCCGGGGCGGGGCGGCGAGTGGGTCGGTGGGCCTGGGTCGTACGGCGGGCCCGAGGCCGGGGTCGCCGAACCGAGCCGAACAACGGACCCGGGGGCGTGAGCGGAGCGGGCGGGTGGGCTGCGGTCGCACGTCGGGCCTGACGCCCGGGGCGGGGTCGTGAGCGCAGAGGGCCAAGAGGCCCGAGACGTGAGCTTGACCTCACACATGGGCCGGGGTCGTGAGCGCAGCGGGCCGGTGAACCGGGGTGGCGAGTCGAACCCGACACGTGGGCCGGGGTCGTGAGCGCAGCGGGCCGAGAGGCCCGACTCCCGGGCCGGGTTGTGAGCGCGGCGAGCCGGAAAGCCCCGGTCGCGAGTTCAACCCCACACCCGGGCCGGGATCGTGAGCGCAGCGAGCCGAGAAGCCTGAGATGCGAGCCCAGCCTGACTCCCGGGCCGGGGTCGTGAGCGCGGTGAGCCGGTGGCCCCGGTCGCAAGCCCGACCCTGCACCCGGGCCTGGGTCGTGAGCTGAGTGAGCGGGTGGGCGGCTTTCGGCGATGCAGCGTTGCTTCTAGTTGGGCGCCTTCGGCGCCGGCTCGCGAGGCACCACTTTTTTGCTCCGTCGCAGGCTCCTCCACAAAAAAGTGGCCCCTCGCTCGTGACTTCGTGTCCCTGCGCTTCGCTCCGGGCCACGAAGTCAACGTTCTGCGGCTCCGCCGCTCTCCGCGCTTCGCGCGTCGATCACGAGGTCTCGCCCAGGTCGGGGGCGCTGACGCGCCGGGCCGCAGCCACACTCGGCGGCCCCGGGGAAGGCGCCACTCGCATCGAAGCCGAACCGCCAACCGGCGGTTGGCCATGTCGGGGGCGGTGGGGGTGGGCAGGGTGTGCTTGTTGTGACGCCTGCTCGTTGTCGGGGGCGTCGACGGGCCGAACCGCAGCCGGAGTCGGCGGCCGGGGAAGGCGCCACGCCTTGCCGCAGCCGACGTTCCACTGCGCGCCGCGTTGGTGGAGGATGCGGCCGACGTGGCCTACTCCGAACCTGTGTGGCCGGCGGTCGGGTGGTGCCGCTCGGCGAGGAGTTGGCCTGTCCCTGTCCCTGTCGCCGACTCCGGCTGCGGTCCGACGCATCGGCTCCAAGACGCGGGTGGGCGTGACGGCAGCGCACGCGGCCTCCTCGGACCGGCCACCCCTGGCATGGCCGCTCGGGATTTGGCGCGTTGGTTGCGGTGCGAGTGGCGCCTTCCCCGGGGCCGCCGAGTGTGGCTGCGGCCCGGCGCGTCAGCGCCCCCGAGGCAGGCGAGACCTCGTGATCGACGCGCGCAGCGCGGAGAGCGGCGGAGCCGCAAAACAAAGACTTCGTGGCCCGGAGCGAAGCGCAGGGACACGAAGTCACGAGCGAGGGGCCACTTTTTTGTGGAGGAGCCTGCGACGGAACAAAAAAGTGGTGCCTCGCGAGCCGGCGCCGAAGGCGCCCAACAAGAAGCAACGCTGCATCGCCGAAAGCCCCCCACCCGCTCACTCAGCTCACGACCCAGGCCCGGATGCCGGGTTCGGCTCGCGACCGGGGCCTTCCGGCTCGCTGCGCTCGCGACCCCCGGCTCAGGCGTGGAGTCCGGCTCGCTGCGTTTGCGACGCCGGCTCGGGTGTGGGGTTCGGCTCTCGGGCTCGACGCCGGGCGCGTGTCGGGCCGGCTCGCGACCCAGCCACGCCGTGAAGCCCCGTCGCGGCGCTCGCCCGTTCGGGTTCGTGTGTCAGATGTTGGCCTCGTAGGCGACCACGCCGCCTACCCAGGTCTTCAGGATTTGCCAGTCGTCGCTCCACCAGACCAGGTCGGCGGCGGTGCCGGGGGAGAGGCGGCCCAGGTCGGGGCGGCCGAGGGCGTCGGCGGGGACTCGGGTGGCGCAGGTGAGGACTCGGGCCGGGGGGTTGCCCAGGGCGATCAGGTTGCGGACGGCGAGGTCCAGGGTCAGGGCGGAGCCGGCGATCGTGCCGTCCAGGTTGCGCGGGACGTCGCCCTCGACCAGGGTCACGTCGACGTCGCCGAGGCGGTAGCGGCCCGGGGGCATGCCCGCGGCGGCCATCGCGTCGGTGACCAGGGCGGTGCGCTCGCCGGCGACGCGCAGGACCAGCGAGCAGACCGGGCCCACCACGTGGTGCAGGTCCGCGATCAGGCCGGGGGTCAGCCGCGGGTCGCTCAACGCCGCGCCGACCACGCCCGGTTCGCGGTGGCCCAGACCGCGTTGCGCGTTGAACAGGTGGGTGACCATGGTCGCGCCCGCGTCCGCGGCGGCGGACATCTCGGCGGCGGTCGCGTCCGTGTGTCCGGCCGAGACTCGGATCCCCGTGGCGACGATGCGCCGAATGGCCTCGAGCGCACCGGGAAGTTCGGGTGCCAGGGTGATCAGGGTGAGTGCCTCGCGGACCGCGTCGTCCAGCAGCAGGCGGTCGACCAGCTCGGGGGTGGGCTCACGCAGGTACTGCGGCGGGTGGGTGCCGACCCGGGCCGGGGACAGGAACGGCCCCTCCAGGTGCACGCCCAGGTCGCGCGCGATGGGCTCCAGGGCGAACTTGGCGCGCAGTTCGGCGGCCCGCACGAGGGCCGCGGTGAGCGTGTCCAGGTCGCCGGTGATGAAGGTCGGGCAGAACGCGGTGACCCCGGTCGACGGGAGCTTCGCGGCGACCTCGCGCCACGCGGTCGCGTCGGCGGCCACGAAGTCGTGTCCGAACGCGCCGTTGAGCTGGATGTCGATCAGACCCGGGGTGAGTACACCGTGCGGCAGTCGGATGGTGTCGGGACCGCCGGGGCCCTCGGTCACGCCGATGATCCGCCCCTGCTCCACACCCACTTCGGCCGGGCCGACGAGCGCCCCGTCCACAAGCACGCGAGGTGCCCCAATGCCGGCCACGCGTGCCCTTCCTTCCCTGCGGGACCGCTACGCGGCCGAGCGTTCGGCGGCCTCCCGGTGCGGGCCGGGAGGCCGTCGCCCATTTTGGTTCAGACCAATCCTAGTTGTCTAGACCAATGTCGAGGGACATGCCACGTATATCGGTGGTTATCGGGGCGGGTGATGGCGAACCGAAGGAAGGCCCGGGGGAACGCGCCGGGGGCGGGGGGAGGGCAGGCCGGACCTCAGCCGGTGGCGGACCGCAGCACCGACAGGGCCCGCGACAGGTCGGCCGACGTCAGGTCCGCGCGGGCCGCCAGCCGCAGTCGGGAGATGCCGTCCGGCACCGACGGCGGTCGGAAGCAGCCGACCAGGACGCCGGCCTCGGCGCAGCGCGCCGCGGTGTCGAAGGCGAGTTGTGCCTCGCCGATGAGCACCGACGCCACCGCGCCCTCGGGCTCGGTCACCCGCAGGCCCGCCTCCCGAGCGCCCGCCGAGAGCGCGCGGGCGTTCGCCCGTACCGCGTCGGCCAGCCCCGGCTGCGCGCGCAGGATCCGCAACGCCGCCAGCGCCGCCGCCACGCAGGCCGGCGCCAACCCCGTGTCGAAGATGAACGGCCGCGCCGCGTCGACCAGATGCTCGATCACCCGGGCGGGCCCGAGCACCGCACCGCCCTGCGAGCCCAGCGCCTTGGACAACGTCGCGGTCAGCACCACGTCGTCCGCCCCCGCGAGCCCGGCCGCGTGGACCGCGCCCCGGCCGCCCGGACCCACCACGCCGAGCCCGTGTGCCTCGTCCACGAGCAGGACGGCGCCGTATCGCCGTGTGACGGCCGCAAGCTCGGCGAGTGGGGCGATGTCCCCATCGACCGAGAAGACCGCGTCCACGACCACCAGGGCGCGTTCCTCGGCCCGTTCCGCGAGCACCCGGGCCACCGCCGCCACGTCCCGGTGCCCGGTGATCGCCACCCGGGCCCGGGAAAGCCGGCACGCGTCCACGATCGACGCGTGGTTGATCGCGTCCGAGACGACCAGGCCGCCCTTGCCGACCAGCCCGGCGATCACCCCGAGATTGGCCAGGTATCCGGAGGAGAACACCAGCGCCGCCTCGGCGCCCATGTGGTCGGCCAGCTCCGCCTCCAATTCGGCGTGCAACTCGGTGGACCCGGTCACCAGCCGCGACCCGGTCGACCCGCCGCCCCACGTGCGCACCGCGCGTACGGTCGCCTCGATCACCCGCTCGTCGCGGGACAGGCCCAGGTAGTCGTTTCCGGCCAGATCCAACCCGCCAGCCGTCGCCGCGCGCGGCCGCAGCCGGCGGCGCAGACCGGCCTCGATCCGCTGCTTCTCGCGGATGTCCAGCCAGTCGAGCGGATGACCGCCGCCGCCGAGCGGCTGCCGGGGGGTGGGCGATTGGGTGGACATCGATACCTCACAGGTGCGGCGAAGTGGGGCGGCCAGGATCGCAGGCGTGGTGGAAAGTACGCTGCGCGTGTGCCCTCCATGAACGATCTCGTCCGCCGTCACGGCGCGCTGCCCACCGCCGACCTGGAGTGGCTGCACCTGCTGGTGTCCGAGTGGCAACTGCTCGCCGACCTGTCCTTCGCGGACCTGGTGTTGTGGGTGCCGACCAGCGACGGGCAGTACGTCGCGGTCGCGCAGATGCGGCCGAACACCGGCGCCACCTCGCATCAGGACGACCTGGTCGGCGACTTCGTCCCGCGCGGGCGGCGGCCGATGCTGGACGCGGCGCTGGACGAGGGCCGGATCGTGCGCGAGGGCGACCCGGAGTGGCGCGACGACGTACCGGTGCGGGTCGAGGCGATCCCGGTCTCCCGGGAGGGCCGGGTGATCGGCGTGATCGCGCGCAACACCAACCTGCTGACCGCCCGCACGCCCAGCCGGCTGGAATTGACCTACCTCCAGAGCGCCGCGGATCTCGCGCAGATGATCGCCGCAGGGACGTTTCCGCACGCCGGCGAACTGCTCGACATGGACGCGTCGCCGCGCGTGGGCGACGGCCTGATCCGCCTCGACGCGGACGGCATCGTGCAGTACGCCAGCCCCAACGCGCTCTCCGCCTACCACCGCCTCGGCCTGACCTCCGACCTGGTCGGTTGCCACCTCGGCCGGATCACCGCCGAACTGGCGCCGCACGAGGGCCCGGTGGACGAGGCCATCTCCGCGGTCGCCAGCGGCTGGGCCCCGCGCGAGACCGAGGTGGAGACGCCCGCGGCGGTGGTGCAACTGCGCGCGATCCCGCTCAAGCCGCGCGGGCAGCGGATCGGCGCGATCATGCTCCTGCGCGACGTGACCGAGCTGCGCCGGCGCGAGCGCGAGCTGATCACCAAGGACGCCACCATCCGGGAGATCCACCACCGGGTGAAGAACAACCTGCAGACGGTGGCCGCGCTGCTGCGCCTGCAGGCCCGCCGGATGGACGCGCCGCAGGCCCGGGCCGCGCTGGAGGAGGCGGTCCGCCGGGTCGGCTCGATCGCGATCGTGCACGAGACGTTGTCCCAGACGCTGGACGAGCGGGTGGACTTCGACGAGATCGCCGACCGGGTGTTGTCCATGGTCACCGAGGTCGCCGCGTCCTCGGTGCGGGTGCGCACCGCCCGACACGGCAACTTCGGCGAACTGATCGCGGAGACCGCGACGCCGTTGGCGATGGTGCTCACCGAGCTGCTGCAGAACGCCCTGGAGCACGCGTTCGAGGACCCCGGCTACACCGACCGGGCGGGCACCCTGGAGGTGCACGCCGAACGCCGCGCGGAACGCCTGCTCATCACCGTCACCGACGACGGGATCGGCCTGCCGGCCGATTTCGATCCGCAGGTCTCCGGCAACCTCGGTCTGCAGATCGTGCGCACCCTGGTCGGCAGCGAACTCGCGGGCCGTTTCGACATGGTGCCCAATCCGGCCGGCGGCACGATCGTCACCCTGGACCTGCAAATCCGCCAGCGCCGCTGAGCCCGATCGCATTCGGGCCCACCGGCCCGATTTCGCGACGCCGGGAAACTTCCGTACGTGGAAAAGCAGTTGCCCCGCCCTGGTCCGATCGGACCTTGGCGGGGCAACTGCGGCAAAGCTTTGGTGTTTCCGATGATCAAGTGTTTCCGGTGATCAAGTTCCCGGAGTGTTCAGCCTGTCGGTCGATCAGGCGGAGGCACGGGCACGGTTGCGGGCGGCGCGGCGCTTGAGAGCGCGACGCTCGTCCTCGCTCAGACCGCCCCACACACCCGCGTCCTGACCGGACTCGAGAGCCCAGCCCAGGCACTGCTCCATCACGGGGCAACGGCGGCAGACCGCCTTCGCCTCCTCGATCTGAAGCAGAGCGGGACCGGTGTTGCCGATCGGGAAGAACAGCTCCGGGTCTTCGTCACGGCAGGCAGCAACGTGGCGCCAGTCCATGCGGTCCAACTCCTCGTGGGTCAGCGGGGGCTTCCGGCCCCGCTGTGGCTTGTGAATGTGAACGCTTTCACGAACCCCCCGACAAGCAAGGGGCCGACGAAGTCGGTCCCCAGGTTTGGCAGTGGATTCGGGCGGTGAAGATGACCTTTCGGCCACGTCCCTGCCGCCTCGTAGAGCCTTACAAACCTCGGCCGCCGATACAACCCCCTTGGGCCAGGATTTTTTAAATCATCGGTGTCGACTAGGTCACACCACTACATCGAAGGGGTGAACCCGGTATTTGCGTTCGAGTGAAAGGCCAAAAGGCCCTTCCACTCACACAATCACACGCAGTGCACGGGGAACCCCCCGGAAGGTCACACTCCGATGTTCTCCCAGATGGTCCCCATCGACCTGAAGGGAAACAGGTTCTTCAGTCCGAAGAGTGAACGCATCGCAGTCGTGCAGGGACACGACGTGACGCCCATGTGGAGCATTACCCGTGGAGCCCAGCATCCGGGCCAGATGGCGCAATGTGGGCAGTGTTGACATCCGGGTGAGCGCGAAGAGGTCCAATCCGGTGTCATATGACGCTTGTGGGCACGGATTCAGCGGCCGGTCGTGCAAAAACGTCCACGGCACCGTGTTCTGCACTATCCCGAGGCAGATTCCCTCGATCGGCTCCGCGCCGGGCACCTCCAGCGTCAGCGTCCCGTGTCTGCGGGAGTCCCGCCCGCCGTAGAACCGGCGCAACGCGGACCGTACGTACAGACCCGGCGTCGCGCGCCGACCGCCGGCCCGACGCTCCTCCACCCGGCCGACCACCTCGGCGTCGAATCCGATGCCGGCGCAGAACAGGAACCAGCGCTCGTCGGCCAGGCCCAGTCCGATCTCCCGACTGCGACCCGCGCGCAGCGCCTCCAACAGCAGGCCGGTCGCCTCGACCGGATCGTTGGGCATCCCGAGCGAGCGCGCGAACACGTTGGTGCTGCCGCCCGGGACCACCGCCACCGCCGGCAGCGAGGGGGCCGGGCCGGCGGCGAGCAGTCCGTTGGCCACCTCGTTGGCCGTGCCGTCGCCGCCCAGCGCGATCACCAGATCGAGGCCGTCGTCCGCGGCCTGTCGGGCCAGTTCCGTGGCGTGCCCCCGATGCTCGGTGGCGACCACGTCGAGCTTGAGGTCGCCGGCGAGCGCGTGCGCCAGGACGTCCCTGGTGCGTTCGCTGGTGGTCGTGGCCTTGGGGTTCACCACGAGAAGGGCGCGCATGCCACCAGCGTATCTACCGACGGGTAGGGCTCCCATGGGTCCGGGCGGGGCGCCCATGGATCGCCCGGGCGCCGGCCCCGGTTACAGTCTTGGGGTGACCGAGAGCCCTTCCGCCCAGGACCAGTCGGGCCCCGCCGGGGTCCTCCCCCTCACCTGGCGCATCTGCACCGCGGTGGTCGGTGTCGAGGCGTTCGCACTCCTCGGATACTCCCTCTATCTGACCTTCCGCAGCGAGTTCGGCCATCCGACCAACGCGTCGGAGGGCGTCGCGATCGGCATCTACCTGCTGATCCTCGCCGCCGGGATAGTCGCCGCGTTCGTGGGCATGCTGCGCGGCCGGCGCTGGAGCCGATCGCCGGCGATCACCGCCAACCTGATCGTGGTCGGCATGGGGTGGTACCTGATCAAGGCCGATCAGCTCGTGATCGGCATCCTGACCATGATCGTGGGTGTGGTCACCATCGGCGTCCTTGCGACACCCGGCATGTACAACGCGCTCGAAGCGCGCCACCAGGCCCATCGGGCCTGAGTCGCCGCCCGTAGCTTTCGGCCGCGCCGCGCGGCGACGAGGGCCCCGGACCGACCTCGGTCCGGGGCCCTCGTCGTGGCCGCGGGCTACTCCTCGACGAGCAACCGCTCGCGCAACTGTGCGAGGGTGCGCGCGAGCAGTCGCGAGACGTGCATCTGCGAGATGCCGACCTCCTGCGCGATCTGGGACTGGGTCATGTTGCCGAAGAAGCGCAGCAGCAGGATCTTCTTCTCGCGCGGCGGCAACTGCTCCAGGAGCGGCTTGAGCGATTCGCGGTACTCCACGCCCTCGAGCGCGTCGTCCTCGGCGCCCAGCGTGTCGGCGACGGCCGGCGAGTCGTCGTCGGTGTCCGGTACGTCCAGCGAGAGCGTGCTGTAGGCGTTGGCCGATTCGAGGCCCTCGAGCACTTCCTCCTCGGAGATCCCCAGTTGCACGGCGAGCTCGGCGACGGTGGGGGAACGGCCGTTGCGCTGGGAGAGCTCGGCGGTGGCCGAGGTCAGCGCGAGGCGCAGCTCCTGGAGTCGGCGCGGCACCCGCACCGCCCAGCCCTTGTCCCGGAAGTGCCGCTTGATCTCGCCGACGATGGTCGGCGTCGCGTAGGTCGAGAACTCGACCCCACGATCCGAGTCGAATCGGTCCACCGACTTGATCAGGCCGATGGTGGCCACCTGGATCAGGTCGTCCAACGGCTCGCCGCGATTGCGGAACCGGCGGGCCAGGTGCTCGACCAGCGGCAGATGCATCTCCACCAGTCGATCGCGCACCGCGGCCCGCGCGGGCGGGTCCGATTCGAGCACCGCGAGTTGCGCGAACAGGCCGCGCGCGATCTCCCGGTCGTGGGCGTGGCGTTCGGAACCGGCGCGTCGCCGGTTCGGCACCGCCGGTCCCGTGGGCCCGGCGGATCCGGCAGGTTGTGCCGGCTTGTCCGGCCCGGTCGCCTCGACGCCACCGTCCATCGTCATGCTCGCGTCGCTCACCATGCCCTCACCCTCCCCTCGGCCGCGCCCGGCGGCCTCGTCGGGTGAGGCCGCGCTCGGCTGCGGTTCGTTGGCCGCGCCTTCGACACCACTGCTCACGTCTGCTCCGGCCCGCCACCGCGCTTCTTGTGCAGGCTGATGCTGACCACCTTGTCCTCGCTCACCGTCGCGTCCACCTCGCCGGCCAGCGCCGACAGGACGGTCCAGGCGAACGTGTCGCGCGCGGGTGTTCGGCCGTCCGTGGTCGGCGCGGACACGGTGACGTGCAACGCGTCGCCCACCAGGTTGAACACGCAGGAGAGCACTCCGCCGGCCACCGCCTGGTCGAGCAACATCGCGCACGCCTCGTCGACCGCGATGCGCAGGTCTTCGATCTCGTCCAGGGTGAAGTCGAGGCGGGCCGCGAGGCCCGCCGTCGCGGTGCGCAGAACGGAGAGATAGGCACCTTCGGCAGGCAGTCGGACCTCGACGAAGTCCCGCTGTCCGGTGCCGGCTTCGTCCGCCGTGTGTGCGGATCGCTGGGACACCCTCACCTCCAAGGTGCTGCTGTGGGTGGCCGCCGGGCGGTCACCACCGATGTCGGGGGGAACCCCAGCGACGCTACCGCGCCGGCCGACAACTGTCGTCACCGATGCGGGAACGGGTGCGGGAACGAGCGAGGCGACTGTCTACCCGAACGGTACGTCACGATATGTGATTTGACGAGTACGTAGTGTACCCGACTTTGGTAATTTCGCACTGCGAGATCGTGCCGTCCATGTACATGTGCCACAGTCCGTCGGCCGCCAACCCGCAAATGTCAGGTATGTCGCTCCGATTCCGGGTCTCGGGCCCGAATTCTGGCCCGATGCAGCGCCACGTTCGTCCGCGAGGCGCACCGATCCGAGCAGTGCCGGCGGGAGCGATTTGCGGACATGTCCAGGAAGACGTTCCGGCACGGTGCGGCCCGGCACACGCCCAGTCGGTCGATGCCGTGCGCGCTCAGCCGAACGGCCAGGCCCATGGCGGCTATCGCGGCGAAACCCTCGGCCGCGCCCACCGCGTCGCCCGCCAGGTGCAGATGCCACGGGCTCGCGTCGTGGCCGGTCAGTCGCGGGTGCACGGGGAATTCGGCGAGCAGGCCGTTGAGGGTGGCGACGGCGTCCGCCTCGCGGTCGGCCGCGGCGTCCGCGAAGACCGCCCGCAGCCGGGTGCGCACCGAGCGCAGCCGACTCACGTCGGCGTCCGTCACCCGGGGAGGGATGCGCCGAACGGGTGCGATCAGCGCGAGTACGTCCTCGGGGGAGCGCAGCAGGTCCTCGCCGCGTGCGGGCTGCTCGGTGTTGACCAGCCGGACCGCGTGCTCGGCGTAGGCGGAGAGATCCAACGACTGTCCTTCGGTCGCGGTCGCCGGCCCGACCCCGGGCGGATGCCTTCCGGTGCCGTCGAGCCCGCGTTTCGCACGGGTCGGCGGGGTCGGATGTGGCGGCGGTTACTGTCAGCGTACTGGGCGTGGCGCTACCGTCTGGGCCAGTTGCGAGAAGGGGTCTGACGCGCCATCACAAAACGGTGGTAATCGGTTCACCGCCCTGGAGTACCCCCATTCGGGGGGTGTGCCAAAATCGGCGTCACGGGTGACCCCCGTAACCTCAGCCGGATCATGTGCGCTGCACGAAGCGCCGATGTCGCTGAGGCATGCAGCCTGCGATCGCGTTTCGAGAGCTGCACTTCTACTGACAATGTCGACAAAGGGGTCACTGTGGCAGCGGAGATCATCCCGACGGACAGCATGGCGACGGACGAACTCGATCCGGTCTTCGCTCTGCACCGCGGCGGGAAAATGGAAGTTCGTTCGACCGTTCCGGTGCGCAACCGGGACGACCTCTCCCTCGCGTACACGCCCGGCGTGGCCCGGGTGTGCACGGCCATCGCGGAGAGCCCGGAACTGGTCCACGACTACACGTGGGTGGCCAACACGGTCGCGGTGATCACCGACGGCACCGCGGTGCTCGGCCTGGGCGACATCGGCCCCGCCGCGTCGCTGCCGGTGATGGAGGGCAAGGCGATCCTGTTCAAGGAGTTCGCCGGCATCGACGCCGTGCCGCTCGCGCTCTCGTGCACCGACGTGGACGAGCTGGTGGACACCATCGCCCGGCTCGCCCCCTCCTTCGGCGGCATCAACCTGGAGGACATCAGCGCCCCGCGCTGCTTCGAGGTGGAGCGCCGGCTCCAGGAGCGGCTGGACATCCCGGTCTTCCACGACGACCAGCACGGCACCGCGATCGTCGCGCTGGCCGCGCTGCGCAACGCGGCGACGGTGACCGGACGCCGGCTCGGCGACCTGCGCGCGGTCATCTCCGGCGCGGGCGCGGCGGGCATCGCGATCGCCAAGATCCTGATCGAGGCGGGCATCGGCGACCTGTGCGTGGTGGACAGCCGCGGCATCGTGCACGAGGGCCGGGACGACCTCACGCCGATCAAGCGGATGATCGCCGAGCTGACCAACCGGGCCAAGCTCAAGGGCGGCATCGAGAACGCCATGAACGGCGCCGACGTCTTCCTCGGGGTGTCCGCGGGCAAGGTGCCCGAGGAGGTCGTGGCGACCATGGCGCCCGAGGCGATCATCTTCGCGATGGCCAACCCGAACCCGGAGATCGACCCGGACCTGGCGCACAAGTACGCGGCCGTGGTGGCCACCGGGCGCAGCGACTATCCGAACCAGATCAACAACGTGCTCGCCTTCCCGGGCGTGTTCGCCGGTGCCCTGTCGGTGCGCGCCAAGCGCATCACCGAGGGGATGAAGGTGGCCGCCGCCGAGGCGCTGGCCGCAGTCGTCGCCGACGAGCTCGCGCCGGACAAGGTGATCCCCTCGCCGTTCGACGAGCGGGTGGCGCCGGCGGTGACCAAGGCCGTGGCCGAGGCCGCGCGCCGCGACGGCGTCGCACGTATCTGAGCCGCGGCCCGTGGATCGGTGATCGTCCGACGGCTCCTCGCCGACCGTCCGATGATCGACACGCATCCGCGGCGACCCGTGGACGTGTGCGGCCCGCCCGAGCGGGCGGGCCGCACACGTCGTCAGTAGGGTGCCTCCCATGTTTGCCGTGACCGCCGTGAGCATCGACGCCCAGGACCCGCTGACCGGCCTTCGGCTCGGGGAACGCCCCGAACCGGGGCAGGACGGCGGGCTGCCACCCGGGTGGACGACCGTGACCGTCAAGGCCGCGTCGCTCAACCACCACGACCTGTGGACCCTCAAGGGTGTGGGCATCACCTCGGAGCGGCTGCCGATGATCCTGGGCTGCGACGCGGCCGGGATCGACGAGGACGGCAACGAGGTCGTCGTGCACTCGGTGATCGGCGGCCTGGGCACCGACGAGCCCCGGTCGATCCTGACCGAGCGCTACGACGGCACCTTCGCGGAGAAGGTCGCGGTACCGCGCTGGAACCTGTTGCCCAAGCCCGCCGAGTTGTCCTTCGAGCAAGCCTGCTGCCTGCCCACCGCGTGGCTGACCGCGTACCGGATGTTGTTCACCAACTCGGGCGTGCGGCCCGGCGGCACGGTGCTCGTGCAGGGAGCCGGCGGCGGGGTGTCCACCGCGCTGGTGGTGCTCGGCAAGGCGGCCGGCTACCGGATCTGGGTGACCAGCCGGGACGAGGCCAAGCGGGCCCGCGCGCTCGAACTCGGCGCCGACGCGGCCTTCGCGTCCGGGGCCCGGCTGCCCGAGCGGGTCGACGCGGTGATGGAGACGGTCGGCGCGGCCACCTGGTCGCACTCGGTCAAGAGCCTTCGGCCCGGCGGCACGCTGGTGATCTCCGGTGCCACCTCGGGCGACCGGCCGCAGGCCGCCGAACTCACCAGGATCTTCTTCCACGAACTGCGCGTGGTCGGCTCCACGATGGGCGACAAGGACGAACTCGCGGGTCTGCTGCGGTTGTGCGCGCACGGCGGGGTGCGGCCGGTGATCGACACCGTGTTGCCGCTGACCGAGGCGCGCGAGGGGTTCCGTCGGTTGGCCGAGGGCGATCTGTTCGGCAAGATCGTCCTCACCGCTTGATCGACACACGCCGGTCCGGGCTTGCCCGGGTCGTCTGGGAAGGACCGCCGGATGCCGTTGTCCCGTCGCCGCCTGCTCGCCCTCGGGGCCGGTACGGGGGTGGTCGCGGCTTCCGGTGGCCTGCTCGCCGCGTGCTCCGGCAACGAGCTGCGCACGGGCGGCACGCTCGTGGTGGGCCTGCCGCGATTGCCCGAGGTGCTCAACCCCGTGCACTCGACGGCCGAGTCGGCGCGGTGGATCGCCGACCCCGTGGTCGAGGCGCTGTACACCTACCGGGACGACACCACGATCGGGCCGGTGTTGGCCGGGGCGGATCCGCTGATCGCGCCGGACGGGTTGAGCTGGACCATCCGGCTGCGCGCGGGGGTGCGCTTTCACGGCGGCGATCCGTTCACCGCCGAGCATGTGGTGGACTGCCTGCGCCGGGTCGGCGATCCGGCGACGGCCGGGGACTGGGCGCCGTGGCTGGCGGGTCGGTTCGGCGTGATCCAGGCACTGGACGCGCAGACGGTACGGATCGAGCTGCCCAGGCCGTTCGGGGCGTTGCGGGCCTTCCTGGCCTGCCTGCCGATTCCGCATCGGGCGACGCTGGGTGATCCTCGGGCGTTGGTGGGTACCGGGCCGTTCCGGCTCGTGAGTGCGGCCGGGGCAGTGGTCTCGCTGCGCCGGGATCCCGAGCATCACGGCAAGGCCGCGCCGCTGGAGGGCATCGATTTCCGGGTCTCGGCCGACGGGGTGGCCGATCTGAAGGCGGATCGTGTCCGGGTGTACCCGCGGCCGACGCCGGAGCAGGTGCGGCGGTTGCGCAAGGGCGACGGCACGTACGTGCAGGCCGCGAGCGGGCCGGCGGACCTGGTGGTGTTGCCGAATCTGCGCCGGCCGCCGTTCGACAACGTCGCGGTGCGGCGGGCGTTGGCCTTCGGGATGGACCGGACCCGGGTGTCGCAGGAGGTCTACCGGGGGGACGCGGTGATCGGGCAGGGGCCGCTGGGGCCGGGCAACGAGGGGTGGGACCCGGAGTACACCCCCTACGGCCGCGGGGTTTCGCCGACCGCGTCCCCCAAGCCGAGTCCGAGTGCGACCGCGGGGCCGACGGTGGAGCCGGAGCGGGTCACCGCGATGTTCGGCGAGGCGCCGGTGGCGGGGTCGCCGGGGGTGCGGTTCACGCTGCTTGCGGTGGTCGGGGATGCTGCGGAAGTGCCGGATGTGGCGCGGGTGTTGGCCGAGGGGTGGAACCGGGTCGGGTTCACCGTGGTGGTCGAGAAGGTGGACTCGGCGACGTGGGCTGCGCGGCGGCGGACCGGGGACTTCGATGTGGCGCTCGTGGATCTGCGGGGGTCGGGGTATGCGGTCGGGCGGACGGGCTTTGCGGTGTTGTCGGCGGCGGTGTCGACGAGTGTGGACAGCACGGGGTACGTGAATCCGGAGCTGGACCGGTTGGTCGAGCAGGCTCGGGGGATGGCGGATACGGCTCGGCGGGCGACACTCACGCGGGTCGCGGGGGAGATCGTGGCTCGCGATGCGGTGGTGTTGCCGCCGGTGTATCCGATGGGTGTGGTGGGGCGGAGTGGGCGGGTCGAGTCGGTGCCGGTTCGGCAGCTTGCGGTTGGTCGCGTGGCGTTGGCGAAGCTGCACCTTCGGGGTTAGGGGTTTTGGCCTCATGTGCCGGCCGGGCTGGTTCGCCTCAAGCGCCGGCGGGGCTGATGTGGCCTCAAGCGCCGGCCGGGCTGGTTCGCCTCAAACGCCGGCGGGGCTGAGTGGCCTCAAGCGCCGGCGGGGCTGGGTGGCCTCAAGCGCCGGCCGGGCTGGTTCGCCTCAAACGCCGGCGGGGCTGAGTGGCCTCAAGCGCCGGCGGGGCTGGGTGGCCTCAAGTGTCGGCTGGGATGACGTGGCTTTGTGGGGCGGTTCGGGTGGGCCCGGGGGCCGGCCGGGCCGAGGTTGGGTGGGGGCTCGGGCCGGCCGGGTGGGGTGGTCAGGTGGGTGGGGGGGTTTCGGTGAAGAGGGCTCGGAGGTCGTTGATTGCGGTTGTCACGATGTCGCGGGCCTGGGTGAGTTGGTCGGGGGTGATGCCGGCTCGGTGGGCCAGGGGGGCCAGTTCGGTGCGGAGGGTGTCGAGGATGGTGTCGAGGTCGAAGGAGTCGGCGGTGTGGTCGGTTTCCTTGGACCAGGCGTCGGCGGCTCGGTCGCGGGCCGTGGTGGGCTCGGGGTCCGCGGTGCCGAAGCGGCGGCGTAGTTCGCGTTCCAGGTCGTGCAGGCCGGGCTTGCCGGCCAGGTCGACCAGGTTGTGTGCCAGGCCCTCGGCGAGGTCGGCCATCTTCTGCGAGAAGATCGGTTCCCAGCCGGTCGATTTCGTGCGTCGTGCGGATTCCGAGGGCTTCTCGCGCTCTCGGGGGGCCTTGCGTACCTCGCGGGCGGCACCGGCCAGTTCCTCGCGCAAACTCTGGGCGGAGGTGCGCACCTCGTCGCGGATTTCCCGGGCCCGCTCGTAGACCGATTCGCGGATCTGCGCCTCCAACTGGGCCAACTCCTCCTGGCGCTCCGCCAGTTCGGCCCGCCCGGCGGCGGTGATCCGGTAGACCTTTCGGCCGCCCTCGACGTCGTGCTCGACCAGGCCCTCCTGTTCGAGCTTGGCCAGGCGCGGGTAGACCGTGCCCGCGGAGGGGGCGTACAGGCCCAGGAAGCGGTCGTGCAGCAGCCGGATGACCTCGTAGCCGTGTCGGGGGCTCTCGTCGAGCAGCTTGAGCAGGTACAGCCGCAGGCGGCCGTGACCGAAGACCGGGGTCATGCGATCACCTTTCCCTCCGGGGCACGACGCAGCAGCGTCACGTCGCCCGATATCGAGTTGATTCGGAGCCGTCCCGAGCCCTCGCCGAGCTTGCCGCTCACGTGCCGGGCGCCGAACTTGGCGTTCGTGGTCAGCTCGTCGAACGCCGAGTCGACCGAGCCGGCCGCGCTGCGTACGTCCACGTGCATGTCGCCCTGGTGCGGCAGCCGTACCGTCAGTTCGCCGGACACGGTACTCAGCTGCACGTGGCTGCGGCCGACCGCGTCCAGGTCCAGGGTCATCGGGCCGGAGACCGAGTTGGCCCGGACCCGGCCGCCGGTGCCCTCGATCACGGTGAGCGAACCGGCCACGGTGACCACGCCGAGGTCGCCGGCCATCGACTCGGCGTCCACCGAGCCGGAGACGGTGTTCGCGTCGACCGTGCCGGTCAGCCCGACCAGGGTCACGTCGCCGCCGATGCTGCGCACCGTGGTGTCGCCGTGCATGCCGGAGACGGTCGCGTGCGCGGACACCACGCCGATCTCCACCGTGCAGTCCCACGGCACCGCCAACGAGACCTCGGCGTGCCGTTTGCCGAGTGCCCGTCCGTCCGCCACGAGTCCCTTGAGGTCGGACCGCCGCCGGGCGCTCTGGAACCAGTCCATCAGGTGCTTGCCGGTCAGGTCCGGGTAGGTCAGGACCAGTTCGCCGCTCACCTCGTCGTGGGTCACCTGGAGCGGCGGACCCTCCACGGCGTGCACCTCCAGGCGCGGCGGCCCGTCGGTGCCCACCACGTCGACCAGTCCGCCGATCGTGCGCACGCGGAGCACGCGGACGGTGTCGAGCGTAAGGTCCTGCGGTGCCTCGATCATCCATTGGGACATGGACCCTCCCCTTCGGGTCGGAGTGCCGAACGCGATATATCGCGAAGCTCTGTCACTCACGATATATCGCGTCTGCCGAACGTCAAGGGAACCATCGGGTCTGGTTTCGACGTTTCTCGAAGCCGAGGGACTTCGCTCACCGCGCGTCGTGCCCGCGACGCGCGTGCGCGCGCGAGCGGGGCACGCCGGCCGACGGCACCATCACCGGGGGCACCACGCATGCCATTCACGCTCAGCCACATCGCCGCGGTGCTGCCGCTGCAGGGCGCCACCCGTACCGGCACCACGGCCGGGGACGGGGCGGGCCGACACGGCCCGTTGATCGCCTCCGCGCTGGCCTTCGGCGCGATGGCACCGGACGTGATCCTGTTCGTGCCCCTGCACTTCCTGCCGATACGCGCCGACCGGCAGGCCACCCACGAGCTCTGGCCGGGCGTGCTGGGCCTGAACGTCGTGCTCACCGTGCTGCTCGTGCTGGGCTTCCACCTGCTCGCCAGACCGCTGCTGGTGCTGGTCCCGGACCGGATCCGGGGCGCGCTGGAGGAGCCGCTGCGCCCCCGCCTGCCGGGCCGGTTGTACGCCGCCGCGCGGGCTCGCCGGCCGTTCCTGCGGGAAACCCTCGCGGTCTGCGGGTGGTTCGTGGTCTCGGCGGTCCTGGGCGGCCTCACGCACATCGGCTGGGACGCCTGGACGCATCGCAACGACCCCGGGGTCGCGCACGTACTGCCCGAGCTGCGCCGGGAGTTCTTCGGCCTGCGGCCGGGCTTCGTATTGCTCCAGCACATCAGCACGGCGGTCGGGCTGACCGTGAGCGCGGTGTGGACGTGGCGCTGGATCGGCCGGCTGCCGGTGCGGCCGATCACCGGCCTGCGGATGCCCGTCGCGGGGCGCTGGACGGTACTGGGCGCCCTCGTGCTGGTCGGCGTGCTCGGCGCGGCCCGGGCGCTGTTGCCGTTCCCGGACGGGCGGGTGCCGACCTTCGAGGTACTCGGCTTCGGCGCGGCGACCGGGTTCGGCCGGGGCCTGGCGGTCGGACTGGTGTTGTACGGGGTGTGCTGGGCCCTGTGGCACACCCGCAACTCCCGCGGCACCGGACGCGCCACCGACGCCTGAACCCGGCCCCGGGCCCGCGACGTTCGGCGCGGCCGGCTACTCGCCGTCCTACTCGTCGTCCTCGTCGTCGTCCAGCCGGGCGAGCCAGGTGGCGAGACGTTCGACGGGGGTCTCGAACTCGGGGTTCAGGTCCACGAACGTGCGCAACTGCTCGGCGAGCCAGGCCAGGGACACCTCCTCCTCGCCGCGTCGCTTCTCCAGCTCCTCGATGCCACGGTCCGTGAAGTACATGCTCTCCGACTCCGATGGGTGGGGGTGCGGGGCACCCGGGACGACGACACGACCGCGCCCCGGCCGCATCGTACGCGGACCGGGGCGCGGTCGGTGATCAGCGAAAGCGGATCAGCTCATCGCTTCCTCGACCAGGCCCTGCTGCTCGGCCTCGTGCCGCTTGGCCGAACCGACCGCGGGCGAGGAGGACGACGGGCGGGCGATCCGGCGCGGGGCCGGCAGGCCGTACTCGACCAGGTTGAGCGCGATGAACGGCCACGCGCCCTGGTTGGTCGGCTCCTCCTGGGCCCAGACCAGCTCCAGGTCCTTGCCGTAGCGGTCCAGACCGTACCGCTCCAGCTCGGCCTTGAGCTCGGCCACGGGCAGCGGGTAGAGCCGCTCCACGCGCACCAGGGCGACGTCGTCGCGGCCCGACTTGGCCCGTCCGGCGGCCAGGTCGTAGTGGAACTTGCCGGAGGACATGACCACCCGCTTGACCTTGCTCGGGTCCACCGTGGTGTCCCCGATCACCGGCCGGAACTGCCCGCTGGTGAACTCCTCGATCTTCGACGCGGCGGCCTTCAGCCGCAGCATCGACTTCGGGGTGAACACCACGAGCGGCTTGTGGTGCGGGTTGAGCGCCTGCCAGCGCAACAGGTGGAAGTAGTTGCTCGGCAGGGTCGGCGCGGCCACCGTCATGTTGTTCTGCGCGCACATCTGCAGGTAACGCTCGATGCGTGCGGACGAGTGGTCCGGGCCCTGGCCCTCGTAGCCGTGCGGAAGCAGCAGGACCACACCGGAGTGCTGGTGCCACTTCTGCTCGGCGGAGGAGATGAACTCGTCCATGATCGACTGCGCGCCGTTGGCGAAGTCGCCGAACTGCGCCTCCCACAACACCAGCGACTGCGGCCGGGCCAGCGAGTAGCCGTATTCGAAGCCCATCGCGGCGAACTCGCTGAGCAGCGAGTCGTAGACGGTGAACTTGGCCTGGTCGTCGGACAGGTGCGCGAGCGGGGTGTGCTCGGCGCCGGAGGTGCGGTCGACCAGGACCGAGTGCCGCTGGCCGAAGGTGCCGCGGCGGCTGTCCTGACCGGCGAGCCGCACCGGGCGACCCTCCATCAGGAGCGAACCGAACGCGAGCGTCTCGCCCATCGCCCAGTCGATCGTGCCGTCCTCGACCATCGCCGCCCGGCGCTGCAACTGCGGCTGCAGGCGCGGGTGTACGGCGAAGTCCTCGGGCAGCGAGACCTGCGACTCGACGATCCGCTTCACCGTCTCGTGCGCGATGCCGGTCGGGTCGATCCGCGGGAAGGCGATGTCCGCCGCGGGGGCGGCCGGGGCCGCCTGCGGGGCCTGCGGGGCGGTGGCCTGGCGGACCTCGGAGAAGACCTTCTCCAACTGGTCCTGGTAGTCCTTCAGCGCCTGCTCGGCCTCTTCGACGGTGATGTCGCCACGGCCGATCAGAGCCTCGGTGTAGAGCTTGCGCACCGAGCGCTTCTTGTCGATCAGGTCGTACATCAGCGGCTGGGTGAAGGACGGGTTGTCGGCCTCGTTGTGACCCCGGCGCCGGTAGCAGATGAGGTCGATCACCACGTCCTTGTGGAACGTCTGGCGGTATTCGAACGCGAGTTGCGCGATGCGCACGCACTGCTCGGGGTCGTCGCCGTTGACGTGGAAGATCGGCGCCTCGATCATCCGCGCGACGTCGGTCGCGTAGATGGACGAGCGGGACGCGGCCGGGGAGGCGGTGAAGCCCACCTGGTTGTTGATCACGACGTGGATCGTGCCGCCGGTGCGGTAGCCGCGCAGCTGCGACATGTTGAGCGTCTCGGCGACCACGCCCTGGCCCGCGAACGCGGCGTCGCCGTGCAGCAGCAGGGGCAGCACCGGGAAGTCGGCGCCCTCCATGTCGATGATGTCCTGCTTGGCGCGCACGACGCCTTCCAGGACCGGGTCGACCGCCTCCAGGTGCGAGGGGTTCGCCACCAGGGAGACCTTGACCTGCGCGCCGTCCTCGGAGGCGAAGGTGCCCTCGGCGCCGAGGTGGTACTTCACGTCGCCCGAGCCGTGCATCGACTTCGGGTCGATGTTGCCCTCGAACTCGCGGAAGACCTGCGCGTAGGACTTGCCGACGATGTTGGTCAGCACGTTCAACCGGCCGCGGTGCGCCATGCCGATCGCGACCTCGTCGAGACCGTCCTCGGCGGCGGCCGAGATGATCGCGTCGAGCAGCGGGATGGTGGTCTCGCCGCCTTCCAGCGAGAAGCGCTTCTGGCCGACGTACTTGGTGGCCAGGAAGGTCTCGAACGCCTCGGCCGCGTTCAGCCGGCGCAGGATGCGGAGCTGGTCCTCGCGGTCCGGCTTGGCGTGCGGCACCTCCACCCGCTCCTGGATCCAGCGGCGCTGGTCCGGGTCCTGGATGTGCATGTACTCGATGCCGACGGTGCGGCAGTAGGTGTCCCGCAGCACGCCGAGCACGTCGCGCAGGGTCATCAGCGCCTGGCCGGCGAAGCCGCCGACGGCGAACTCGCGCTCCAGGTCCCACAGCGTCAGCCCGTGCTCGACCACGTCGAGGTCCGGGTGCCGGCGCTGCTTGTACTCCAGCGGGTCGGTGTCGGCCATCAGGTGACCGCGGACGCGGTAGGAGTGGATCAGCTCCTGCACACGTGCCGTCTTGTTGACGTCGTCCTCGTGTGTCGCGGAGATGTCCTGCACCCAGCGCACGGGCTCGTACGGGATGCGCAGCGAACGGAAGATCTCCTCGAAGAAGCAGTCTTCGCCGAGCAGTAGCTGGTTCATCCGGCGCAGGAACTCGCCCGACTGCGCGCCCTGGATGATGCGATGGTCGTACGTGCTGGTCAGCGTGAGTGTCTTGCTGACCGCGAGGCGGGACAGGGTGTCCGCGGACGCCCCCGCGAACTCCGCCGGGTAGTCCATCGCGCCCACGCCGACGATCGTGCCCTGGCCGGGCATCAGCCGCGGCACCGAGTGCACGGTGCCGATGCCGCCCGGGTTGGTCAGCGAGATCGTCACTCCGGCGAAGTCGTCCACCGTGAGCTTGTTCGAGCGGGCCCGCCGAACGATGTCCTCGTACGCCTGCCAGAAGGCGAAGAAGTCCATCTCGTCGGCCTTCTTGATGGCCGCCACCACGAGCTGGCGGTCACCGTTGGCCTTGGTCAGGTCGATCGCCAGGCCGAGGTTGACGTTCGCGGGCTTGACCAGGAACGGCTTGCCCTCGCGCTCCTCGTAGGCGTGGTTCATCGACGGCATCGACTTGGCCGCCTGGACGAGCGCGTAGCCGATGAGGTGGGTGAACGAGACCTTGCCACCGCGCGCGCGCTTGAGGTGGTTGTTGATCACGATCCGGTTGTCGATCAGCAGCTTGGCCGGCACGGCCCGCACGCTGGTCGCGGTGGGGATGGCGAGCGACGAGTCCATGTTGATCGCGACACGTGCCGCCGGGCCCTTGAGCTGGACGGCCTCGGGGGACGCGGCGGGCTGCTTCTTCGCGGGCGCGGCGGGGGCCTTGGCGGCCGGTGCCTGCGCGGGCGTCGGAGTCGGTGCGACCTTCGCGGGCGAGACCTGGGCCGGAGCCGGGGTGCCGGCCGGGATGGGAGTCGGCGAAGGGGCCGCGTCCTGTACACCGGTCGTCATTATCGGGTGGCTCGGGGCCGGGCTCGGAGTCGTCGTCCCCGTCGCGGTCGACGACACTGCCGCCGTCACGGGGGGTTGCGCCGTACTCGGCGCGGGGATGCTTCCGGAGTTGTTCGTGGTACTGCTCACTGGTGTGGGGCCGCTCGGGCTTGCCACGGTGGCTTGACCGGCGGGCGTCGACGGTGTCGACGGCTCGCTGGGCTTGTAATCGGCGAAGAAGTCCCACCAAGCACGATCCACCGAGTTGGGATCTTGCAAATATTGCTGGTAAATCTCGTCGACGAGCCACTCGTTGGGGCCGAAGCTGGCCATCGGGTTGCTAGGGGACTGTGACGACACGGCGGCAACCGCCCTCTTCCGCTTCCTGGGGTGGTGGACAGCGGGAAACAAGGCTACGCCCTTTGACCTGTGTCGCGCAGGCCCCTCGGCCTTCGCGTCGCGTAGATCACAAACGGTTGACCGTTTAGTCGCGTTTGTTGCTTCCCGCCGTATTGGTGGTCACGGAACGTCATGTCGGGATCGTCCCGTGCAGTAAGTGACCGATCACCCGATTACGTCGGGTCACCGGGCAGGAGCACTCGGATACGGCACCCATGGCTCGATTCGGCTACGGAAATATCACCCCCATGCAGATCCACGGCCCAGCGGGCGATCGCGAGGCCCAGTCCGGTTCCCCCGTCGGTGGACGAACTCTCGCCGCCCCGGGTGAATCGTTCGAAGACCCGACCGCGCTCGCCGTACGGGATCCCGGGCCCCTCGTCCTGGACTTCCAGGCGCAGACTGCCCGGGCCCTCGTCGCGTCGTGCGTGCAGACTCACGGTGCCACCGAAGGGGCTGTGCCGGCAGGCGTTGGCCACCAGATTGGTAACAACCTGATGCAGCCGCTCGGGGTCGGCCAGCGCGGTCAGCTCGGCCGGTTGCACGTCGACCCGGAACCTGACGTCGCTGCTCAGCGCCTCGGTCTCCTCGGTGAGCGCGGTCAGGAACGGGCGCACCGCGAACTCGCGTGCCTGGAGCGGAACGGCCCCCGAATCCAGCCGGGAAAGGTCGAGAAGTTGTGACACGAGTCGGCCCAGTCGCGCGGTCTGGTTGAGCGCCCGTCCCAGTGTGTCGGGGTCGGGTTCCTGAACGCCGTCCACCAGGTTTTCCAACACCGCGTGCAGTGCCGAGATCGGGGTGCGCAGTTCGTGCGAGACGTTGGCGACCAGTTCGCGGCGATGTCGGTCCACCGCCTCCAGATCGGCGGCCATCCGGTTGAACGCGCCGGCGAGGCGACCCACCTCGTCGCGCGAGGTGGCGCGCACCCGGCGCGAGTAGTCGCCGCGGGCCATCGCCTGCGCGGCGGTGGTCATCTCGCGCAGCGGCGAGGTCATCCCGTGCGCGAGCACCAGGGTCACCGCCAGGCAGGCCAGCGAGGTGAACACGAGCATGTACCGGAACCGGACCTCGGCCCGCAGCCCCAGGATGATCAGCAGCGTCGAGACGAACACGGACGCGATCACGAGCACGCCGAGCTTGGCCTTGATCGAGCGCAGCCGATCGAGCGGACGCAGATTGCCGCGGCTCAGCCGCAGGCGTCGCAGCCGCGCGGGGCGGGGGTCGGCGGACTTCAGGACGGTGCCTCCAACGCGTAACCCACGCCGTGCACGGTCCTGATCCACTCGGCGCCGAGCTTGCGCCGCAGCGCCTTGACGTGGCTGTCCACGGTGCGGGTGCCGGAGGCGTCGACCCAGTCCCACACCTCGGCGAGCAACTGCTCGCGCGAGAGCACGGCGCGCGGGCGCGACGCGAGGCAGACCAGCAGGTCGAACTCGGTCGGGGTCAGGTGCACCTCGTCCACGCCGAGTCGGACCCGGCGCTGGGTGCGGTCGATCCGCAACCGGCCCAGGTGCAGCGCGGCCTCGGGGGAGACGGCGCGGGCGGCCGCCTCGGCGCGCTCCATCCGGCGCAGCAGTACGTGCACGCGGGCCACCAGCTCGCGCATCGAGAACGGCTTGGTCATGTAGTCGTCGGCGCCCACGGCCAGGCCGACCAGCAGATCGGTCTCGTCGTCGCGTGCCGTCAGCATGATCACCGGCAGGCCCGGATGCAGTGCCTGCAGCCGCCGACACACCTCCAGGCCGTCCAGACCGGGCAACATCACGTCGAGCACGACCAGGTCGGGTCGGGTGGTCGCGGCCGTGGTCAGTGCCGCGGGGCCGTCCGGCGCGATGATCGCGCCGAAGCCCTCCGCCCGCAGCCGGGCGGCCACCGCGTCGGCGATCATGGGCTCGTCCTCGACCACGAGTACGAGCCGCTTTTCCCCCGTCGGGTCGGTCATACCCGCAGCCTACGTATCGTCGGCGAGCCGTGTGCGCGACTTGGTGAGGCTCCTTCGAACCGGGGAGGCGCCTACGACGTCCAGAGGAGAGGGACGGGACCCGGGTACCCCATGGGAGCCGGCCCCGATTGGTACTTCAGGGGGAGGATCCGTCTAACCTGATCCGTCTACCCTGGCTGAAGCGTTGCCGCCGTACACCGCATCCCGTGCTCCGGGGTGCGCGGTGCGGGGAGTGGTCCACGACCCGGGTGGCGAGCGATCCGATCGCAGCGGCCGACCGACGGCACGACCGATTCAACCGACAGCATGGGGGCGTGGTGCGGCGCAACGTCACGGAGGATCCCTCCCACGAGGTCGATCGGCGCGAGCAGGCGCCGTCGGCCGCGCAGGCGGCTTCGGTGACGGGGGCCGGCGAGCCGGCCGGGCGGGTGGCGACCGAACCGGATCCGGCCGAGGCCAAGGCCCGCCGGATGCGCGTCTTCAAGGACGCGGCCCGCGAGTTGCTCCTGGTCGCGCTGTTGTTCGGGGTGTACAAGCTCGGCCGCGGCCTGGCCTCGGGCGAGACCTCCACCGCGTTCTCCAACGCCAAGCAACTGCTGACCATGCAGCAGGACCTGCGGCTGCCGGACGAGGCGGCCATCCAGGACTGGTTCATGCAGTCGCACGCGGCCGTGACGTTCTGCAACAAGTACTACGCCTACGTGCACTTCCCGGCCACCGTCGGGTTCCTGCTGTGGTTGTGGATCCGCCATCGCGAGCACTACAAGTGGGTCCGCAACATCCTGGCGATGATGACCGGCGCCGCGTTGGTCATCCACATCCTGGTTCCGCTGGCGCCGCCGCGGAAGATGCCGGGCTTCACCGACACGGGCATGGACGCGGGCGACTCGCCGTACTCCGGCGCGGGCGCCAAGATCGCGAACCAGTTCGCCGCGATGCCGTCGTTGCACGTGGGCTGGGCGGTGGTGGTCGCGCTCGGGGTCGCCTCGGTGTGGCACGCGGCCGGCACCGGTCGGCGGGTGGCCAGTTGGGCGGTCTGGCTGCATCCGGCGATCACCCTGATGGTGGTCGTGGTGACCGCGAACCACTACTGGATGGACGCCGTGGTCGCGGTGTTGCTGATGATCTTCGCGCTGGCGGTGTTGCCCGGCCCCGATCGGGACCTCCAGCGGGGATTGATCCGGGCGATCCCGGCGCCGCGGATAGCGCGCTAGCGGGGCTCCGCGCGCGATCGGTGCGGGCCGGCGACCCGGTTCGAGCGCTCGTTTCACATCGTTTCCCGACGTTCTCGCCGTGTTCCGTCTGCGCCGAATGATCGGGGTCGAATTCCCGGCGCTCGGGCCGGGCATGATCCACGAATGCCCGTCTCCTTCCCCTCCGGGGGCATTCGCGCCAGGACGCCGGCCGGCCGGTGGGTGTTGTCGGCCACCGTGCTCGGCTCCGGCATGGCCATGCTCGACTCGACCGTCGTCAACGTCGCGCTGCCCAGCATCGGGCGCTCGTTCGACACCTCGCTCGCGGCCTTGCAGTGGACCGTCAACGCGTACACCCTCACGCTGGCCGGACTGATCCTGCTCGGCGGCGCGCTCGGGGACCGGTACGGGCGGCGCCGGGTGTTCGTGATCGGCGTGGCCTGGTTCGCGGTGGCCTCGCTGCTGTGCGGGATCGCGCCCAACGTGCAGACGCTGATCGCGGCCCGCGCCCTCCAGGGCATCGGCGGCGCGCTGCTCACCCCCGGCTCGTTGGCGATCATCCAGGCCACGTTCCACCCCGACGACCGGGCTCGCGCGGTGGGCACCTGGTCCGGACTGGGCGGCGTGGCGAGCGCGATCGGACCGTTCCTGGGCGGCTGGCTCGTGGACGCGGTGAGCTGGCGCTGGGTCTTCCTGATCAACCTGCCGCTCGCTGCGGTGACCATCGTGGTCGCGCTGCGCACCGTCCCGGAGACCTTCGACCCGCAACCTCGGGGCCGCTTCGACGTGAACGGCGCGGCGTTGGCCGCGTTGTCGCTCGCCGGCGTGACCTGGGCCCTGGTGGAGGCGCAGACCAGCCCGGGGCCGGCCGTGATCGCGGGCGCGGCCGGGGTGGCGGCGGGGGTGGCGTTCGTGTTCGTGGAGAAGCGCACGCGCGAACCGATGTTGCCGCTGGACATCTTCCGGGTCCGGCTGTTCACCTCGGTCAACATCGTGACGCTGTTCGTCTACGGCGCCTTGGGCGCGTTCATGTTCCTGCTGGTGCTGGAACTCCAGATCGTGTCGGGCTACTCGGCGCAGGAGGCCGGTCTGGCGCTGCTTCCGGTCACCATGGTGATGCTGCTGCTCTCGGCCCGATCGGGTGACCTGGCCCGGCGGATCGGCCCGCGCCCGCAACTGACGGTGGGCCCCCTGGTGTGCGCGGGCGGGTTGTTGATGCTGCTGCGGGTCGGCTCGCACGCGCACTATGCGACCGACGTGCTGCCCGGTGTGCTGATCTTCGGGCTGGGCCTGGCGGTCCTGGTGGCGCCGCTGACGGCGACCGTGCTGGCGTCGGTGGACGTGACCCGGGCGGGCATCGCCAGCGGCGTCAACAACGCGGCGGCCCGGGCGGCGGGGCTGCTCACCGTCGCCGGGCTCCCGGCGCTGGTCGGCCTGTCGGGCGACGGCTACCGGGACCCGGGCGTGGTGGACACGGGCTTCGACCGCACGCTGTGGATCTGTGCGGGACTGCTGGTCGCGGGCTCCGCGGTGGCCTGGTTCACCATCTCGGCCAAGGTCCTGACGCCGAGCGAGACCGGGGCCGAATGTACGCGGCCGTGCGTGCGGATGGGGTGCGATGTGGCGGGGCCGCCGTTGGACCCGGGGCACGAGGGGGCGGGGGCCGAGGGGCGGGCCGGGGCGGGTGGGTCGTAGCGTGGCCCGGGGATGTGGGTCGGTGTGGGAAAGGGCGGCGCTATGCACGACACCGGGGTCGAGGGGCTCGTGGTCGAGGTCGAGGGCGCGGTGGCGACGCTGCGCATCGATCGGCCGCAGGCCCGCGGCGCGCTGACCGCCGCGATGTGGGCGGCGCTGCCGGGAATCCTGGCGGCGCTGGAGGCCGACCACGAGGTGAGCGTGCTGGTGCTGACCGGGACCGGCGGGGTGTTCTCGGCGGGGGCCGACATCCGCGAGTTGCGGGGGCACTACGCGAGCGCCGAGGCGGCGGACGCCTATCACGCGCTGAACTCGGCCGCGGAACGCGCGTTGGCGACCTTCGCGAAGCCGACGATCGCCTTCGTGCAGGGGCCGTGCGTGGGCGGGGGCTGCCAGTTGGCGGCGGCGTGCGACCTGCGCTTCGCCGACACGACGGCCCGCTTCGGGGTGACCCCGGCCAAGCTCGGCATCGTCTACGACGCGGACTCCACCACGCGGTTGGCCCGACTGGTGGGTGTGTCGACGGCCAAATACCTCTTGTTCTCGGCCGAACTGATCGACGCGGCCCACGCGTTGCGGGTCGGCCTGGTGGACGACGTGTTCGACCCGACCGAGGCCGCCGACCGGGCCTACGGCTTCGCCCGCACGATCGCGTCCCGCTCCCAACTCACCGTCCGCGCCGCCAAGGACCTCCTCGCGACGGACCCCACCCCCGACCGCCTCACCACGTGGCGCGCCGACTGGGAAGCCGAATCCCGCGGCTCCGCCGACGTCCGCGAGGGCCTCACCGCCTTCACGGAACGCCGGGCCCCGCAGTTCGCGTGGCCACACCCCCCGAAGGGCTCCGGCTGACGTCGCGACCCGGTCACCACCCGTCGGGCGGCATACCGGGCAGGCGCGAACGACGTCGAGTACGGCTCCCCAAGGCCCGGCAGCATGAAGTGGCCCCGGCACAAAGGGCCTTGAGGCGACTCTCCGAAGCCGAGTACCGCGGCACGCGATGACCGTGCCCACGATGCCAGGCAGCGGTCACGGCGAACGCCGACGCGGGCGAACCCGCCGAGCAGCACGACACGAAGGCCGCCCGCCGAAGGGCACTCTCCAAGGGCCACCCGCCGACGCCCGTCCACCCAACCGACACCGGCGGCTCTGCGAACACCCCGATCCCGCAAGCCACGGCATGCCGGTGCGGATCGGATCGCCGGACGGACCGAGCGCCGGGCTTTCCCCGCCCCCGACCGCCGCTGCCCTCCGGCGCGTCAGCGCCCACGACCTCGGCCCACCCAGGTGATCGACGCGCGCAGCGCGGAGAGCGGCGGAGCCGCAAAAAAGACTTCGTGGCCCGCAGCGAAGCGAAGGGACACGAAGTCACGAGCGAGGGGCCACTTTTTCGCGGAGGAGCGTCAGCGACGGAGCAAAAAAGTGGTGCCTCGCGAGCCGGCGCCGAAGGCGCCCAACAAGCGGGACGACGCGGGCCCGCCCCGGCCGGGCCCGCCTCGTCTCGAAGTGTTCGCCACGCTCCCTGGCGAACACTTGCAATCTTGGCCCCTCAACCGGCTACTCATGCGTATCCGGAGTGAAGTTCTTGAGAATTTTACTTTTCTGCGCACAACCATCGAGGTATTTGTCCCTATATTCGGGGTTCGTTCCGGGCGGAACCTCACTCCTCCAGCGTGTCCCGGGCAATGTCTGCCAAACCGGTTACCAGCGACCCGATTCGCGCTCGACGCGCACCCGACGCATTCGTGCCGCGACGCAGCGCACCCGCGCAGACGATCGCCAGCTTGATCACCGCGAAGGCTTCCCAGAACGGGATATGACGGATACTCAGCTCGATGGCCGGGCCCTGCTCGGCGGTGGCCGCGCGGTATTGGGCGACCAGTTCGCGGGCCGTGGGCAACCCCGGGTTGGCGTCCGGCAGATGTCCACCGCGCTCGGCGAACAACAGCCGGCCCGCCGGTCCCCAGTACGCGAGCAACTGGCCCAGATCCGCTTCGGGCGGGCCGAGCGTGGCCATCTCCCAGTCGAGCACCGCGAGCACCCGTTCGGGGCGGGCCCGTTCGTACATCACGTTCGCCAGGTTGTAGTCGCCGTGCACGATCCGTTCCGGACCCGCCGGCGGCGTCAGTGCGGCCAGCGCGGCCAGCACCTCGTCGACCGCGGGTGCCGGATCCGCGCCGGAGGTCGTCCACTGCCGTTGCCAGCGGCGCAACTGGCGTACCGGATAGGGCTCCGGCCGGGCGTACTCGGCCAGCCCCACCGCGACCGGATCCACCGCGTGCAGCACGGCCAGGGTCCGGGCCAGCGCACACCCGATCGCCCCGGCGGTGTGTGCGGGCAACTCCCGTACCGTCTCGGCGCGGGCGTGTACGACCCCGTCCAGTCGATTCATCAGATAGAACGGCGTACCGATCACCGTCGGGTCCGAACACAGCGCGACCATCGGCGCCACCGGTACCGCGCCGTCCGCCAACGCGGCCTGGAACCGGTATTCGCGGTCCATGTCGTGCGCGGTGGGCAGTCCGCCGCGCGCGGGCGGCGTGCGCAGCACCAGATCGGCACCGCCGCCCCGGACCCGATACGTGGGATTGGACGAGCCGCCGGTCAGCGGCTCCACCACCACCTCGACCCCGGGCGCCAGCACACCGCGACCCACCGACCACGCGGTGAACGCCCGCAGTTCCGCCGACCCCGGCGTCGCCACCCCGGCCGTCACGGCAGATCCAGCCAGGTCGCGTAGCGCTGCTCCGCGACCGCCCGCCGGGTCGGGATGTGCTCGCTGGGCCAACCCTCCACCGCGCTGTGGCCGCGCAGCGCGAGCTTGGCGACCTGCGCGACGTGCACCTCGTCCGCCCCGTCGGACAACCGGAAGTTGCGGGCGAGGCGGTACATCTCCTCCAGCGGCAGGTCGGTCGAGTAGCCCAGCGCGCCGTGCACCTGGATCGCCCGGTCCACCACGTCGTGCAACACCTGCGCACCCCAGTACTTGACCTCGGAGACCGCCTGCCGGGCCGCCTTCGGGCCCTCGTGGTCCCAGGTCCACGCGGCCTTGAGGGTCATCAGGCGCAGCGCCTCGATCTCGATCGTGGACTTGGTCACCATCTGCTGCACGAGTTGGTGCTCGGCCAACAACCGGCCGTGCGAGTGCCGGGACAGGGCCCGTTCGCAGAGCATGTCGAAGGCCCGTCGGCACTGGCCGATCCAGCGCATCGTGTGGTGGATCCGGCCGCCGTTGAGCCGCTTCTGGGCGAGTGTGAACGCGTCGCCGGGCGCGCCGATCAGGTGGGCGTGGGGCACCCGGCAGCCCTCGAACCGGATCTCCGCGTGGCCGCCCAGGTTGCGGGTCGCGGGGCCGTCGTAGGGGTGGTGCATGGTGTGCACGTCGCGCACGATCCGCATCCCCGGGGTGTCCCGTTCGACCACGAACATCGAGGCCCGGCGGTGTGGTTCGGCATCGGGGTCGGTGACCGCGAAGACCAGCACGAAGTCCGCGCGGCGCGCGTTGGAGGCGAACCACTTGTGCCCGTCGAGCACCCACTCGTCACCGTCGCGCACCGCCCGGGTCCGGATGCCGGTCGGATCGGAGCCGGCGGTATGCGGCTCGGTCAGCGAGAACGAACTGGTCAGCCGGCCTGCCAGGAGCGGCCACAACCAGCGCTCCTTCTGGGCGTCGGTCGCGCCCACCGCGAGCAGTTCGCCGTTGCCCGAGTCCGGCGCCTGGTTGCCGAAGATCGCGGGCGCGGAGGGGGATCGGCCGAGGATCTCGTGCATCAGGGCCAGCCGTACCTGGCCGAAGCCGCCGCCGCCCAACGCCGGATCCAGGTGTGCGGCCCATAGGCCGCGGTCCTTGACCGCCTGCTTGAGCGGTTCGGTGACGGCCCGCCAGTTCTCCGGGCTCATTCGGGTGCGGACCAGGTCGAGCGGTTCGATCTCGTCGACCACGAGCCGACGGATCCAGTCGAGTTCGGCCGCGACGTCCGGATCGGTGCTGAATTCCCATGCCATGGCCGGACGTTAATCCGGATAGTTAACAAGGTCAATCATCTTGTCGGCGGGCAGTGACTTCCGCCCGGCCGATCCGCTGCGACCGCGGGCCGGTCCGAGCCGACCCGTCGTCACTCCTCGTCGAGCGGCCCGCGCAGATCCGCGACCAAGCGTTGCATGCGGTCGGCCAGGTCGGTGAGTTCCTCGGCCGTCCAGTCGGCCAACTGCCGGGCCAGCATCGCGTCGTTGGCCGCGACGAACAGCCGGTACGCCTCGCGCCCGTGCTCGGTGGCCTCCAGCAGCGCCACCCGGCCGTCGTCGGGGGCGGTGACCCGGACCGTGTAGCCGCCCTCCTCCAGGATCCGGATCTGCCGACTCAGCGCGGCCGGTTGGATGTCGGCGCGCTCGGCCAGCTCGGTCGGTCGGATCGGGCCGAAGTCGATGATGCGATGCAGCACGCCGATCGCGACCAGGCTGAGCGGCACACCGGAGCGCTCCACGTGCAGGGCGTCCAGCCGGCGGCTGCTCATCAGTCTGCGGATCGAGCTGATCGCCTCGTTGATCCTGCGTCGGCTCTCCACGTCGGTCATGGGCGTCAGCGTACGGCCGCGCGACGCGGCACCGACACGCGCCCGATACACCGGTCGAACCCGGGCCGCCGGCCGCACGTTCGAGCCAATCGTTCGCGCACCCCTGTCCCGATCGGGCCCTTGTCCCCAACACTGATCTTCGTGCATGCCGAGGTGGTCGTCGTCGACCCGCGAAACGATTCCGCAGAGCGCGCGTTCGCGCTCACCACGCCCGAGGCCGCCGTCGTGGTGGCCGCCGCGTCCACCGGGCCGGTGGGCGGGTGTGGGCACGGCATGGACTGGTTCCTGCGCCGGCTGGGCGTGCACCTGCTGGCCCGGTTGACCGATCGCCCGGATCGGGGCATCACCGCCTGCCTGGCGGACACCATCGCCGAGACCGCCGCGCTGCACGGGGCTCGTTGCGACCTCGCGCACGAGGCCACCCCGGCCGCGTCGGTGGTCGCGTGCCGGGTGCAGGCGCGCGAGCTGCAATACCTGGTGCTGGGGCCCGGCGTGGTGGAACTGCATCACAACGGCGGGCCGACCAGCCGGATGACCGGCCCCGACGGCCCGTTGGCGGCGGTCCGGGCCCGGCCGAGCATCGCCGCACACGCCGGCACCGGTACCGCGCGCCTGGACACCCTCACCGGCGCCTCGTTGACGGCCGACGCCACCGGGCGCCCGGGGGCCCGGATCACCCTGACCTTCCGGCCCGTCCCGGGCCCGTCCGGCCCGATCCCCGGCCGCCGCAGGCACGAGCGGCCCTGAAGCCGCCGCCCCGGGACCCGGGTGCCCTGACTCCCGGGTCCCGGGTGGCCGCAGCCCCGAGACCGGCGCGCCTCGGGGCCGTCACGCCGGACGGGTCAACACACCTAGCCCGCCGCGGGCAGCTTGTACTCGTGCACCGCCGGCACCTCGAAGGCGTCCTTGGCCACCACCAGGTTGCCCGGCACGGTCTTGCTCGGCTTGAGGATGTACGACTTGTAGGACGCCGGCTTGGTCGGGTCGGAGAAGTCCTGCGGCGCGCCGAGCCCGGTGTCCATCTGCTTCTGCTCCCGGTGCGCGGCGATGATCCCGGCGTGCGACAGGTCCTTCTTGGCGCACGCCGCCTTGAGGTCCTCGCCGAAGATCTTCATCGAGTTGTACCCGGAGATCACACCCTGATCGATCGTCCCGTCCGGGTACTTGGCCTTGTAGTCCGCGGCCAGCTTCTTCACCGCCGGGATGTCGGCCCCCATCGCGGGCGCCGAACTGACCACGTACAGCAGTTGTTCCAGCGCACCCGCCGCGGCACTGGCCATCACCTGGGGGTGGAAGCCCGGCGCACTGGTGAGCACCGGCACCCGCAGGCCGGCCACGGCGCCGAAACCGACCAGGGTCGCGGTCTGCGTCGGCCCGGCGCTGATCAGGATCGCCTTGACGCCGGCGCCGCGCAGCGCGGCGATCTGCGCGGTCAGGTCGGTGTCGGTCGCCTTGATCTTCTGCTCGACCACCTGCACGCCGAGCTTGCCGGCCGCGAACTTGGCACCCGCCAGGGCGTTCTCGCCGTACTCGCCCTCGAAGTAGACGTGCCCGACCTTGTCCCCGGACTTGAGCTGGGCGGCCTGTCCCAGGAAGTCCATCGCGTTGATCATGTCGATGTCGTAGGTGGTCCCGACGATCTGGATCTCGCGCCGATTGAGCAGCGTCGCGGCCCACGCCTGCGGGAAGGTCAGGATCTGATCCTGTTTCAGACTGTCCTGCAACGCGGTGACCACGGCCGAGCCGATCACCTGCGGGAAGCCCGCCACGCCGCCCTTGATCTCGGTGTAGGCGGCCACCGCCTTCTGCACGTCGTAGCCGTGATCGCGGACCGTGACGGCGAGCTTGCGCCCGCAGATCCCGCCCTGTGCGTTGACCTCGTCCACGTAGAGCTGTTGCGCGTTGACGATGCTCTTGCCCAGTGGCGCGTACGGACCGGACAGGTCGGTCAGCGCGCCGAGCGTGATGGTGGTGTCGGTGATCCCGGGCCCGGTCTTGACTCCACCGGACTGCTTGTCCTTCTTGTCGTCGTCGCCCTTGGTACTGCACGCCGTCGCGGCCATTACGAGCGCCGCGAGCGCCGCCCCCACACGCACGCCATTCCGGAGCCTCACTGTGTTACCCCTTCGAGCCGGTACGGATGGAGCCCTTGGTACGTCCCAGTCGTACGGTGCGGCGGCCGGTGGGAACGCCGCCGGGCCGACCGCGCAGCAGGCCCACCAGGCCGCCGGGCGCGAACAGCAGGACGAGCACGATCGCCGCGCCGTACAGGTAGCGCGCGGCCTCACCGGGGCCCACCCCGGAATCCGGGCTGCCCGGCGCCACCACCAGCGGCAGCGTGTCCGCGTACTTGCTCAACACCTGCGGCAACACGGTCACGAACGCCGCGCCCACCACGGCGCCGGTGACCGAGCCGAGACCGCCGATCACGATCATCGCGAGGTAGTCGATGGACAACGCGAGCCCGAAGTAGTCGGGCACCACACGGTTGAAGATCATCGCCAGCAGCGCGCCCGCGAGACCCGCGTACATCGACGACACCACGAACGCCGCCGAGCGGTAGCGGGCCACCGGAACTCCCATGACGGCGGCGGCGATCTCGCTGTCGCGCACCGCGCCCAGCGCCCGGCCCGGACGGCCGCGCAGCAGGTTGCGCGCGGTCAGGGCGGCGACCAGGACCAGCACCAGCGCGAAGTACCACAGCCGCTCCAGTTGTCCGAACGGGATGCCGAGTACTTCGAGGCCGTCCGGGTCGCCGTCGGTGAGCGTGAAGCCGCCGAACTCCATCGGGGTGACCGAGCGCCCGTTGAAGCCGCCGGTCACCGACTTGGCGTTGAGCATGACGTGGTGGCCGATGAACACCAGGGCCAGCGTGGCCACGCCCAGGTACATCCCGCGCAGCCGGCCGGAGATCGGGCTGAACAGGCCTCCCACGATGCCGGTCAGCAACACCGCGAGCACCAGCGCGAGCAGCGGCGGCAGACCCAATCCGCTGAGCCGTTGCACGCCGACCCTGCCCGAGTCGCCCGCGAACCACACGTAGCCGTACGCGCCACAGGCGAGGAAGAAGGCGTGCCCGAGCGAGAGTTGCCCGGTGGTGCCGGACAGCAGGTTCAGCCCGATCGCGCCGATCGCGGCGGCCATCGCGAACAAGCCGGTCTGCAACCAGAACGCGGTCACGTAGAACGGCAGCACCAGCAGGACCAGCACCACCGCCGTCACCGCGCCGGGCCCGGCCCACCCGCGCAGCCCCGGCGCGGCGGTCGAGGCGTGCCGCGCGGGCGGCGTCGCCGCGGGCACCGTCGTGGACACGCGGTCAGACACGGGCACGCTCCTTCGAGCCGAGCAGGCCGGTCGGCCGCCAGATCAGCACGAGCAACATCACGACGTAGGGGGCGACATCGCCGAGGTTGGCGCCCAGCCAGGTCATGTCGCTCTGGTAGCCCGCCATCAGCGCTGCGGTCAGCCCCACCACCAGGCTGCCGACCAGCGCGCCGGCGGCCGAATCCATCCCGCCCAGGATCGCCGCCGGGAACGCGGCCAGTGCGATCTGGCCGGTGGAGCGATCCAGGCCGGCGGACGGGAACGCGGCCAGGAACACCGCCGCCACCGCGGCCAGGGCGCCCGCGACGCACCACGCGGTGAGCTGGATCCGGCCCAGCCGGATGCCCATCAGCGCGGCGGCCTCCCGGTCCTCGGCGGCGGCACGCATCGACAGGCCCCACGCGGTGAACCGGAACGCCGCGAAGAACGTGCCGATCAACACCACCGCGACCACGATGCACGCGATCCGCGCGTCGGCGATGTGCACGCCGCCCCAGTCCCGCACGCCGGCCTTCCACGGATCGCCCAGGCTCAGCACGTCCGAGCCGATCCGACGGGTGAGTTCGGTGGTCAGCAGGATGTCCACGCCGATGGTGAGGATGGTCAGGGTGTGTACCTCGGTGCGACCCAGGCCCCGGATGAACAACACCTCGACCAGGCCCGCCACGGCGGCCGTCACCAGCACCGCGGCAAGCAGCGCGAGGGCGAAGCCGAGGTCGTCGTGCAGCTTGGCGACGGTGAATCCGCCGAGCAGCAGCAACGACGCGTGCGCGAAGTTGATCACCCCGGATGCCTTGAAGATGACCACGAACCCCAGCGCGATCAGCGCGTACACGGACCCGAGGGCGAAGCCGTTGAGGAGGATCTCGGCGAGCTTGGTCATGTCGGGACCTCCCGGTCGTTCCCGGCGTCGGTTGCCGCGGCCGCTTCCGTTTCCTCGCCGGTGCCGAGGTAGGCGCGGATCACCGCCGGGTCGCGCTGGACGTCGGCGGGCACACCGCCGGCGATCCGGCGGCCGAAGTCGAGCACGGTCACCTCGTCGGCGATCCGCATCACCAGGCCCATGTCGTGCTCCACCAGCACGATCGAAATGCCCAGCGACTCCCGGATCGAGGCGATCGCCTCGGCGGTCTCGGTCCGTTCCTCGGCGTTCATCCCGGCCACCGGCTCGTCCAGGAGCAGCACCTTGGGCTCCATGCACAACGCGCGGGCCATCTCGACCCGCTTGCGCATGCCGTACGGCAACAGCCCCACGGGCGCGTCGAAGACCTGGCCCAGATGCATGAACTCGGCGATTTCCCGGGCCCGTTCACGATGACGTCGCTGCTCGCGGACCACCCGGGGCAGGTGCAGCGCGGTGGCCGCGAACCCGGAACGGGTCAATACGTGCCGACCCAGCAGCAGGTTGTCCGCGACGGTGCCCCGGGTGAGCACGATGTTCTGGAAGGTACGGGCCAGGCCGAGCGCGGCGATGCGATGCGGCGGCAGCCGGGTCAGCTCGTGCCCGCCCAGGTGCACCGTGCCGCGATCGGCCCGGTAGACGCCGGAAAGCACGTTGAAGCAGGTCGACTTGCCCGCACCGTTCGGGCCGATCACCGCGTGGATCGAGCCCGGTGCGACGGTGAAGCCGACCGCGTCCAGCGCGACCAGGCCGGCGAAGCGCACGGTGATCGCGCGTACGGTCAGTTCGGGGACTTCGAACTCCGCCGCCCGGGCGGTCTCGGCCTGGCCGACGGTCATCCGACCCACCTCCGGAGCGGCTTGCGCGGGGTCGGCCGGGCGGGCGCCGCAGCGGTGTCCGGGCCCACCGCCTCCTCCTCGCCGAGGTACAACCGGCGCACCTCGTCGGTGCGCGCCAGGTCGGTCGAGGAACCGGCGAGTCGCACCTCGCCGACGTCGAGCACGTAGGCCTTGTCGGCGAGGTCGAGCGCGACCGTCACGTTCTGCTCGACGAGCAGAACGGCCACGCCCTGGGCGGCGATCTCCCGAATCACGCCCGCGATCCGGCCGACCATCATCGGCGCCAGACCGAGCGAGGGTTCGTCGAGCAGCAACAGGCGCGGCGCGGCCATCAACGCCCGCCCGATCGCCAACATTTGTTGTTCGCCGCCGGACAACAGCCCGGCCCGCTGGGCCCGTCGTTCGGCCAGTACCGGGAACAGCTCGAAGACCCGGTCGCGGTTGGCCCGGGTCCTGGCCGCGCCGCCGTTGCCCCGCCGAAGGCCACGTGTACTCAGCGCGCCGGCTTGCAGGTTCTCGTCCACCGAGAGATTGGCGAACACCCGCCGGCCCTCCGGGACCTGGACCACGCCGGCCCGGACGATCGCGGCCGGATCGCGACCGGTCAGGCGTACGCCGCCGTAGTGGATCGTGCCCGCGGCGACCGCGCCCCGTTGCAGGGACAGCGTGCCCGAAACAGCCCGAAGCAACGTGCTCTTGCCGGCCCCGTTCGCCCCGAGCACCGCCACCACGCCGTTCGGCGGCACGTCGAGCGAAATACCGCGCAGGGCCCGCACCGACCGCCCGTAGACGACCTCCAGCCCCGCCACGAGGAGCGCTCCCGATTCCACCGCACCCCTCCCCGCTGTTGGAGTGACCGCGATCACAGCACGGGGTGCGACCGGAGTCCAGATACCCGGGCCACATCGGGGCAGCCGACCAACGCGGCGCGTGGGGCCTTGTGCAGCGGCACAGAACCGGCGGGCGCGAGGCGGCGAATGGTTTCCGCCGACTCCGCTTCAGGTGCGCAGGCGGTGCGCGTCCAGGGCCAGGGCGAGCTCGACGAGGTCGCGGGGGAGGCCCAGTTCGCGGCCGGTGAGTTGTTCCAGCCGGCGCAGCCGGTTGAGCACGGTGTTGCGGTGGCAGAACAACCGGCGGCCCGCGCGCACCGCCGAGCCGCCGCAGTCGAGCCACGCGCCGAGCGTGCCGAGCAGCAGATCGCGGTCCACCGGGTCGAGCGCCAGGATCGGCCCGAGTACCCGTGCCGCGAGATCGTGCGCCAGATCGGGTTGCGAGGCGACCAGCGCGGCGGGCAACCGCTCGTCCAAACGGGCGCATTCACCGTCGGCGGTACAGGTGCGCAACGCGATCTCGGCGAGCCGCCGCGCCCGGCCCAGGGCGGCCAGCCCGTCGACGATCGCACTGATGCCGGCCCGGGATCCGGTGGCCGGGCCGAACGTTTCGGCAACCTCGTCCAGCCCCGCGGTGCCGAGCAGCACGACCGCGAACTCCCCCTCCATCCGGGCCCGCCACACCACCCGCACGCCGTCCGGCGCCGGCCGCCGAGGCGCGTCGTGCACCCCGGTACCGGGGAACGGATGGCGCAACGCGACCACGGCGTACCGACCGCGCTCGGGCAGGTCCAGCACGGCAGCCGCGGCGGCGAGGTCGGCCGCCGGCGCGCGACCGTCCAACAGCGTGTCCAACAGGGCGTGCACCCGCTCGTCATGACGGTTCGTCAGCTCGGCCTCCACGCGCCGATACGCGTCGGCGATCGCACCGGCATGCCCGTCGACGAAGTTCCACACGTCGGTGGCCACGTGCACCAACAGCCGTACCTCGTCCGGCTCCTGCTCCGCGGCGACCTCGACCAGGGTCTGCCACAACAACACCCCGCCGAGTCGATAGGCGTGCAACAGCGCCTCCAGCGGCACGCCTTGCTCGGCCCGCCGCCGGGCCAGCCGCCCGGAAGCCCACCGGCTGCCCTCCAACTCGCGAGGCCACACCGCGAGCGCCGCCACGCCGACCCGCAACGCCTCGTGCGCACTCTGCCAGAGCTCGTCCGGCGGCACACCGCCCGCCAGATACGCGGGTTCGAGCGCCTGGAGCTCCGCCACGAGCCGATCCGTCAACTCCGGCAACCGCGCCGGCAACACCCGAGCCGCCCGCCGCAACAACGCGGTATGAGCCGACCCGCCGGACAACTCCGCTTCGACCATCGTTCCCCCACCCACCAGGCCAAGGACGCCGTCCGGGGCAGCCTGACAGATCCCGACCCCCGGCAAACAGCACAAGTCCCAGCCGCAGCCGACCTGTGATGTGCACTCGAACCCGGCGGGGATCGGGTGCCGCCGGGCACGGGGTCGGCGGCCGGCCCGATCAATAGGCGGTGGCTCGCACCCGGTCCAGGTCGTCCAGGATGCGGTCCAGGTCCGCCGGGGCGGAGACGTACGCCGACACCGCGCGTTGGAAGGCGCTGCGCATCGTGGTGGGCATCAGGTCGGAGGCGTCGAAGCGGATCGCGGGGGCGGTGGCCAACGCGGTGCCCAGGCGCCTGGTCACCTCGTCGCGGTAGGCGTCGGGGGAGACGTTGCGGTCCGGGGACAGGGCGTTGCCCGACTGGACCCACCGTTCCTGAGCCGGCGTGCCGGTGAGGTAGGTCAGCAATTGCCGGGCTGCCGGGGTCTCGTGGAACATCGCCGCGACGTCGCCCGCCACCTCGCGCGGACTGGGGGTGCCGAAGCCCGGGAAGGCGAACGTGTCGTAGTCGCGCGGGGCGCCGGGCGCGGTACGGGCGTCGTAGTTGCCGGCCATGAACGAGCCCTGGTGGTCGAACACGCAACCGCCGCGCGGGTCCAGCACCTCGGCCGACTTGTCGAACCCGGTCAGCAGCGTGCCGATCGATCCGCCGGGAACGGTGTCCGGCGTACCGGGCAACGCGCCCCACGCCTGCCACGCGGCGCGGATCTCCGGCGCTCGCCAGGAGAGTTCGCCTCGCGCCCAGGCGTCGTAGATGTCCGATCCGGAGCGGGCCAGCACGAGATCCTCGATCCAGTCGGTACCCGGCCAGCCCGATGTGGTGCTGGAGGCCAGCCCCATGCACCACGGGGTGATCCCGGCGGCGCGCAACTTCGCGGTGGTGGACTGGAGTTGCGCCCACGTGGTGGGTATCGGCTCGCTCACCCGGGCAAGTTTGGCCGGGTTGTACCAGATCGTGCTCTTGAGCGCGGCCTTGAGAACCACCGCCAACTGCCGCCCGTTGACCCGGCCCGGCGCCAACCACTCCGGCGCGTATCCCGGCCGGATCCAGTCCAGGGGCGCGAGTTTGTTCGTCTTGGCGTAGTGCAACAGGTCGCCGGGCGAGCTGAGTACGGCGATCTCCGGCGGGTCGCCCTCGTCCACTCGGCCGGCCAGTACCGCCGCGACGTCACGGGTGCCCTGGAAGCGCACGTCGATCCCGGTGTCCTTCTCGAACGGCGCGACCACGTCCTCGAACGCCCGTTTCTCGGCGTCCTCCCAGGTGCCCAGGACGTGCACCACCCGAGTCGACTCGCCGGTCGAGCACGCGACCGGGACACAGCCCGCAACGACCAGGAGCAGGGCGCCGAACGCCGACCTCGACCTGCCGATTCCGGTCACCGGAGCCTCCCGTATTCGACGCGGCGGATCAGCAACCCCGCGACGCTCAGCACGAGCACGACCACGCATGTCACCGGGCCACCGAGGGTGAGCCCGCCGTCGTCGGCGGCCTCCGTCAAGGCCGCGTCGGCCGCCCCGCGGCCCTCGATCAGGGCGTCGGTCAACGCCGCCTGGGCGTCGTCGGCCGCGCCGGACATCCGGTCCGCGGCCCGACCGGTCAACAACGCGGTTCCCGGTCCGCCGTCCCGGGTGCCACCCGGCGGCGCCTGGGCCTTGGTGCGCTCGGCGGCGGCCCGCAGCGCGGTCAGCGCGGTGAGCGCCCGAGCACCCGCCTCGCGCAGCGGCCGTGAGCGGTCCTCGGCCATCGCGGTGGCGATCAGGCCGCCGAACCGGGGGTCGCCCCCGGTGCGCACGGCCTCGATCTCGACGGCCGACGGAAGCGGGTCGACCAGATCCCGCAGCGTCAGGCCCGCCTTGACGTCGCTGCTGCGCGGTATGCCACCGGAGGCGATGTCCAGGGCCGCGGTGCCGACCACCTCGTGCACGGCGGTCCGCGCCTGCCACAGCGCGGACTGCTCGGCGACCCGCCGCCCGGCACCCTCGGCGAGCCGGTCGTGCGTGGTCTGAGCGTGCAGCACGGTCCAGGCGATCAGGCCGGCCAGTCCGGCGGCGCCGAGCAACAGCAGTGGGCTGATTCGGCGGCGGAAGCGGCGGCGCAGATAGCCGTGCGCGATCAGTACGAGCAGCAGGGCCACGAACGCGGTGGCGCCGAACGGGACCGCCACGTAGGTGCCCACCCACCAGGTCGAGCGCGCCTCGCGGATGTCCGCCAGGTCCGCGCGGCGCTGCTCGTACAGGCTGGTCACGATCGAGCGCCGCAGGTCGGAGGCGTAGAACACGTTGGCCAGGGACAGCGGCCCGTCGCCACCGGTCTGGGCCAGGCCGACCATGATCGTGTACTCGACCATGAGCGCGTTGACACCGGTGAGGCGGGCCCGGGCGCCGGAATCGTCGCGGTGCAGGTCGGCGGCCAGGGTCAGGAACTGGTTCGCCCGCTTGACCGCGTCCTGATAGTCCTGCCCCGGCCCGGTCAGCGAGAACGCCCCCGACACCAGGCTCGTCGCGGTGGCCCGATCGGCCTCGGTCAGTGCGGCCGCGGCCTGGTCCAGGGCGAGCGCGCCCGGGATCCGACGCTCACGCAACTCGGCCGTCGTCGCCTCGGATCGGTCGGCTATCAACACGGACAGGGTCAGTACGGGGGCTAATGCGAGGACCACCAAAAGCGCCAGGCCCACCAATCGCCCCGGCGTGGACGAGGGTAACCGCGGTCGCGGTCCCCTCGACGGACGACGACTCGCTACTGCCGCGGTATTGGACATGGAACGGGCGCCCCCTCGTTCCGCTCGGCGATCCGGTCAGGCTAGACGTGTGATCGGCCGGTTACCACATGGTGTTCACTCTTGTGGCGATAGGCGCACACATGCTAGGTACGAGGCGTTTCGCCCGACTCGGGCCTCGGATCTCGCCCCGCGGTCGTGTCCTCGCCGCCCTTCCCGTCC
This sequence comes from Embleya sp. NPDC020886, assembly GCF_044333915.1. Taxonomy (NCBI): domain Bacteria; kingdom Bacillati; phylum Actinomycetota; class Actinomycetes; order Kitasatosporales; family Streptomycetaceae; genus Embleya; species Embleya sp. NPDC020886. Next base: position 1,151,592 of record NZ_JBIRRX010000001.1, on the reverse strand, counting down.
GCCCTACAAGAACGTGTCCCGTCCCCCGTTCACGATCAGGGTCTGCCCGGTCACATAGCGGGACCCCGCCCCGCACAAGAACACCGCGGGTGCGCCGATATCCGTTTCCGGGTCGCCGACTCGGCGCATCGGCACCTTGTCCGCGATCCGGGATTCCATGGTCGGGTCCGCCTCGAACGCGGATGCCAGTGCCGGCGTCACGGCCAGCGGGGCGAGCCCGTTGACCCGCACGCCGCTCGGGCCCCACTCGCGGGCGAGCGCCTTGACGAAGCCGCGTTGTGCGCCCTTGACGCCCGCGTAGAAGGACAGGTTGGCGCTGCCGCGCATGCCCGCCGGCGAGGTCAGCAACAACAACGCCCCCCGGGTCTCGCGCAGATGCGGGTAGGCCGCGTGCGCCACCGTGAACGAGCCGGTGAGCGAGACGTCCGCGTGCTCGCGCCACAACTGCGGCCGCGCTCGCTCGAAGTCCACCGGTTCGCTGGAGCGACGCGAAGTCGCGTTGTGCACCACCGCGTCCAGCCGGCCGAACCGGGTCACGGTCGCCTCGATCGCGGCGCGTACCGACTCCGCCGAGGTGACATCGCACTCGGTCGCCCACCCGCTGCCGCCGCGCGCGGTGATCTCCGCGACCACCTCGGCACCGGCCGCGAGTCGGCGCGCGGTCACCACGACGGTGAAACCGGCCGTCGACAGGGCGAGCGCGATCCCTCGACCGAGCCCGGCCGCCGCCCCCGTCACCAACGCCACCCGCGCGGCCCCGGCATCCCCGGCCACGTCCTTGCTCCCGCCACCGGTGTCCCCGGCCACGCCCTCACCCGACTCCCCGCTCACGGCGCCATCAGCGCTCCCCCGTCCACGACCAAAGTCGTCCCCGTCAACCGCCCCGCCGCAGGCGCCACCAGCAGCGACATCGCGTCCGCGACATCCGCCGCCGTGCCGGCCCCCGGCAACACCGCCTCGCCTCGGTCCACATCCGTGCCGCGCAAGTGTTCCGCGCCGTAGGCGAACACGTCCGGGGTGACGATGTTCACGGTGATCCCGTCGGTCGCCCAGCGTCGGGCCGCCGACTTGGCCAGCGCGCGCAGCGTCTCGGCGGCGGTGGCCAGCGGGACCAACTCGGCGGCGCCTTCGAGCGCGACGGCGGGCACGACCAGTACGAATCGGCCCCGGCGCGGGGCCAGCACCTCGTGGGCGACCTGGAGCACGGTCAGGCCGTGCCGTATCGGGTCCTCCGCGAGCCGCTGCCACTCGGCGCCGGTCAGGCCGGCCAGCGGGCGTGGTACGAACGCCTCGACGGACACCAGCGTGTACACGAGCACATCCACCCCGTCGTGGCCCGCGTCGCGCAACGTCGAGCCCAGGGCGGCCCGGAAGTCGTCCGGATCATCGAGCACATCGAGCGAAGCACCCAGAGTCACCACGCCACCACCATCGCCACCACCCTCGGCGATCCGCCCCGCAACCGACCCCGGCTCGACCGGATCGCACCAAACCAGCTCGTAACCATCCCGAACGAGCCGCCGCGCGACCGCCTCCCCGACGTCGTCGGCACCCACGACGAGGGCAACACGTCTGCTCACGAGACCTCCGAGTGCTCCGAACGCGGTGAAACCGGGAAAGCGGGAAGCGGGAAAGCGGTGAAAACGGTGATCGACAGCGCGATGGAACCACCGATTCCGTCAATTGACCATGCGTCAGCTCCAACCCGCGTGTCGGCCGTTTTGTTTTGCCCGGTGCTGTGTTGTGCTTCCAGGCACACCCGGTGATCAAGCGAGGGAGCGGTCGTGGCGACCTACGTCTACCGATGTGCCGACTGCGGCGACTTCGAGCTGGTCCGCCCGCTCGGCGAGGCCCGCACGGACGAGTGTTGTCCCGACTGCGCGGCGCCCGGCCGACGCGTGTGGACCGCACCTCGACTCCGCGACAACGGCGTCGGCATGCGTACCGCCGCCGCCGAGGAGCGCTCGGCGCACGCCCCCGCCGTGACCTCGGGCCCGCCGCCCGGATCGGGTGTACGCGGGCCGGGCGACCCCCGGCACGCGCGTCTGCCCCGGCCCTGACGCATCGTCAACGGCCGCCGTACCTCCGATTCTTCGAGGAGTCACATGCCCGAGGTCGTGTTCGGTGTCGACCAGTCCCGCCCGTTCCGGGAGCAGAAGGCGCTCGGCCACAACCGTTGGCACCCGGACGTACCACCGGTGACGGTGGTCAAGCCCGGGGCCGAGTTCCGGATCGAATGCCGCGAGTGGTTCGACGGCACGATCGGCAACAACGACAGCGCCGACGACGTACGCGACGCGGACCTGACGATGGTGCATCAGCTCAGCGGGCCGATCGGGGTGGAGGGGGCCCGGCCGGGCGATCTGCTGATCGTGGACATCCTCGACGTCGGCGCCTGTCCGCAGGACGACACCTTCTCGGTGACCGGCCCGGTGGCCGGCCAAGGCTGGGGCTACACCGGCCTGTTCGCGAAGGAGAACGGCGGCGGCTTCCTCACCGACCACTTCCCGGGCGCGTACAAGGCGGTGTGGGACTTCCACGGACAGCGGGCCACCTCCCGACACATCCCCGGCGTCGAGCTGACCGGCATGATCCACCCCGGCCTGATGGGCACCGCGCCCTCCGCGCGCCTGCTCGCCGAGTGGAACGCCCGCGAGGGCGCGTTGCGCGCGACCGACCCGAACCGGGTGCCGCCGCTGGCCTTGCCGCCCGAGCCGATCGCGGCCCTGCTGGGCTCGATGGACGCCGCCCAGGCCGCAGCCGCCGCCCGCGAGGCCGCGCGGACCGCGCCGCCGCGCGAGAACGGCGGCAACCAGGACATCAAGAACCTGACCGCCGGTTCGCGGATCTTCTACCCGGTGTTCGTCGACGGCGCCAAACTCTCGGTGGGAGACCTGCACTTCTGCCAGGGCGACGGCGAGATCACCTTCTGCGGCGCGATCGAGATGGGCGGGTTCATCGACCTGCGGGTGGACGTCCTCAAGGGCGGGATGGAGACGTACGGCGTCACCACGAACCCGATCTTCATGCCGGGACGGTCCGCGCCCCAGTACTCGGAATACCTGACCTTCACCGGATTCTCGGTCACCGAGGACGGCGAACAGCGCTACCTGGACTCGACCCTGGCCTACCGGCGGGCGTGCCTGAACGCGATCACCTACCTGACCAGGTTCGGCTACACGCCCGAGCAGGCGTACCTGATCCTGGGGGCGGCGCCGATCGAGGGGCGGTTCTCCGGCGTGGTGGACATCCCCAACGCGTGCGCGACGCTGTACGTACCGACCGAGATCTTCGACTTCGACATCCGCCCGTCGGCCTCGGGACCGGCCTTCGCCGACCGCGGGCAGTGTGCGACGACGAGCGGCTGAGCCGACCCGGCGGTGCGCCCACGCGCCAGGCGTGCGTGGGTGCACCTCGGCCGAGTGGTTGTCGGCCTGACCCCGTAGCTTCCTGGTGAGGACGCCACGGAGGGTGCACGAGTGTCGAAGACCGCCATGATCGCGCTGCTGGCCGAGATGAACGATGCCGACGGAACGATCTTCGCACGGATCCGGGAGGAGATGCCGGCGGCACTGCGCGACACCGAGGTGATGCCGCCCGCCGTGGTGCGCACCGCACTGCACCTGGCCGACGACGCCGCGCTGTTCGCGATCGCGGGCAACCTGGGGGTGCCGCGCGGTGCGCTCGCCGAGTTGTACGGCGGCCCCGCCCTCCCGACGTTGCGGACACTGCGCGCACTCGGCCCGAGAAACCCGCGCGCGTACACCGAAGCAACGCGTGGCATCGGCGAGTTGCTCGACCGACACCTCGGTGGTTCGGCCGCCGCCTGGGGCCGGTTGTTCGCGTTGTTGCCGACCTTCGAGGGGCCGCTCGGCGCGGCGATCGAGGCGGCGGGCGCCGATGCGGAGACCCCCGGCCTGCGCGTTCGCGCCGACCTGCGTTCGGACGTACGCCACTTGCTCCTGCTCGCGGCGCCGGCGTCACTGGCCGAGTTGCTCCCCGCGCTGCCCGCGCACACCGTGCGCGACCTGCTCCGGTTCGGTGCCCGGGTGCCGCCGGCGGTGCTCGCGGACGTGATCGCCCGGGCCACCCCCGCGCAGCGCCTGGTACTGGCCCGCGCCCGACGGAGCCGGCCCGAGGTGGCCGGTGCTCTGCTCGCCCTGGGGGATCCCGCGACGAACGCGGCGATCTACCTCAACCCCCGTAGCGGGCAAGCGATCCGAGCCCGGATCATGGCCTCCACCACGCCGCTGCACCCGAGTCTGGTGGAACGGGTGTGCAACGACTGGGCGATCACGATCCGCCGACCCGCCCTGTGGTCGGGCGACCCGGTCCTGGTGCGGGCCGCGCTGCTCAAGCGCGACGCGATGACGATCACCCTGCCCGAGTGCCTGGCGATCTGGCAGGCCAAGGGCATCGAGGGGTTGCGCCCGCACACCCGGCACCTGATGCGGCCCACGAACGGCGCCGAACCGCAGCCTTACCGGGCGCCGCGCTATCGCTCGCTGTTGCTGATCGCGCTGATGCGCCTGTACGAGCGCGCCGGCGCCGCGGCCGCCCTCGACCTGGTGAACGAACTGTCCCTGGACCCACGATTGGCCGAGTTGTGCCGCGAACTGGTGTCCTCGCCCACCGGGATCGCCGCGCTGCGGGAGCGGGTGGCCCGCTCGACGGGCAGCCGGGTGCTGATCCGCCGCCTGCGCGGTTACGTGCCCGGCTTCGCCTGGCCGATGCTGGAGACGAGCATCGTGGACTGGGCGCAGGTCGCCCCGGCGCACCGGCGCACGCCGTTCACCGACCGGGCGTTGGCGATGCTGATCGAACAGGACGGCTGTCCGGCCGAGTTGCAGCGCGAAGCGGGATCCGTCCCGCCCACGCCGGGAGTGACTCGGCGCGGGCGGTGGCCCGTTCCCGTGGTGTGGTCGGACCCGACCCGCAGACGCAATCTCGCCCTGCACACGACCGAGGCGGATCTCGCGGCCGACTTCGCGGCCGGCCGGACACCGATCGGCGAGTTGCCGACCCGAACGCGCGCGGCCGCGGCCGCCGAACTGCTCGCCCTCCGCGACACGATCGCCCCCGACGCCCGTGCGGCCCACCGACTCCACGACGATTTCGCCGAGTCGATCGACCGGCACGTCCCCCCGGCGGACCGTGTCGCGTTCGCCGTGGTCGCGCTGCGCCTGCTCCCCGAGTTCGAGGGCAGCCTGGCCGAACTCGTCGAAACCGCCGCTGCCGCCGCGCGCGGCTGACCTTTTTTCCACCGCCGGCCCCGAGCGGGCCCGCCTCCCGAGAGGGCTTCCCGACATGCACTACGGCTCCGCGTTCGCGCTGCTCGCCGCGCTGGACAACGCCAACGGCGAGGTGTTCGCCCGGGTACGCGGCTCCTACGCGCCGCACCTGGGTGAGGCAGCCGGCCTCCCGGCCCCGCTGATCACCTCGGCGATCCGATACGGCACCGGCGCCGAGCTGATCAAGATCGCGGCGCGGACCCGAAACCTCCGGATGCTCGACGAACTTCTCGCCGAGGCCGGCCCCGCCGTCGCCGTCCTGCGTTTCCTGCGGCATTGCGGCGCGAGCAACGGCATCTCCTACCTGCTCCCGATGACCGAGGTGAGCGCGCTGCTGGGTGCGCGGCTCGGTGCCGATCCGCGAGCCTGGTCGCGACTGCTGACCCTGCTGCCCGACTGCCAGGGCACCGTGGCCGAACTCGTCGAGGCGGCCGCCGCCGGCGAGGGCGGTACCGAGGCGATCCCGACGCCGTCGCGCACGGTGGCCGGCGAGTGGCGGCAACTGCTGCTGTCGACCCACCCGGATCACCTCGCGGCGCTCGTCCCGCACCTGCGCCCGCCCACCGTGCTCGACCTGGTGCACTTCGGCGCCCTGCTGCCCGCGTCGGTCGTCACCGAGGCGGTGCGCCGCGCGACGCCGCGGCAACGCCGGGCCCTGGCCGCCGCGCATCACCTGCGCCCGGAGGGATACGACGCGCTGATCGACCTGGGCGATCCGGAGCTGAACGCGGTCGTCTACGCCAATTCCTGGGCCGGCGACCGGGAGCGGAACCGGATCATGGCCGCCGCGGCCGAGGTCCCGCTCGACCCGGCCACGATCGAGCGGGTGCTCGGCGCGAACAACGCCCGCTACCGGCGCCCCGCGGTGTGGTCCGGCGATCCCGCCCTGGTGCGTGCGGCGCTGCTGCGGGTGCGCCACATGGGCGCGTCCGCCGCCGAGTGCGTCGAACTGTGGAAACGCGGTGGGATCGAGGCGCTGCGCCCGCAGTTCCGCAACAACTACCAGCACAAGCAATACGAGCCCTTCGTGGTGCCGCTGCACCGGGCGATCCTGCTCGGTGCGCTGCTCGCGCTGTGGGAGCGGCACGGGGTGGCACAGGCGGAGCTCCTGGTCGACGAGCTGCCGCTGCGCGAGGCGTCGGCGGCCAAGCTGCGCACGATGTTCGCGGCGGGGGACGCGGGTCGTGTGCGACTGCGGGCCGAGTACGAGCGCGAACTCGCCCGGCGGGCCTCGCGGTCCGCGCATCCGAGCGTGCCGCAGGGCTTCCGGATCGCCGCGCCGTGGCAGCCGCAGGCGGGCTGGGCCACGCTCGTGGCCGCACACGCCAAGGAGCCGTTGCCCGGGGTGACCGCCCGCTTTTTGACCGAGTTCCCGGGCTGCCCGACCGCGATCGCCGAGGCGACCGAGGACGACGACACGTTGCGCGGGCGGTGGCCGGCGCGCGAGAGGTGGTACGGGACGCATGCGCGCGACCAGGTCCACACGAACGAGGTGCGTCGATTGCGTGCCGAAATGGCGAGGATTCCGGGGCTGGTCGAGCGGGTGTTCGCCGACGGCACGCCCGCCGAACGGGCGCTGGAGCTCTACGACCGGATCCAGCGGTACGCCCCCGACCCGGAGTCGGCGGCGGAGCAGCGCGCGCGGATGACCCGATACATCGACGAACACCTGGGCGAAGGGCTGGAGGCGCGGGTGATCGCCGCGCGGATGGCTCCCGCGTTCGCCGGAACGTTGTCCGAGCTGTTCGCGACCGCAGCCGCCGCGGCCGGCTGAGCGGGCCCACAAGGCGACGCCCTCGGCGTGGGCGGCGGCGGGTGGAGGCCGGGACGACATCGGCGTGGACGTGGGAAAAGTGTCGGTGCGGAGGTCGGAAAAGCGTTGGTGTGGAGGTCTGATTCGGGGTACCGATGCACACGTGACGGATGAGCGCGTACTGACGTGGCAGGTGACCGAGAGCGGCGGTCAGGAGACCTCCTGGGTCGAGTTGGGGAAGTCGCGGCTCTCCGCGCGCGGCGAGGCGCTGGGCACCACGCCTCGGTCCTATCGACTCACCTACGAGCTGGAGACGACGCAGGACTACGTGACCACCCGATTGCGGGTGGTCGCGCAGGGCGCGGGCGAGACCAGGCGGCTGGATCTGCGCCGCTCGGCCGACGGCTGGACCGCGGACGGCGTGCCGCGACCGGACCTCGCCGACGCGCTCGACTGCGACCTGGGTCTGTGTCCGCTCACCAACACGATGCCGATCCTGCGGCACGGCCTGCACGAGGAGGCCGGCCGGCATCGTTTTCTGATGGCCTTCGTGGCCGTGCCGGAGTTGGTGGTGGAGCCGTCCTGGCAGACGTACACGCATCTCGGGGTGGAGCCCGACGGGGCGCGGGTGCGCTACGAATCCGGCGACTTCCGCAGCGATCTGCTCGTGGATCACGAGGGATTGGTGTTGGACTATCCGCAATTGGCCACCCGAATCTGAGTCGGCCGACGACCACTGCCGGTGATCATGGCCGTAACAGTCCTGTTGCTCTTGCCGTCCGGCTGTGAAGGCTTTGGCCGGATTCCATAAAATTCGGTCCCATGAGCTCCTCCTCGGACGCAGCGTCCCCGCTGCCCGCCCGCACTCCAGGTCTGCCCACCAGGGTGCCGCAACCCCGTCAGGGCGGTCGGCACCGTCGGCCCGATTCCCATGAACTCCCGGAGGCCGCCAAACCGTTGATTCTTGCCGTGCCCGGTCCCGCGACCGCCGACCTGCTCGCCGTGGTGGGCGAGGTCGCGCTGTTGGCCGGCGCGGATCTACCCGGCCTGGACATCAGGCCGGTGGTGATAGAGGAGGGCGAGACCGACCTCGTCGCCGTTCTGCGCGGCGCACCGTCGGCGGTCGTCGTCCCGCTCCTGCTCGGTCCGAACGCCGAGGCCGCGGCCCGGATCGAGGCGGTGCTCGCCGGCACGGAGGGCGAGTTCCTGCGCTGCGGCGTGCTCGGCCCGCATCCGCTGCTGGCCGAGGTGCTGCACGAGCGGCTCTCCGAGGCCGGCCTGGCCCGTGCCGACCGGGCCCGCCTGTTCAGCGTCGCGACCGCCGCCGAGGGGATCGTGCTGGTCACCGACGGTGGCCCGGAGGCCGTTGCCGCGGCCGAGGTGACCGGGGTGCTGCTCGCCGCCCGCCTCGCGCTGCCGGTGATGACCGCCGACCTGGGTGACCCCAAGACGGTGCTCGCGGCGGCCGAGCGGCTGCGCGAGATGGGTGCGGCCTCGATCGCGCTGGCGCCGCACGTGCTCGGCCCGGATGTCGAGACCGGCCGGATCGCGGACATCGCGGCACAGTCCGGCTGCACGGCGGCCGAGCCGATCGGCGCGCACACCTCGGTGGCGAAGCTGATCCTGCACAAGTACCTGGAGGCGTGCGGCTAGCCGCACACCTCGCCGGGTGTGCGGCCGACCGCACACCTCGCCAGGCGGCGCATGGCTCCCCCCGTGCCATGCGCCGCCGAATCGTGCCCTCGACCGCCCACCGGCCCGGGCGGCGGCGCCCGGCCTCCGGTGTCGAGCCGGTCGAATCCGGGGTTCCGCGAGCCCGGATGGGCTGAGAGGGTTCCGCCAAACGGCGGCTCTTCGGCTGCGCCGCCGGGACGGGGGGAACACGGGGCCATGGACACGTCACGCAAGAAATATCGTTTCGCCATCGCGCTGGTGGCGGTCGGCCTGCTGGCCGGACTGATCACCCTGATCTGGGAGGCGGACCGCACCCGGGACACCCCGCACAAGGATTCGGCGGCCTCGGTGCCCACCCCCTCCGCGCCCGGCTCCGGAGCGCCCGGAGGCGCGAGTCGGCCGACCAGCCTCACCCTGACCACCACGGGGGACGTGCTCGCCTATCCGACGATCATCGCCCAGTCCGAGCTCGACGCGGGGGGCGGGCCGAGCGGCGCGGGCGGATCGAGCGGCGCGGGCGGCTCCGGCAACGACTTCCACAAGATCTTCGCGGACGTGGTGCCGCTGGTGCAGAAGTCCGATCTGGCGCTCTGCCACATGGAGACGCCCTACGCCCCGCCCGAGGGCCCGTTCACCGGCTACCCGATGTTCGCCGCGCCCCCGCAGATCGCCCGCACGCTCGCGGACACCGGATACGACGGTTGCTCGACGGCGTCCAACCACACGCTCGACGGCGGCTTCACCGGGCTGCGGCGCACGCTGGACACGCTGGACGCGGCGGGCGTACGGCACGCGGGCAGCGCGCGGACCGAGCAGGAGGCCGCGCCGACGATCCTGGACGTCAAGGGCGTCAAGGTCGCGCACCTGTCCTGGACCTACGACACCAACGGCATCCCGCTGCCCGAGGACAAGCCGTGGTCGGTCAACGTGATCGACAAGGACCGGATGATCGCCCAGGCCCGGGCCGCGCGCGCCGCCGGCGCCGAACTGGTCCTGCTCAGCGTGCACTGGGGCACCGAGTGGCAGCGCGAGCCCGACGCCCAACAGCGCGCGCTGGCCAAGGAGTTGACCGCCTCGGCGAACAACGGCGTCAAGGACGTCGACCTGATCATCGGTACGCACAACCACGTGCCGCAGGCGTACGAAAAGGTCAACGGCACCTGGGTGATCTACGGCATGGGCGACGAGTTGGCCAACTTCCCGGACAAACCGCGCGGGAACTACAGCTCGGCCGGGCTGTTCACCTTCTCCCGGGACGCCGCCGGGACGTGGAGCGTGACCGAGGCGCAGTTCCGCCCGCTGTACTCGCATCCGGGCCCGCCGTTTCGGATCCTGGACGTGAACAAGGCGCTGGCCGACCCGACCACCCCCGCCGAGACCCGGGCGCTGTTGCAGACCGCGCGCTCGACCGTGGTGGACGCGGTCTTCTCCGAGGGCGCGGCGGGGGCGGGACTCACCGAATCGAAATAGTCGAAGCAGTCGGAGCAACCGAAGCAGTCGAAGAGGGAGAAGGCGGAGGAAGAGGAGCGGTACCGAGACCCGCCGTCACGACGTCGGGAGGGCGTCCCAGAAAGCCAGTTCGTAGCTCTGCATCAGTCGGGCCGCGGTCTTGGCGCCCTCCTGGTCGTCGCCCTCGTCCAGGCCGGTCTGCAACAGGGTCAGCGCCGCGTCCTCGAAGCCCGGCGGCAACGACGCGAAGAAGGTGAAGAACGCGACCTGGTCCTCGGTCAACCCGTGGTGGTTCCGCAGCGCCTGCGCGAACCGCTCGCAATACCCGCCCCAGAAACCGAAGTTGGCCAACAGGGCGAGCGCGACCTCGGCGCGCGAGCCGTACTGGGCCAACCAGGCCAGGTGATGCGGGTAGCCCTGCGCCGCGGCGTTCGGGGCGTACCCGAGCAGGTCGGCGGCGCCCATGCCGATCGCCTCCGCGTACGGCATCAACAATTGGAAAGCCTGACTCTCGCCGCCCGCCAGCGCCAGGAACAGCGGTGTCGCCTCCGGGAATCGGGACGCGAGCAGGGCGAACGAACGCCGGTCGCTCAGGATGATCCGGTATTCCTCGCCGGCGATCCGACGCAGCGCGTCGACCTCCACCGGACCGGCCTCGGCCCGGTCCACGAACCGATTCGTCGAGCCTGCGGTCAGGTCCTGTACCACCTGGGTGTAGAGCATTCGCGCGTCCATGCCGCCACCGTTCGTTCGCCTGGTCGATACCGCTTGTCGATGCCGTCACCGGGGCCGTGCCGCCGCCCCGGTGCGGGAGTCCTATCTCTCCCCGGGAACCGGGCGATCCACGCCTTCGGGGGTGATCCTCGGGATCCGGGAATGCCTGCCGGATCGGATGTGCGTGGTTAAGCTCTGGCGGCACGGGCGACGGAGGAGCGGGCGTGACCGAGGACGACAGGGCGTTGCCCCCGCAACTTCGGGACGTCCTGCGCGAGTCCGGCCGACGGCTGGGCTACGACCGGGGCGACGCGCTGTTCATGGAGGGCGACCACCCGCGCCATGTGGTGTTGATCGAGCACGGACAGGTCAAGATCGAGCGGGCCACCTCGGACGGCTCGGCGGTCACCATCGCGGTGCGTGGGCCCGGCGAGTTGGTCGGCGAACTGGCCTGTATCGACGGGCGCGGCCGGTCCGCGACCGTGGTCGCGCTGGGGCCGGTGGTGGCCGTACTGGTGCCGCTGTCCCGCTTTCGCGAGTTGCTCAACACGAACGCGCCGCTGGTGTACGCGGTGTTGATCCGCACCGTGTCCCGGATCCGCGAGTCGGACCGGTGGCGGGTCGAGTACGGCGCGCTGGCCACCGGGCGTCGGGTGGCCCGGGCGCTGGCCGACCGCACGCTGGGCAGCGCCGAGGGGCCGTGCGTGATCCGAACCACGCAGCAGGAACTCGGCGACGCGATCGGCATTTCGCGGGAATCCGTGGTCCGCGCGCTGCGGGTGCTGCACGAATCGGGGTTGGTGCAGACCCGGCGCGGCAGCATCGTCGTGCCCGATCCGCCGGCTTTGCGCGAATGGGCCGACGGATAACGCGTTGTGTGTCATCTGACGCGTACAACCGGCCGCCGCCGGAGTACTCCTTGAGGGGCAGGGAGCGAGGGCGCACAAGCGCACGGCGCGGTGGGGGGAATCCGTGGGAGCCAAGTCGCGGTACATGTCGATCCTGGTGCTCGACGTCGAGCGATTCGGCCGACGTTCGGACGTGACCCAGGAGTGGGTGCGCGGGCGGCTGTACGAACTGCTGCACTCCGCGCTCGAATCGGCGGGCATCGCCTGGAACGCGTGCGTGGTCGAGGACCGCGGCGACGGGGCGATCCTGCTGATCCCGGCGAACGTGCCCAAGGAGGACCTGACCGATCTGTTCATCGACCGGCTGCACGCCGGGCTGCGCAACCACGATCGGCACGCGAGCGACGAGGCGCGGATCCGGCTGCGGGTGTCCCTGCACGCCGGCGACGTCGTACAGGACACCCGGGGCTGGTCGGGCAGCGCGATCAACACCGCGTGTCGGCTGGTCAACGCCGACCCGCTGCGTGAGGTGCTGGCCGCGGCCGAACGCGCCTGCCTCGCGCTGATCGTTTCCCGGTCCTGGCACGAGGCGGTGGTCGTCCCGGAGCGCGGCGGCCTGGAGAGCTCGGCGTACGGGGAGGTGCACGTGCAGGCCAAGGAGGTCGACGAGACCGCGTGGGTGTACGTGCCCGGCTATCAACGTCCACCCGCCACGGGCACCGACCATGTGGCGACTCCACCTCGGGTGCGGAAGAGGGCTGTCCAGCGCGGGGGGCTGGACAGGGGCTTCAGCTTCGACGGTGAGGTTCGCCAACCTCGGTGACGTGGTGGGTGGGAGGACACACTCGGTGCGCCGGGTCGAACGGGCCGACCGATGGGGGCGGTCTCGACCGGCGCACGGCGGCCGGCGCCGGCGGGCCTGGGAGGGAGAGGTCCGGCGGCGCTCGGCACACCGACGGACGGTCGTGTCCCCACGCGCGGGGACACGACCGTCCGTTGGGTGCGGTCTCGGCTCGGTCCGGTCCGGTCTCGTCCCGGACCTCGACCGGTCTGGCGTGCCGTCGATCAGGAAGTCGGCGGCATCAGCACGGTGTCGACGATGTACACGGTCGCGTTGCCGGTCTGCACGTTGCCGCAGACCACCTTCGAGGCGTCGTTGACGGTGTACGTCCCGCCCGCGCCCTTGGTGGTGAGCTGCTGCTTCTCCAGCGTCTCGAACGAGCCGCCGTCGAGCCCGGTGGGCGTGAGCCGCTGCCCCACCACGTGGTAGGTCAACACCTTGGTGAGCGCGGCCTTGTCGGCCAGCAGCTTGTCCAGGGTCTCCTTCGGGATCTTGGCGAACGCGTCGTTGCTCGGCGCGAACACGGTGATGTTCTGCGCGGTGTTCAGCGTGTCCACCAGACCGGCGGCCTGGACGGCGGTCACCAGCGTGGACAACACCGGATTGTGCGAGGCGGCCGTGGCGACCGGGTCCTGGGCCATGCCGGCGAAGCTGCCCGCACCGGTGGCGGGCACGGCCGAACACGCGCTGCCGAACGGTGCGGAGGCGGTGCTCGTGCTGCCCCCCGCGGGGCCGGGGGTACCGGCGCCGGCGGCCGGCGCGGCCGGCGCGGAGGCCGCGCTCTTCTTGGCCGAGTCGTCCTTGTCGTCGCTGCCACAGGCGGCCAGCGGGATCGCGAGCGCGGCCAGGGCGGCCGCGGTGGCGATGGCGCGGGGGAGGCGGATGTCGGTGATCATCAGGGGCTTCCTTCTGTCTTTCGGATGGGATCGTGCCGGGTTGGTTGATGTGGCCGGCCCGAGGGCGGAATCGAGGGTCGATCAGGTGACGGTGACCACCACCGAATGCCGGCCGGTGGCGCCGTCGGGCACCGTGCCGACCCGTTTGTCGGTCTGCACGGCGCCGCCCGCGTCCGTGGCGCGGACCTCGATCCGGTGCGAGCCGGGTGTGCTCGGCGTCCACTCCCACACCCACTGGCGCCAGGTGTCCGTACTGGGCACCTCGGCCAGTCGGGCCGGTTGCCACGGGCCGCCGTCCACGGCGACCTCGACGGCCGACACGCCCCGGTGTTGGGCCCAGGCGATGCCCGCGATCGGCACCGGCGTACCGATCCGAAGGCGCGCGAACGGCTTGGGGGTGTCGATCCGGGACTGGGTCTTGATCGGCGCCTGTTGCGACCACGTGCGCTTGACCCAGTAGGCGTCGTAGTCGGCGAACGTGGTCAGTTCGAGATCCTTGAGCCACTTGCACGCCGACACGTAGCCGTACAGTCCCGGCACCACCATCCGGACGGGATAGCCGTGTTCGAACGGCAGCGGCTCGCCGTTCATGCCGATCGCGAGCAGCGCGTCCCGCCCGTCCATGACCACCTCGACCGGGGTGCCGATGGTCATCCCGTCGGTGGATCGGGAGACGAGCTGGTCGGCGGGACCACCCCGGGACGGCGGCCGCACACCCGCCTCGCGCAGCAGATCGGCCAGGCGCACGCCCAGCCACCGCGCGGTGCCGGTATACGGGCCGCCGACCTCGTTCGACACACAGGTCAGGGTGAGATCGCGCTCGATCAGGGGGCGGCGCAGCAGGTCGTGGTAGGAGAAGGTCAACGGCGTGCGCACGCCCTTGCCGTGGATCCGCAACGACCAGTTCTCGACGTCGACGCGCGGCACCACGAGGGCGGTGTCCACCCGGTAGAAGTCGCTGTTCGACGTGGTGAACGAGGACAGTCCGGCCAGCCGCAGATCGACGCCGGCCGGCAGCGGCGGGGCCGGTTCGGCCGGCGCGGGCAGCCTGATCCGGTTGCGGAAGGCGGCGATCGAGGCGCGCCTGCCGTTGCCGATGAGGCGGCCCGCGGTGCCGGCCACCACCGAGCCCGCGGCCACCGTGCCGGCGGCGATCAGGAAGGCCCGACGATCGAATGCACGATCCCGCGCGCGCACCGCGACCACCGGCCTGGTCAGCCACCACAGCGCGGCTGCCCCGGCGACGCCGCCCAGCAGGGACGGCAGGACATCCACGTATCCGGCGCCGGCCCGGTGCCGGGCCGCGAACGCGCCGAGCAGGCCGAACGCGAACACCCCGGCCATCGCGGTGCGCCGCAAGCGCAGCGCCAGGCCGCCCAGGCCGAGGGCGATCAGCGCGAGGAGGACCAGGATTCCGGCCTGCAGCATCAACTTGTCGTCGGTGCCGAACTCCCGGACGGCCCAGTCCTTCACCGCCGGGGGAGTGCGGTCGATGACGGCTCCCCCCACGGCGGTGAGAGGCCCCGCCTCGGGCCGGACGAACGCGGCGCCGAGTTCGGCGACGGCCAGTGCCGCGCCGGCGGACAGCAGTCCGCTCAGCGCGCCCGTTCCGGCCCGCATCCATCGGCGGGTGCTGTTTCCCTTCACGGTGAGCCATTCGCGGCCGACGGTGCTCCGGATTGGCCGTTCACCCGAACGGGTTTGCCGCGTTGCGATCTCCGGGGAGCGGCTCGGAAATCGTTCGGAAATCGCTCGTCGTCCACGGCAATCCGTTCGCTGTTCGGCGCCGAACATTGGGTCGGAGTGTCGGCGCCCGCCACGGGTGACCTCCTCGGGATCGGCGCGAGTGGGAGTGGGACATGGACGATCGGTACGGACACCGCCGCCGAGGCGGGCGCGGATGCGGGCGCAGGTGCAGGTGCAGGTATCGGCGCGGGCGCGGGCGCGGGGACGGACGCGGGCCCGGATTCGGGCGCGGCATCGGGATGCGTGGTGAGCACGGGTGAGGACCGCCGTGCACATCGCCTCGTCCGGGGATCGCGGGCCGTCGCTGGAGGACCGGCTGGTGAGCGTCGCGCAGGGCGACCGGGAGGCGTTCGCGTTCGTCTACGACGCGGTGATCGGCGCGGTGCTCGGCGTCGCGCGTCGGGTGGTCCGCGATCCGGCGCAGTCGGAGGAGGTGGCGCAGGAGGTGTTGCTCGACGTGTGGCGTACCGCCGCCCGCTTCCGCCCGGACCGGGGCAGCGCGATGACCTGGATCCTGACCATGGCCCACCGGCGTGCGGTCGACCGGGTGCGCTCGGCCCAGGCGGCCACCGATCGGGAACACCGCACCGCGATCCGCGAGCACACCACCGAGTACGACGAGGTGACCGAGGAGGTCGAGGCCCGACTCGAACGCGAGCAGGTGCGGCGTTGTCTGCGCACGCTGACCGAGTTGCAGCGTCAGTCGGTGACCCTGGCCTACTACCGGGGCTGTACCCATCGGGAGGTGGCCGGCCTGCTGGACGTGCCGTTGGGCACGATCAAGACCCGCCTGCGGGACGGCCTGATCCGCCTGCGCGACTGCCTGGGAGTGGGCACATGACCCCCGCCGACCTGCACACGATGACGGGGGCGTACGCCGTGCACGCCCTCGACGAGGACGAACGGCGGGAATTCGAACGCCACCTGACGGTGTGTCCGGCCTGCGCGCAGGAGGTTCGCGAGTTTCGCGAGACCGCCGCCCGGCTGGCCTCGGCGGTCGCCGAGACGCCGTCGGCACAACTGCGGCGCCGGGTGCTCGACGGCATCGTGACCGTACGTCAGTTGCCGCCCGAACTGCCCGCCCGGCAGCCGGCCGTCGGCGCGGGGCCGGGCCGGACCCGGCGGGTCACGGTGTTCGTGCTCGCCGCGTGCCTGGCCGCGATCGGCGTGCTCGGCGGGGTCGCGATCGACCAGTATCGGGACGCCCGCAGAGCCGAGCACACGGTGGGCGCACAACGCGAGCGTGCCGCCGTGATCGAGGCGGTGATCACCGCGCCGGACGCGGTCCAGGCGTCGGCACCGGTGACCGGCGGCGGTACGGCACGGGTGGTCGTCTCCCGCGCGCTGGATCGCACCGTGCTGTTGACGTCCGGGCTGCCCACCTTGCCGAACGCTCGGGTGTACCAGGGCTGGTACGTCGACCACGGCCGCATGCGTTCGATCGGGACGTTTCGGCCGGGCACCGCGTTGCTGGCGTCGGCGGTCGATCGGGCCTCGGGGGTCGGGGTCACGGTGGAGCCGGCGGGCGGCTCGGCGCAGCCGTCGGGGGACCCGATCGTGCTGCTCGAATTCGCGGGTGGGCGGGCATGAGGGTCCGTCGGGCGGATCCGAACGGCGCGCAGAGGAGCCGGCTGCTCACGGTCGGTGGCCGAGGGGGGTGACGGAACTTGATTTGTGCTCGGCTGTGTTCGAGGATTTCGAACCATGGGACCTCTCAAGCCGGATATCGCCGAACTGATCTTTGGATTCGTCACCTTCGTGGTGGTCTTCGCGGTGTTCGCGAAGGTGTTGCTGCCGCGCATCGGCCGCACGATCGCCGAGCGGCACGACGCGCTCGAAGGTGGCTTCGACCGGGCGACCGGCCTCCAGGCGGAGAGTGAGGCGGCGCTGGCCGAGCTGCGGGCGCAGATGACCGAGACCCGCAAGGAAGCCGCGGCGGTTCGGCAGCAGGCGGCCGAGGAGGGTGCCCGGCTGATGGCCGAGGCGCGTGCCGAGGGCCAGCGGATCAAGGAGGAGCTGGTCACCTCCGGCCACGAGCGGCTGGACGCGGACCTCGCCCTGGCGAGCGCGTCGCTGCACGCGGAGCTGGGCCTGATCGCGACGGACCTGGCGGGCAAGGTGCTCGGTGAGCCGGTCGGCACGCTGGTGGCCGACAGCGACGTGATCGAGCGCTTCCTGGCCGAGCTGGACGAGTTGGACGCGGAGCAGGGCGGCGGTTCGGGCGGCAAGGGCTGACCGAGCGTCGGATGGGCCGGCCGGTGGCCGGGCCCGGGGATCGCCTCCCCGGGCCCGGCCACTTTTGCGTTTGGTGGTCCTTCGGGACCGGCGCTCGGCCGGGGCACGGGTGCGGGTCCGTCTGTCGCCGTGCCTGCGGGTGTGCCCGGGCCTGATCGATCGTTGTCGGGTGCGGGTTCGGAGCGGTTCCGTGGGTGTGCCCGGCCCGGTCGGTCGGTCGGTTCGGTGGTGCGGGTTCGGGCTGGGGTCCGGGGGTGCGCCCGGCCCGGTCGGTCGGTTCCGTGGTGCGGGTTCGGGCCGGGGTCCGCGGGTGTGCCCCGGCCCGGTCGGTCAGCTTCGGTAGTCCGGGTCCGGTTCGAACTCCGGGTAGTACTCCGGCTCCGGCTCGAAGTCGGGCTCGTAGTCGTTCTGGTAGTCGGGCTGATAGTCCGGCAGGGGTTCGCGGATCAGCTCGGGCACCGGCTCGCGGGTGAGCTCGGCGGCCGGTGCCGAGGCGGCTTGTGCCGAGCCGGGCCGGGCCGAGCCGGCCGTCGAGCCGGGCGCCGGGGCGCCGGGGGGCGAGCCGGCCAGCGTGTCCAGGATCGATTGGCCGTACTTGGCCAGCTTGTTCTCGCCGATGCCGCTGATCGCGCCCAGCGCGGCCAGGGTGTCCGGCCCGGTGGTGGCGATCTCGCGCAGCGTCGCGTCGTGGAAGATCACGTACGCCGGCACGCCCTGCTCCTTCGCGGTCGCCGCGCGCCACGCGCGCAACGCCTCGAAGATCGGCGCCGCCGCCGCGGGCAGCTCGATGGGCGCGGCCTTGCCCTTGCCGGACTTGGCCGCCCGGTCGGCCTTCGCCGCACGCGCCGGCCGCTCCGGCTCACGGCGCAGCATCACCTCGCGCCGCCGGCCGAGCACCTCCTCGCTGGCCTCGGTCAGTACCAGCGCGTTGAACGCGGGCTCGACGGCGATCAGCTTCATGGCGAGCAACTGCCGCACCACGCTCATCCATTCGGTCCGACCCAGCTCGGTGCCGATGCCGAAGACCCGGAGCGTGTCGTGGTCGAACTGGATCACCTTGGCGGTCTTGGCACCCAGCAGGATGTCCACGATCTGGCCCGCGCCGAACTTCTGCCCGCGCCGCTCGTGCTTGAGCCGCCACACGGTCGACAACACCTTCTGCGCCGCGATCGTGCCGTCCCAGGAGGCGGGCGGCGACAGGCAGGTGTCGCAGTTGCCGCACGCGGTGCTCTCCTGACCGAAGTAGGCGAGCAGACGCACCCGCCGACACTCGACCGTCTCGCACAGCGCCAACATCGCGTCCAGGTGCGTGCCCAGCCGGCGGCGGTGGGCCTGGTCGCCCTCCGACCCGTCGATCATCTTGCGCTGCTGCACCACGTCCTGGAGGCCGTACGCCAGCCACGCGGTGGACGGCAGCCCGTCGCGCCCGGCGCGGCCGGTCTCCTGGTAGTAGCCCTCGACCGACTTGGGCAGGTCCAGGTGCGCGACGAAGCGCACGTCGGGCTTGTCGATGCCCATGCCGAACGCGATGGTGGCGACCATCACCATGCCGTCCTCGCGCAGGAAGCGGGACTGGTTGGCGGCGCGCACCCGCGAGTCCAGGCCCGCGTGGTACGGCAGCGCGTCGATGCCGTTGTCGACCAGGAACGCGGCGGTCTTCTCCACCGACGCCCGGGACAGGCAGTAGACGATGCCCGCGTCGCCGGCGTGTTCGGAGCGGAGCAGGTCGAGCAACTGCTTCTGCGGCTTGTCCTTGTGCACGATCCGGTACTGGATGTTGGGCCGGTCGAAGCTGGCCACGAAGTGCCGGGCCTGCCGGAGGTTCAGCCGGGAGGCGATCTCGGTGTGGGTGGCCTCGGTCGCCGTCGCGGTGAGTGCGACGCGCGGCACGTCCGGCCAGCGCTCGTGCAACTGGGACAGGGTGAGGTAGTCGGGCCGGAAGTCGTGGCCCCACTGCGCCACGCAGTGTGCCTCGTCGATCGCGAACAGCGAGACGGTGCCCCGGTCGAGGAGCCGCAGGGTCGCGTCGACCTTCAGCCGTTCCGGCGCCAGGTAGAGCAGGTCCAGCTCGCCGGCCAGGAACTCCGACTCGACCATGCGCCGCTCGTCGGGGTTCTGCGTCGAGTTGAGGAACCCGGCGCGCACACCCAGCGCGGTGAGCGCGTCCACCTGGTCCTGCATGAGCGCGATCAGCGGTGAGATCACCACTCCGACGCCTTTTCGCACCAGCGCGGGGATCTGGTAGCACAGCGACTTGCCGCCGCCGGTGGGCATCAGGACGAGCGCGTCGCCGCCCTCGATCACATGGTCGATGATCTCCTGTTGACTCCCGCGAAACGAGTCGTAACCGAAGACGCGATGCAGAACCTGCAGCGCTTCGCTGATCTGGGGACCGTCGTCGAGCGCTGTCATCCGAGCAGTCTAAGAGCAGTCGGCGACACCCGAGGCCGGTCTGTGGACAACGTGGACGGAGGGTGCGGCACGGTTGTGGACAACCGCTGAGGACTCGGCCATAACGCTGCGCCGCGGGGGCTCGCGCTTGGTCGGATGGCCGTCCCGGCCCGTGGCGCGGGCCGCTCGGGCGTCGTGGCACGCCCCGGCGGGTGCCCGTCCGGGTTCGGTGGCGGGGACCGCTCAGGGTTGGCTGCGTCGTGGCACGCCCAGCGGATTGGCGTCGCGCAGTTCCGCGGGCAGCAGTGCGTCGGGCCAGTCCTGGTAGGCGGTCGGCACCAGCCAGCGCTCCAGCGCGGTGCCGCCGACGGAGGTGTGGCCGGGGGCGGTGGTGGCGGGCCAGGGGCCGCCGTGGTGCATCGCCCAGCACACCGCGACGCCGGTGGGCCAGCCGTTGTGGATCAGCCGACCGGCGCGTGGACGCAGGGCGGCGCCGACCCGGGCGGCGAGCGCGTGGTCGGCCTCGACCGTGTGTACCGAGCCGGTGAGGTTGCCCGGGAGGCGGTCGAGTGCGGCGAGCAGGGCTTCCTCGTCGGCGTAGGTGACCATCAGGCCGGCCGGACCGAAGGTCTCCTCGGTCAGCTCGGCCGCGTGCGCGACGAATTCGGCGAGGTCGACCCGCCACACCACCGGTGCCACCGCCCAGGCCCCCTCGGCGGCGGTGCCTCGGGCCAGCTCGCGTGCGGCGTGCGCCGACACGCCGTCCCGGTACGCGTCGCGGATGCGTTCGGACAACATCGGGCCGCCGGTCGCGGTGCGCGCGTGCGTGGCGACGGCGTCCGGGAGCTTGCTGTCCTCGGGGACGAACAGCAGCCCGGGATTGGTACAGAACTGGCCGGTGCCCAGGGTGAGCGAGCCGAGGTAGCCGGCGGCCAACTCCTCGGCGCGGTCGGCCGCCGCGCCGGGCAGCACCACGACCGGGTTCACGCTGCCCAGTTCGCCGAAGAACGGGATCGGGTCGGGGCGACCGGCCGCGAGGTCGAACAGGGCCCGGCCGCCAGCGAGCGAGCCGGTGAAGCCGACGGCGGCGATCCCGGGGTGGGTGACCAGTGGGCCGCCCGCGGCGCGACCGGCGACCAGGCCGAGCAGATCCGGGGAAGCGCCGGCGTCGGCCAGCGCGGCACGCACGACGCGGGCCACCGTGAGCGACGTGGCCGGGTGCGCCTCGTGGACCTTGACCACCACCGGACACCCGGCCGCCCACGCGGACGCGGTGTCGCCGCCGGCGACGGAGAAGGCGAAGGGGAAGTTGCTCGCGGCGAACACCGCGACCACGCCGATCGGGTGCAACATCCGCCGCACGTCGGGCCGGCCGAGCGCCGGATCGGCCGGGCTGAGCACCGCGCCCACGTGCGCGCCGTCCCGGAGCAGGCCGGCGAACATCCGCAGTTGGCCGGACGTACGGCCGACCTCGCCGATCAGCCGGGCCTCGCCCAGCGCGGTCTCCGCGTCCGCGACGGCGACCAACTCGGCGCGTGCGGCGTCGAGCGCGTCGGCGACGGCCTCCAGCACCCGGGCCCGCTCGGTACCGGAGCGTGCGGCCCACGCCGGCGCGGCGGCCCGGGCGGCGGCGACCACGCGGTCGACGTCGGCGCCGGTACTGCCCGCCACGGGATCACCGACCGGCGCTCCGGTGCGGGGATCGTGCCCCTGCACGACGGTCGGCTCGGCGGGGGGAGTCGGGGTCGACTCGATCACGGCGATTCCTCCGGGTCGGGGCCCGAGGGGTGGTCGGGCGGGGTGCGGCGGCGTGTGGTGTGGCGCGGCGTGCTGCGGTGTGGCGTGGTCGGTGATCCGGGGCCATCGAATCACGATCCGTCGGGCCGTTCGACAGTTGTCGGGCCGGGGCGGGTGCGGTGCGGAGCAGGCCGAGGACGTCGGCGCCGGTGGCCCGCACCGGATCGCGCCGGCGCGGCTGCTCGAAGATGCGGCTGGGCTCGGGTGCCCGACGGTGGCGGGGTGCCGCTCGGTGATGGCGGAGGTGCCGCTCGGCCCGGGTGTACGAAGGCGCCGGTGTGTACCGCTCGACTCGGCCCCGAGTTCGTCGGGTCAGTCGCCGCGTCGTGAACTGGCGCGGATCTCCAGGTTGGTCGGGACGATCCGGCCGGTGGGGGTGGGGTCGCCGGACTCCAGCGCCCGGATCAGCAACTCGACGCCCACGGTCGCGATTTCGGCCGGGTTCAGGCTCAGGGTGGTGATCGGCGGCTCGGTCTGCGCGGCCGTCGCGTCGTCGCTGACGCAGACGATCAGCAGGTCCTCCGGGACCCTCAGGCCGTGTGCGCGCACGGTCTCCAGGATCAGCGGCGGGCTCGCCTCGGTGAGTACGAAGAGCCCGTCCGGGCGCTCGGGTTGCCCCAACATGTGGTCGATAACGGCGCGGGCGGCCTGGTTGCCGGGACGCTCGGTCATCCCCACGAGCGGCGCGAACTCCCGTTCCCGACACCAGGTGTGATAGGTCGTCAAGCTTTCCTCGTAGAACAGCGAGCTGGAGTGCGCGGCCACCACGCCGATCCGCCGCGCGCCGCCCGCGGCCAGGTGGTCGAGCACACCGCGTACGGCGGCTTCGTGGTCGATGTCCACCCAGTGCCCGCCGGTCATGCCCTCCAGCCGCCGGTCGGAGACGACCGGGATGCGGGCGGCCAGGAAGTCCTCGACCAACGGGTCCTCCGCGAGCGGGTCGGCAACCACCGCCGCGTCCAGCGGCAGGTCCGCCCACTCGTCCCGGGCCGAGTGGGTGGGCAACAGGACCAGCGCGTACCCGTGGGCGAGCGCGGCCTGGGCGGTGGCGCTGGTGAGTTGGGCGAAGTAGGGCGACTCGATGTACGACCACGGCGTCTCCACGTACTCGCGCACCGCGTACCCGATCAGCCGGGCGTGCCCCGCCCGCAGCAGCCGTGCGGTCGCGTTCGGCCGGTAGCCGAGTCGGCGCGCGGTCTCCTGGGCATGCAGCCGGACCGCGTCGGACAGCCGGCCGGTGCCGTTCAGGGCGGCCGAGACGGTGGTCTTGGACAGCCCCGCCTCTCGGGCCACGTCGACGAGTCGGACCCGAGGCACGGGCGCGGGCCGCCGGCCGCCACTGCGGGGGGAGGTGGTCATGTCACGACATGCTGCCGGCTGACAAGCCCCGAGTCACGCGCGATGTGCGGAGCCAGGACCTTCGGAAAACCGTTCCCGCACGCGCTTGTGCGGGAACGTTCCCGCGTCGATACTCCAGACAGCTTGGGCGCAGGGTCCGGGGTTTGCCGCCCGGGGTCGGGCGCCTCCTGCCCGCTGCCCGGGGTCGGGCGCTCGCTGCCCCGCTGCCGGTCGTCCCGGGTCGGCTGTTCCGCCCCCCGCCCCGAGCGTCGCGGGTTCGCCCGTCGTTTCCCTTTCGTCCCGCCGTCCGCTACCGCCGTCGTCTGCGCAAGGAGCCCCCATGCCCACCCCTGCCGATGTCGTATTCCGAGGTGGACCGGTCCACACGATCGACGCCGCTCGTCGTCGGGCCACGGCGGTGGCCGTGCGCGACGGGCGGATCGTGGTCGTCGGCCACGACCCGGACGTGCGCGACCTGATCGGCCCCCGCACCGACGTGATCGACCTGGCCGGACGGGCGTTGTTGCCCGGCTTCCAGGACTCGCACGTGCACCCCGCCCTCGCGGGCACCACGCTGATCCGCTGCGACCTCTCCGACGCGCGGGACGCCGAGGCGACCTTCGCGCTGATCCGCGCGTACGCCACCGACCGGCCCGAAGAGGCGTGGATCAGCGGCGGCGGCTGGAACATGGACGCGTTCGCGGGCGGTACGCCCAGCCGGCTACAACTCGACGCGATCGTGCCGGACCGCCCGGTGTTCCTGATCAACGCGGACGGCCACGGCGCCTGGGTCAACACGCGTGCGCTCGAACTCGCCGGCGTCACCCGGGACACCCCCGACCCGGCCGACGGGCGGATCGAACGCGAGGCCGACGGCACCCCGCAGGGCACCCTGCACGAGGGCGCCGCCGCCCTGGTCGGCGACCTGGTACCGGGCCTGGACGCGGCGGACGGCCTGCGCGCGCTGCTCGCCGGCCAGGCACGCATGCACTCGGTCGGCGTGACGTCCTGGCAGGACGCGATGGTCGGCTCGGCCCACATGGGCCTGGACCCGCTGGACAGCTACCTCACGGCGGCCCGTTCGGGGCAACTGACGGCCCGGGTCGTGGGCGCGCTGTGGTGGGAACGTGGGCAAGGCGCGGAGCAGTTGGAGCGCCTGCTCGACCTGCGCGCGTCCTCGTCGGTCGGGCGCTTCACGGCGACCAGCGTCAAGATCATGCAGGACGGCGTCGCGGAGAACTTCACCGCGGCCCTGAACGAGCCCTACTTCGACGGCTGCGGCTGCCACACCGGCAACAGCGGCCTGAGCTTCGTCGACCCGGTCGCGCTGCGCGAGCACGTCACGCTGCTGGACGCGCACGGCTTCCAGGTACACGTGCACGCGGTCGGCGACCGGGCGGCCCGCGAGGCACTGAACGGCTTCGCCCAAGCCCTCGCGGCCAACGGCCGCAGCGACCACCGGCACCACATCGCGCACCTCCAGGTGGTCCACCCCGACGACATCCCGCGCTTCGCCGCGCTGGGCGTGACCGCCAACCTGCAACCCCTGTGGGCCGCCCACGAGGCCCAGATGGACGAACTCACCATCCCGTTCCTGGGCGACGAACGCGCGGCCTGGCAATACCCGTTCGGCGACCTGCTCCGCTCCGGCGCCACGCTCGCGGCGGGCAGCGACTGGCCGGTCAGCGCCCCCGACCCGATGTGGGGCATCCACACGGCGGTCAACCGCGTCCTGCCCTCCTTCGCGGACCCCTCCGACACCGTCTTCCTCCCCGAGCAGCGCCTCGACCTCACGGCGGCCCTGGCCGCCTACACGGTGGGCACGGCGTACGTGAACCACCGCGACCACGACACGGGCACGATCGAAGTCGGCAAGCTCGCCGACCTGGTAGTCCTCGACCGCGACCCCTACGCGGGCCCGGCGGCGGAGATCGCCAACGCGGAAGTCCTGGGCACCTATGTGGAAGGCACAGCCGTATACACGGCGAAGGCCCTGTAGGACACCCCCCACTGGACACACCACCCCCCGAACCGTGGGGTGGGCGCCGCCCACGGAGAAGCCGACGCCCACCCCACGCCCGAGCGGTCATCGTCGCCGGCCGGCGACGAGACGTCCGGACCGCCGGCGCGGCCCCGCCGTCGCCTCGAAGCCAAGGACTGCCCGACCCGAGAGACCGCCTCCTCCGACAACGGGGCCGAACTCCACCGCATCCGCGAACCCGGCACGGCATGGGCGAAATCGGCGCTGCGAGTCATGCGCGAGCCGGGCCGGTCGGCGCGACTTTCTTGGCCGAAGTCTCGGAGCACGCAAGCCTCTTGAACTCCTGCGTCACCTCGCGGGTACGTCCGGGAAGTGCTCCGGTACGTCGGGGAAGCGCTCCGGTACGCCCGGGGAGTGCTCGGTACGTCCGAGAAGTGCTCCGGTAATCCCTCCAGTCGGCGAACAGCACATTCGGCATGGGGACGTACGGTTTGATGAAGCCATGTCGGTACCACGCCTCCCATTCACCGAACAGGACCTCCTCGACGCCGCCGGCGCCAAGTCGTACGGGCGCGGTGAGGGCTACCTCGGTGCGGTCGCGAATCTGATCGAAGAGGATCCGGGTTACGTTTCCGCCGTCGTGTACGGAAACGACACCTACGCGGTCGCCCTCGAATACGGGGCGGACGGTCTCATCGGCGACTGCGATTGCCCATACGGCGAGCAGGGCCACTTCTGCAAGCACTGCGTCGCCGTCGGCCTCGTCTTCCTTCGGTCCGTCGCGGCCCGCCCGGTAGAGGAGGCCCAGGCCGCCCCGTTCGACCTCCGCGCCTACCTGGCCTCACTCGACCCCCACGAACTCGTCGACCTCCTCGACGAGGCGGCCCGCAACGATCCCGACCTGCGCCGCCGGCTCACCCTGCGCGCGGCGCGCACCGACGGCGGGGCCGGCCCGGACATCACCTCGATTCGCGAGCACCTGGGCCGCGCGCTCCGCACCTACGGCTACCTGGACCGGCACGGCGCGTACGCCTACGCCGAGGCGGTCGCCGACATCGCCGAGACGCTGCGGGAGCTGTACGAGGGCGGCCACCACGTCGCCGTCATGGACCTCTCCGGCCGTGCCCTGGCCCTGATCGGCGGGGCACTCGGCGAGATCGACGACTCCGACGGCGGCATCACGGTGGAAGGCGAGGCCCTGGCGGAATTGCACGCCGCAGCGTGCGCCGCCACCTCGCCCGACCCCGCCGAACTCGCCGACTGGCTGCTCGCCTTCCAACTCGCGAACCACGATTGGCCGGAACTGGCGATCCGGGACTACGCCGAGTCGCTGGGGGACACCGGAATCACGCACTACGCCGCTCGGCTGCGCGCCGTACAGGAGGGCGACTCCACCCACGACGCGGACCGATGGTTGATCCAACATCTCCGGCAAGATCTGGCCGAAGTACGAAACGACACGGACGCGCAGGTCGAGGCAATCGCCGACAACCTCACCCACGGCTACGCCTACCTCCGCATAGCCGAGGTCCTCACCGCCGCCGACCGCAACGACGAAGCCCTCACCTGGGCCGAACGCGGCTTCGCCGAACACCCGGACGAATCCCGCCTCGCCGACTACCTGACGCAGCGATACAGCGCCGAGGGCCGGGAGGCGGACACCCTGAAGATCCGCCGGCAGCAATTCCGCCACCGGCCAAGCGTCGCGCTCCACCACCAAGTCCTGGAAGCCGCCCGGGCGATCGGCGAACTCGACCACTACCGCGCCGAGACCCTGCACCTACTGCGCGACGCAGCCGCCGAGCGGCCCACCGGCACCTGGGCAGCCCGAGTCCTGATCGACGTCCTGCTCGCCGAACAGGAATACGACCAGGCCTGGACCGCGGCCGAAACCTTCGGCGCCAACCTCGACCACTGGCTGAACCTTGCCGAAGCCTGCCGAACCACCCGCCCCGCCGAAGCCATGCACATCTACCTACGCGAAGCCGCAGTCCTCATCAAGGCAACAGGCAACCACGCCTACGCCCGAGCCGCCGACCTGCTCGTACGCGCCCGAGACATATCCCGAACCGCCGACCGAGAGCCCGAGTGGCAAGAGCACTTCACCACCCTGCGCACCGAACACCACCGCAAACGAAACCTGACCGCCGAACTCACCCGCCGCGGCCTCATCTGAGTGCCAAAGCCTCATGGAGCGCCCTCGCGGTGCGGGCTCGGGAACCGGCGCGTGACGATCGTCCGGCGCCGGCCCGACCAAAGCTCGGCCGGTTTCTTCTCTTGTTCTCCGGCCGAAACAGAGACCTCGCGCCCGGTGGCCCGAGCGGGGGTTCTCGCACGTTCGAAAGCGTTTCAGGCCGGTGCCCGGAGTTGGGCCTTGAGCTGCGGTCGGTAGAGGATCTCGATGTAGACCACGGACCCGTGGACCACGTCGAGGTTGATCATGGCGTGGTCGTCCTCTCCGAGCAGGCAGACCATGCGATGACCGGGACCGTAGAAGATTTCCCGATCCGACACCGTCCTGAAGCCTTGGCAGAAGTCGTCCCCGCAGTCGCACCAGTCGTGGAACTCCACCCTGCGGAGATCGTCGGCCAACGAATGCTCGGCCGCCCCATGCAGCAGCCTGAGCAATTCGCTGTGAAGCTCCGGGAGGGCCTCCGCGAGCGGCCGCGCCTCGCTCATGAAGAGCGGCCGAATCCGCAGGAAATCTCCAGATCGTCACCGGAGATCCCGAACTCCGCCAGCACGAGGGGCCGTTCGTGCTGGTCCGAGGTCAGTCGCAGCACGTGGACGAGCGGTGCCCCGTCCGCCAGGTGAAGCGAAGTGGCCTCGTCGGGGAGCGGCATGCGACTGCGGACGTTCTCGCTCCAGTGCAGGCCGTGGCCGAGCCGCGGGGCGGTATCGGAGTAGGGCGTGTTCTCCAGGACCGAGAAAGGGACGTACGTCCGGCGGACCCGGCACAGCCGGCCGTGCTCGGCGGTCTGCCACTCGTCGTCGGTGAACATCGGGTCGCCCGGCGGCACGGGCAACACGTCGACCAACGCCAAGCGCGCGCCGGTGCGGGTCGCGGTCGGCTCGTCCCGGGTGGTCCGGCGGATGGCGTCGGCTTCGACGTACCGCCCGCCCCGGTCCCGGCGAACCCCACGTGGCCGCGTCGTGTTCGGCCTGGCGTGCGGAGAGCGCACGAACATCCCGCGACCCATCAACACCTCGACCAACCCGGCCACACGAAGCTCGGTGATGCCCTGCCGGACCGTCGGGCGGGACACCCCGAACTCCTTCGCCAACTCCTCCTCGCTCGGCAGCCGTTGTCCCGCCGGGAGCGTGCCATCCATGATCCGGTCACGCAGAAAGTCCGTGATCTCGTGGTAGCGAGCGGGCTCCATGGCTTCCCTCCGGTCCTGCTGCGGGGAGCGCGATTCATTCCCCCTCCGGGCAGCATCCCGCACGGCATGACGCTGGACGTGACGGATTCCCTCACCACCGCCCTCCGACGCTCGTGCCCGACGCCTAGGGGCGGCCCGACGTCAAAACGCTCCGGTCCTTCCTGTCGCCCCCGATACGTCGTGAGATCGATCGGCCCCGTGAGATCGCCAAGGTGGTCGCGTGGGTCGAGAAAGCGCCGCCGCCCATTGCGCTCACCGAGAAGCAGGTCACGTCACCCTTGCCAGCTCGGCCGTACAACCTTCGGCACACCTGCACCTCGCTCCGACTGAACGCGAGAGCGCCTGCAACCGAAGTCGCGGAACGGCTCGGCCACTCCGCGGACGCGCTCCTGAAGTTCTACGCCAAGTGCATCGACGGACAGCGCGACCCGATCAACAAGCGCATCTCGGACGGCCTCGACGACGACGCCTGACCAGACGACGGACCAGCCGTCAGGCGCCAGGAAGCCCCAGAGTGATCCGGAGCGTTCGTCGTGTCCGGGCCTTGCCGCAGATACGCCGGAAACTCACTCTGACCTGCGGAAAAAGCCTCCAGATCATCGCACGCATGTTGCACGACGGCCGTCCAACGCCTGCTTTCGCCTCCGCGAAGCGACGCACATCGTGACGGCGGAAAAGAGGCCGGAAAACAAAAACAGCAGCTCACGTGGCTTCGTGGCTGCTGATCCTGGTGACGCTGTGTGCCCCTGGCAGGATTCGAACCTGCGCACACGGCTCCGGAGGCCGTTGCTCTATCCCCTGAGCTACAGGGGCTCGGGTGACGTGAACATTACCAGCTCCGGGGAGTGGGTTGCGAAGGGGTTGGGGGGAGGCGGGGGCGAGATGTGCGGATCGGGCCCGCGGGTGGGGGTGGGGGGCCTAATCTCACTGGCGTGGGCGGGATTGGTGGTGAGGCGGCGCGGGTGCTTGTCGTGGATGACGACGAGGTGATTCGGCGGCTGATCGCGGTCAATCTGCGGCTGGAGGGGTTCGTGGTGAGTACCGCGTGTGATGGTGAGGAGTGTTTGCGGCTCGTGCACGAGGTCCGGCCGGATCTGGTCACGCTCGATGTGGTGATGCCGCATTTGGATGGGATCGGGACTGCCGCTCGGTTGCGGGCGGATCCGCGGACCAGTGGGTTGAAGATATTGATGATCAGTGCCTGTGCGCAGGACGAGGATTTTTCGCGGGCTCGGGCGGTGGGGGTCGACGGGTATCTGACCAAGCCGTTTCATCCCGAGCAGTTGATTCGGC
Source organism: Embleya sp. NPDC020886 (assembly GCF_044333915.1). NCBI lineage: Bacteria > Bacillati > Actinomycetota > Actinomycetes > Kitasatosporales > Streptomycetaceae > Embleya > Embleya sp. NPDC020886. The sequence continues at coordinate 1,121,962 of NZ_JBIRRX010000001.1, read as the reverse complement.
TCGTGCGCGCGTTGTCGCCGGAGCCGGAGCCGGAGCCGGAGCAGAAGCCCGAGCCCGAGCCCGGGCCGGATTCCGTCGCCGACGGCCCGCTCGATCCCCCACCCGGTTCCCCGGCGGAAGTCTCACCCGAATGACCGACCCCGCCCGCCGGGTGGGTTGGTCCGCGGGTCGCCTACGCTTGTGCCCGTGACCCCCGCAGAGCTTTCGCAGTCAGTGTTGTCCGCGGTTCGTGCCGCCGTCGAGGCGGGCGAGCTCGCCGTTGCCGTGCCCGAGAGCACGACGGTCGAGCGACCCAAGAACCGCGAGCACGGGGACTACGCGACGAACATCGCGTTGCAGCTCGCGAAGCCGGCCAAGCGACCGCCGCGCGAGATCGCCGAGTTGCTGGCCGTGCGGATCGCGCAGGCGCCCGGTGTGGCCAAGGTCGACGTCGCCGGCCCCGGGTTCCTGAACATCACGTTCGACACCGCCACCCAGGGCGAGCTGGCCCGCTCCATCGTCGAGGCCGGCGCCGAGTACGGCAGCAACAACGCGTTCGACGGGCTCAAGATCAACCTGGAGTTCGTGTCGGCGAACCCGACCGGGCCGATCCACATCGGTGGCGTGCGCTGGGCCGCCGTCGGCGACTCGCTCGGGCGGATCCTGCGCGCGTCCGGCGCGGACGTGACCACCGAGTACTACATCAACGACGCCGGCGTGCAGATCGACAAGTTCGGCAAGTCGCTGATGGCGGCGGCGAACGGTCGGCCCGTCCCCGAGGACGGCTACGTCGGTGCGTACATCAACGACATCGCCGCCGACATCCTCGCCGAGCAGCCCGATGTGCTGAGCCTGGCCGAGGCCGAGCAGGAGAAGGTCTTCCGGGCCACCGGGCTCAAGCTGATGGTCGCCGAGATCCAGCGCTCGATGGAGAACTTCGGCGCGCACTTCGACGTGTGGTTCTCCGAGACCACGCTGCACGAATCCGGCGCGGTGGAGAAGGCGATCGAGCGGCTGCGCGAGCAGGGCCACGTCTACGACGACAACGGCGCGATCTGGCTGCGCACCACGGACTACGGGGACGACAAGGACCGGGTCCTGATCAAGTCCGACGGCGAGAAGACCTACTTCGCCTCCGACGCCGCGTACTACCTGAACAAGCGCGACCGCGGCAACGAGGTCGCCGTCTACATGCTCGGCGCCGACCACCACGGCTACGTCGGGCGGCTCAAGGCGATCGCGGCCTGCGCGGGCGACGACCCCGAGCGCAACATCGAGATCATCGTCGGCCAGTTCGTGAAGATGATGCGCGCCGGCGAAGAGGTCCGGATGTCCAAGCGCGCGGGCAACATCATCACCATCGACGACGTCGTCGAGTGGATCGGCGTCGACGCCGCGCGGTACTCGCTGGCGCGCTCGTCCACCGACTCCACCATCACGCTGGACATCGACATCCTCACGTCGCACAAGAACGAGAACCCCGTGTTCTACGTTCAGTACGCGCACGCCCGGATGTCCGCCGTCGAGCGCAAGGCGGCCGAACGCGGCATCGTCAAGGGCGAGTTCAAGCCCGAGCTGCTGTCCAGCGAGTGGGAGTCCGACCTGCTCGGCATGCTCGGCGAGTTCCCGCGGGTGGTCGCCAAGGCCGCCGAGATGCGCGAGCCGCACCACGTCGCGCGCTACCTGGAGCAGTTGGCCGGCACGTACCACCGCTTCTACGACCACTGTCAGATCCTGCCCAAGGGCGAGGAAGAGGTCACCGACCTGACGCACGCCCGAATGTGGTTGGCCGAGGCCACGAAAACCGTGGTGGCCAACGGCCTCGCCCTGCTCGGGGTGTCCGCCCCCGAGCGCATGTGACGGATCGTCACAACGCAGGCGACGACAGGCCGAAGGCCGGGCACATGCCCGGCCTTCGGCCGTTCCCGACCACGGGCCGCCACCCACCGCACGCCACCCACCGCCCCACCGCAGGCACCCGCCGCGGCACCACACGCAAACCGCCGCCCCCGCCACACCGCCGCACACCACCCACCCCACACCGACGCCCTCACCCCACGGGGAGCACCACGACATGAGCCGCTCCGCCCACCCCGCCGGTCCCCGCCACGCGGACGTCCTGCCCGACGGCGCGCCGCCGATCGCGCCCGAGGATCTGACCCTGCTCGACCCGAAGATCTGGCCCGCCGGCGCCGAGCGCGGCGCCGACGGCGTGGTCACCATCGCCGGCCTGGACGTGCGCGAACTCGCCCGGGAGTTCGGTACGCCCGCCTACATCCTCGACGAGGCCGACTTCCGGGCCCGCTGCCGCGCCTGGCGCGAGGCGTTCGAGGGCGCCGACGTGTTCTACGCGGGCAAGGCGTTCCTGTGCCGCGCGCTGGTGCGCTGGATCGCCGAGGAGGGCCTGAACCTGGACGTGTGTACCGCCGGCGAGCTGGCCGTCGCACTGTCCGCCGGCATGGACCCGGCCCGGATCGCCTTCCACGGCAACAACAAGTCCGGGGCCGAGCTGGACCGCGCGCTGGAGGTCGGCGTCGGCCGGATCGTGGTCGACTCGTTCGAGGAGATCAGCCGGCTGGCCTTCCTGGCCGACCGGCGCGGCGTCACGCAGAAGGTGCTGGTCCGGATCACCGTCGGGGTCGAGGCGCACACCCACGAGTTCATCGCCACCGCGCACGAGGACCAGAAGTTCGGCTTCTCGCTTGCCGACGGCCGAGCGGCCGAGGCGGTGCGCCGGATCCGCAAGCTCGAGTCTCTCGAACTGGTCGGCCTGCACTCGCACATCGGCTCGCAGATCTTCGACACGGCCGGCTTCGAGGTCGCCGCGCGCCGGGTGGTCGGCCTGCTGGTCGCGGTGCGCGACGAGCACGGCGTCGAACTGCCCGAGATCGACCTCGGCGGCGGCCTGGGCATCGCCTACACCTCCGCCGACGACCCGCAGTCGCCCGCGGTGATCGCCGCCTCGCTGCTGGACATCGTGCGCCGCGAGTGTGCCACCGCCGGCCTGGCGGTGCCGCGTCTGTCGGTCGAACCCGGCCGCGCGATCGCCGGGCCCGGCACCTTCACGCTGTACGAGGTGGGCACGATCAAGCCGCTGGAGGGCCTGCGCACCTACGTCAGCGTGGACGGCGGGATGTCGGACAACATCCGCACCTCGCTCTACGACGCCGAGTACAGCGTGACGCTCGTCTCACGCGCGAGCGACGCGGCGCCGATGCTCTCCCGCGTGGTGGGTCGGCACTGCGAGTCCGGCGACATCATCGTCAAGGACGCCTACCTGCCCGCCGACCTGGCCCCCGGCGATCTGCTCGCGGTGCCCGCCACCGGCGCCTACTGTCGCTCGATGGCGAGCAACTACAACCACGTGACCCGCCCGCCGGTGATCGCGGTGCACGACGGCAGCGCACGCGTGATCGTGCGGCGCGAGACCGAGGAGGACCTGCTCCGCCTCGACATCGGCTGAGCGGACTCCGGCAACCGAGCGCCGCCGCCGGCGGCAGGACGAGAACAACGAAACAACAGCAACGAAACAAGAGCGAAGAAACGCAACGCAGCACAACGAAACAAGAGCAACGCAATGATCGGGGGTCACCCCGCGGTGGCCCCCGGGCCCGGGAGAAAATCCCGCGGCCCGCCTGTGAGGCCGCAAGAATTGTCGTCTCGGATCCTGGACCGGCCCTGGTTCGGCCCATGATCCGAGCGACACTTGTCGGCACTGCCTGTCTCCGGAATTCCCCCGGACGGCAGACTCGGACAACCTTTGTCTTCGAGAAGTGAGGTCGGATGATGCGTACGCAGCCGCTGAAGGTGGCGCTGCTCGGTTGTGGTGTGGTCGGCTCCGAAGTGGCCCGCATCATGACGACGCACGCGACCGACCTCGCCGCCCGAATCGGGGCCCCGATCGAGCTCGCCGGCGTGGCCGTGCGCCGGGCCGGGCGCGAGCGCGCGGGCATCGACCCCGCGCTGATCACCACCGACGCGGTGGAACTGGTCAAACGCGACGACATCGACGTGGTGGTCGAGGTGATCGGCGGCATCGAGCCCGCCCGCGGCCTGATCCTGTCCGCGATGGAGCACGGCGCCTCGGTGGTCTCCGCCAACAAGGCGCTGCTGGCCGAGGACGGCTCCACGCTGCACGCCGCCGCCGCGAAACACGGCGTGGACCTCTACTACGAGGCCGCCGTCGCCGGCGCGATCCCGCTGCTGCGTCCGCTGCGCGAGTCGCTCGCCGGGGACAAGGTCGAACGGGTCCTGGGCATCGTCAACGGCACCACCAACTTCATCCTGGACCGGATGGACTCCACCGGTGCGGGCTTCGCCGAGGCGCTCGACGAGGCCACCGCGCTGGGCTATGCCGAGGCCGACCCCACCGCCGACATCGAGGGCTTCGACGCCGCCGCCAAGGCCGCGATCCTGGCCGGTCTGGCGTTCCACACCCGGGTGACCGCCGCCGACGTGTACCGCGAGGGCATCACCGAGGTCAGCGCCGCCGACGTGGCCAGTGCCAAGGCGATGGACTGCGTGGTCAAGCTGCTGGCGATCTGCGAGCGCGGCGCCGACGGGCAGAGCGTGAGTGCCCGCGTGCACCCGGCGATGCTCCCGCGTACGCACCCGCTCGCGTCCGTGCGCGAGGCGTACAACGCGGTCTTCGTCGAGTCCGAGGCGGCCGGCCAGTTGATGTTCTACGGCCCCGGCGCGGGCGGCGCGCCGACCGCGAGCGCGGTGCTCGGCGACCTGGTCGCGGTCTGCCGGAACAAGCTTTCCGGCGCGACCGGGCCCGGCGAGTCGGCCTACGCACAGCTGACCCCGCAGCCGGTGGGCATCGTCCGCACCCGCTACCACCTCAGCCTGGACGTGGCCGACCGGGCCGGCGTGCTGTCCCAGGTGGCCGCGGTATTCGCCCAGCACGACGTGTCCATCGACACGGTCCGTCAACAGGGCCGGGACGGGGATGCCACACTCGTGATCGTCACCCATACCGCGACCGACGCCGCGCTCGCGGCGACCGTCGCCGATCTGCGCGGTATGGACATCGTCCGTGACATCGCCGGCATCATGCGGGTCGAAGGGGAGTAGAGGGACCGTGAGCGCGCTCAAGGAAGGCGTCCGCACCACTCAGTGGCGCGGGGTCATCGAGGAATACCGCGACCGTCTGCCGGTCTCGGTGAACACACCCGTGGTCACCCTGCGTGAGGGTGGTACGCCGCTGGTCCCGGCCCAGGTGCTCTCCGAGCGCACGGGATGTGAGGTTCACCTCAAGGTCGAGGGCGCCAACCCGACCGGGTCCTTCAAGGACCGCGGCATGACGATGGCGATCTCCAAGGCCAAGGAGGAGGGCGCCCGGGCGGTCATCTGCGCGTCCACCGGCAACACCTCGGCCTCCGCCGCCGCCTACGCGGTGCGCGCCGGGATGGTCTGCGCCGTGCTGGTGCCGCAGGGCAAGATCGCGCTGGGCAAGATGGGCCAGGCCCTGGTGCACGGCGCGCGCATCCTCCAGGTCGACGGCAACTTCGACGACTGCCTCACGCTCGCCCGCGATCTGGCCGAAAAGTATCCGGTCGCGCTGGTGAACTCGGTCAACCCGGTCCGCATCGAGGGCCAGAAGACCGCCGCCTTCGAGATCGTCGACATGCTCGGCGACGCGCCCGACATCCACGTGCTTCCGGTGGGCAACGCGGGCAACATCACCGCGTACTGGAAGGGCTACAACGAATACGCGGCCGACGGCCTGTCCGCCCGCCGCCCCCGCATGTGGGGCTACCAGGCGGCCGGTTCGGCACCGCTGGTCAACGGCGCGCCGGTGCTCTCGCCGCAGACGATCGCCACCGCGATCCGGATCGGCAACCCCGCCTCGTGGGACTTCGCGATCGCCGCGCGGGACGAATCGGGGGGCCACATCGAGTCGGTGACCGACCGTCAGATCCTTTCGGCGTATCGCCTCCTGGCCGCGCAGGAGGGCGTCTTCGTCGAGCCGGCGTCCGCCGCGAGTGTGGCCGGATTGCTCCAGGCGGCCGATCAGGGTCGCGTCGACCCGGGCCAGCGGATCGTCTGCACGGTCACCGGCAACGGCCTCAAGGACCCGGACTGGGCGGTGGCCGGCGCGCCCAAGCCCGTCGTGGTCCCGATCGACGCCTCTGCCGCAGCCGCACAACTCGGCCTCGGCTGACCCGCGACACCCATCGGCGGCGCGGACGCCCGCTCCCGGCACCCGGCCGGAAAGCGACCCGCGCCGCCGCACCCCGGCACCGGTAGAAAAATTCGGCCCCGGTCCGGGAAGCCGACTCCGGGAAAGCCGACCCGGCACCCGCCGCCGAAAGCGGTCGCGCCCCACCTTTGCCGTACACGGGAACACACCGGGACGGTCGATGATCATCCGTCGACCGCTCCCGGACCCTTTCGATCCCGATTCCGGTACCAATCCCACGACGCGGTGGTTACGGTGTCCCGCGAGGGAACGCACCTTCGGTAGGCTGATCACCGGACGCGACTTTGCACTCGTTCCGCGGCGCATGTCGCCCGAGTCTCGCGTCTGTTCCTGCCGTTCCGCAGCACCCGCGATTTCCCGAATGCGCCACCGGTTCGGACCGTCCCGTGAAGGTGCCCGGAACTCCACGAGGAGGAGTGTCCACGCGTATGGCCGGCCCCGCATTCCGTGCCGCCCCCGTCCGGGTTCGCATCCCGGCCACGAGCGCCAACCTGGGCCCCGGGTTCGACGCGTTCGGACTCGCGCTCGGACTGTACGACGACGTCGCCGTCCGGGTCGCGGACGAGGGTTTGTCGATCGACATCGCAGGCGAGGGCGCCGACGACCTGTCCCGGGACGAGAACCACCTGGTCGTGCGCGCGGCCTACGCCGCGTTCGAGGCGATGGGCGGCCGACCGCCCGGCCTGGACGTCGTGTGTGCCAACCGCATCCCGCACGGGCGCGGACTGGGCTCGTCCGCTGCGGCCATCTGCGCCGGCGTGATCGCGGCCCGGGCGCTGACGATAGGCGGCGCCGAACGGCTCGACGACGAGGCCACCCTGGCCCTGGCGACCGAGCTCGAAGGCCACCCGGACAACGTCGCGGCGTGCCTGCTCGGCGGCTTCACCATCGCCTGGACCGACGAGGACGGCCCCAAGGCGGTGCGATCGACCCCCGACCGGGGTATATCTCCCGTCGTGTTCGTACCCGCGGTTCCACTGTCCACCGAGGTCGCGCGCGGTCTGCTGCCGGCCAAGGTGACGCATCGCGACGCCTCGGCGAACGCGGGGCGCGCCGGCCTGCTGGTCACCGCGCTGACCTCGCGTCCGGACCTGCTGTTCGCCGCGACCGAGGACCGGCTGCACCAGACCTACCGTGCGCCCGCGATGCCCGCGAGCGCCGAATTGATCGACAAGCTGCGCGCACAGGGGATGGCTGCGGTCGTCTCCGGCGCGGGGCCGACCGTGCTCGCCCTGGTCACGCACGACCGCGTGGACGAGGCGATCGGCAGCGCCGGGCCCGATTGGGTGGTTCGGCAACTGGATGTGGACGGGGCCGGAGCAAGCGTCATGCCACTGGCGTGACCTGCGTACTCGCTGTTCGTTGGCAGTACGCCCGGTAGGCGGGAGCCGGCCCGACGGCGGACCCGGCGTGGCCGGGCGAGCGGTCGGCGACGGTGGTGGGCCCGTTCACTCCACTGCACTACCGCTGGAAAAAAGGGCTGCGCCGGGGGAGCGATGGGGTGGGGGAATGTCTCTTGGGTCCGGTAGTGTTAGCGTCATCACCGCACCAGATCCCCCACCCGCATAGGGTTGGGCGCGTTCGGTGCTCTGTGGCCACGATCCTTTGGGAGTCTCCCCTCCTGCCTGTCCTTCGTGACGAACGTGGCTCCCCGAAACAGACCGGCGGAACCACCGCGCCGCGTCGAGCTCATCCCGGGGACCCGAGGGCTTTTCCTCTCCAGGAAATCGAGCCCCTACAGGAATACGAGCCCCCACAGGCACACATGAGCCCGATCCTCGCAGTACTGGGCACATTTTCGACGATTCCCGCCATCCGGCGGACCACCGCACCGGACCGCACTGGAAGCGGGACGGACAGCACAACCGGTCGCCGAGCCCCCTCAAGGCCGACGCCCGCTCCAGGGAAGGACCCTTCGTGAGCGACACCACCGAACTCATGGACGCAACGCCACAGGCCGCGTCCGCCTCGGGTGACGCGGCTGCCACCGCGGACGCCCCCGCTCCCGCCACGCGGCGCCGCCGCTCGACGGGCACCGGCCTCAACGGCATGGTGCTGGCGGAGCTGCAGCAGGTCGCCACCGGTCTGGGCATCAGCGGCACCGGTCGCATGCGCAAGAGCCAGCTGATCGAGGCCATCCAGGCGAAGCAGGGTGGTTCGGACGCCGCTCCCGCTGCCGCCACGAAGCCCGCCCGGGCCACCCGGGCCAAGGCCGCCGCCGTCGCCGCCGACAACGGCGCGGCGCCCGCCGAGGCCGCCCCGGCAGCAGCGGCGCCCGCCGAGGCACCGGTCGCGGAGGCGCCCACCCGGGCCCGTCGCGCCGCCCGCACGCGGGTCGCGGTCGAGGCACCGCAGATCGAGATTCCCGAGCAGGCCGCCGCCGAGGCGCCCACCAACGGCCGCACCCGGCGTGAGCAGGGCGAGGCGACGGCCGAGGCCACCGAGGCCCCGACCCGCCGCCGCGGCGAGCGCACCGAGCGTGCCGAGCGCCCCGGCGCCGGTGACGACCAGGGCGAGCAGCGCGAGGGCGGCGAGCGGGAAGGCCGCCGCGAGCGTCGCGAGCGCGGCCAGAACCGGCGCGACCGCGGCGAGCGCAACAACGAGCGCGGCGGCGAGCGCGCCGAGCGCCCGGAGCGTGGCGAGCGGGCCGAGCGCGGCGACCGCAACAACAACGAGCGCGGCGAGCGTGGCGAGCGCGGCAACGACCGCGCCGAGCGGGCCGATCGTGGCGGCGAGCGCGGCAAGCAGCAGCAACAGCAGCAGCAGGACAACGACCCGATGGGTCCGGACGACGACTTCGAGGGCGGCGGCCGTCGGCGTCGTGGCCGTTACCGCGACCGCAACCGTCGCCGCGGCGGCCGCGAGGGCTTCGAGACCAACGAGCCCGTGCTGGCCGACGACGACGTCCTGGTGCCCGTCGCGGGCATCCTGGACATCCTCGACAACTACGCCTTCGTGCGGACCTCGGGCTACCTGCCCGGCTCCAACGACGTGTACGTCTCGCTCGCCCAGGTCCGCAAGAACGGCCTGCGCAAGGGTGACGCGATCGTCGGCGCGGTGCGTCAGCCGCGCGACGGCGAGCGTCGGGAGAAGTTCAACGCGCTCGTGCGGCTGGACACGGTCAACGGTATGGAGCCGGAACAGGCGCGGCAGCGCTCCGACTTCAACAAGCTGACCCCGCTCTACCCGCAGGACCGGCTCCGCCTGGAGACCGACTCCAGTGCGCTGACCACGCGGATCATCGACCTCGTGTCGCCGATCGGCAAGGGCCAGCGCGGTCTGATCGTCGCGCCGCCCAAGGCGGGCAAGACGATGGTGCTCCAGGCGATCGCGAATGCGATCACCGTGAACAACCCCGAGTGCCACCTGATGGTCGTGCTCGTGGACGAGCGCCCCGAAGAGGTCACCGACATGCAGCGCTCGGTCAAGGGCGAGGTCATTTCCTCGACCTTCGACCGGCCCGCCGAGGACCACACGATCGTCGCCGAGCTGGCCATCGAGCGGGCCAAGCGTCTGGTCGAGCTGGGCCACGACGTGGTCGTGCTGCTCGACTCGATCACCCGCCTGGGCCGCGCGTACAACCTCGCGGCGCCCGCCTCCGGCCGCATCCTGTCCGGTGGTGTCGACTCGACCGCGCTCTACCCGCCGAAGAAGTTCTTCGGCGCGGCGCGCAACATCGAGAACGGCGGCTCGCTGACCATCCTGGCCACCGCGCTCGTCGAGACCGGCTCGCGGATGGACGAGGTGATCTTCGAGGAGTTCAAGGGCACCGGCAACATGGAGCTCAAGCTCGACCGCAAGCTCGCCGACAAGCGGATCTTCCCGGCGGTGGACGTGGACGCGTCCAGCACCCGCAAGGAAGAGATCCTGATGGCCTCGGACGAACTCGCGGTCGTCTGGAAGCTGCGTCGGGTGCTGCACGCCCTCGACCAGCAGCAGGCCATCGAGCTGCTCCTGGACAAGATGAAGAAGACCAAGAGCAACGGCGAGTTCCTCATGCAGATCCAGAAGACCACGCCGATGCCGAACGACTAGTTCGTTCGACTGCTCGTCTCGACGCACGACAAGACAAAGGCACGGCGTCGGCCGGGAGGGAATGCCACGACCTCGATCGTGGTTGGGCGGTACAGACCCTGATTTGGGTCCGGTCGCCCCCTCCTGGCAGACTGCTCTGTCGGCCCCGGTTCACGTGACGCCCGCTCGGGCGTACGACCCGGCGCCCTCCCGAACCTCAAGGAGACTCCTGTGAAGCCCGACATCCACCCCGAGTACGTGGAGACCACCGTCACCTGTGGCTGTGGCTCGACGTTCACCACGCACAGCACCGCGACCAGCGGCCAGATCCGCGTCGAGGTCTGTTCGCAGTGTCACCCGTTCTACACGGGCAAGCAGAAGATCCTCGACACGGGTGGCCGTGTGGCGCGCTTCGAGAAGCGCTTCGGCAAGCAGCCGGTGGCCGGCAACAAGTAGCGACCCTGCGGCGCCGGAGGAGCGGTGGGCCTTGTCCAAGGTCCGCCCGCTCCTCCGGCGCCGTTCGTTTGTCCGCCCGTCCGGCGTCCCGCCGATCCCGCCACCGTGACACCGATCCCGCCGAGTTCGCGGCCATACCCCAGAGGAGCCCCCCAGTGTTCGAGGCGATGGACGACCTGCTCGCCGAGCACGCCGACCTGGAGCGACAGCTCGCCGATCCGGCCGTGCACACGGACCAGACGCGCGCCCGCAACCTCGGGCGGCGCTACGCCGAACTGGGGCCGATCGTGGACGCCTACCGGCAGTGGTCCAGTGCCGCCGACGACGTCGAGGCCGCCCGCGAACTGGTCGCCGAGGACCCGGACTTCGCCGCCGAGGCGGAGGAGGCCGAGCAGCGCCGCGAGGAGTGCGCGGAGAAGCTGCGCCGGCTGCTCGTGCCGCGCGACCCGGCCGACGACAAGGACGTGATCCTGGAGGTCAAGGCGGGCGAGGGCGGCGAGGAGTCGGCCCTGTTCGCCGGCGACCTGCTGCGGATGTACCTGCGCTACGCCGAGCGGGCCGGCTGGAAGACCGAGATCCTCGAATCCAACGAGTCCGATCTCGGCGGCTACAAGGACGTCCAGGTCGCGGTCAAGACCAAGGGCAACCCCGCACCCGGCGAGGGCGTCTACGCCCGGCTGAAGTTCGAGGGCGGCGTGCACCGCGTCCAGCGTGTGCCCGCCACCGAGTCGCAGGGCCGCATCCACACCTCCGCGGCCGGCGTCCTGGTGTTGCCCGAGGCCGAGGACGTCGAGGTCGAGATCAATGCCAACGACCTGCGCATCGACGTCTACCGCTCGTCCGGCCCCGGCGGCCAGTCGGTCAACACCACCGACTCCGCGGTGCGCATCACGCACCTGCCGACCGGCATCGTGGTCTCCTGCCAGAACGAGAAGAGCCAGCTCCAGAACAAGGAGTCGGCGATGCGCATCCTGCGCGCCAGAATGCTCGCCGCGGCCCAGGAGGAGGCCGACAAGGAAGCCTCCGACGTGCGTCGCAGCCAGGTCCGCACGGTGGACCGCTCCGAGCGCATCCGCACGTACAACTTCGCGGAAAACCGGATTTCCGACCACCGCGTGGGCTACAAGGCGTACAACCTGGACCAGGTGCTCGACGGCGATCTCGATCCGGTCATCCAGGCGTGTGTGGACGCCGACATGGCCGCTCGGCTCGCCCACCAATAACGGAGACGAGATGAATCTGCTGCTCGCCGAGGTGGCCCAGGCCACCCTGCGACTGGCCGACGCGGGCGTTCCCTCTCCGCGCTTCGATGCCGAGGAACTCGCGGCGTTCGTGCACGGCGTCAAGCGCGGCGCCCTGCACACCGTCGCCGACGGCGACTTCGACGCGCGGTTCTGGGAGGCCATCGCGCGCCGGGAGGCCCGTGAGCCGTTGCAGCACATCACCGGGCGCGCGTTCTTCCGCTACCTCGAACTCCAGGTGGGACCCGGCGTGTTCGTGCCCCGCCCGGAGACCGAGGTGGTGGTCGGCTGGGCGATAGACGCGCTGCGCGCGATGGACGTGGCCGAGCCGCTCGTGGTCGACCTGTGCACCGGCTCCGGCGCGATCGCGCTCGCCGTCGCCCAGGAGGTGCCGCGCTCGGTCGTGCACGCGGTCGAGCTGGACCCGGACGCCCACCGCTACGCCACGCGCAACGCGAGCGGCTCGCGGGTGATCCTGCATCGGGGCGACGCGCTCGCCGCGCTGCCGGCCCTGGACGGCACGGTCGACCTGGTGATCAGCAATCCGCCCTACGTGCCGCTGGACGAGCGGGACGAGATGGCGCCCGAGGCCCGCGACCACGATCCCGAACTGGCGCTGTTCTCCGGGCCGGACGGGCTGGACTTCATCCGGATCCTGTCCAAGACCGCCTACCGGCTGCTGCGCCCGGGGGGCCTGGTGGTGGTCGAGCACGCGGACACCCAGGGCGGCGCGGTGCCATGGATCTTCAACGAGGAAGCCGGTTGGGTGGACGCGGCCGACCACCGCGACCTGACCAATCGCCCGCGCTTCACCACCGCCCGCAAGGAAGGCGCGTGAACCGCGCGCCGCGCAGAACCCCCGCAGCACCCGCACCACTGGTACCACCCGTATCGCCTGTACCGCCCGTACCGCTTCAGGAGGTAAGTGCCCGATGAGCCGACGCTACGACTGCTCCGACGCGATGGACCGTGGGCTCGGGCTGCGTGAGGCGACCGGGTCGATCAAGCGCGGCGACCTGGTCGTGCTGCCGACGGACACCCTGTACGGCATCGGCGCGGACGCGTTCACCCCGCACGCCGTGCACGCGTTGCTGGACGCCAAGGGTCGGGGCCGCAACATGCCCTCGCCCGTACTGGTCGGCTCGCCGAACACGTTGCACGGACTGGTCACCGGCTTTCCCGAGGTGGGTTGGGAACTGGTCGACGCGTTCTGGCCGGGCGCGCTCACCATCGTCGCGTTCCACCAGCCGTCGCTGATGTGGGACCTGGGCGATACGCGCGGCACGGTCGCGGTGCGGATGCCGCTGCACCCGGTCGCGATCGAGTTGCTCACCGAGACCGGCCCGCTGGCGGTCAGCAGCGCGAACCGCTCCGGCAATCCGGCCGCGACCACGGTCGACGAGGCCGAGGCCCAGCTCGGCGACTCGGTGTCGGTGTACCTGGACGGCGGCACGTGCCCCTCGACCGCGCCGTCCTCGATCATCGATCTGACCGCCGGCCGCCCCCGGCTGTTGCGTGAGGGCGCCCTGTCGCTGGACACGTTGCGCGAGGTCGTACCCGACCTGGAGGGCGTGAATTGACCCCGCCACCACCCGTGGGGCATTCCTACGGGCCGTACGGGTCCGCGGCCGATTCGTTTCGGATCCTGTTCGTGTGCACGGGGAGCATCTGTCGCTCGCCGATCGCCGAGCGGCTCGCGCGGCTCGGCCTGGAGCGCCGGCTCGCCGCCGACGACGCGGTCCGGCTCAGCGTGCAGAGCGCCGGGACCTGGGGGCACGAGGGTGCGCCGATGGAGCCGCACGCCGCCGAGGTGCTGCTCGAATACGGCGCCGATCCGGGCGACTTCCACGGCCGCGAGCTGCTCGACGAGCACGTCGCCGAGGCGGACCTGGTGCTCACCGCGACGCTCGACCACCGCGCGCACGTGGTGTCCATGGGGCATGCCTCGGGCCTGCGCACGTTCACCCTCAAGGAGTTCACCCGGCTGGTCGCGGTGCTGGAGCGGGCGCCCTACCCCGAGCGTGATCTGGTCCAGCGCGGTCGCTCGTTGGTGCGGGCCGCGGCGGCGCTGCGGGGTCGGTTGGCCGCGCCCGATCCCGAGTGGGACGAGGTGGCCGACCCGTACGGCGCGCCGCTGAGCGTCTTCCGGGCCTGTGCCTCCGACATCGGATCGGCCCTGGACCCGGTGCTCACCGCGCTCACCGGTCACCCCGCGCACAGCCTCTGACCGAGCGTCGGCGCGCGGGCCGTGAGCGGACGCCTCGCGCGGGCGGCAACGGGCCCGAATCGGCCCGCGAAGAGCCTGTCGGTGCCCCGACCCCCGGCCTATGGTGGAGACCGTCCCTGCGGCCTTGAGGAGCAGTCCCATGGGCACTCCCGACTCCACGCCAACTCCCTTCTGGGGGCCGGACTTCGCCGCCCTGCACGAGGCGGATCCGGAGATCGCCGAGGTGCTCCTGGGCGAGTTGGCCCGGCAACGCGGCGGCCTGCAACTGATCGCCGGCGAGAACTTCACCTCCCCGGCGGTGCTGGCCGCACTCGGCAGCACGCTCGCCAACAAATACGCCGAGGGCTACCCCGGACGGCGCTACTACGGCGGTTGCGCCGAGGTGGACCGGGCCGAGGAACTGGGCGTACGCCGGGCCCGCGCCCTGTTCGGCGCCGAACACGCCAACGTGCAGCCGCACTCGGGCACGGCCGCGAACCTGGCGGCCTACGCGGCGGTGCTGGTACCGGGCGACACGATCCTGGCCATGTCGCTGCCGCACGGCGGCCATCTCACCCACGGCTCCCGGGTGAACTTCTCCGGCCGCTGGTTCCACGCGGTCGCCTACGGGGTGCGGGAGAGCGACGAGCGCATCGACTACGACCGGGTCCGGGAGCTGGCTCGGGCGCATCGGCCGCGGCTGATCGTGTGCGGCGCGACCGCATATCCGCGACTTGTCGATTTCGCGGCATTTCGACAGATCGCCGATGAGGTGGGTGCCTACCTGATGGTGGACGCGGCCCACTTCATCGGCCTGGTCGCGGGCGACGCGGTGCCCTCGCCGATCCCGTTCGCGGACATCGTCACCTGCACCACGCACAAGGTGCTGCGCGGTCCGCGCGGCGGGCTGATCCTGTGCCGGGAGGAACTCGCCGACCGGATCGACCGGGCGGTGTTCCCGTTCAGCCAGGGCGGCCCGCACATGCACGCGGTGGCGGCGAAGGCGGTCGCACTGGGCGAGGCGTCGACCCCGGCGTACCGGGTGTACGCACGACGCGTGGTGGCCAACGCGCAGGCCCTGACCCAGGGTTTGCAGGCGGAGGGTCTGCGGGCGGTCTCCGGCGGCACCGACACCCACCTCGCGCTGCTGGACCTGCGCCCGATCGGGGTCAGCGGCAGCGACGCGGAGCGCCGCTGCGAGCGGGCGGGCATCACGCTGAACAAGAACGCGGTCCCGTTCGACCCGGTCAAGCCGATGATCGCGTCCGGGATCCGGGTCGGCACGGCCGCGGTGACCACGCAGGGCATGACCGAGACGGACATGAAGGAGATCGCCCTGCTGATCGGCCGGGCGGTGCGCGAGGACGACGAAGGCGTGCTGCGCGAGGTGCGGGTCGCGGTCGGCGAACTCGTCGCCACCCGTCCGGCGTACCCGCGTCGGTGAGGTGCGTATCCGGCAAACCCGCCCACGGGGTGGCTGGGACCGGGGGGACTGTGGTTACGTGTGGGGCGACGGGCCGGTGGCGGCGCCACCGAGCATTGTGCGATCGTCCCTCGCCGGTGAAGATTGGTGATTCTCCCGGGGAGCGGCGGCACGTCTAGTCTGATGCCCGTGCTGCCGCTGGGATGTGCCGAAGCCGGGGACGGTTGAGTCTTGCGCGAATACCTGCTCACGCTGTTCGTCGCCGCTGCGGTGACCTACCTGCTGACGGGCGCGGTCCGCCGGTTCGCCATCGCCGCGGGCGCGATGCCCGAGATCCGCGCGCGGGACGTGCACAAGGAGCCGACGCCGCGCCTGGGCGGCTTGGCGATGTTCGGCGGATTGTGCGCGGGCCTGCTGGTCGCCCGGCATCTGCCGGTGCTCCAGGACGTGTTCATCTCCTCGACCGACGTGCAGGCACTGCTGTCCGGCTGCACGCTGATCTCGGTGCTCGGGGTGATCGACGACAAATGGGGCGTCGACGCGATCATCAAGCTGCTCGGTCAGGCGCTCGCCGCGGGCGTGATGGTCTGGCAGGGCATCGTCATCCTGTGGCTGCCCATCCCCGGCTACGGCACGGTCGGGCTGACGCCGACCCAGGGCACGTTGCTGACCATCGGGATAGTGGTCATCACGATCAACGCGGTGAACTTCGTGGACGGCCTGGACGGCCTCGCGGCCGGCATGGTGTGCATCGCCGCGCTCGCCTTCTTCGGCTATTCCTACCGGCTCTGGTTCGGGTACGGCGTCTCCAGTGCCGCCGCGCCGACCTTGTTCACCGCGCTGTTGGTCGGGATGTGCCTGGGCTTTCTGCCGCACAACCTGCACCCCGCGCGGATCTTCATGGGCGACTCCGGCTCGATGTTGATCGGCCTGATGCTGGCCGCCGCTGCGGTCACCGTGACCGGTCGGATCGACCCGGGCGCGATCGTCGCGCAAAACGACGGCTCGCTGACCTTCACGACGCACAAGCTGGTGCCGGTCTACATTCCGCTGGTGTTGCCGTTCGCGGTGCTGGTGGTGCCGCTGATGGACCTGGTGATGGCGGTCGGTCGACGCGGCTGGGCGGGGCGCTCGCCGTTCGCCGCGGACAAGGGCCACCTGCACCACCGGCTGCTGGAGATCGGCCACTCGCACAGCCGCGCGGTGCTGATCATGTACTTCTGGTCCGGTTTGATCGCGTCGTTCACCGTGCTCATCTCGGTCCGCCCGGAACGGCGTCCGATCGTCTACGCGGGCCTGGGGCTGATCGTCCTGGGCCTGGTGATCCTGATGTTGCCGTGGTTCAAGCCGCATGTGCCCACCGAGCTGCACCAGGTGGTCCCGCCGCGCTATCGCAGGCTGCGTCGTCGCGGGCGCGGCGCGAACGTTCCGGTCGAGCGGATGGTTCCCGGCGAATCAGACGGCGTACGGCTGAACGGAGCAACCGCCACACCCGCCACAGGCCCCTCACGAAATCCCGCAGACCCCTCCCGACCTGCGGATTTGCCGGTGGGGAGAGGGACGCGAAAGGGTGGTGGAAGGCTGTGAGCTTGTACACACGAACGGGTAAAGCTCTGCTCAAATAGTTTGTGATATCGTTCACGAACCAGGATCAACAGCCGATGAACCCCCAGCAACGAGGGTTCTGATACCTCACGGCCAGTCCCGAGCGTTGCGTCGTTCCGAGCGCTTGGCGGGACGACTGATCCACTCCTTGCCCCCCACTTGATGCCGGAGTCACCGACATGCAGGCCAACGACGTCCGCCTTCTCCGAGGCTCGGTCGTGTTCACGACCGCCGCCGGAGTAATCGCGGCCATCGCGGCTTTCTTCGCGGCCGGTGGCAAAGGACTGCTCGGCGCGGTGTTCGCCACCGTCGTCGTCCTGGCCTTCTTCGCGATCGGCCAGGTCGCGATCGGGCGTATCTCGCGCGACAACCCCTTGATGATGATGAACATGGCGCTCTTCACGTACATCGTGCAGATCCTGCTGCTGGGGTTGGTTTTGTTCCTGTTCAAGGACACCAAGGCATTCGACACGAAGGTGTTCGGACTCACGATTCTCGGGGCCACGCTGGTTTGGGTCGCCTCGCAGGTCTGGATCTTCACCCGACTGAAGATCGCCTATGTCGAACCGGACGGAGAGCGATGACCTACGCACCACGCCGGTCGCACTCGGCACGGGGTTCGCGGGCCGGGTATGTAGACGCGACGCAGGTACTGCTAATGTCCGGGGCGTCATGAGCGAGAGAGGCCCCCGTCCACCGGACCGAGAGAATCGGGCGATGGACGGTGCCGCATGGTCGAGTGTCGGTTACCTGCTGAGCGGCATGCTGTTCTACGGCGGCATCGGCTGGCTGATCGACCGGTGGACGGGCCACTCCGCCCTGTTCCTGCCGATCGGCCTGGTCGTCGGAATCGCTCTGTCCCTGGTTCTTGTCTTTGTCCGCCACGGCAGGTCCTCCTGACCGGGCCCTGTTGCGTGCCGCTCCGTGGCCCTCGCCACGCCGACACATCGAGGTAGCCGAAATCATGCTTCACGACGAAGGAGTCGGTGGTGACTGCTGACGTCCAGACGCTCGCCAGCGAGAGCGGATGTCACCTGTTCTCCGGGTGCGGCTTCCCCTCGCCCGGGCTGAACGTCTTCGAGTTCAAGCCGATCTTCTCCATCGGGGCCTTCGACTTCACGAAGCCGATGTTGCTCGCGCTCATCTCGATGCTGCTGGTGATCGGCTTCTTCTGGTCGGCCTTCGCCAAGCCCAAGATGGTCCCGCGCGGCGCGCAGAACGTCGGCGAGTTGGGCTACCTGTTCGTCCGCGACAACATCTCGCGGGAGACGATGGGAAAGAAGGGCGACCCTTACGTCCCCTTCCTGTTCTCCATCTTCTTCTTCGTCTGGGTCATGAACGTGATGGCGATCATCCCGTTCGCCCAGTTCCCCGCGACCTCGCGCATCGCTTTCCCGGCATCGATCGTCGGCGTCGTGTACGTGACCTACCTCGTCCTCGGTATCAAGAACCAGGGCTTCGTCGGTTACTTCAAGAACATGATGTTCCCGCCCGGTCTGCCGAAGGCGATCTACTTCCTCCTCGCGCCGATCGAGCTGCTCCAGGGTCTGATCACCCGGCCGTTCACCATGGCGGTCCGACTGTTCGCGAACATGTTCGCCGGACACATGCTGATCGTCACCTTCAGCGTCGGCGCCTGGTACCTGCTCGGCTTCCACATCGGGGCGCTCTTCTCGGCGACCTCGTTCATCGTGGTCGTCATCCTGACCGCTTTCGAGCTGATGATTCAGGCGCTGCAGGCGTACATCATCACGCTGCTCGCGGCCTCCTACATCTCCAGCTCGCTCGAAGCCGAGCACTGAGAGACCCCGCAGACCCCTTTCCCTCCTCGACCGTCGTCCGGTGGATCGTCCATCGGCCTCGAAAAAAGGATCAGTTCCCATGATGAACCTCGCCGCCGACGGCGTCTCGGGCAGCCTCGGTTCCATCGGCTACGGCCTCGCCGCGATCGGCCCCGGCATCGGTATCGGCATCATCTTCGGTAACGGTGTCCAGGCCATGGCCCGTCAGCCCGAGGCTGCCGGTCTGGTCCGCCAGAACATGCTGCTCGGCTTCGCCCTCGCCGAGGCGCTCGCCCTCATCGGCGTCGTCATGCCGTTCGTCTACGGCACCTGATCAATCCGCTACGGACGGAAGGTCCTCACACCGTGATTTTCCTCGCCAACAGCGAAGAGAAGATGAATCCTCTTCTCCCGCCGCTCGACGAGATCATCATCGGTGGCGTGGCGTTCCTCATCGTCTTCGGCTTCCTGTGGAAGATGCTCCTTCCCAAGATCGCCAAGACGCTGGCGGACCGTACGGACGCCATCGAGGGCGGTCTCAAGCGCGCCGAAGAGGCGCAGGCCGAGGCCCAGGCCGAGCTGGAGCGCTACCGCGACCAGCTCACCGAAGCCCGTCGTGAGGCCGGTCGCCTCACGGAGGACGCCCGCGAACAGGGTGCAGTCGCCATCGCCGAGATGCGCGCCGAAGGCCAGCGGATCAAGGACGAGATCGTCACCGCCGGCCACACCCAGATCGAGGCCGACCGCAACCAGGCCCAGAACGCGCTTCGTCAGGACGTCGGCCGGCTGGCCGTCGACCTCGCGTCGCGCATCGTCGGGGAGTCGCTCGAGGACGAGGCGCGTCAGCGTCGGGTCGTCGACCGCTTCCTGGAGGAGCTGGAGGCCAAGGCCTCCGCAACGGCGACCTCGGAGAAGGTGCGCTGATGCAGGGCGCCAGCAGGGAATCCCTCGCCGCGGCTCGTGAGCGCCTCGACGCGCTCGCGACCGTGACCGGTACCGACATGGTCGGGTTGGCCCAGGAGCTCGACTCCGTGGTCATCCTGCTCGACCGGACGGTGTCGCTGCGTCGGGTCCTCACCGACTCGACACGTTCCGGGGAGGCCCGCGCGGCCTTCCTGGCCCAGCTCCTCTCCGGTCAGATCTCCGGTACCACGGCGGATCTGCTCGGCGGACTGGTCCGTACCCGCTGGTCGCGGCCGACCGACCTGGTCGACGCGATCGCCGAACTCTCGGTGTCCGCCGAGCTGATCGCCGCCGAGCGCGACGGCAAGCTCGACGAGCTCGAGGACGAGCTGTTCCGCTTCGGCCGGATCGTGGTGGGCGAGCGCGAGCTGCGCTCCGCCCTGACCGACCCGGGTGTGGCGAACGAGCGCAAGGCGGAACTGGTTTCCGGACTGCTGGACGGCCGGGCCCAGCCCGTCACCCGGCGGCTGATCACCAGGCTTGTCGCACACCCCCGTAGCCGTAACCTTGAACACGGGCTCGAGTCGTACGCGCGCCTTGCCGCCGATCGCCGGCGTCGCATGGTCGCGTTGGTCACGGTCGCACTGCCTCTCACCGAGGAGCAGCGCACCCGCTTGGCCGCGGCGCTGGGCCGGATGTACGGCCGCGAGGTCCACCTGAACGTGGAAATCGATGCCGACGTCATCGGCGGGGTCCGCGTGGAGATCGGTGACGACGTCATCGACGGCACCGTGACCACACGTCTCGAAGAAGCGGGCCGACGGCTCGCCGGCTGAGACACCGGACGACAGGGGCGTCGTCGACCGCCCGGGGAAATCCCCGAGCGGCACAGCGACCCCCACAGCAGCACCGCGGTTCCGTACGACAAGCGACGGACAGCGGACCGTTAACCCCACCACCTAGGAGAGCAGGGACACCAGATGGCGGAGCTCACGATCCGGCCGGAGGAGATCCGGGACGCGCTGGAGCGCTTCGTCGCCTCGTACGAGCCGGAGACGGCCGCGCGCGAAGAGGTCGGTACCGTCACCGAGGCGTACGACGGTATCGCCAAGGTCGAGGGCCTGCCCTCGGTCATGACGAACGAGCTGCTCAAGTTCGAGGACGGCACCCTCGGTCTGGCGCAGAACCTCGACGTCCGCGAGATCGGTGTCGTCATCCTCGGTGACTTCAGCGGCATCGAAGAGGGCCAGAAGGTCCGTCGTACGGGCGAGGTTCTGTCGGTACCGATCGGTGACGGCTACCTGGGTCGCGTCGTCGACCCGCTCGGCCAGCCGATCGACGGCCAGGGCGAGATCGCGGCCGAAGGCCGTCGCGCGCTGGAGCTTCAGGCTCCCGGCGTGATGATGCGCAAGTCGGTGCACGAGCCGATGCAGACCGGCATCAAGGCGATCGACGCGATGACCCCGATCGGTCGGGGCCAGCGTCAGCTGATCATCGGCGACCGGCAGACCGGTAAGACCGCGGTCTGCCTGGACACGATCATCAACCAGCGCGACAACTGGCGCTCGGGCGACCCGAAGAAGCAGGTTCGCTGCATCTACGTCGCGATCGGCCAGAAGGGCACGACCATCGCGTCCGTGCGCCGCTCGCTCGAAGAGGCCGGCGCGCTGGAGTACACGACGATCGTCGCCGCCCCGGCGTCCGACCCGGCCGGCTTCAAGTACCTGGCCCCGTACACCGGTTCGGCCATCGGCCAGCACTGGATGTACCAGGGCAAGCACGTTCTGATCGTGTTCGACGACCTGTCGAAGCAGGCCGAGGCGTACCGCGCCGTGTCCCTGCTGCTGCGTCGTCCGCCGGGGCGCGAGGCGTACCCCGGTGACGTCTTCTACCTGCACTCGCGTCTGCTCGAGCGTTGCGCGAAGCTGTCGGACGAGCTCGGCGGCGGTTCGATGACGGGTCTCCCGATCATCGAGACCAAGGCGAACGACGTGTCGGCGTACATTCCGACCAACGTCATCTCGATCACCGACGGTCAGTGCTTCCTGGAGTCCGACCTGTTCCTGCAGGGCGTGCGCCCCGCGGTCAACGTCGGTATCTCGGTTTCGCGAGTCGGTGGCTCGGCGCAGATCAAGGCGATGAAGAGTGTCGCGGGTCGACTTCGTGTCGACCTGGCCCAGTACCGCGAGCTGGCGGCGTTCGCGTCGTTCGGTTCCGACCTGGACGCCACCTCCAAGGCCTCGCTCCAGCGCGGTGCGCGCATGGTCGAGCTGCTCAAGCAGGGTCAGTTCGAGCCGTTCGCGATCGAGCTCCAGGTCGTCTCGATCTGGGCCGGTACCACCGGCAAGCTGGACGACGTGCCGGTGCAGGACATCCGCCGCTTCGAGAAGGAGCTGCACGAGTACGTGCAGCACAAGCACGCGGCCCTGCTGACCGGGATCGTCGAGACCGGCAAGCTGGAAGACGACACCGTGATGGCGCTCACCGACGCGGTGAACTCCTTCAAGCAGACGTTCACCAAGTTCGACGGCGAGCCGTTGATCCAGGACGTGGCGCCTGCCGGGCTGACGAAGGAAGACGTCGGCCAGGAGAAGATCACCCGTCACGTGGCCAAGTCCGAGTAAAGAACGGAGAACCCTGACCAATGGGAGCCCAACTTCGGGTCTACCGGCGTCGGATCCGTTCCGTGTCGGCGACCAAGAAGATCACGCGCGCCCAGGAGCTCATCGCGGCGTCGCGGATCGTGAAGGCGCAGCAGCGCGTCGCGGCCTCCAAGCCGTACGCCGACGAGCTGACGCGCGCCGTTTCCGCGGTCGCCACCTTCTCCAGCACGCAGCACCCGTTGACCACTTCGGTGGAGCGGCCCACTCGGGCCGCGGTGCTGCTGGTAACCAGTGACCGCGGATTCGCGGGCGGCTACAACTCGAATGCCATCAAGGCCGCCGAGCAGCTCACCAAGCTGCTCGAGGACGAGGGCAAGACGGTCAGCCGCTACGTGATCGGGTCCAAGGGCATCGGATTTTTCCAGTTCCGCGACGTGGACCTGGCCGGGCAGTGGAAGGGATTCTCCGACCGCCCCGAGTACTCCGACGCCAAGAAGGTGGCAGGTGAGCTGATCGACGCGTTCGTGACGCCCACCGAGGAGGGCGGTGTGGACGAGATTCATCTCGTCAGCACCGAGTTCGTCTCCATGCTCACGCAGAGCCCGGTCGCGGTGCGGGTGCTCCCGTTGGCGGTCGAGGAGACGGACGAGCCGCCGGCCGGCGGTCCCTTCCCGCTCTATGACTTCGAGCCCTCGGCCGAGGGTGTTCTCGACGCACTGCTGCCGCGGTACGTCGAAAGCCGCATCTTCAACGCCCTGCTGCAGTCCGCCGCTTCCGAGCACGCGGCCCGCCGGCGGGCGATGAAGTCGGCGACCGAGAACGCCGAAGACCTCATCCGGACCCTCTCTCGTCTGGCGAACAACGCTCGCCAGTCCGAGATCACCCAGGAAATCAGCGAGATCGTCGGTGGCGCCAACGCCTTGGCCGACGCGACCGCGGGGAGTGATTAGACATCATGACTGCCACTGTTGAGACGGCCGCTGCCACGGGCCGCGTCGCCCGCGTCATCGGCCCGGTCGTCGACGTGGAGTTCCCCGTCGACGCGATGCCGGAGATGTACAACGCGCTGCACGTCGACTTGGACCTCACGGGCCAGGGCGAGGACGAGGGCAAGACCACCCTCACCCTCGAGGTCGAGCAGCACCTTGCCGACGGCATCGTGCGCGCGATCTCGATGCAGCCGACCGACGGCCTCGTTCGCGGCGCCGTCGTCACGAACACCGGCGCGCAGATCTCCGTCCCCGTGGGCGACGTCACCAAGGGGCACGTGTTCAACGCCCTCGGTGAGGTCCTCGACGTGGACCGGGCGAGCTTCGAGGTGACCGAGCGCTGGCCGATCCACCGCAAGGCGCCGGCCTTCGACCAGCTCGACTCGAAGACCGAGATGTTCGAGACCGGCATCAAGGTCATCGACCTGCTCACCCCGTACGTCAAGGGTGGCAAGATCGGTCTGTTCGGTGGTGCGGGCGTCGGCAAGACGGTGCTCATCCAGGAGATGATCGTCCGTGTCGCCCGTCTGCACGAGGGTGTGTCGGTGTTCGCCGGCGTCGGCGAGCGTACTCGTGAGGGCAACGACCTGATCGAGGAGATGAAGGAAGCGGGCGTCTACGACCAGACGGCGCTCGTCTTCGGCCAGATGGACGAGCCCCCGGGCACCCGTCTGCGGGTGGCGCTGTCGGCCCTGACCATGGCGGAGTACTTCCGCGATGTGCAGGAGCAGGACGTGCTGCTGTTCATCGACAACATCTTCCGGTTCACCCAGGCCGGTTCCGAGGTGTCGACGCTGCTCGGCCGGATGCCCTCCGCGGTGGGTTACCAGCCGACCCTCGCCGACGAGATGGGCACCCTCCAGGAGCGCATCACCTCGACGCGTGGTCACTCGATCACCTCGATGCAGGCGATCTACGTCCCCGCGGACGACCTCACCGACCCGGCCCCGGCGACCACGTTCGCGCACCTCGACGCGCTGACCGTGCTCTCCCGTCCGATCTCGGAGCTGGGCATCTACCCGGCGGTGGACCCGCTGGACTCGACGTCGCGGATCCTGGACCCGCGCTACGTCGCGCAGGACCACTACGACTGCGCGATGCGGGTCAAGAACATCCTGCAGAAGTACAAGGACCTCAAGGACATCATCGCGATTCTGGGCATGGACGAGCTGTCCGAAGAGGACAAGCTCACCGTGCACCGGGCGCGGCGCATCGAGCGGTTCCTGTCGCAGAACACCCACGTGGCGAAGCAGTTCACCGGGCTCGACGGTTCGGACGTCTCGCTGTCCGAGACCGTCGAGGCGTTCAACGCGATCGCCGACGGCAAGTACGACCACGCTCCCGAGCAGGCATTCTTCATGCTCGGTGGGCTGGACGACCTCGAGAAGAAGATCGCCGAGCTCAACAAGGGCTGACGATCGCCTGATCGACGAGGGGCGGTCCCGCATGGGTCCGCCCCTCGTGTCGGTTCCCGACCGCGCCCTTCGGCGTGGCCGGAAACCCGCCGGCGCCTGCGCCGGTTGGAGCCAGGCCCGTCCGGGCCACTATCCTTGGACACCACCCGTCCCGTGAGGGCGGAGGCGAAGACCAGCGTGTCTTCGACCCGACATGAGGAGCCACGTTGGCTGAGCTGCACGTCGAGCTGGTCGCGGCCGACCGCAAGGTGTGGTCCGGCGAGGCCACCATCGTCATCGCACGCACCGCGGACGGCGACATCGGCATCCAGGCCGGTCACCAGCCGGTTCTCGGAGTGCTCGAATCAGGTCCGGTGACGATCCGTCAGGCCGACGGTTCGGTCGTCATCGCGGCGGTCCACGGCGGGTTCATCTCGTTCGCGGACAACAACCTCTCGCTGCTCGCCGAGATCACCGAGCTGGCCGACGAGATCGATGTCGCCCGCGCGGAGCGGGCGCTCGAGCGCGCCGGCGCGGCGAAGGACTCCAGCGCCGAGCGGCGCGCGGAGACGCGGCTGTTGGCCGCCCAGCGGCGGGACTGACAAGGCCAGTCGCAGCACCAGAGCCCGGACCGACACACGGCCGGGACCACTGCTCAACGCGCGAACGAGGAGGTCGATCCGGATGGTCCTCGTTGTGCTGAGCGTGATTCTGGCTGTTGTCGTCGTATTGGTGGTCGGCGTCGCGGCCTTCGCGCTGCGTCGCCGGCTGATCCAGCGACCGGGTGGCACCTTCGATTGTTCGCTTCGCATGCGGCCACCGGTAGTGCCGGCCGGCGAAGCCGGATCGACCACCGCGGCGTCACCCGGGCACCAGGCCCCGGGGGGCGCCGCGTCGTCGTCCCCGGAGCGGGCCGCGGACGCGGCCGAGGGGGACCCGGCGGCGCCGTCGGCCGATCCCGACCACGGCAAGGGCTGGGTCTTCGGGATCGCCCGTTACAGCGGCGACCGGATCGAATGGTTCCGGGTGTTCAGCTACGCGCCGCGACCGCGCCGGGTGTTGCAGCGCGGCGGGATCCACGTGATCGGTCGCCGGGAACCGGCCGGCCAGGAGGAGTTGGCGCTGCTGGCGGGCGCGGTCATCCTGGTCTGCGAACACGACGGCGCGCGGATCGAACTCGCGCTCAGCGACGACGCGTTGACCGGCTTTTTGGCCTGGTTGGAAGCGGCGCCGCCGGGACAACGGGTGAACGTCGCCTAGCAGCGCCGGCCGTTGGCGTCAGCGGTTGGCGCCCGGCACCCACAACACGTCGCCGACCTCGCGGTTCGCGTGCCGCGCCAGGATGAACAGCAGGTCGGACAGGCGGTTGAGGTACTTCACCGTCAGCGGGTTCATCGAGTCGCCGTGTACTTCGAGGGCGGCCCACGTGGTGCGCTCCGCACGGCGGGCGACGGTGCGGGCCTGGTGCAACAGCGCGGCGCCCGGGGTGCCGCCGTTGAGGATGAAGCTGCGCAGCTTCTCCAGGTTCTCGTTGTACTCGTCGCAGGCCGCTTCCAGCGCGTCGATGTAGCCCTGTTCCACCCGCAGCGGCGGGTACTTGGGGTCCTCGACCACCGGAGTGGACAGGTCGGCGCCCAGGTCGAACAGGTCGTTCTGGATGCGGGTCAACAACCGGACCACATCCTCGTCCAGGTTGCCGAGCGAGAGCGCGACGCCGATCACCGCGTTGGTCTCGTCCACGTCGGCGTAGGCCGCGAGTCGAGGATCGGTCTTGGCGGTGCGCGACATGTCCCCGAGCGCGGTGGTGCCGTCGTCGCCGGTGCGGGTGTAGATCCGGGTGAGGTTGACCATGACGGACACCTTAGGCCCGTGGCCTGGGGTTCGTTCGCAACCGGCCTCGGGGCGCGCTTTGTCCGTGCTTGGCGCGGTCCGTGGCGGGGTCCGGGAATCAGTACGATTCTCCGATGGACAGGTTCCGGGTGACAGGTGGTCAGCGACTCGTCGGCGAGGTGCGGATCACGGGCGCGAAGAACAGCGCGCTCAAATTGATGGCCGCCGCGCTGCTGGCGGAGGGCACCACGGTGCTCGAGGAGGCACCCCGGATCCTCGACGTGGAGATCATGAGCGAGCTGCTGCGGCGGCTGGGTTGTGAGGTCGAGGGGGAGACCACCGGGACGGTGCGGATCGATGTGCCGGCGGCGCCGCGCTTCGAGGCGGACTACGACCTGGTGCGCAGCATGCGCGCGTCGATCTGCGTGTTGGGCCCGCTGCTCGCGCGTTGCGGGGAGGTGCACGTCGCCTATCCGGGCGGGGACGCGATCGGCTCGCGCGGTCTCGACATGCACATCGAGGGCCTGGTCAAGCTGGGCGCGACCGTGGAGAACTCGCACGGTGTGCTGATCGCCAAGGCGCCGAACGGCTTGAAGGGCACCACCGTCTGGCTCGACTTCCCGAGCGTGGGCGCGACCGAGAACATCCTGATGGCCGCGGTGCTCGCGCAGGGCCGTACGGTGATCGACAACGCGGCACGCGAGCCCGAGATCGTGGACATCTGCTCGATGCTCACCGAGATGGGCGCGCGGATCGAGGGCGCGGGTTCGTCCACGATCGAGATCGAGGGCGTCGAGGGGCTCAAGCCGGTGCGCCATCGCACGGTGCCGGACCGGATCGTGGCCTGTACGTTCGCGGTCGCCGCCGCGATGACGCTGGGCGATGTGACGGTACGCAACGCGCATCCCGAGCATCTGGAGATCGCGCTCGACAAGTTGACCCTGGCCGGCGCCGAGGTGTCGCATGTGCGGGACGGCTTCCGGGTGGTGATGGACCGGCGGCCCCGGGCCGTGGACGTGGTCACCCTGCCGTATCCGGGGTTCGCCACCGACATGCAGCCGTTCTTCGCCGCGATGAACTCGATCGCCGAGGGTTCGGCGATGATCACCGAGAACCTCTTCGAGGCGCGCTTCGTGTTCCTGCAGGAACTGCTCCGGCTGGGTGCCTCGATTCGTACCGACGGACACCACGCGATCGTGCGTGGAGTCGAACAGCTCTCCGGCGCACCGGTGTTGACCGCGGACATCCGGGCCGGGGCGGGACTGGTGCTGGCCGGCCTGGTGGCCGACGGGGACACCACGGTCAGCGGGGTGCACCACATCGATCGCGGCTACACCGGCCTGGAGGTGCAGCTCCAGTCGCTCGGCGCGAAGATCGTCCGGGAGCCGGAGCCGGAGAGTACCTCGCGTTTCTGACGGGTCGTCAGGTAGGGGTGAGTCGGTGTCTTCGAGGGTCCGGCTACGCTCCCGGGCGAGGGACGTCCGCAGGGCGTCGGTTCGGGTTCGTGTACTGGAGGGGTAGCGCAGTGACCAACAAGATCGCCGTCATCGGGGCCGGGCTCATGGGCTCGGGCATCGCCCAGGGCGCCGCGCAGGCCGGCTACGACGTCGTCCTGCGCGATGTCACCGACGCCGCCCTGGAGCGCGGGCTGAGCGGGATCGCGGCCTCGTACGACAAGTTCGTCGCCAAGGGCAGGCTGACCGCCGAGGACGCCTCGGCGGCGCTGGCCCGGATCACCGGCACCACCGACCTGGAAGCCGTCGCGGACGCGGACGTCGTGGTCGAGGCGGTGTTCGAGAAGGTCGAGGTCAAGCAGGCCGTCTTCACCGAGCTGGACCGGATCTGCAAGCCCGGCGCGGTGTTGGCGAGCAACACCTCGGCGATCCCGATCACCGAGATCGCCGCCGTCACCGACCGACCCGAGTCGGTCGTGGGCATGCACTTCTTCTCGCCGGTGCCGCTGATGAGCCTGTGCGAACTGGTCCGCGGCTTCAAGACCTCGGACGCGACGCTGGCCACCGCGCGCGAACTGGCCGAAGCGATGGGCAAGACGTGCATCGTGGTCAACCGGGACGTGGCCGGCTTCGTGACCACTCGGCTGATCACCGCGCTCACGGTCGAGGCGGTGAAGCTGTACGAGGCGGGGGTGGCCACCGCCGAGGACATCGACATCGCCTGCAGGTTGGGCTTCGGCCACGCGATGGGGCCGCTGGCCACCGCCGACCTGACCGGCGTGGACATCATGCGCAACGCGACGAGCAACATCTACGCCGAGAGCAAGGACGAGAAGTTCGCTCCGCCGGAGTTGCTCAACCGCATGGTCGCGGCGGGTGACCTGGGCCGCAAGACCGGCAAGGGTTTCTACCGGTACTGAGTCCGGCGCGACGGCCGCTTTGCGACCGGTTTCGTGGGCTCGACGCCCACGAGGCGGTCGTCGGGCGGCCGTTGGTCCGATGGGCGGCGCGCGGGCGGTGCATCATCTGATGATTCGTCACCTGTACGAGTGAAGTCCGATGTGATGAGTGAGGATTATCGGGTTTTGGGTGTTCTTCTGGGAAGCGGAACCGTCATCGAACGGACGGATTCCCCAGGAGGAGACGATGCGTGTTTGGGGCGACCCACGCGAGTTGCACTTGGCGGGCGTACTCGACGTGCGGGCCACCGCCGATGTGCGCCTGGCGTTGCACGACGCGCTGGACAACGGCGACGGCGACCTGATTCTCGACCTCACCCGGGTGCCCGCACTGGACACCACCGGACTGGGCCTGATCGTCGGCGCGCATCGGCGGGCGGGTCGGCGCGAACGTCGCCTCGTGCTGACCGGGGTCAACCCCGACGTCTACCGGGTGCTCGTGTTGACTCGATTGCACCGTATCCTCACCCTCCGCGAAACCGCCGGGGTCCGAGCCGGTCGATCGTGCGAGCAGGCCGACACAGTGTCAGGCGAGTCCGGCGACGACTTGCGTGCTGTGGTCGAACACACCCTGTCCGGAGCTGTTACCCGTCAGTACACTCCGTGGTAAGCAGGGCCGCACCAGGCGCGGTGACAGCGGACCAGCGGGCACGCCCAGGCCGGTAGTCGCCGAGTACCGGTCGGTCCGGAACCCTCCGGAGGTATTCCGTGGCGAGCCAGACGCCCTCAGCTCAGCCCTCGCAGCCGGCCACGCCGTCCCCGGCCGGTCAGCCCTCGCCGACCGAGCAGGCCGCGCCGCTCAAGCGTGACCGTCCCTGGGTGATGCGCACCTACGCCGGTCACTCCTCGGCCACCGCCTCCAACGCGCTCTACCGGCGCAACCTCGCCAAGGGCCAGACCGGCCTGTCGGTGGCCTTCGACCTGCCGACCCAGACCGGCTACGACCCCGACCACGTGCTCTCGCGCGGCGAGGTCGGCAAGGTCGGCGTGCCGATCTCGCACATCGGCGACATGCGAGCGCTCCTCGACGGCATCCCCGTCGAGGAGATGAACACCTCGATGACGATCAACGCGACCGCGCTGTGGATGCTCGCGCTCTACCAGGTCGTCGCCGAGGAGCAGGGCGCGGACATCGCCAAGCTCACCGGCACCACGCAGAACGACATCATCAAGGAATACCTCTCGCGCGGGACCTACGTCTTCCCGCCCGGGCCCTCGCTCAAGCTGATCACCGACACCGTCGCGTACACGGTCTCGAACATCCCCAAGTGGAACCCGACCAACATCTGCAGCTACCACCTCCAGGAGGCGGGCGCGACGCCGGTGCAGGAGATCGCGTACGCGATGTGCACCGCGATCGCCGTGCTGGACGCGGTCCGCGACTCCGGGCAGGTGCCGGCGGATCGTATGGGCGAGGTGGTGCAGCGCATCTCCTTCTTCGTCAACGCCGGGGTGCGGTTCGTCGAAGAGATGTGCAAGATGCGGGCGTTCGTGCAGTTGTGGGACGAACTCACACTGGAGCGCTACGGCGTACGCGACGCCAAGCAGCGGCGGTTCCGCTACGGCGTGCAGGTCAACTCGCTGGGCCTGACCGAGGCGCAGCCGGAGAACAACGTCCAGCGCATCGTGCTGGAGATGCTGGCCGTGACGCTGTCCAAGGACGCCCGGGCGCGGGCGGTGCAGTTGCCCGCCTGGAACGAGGCGCTGGGGCTGCCCCGGCCGTGGGACCAGCAGTGGTCGTTGCGGATCCAGCAGGTTTTGGCCTACGAGTCGGACCTGCTCGAATACGGCGACATCTTCAACGGTTCACACGTGATCGAGGCCAAGGTCGCCGAGTTGGTGGCGGGTGCGCGCGCGGAGATCGACCGGGTCCAGGCGATGGGCGGCGCGGTCGCGGCGATCGAATCGGGCTACATGAAGTCGCAGTTGGTCGGCTCGCACGCCGCCCGGCGGGCCCGGATCGAGGCGGGCGACGAGGTGGTGGTCGGGGTGAACCGCTTCGAGACCACCGAGGAGAACCCGCTGACCGCCGACCTGGACGCGGCGATCATGAGCGCCGATCCGGACGCCGAGCGCTCGGCGGTCGAGCGGATCCGGTCCTGGCGCGCGGACCGCGACCCGGAGGCGGTGACCGCGGCGATGGCCCGGCTGCGCGAGGACGCGCGGTCGTGGAAGGCCGCCTCGGCGGTCAACCTGATGCCGGCCACGCTGGCGTGTGTGCGGGCGGGGGTGACCACGGGCGAGTGGTCGCAGGCGCTGCGCGAGGAGTTCGGCGAGTATCGGGCACCGACGGGGGTGTCCGGGGTGGTCGGCGTGCAGGACGGCGCTGGGCTCACCGAGGTGCGCGGTGCCGTACGGCGGACCGGCGAGGAACTGGGCGGCCGGTTGCGGCTGTTGGTCGGCAAGCCGGGGCTCGACGGGCACTCGAACGGGGCCGAGCAGATCGCGGTGCGGGCGCGCGATGTCGGCTTCGAGGTGGTCTACCAGGGGATTCGGCTCACTCCGGAGCAGATCGTGGCGGCGGCGGTCGAGGAGGACGTGCACTGCGTGGGGCTGTCCATCCTGTCGGGGTCGCATCTGGAGCTGATTCCGGACGTGCTCTCGCGCATGCGCGACGCGGGGATCGGTGATGTGCCGGTGATCGTCGGGGGGATCATTCCCTCCGCCGACGAAGTGGTGTTGCGGTCGCAGGGGGTTGCTGCCGTCTTTACGCCGAAGGACTTCGGGATCACGGACATCATGGGGCGGATCGTCGAGGTGATTCGGGCGGCGAACGGCCTGGCGGCCGGGGCCGCGGTGCCTTCGGGCTGAGGCTTCGCCCGGCCTGGCTCGTCCTCGAACGCGGACGGCCGGCCGGGGTGTCCTCGAACGCCGGACGGGCGATGTGCGCCCGGCCGGCGTTCGAGGGTTGGCTGGGTTACGGGACCGGGCGGTTCATGTCGGTGGTGATCTCGGTGGGGGTCAGCGGGCGGTTGTAGATGCGGACGTCGTCGATCAGGCCGCCGAAGTACTCACCCCAGACGGTGTTGCCGCCGATGTGGAGTGCGCCGCCCTGGTCCACGATCGGGCCGGTGTGGGCGGTGGCCTGCACCTGGACGCCGTTGACGTACAGACGCAGCGTGGTGCCGTCGTAGGTGGCCGCCAGGTGTGCCCAGGCACCGGTGGCCAGGGCTGCGGTGCCGTCGGCGTAGGTGTCGTTGTTGGTGCCGGTCGTGTTGATGGACGTGTTGGGTGCGGCGGTGCCGTTCGCGTACAGCGCGTAGGACAGGCCGCCTCCGCGTTCCTTGAGCAGGACGCTGCGCCAGTTCGTGATCGCCGAGGGTTTGACCCAGGCTTCCAGGGTCATCCCGGTGGTGAGTGTCAGGCGGGCACTGTGCGGCACCGTCACCATCGACGAAGTGCCGTTGAAGGAGAGCGCGTTGCCGGAATGGCCGGTGACCCAGGTGCCGCCGGTGACGGTGCCGTTGTTGCCCTGGCCGGCGTCGTCCGTGACGATCGTGCCGCTCGACGCGTTGAAGCCGTACTGGGCCATCAGACCGGGCGTCGGGCCGTCGACCTCACGATAGGTGGCGGTCAACGTGATCGGCGTCGCGGGCGCGGTGATGTTGTGCGCGGCGGTGCCGCCGTCCGACCAGGACACGAATTCGTAGTTCTTGCCGTTCAGGGCCTGGGTCGTCGGCGCGGCGATCGAGGAGGTGCCGCCCACGATCACCGTGCTGGTGAACGGTGCCGGGCGTTGTGAGGAGAACAGGCCCAGGGTCAGGCCCGCCGGATCGGACGCGAGCGTGATGTCCACGGTCTTCGGGTTCAGGCGCACGCTGGTGGTCCCGGTCAGGCCGCCGGAGTCGGTGGCGGTCAGCCGTAGTTCGAGCCACGACGGATACTCGTGGTCGACCGCCGTGAAGCTGCCCGAGGCGCCGACCTGGCCGGTGATCTGGTGCTCGTGGCAGTCGGTGGGCGTCGTGCAGTGATGCATGATGATCTGCCAGTTCAGGCCGGTGCCCGGGATGGCGCCGTCCTGCGGGTCGGTGGCGTGTCCGCCGAAGGCGATCGGGTCGCCGACCTTCCAGGTGAGCGTGCCGGCCGGGGTGTCGATCACCGGGGTCGGCGGTGCGTTGCCCGCCGAGATGGTGATCGGCGCGGAGACGCCGGTCAGGCCCACCGGGTCGGTGACGCGCAGTCTGACGGTGCGGGTGCCGGGAGTGGTGTAGGTGTACGACGGGTTCGCCGCGGTCGAGTCGTCGAACGCGCCGTCACCGTCCAGGTCCCAGGCGTAGGTGAGGGTCTCGCCCGGATCCGGATCGGTGGAGGCGGAGCCGGTGAACGCCACGGTCAGCGGCGTGGTGCCGGTGGTCGGGGTGGCCGAGGCGACCGCGTTGGGCGCGCTGCCGGTGTAGCGGATCCGGTGGATCGCGCCGTCCTCGAAGCCGACGTAGTACACGTCGCCCTCGGGGCCGGTGGTCAACTGGACCGGGTTCGCGTTGCTCACGAACAGTTGGCGGGTGGCGGGGTCCGGCAGCCCGTCGGCACCGGCCAGCATGCTCCACACGCAGCGCCGACTGTGGTCGGCGAAGAACATCGCGTTGCGGTACGCGGCCGGGTAGCGCTGCCCCGTATAGAAGGTCACCCCGGAGATCGCCGAGCCGTTGCCGGTCGGGCAGCCGTCGCCCGGGACCACCGCGGCGCTGTGCTGGTAGGCGTAGTAGGGCGTCTTGACCGCCCCGGGCCCGTCGGCGTACACGTTGTTGCACAGGTTCAGGCCGATCGACTCGTAGCCGCCCTGGCGGGCCGAGCCCTCGTAGCAGGGCCAGCCGAAGTTGGCCACGGCGCCGCCGGAGGGGGTGAGCCGATCGATCTCCTCCCAGGTGCCCCAGCCGACGTCGCCCACCCACAGCTCGTTCGTGCCCGGCCGGAAGCCGAACCGGAACGGGTTGCGCAGGCCGGCCGCCACCAGACGGCGGGCGTTGGCGTCGGCGTTGCCCGCGAGTGGGTTGCCGGGCGCGCCCGCACCGGTGTTCGGGTCGATTCGGATGATGCTGCCGTTGAGCGCGAACGGGTCACCCGGGGTCCGGAAGTCCTGCGCCCGCAGTGCGCCGCCCTCGGCGGTCGGCGCGGTCAGTACGGTGCCGACCGGACTGTTCCCGTCGGCGCACGGGTTCGCCGGGATCGGATCCTTGCCCGGGATCGGGCCGCTCGCCGCGGTTTGGCCGTAGTCCGCCCAGTCGAAGCTGGCGCCGTCCCCGGCGGACGCGTAGAGGTAGCCGTCCGGGCCGAAGGCGAGGCTGCCGGTGGCGTGCGACGGGAACTGCTGGCACCAGCCCTCGACCAGCACCTGCTCCGGGCCCGCGGTGTTGCCGGTCGCGGTCAGCCTGGCGACCCGGCCGGTGATCAGACAACCCTTGGCCTGGGCGCCGGGCGGGTCCGGACAACCGTCGTCCGGGCCGGTGGCGGTGCCCCAGTAGGGGGCCGAACCGCCGGGACGTGCGTCGTGCGCGTACATCACGTAGACCGACGGATCGGTCGGGAAGTTCGGGGCCAGGGCCAGGCCGAGCAGGCCGCGGTCCCAGAAGTTGTGCACCTTCGCCCGCAGATCGGTGAACACCGTGGGCGTGGGATCGGTGAGCGAGTCGAACACCTTGACGACGCCGGACTTCTCGGCGACGAAGACCCGTCCGTCCTTGGCGAAGGCCACGTCGACCGGCTGGCTCAGGCCGGTCAGTACCGAATCGTCGGAGAACTTCGGCGGCACCGCGGCGGCCTGTGCGGAGCCGGCACGCGCGCTGGGTGCCGAGCCGAACAGCTCCGGACCGGGCGGCCGCGCGGATGCGTCGGAGACGACGGCGGATGAGGCCGGCGATGCGCCGGCCGAGGGTATCGACAGTGCCAATGAGGCGAGCAGCGCGGCGGCGCAGGCGAGTCGGGTCCTGTGCCGGCTCACCCGCCGTCCCGTACATCGCAATCGTATGGAACCGGACATGATGGAACCGGACATGTATGTCCCCCTGTTCCCCCTGTGCGCCGGACCGTTGTGGCGTCACTTGTGCACCATAGGGCGACTCGGCGGGTATACACCGACTTTTCGACAAGCCCGGGTGCCCTCGGGACCGGCTCGACAGGATCGTCCCGTGACCACTCGAAGGCGCGCGCGTTGTGTTGTGAAGAGGGAGCGAAGGTCGGCCCGGACCCGGTCCGCTCGACGGCAGGAGGTGGCAGGGTGGGATGCGGTGCGGCGGGGGTGCGCGCAGCCCGTGGTCGGCCGCCCCGCTGCTCGACGCGTCGGTGCTCAACGATCTTGTCACGAACCCGGCGCCGGGTATCGGTGTGCCGGCCGCGCCCGGCACACTGATCACCGGTTTCCGCCCCCGAGTGCCCGGACTTGTCCCCGGCCGCACCGGCGCGTCGAGGAACCACGACGGGGAGCACAGGGAGTGGCATGAACGGCGTCGGCAGGGAACGGCCGGAAGAAGACGGGGAAAAGCGCTTCGAGGACGATCCGCTCGGGACCCCGGCCGACGCGCGCACGGATTCCGCCGGCGATGCGATGGACTCCTTCGGCGAGTCCTGGGGTGACGACGCCTATCTGGACGAGTTGTTCGGGCCGCGTCCGAGGGCCGGGGCCGGGTCGGCGCAGGGCGGGCCGGGTGGCTCGGGGGCCGCGTTCGAGCCGTCCGCGCCGGAGTTCGGGGACTGGGCCGGGGCCGCCGCCGAGTCGTCCGTGCCTCCTGCCGCGCCTTCGTTTCCGTCTTCGTCCGAGCCTCGGATCGGTCGGGGCGAGCCGATCCGGCTCGACGACGAATGGTCGGACCCGGCGGCCGATCGCAGCGGGGTCGGCGAGTCCGGGCCGGGGGTGCTGCAACTGGTCGCCGGCGACCTGCTCCTCACCTTCGGCGGGGTGGACGGCACCGACGTCGCGCCGCTGTCCGCCGGAGCGCGGCCGCCGCGGCCGTCCAGGCTGCCCGGTTCGGTGCCCGCGACCGACCTGCCGCCGCTGGGCCGGGGGGTGGAGATCGCCGAGCTGACCGGCCTGTTGCAGCGCGGCACGTCGGTCCGGATCGGCGGCCCGTCGTCGAGCGGACGCAGCACCCTGCTGCGCTACCTCGCCGCGCTCGATCCCGCGGGCGCGCCGGACGGGGTGATCCTGCTCGACGGGCGGCGCCGCGGCCTGGACGACCTGTTGCAGCAACTGCACGACGCGTGCTTCGCCGGCCCGGCGTATCGACCCACCCGCGAGCAACTGGCCGGGCTCCTGGCCGAGCCGGCCGCGCTCGTGGTCGTGGACGACCTGGCGCTGGGTCAGGACGACCTGTCCGAGCTCCTGCGGATGGCGCCGGAATGCGCGTTCCTGGTGGCCGGTCCGGAGGTGGTGGATCCGATCGTGCGCCGGGATTCGCCGCTGCACGAGATCACCCTGGGCGGTCTTCCCCAGGAGGCGTGCTTCGATCTGCTGCGTCGTGCCGCCGGGCGCGAACTCGACGACGAGGAACTCGCCTGGGCCTCGGCGTTGTGGTTCCAGGTCGGCGGCCATCCGGGGCGGTTCGTCCAGGCCGGCGCGTTGCTCGCGCGGCGCGAGCGCGGGCGGTCCGGCTACGGGCTGCTCGACGACGGCGCGGCGGACGGGTCGGGCGAGCTGCCCTCGCCCGGCGAGCCGCGCCAGTTCGTACCCCGCCTGGTGCCGCTGGTGTCCGCGTCGGCGCAGCAGGTGTTGCGACTGGCCTCGGCCCTGGACGGCGAACTGCCGGACCCGGTACACCTGCCGGCCCTGACCGGCGCGGTGGACGCGGTGGGCGCCGCCGACGAACTGGTCGAAGCCGGGCTGGCGACATGCGAGTTCGGCCGATATCGGCTCACCGGGGGCACCGCCGAGGCGATCGCGGCGATCGTGCGCGGACCGTCCTCGTGGGCGGTCGCGGCGATACAGCACTTCACCTGGTGGGTCTCGCACCCCTCGGTCACTCCCGCCGAGATCGCCCGTGAGGCGGACACGATCCTGGCCTGCCTGCGCGAGTCCGAGCGGCTGGGCAAGGCCGGTTCGGCGCGTTCGTTGGCCCGGGCCTCGGCGCCCGCGTTCGGCGCCTCGGCCCGCTGGGACGCCTGGGGCGAGGTGCTCGACCTGGGCCTGTCCTCGGCGCGCGACGCGGGTGCCGCGGCGGCGTCCGATCACGCCTGGTTCCGGCACGAGTTGGCCATCCTGGCGCTGTGCACGGGCGATCCGCGGGGCGCGCGCGAAGAGGCGGTCGCGGCCACCCGGATGCGCGACGTCGGCTCGGACAAGCGCGGCCTCGCGGCGGACCGCCGGGTGTTGGCCCTGGCCGGCGGCGACCGGGTGGTGGCGGCGACCACCGAGGGCGCGGCCGGCGTGACGCGCGGCGGGATCGGCCGACGCGGCGTGTTGATGACGGCGGGCGCGGCCGTGGTCCTGGTGGTCACCCTGGCCGCGGTGGTCGCGATGGGTTCGGACTCGCCGGACAAGGAGGACCGCCGCCGCCCGGTGGGCTCCACCGGCTCGGCGGCGTACGACCCGAACACGCCCAACCGAGGCGTCGAGGCCGAACCCAAGTCCGACCGGGACAAGCCGGCTCCGCCGACCGGCAGCCACAAACCCGGCTCGACGGGTGCCGCGACGACGACGACCGGCAGCACGCCGCGGTCGTCGAGCTCGGCCACCGCTTCGGCACCGGCCAACTCGCCGCGCTCGTCGAGCCCGGCCAACTCCCCGTCTCACACCGACAGCTCGGCACCGGCGACGACCTCGGCACCGCCGCCGAGCTCGCCCGCGTCGACCACCTCCGCCTCGGCCCCGATCCAAGCCCCGGCGGACGGCGGAGGCACCTGAGCCGGCTCGGCCCCCGAGCCGGCGGCGAACCCCGCGGCCGGAACCCGACGCCGATCGAGGATCGCCGACGCCACGCGGGACGGCCGGTCCACGTTCGGCGGCAGCCGGGGGACGGCACGCCGAACGCGAAGACGAACACGACGGTGGTTCGGGTCGGTGGTGGGCTCGGGGGATGGGCCGGGTCAGTGCAGGGCCGGGAGTACTTCCTTACCGAAGCGGTGCACGTTCTCCAGGGTCATCGACGGGGCTCCCGCGCCTTCGGTGAACAGGAGAAAACGGTTGATGCCGGTGCGTTCGGCGGTGCGGGTGAGGCGGCGGACGCAGTCGGTGGGGGAGCCGACGGGGTGGATGCGGCACAGGAAGTCGGTGTACTCGGCCGGGTCGCGCATGTGGCGTTGCCGGTCGTCGGCGGTCACGTGCGCGGACAGGCCCCGGCGCAGCCACCTGGGCATCGCGCGACGCAGGGTGTCGGTGGCCTCGCGGCAGGTGTCCGCGACGTAGGCGACGCTCGCGGCGGCGTGCTCGACCGCGTTGGGGTCCCGGCCGCACGCGGACGCGGCGCATTCGTAGGTGCGGACCATCGCGGCCTTCTCCGCGTCGTCGGCGTGCATGCCCAGCAACATCGGCAGGCCGTGTCGGGCGGCCAACGAGGCGCTCTCGCGGGAGGTGCAGGCGACGATCACCGGCGGGTGCGGGTAGGTGCGCGGGCGCGGCACCACGGGCACCTTGCGGAACGCGAAGTGTTCGCCCTCGGCGCCCACCCGCTGGTGGGTGAGCCAGCGCATCAGCAGGTCCAGTGATTCGGGGAATGCCTCGTCGTACCGGCGCAGCCCGGTGCCGAAGACCTCCAGGTCCACCCACGGCCCGCCGCGCCCGACGCCCAGGGTGAATCGGCCGCCGGAGAGCTGGTCCAGCAGGGCGGTCTGCTCACCGAGCGCCACCGGGTGCTGGTCGGACAGCACGCTGATGGCCGTACCCACCCCGATTCGGTGCGTACGCCCCAGTAGCATGGAGGCGAAGGTGACCGCCGACGGGCACAACCCATACGGCACGAAATGGTGTTCGGCGATCCACGCCTCGTCGAACCCGGCCTCCTCCGCGGCGATTCCCGCGTCCATGGCACCGGTGAGCACCTCACCGTGATCGCCCGCGTCGAACTGTGCCGCCAGCAGGAAGATGCCCAACTTCATCGCGTCCTCCTTGTCCGTGTTCCCGTCGGCCCTGCGGCCACAGACAACACAACGCTCGAAGGACCTCGGAGGTAATCCTTCACCACTGATGGTTTTCCTCCCGACCGGGCGGCTATCGACAGGACGGCACCCGCGCCCGATCGTCGACGGGAACACTCGATCATCCACCCGAACAGATATTCGGGACGGACCGAGGCGAACGGCACATCCCACCGGCCTGTGCCTGTCTCACAGGGGCTGCCATACTCCTGGAACCCCGCGGTACTACTTCGCAGTAACCAAGGCGTACTCCCGTTCGGGAGACGCCATTTCAGCAGCGAGGAGCACAGCAGATGACCCGTGACATCAGCACGGTCGGTGTGGTCGGCCTGGGCACCATGGGTGCCGGCATCGTCGAGGTCCTGGCCCGGGCGGGACTCACCGTCGTGGGCGTGGACGTCTCCGACGAGGCCATCGCGCGCGGCCGGGCCCGGATCGCCGAGTCGACCGCCCGCGCGGCGGCGCGTGGGAAGCTGACCGAGGACCAGCAGCGAGACATCTTCGAGCGCATCACCCTGGGCACCGACCTGAACTCGGTGGCCGCGGCGGACCTCGTCCTGGAGGCGATACCCGAGCAGCTCGAGCAGAAGCAGGAACTCTTCGCTCGGCTCGACAAGATCTGTGGTCCGGACACCATCCTGGCCACCAACACCTCCTCACTGTCGGTCACCGAGCTGTCGGTGTCCACCGCGCGCTCCTCGCACGTGGTGGGGCTGCACTTCTTCAACCCCGCGCCGGTGATGAAGCTGGTCGAGGTGGTCCGCACGGTGGTCACCGAACCCGAGGTGCTCGCCGACGTGGTCGCGCTCGCCGAGCGGCTGGGCAAGTCGCCGGTGGTGGCCGGCGACCGGGCCGGGTTCATCGCCAACGGGCTGCTGTTCGCGTACCTCAACCACGCGGCGTCGATGTACGAGCAGAAGTACGCCACGCGCGAGGACATCGACGCGGCGATGCGCTTCGGCTGCGGTCTGCCGATGGGTCCGCTCGCGGTGCTCGACCTGGTCGGGATCGACACCGCGTACGAGATCCTGGAGCAGATGTATCGCCAGTCGCGCGATCGCCTGCACGCGCCCGCGCCGATCCTCAAGCAGATGCGTACCGCGGGGCTGCTCGGGCGCAAGAGCGGTCGTGGCTTCTACACCTACGAGCAGGCCGGCTCGCCGGTCGTGGTGGCCGAGGCGGGCGAGTCCGCGGCGGTCGCCGGCACGGCGCGCGAGGTGCGTGCGGTGGGCGTGGTGGGCACCG
Organism: Embleya sp. NPDC020886; assembly: GCF_044333915.1. Taxonomy (NCBI): domain Bacteria; kingdom Bacillati; phylum Actinomycetota; class Actinomycetes; order Kitasatosporales; family Streptomycetaceae; genus Embleya; species Embleya sp. NPDC020886. The sequence continues at coordinate 1,081,613 of NZ_JBIRRX010000001.1, read as the reverse complement.
GGACGATGGCCACCGGCATCGTCGAGGTGTTCGCCAAGTCCGGCTACGACGTGGTCTACGTCGCGCGCAGCGAGGAGAAGGTCGAGCGGGTGCGCACCGCGCTGGTGCGCTCGCTGGACAAGCAGATCCAGCGCGGCCGGCTGACCGAGGAGGCCAAGGCCGAGGCGCTGGCCCGGGTGACCGGCTCGACCCGGCTGGACGACCTGGCCTTCGCGGACCTGGTCGTGGAGGCCGTGGTCGAGGAACTGTCGGTCAAGCAGGCCCTGTTCGAGAACTTCGACGAGATCTGCAAGCCCGGCGCGATCCTGGCCACCACCACCTCCTCGTTGCCGGTGATCGACTGCGCGGTGGCCACCTCGCGGCCCGGCGACGTGGTCGGCATGCACTTCTTCAACCCGGCGCCGGTGATGAAGCTGGTCGAGGTGGTGCGTACGGTCGCCACCTCGGACGACGTGGTGGCCACCATCCACGAGGTCTGTCGTCGGACCCGCAAGCACGCGGTGGACTGCGGCGACCGCGCGGGCTTCATCGTCAACGCGCTGCTGTTCCCGTACCTGAACGACGCGGTGCGCATGCTCCAGGCCAACTACGCGACGGCCGAGGACATCGACACCGCGATCAAGCTGGGCGCCGGCTACCCGATGGGCCCGTTCGAACTGCTCGACGTGGTCGGGCTGGACGTCTCGCTGGCCATCCAGAAGGTGCTGTTCGCCGAGTTCCGCGAGCCGGGCTGGTCGCCGGTGCCGCTGCTGGAGCACCTGGTCACGGCGGGCTACCTCGGCCGCAAGACCGGTCGCGGGTTCCGGGACTACGCGAAGCGGTAGGCGGGCGGACCGGTCGGGGGCAGTAGTACGAGAGGGGTACGGGCGCACGCACCACGTGCACCCGTACCCTTTTTGTGTGCCGCGTCGTAACAAGCCCACCAGCCGCTCCCGGATCGTCGACCGGGACGAGCCCCGCGACCCCAGCCTCGGCTTCGAGGAGCGCGAGTCGGGGGCGGACGGGGAGTGGCTGGTGCGTCCGATCAGCGGTCAGGCGGCGACCAAGACCTATCGTTGCCCCGGGTGCGACCACGAGATCCCGCCGGGTGTGCCGCACCTGGTCGCGTGGTCCGCGGACGGCCGGGTCGAAGAGCGTCGGCACTGGCATCGCCCGTGCTGGAACAGCCGCGGGCAACGACGGATCACCCGGCGACGGTAGACGCCTGGTCCCGCCCCGTGGCCATGCGTCGACCGGCCGGCCGCCGGGGTCGGGTCGCCAGCGTCGCCGCGAGCAGCAGCGCCAGGATGGGCAGGGTCGCCGCGAGCACGAGCGGGAAGAGCAGCGCGACCGCCGAAGCCGCCACATGCATCCCGGCCGCGCCGATCAGGCCGACCCGGGAGGTCGAGCCGGTGCGCAGCCGGTCGCGCAGGTTGCTCACCGCCCAGATCGACCAGATCGTGATCACCAGGGCGAGCAGGACGAGGAAGGTGACACCGACGGTGCCCGCGATGGCCTGTCGGCCCTCGGGTCGGTCGCCGTACCGGTCGGCCAGGACATTCAGGAACACGATCGGCGCGACCACGCCACAGCCGATGCTCGCCGCCAGCGCCTCGATGCTCAAGGTCACCACGGCCGCGTACGTCACGATCCCCCGGGTCAACGTCATAAGCCGCGATCGTGCCCGCCGGCCGTGGGTTTGTCGAGAGTACGTTCGACCGTCGGGTGTGCGTCGGACGGGTCGGTCCGGTCGCCGCACTCAGGCTCGTCGTCCGAAGCGCAGGGCGACGTAGCGGTCGAGCAGCTTCATGGTGCCCCGGGTGCGGGCGAACGACGTGGGCTCGATCGGTGTCCGGAACAAGCGCCGGGTGATCGACTGCGGCCGGGCGAACTCGCGCAGCCCGTCCGCGCCGTGGATGCGGCCGAAACCGCTCGCGCCGACTCCGCCGAACGGCAACGCCGGGATGCTCGCGAAGGCGATCACCGCGTCCACCGACACCATGCCGGTCCGCAGCCGCCGGGCGACCTGCACGCCGAGGCGGCCGGTCCGGGCGAACACCGCCGCGCCCAGGCCGTAACCGGTGCCGTTGGCCAACCGCACGGCCTCGTCCAGGTCCTCGACCGTGCGGACCGCGATCACCGGGCCGAACGTCTCCTCGCAGGCCACCCCGCTGTCGTCCGGCGCGTCCACGAGCACGACCGGGTCGATGTACGGCGGTCGCACCGCGCCGATCCCGCCCACCAGCGCCGTCGCGCCGCCGGCGAGCGCCTCGTCGATGTGCCGGCGCACCACCTCCATCTGGGTCGGCACGGTCATCGGCCCGTATCCGCCGCCGGGTTCGTCGGGTGGGATCAAGTCCGCGATCCCGGCGCGGAGTTCGTCCAGGAATTCGGCCCTGATCGAGCGCTCGACGAAGACCCGTTCGATCCCCACACAGGTCTGGCCGGCGTTGGAGAGGGCACCCCACAGGGCCGCCTCGGCGGCTTCCTTGACGTTCGCGCCCGCGCCGACGATCAGCGCGTCCTTGCCGCCGCACTCCATCAGCACGGGCGTGAGGGTGCGCGCACACGCGGTCATCACCCGCGTGCCGGTGGCACCCGAGCCGGTGAAGGCCAGCTTGTCCACGCCGGCCCCGCACAGCGCGGCACCCGTCGAGCCGCCGCCGGTGACCACCTCGAACACGCCCGCCATCGCGTCCGGATTGGCCCGGGCGAACGCGTCGGCCAGGAACACCCCCACCCCCGAGGTGTGTTCGCTCGGCTTGAACAACACCGTGTTGCCCGCCGCGAGGGCGTAGGCGATCGAGCCCAGCGGGGTGAACACCGGGTAGTTCCACGGTCCGATCACGCCGACCACACCGAACGGCCGATACTCCACGTACGCCGCGTGGTTGGCCATCGCCAGGCCACTGGGCAGGCGACGCCGGCGCAACACACGGGCGGCGTGCGGCGACGCCCAGGCGATGTGCTCCAGGCCCAACAGCAGCTCCAGGAACGCGTCGTCGTGCGGTTTGCCGGTCTCGTCGTGGATCAGCGCGGCCAACGTGTGGCGGGTGCGCACGAGTTCGGCGGCCCAGGCGCGCATCCGGCGGCGCCGCTCGGCGGGCGCCAGGCCGGCCCACCAGGTGCCGCCGACCCGGGCCCGGTCCACCGCCGCGCGCACCTGCCCGGCGTCGTGGATCGGGTAGCGGGCCAACTCCTTGCCGGTCGCCGGGTCGAACGAGGCGAAGGTCTCCACGGTCGTGGTCACGGCTGGTTCGTCCTCTCTCGCAACACCGACTTCTGCACCTTGCCGGCCGCGGTCAGCGGCAGTGCCTCGACGAACTCGACGCTCCTGGGCGCCTTGTAGCCGGCGATCAACGTCTTCACGTGGGCCCGGAGCGACTCGGCCGTCAGTTCGCGGCCCGGATGCGGCACCACGACGGCGTGCACCCGCTCGCCCCACTCGGGGTCGGGCAGGCCGATCACGGCGCAGCCCGCCACGTCCGGGTGGGTGTTGACCGCGTTCTCGACCTCGGCGCTGTACACGTTCTCCGCGCCGGTGACGATCATGTCCTTGAGCCGATCGACCACGGTCAGATAGCCCTCGGCGTCCATGAAGCCCAGGTCGCCGGTGTGCATCCAGCCGCCGCGCAGCGCCTGTCCGGTCTCTTCCGGCCGATTCCAATACCCCAGCATCACGTGGTCCCCGCGCGAGACGATCTCGCCGACCTCGCCGCGCGCGAGTTCCCGCTCGTCCGGGCCGACGACCCGTACCTCCGCGTGGTGGCACGGCCGGCCGGCCGAGCGCAGCTTCACCGGGTCCGCGTCCAGATGGTCCTGCGGCAACAACAGCGTGGCCAGCGGGGATAGTTCGGTCTGGCCGTAGGCCTGGATCAGGGCCGTGTCCGGCAGCGCTTCGAGCACCCGGCCCAGCAGCGTGGCGGTGATCGGCGACGCGCCGTAGGTGAGCAGTCGCAGCGTGGACAGGTCGTACCCGGCGAACTTCGGGTGCTCCAGCATCATTTGCACCATGGTCGGGGCCAGGAAGATCTCGGTGACCCGTTCGCGTTGGATGGTCGCGGCGACCTGCTCGGGGTCGAACGCCGGCAGGACCGCCTGTGGGGTGCCGACGATCGAGTTCATCAGCCACACCCCGAACCCGGCGATGTGGAACAGCGGGGCCGCGTGCAGGACACGGGCGTCCGGCGCGACCCGGTAGGGGGCGGTGGCGAGCAGGCCGCCCATCGCGGAGGCGAGCACGTTGGCGTGCGAGAGCATCACGCCCTTGGGGAATCCGGTGGTCCCGCCGGTGTAGAAGATCCCGGCCGGGTCGGCGCCGCCGCGATCGGCGTCCGGGATCGGCTCGGCCGCGGCGAGCAGTGCCTCGTAGTCGTGCATCCCGGGTCCGGTGGGCGCGTCGGTCAGGTGCACGACCTCGCGCACGCTCGACGAGGCGGCGCGCAACGCGGGCACCAGAGCCGCGAACGCGTCGTCGACGATCAGCACGCGGGACTGCGAGTCGTCCAGGGAGAAGGCGATCTCGGCCGTGCTCCAGCGGATGTTCACCGGGTTCAGTACGCCGCCGGCCCAGGGGATCGCGCTCAGGCACTCCAGGTAGCGGGCGGAGTTCAGGGCCAGGATCGCGACCCGGTCGTCCGCGCGGACGCCGAGCCCGTGCAGAGCGCCGGCGAACCGGGCCACCCGCTCGCGCAGTTCGTGGAACGTGCGGCCCGCGTCGCCGTCGATCACGGCCCGGCGCGTGGGGGTTTGTTGGGCCCATCGGTGCAATGGCTGGGTGATGCCCATGGGCTGCTCCTCGCGGGGGAGGGGAGGGAGGGGCTCAGGGGTGTGCGCGGGCGGGCGATCCGCCCGGACGCGTGTGGGTGTGCGGGGCGGTGTGGATGCCTGGACGGTGCGGGCGCGCGGATGGCGCGGAGGCGCGGATGGCGCGGACGCCCGGATGCGAAGGCGCGGGCACGCCGTCAGGCCCGCCCGCGCCGCCGAAGGGTCGCGCTCGGTGTCAGCAGTCGCGCAGGGTCGGTGACTGGTTGAGCAGTTGGCCTCGGATCGAGGTGAACTTGGCGTACCGGTCCGCGTCCAGACCCTCGACCGGGAAGACCGCGACCCGGTGGCAGTTCTGGAACGCGAGCCGGACCCCGAAATGCCGTTCCATCGAGCCCCGGATCGCGTCCGAGGCCAACGCGCGCAACAGTTGCCCGCGCTCGGCCTCGGTGCCGGGCGGCACCTGGTTGTCCGCGAACGGACCCCCGTCCACCTGGAGTTGCGTCACCAACGAGGAGACGAGATTCCACGCGTAGGGCAGCGAGGTGCGCACACAGTCGACGAACTCGGCCTCGTCCACGTCCCCGTGTTCGGCCTGTTCCAACAGCTTCGGAGGCACATCGAGCGACATGGGTGCTCCTTCCGGCCGGGACGTACGCAAGTTCCGCCCGGCGCTTCGGGTCGTGTCTCGTACCTGGCAGTTGGCGCCCATGCGTCGATCACGACACGCCCGAACGCCCATCCGCCCGACCCGCACCGTCTCCTGACTCACCGTAGGACATCGGGTACACGTTGCTCCATAGCGAACGGTCGGTGAACACGGCCTGCGGCCCGACGCGTGCACGCGGTATCGGATCGGCCGGGGCAAGGGTCGTCATGAGGTGCGTCACACGTGTCGTGGGGGCTCGGGTGGGATGGCCGGGGGAGGTGGGCCGGAGGCGGTAGCGTCGGGGTATGCGTCTCGTCATCGCCCGTTGCTCCGTGGACTACGTCGGGCGACTCACCGCCCACCTGCCGTCCGCCCCCAGGCTCATCCTCGTCAAGTCGGACGGAAGCGTGTCCATTCACGCCGACGACCGCGCGTACAAGCCGCTGAACTGGATGAGTCCGCCGTGCACCCTCAAGGAGGGGGACGGCGTGTGGACGGTGATCAACAAGGCCGGCGAGAAGCTGATCATCACGATCGAGGAAGTGCTGCACGACACGTCGCACGAGCTGGGCATCGACCCCGGTCTGGTCAAGGACGGTGTCGAGGCGCACCTCCAGGAGCTGCTGGCCGACCGGCTCGACGCGCTCGGCGCCGGCTGGACGCTGATCCGGCGCGAGTACCCGACGCCGATCGGCCCGGTGGACATCCTGTGCCGGGACGCGGACGGCACCACCGTCGCGGTCGAGATCAAGCGCCGCGGCGAGATCGACGGCGTCGAACAACTCACCCGCTACCTCGAACTCCTCAACCGCGACACGCTGATCGCCCCGGTCAAGGGCGTCTTCGCCGCCCAGGAGATCAAGCCCCAGGCCCGCGTACTCGCGGTGGACCGGGGCATCACCTGCGTGACCCTGGACTACAACGCGCTGCGCGGCACCGAGGACGACAAGCTGAAGCTGTTCTGACACCGGTCGGCCGGCCGTTCGCGCGGTTCGTCGCAGAGCCGATGGCCGCTATCGCCGGCGGAGGGATCGGTGGGTGGCGAGTCGGGAGCGGGCCTCGGTGAGGGCCGTGCGCAGGACGGCGGTACGGTCCACGCCCGGATGCGTCAGGGTGCGGGCCAGCAGGGTGGCGAGCACCCTCGGGGTCAGGAGTTCGGAGGGTTTGCGGATTCGGGAGTAGACGTCGAGGAGGGGGCGGGAGCCTTCCGGGCGGGTGGCCATCGAGCGCATGAGGGTCTCTTCGAGGGGCGATACGGCGGTGGACCGGGCCAGGATGTTGGTCCAGTGGTAGGTCTCGCGGCATTCGTGGTCTCGACGGTGTTCCCAGGACGCGGTCGCCGCGTCGAGGCGGGTCGGGGTGTCGAGTACCGGGGCGACCGCCTCGCCGAGCAGGCGACCGAAGCGGAGGGCGTCTCGGATGCCCTGCGCGGTGACCGGGTCCTTGAAGTGACCGGCGTCGCCGGCGAGCGCCCAGCCGGGGCCGGTGGAGTGGCGGAAGTACGACGGCAGGTCGGTGGCCTGCACGATCTTGGTGGTTCGGGTGCAGCCGGCGAGTCGGTCGGCCAGGCCGGGCAGCAGGGTGAGGGTGCGGTCGTACTCGCCCTCCAGGCCCGGGCGGAAGGCGTCGGCGCGCTCCCGGGGCGGCATCAGCAGGACCAGGGTCAGGCCGCCGTCGCACGGGAACGCGGTGCCCAGTTCGCGGCCGGTGCGCCACATCGCGGCGGTGCCGCGCCATTCGGTGCGCGGGTCGTCGTAGTAGGCGTAGTAGCAGGCGCGTTGGTTGACGTTGGTGGTGTGCGGCTTGCCCGCGCCGACCTCCCTGGCGATCAGCGAGCGGCGGCCGTCGGCGCCGACGACCAGCGGGGCGCGGAGCGTGTACGAGGCCGCGCCGCGCTCCTCGACGTGGACACCGGTGACCCGATCGCCGGACCACACCAGGCCGGTGACGCGGGCGCCCTCGCGTACCTCGGCACCGGCCGCGCGGGCGGTGTCCACCAGGGCCTGGTCCAGGCCGGAGCGGCGCACACACATTCCGTACGCGATGCCGTCGACCGGGCTGTAGGTGCCTCGGGCACGCCCGTCCGGCAGCTCGATGTACGCGTCGTCGTGGTGCGGCGCTCCCAGGGCCTCGACCCGATCCAGCGCACCCAGCCGGGACAACTCCGCGACGCCGCCCGCGAACAGCAGGTGGGTGGACACGGTCGTGGACGGGAAGCGCACCGCGTCGAGCGCGATCACCCGACGCCCGGCCCGCGCCATCGCGATCGCCGCCGCCGACCCCGCGCAGCGCGCCCCGACCACGATGGCGTCCGCGTCCCTGCCGAACCCGGCGGTGGCAGCGTGCGGCGGGTCCGCCCGGGTGGGCTCGGAAGTGAATCCGGAAGCGGGACCACGGGTGGGAAGATCCGGGGTGGGGTTGGCGTCCGGAGTGCTCACGAGGGTTCCTCCAGCGGGGCCGATGATGACCATATGCCGTATGTGGGATGCCTTTTCGACGGTAGTGAGTGGATCACCGGGGGACAAGAAGGGCGTCCGGGGATGTCTTGCGGGATTCGCCAAGTGACGCGATAGTCGGATCCTCGCACCTGTTGCCACCGTTGTCGGTTACGGGAGTCACCCATGACTGAGCACGTGCAGGGTTCGGCCGGAATCAGCGGATCGGCACCATCGCGACGCGACTTCGTGGCGGCGGCGGGTGCGTTGGGATTGGCCGCCGGAGTGGCTTCGGCCTCGGCCCGGGCCGTGAGCGCGGCACCGAGCGCCACCGGGCGTCGGGTCGCGGTGCTCGGCGGGGGGGATGGCCGGGCTCACCGTCGCGCACGAGTTGATCGAGCGCGGGTTCCAGGTCACCGTGTACGAGCGCAGGTCGCCGGGGGGCAAGGCTCGGAGCATCCCCGTCCCGGGCACCGGCACCGGCGGTCGGCGCGATCTGCCCGGTGAGCACGGCTTCCGATTCTTCCCCGGCTTCTATCGGAACGTACCCGACACGATGCGGCGAATTCCCTTCCAGGGCAACGCCAACGGCGTCTTCGACAACCTCGTCCCGGCGCCGAACGCGATCTTCGCCCAGGCGGGTCGGCCGGACCTGCGCTTCACCCTGCCGAGCGGGATCGGCAGCATCACACCGGAGGCGCTGCGCGACGCGCTGATGTCGATGGCGAGCGTCGCCTCCCAGGTGCCGCTGCACGAGATCGCGTTCTGGGCGGAGAAGATGATCGTCTTCCTCACCAGCGGCGAACTGCGACGCAACGGCCAGTGGGAGCACATGTCCTACGCCGACTACCTGCGGATGGATCGCATGTCGCCGGCCTACCGGAACATCCTGGTCAAGGCGTTCACCTCGACGCTGGTCGCGGCCAAGGAGAACGTCGCCGGCACCCGGACGATCACCATGATGGTGGAGATCTTCCTGTGGACCATGCTCGGCCGAGGTGCCGACGGCGCTCCGGACCGGGTCCTGGCCGGGCCCACCAACGAGGTCTGGATCGATCCCTGGCACACGCGACTCGTGGACCTGGGCGTGGATTTCAGGATCGGCTGGACGATCACCGGACTCGACCTGACCGGCGGCCGGATCACCGGCGCGCGAGTGGTCGACCCGCGCGGCACCGCCGGGACGATCGACGCGGACTGGTACGTGCTCGCGGTGCCGGTGGAGCGGGCCGTGCCGCTGATGACCCCGCAACTGGTGGCCGTCGACCCGGCGTTGGGCCGACTGCGCCGATTGACCACGGACTGGATGAACGGCCTGATGATCTATCTGCGCCGGCCGACCCCGATCACGCACGGCCACGTCGCGTACATGGACGCGCCCTGGGCGGTCACCTCGATCAGCCAGGCCCAGTTCTGGCGCGGTGACTTCGCGGCACGGTACGGCGACGGCAGCGTGCACGACATACTGTCGCTGGATCTGTCCGACTGGGACGACCCGGGCATCCTCTACGGGGTGAGCGCCCGCAAGTGCACGCCCGCGCAGATCGTGGACGAGGTGCTCGCGCAGGTGCGGGCCAACCTGGACGGCGGTGCCACGTCGGTGCCGGACGCGCAGATCCACTCGTGGTTCCTGGACCCCGGGATCACCGACGCCGGCCTGCCGAGCGTGGCCAACGACGAACCGCTCCTGGTGAACACGATCGGCTCGTGGGACGACCGGCCGGAGGCGACGACCCGGATCCCCAACCTGTTCCTGGCCGGCGACTATGTACGCAACACCATCAACCTCGCCACCATGGAAGGCGCCAACGAAAGCGGACGGATGGCGGCCAACGCGGTGTTGCACGCGGCCGGTTCGAACGCCGCCCCGGCGACGGTGTTCACGCTCTACCAGGAGCCGGCACTGGCCGGTTGGCGGCGCGCGGACGATCTGCGCTACCGGCTCGGCCTGCCCAACGCCTTCGACCTGATCAGACCGTATTGGCCCTGACCACAAGGGGGTTCACGATGCCGGAGATCGCGATCATCGGAGCCGGATTCGCCGGGATCTGCATGGCGATTCGGCTCCGGCAGGCCGGCATCGACGACTTCACCGTGTACGAGAAGGCCGACGCTCTCGGTGGCGTCTGGCGGGACAACACCTATCCGGGCGCGGGTTGCGACATCCCGTCGGTGCTCTACTCCTACTCGTTCGCGCAGCGCGCCGACTGGTCCCGGGTGTACCCCGAGCAGCGCGAGATCCTGCGTTATCTGCACGAGTGTGCCGAGGGGTTCGACGTCGTCGGACGGATCCGGTTCGACACCGAGGTATTCTCGGCCGGCTGGCATCCCGACGAATCGGTGTGGCGCCTGGAGACCTCGCGCGGGTCGGTGAGCGCCCGTGCGGTGGTCTCGGCGGTGGGGCAGCTCAACCGGCCGCGGCTGCCGGACGTGCCTGGCCTGGACACGTTCGCCGGCACCGCGTTCCACTCCGCGCGGTGGCGGCACGATCACGACCTGACCGACCGTACCGTCGCGGTGATCGGTACCGGGCCCAGTGCGGTGCAGTTCGTGCCCCGGATCGCCGAACGGGTCCGGAAGCTGTACGTGTTCCAGCGCTCGGCGAACTGGGTGGTGCCCAAGCCGGATCGGGCCTACGGGCCCACCGCCCGCCGGGTGTTCCGGCTGGTGCCGCCGGCCCGCCTGGCCGTGCGCGGGGCGACCTACCTGCGCGGCGAGACCGCGGTCTACTGGGCGGTGCGCGGCGATCGCAGGGGCACGTTGGTGGAGAAGACGGCCCGGCGTCACCTGGCCGCACAGATCGCCGATCCGGACCTGCGCAGGCGATTGACGCCGGACTTCCCGATCGGGTGCAAGCGCATCCTGATCTCGCAGGACTTCTACCCGACGTTGACCCGGGACAACGTCGAGCTGGTCACCGACCCGATCACCGAGGTGACCGCGCGCGGGCCGCAGACCGCCGTGCGCGGCTACGACGTGGACACGCTGATCCACGGAACGGGCTTCTTGGCCACCGAGTTCCTGCGGCCGATGGAGATCGTCGGGCGCGACGGGGTGCGGTTGCACGACGTGTGGCGGGAGGGGGCGGCGGCGCACCTGGGCATCGACGTGCCGCGCTTTCCGAACCTGTTCCTGCTGTACGGGCCGGGCACCAACCTGGGACACAACTCGATCGTCTACATGATCGAGAGTCAGGTGGCGTATGTGGTCCGGAAGTTGCGCGGCGGGCGGGTGCACGAGGTGGGCGAGGACCGGTATCTGGCCGCGCACCGGGCGCTGGTCGCCGGGCTGGCCGGCACGGCGTTGGAGGCGGACTGTACGAGCTGGTACAAGGGGGCGGACGGGCGGGTGACCACGAACTGGCCGTGGCGCACCTACCGTTACCGGCTGGCGACCCGATCGGCCTGAGTCGGAGTCCCCGGTCGCCCGCCCCGGTGCCGTCCTAGGGGGCGAAGTCGAGCGCGTGCACGACCAATTCGGCCAGCGCGTCCACCGCGCTCTCCCGGATTCGCGCGTCGCATTCGGTCATCGGAGTACGGGGACCGATCGACAGGGCGTCGCGCAGGTCCTCTTCCGGATAGCGCGGTGCGTCGTCGAAGAGGTTGACCGCCACCACGAACGGGATGCCGGAGCGCTCGAAGTAGTCCACCGCGGGGAAGCTGTCCTCCAGCCGCCGGGTGTCCACCAGGACGATCGCGCCCACCGCGCCGCGCACCAGGTCGTCCCACATGAACCAGAAGCGGTTCTGTCCCGGGGTGCCGAACAGGTAGAGCACCAGGTCGGATTCCAGGGTGATCCGGCCGAAGTCCATGGCGACCGTGGTGGTGCGCTTCTCGGGCAGGCCGGACAGGTCGTCGACGTCCTCGCTGAGCACCGTCATGACCGATTCGGTGGTCAGCGGCGGGATTTCCGAGACGGCCGCGACGAGCGTGGTCTTGCCGACGCCGAAGCCGCCCGCGACGACGATCTTCGTCGAGGTGATCGGCGGCCCCTCGCCGATCCGGCGACCGCCGGCCCCCGCCGCGGGCAACGGGATGGCCGGGACCTCGTCGCCGAGTCCGCCGAGCCCGCCGAGATCAAATCTTGCGTAGTCCACCGAGCACCCTCTCCAGCAGCGCGCGATCGGGTCGGCCGGCCTCGTGCTCGGCCTGGTACACACTGATGCGGCCCTGCGAGGCCAGGTCGCTGATCAACACCCGCACCACGCCGAGTGGCATGTGCAGGATCGCGGCCACCTCGGCCACCGAGCGAACGCCCCGGCACAGGTGCACGATCCGGGCGACCTCCGGCATGTCGCCGGTGCCGTCCTGTGGGCAGTCCAGCGTGGTGACCAGCGTCTCGACCAGCAACACGTGGCCGTACCGGGTGCGGCCTCGGGTCAGCGTGTAGGGACGCACCCGCGAGGTACGACCGCCCGTGTCGGGCCGGGTCGCGTACCCCCGCTCTGCGTCGTGATCGGAATACCCGTCGTCAGGAGCCAACGCGACCACCTCCACGGTCCTGGTGCATCTGTGCGCGCAGGGCCGGTGTCAGGACGTGGCCGGCGCGCCGTACGAACGAGGTCATCTGATAGGCGATCACGCCCAGATCGGCGGTTCCGCCCGCGTGCACGCCCAGGCAGGAGCCGTCGCTGATGGACATCGCCACGACGTAGCCCTCGGCCATCGTGACGATCTCCTGGCGAACCGCGCCCATGTCGAGGACGCGCGAGGTGCCCTCGGCCAGGGCGACCAGGCCGCTGACGATCGCGCCGAGTTGCTCTTCCGCGTCCGCCGCGCCGGCGGCCGCGTCCGGGCCGCGCGCGCTGGCCAGCATCAGGCCGTCGGAGGAGACCAGGACGACCTCGCGGACCCCCGGGACATCCCCGGCGAGGCCGGCCACCAGCCAGTCGACGTCGCGTGCCGTGGTGCCATTCGACCCGGTCACCGGTCTCCACCTCCTGTCTCCTCCCGCGCGGGCGGCGGGAAGGTGGGTTCTTCGTCGGACGACACGACCGGGTCGGTCGCCTCGCCCTCCCGGCGAGCCGCCTCCAGACCCTCCTGGAAGCCGGTCAGCCGCTTGCGCAGTTCGTCGGCGGAGAGCGTGCCGGTGTCCCGGGACGCGTCCGCGGCGGGTACGACGCGCATCGCACCGCTGTTGTCGCCCGCCACGAGGCGCTTGGGCAACCCGCGTCGGGTGCGGCCGACCGCGGAGACGGCGGGCCCCGTGCCGTCCCCACCGGCGGCCGAGTCCGGCTTCGTGGGAGCGGGAGCAGGAACGGCCTTGGCCGACTTCGACACCGCGGCACCGCGCCGGGCGGGCGGCGCGACCACGGCGGCCGGCTTCGCCGAAGCCGTGGCCCCGTCGACCGCTGCCGTCCCGGCCTCGACCGCCTCGCCGGCCGCGAACAGCGCGCCCGGGGCGGTCAGTTTGGCCGTCGCCTCCTCCGGCGTCGGCGCGGGGTTGGCGGCCGGTGTGCGCTTGGGCAGCCCCTTGGGCGTCCGGGCGGGCGGTGCGGCGTCCTCGCGCGGCACCACCGGACCGCGCGGCGCGGCGGCCCCGGCCCGCGTCGGCGGATCGACCGCGACGGCGGGCGGCGCACCGGCCTCGACCGGCCGGGCCGCCGGCAACGCCAGTCGGGCCGCGCCGGGCGGGATGGCCCGGGCGCCGGGGGCCACGCCCGGGATGGCCATCCGGTCCCGCTCGCGCTCCTGTTCCCGATCGCGCTCGGCGGAGAACTCGGCGGGCGAGGGGCCCTGACCGTTGAAGGCCGTCGCCGGGATCACCACGACCGCGCTCAGGCCGCCCTGCGGGCGCGGGCGCAACTGCACCCGGATGCCGTGTCGGCGAGCCAGTCGGCCGACCACGAACACGCCCAGGCCGCCACCGCCGCCGGCGGCCTCCTCCTCGGTGCTGTCCCGTTCGATCTGCGAGTTCAATTCGGTGAGCCGGTCCGCCGGTACGCCGATCCCGTTGTCGTCCACCGACAACACGACCTCGCCGTTCTCCAGCGTCCAGCCGCCGATCTCCACCCGGGACTCGGGCGCCGAGTACGCGGCGGCGTTCTCCAGGAGCTCGGCGAGCAGGTGGCCGACGTCGTCGGCGGCACGACCGAGCACCTCGGCGCGCGGTACGTGGCCGACGTCGATGCGCTCGTAGCGCTCGATCTCGGAGACACCGGCGCGCACCACGTCCAGGAGCGGGATCGGTGGGCGTCGCCCGCGCCGCTCGTCCGCGTCGGCGAGCACGAGCAGGTTCTCGCTGTTGCGTCGCATCCGGGTGGCGAGGTGGTCGAGCCGGAACAGGTCCTGGAGCCGCTGGGGTTCGTCCTCGCCGTGTTCGAGCTTCTCGATCAGGTCGAGCTGCCGCTCGACCAGGGTCAGCGTGCGCATCGACAGGTTCACGAACACGTCGTGGACCCGGCCGCGCATCAGGGTCTCCTCGTCGGCGAGCGCGGCGCGTCCGCGCAACAACTCGTCGTGTTCCGTCTCCAGACGGGCGCGTTCGGCCTCCAGCCGGGCGCTTTCCGCGGCCTGACGCACGGTCAGCTCACGCAGTCGGGCGATCCGCCGCTCGGAGACCCGATGGCGCAACCACGCGGCGATCGAGGACAGCGCGACGGCGGTGGTGAGCAGCGTGCCGGCGAGTACCGACTGCCATACGGTGTCCGAATCGCCCAGCAGGACGACGGCGGTCGCGATCCCCGCCAACGCGAAGACGGCCGCCGCGGAACCGAGCCCCGCAGCCACTCCGCCCCCCGAGCGCCGGCTCTGGTGAACGGGAGCGGGAACGCGCACAGGTGCCGCGTCCGCTGCGTTGGGTGTTCCTGGATCCCCCTGCCCATACATGAGACGTGAGCATATCGTCGGACCATCTTTCGATGTGCTTTCGACGACTGTGCGAGTCGCCCCCAAAACGGCCGAAAGGTCTCGCTCGACGACTGTCGAGCGAGACCTTTTCGGTATACGGACCAACATTTTTGACGAATGGTCAGCCGATTGCCCCGGCGGACGGTCGGCCGATCGGGCCCAACCGCGGAACCGGCCGGCTCACACGTCGCGCGAACGCAGCCGAATCCCGCCCGCGATCAGCACGACCGTCGCGTACGTCGCGATCAGCAACAGCGAGGGCCACGGGCCCGGTCCGCCGTCGTCGCCGCCACCGCCGATCAGCTTGCCCAGCGCGAACATCGGCGAGTACTGCATGACCTTCTCGCCGACCGACTGCGGCAGGAACGGGCCGATGATCATCGGCAGCAGGATGGCGCCCATCAGCGCGGTGATCGCGCCCGCCGAGTGCCGCAACAACACGCCCAGGCCGAGCCCGAACAGCCCGATCACGGCCAGGTAGAGCGAACCGCCGACGACACTGCGGAGCAGGTCGACATCGGCGGTGGAGTCGCCGATCCGGGAGGTCAGCATCGACTTGCCGATCATCGCGGTCAGACCCATGGTGACCACACCGACCGCGAACATCAGGCCCGCGAAGACCACGCCCTTGGCCACCAACACCTGGAGCCGGCGCGGGTACGCGGTCAAGGTCGTGCGGATCATGCCCGTCGTGTACTCGGCGGAGATGGTCAGCACACCCAGCGTCGCGGCGGCGAGCTGCGCGACGATCACACCGATCAGCGAGACGCTCACGTAGTCGTCGTCGGTGTCCGGCTTGACCGTGCCGGCGAGCAGCACACCCAGACCCAGGATCAGCACCACCATCACGACCAGCGTCCAGATGGTCGAGCGGACCGTGCGGATCTTGGTCCACTCGGACAGCAGCACCCGGCCGAAGCCCGCGTTGCCGCCACCGACCTGACCGCCGAGCTGCATCTGGTGCACCGGCGGGTAGGGCGCCTGCTGCGCGGGCGGCACGAACTGCCCACCCTGCTGCGGGAGCGTCTGCTGCGGGGGAGCCATCTGCGCCGGCGGCATCATGTGCGGCTGGTTCTGCGGCATGGGGGGCGGAGTGTTCTGTGCCATCGCTCAGCCCTCGCTTCCGTTGGACTGCGGCTTGGACAGGGTCGGGGCGCCGGTGCCCGGTGCCCCGACGGGGGCTCCCCACGGCGCGCCGGGCGCGCCCTGCTGCGGGTAACCGGGCGGCGGACCGGCGAACTGCGGACCCCCCTGCTGCGGGTAGCCGGGCGGCGGCGCCATCCCGGGCGGCCCCCAGCCGGGCGGCGGACCGCCCGGCAGCCCGGCGCGGTACTCCACGCTGTGCTGGGTCATCCGCATGTAGACCTCTTCGAGCGAGTCGAATCGCGGCGAGAGTTCGTGCAGCGCGATGCCGTGCTCGGCGGCCAGGTCACCGATCGCCGCGGGCGGCAACTCGTGCACGCGGAACGCGCCCGCCACCGCCTGGTCGGGGGTGATCGTCGCGCCCTTGCCCTGGAGCAGCGTGTTGAGCTTGTCCACCTGCGGCGAGCGCACCACCGTGAACGACTGCGAGTTGGTCTCGATGAAGTCGCGCATCGAGGTGTCGGCGATCATCCGCCCCTGACCGATCACGATCAGGTGGTCGGCGGTCACCTCCATCTCGCTCATCAGGTGGCTGGAGACGAAGACGGTGCGACCCTCGGAAGCGAGCTGCTTCATCAGGTTGCGGATCCACAGGATGCCCTCGGGGTCGAGCCCGTTGACCGGCTCGTCGAACATCAGGATGCCGGGGTCGCCCAACAGCGCCGAGGCGATGCCCAGCCGCTGGCCCATGCCGAGCGAGAAGCCGCCCGCCCGCTTCTTGGCGACCTGGGTCAGGCCGACCATCCCGAGCACCTCGTCCACCCGGCGGTTGGGGATGCCGTTGCTCTGCGCCAGGCACAGCAGGTGGTTGTACGCGGTCCGGCCGCCGTGCATCGCCTTGGCGTCCAGCAGCGCGCCCATCTCCCGCAGCGGGGCCTGGACATGGTTGTACGGGCGACCGTTGACCGTGACGTTGCCGCCGGTGGGCGCGTCCAACCCGAGGATCATCCGCATGGTGGTCGATTTACCGGCGCCGTTGGGGCCGAGGAAGCCGGTCACCGAGCCCGGACGCACCTGGAAGGAAAGCTGATCCACCGCCAGCTTGGTTCCGTAGCGTTTGGTGAGCCCTCTCGCTTCGATCATCTGTTGCCGCACTCCCAGGGTGGTTTGCAGGACGGTTTCGGCGTATGAGCCGACGAGGGTACCGGGGTACCGGGACTCGAGTACCGAGGTTTCGAGCTTAGGCCCGGAATGCCGCTGCCGACGGCAGCCGCGCGACGGGCGCGAAACCGCCCACAGGGGCGAGGGAAGTCACACACATCATCCCGAGGGACGATTGACAACCTCAGGCTTGATCCTGACGCGGGGTGACCACTTCGCGAAGTATGAGCAGTACGGCGGCCGCGATCGGAATCGCGAGCAGCGCCCCGGTCACCCCCAGCAGCGCGCCACCGACCAACGCCGCGATCACCGTGATCGCCGGCGGTACGTTCACCGCACGGTTCATCACCCGCGGATAGATCAGGTAGTTCTCGAACTGCTGGTAGGCCAGGAAGAAGATCACGCAGGTGAGTGCCTTGCCGGGGGAGTCGAAGAAGACCACGATCGACACCACCGCGGCGCCGATGGTGGCGCCGATCATCGGGATCAGGTCGGTGAAGGCGATCACCAGGGCCAGCGGCAGCGCGTAGTCGTTGCCCAGGATCATCAGGAAGATGAACGAGGACAACCCCGCGCAAGTGGCCACGATCAGCGCGCCGTTCACGTAGCCGCCGATCCCGGACAGGATCTCGTCGCCGAGCAGCCGCACCCGGGCCCGACGCGACCTCGGGAACAGGTTGTACAGGTGGTTCTTGATGCTGGGCAGCGCGCCCAGGAAGTACAGCGTCAGCACGATCACGGTGAGCGTGTCGAACACCGAGGTCAGCACCATCTTGCCGAAGCCCCACAGGCCGCCCGCCACGTTCTGCGCGGTATTGGCGTTGGCGGCCCAGTCCTTGGCCCGGGTGACCAGGTCGTACTTCTCGTCCAGCTTGCGGAACCGCTCGTTGTTGCGCAGTTCGGTGAGGCTGTCCGGGATGGAGTTGATCAGGCTCGACGTCTGATCGACCAGCGGTTGTGCGATCGCGGTGACGAACCCGGCGGTCACGAGCACGAAGCCGAAGGCGACCGTGCACACCGCCCAGCGGCGGGCCATGCCGCGACGCTCCAGCCGCTCCACGAACGGGTTCAGGCCCGCGGCCAGGAAGAACGAGATCAGGATGATGATCAGCACGTGCTGAATGCCCATCACCGCCTGGGCCAGGAACCACGCGGTGATCAGCCCGAGTCCGCCGATGAAGCCGATGTAGAACGGCGAGGAACGCCGCAGCGGTTGGCCCGGTTCGCCGAACCGCGAGCCGACGCCGGTCCACGGCCGGACCGGGGCGGGGGCCGGGGAGGAAGGCGGTGCGAGGGTCGAAACAGGCGCCGTGGCGGGCGCCTTGCCGTCGGCCTGCGTCGGGAGGACCGTGCCCGCGTCCGCACCCGCGCCCACGACGTCGTCCCCGGCGCCGACCACGTCCGGCCGCGGCGACGCGTCGGCCGCATCGGGATCGGCCGGCCCCACCTGGGCCGGCACCGGCACCGGCTCGGTCGAACTCCCCGGTGCGACCCCCGGGTTGGCCGGCGCCGTCGAGTCGACACCCGCCGGATCCGGCGTCGACGCGGGCACCGCGGGTGCGCCGGCCCCGTCCGCCGCCGGCGCTGCGGCGGGATCCGGGGTGGTGCCGTCGCCGGCCGGCGCCCCCGATCCGCGGCGCGGCCAGATGTTGCCCAGTCGACCCATGCCCCGTTGCTCCTCGTTCAGCCGGCTCGGGTCCGACGATGCGGTACCACACGCGTCTCGCCGACGCGTCCCGGGATTTCGTCATGAAAATGCGGCCGGGGGGGGGGGGGGGGCGCCCGGCCCCCCCCCCCCCCCCCCCCCCCCCCAACCCCCCCCCCCGCCCCCCCCCCCCCCCCCCCCCCCCCCCCCCCCCCCCGGCCGGCCGGCCGCGCG